>NZ_CP168509.1:4800000-6150204 GCF_059491535.1 Roseateles sp. Mitsp63 | reverse complement strand
GACGATCATCGAGTAATTCAAGTCAAAGGCCACAGGGGCATAGCTCAATTGGCAGAGCGTCGGTCTCCAAAACCGAAGGTTGGGGGTTCGAGACCCTCTGCCCCTGCCAACGATCAGCGATAAGCGAACGTTGGTCCTGGTGGTCAAGGCAAGCCCGCGGGAGTCATCTCGGCGGGCTTTGCTGCTGGTGGGTTCGCTGAATATGTTTTCAAGCGAACAATGGCCGCGACGCAGAATCGCGGCACGGAAGTGAGTTCAATGTCCAATCCTCAAGTCGAAACCGTCACGACGGGCGCCGACAAGGTCAAGCTGGCTGGCGCAGTATTGCTGCTGGTCGCGGCGATCGTGGCGTTCTACGTGCTGAGCAAGCAAGGTCCGTGGGTCCAGTGGGGCGCGCTGATCGTGTTGCTGGCAGCGGCGGTGGCTGCGTTCTTCACCTCCGAATCCGGCAAGTCGCTGATCGCCTACGGTCAGGATTCGATCAAGGAAGTGGGCAAGGTAGTCTGGCCGACCCGCAAGGAAGCCGGCCAGATGACGCTGTATGTGTTCGCGTTCGTCGTCGTGATGGCGCTGTTCCTGTGGCTGACCGACAAGACACTGGAATGGGCGCTGTACGACCTGATCCTGGGTTGGAAGCGCTGAGCGGCAACGGATAGGGACCGAGATGAGCGAAGATCAAAACGTCGTTGCCACCGAGTCGACCGCCCCCGCGGGTCCGGCCAAGCGCTGGTATGTCGTGCACGCCTACTCCGGCATGGAGAAGGCCGTGGAGCGCAACCTGCGTGAGCGCATCGACCGCGCGGGCATGCAGGACAAGTTCGGTCGCATCCTGGTGCCGACCGAAGAAGTCGTCGAATTGAAGAACGGCAAGAAGGCTGTCACCGAGCGCCGTTTCTTCCCGGGCTATGTCCTGGTCGAGATGGTCATGGACGATGACAGCTGGCACCTGGTCAAGCACACGTCGAAGGTCACCGGTTTCGTCGGTGGCGCGAAGAACCGCCCGGCGCCGATTTCGGAAGCCGAGGTGATGAAGATCGTCAACCAGATGCAGGAAGGCGTGGACAAGCCGAAGCCGAAGGTCGAATGGATCGTCGGCGAGATTGTCCGGGTCAAGGAAGGCCCGTTCACCGACTTCAACGGCAGCATCGAGGAAGTCAACTACGACAAGTCGAAGTTGCGCGTGTCGGTGACGATCTTCGGGCGCGCGACGCCTGTCGAGCTGGACTTCGCCCAGGTCGAGAAGGTCTGATCGTCCGGAATCGGCGTGGCGGCTACTGGCCGCCATTGCTCATTCCGGCGCAAGTACAAGAGCTCGCAGATGCTCGACGGCGAAAGCCGGCGCAATCTGCCGTGACCAGTCCGCAACGAGAGGCGGGCAAGAGGAGCAAGGGTAAGCCGATTCCGGCGAGTCCCTTGCGTTAGCACTCAGGCGACACGGCGTGGCCGTCGCGTTGCCATCAGGAGAAATCATGGCCAAGAAGATTGTCGGCTACATCAAGCTGCAAATCCCGGCCGGCAAGGCGAACCCGTCGCCTCCCGTCGGTCCCGCGCTGGGTCAGCGTGGTCTGAACATCATGGAATTCTGTAAGGCGTTCAACGCCCAGACGCAGAGCTATGAGCCGGGCCTCAAGCTGCCCGTCGTGATCACCGCCTTCGCGGACAAGAGCTTCACCTTCATCATCAAGTCGCCCCCGGCGACCGTGCTGCTGAAGAAGGCTGCCAAGATCGACAAGGGCTCGCAGCGCCCCCATCTGGACAAGGTCGGCAAGCTGACCCGCGCCCAGCTGGAAGAGATCGCCAAGACCAAGCAGAAGGACCTGACGGCCGCCGACATGGATGCCGCAGTCCGTACCATCGCCGGCTCCGCCCGTTCGATGGGCATCATCGTGGAGGGTGTCTGACATGGCCAAGCTGACCAAGCGTCAACAAGCCCTGCAGGGCAAGGTCGAGTCGACCAAGCTGTACGCGCTGACCGACGCGCTGAACCTCGTCAAGGAATGCGCGACCGCCAAGTTCGATGAAGCCATCGACGTGTCGATCCAGCTGGGCGTCGACGCGAAGAAGTCGGACCAGGTGGTTCGCGGCGCCGTCGTGATGCCCAACGGCATCGGCAAGACCAAGCGCGTCGCCGTGTTCGCACAAGGCGCCAAGGCTGAAGAAGCCAAGGCCGCCGGCGCCGACGTCGTCGGCATGGAAGACCTGGCCGAGCGCGTCAAGGCGGGTGACATGCCCTTCGACGTCGTGATCGCCTCGCCGGACACGATGCGCATCGTCGGTACCCTGGGTCAGATCCTGGGCCCGCGCGGCCTGATGCCAAACCCGAAGGTCGGCACCGTGACCCCGGACGTCGCCACCGCCGTCAAGAACGCCAAGGCTGGTCAAGTCCAGTTCCGCGTCGACAAGGCCGGCATCATCCACGGCACGATCGGCCGTCGCTCGTTCGACACCGACAAGCTGGAAGGCAACCTGCGCGCGCTGGTTGAAGCCCTGAACAAGGCCAAGCCGGCCTCGAGCAAGGGCATCTACCTGCGCAAGATCGCTGTCTCGTCGACGATGGGCGTTGGCGCCCGCGTGGACGTCGGCACGATCAACGCCGCAGCGGCCGCCTGAGGCTTCATTCAATTGAGGCGTCACGCGAGTCTGGCGTGCGCCGATGAATTGGTGGGCTGGCCGGGGAAACCCGGCCAGGTCATCCAAGACCGCTGGCGAGAGTTCCCGCAGTTCGGGGAGCTCGCTTAATCGGAGGCTCCGGCTTCCAGCCAGCGCAGATGGCGGTCCCGCTGAAAGGATTCGAATCGCGATTCGTCGCGATGGGTTCCTGACAGAAGGTCGCTGATTCCGGTGCCCGAGACGCGATGGTCATCCATCGCATCGAGGGCGAAATGTGAGGAGTAGACCTTGAGTCTCAATCGCAACGAGAAAGCAGCCGTCGTGTCCGACGTGGCAGCGCAAGCCGCCAAGTCCCAGACGCTGGCGCTGGCTGAGTACCGTGGCCTCACCGTTGAAGCCCTGAACAAGCTGCGCGTCGATGCGCGTGCCAAGGGTGTGTATCTTCACGTGCTGAAGAACACCCTGGCCCGTCGCGCCGTCGCCGGCACCTCGTTCGAGGCTGCAACGGACGCCATGGTCGGCCCGCTGATCTACGGCTTTTCGGAAGACGCTGTCGCGGCTGCCAAAGTCCTCGCCGACTTTGCCAAGACCAACGACAAGCTCGTCATCAAGGGCGGTGCCTACGGCGGCAAGGCTCTGGACGTCAACGGCGTGAAAGCGCTGGCGGCTGTCCCGACCAAGGAAGTCCTGCTGTCGCAGATCGCCGGCCTGCTCAAGTCGCCGGTGCAACGCACCGCGGCCGTGCTGGCTGCCCTGGCTCAGCAGAAGGGCGGCGGCGCCGAAGCCGCAGCCGAAGAAGCTCCTGCCGCGGCCTGATCGACGCTGCATTCGCGCAATCAAATCTCTCTGTATTTAGGAACCTATCATGGCATTCGACAAAGACGCTTTCCTGGCTGCCCTGGACAGCATGACCGTTCTGGAACTGAACGACCTGGTCAAGGCGATTGAAGAGAAGTTCGGCGTGTCCGCCGCTTCGATGGCCGCTCCGGCCGCTGGCGGCGCTGCCGCTGGTGGCGCTGCCGCCGCTGAAGAAAAGACCGAGTTCAACGTCGTCCTGACGGACGCCGGCGCCAACAAGGTCTCGGTCATCAAGGCCGTTCGCGAAATCACCGGCCTGGGCCTGAAGGAAGCCAAGGACCTGGTCGACGGCGCTCCGAAGCCCGTCAAGGAAGGCATCGCCAAGGCCGACGCCGAAGCTGCCAAGAAGAAGCTGGAAGAAGCCGGCGCCAAGGTCGAACTCAAGTAAGACCTTGTTGGGATCGGATGACCTGTTCATCCGGTCTCGCACCGCGAGAGGGGTGGCCCGCCAGGGCCTCCCCTTTCCTCGTTTCAGGGTATGTCCCCGTCAGGTTCCGGTTGACAAAGAGCAATCGAAAGCATCGTGCTGTATCATGCACGGTTCTTTCGAGTGTTCTCTGATCCGACTGCAGAGAACGGTTTGGTCGGACCGCGGTTCAGCCGCGGCGTCACGCGTGGGGTGCAACGCCCTCCGTGCCGCCCGGTGATCGGGGTTGTCCGCCAGCGGTTGGTAGTGGCCAACCACCAAGCTTCGGGTGCAACGCCCGAACAGCCAGTCGCCGACGCAGCGCGCCTCCAGGCCAGGGGCGCGCTCGACACGGAGTCTTTATGGCGCAAGCAACCCCCTACAGCTACACCGAGCGCAAGCGCATCCGCAAGAGCTTCGGCAAGCGCGTGAGCGTGCTCAACGTTCCGTACCTGTTGACGATGCAGAAGGAGTCGTATGTCGACTTCCTGCAGAAGGATGTCGCTCCCCTGAAGCGCAAACCGGAAGGCCTGCAAGCGGCATTCCTGTCCACGTTCCCGATCGTGTCGCACAACGGGTTCGTGGAAATGAAGTTCCTCGAATTCAACATCGCCAAGCCGCCGTTCGACGTGCGCGAATGCCAGCAGCGCGGCCTGACCTTCGCCGCCGCCGTGCGCGCGAAGCTGCAGATGATCATCTACGACCGGGAAAGCCCGCAGCCGAAGACGGTCAAGGAGATCAAGGAGCAAGAGGTCTACATGGGCGAAGTGCCGCTCATGACCGACTACGGCTCGTTCATCATCAATGGCACCGAGCGTGTCATCGTGTCGCAGCTGCACCGCTCGCCCGGCGTGTTCTTCGAGCACGACAAGGGCAAGACCCACTCGTCCGGCAAGCTGCTGTTCTCGGCCCGCATCATTCCGTATCGCGGCTCGTGGCTGGACTTCGAGTTCGACCCGAAGGACATCCTGTACTTCCGCGTCGACCGCCGCCGCAAGATGCCGGTCACGATCCTGCTCAAGGCCATCGGCCTGAATCCCGGGCAGATCCTGGCGCACTTCTTCGTGTTCGACAATTTCCGCCTGATGGATTCGGGCGCCCAGATGGAGTTCGTGGCCGAACGCCTGAAGGGGGAGGTCGCGCGCTTCGACATCACCGACAAGAGCGGCAACGTGCTGGTCGAGAAGGACAAGCGCATCACCGCCCGCCACGTGCGCCAGCTGGAGCAGTCCGGCACGCAGCACGTGACCGTGCCGGAAGACTTCCTGCTGGGCCGCGTCCTGGCGAAGAACATGGTCGACCCGGACACCGGCGAGATCATCGCGAAGGCCAACGACGAGTTGACCGACTCGCTGCTGAAGAAGCTGCGCGGCGCCGGCATCAAGGACATCCAGTGCCTGTTCACGAACGAACTGGATGAAGGCGCGTACATCAGCCAGACGCTGGCCTCGGACGAGACCGCCGACCAGCTGGCCGCGCGCGTGGCGATCTATCGCATGATGCGCCCCGGCGAGCCGCCGACGGAAGACGCCGTCGAAGCGCTGTTCAACCGCCTGTTCTACAGCGACGACACGTACGACCTGTCGCGCGTCGGCCGGATGAAGTTCAACGCCCGCGTGGGCCGCGACATCCCGACCGGTGCGATGACCCTGTCGAACGAGGACATCCTGGACGTCGTCAAGATCCTGGTCGAACTGCGCAATGGCCGCGGCGAGGTCGATGACATCGACCACCTGGGCAACCGCCGGGTGCGTTGCGTCGGCGAACTGGCCGAGAACCAGTACCGCTCGGGTCTGGCCCGGATCGAGAAGGCCGTCAAGGAGCGTCTGGGCCAGGCCGAGACCGAAGCCCTGATGCCGCACGACCTGATCAACTCCAAGCCGATCTCCGCGGCGCTGAAGGAGTTCTTCGGTGCGTCGCAGCTGTCGCAGTTCATGGACCAGACCAACCCGCTGTCCGAGATCACGCACAAGCGTCGTGTCTCGGCCCTGGGCCCGGGCGGTCTGACCCGCGAGCGCGCCGGCTTCGAAGTCCGCGACGTGCACCCGACCCACTATGGCCGCGTCTGCCCGATCGAAACGCCGGAAGGCCCGAACATCGGTCTGATCAACTCGCTGGCGCTGTATGCGCGCCTGAACGAGTACGGCTTCCTGGAGACGCCGTATCGCCGCGTGGTCGACTCGAAGGTCACCAACCAGATCGACTACCTGTCGGCCATCGAGGAAGGCAAGTACGTGATCGCCCAGGCGAACGCGTCGCTGAACGAGAGCGGTCAACTGGTCGACGAGCTGGTCTCCGCGCGTGAGAACGGCGAATCGGTGCTGACCTCGCCCGAGCGCATCCAGTACATGGACGTGGCGCCGACGCAGATCGTGTCGGTGGCGGCCTCGCTGGTGCCGTTCCTGGAGCACGACGACGCGAACCGCGCGCTGATGGGCGCCAACATGCAGCGTCAGGCCGTTCCGACCCTGCGTCCGGAAAAGGCTTTCGTGGGCACGGGCGTCGAGCGCGTGGCCGCGAAGGACTCGGGCACGGTGGTGGCCGCGCGCCGCGGCGGCGTGGTCGACTACGTCGACACGAACCGCATCGTGATCCGCGTGAACGATGACGAGACCGTGGCCGGTGAAGTCGGTGTCGACATCTACAACCTGATCAAGTATCAGCGTAGCAACCAGAACACCAACATCCATCAGCGTCCGATCGTCAAGCGGGGCGACCGCGTCGCCGCGGAAGACATCATCGCCGACGGCGCCTCGACCGACCTGGGTGAACTGGCGCTGGGCCAGAACATGCTGGTCGCGTTCATGCCGTGGAACGGCTACAACTTCGAAGACTCGATCCTGATCTCCGAACGCGTGGTGGCCGAAGACCGCTACACCTCGATCCACATCGAGGAACTGGTGGTCATGGCGCGTGACACGAAGCTGGGTTCCGAGGAAATCACCCGCGACATCCCGAACCTGAGCGAACAGCAACTGGCTCGTCTGGACGAATCCGGCATCGTGTACATCGGTGCCGAGGTGAACCCGGGCGACGTGCTGGTCGGCAAGGTCACGCCCAAGGGCGAGACCACGCTGACGCCGGAAGAGAAGCTGCTGCGCGCGATCTTCGGCGAGAAGGCCTCGGACGTGAAGGACACGTCGCTGCGCGTGGACCAGGGCACCAACGGCACCGTCATCGACGTGCAGGTGTTCACCCGTGAAGGCATCCAGCGCGACAAGCGCGCCCAGCAGATCATCGACGACGAGCTGAAGCGCTTCCGCCTGGACCTGAACGACCAGCTGCGCATCGTGGAAGCCGACGCGTTCGACCGCGTCGAGAAGCTGCTGACCGGCAAGGTCGCCAATGGGGGTCCGAAGAAGATCACCAAGGGCACCGTCATCACCAAGGACTATCTGGCCGAGGTCGAGAAGTTCCACTGGTTCGACGTCCGTCCCGCCGAGGATGACATCGCCAACCAGCTGGAGTCGATCAAGAACTCGCTGGAGCAGACCCGTCACAGCTTCGACCTCGCCTATGACGAGAAGCGCAAGAAGCTGACGCAGGGCGACGAGCTGCCGGCCGGCGTGCTGAAGATGGTCAAGGTGTACCTGGCCGTCAAGCGCCGCCTGCAACCTGGCGACAAGATGGCCGGCCGTCACGGCAACAAGGGTGTCGTGTCCAAGATCACCCCGATCGAGGACATGCCCTACATGGCCGACGGCACGCCCGCCGACATCGTGCTGAACCCGCTGGGCGTCCCGTCGCGGATGAACGTGGGCCAGGTGCTGGAAGTGCACCTGGGCTGGGCCGGCAAGGGCATCGGCCAGCGCATCGGCGACATGCTCCAGCGCGAAGCCCGCGTGGCCGAGCTGCGCGACTTCATGGACCAGCTGTTCAACCAGAACGGCGGCAAGTCCGAGGACCTGGCGCAACTGAGCGACGAGGAAGTGCTGGGCATGGCCCGCAACCTGCAGCATGGCGCGACCTTCGCGACCCCCGTCTTCGACGGCGCGAAGGAGCAGGAAATCCGCGCGATGCTGAAGCTGGCCTATCCGGACGACATCGCCGCGAAGAAGGGCCTCACGCCCAGCCGCACGCAGGCCTTCCTGTATGACGGCCGCACCGGCGAGCAGTTCGAGCGCCCGACCACCATCGGCTACATGCACGTGCTGAAGCTGCATCACCTGGTGGACGACAAGATGCACGCCCGTTCGACCGGTCCGTACTCGCTCGTCACCCAGCAGCCGCTGGGCGGCAAGGCGCAGTTCGGCGGCCAGCGTTTCGGTGAGATGGAAGTCTGGGCGCTGGAAGCCTACGGCGCCTCGTACATCCTGCAGGAAATGCTGACGGTGAAGTCCGACGACGTGAACGGCCGCACCAAGGTGTACGAGTCCATCGTCAAGGGCGAGCATTCGATCGAAGCCGGCATGCCCGAGTCGTTCAATGTGCTGGTGAAGGAAATCCGTTCGCTGGGCATCGACATCGAGCTCGAGCGCAACTAAAGGGAACAGGAGAATCGTATGAAGGGTTTGTTGGACCTGTTCAAGCAATTCACGCCGGACGAGCATTTCGACGCGATCAAGATCGGGCTGGCCTCGCCCGAGAAGATCCGCTCGTGGTCGTTCGGTGAAGTGAAGAAGCCCGAGACCATCAACTACCGGACGTTCAAGCCGGAGCGCGATGGCCTCTTCTGCGCCAAGATCTTCGGCCCGATCAAGGACTACGAGTGCCTGTGCGGCAAGTACAAGCGCCTGAAGCACCGCGGCGTGATCTGCGAGAAGTGCGGCGTCGAAGTGACCCAGACCAAGGTGCGCCGCGAGCGCATGGGCCACATCGAGCTGGCCGCGCCTTGCGCCCACATCTGGTTCCTGAAGTCGCTGCCGTCGCGCCTGGGCCTGGTGCTCGACATGACGCTGCGCGACATCGAGCGCGTGCTGTACTTCGAGGCGTACGTGGTGGTGGACCCCGGCATGACCCCGCTGAAGAAGTTCAGCATCATGTCCGAGGACGACTACGACGCCAAGCGCGCCGAGTACGGTGACGAGTTCATCGCGCTGATGGGCGCCGAAGGCATCCAGAAGCTGCTGGCCGAGATGGATCTCGACGTCGAGATCGATCGCCTGCGCAACGACATGACCGGCTCCGAGCTGAAGGTCAAGAAGAACTCCAAGCGCCTCAAGGTGATGGAGGCCTTCAAGCGTTCGGGCATCAAGCCGAACTGGATGGTCATGGAAGTGCTGCCGGTGCTGCCGCCGGACCTGCGTCCGCTGGTGCCGCTGGACGGCGGCCGCTTCGCGACCTCCGACCTGAACGACCTCTACCGTCGCGTCATCAACCGCAACAACCGCCTGGCCCGTCTGCTCGAGCTGAAGGCCCCTGAAATCATCGTGCGCAATGAAAAGCGCATGCTGCAGGAAGCCGTCGACTCGCTGCTGGACAACGGCCGCCGCGGCAAGGCGATGACCGGCGCGAACAAGCGTGCCCTGAAGTCGCTGGCCGACATGATCAAGGGCAAGAGCGGCCGCTTCCGCCAGAACCTGCTGGGCAAGCGCGTCGACTACTCGGGCCGTTCGGTCATCACCGTGGGCCCGACGCTCAAGCTGCATCAGTGCGGCCTGCCCAAGCTGATGGCGCTGGAGCTGTTCAAGCCCTTCATCTTCTCGCGCCTGGAAGCGATGGGCATCGCGACCACGATCAAGGCCGCGAAGAAGGAAGTCGAGAGCGGCACCCCGGTCGTCTGGGACATCCTGGAAGAGGTCATCAAGGAGCACCCGGTCCTGCTGAACCGCGCGCCGACGCTGCACCGCCTGGGCATCCAGGCGTTCGAGCCGGTGCTGATCGAAGGCAAGGCGATCCAGCTGCATCCGCTGGTCTGCGCGGCGTTCAACGCCGACTTCGACGGTGACCAGATGGCCGTCCACGTGCCGCTGTCGATCGAAGCGCAGATGGAAGCCCGCGTGCTGATGCTGGCCTCGAACAACGTGCTGTTCCCGGCCTCGGGCGAGCCGTCGATCGTGCCGTCGCAGGACGTGGTGCTGGGGCTGTACTACGCGACCCGCGAGCGCACCAACGGCAAGGGCGAGGGCATGGTCTTCTCGGACATCCCCGAGATGATCCGCGCGCTGGAGAACGGCGCGGTGGAGATCACCGCCAAGATCAGCGTCCGCCTGACCGAGTACGCGAAGCACAAGGACACGGGCGAGTGGATCCCCGAGACCAAGCTCGTGGACACGACCGTCGGCCGCGCGCTGCTGTCGGAGATCCTGCCCAAGGGCCTGCCGTTCAGCAACATCAACAAGGCGCTGAAGAAGAAGGAAATCTCGCGCCTGATCAACACGTCCTTCCGCAAGTGCGGCCTGAAGGAAACCGTGGTGCTGGCGGACAAGCTGCTGCAGTCCGGTTTCAAGCTGGCCACGCGCGCCGGCATCTCGATCGCCATCGACGACATGCTGGTGCCCAAGCAGAAGGCCGAGCTGATCGACCGCGCCGAGAAGGAAGTCAAGGAGATCGAGCAGCAGTACGTCTCGGGTCTGGTGACCGCCGGCGAGCGCTACAACAAGGTCGTCGACATCTGGGGCAAGACCGGTGACGAAGTCGGCAAGGTCATGATGTCGCAGCTGTCCAAGGAGAAGATCCTGGACCGCAACGGCAAGGAAGTGGAGCAGGAGTCCTTCAACTCCATCTACATGATGGCCGACTCGGGCGCGCGGGGTTCCGCGGCGCAGATCCGCCAGCTGGCCGGCATGCGCGGCCTGATGGCCAAGCCGGACGGCTCCATCATCGAGACGCCGATCACGGCGAACTTCCGTGAAGGCCTGAACGTTCTGCAGTACTTCATCTCCACCCACGGCGCCCGGAAGGGCCTGGCGGACACGGCGCTGAAGACCGCGAACTCCGGCTACCTGACGCGCCGCCTGGTGGACGTCACGCAGGATCTGGTCGTGACCGAGCCCGATTGCGGCACCGACAACGGCATCAACATGCGCGCCCTGGTGGAAGGCGGTGAGGTGATCGAGTCGCTGCGCGACCGCATCCTGGGCCGCGTGGCCGCGATCGACGTGATGCACCCGGAAACGCAGGCCGTCCTGCTGACCGCGGGCAACATGCTCGACGAGGACACGCTGGACGTGCTGGAAGCCGCCGGCGTCGACGAGGTCAAGGTCCGCACGCCGCTGACCTGCGGCACGCGCTTCGGCCTGTGCGCCAAGTGCTACGGCCGTGACCTGGGTCGCGGCGGCATGGTCAACACCGGTGAGGCCGTGGGCGTGATCGCCGCGCAGTCGATCGGCGAGCCGGGCACGCAGCTGACGATGCGGACCTTCCACATCGGTGGCGCGGCGTCGCGTGCGGCGGTGGCCTCGAGCGTGGAAGCCAAGTCGGACGGCATCATCGGCTTCAACGCCACGATGCGCTACGTCACGAACGGCAAGGGCGAACTGGTGGTGATCTCGCGTTCCGGCGAAATCATCATCACCGACCCGCACGGCCGCGAGCGCGAGCGTCACAAGGTGCCGTACGGTGCCCTGCTGAACATCAAGGCCGACCAGACCATCAAGGCCGGCACGATCCTGGCGAACTGGGACCCGCTGACCCGCCCGATCATCACGGAATTCGCCGGCCAGGCGAAGTTCGAGAACGTCGAGGAAGGCGTCACCGTGGCCAAGCAGGTCGACGAGGTGACGGGTCTGTCGACGCTGGTCGTGATCGACCCGAAGCGTCGCGGCGCCGCCAAGGTCGTCCGCCCGCAGGTCAAGCTGCTGGACGCCAATGGCCAGGAAGTGAAGATCCCCGGCACCGATCACTCGGTGACGATCGGCTTCCAGGTCGGCTCGCTGGTGCAGATCCGTGACGGCCAGGACCTGGCGCCCGGTGAAGTCCTCGCCCGCATCCCGGTGGAAGGTCAGAAGACCCGCGACATTACCGGCGGTCTGCCGCGTGTGGCCGAGCTCTTCGAAGCCCGTTCGCCGAAGGACGCCGGCTTCCTGGCGGAACAGACCGGCACGGTCTCGTTCGGCAAGGAGACCAAGGGCAAGGTCCGCCTCGAGATCACCGATCCGGAAGGCCGCAAGCACGAGCTGCTGGTGCCCAAGGAGAAGAACATCCTGGTGCACGAAGGCCAGGTGGTGAATCGCGGCGAACTGGTCGTCGACGGTCCGGCGGATCCGCAGGACATCCTGCGCCTGCTGGGCATCGAGGAACTGGCCCGCTACATCGTCGACGAGGTCCAGGACGTGTATCGACTCCAGGGCGTGAAGATCAACGACAAGCACATCGAGGTGATCGTTCGCCAGATGCTGCGTCGGGTGCAGATCACGAACCCGGGCGATTCGTCGTACATCGCCGGCGAGCAGGTGGAGCGTTCGGAGCTGCTGGACACCAACGATCGCCTGCGCGGCGAGGGCAAGATGACCGCCACGCACGCCGATGTGCTGCTGGGCATCACGAAGGCCTCGCTGTCGACGGACTCGTTCATCTCGGCGGCGTCGTTCCAGGAAACGACCCGCGTGCTGACCGAAGCCGCGATCATGGGCAAGCGCGACGAACTCCGCGGTCTGAAGGAGAACGTGATCGTGGGTCGTCTGATCCCGGCCGGTACCGGCATGGCCTTCCACCAGGCCCGCCGCGCCAAGGAAGAGATGGACGACGCCGAGCGCCGTTCCATCGCGATCCAGGAGGCCGAGGAGATGGCCGCCGTGCAGCTGTCCGCGCTCGACGCGGCCAGCGACGCCGGCACCTCCGAGTAAGTCAGGCTTCGGCCAGGCCGCTTGCGGCCTGGTGGCAAGCGCGAGGCTGCCGTCCCGAAAGGGCGGCAGCCTTTTTCTTTGCGGAAGGCGCTCAGCCGTTCGGGACGTTGAGCTTCAGCCAGGCGGACGGGGACAGGATGGGAAGCCCGAACCTGGCGGCACGCTTGCCCACCTTCAGCACGGCGCGGTCGCGTGAAATCAGCCAGGTGGGCTGCAAGGCGGCGCACGAGAGGCCAAGGTCGATGAACTTCTGATCGTCGGGATCGCTGCAGCGCGGTCGCGCGATCCCGAGTGCCGGCGCATCCACCAGGCGGCAATGACGCTCGAAGGCCGCGTGGATGCGCGACGTGTCTGGGGAATAACGGGCCGCGACACCTCTCCCGATGACATGCAGGAGCTCCGCCTTCATCGCCTCCGTGGCGATCCAATGCAGGCGCCTGCTCTCCAGCGCGGCGATGAGGGGCAACAGGCTCGGCTCATCGAACACCAGCCAATCCATGACGACCTGCGTGTCCAGGATCAGGAGCGGGATGGGGGCGTCAGCGTTGCCGGAATGCTGCGCAATTGCGGGGGAATCAGCGTCGTTCATAGGGTTCGGAAGCATAGCGCCTTGTGCGTTTTCATCGAACTCGCCTACAATCGCCGGCTCTCCAGCATGTCTTGATGCGTCCCGAGTCCAGGTTTCGAACCGGACGCGGGGTTGATCCGAGCGTGGTGCCGCAAGGCGCTGCGCTTTTGTCGCTTGTGGAACGCCTCGATCTCGCGCGGTTCCGCAAGGCCGAGACCGGCTGGGGTTGTGACTTCAAACGGGAACAAGTTACTTATGCCAACCATCAATCAGCTCGTTCGCCACGGTCGTGAGACCGAGGTGACGAAATCCAAGTCGCCGGCCATGCAGTCGTGCCCGCAACGTCGTGGCGTCTGCACCCGCGTGTACACCACCACTCCGAAGAAGCCGAACTCGGCACTTCGCAAGGTCGCCAAGGTGCGCCTGACCAACGGTTTCGAGGTCATCTCGTACATCGGCGGTGAAGGCCACAACCTGCAAGAGCACAGCGTCGTGCTGGTGCGCGGCGGCCGTGTCAAGGACTTGCCGGGTGTGCGTTATCACATCGTCCGCGGTTCGCTGGACCTGCAGGGCGTCAAGGATCGCAAGCAGTCGCGTTCCAAGTACGGCGCGAAGCGTCCGAAGAAGGCCTAATCAGCCAACGGTCTTGGTGGCCGAGAGGTCATCGATTTTTGCGGCCCGAGTGCATGTGCACCGGCAGCCGAGTAAGTGGATCCCCCCAGATGTCGGTGGAGATCCGCGGCGGGGCGAGAGCCCTGACCAACTGAAGCATTGAAGGAAGAATCCCATGCCACGTCGTCGCGAAGTACCCAAGCGCGAGATCCTGCCGGACCCGAAGTTCGGTAGCGTTGATCTGTCCAAGTTCATGAACGTCATCATGGAATCGGGCAAGAAGGCCGTCGCAGAGCGCATCATTTACGGCGCCCTGGAGCAGGTCGAGCAGAAGTCCGGCAAGGATCCGCTCGAGGTCTTCATGATCGCGATCAACAACGTGAAGCCCATGGTCGAAGTGAAGTCCCGTCGCGTTGGCGGCGCGAACTACCAAGTTCCCGTGGAAGTTCGCCCCGTCCGCCGTCTGGCTCTGGCCATGCGCTGGTTGAAGGAAAGCGCGCGCAAGCGCGGTGAGAAGTCGATGGCCCAACGTCTGGCCAACGAACTGCTGGAGGCCTCGGAAGGCCGTGGTGGCGCGATGAAGAAGCGCGATGAAGTCCACCGCATGGCAGACGCCAACAAGGCGTTCTCGCACTTCCGCTTCTAATCAAGACCTCTCTGGCCGCCTCGGGTTACTACTGACCCGATGGCGGCTCCATGCATTTGGAGTGACACCATGTCCCGCAAGACCCCCATCGAGCGCTACCGCAACATCGGTATCTCGGCGCACATCGATGCCGGTAAGACCACGACGACCGAACGCATCCTGTACTACACCGGTGTGAACCACAAGATCGGTGAAGTGCACGACGGCGCCGCCACGATGGACTGGATGGAGCAGGAGCAAGAGCGCGGCATCACGATCACGTCGGCCGCGACGACCTGCTTCTGGAAGGGCATGGACATGTCCTACCCCGAGCATCGCTTCAACATCATCGACACCCCGGGGCACGTGGACTTCACCATCGAGGTGGAGCGTTCCATGCGCGTCCTGGACGGCGCCTGCATGGTCTATTGCGCCGTGGGTGGCGTGCAGCCCCAGTCGGAAACCGTCTGGCGCCAGGCCAACAAGTACAAGGTGCCCCGTCTCGCGTTCGTCAACAAGATGGACCGGACCGGCGCGAACTTCTTCAAGGTCGTCGACCAGATGAAGACCCGCCTGAAGGCGAACCCGGTGCCCGTGGTCATCCCCATCGGCGCGGAAGAAGACTTCAAGGGCGTGGTGGACCTCTTCAAGATGAAGGCCATCATCTGGGACGAAGCGTCCCAGGGCATGAAGTTCACCTTCGAAGACATCCCCGCCGACCTGGTCGAAGTGGCCCAGGAATGGCGCGAGAAGATGGTCGAGGCCGCCGCCGAGGCCACCGAAGAGCTGATGAACAAGTACCTCGAGACGGGCGACCTGACCGAGGAAGAGATCAAGCTCGCGATCCGCAAGCGCACCATCGCGACCGAGATCCAGCCGATGCTCTGCGGCACCGCCTTCAAGAACAAGGGCGTGCAGCGCATGCTGGACGCCGTCATCGACTTCCTGCCGTCGCCGCTGGACATTCCGCCGGTCGCGGGCACGGACGAAGACGACCAGCCGGTCACGCGCATGCGTACCGACGAGGAAAAGTTCTCCGCGCTGGCCTTCAAGCTGATGACCGACCCGTATGTCGGCCAGCTGACCTTCGTGCGGGTGTACTCGGGCGTGCTGCAGTCGGGCGCGACCGTCTACAACCCGGTCCGCGGCAAGAAGGAGCGCATCGGCCGGATCCTGCAGATGCACGCCAACCAGCGTGAAGAAATCAAGGAAATCCTGGCGGGTGACATCGCCGCCTGCGTGGGCCTGAAGGACGTCACCACGGGCGAAACCCTGTGCGACCCCGACAGCATCATCACGCTGGAGCGCATGGTCTTCCCCGAGCCGGTGATCTCGCAGGCCGTCGAGCCCAAGACCAAGGCCGACCAGGAAAAGATGGGTATCGCGCTGGGCCGTCTGGCTGCCGAAGATCCGTCCTTCCGCCTGCGCACCGACGAAGAGTCCGGCCAGACCATCATTTCCGGCATGGGCGAGCTCCACCTGGAAATCATCGTCGACCGCATGAAGCGCGAGTTCGGCGTCGAGGCCAACGTGGGCAAGCCGCAGGTGGCCTACCGCGAAACGATCCGCAAGTCGGTGACCGACGTCGAAGGCAAGTTCGTGCGTCAGTCCGGCGGCAAGGGCCAGTACGGTCACGTCGTGTTCTCGGTCGAGCCGCAGGAAGCCGGCAAGGGCTTCGAGTTCGTCGACGCGATCAAGGGCGGCGTGGTGCCGCGCGAGTTCATTCCCGCGGTCGAGAAGGGTGTCGTCGACAGCCTGCCGAACGGCGTCCTGGCCGGCTACCCGGTCGTGGACGTGAAGGTCACGCTGACCTTCGGTTCGTACCACGACGTGGACTCGAACGAAAACGCGTTCAAGATGGCGGCCTCGATGGGCTTCAAGGAAGCCTGCCGTCGCGCCAGCCCGGTCATCCTCGAGCCGATGATGGCCGTGGAAGTCGAAACGCCGGAAGACTATGCTGGTACGGTGATGGGCGACCTGTCCAGCCGCCGCGGCATGGTGCAGGGCATGGACGATATGGTCGGCGGTGGCAAGATCATCAAGGCGGAAGTGCCTCTGTCTGAAATGTTCGGCTACTCGACCTCGCTGCGTTCGGCCACGCAAGGCCGCGCGACGTACACGATGGAGTTCAAGCACTACAGCGAAGCTCCGAAGAACGTCGCCGACGCGATCGTCACCGCTCGCGCGAAGTGATGACCTGAGCCGGTGCTTTCGAGCGCCGGCTCATTTGTTTCTCGATCATCGAATCGTCTTCGCAGCAAGTCCCCTCGGTTGCCGGTCGCCGGGGAATCAGGATGCTGCGGAAACGCTAAACCAACAGACCGGGCGAATGCTCTTTTTGGAGAATTGAAATGGCAAAGGGTAAGTTTGAACGTACCAAGCCGCACGTGAACGTGGGCACGATTGGTCACGTTGACCATGGCAAGACGACGCTGACGGCCGCGATCGCGACCGTGCTGGCCTCCAAGTTCGGCGGCGAAGCCAAGGCCTACGACCAGATCGACGCGGCTCCTGAAGAAAAGGCGCGCGGCATCACGATCAACACGGCGCACGTGGAGTACGAGACGGCCAACCGTCACTACGCGCACGTGGACTGCCCGGGGCACGCCGACTACGTGAAGAACATGATCACGGGCGCGGCGCAGATGGACGGCGCGATCCTGGTGTGCTCGGCCGCTGACGGCCCGATGCCCCAGACCCGCGAGCACATCCTGCTGGCGCGTCAGGTGGGCGTGAAGTACATCATCGTCTTCCTGAACAAGTGCGACATGGTGGACGACGCCGAGCTGCTGGAGCTGGTGGAAATGGAAGTCCGCGAGCTGCTGAGCAAGTACGACTTCCCGGGCGACGACACCCCGATCATCAAGGGTTCGGCCAAGCTGGCGCTGGAAGGCGACAAGGGCGAGCTGGGCGAAGGCGCGATCATGGCGCTGGCCGACGCGCTGGACAGCTACATCCCCACGCCTGAGCGCGCGGTGGACGGCGCGTTCCTGCTGCCGGTGGAAGACGTGTTCTCGATCTCGGGCCGCGGCACGGTGGTGACGGGTCGCGTGGAGCGCGGCATCGTCAAGGTCGGCGAGGAAATCGAGATCGTGGGTATCCGCGATCTGCAGAAGACCACCGTCACGGGCGTGGAAATGTTCCGCAAGCTGCTGGACCAAGGTCAGGCTGGCGACAACGTGGGCATCCTGCTGCGCGGCACCAAGCGTGAAGACGTCGAGCGCGGCCAGGTGCTGGCCAAGCCGGGCACGATCAAGCCGCACACGCACTTCACTGCTGAGATCTACGTGCTGAGCAAGGAAGAAGGCGGCCGCCACACCCCGTTCTTCAACAACTACCGTCCCCAGTTCTACTTCCGCACGACGGACGTGACCGGTGCCGTGGAGCTGCCGAAGGACAAGGAAATGGTCATGCCGGGCGACAACGTCAGCATCACCGTGAAGCTGATCGCTCCGATCGCCATGGAAGAAGGTCTGCGCTTCGCCATCCGTGAAGGCGGTCGTACCGTCGGCTCGGGCGTCGTGGCCACCATCATCGAGTAAATCTTTTGCTGGTACCCACCGGGTACCGTCGAGGCCGCTGCCTGATTCGTCGGGTGGCGGCATCGCCGGCCGGTGGTGTCACTGCTCTCACCGCGGCGCCTGAGGCGTTGCGTCGCTCTTTGAAGGAAAAGTCATGTCTACCAAGCAAAAGATCCGCATCCGGCTGAAGGCCTTCGATTACAAGCTGATCGACCAATCGGCCCTGGAAATCGTGGACACCGCCAAGCGTACCGGCGCGATCGTCAAGGGTCCGGTGCCCCTGCCGACGCGCAAGGAGCGTTTCGACATCCTGCGTTCGCCGCACGTCAACAAGACGTCGCGCGACCAGTTTGAAATCCGCACCCACCAGCGTCTGATGGACATCGTCGATCCGACCGACAAGACGGTCGACGCGCTGATGAAGCTGGACCTGCCGGCCGGCGTGGACGTCGAGATCAAGCTGCAGTAATTGCAGCTCGGGTGGCGCCGGAGCGATCCGGGCGCGCTCTTGAAGGCGACCTTCGGGTCGCCTTTTTCATTGGCTCGCGGATCGCTCCGCTTGCGGGTTTGTCAGGGTTGGCGCTATACTCGCCAGCTTTTCCGCGCCAGGACTCCCTGGTGCGGTTCGTTGCATCGCGTGATGCGGGGCGGTCGGGACCTTTACTCCTGGCCTCCCAAATGCGCGGTGATTGTCGGCCCGGCCAATCGATGTCGGGTGTGTGAAATGACTTCAGGCGCGGGGCGGTGTCTCCGTCGGCGCGTTCGGGGTCAGGAGAAAACCATGAGTCTTAGCAATCGTCTCGGATTGCTGGGCCGCAAGGTTGGCATGATGCGTGTGTTCACGGTCGACGGCGATACCGTCCCCGTGACCGTGCTGGACGTGTCCAACAACCGCGTGACCCAGGTCAAGACCGAAGATACCGACGGCTACAGCGCCATCCAGGTGACCTACGGCGCGCGCAAGGCGTCCCGCGTCACCAGGCCTGAAGCGGGTCACCTCGCCAAGGCTGGCGTCGAAGCCGGCGAAATCATCAAAGAATTCCGCGTGGATGCCGCGGTCGCCGCTGAATACAAGGCCGGCGCTCAAGTCCCCGTGACGCTGTTCGCCGCCGGCCAACTGGTCGACGTGCAGGGCACCTCGATCGGCAAGGGCTTCGCAGGCACCATCAAGCGCCACAACTTCGGTTCGCAGCGCGCCTCGCACGGTAACAGCCGCTCGCACAACGTTCCTGGCTCCATCTCGATGGCCCAGGATCCGGGTCGCGTGTTTCCGGGCAAGAAGATGTCGGGCCACCTCGGCGACGTCACCGTGACCGTCCAGAACCTGGATGTCGTCCGCATCGACGAAGCTCGCCAGCTGGTGCTGGTTCGTGGTGCCGTTCCTGGCGCGAAGGAAGGATTCGTCGTGATCCGTCCGGCCGTCAAGGTCAAGGTCAAGAAGGGAGCCAACTGATGCAACTCGAGCTCCTGAATGAGCAGGGTCAGGCGACGTCGAAGGTCGACGCTCCCGACACCCTTTTCGCTCGTGATTACAACGAAGCCCTGGTGCACCAGGTGGTCGTGGCCTACCAGGCCAACGCCCGCCAAGGTACCCGCGCTCAGCTGACCCGCGCTGAAGTCCGTCACTCGACGAAGAAGCCGTTCCGTCAGAAGGGCACTGGCAACGCGCGTGCTGGTATGACCTCGTCGCCGCTGTGGCGCGGGGGCGGTCGCATCTTCCCGAACAAGCCTGACGAGAACTTCTCGCACAAGCTGAACAAGAAGATGTATCGCGCCGGCATGGCCGCCATCCTCTCGCAACTGGCTCGCGAAGGCCGTCTGGCTGTGGTGGATTCGATCTCGGTCGACGCCCCGAAGACGAAGCTGCTGGCTGCCAAGCTGAAGGCGATGGGTCTGGATCACGTCATGGTCATCTCCGACCAGGTCGATGACAACCTGCTGCTGGCGTCGCGCAACCTGCCGAACGTGCTGGTCGTCGAGCCGCGCTACGTCGATCCGCTGTCGCTGGTCTTCTACAAGAAGATCCTGGTGACGAAGGCGGCCATCGAGCAACTGAAGGAGATGCTGGCATGAGCGCGCCCAAGTTTGCTGAAGGCCGTCTGGCCAAGGTGCTGCTCGCTCCGATCGTGTCCGAGAAGGCCACGATGGCTGGCGAAAAGCACAACCAAGTCCTGTTCAAGGTCTTGCGCGATGCGACGAAGCTTGAGATCAAGGCCGCTGTTGAACAGATGTTCAAGGTCGAAGTCGAAGCCGTGAACGTCGTCAACGTCAAGGGCAAGACCAAGCGCTTCGGTGGCCGTGTGGGCCGTCGCGACCACGTCAAGAAGGCGTATGTGTCGCTGAAGGCCGGCCAGGAGCTCAACTTCTCCGGGGAGGCTGCGTAATGGCCGTCGTTAAAGTCAAGCCGACTTCGCCTGGCCGTCGTGGCGTGGTGAAGGTGGTGCACAAGCACCTCCACAAGGGCGCTCCCGAGGCTTCGCTGCTCGAGCCGCAGAAGCAAAAGTCTGGCCGTAACAACAACGGTCACATCACGATGCGCCACAAGGGCGGTGGTCACAAGCACCACTACCGCGTGGTGGACTTCCGTCGCAACAAGGACGGCATTCCGGCGAAGGTTGAGCGCATCGAGTACGACCCCAACCGCACGGCCCACATCGCTCTGGTGTGCTACGCCGACGGTGAGCGTCGCTACATCATTGCGCCGCGCAACCTGGAAGTGGGTTCCTCGATCCTGAGCGGCGCGGAAGCCCCGATCAAGGTCGGCAATACGCTGCCCATCCGCAACATCCCCGTGGGTTCGACGATCCACTGCGTGGAGCTGCTGCCGAGCAAGGGTGCCCAGATCGCCCGTTCGGCTGGCACCTCGGTGGTGCTGATGGCCCGTGACGGCTCCTACGCGCAGATTCGTCTGCGCTCGGGCGAAGTTCGTCGCGTTCACATCGATTGCCGCGCCACCATCGGTGAAGTGAGCAACGAAGAGCACAGCCTGCGCCAGTACGGCAAGGCCGGCGCCATCCGCTGGAAGGGCATCCGCCCGACCGTGCGTGGTACCGCCATGAACCCGGTCGACCACCCGCACGGTGGTGGTGAGGGTCGTACGGGTGAAGGTCAGGCCCCTGTGTCGCCGTGGAACACCCTGACGAAGGGCTACCGCACTCGCAACAACAAGCGCACGCAGACTTTCATCGTCTCGCGTCGCAAGAAGTAAGGGGTAGACCAACATGGCTCGTTCCCTCAAGAAGGGTCCCTTTGTGGATCACCACCTGCTGGCAAAAGTCGACAAGGCTGTTGCCATCAAGGACAAGAAGCCCATCAAGACCTGGTCGCGTCGCTCGACGATCCTGCCCGAGTTCATCGGTCTGACGATCGCCGTGCACAACGGCAAGCAGCACGTGCCGGTCTATGTGTCGGACCAGATGGTCGGTCACAAGCTGGGTGAATTCGCTCTGACCCGCACCTTCAAGGGCCACCCGGCCGACAAGAAGGCCGGTAAGAAGTAAGGATGACGACGATGGAAACCAAAGCAATCGTTCGTGGCGTCCGCCTGTCGTTTGATAAGGGCCGCCTCGTGGCGGACCTGATCCGCGGCAAGAAGGTGGATCAAGCGCTGAACATCCTGGAGTTCACCCAGAAGAAGGCCGCGCTGATCATCAAGAAGGCGCTGGAATCGGCGATCGCCAATGCTGAGCACAACGACGGTGCCGACATTGACGAGCTGAAGGTCACTTCGATCTACGTGGAGCAGGGCACCACGCTGAAGCGGTTCTCGGCGCGCGCCAAGGGCCGTGGCAACCGCATCAGCAAGCCGACCTGCCACATCTACGTGACCGTCGGCAACTGAGCCTGAAGGAAGACTATGGGACAGAAAATTCATCCGACTGGCTTCCGCCTGCCCGTCACCCGTAACTGGGCGTCGCGCTGGTACGCGAACAACCAGAACTTCGCCAGCATGCTGGCCGAAGATCTGCAAGTTCGCGACTTCCTGAAGGCCAAGCTGAAGAACGCCGCGGTGTCGCGCATCCTGATCGAGCGTCCTGCCAAGAACGCTCGCATCACGATCTTCTCGGCCCGTCCGGGCGTGGTGATCGGCAAGAAGGGCGAGGACATCGAGAACCTGAAGGCCGAACTGGCCAAGCGTCTGGGCGTGCCCGTCGCGGTCAACATCGAAGAAGTGCGCAAGCCCGAGATCGATGCCCAGCTGATCGCCGACTCGATCACCCAGCAGCTCGAGAAGCGCATCATGTTCCGCCGCGCGATGAAGCGTGCGATGCAGAACGCGATGCGTCTCGGCGCCCAGGGCATCAAGATCATGTCTGCCGGCCGTCTGAACGGCATCGAAATCGCTCGCACCGAGTGGTATCGCGAAGGTCGTGTGCCCCTGCACACCCTGAAGGCCGACATCGATTACGGCTTCTCCGAAGCCAAGACCACCTACGGCGTGATCGGCGTCAAGGTGTGGGTGTATCGCGGTGACCGCCTGGCCAATGGCGAGGCGCCCGTGATCAACACCCCCCCGGGTGCCGAGGATGACCGCCGTCCGCGCCGCAACGCCCGTCCGGGCGCTCCGGGTGGCCGTGGTCGTGGCGACAAGCCTGCCGAAGGCGGCGACAAGCCTGCTGCGAAGCGTGTGGTGCGCAAGCCCGCCGCTGACGGCGGCCAGGCGTAAGGAGAACTCAACATGCTGCAACCCGCTCGTCGCAAATATCGCAAGGAGCAAAAGGGCCGCAACACTGGTGTTGCGACCCGCGGCGCGACCGTCGCTTTCGGTGACTTCGGTCTGAAGGCCACCGAGCGCGGCCGTATCACGGCTCGCCAGATCGAAGCGGCTCGTCGTGCCATTTCGCGTCACATCAAGCGCGGTGGCCGGATCTTCATCCGCATCTTCCCGGACAAGCCGATCTCGCAGAAGCCCGCCGAAGTCCGTATGGGTAACGGTAAGGGCAACCCGGAGTACTACGTGGCTGAGATCCAGCCCGGCAAGGTGCTCTACGAGATCAACGGCGTGCCTGAGGCTCTGGCGCGCGAAGCGTTCACGCTGGCCGCTGCGAAGCTGCCGCTGCGTTGCACCTTCGTGACCCGCCAGCTCGGCGCCTGATTGGAGAACACCCCATGAAAGCATCTGAACTGCGCGCCAAGGACGAAGCGTCCCTCAAGAAGGAGGTCGTCTCCCTGCTGAAGGCTCACTTCGGTCTGCGCATGCAAAAGGCGACGCAACAATTGACCAACACCTCGGTGCTGGGCAAGACGCGTCGCGACATCGCCCGCGCCAAGACCATCCTGGCCGAGAAGAAGGGAGCCGCGAAATGACGCAAGCTCAAGAGAAGAACACGCGCACCCTGGTCGGTCGTGTCGTCAGCGACAAGCGCGCGAAGACGGTGACCGTGCTGGTCGAGCGCCGTGCCAAGCACGAGCTCTACGGCAAGATCGTTGCTCGTTCGCGCAAGTACCACGCCCATGATGAAAAGGGCGAGTACAAGATGGGCGACATCGTCGAGATCGCCGAAGGCCGTCCGCTGTCGAAAACCAAGAGCTGGGTCGTGACCCGCCTGGTCGAGAAGGCTCAACTGGTCTGATCGAAGTGCCACCGCAGCGGTGGTGCGACCGCAGCGAGTCATCTCGCTGCTCATCAAAAGGCTGGAGCATCGGAATTCCCGGTGCCCGGCCTTTTTCCGTTTTTCGCGGCACACTCTGCCGCCAACCTTCAACGACAACAGGAGCGTGACATGCTGAAAGTAGGCGATCGGCTGCCGGCCGGCAATCTGCAGGAATTCATCGAGGTGGAGGGCAATGGCTGCTCGCTCGGCCCCAACACCTTTGATATCGAAAAGCTGGCCGCGGGCAAGACGCTGGCGATCTTTGCTCTGCCTGGTGCATTCACGCCCACATGCTCGGCGCAGCACGTGCCGGGCTATGTCGCGAACGCAGACGCTTTCAAGGCGGCGGGTGTGGACGAGATCTGGTGCATTTCGGTGAACGATGCGTTCGTGATGGGGGCGTGGGGCCGGGATCAGAAGACGGCGGGGAAGGTGCGCATGATGGCGGACGGTAGCGCGGCCTTCACGCAAGCGACCGGCTTGTCGCTGGATCTGATTGCTCGCGGCATGGGGCTTCGCTCGCAGCGCTACTCGATGCTCGTCAAGGATGGCGTCGTCATGACCCTGAACATCGAAGCGCCCGGCAAGTTCGAAGTGAGCGACGCCGCGACGCTGCTCGCGCAGGCGAAGGCGCTCTGACGGCTAAAACCTTCAGTTGACAGGCGGCTTGTGCCTCGCGCATAATCCGCAGCTTCGCCGAAAGGTGGTTCCGTCTCCCGACGGGCTTCGTGACCAGCGCACGAGGCAGCCGCCTTCGGTTCTAGGTTTCTTGCCCATGAAGGCCAGACGCGGGTCTCCGCAAGGTGACAAGTGCTTGGCTTACGGGCCCAAGACTGACCGCTCTCTGGATGGCTGCGATGGTCGCAGTTGCCTGAGCGGGAAAAGTTGGGGACAGACATGATCCAAATGCAATCGCGACTCGACGTCGCGGACAACACTGGCGCCAAGTCCGTCATGTGCATCAAGGTGCTTGGTGGTTCCAAGCGTCGTTATGCCCACATTGGCGACATCATCAAGGTCAGCATCAAGGAAGCTGCGCCGCGCGGCCGCGTCAAGAAGGGCGAGGTCTACAGCGCGGTTGTCGTGCGCACCGCCAAGGGCGTGCGTCGTCAAGACGGCTCCCTGGTCAAGTTCGACGGCAATGCCGCCGTGCTGCTGAACGCCAAGCTGGAGCCCATCGGCACCCGCATCTTCGGCCCGGTGACGCGTGAACTGCGTACCGAGCGCTTCATGAAGATCGTGTCGCTGGCGCCTGAGGTGCTCTAAGCCCCGCTCAGACAAAGGTATTGCCATGAACAAGATTCGCACAGGCGACGAGGTCATCGTTCTGACCGGCCGCGACAAGGGTAAGCGCGGCACCGTGACGCAGCGCGTTGACGAGGACCACGTCCTGGTCGAGGGCATCAACGTCGTCAAGAAGCACGTCAAGCCGAACCCGATGAAGGGCACGACTGGCGGCATCGTGGACAAGTCCATGCCCATCCATCAATCCAACGTGGCGATCTTCAACGCCGCCTCCGGCAAGGCCGATCGCGTGGGCATCAAGCTCGGCGACAACGGCAAGCGGGTGCGCGTGTTCAAGTCGACCGGCGAAGAGATCAAGGCCTAAGGGGTAAGACATGTCTCGTTTGCAAGAGTTCTATCGCGAGAAGGTCGTCCCCGGTCTGACCGAGAAGTTCGGCTACAAGTCCGTGATGGAAGTGCCGCGCATCACCAAGATCACGCTGAACATGGGCGTGAGCGAGGCCGTGGCGGACAAGAAGGTCATGGATCACGCTGTTGGCGATCTGACCAAGATCGCTGGTCAGAAGCCCGTGGTCACGAAGTCGAAGAAGGCGATCGCCGGCTTCAAGATCCGTGACGGCGTGCCTATCGGCTGCATGGTGACCCTGCGCGGCGCCACGATGTATGAATTCCTGGACCGTTTCGTCACCGTGGCCCTGCCGCGCGTGCGTGACTTCCGCGGCATTTCCGGCCGTTCGTTCGACGGCCGTGGCAACTACAACATCGGCGTCAAGGAACAGATCATCTTCCCCGAAATCGAATACGACAAGGTGGATGCTCTGCGTGGTCTGAACATCAGCATCACGACGACGGCCAAGACGGACGACGAAGCCAAGGCTCTGCTGGCTGCGTTCAAGTTCCCGTTCAAGAACTGAGGTGACCCGTGGCAAAACTCTCGATCAAGCAGCGTGAGCTGAAGCGCGCCCAACTGGTCGCCAAGTACGCGAAGAAGTACGCGGAACTGAAGGCCATCATCGACGACAGCAAGAAGTCGGACGAAGAGCGCTATCTGGCTCGCCTGGAGCTGCAAAAGCTGCCCCGGAACGCCAACCCGACCCGCCAGCGCAATCGCTGCGAACTGACAGGCCGCCCGCGCGGCACGTTCCGCAAGTTCGGCCTGGCTCGTAACAAGATTCGTGAGCTGGCCTTCAAGGGCGACATCCCTGGTGTCGTCAAGGCCAGCTGGTAATCGGCAGGTTTAGGAGATTTCGTATGAGCATGAGTGATCCTATCGCCGATATGCTGACCCGCATTCGCAACGCCCAAAGCGTTGAGAAGGCCAGCGTCGTGATGCCTTCGTCCAAGCTGAAGGTCGCGATCGCCAAGGTCCTGAAGGATGAAGGCTATATCGACGACTTCGCGGTGCGCGGCGATGCAGCCCGCCCGGAGCTCGAGATCGCGCTGAAGTATTACGCCGGCCGTCCGGTGATCGAGCGCATCGAGCGCGTGAGCCGTCCTGGCCTGCGCATCTACAAGGGCCGCCACGATATTCCTCAGGTCATGAATGGCCTGGGTGTGGCGATCGTCACCACGCCCAAGGGTGTGATGACCGACCGCAAAGCGCGTCAAGCCGGTGTCGGCGGCGAAGTGCTTTGCTACGTCGCCTAAGCCAAGGAGAGACAGACAATGTCCCGCGTTGGAAAAATGCCGGTCGTCGTCCCGCAAGGCGTGGATGTCGCGATCGCTGCTGACAAGATCAGCGTCAAGGGCGCCCAAGGCACCCTGTTCGTGGCCGTGAACCCCCTGGTGACGGTCAAGTCGGAAGGCGGCAAGCTGACCTTCGTCCCGACCAGCGAATCGGCTGAAGCCGATGCGATGAGCGGCACGATGCGCGCGCTGCTGAACAACATGGTCAACGGTGTCAGCAAGGGCTTCGAGAAGAAGCTGAACCTGGTTGGCGTGGGCTTCCGTGCCCAAGCCCAAGGCCAGAAGCTGAACCTGCAGATCGGTTTCTCGCATCCGGTCGTCAAGGACATGCCGGCTGGCATCAAGGTTGAATGCCCCACCCAGACCGAGATCCTGATCAAGGGTGCGGATCGCCAGGTCGTCGGCCAGCTCGCCGCTGAAGTGCGTGCGATCCGTCCGCCGGAGCCCTACAAGGGCAAGGGCATCCGTTACGCCGACGAAAAGGTCTCCCTCAAAGAGACCAAGAAGAAGTAAGGAGCCGCGCCATGCTGAACAAGAAGGAACAACGCCTGCGTCGTTCGCGTCAAACGCGTGCTCGCATCGCTCTCCAGCGCGTGGCCCGTCTGACGGTCTTCCGCTCGAACCTGCACATCTACGCCTCGGTCATTTCCGAAGACGGTCAGCGCGTGCTGGCTTCCGCTTCGACCGCCGAGAAGGAAGTGCGTACGCAGCTGTCGGGCAAGGGTGGCAACGTCGCCGCCGCGACGCTGATCGGCAAGCGCATCGCCGAGAAGGCGAAGGCTGCTGGCGTCGAGAAGGTCGCTTTTGACCGTTCCGGCTTCGCCTACCACGGCCGTGTCAAGGCCCTGGCTGAAGCCGCGCGTGAAGCCGGCCTGCAGTTCTGACGCTCAAAGGATTAGGAAATGGCAAAGTTTCAACCCCGCGCTCAGACCGAAGGCAACGACGACGGCCTGAAGGAAAAGATGATCGCGGTCAACCGCGTCACGAAGGTTGTGAAGGGCGGCCGCACGCTGTCCTTCGCTGCGCTGACCGTGGTCGGTGACGGCGATGGCCGCATCGGCATGGGCAAGGGCAAGGCCAAGGAAGTGCCGGTCGCTGTTCAAAAGGCGATGGAATCGGCCCGCCGCAACATGATCAAGGTGGCCCTGCGCAACGGCACCATCCAGCACAACGTGGTGGGTGAGCACGGCGCGGCGCACGTGATCATGGCGCCGGCACCGGCTGGTACCGGCGTGATCGCCGGCGGTCCGATGCGTGCTGTCTTCGAAGTGATGGGCGTGACCGACATCGTGACCAAGAGCCACGGTTCGACCAACCCCTACAACATGGTTCGTGCCACGCTGGACGCGCTCAAGCGCTGCTCCACACCGTCCCAAGTGGCGGCCAAGCGCGGCAAGACGGTTGAAGAAATCTTCAACTGAGCGCCAGGAGATCGAGATGTCTGAAAAGAAAACGCTCACGGTCAAGCTGGTCCGCAGCCCGATCGGCTGCCGTGCAGACCATCGCGCGACGGTCGTCGGCCTGGGTCTTCGCAAGCTGAACAGCACGAAGACCCTGGAAGACACGCCCGCGGTGCGCGGCATGATCAACAAGATCGCCTACCTGGTGCAGGTGCTGTAAGCACGGCATCGACGAGGAACACAAGATGCAACTCAATACCATCAAGCCTGCCGCTGGTGCGAAGCACGCCAAGCGTCGCGTGGGCCGTGGCATCGGCTCCGGTCTGGGTAAGACCGCCGGCCGTGGCCACAAGGGTCAGAAGTCGCGCGCCGGTGGCTTCCACAAGGTCGGCTTCGAAGGCGGCCAGATGCCGCTGCAGCGTCGTCTGCCCAAGCGTGGTTTCAAGTCGCTGGCCCGTCCGTTCAATGCGGAAGTGACGCTGTCGGAACTGAACCAGCTGGCCGGTGACGAGATCGATCTGCTGACGCTGAAGGCCGTGGGCCTGGTGTCCGAGCTGGCGAAGTCCGTCAAGGTCATCAAGTCCGGCGAGATCACCCGCAAGGTGAGCGTCAAGGGCCTGGGCGTGACGGCCGGCGCGAAGGCGGCCATCGAAGCCGCTGGCGGCTCCGTCGCTTAATCAGCCAAGCACAGGACTAGGCAGCAGTGGCAAGCAACGCATCCCAGTTGGCCAAGAGCGGAAAGTTCGGCGACCTGCGTCGTCGGCTGATGTTCCTGGTGCTCGCGCTGGTCGTTTACCGCATCGGGGCTCATATCCCGGTGCCAGGTATTGATCCGACGCAGCTTCAGCAGCTGTTCAAGGGTCAGCAGGGCGGGATCCTGAGCCTGTTCAACATGTTCTCGGGCGGGGCGTTGTCGCGCTTCACCGTCTTCGCGCTGGGCATCATGCCCTACATCTCGGCCTCGATCGTCATGCAGCTCATGACGTACGTGGTGCCGAGTCTGGAAGCGCTGAAGAAGGAGGGCGAGGCTGGCCGCCGGAAGATCACGCAGTACACGCGCTATGGCACCTTGGGCTTGGCGATTTTCCAGAGCCTGAGCATCGCTTTCGCGCTGGAGAGTTCTCCGGGGCTGGTGCTGAGCCCGGGTTTCGGTTTCCGCATCACTGCGGTGACCAGCCTGGTGGCCGGGACGATGTTCCTGATGTGGCTGGGTGAGCAGATCACCGAGCGTGGTCTGGGCAACGGGATCTCGATCCTGATCTTCGGCGGTATCGCCGCGGGTCTGCCGGGCGCCATCGGGGGACTGCTCGAGCTGGTTCGCACCGGTGCGATGAGCGTGATCTCCTGCCTGGTCGTGATCGCGATCGTCATCGGCGTGACCTATCTGGTGGTGTTCGTCGAACGCGGTCAGCGCAAGATCCTGGTGAACTACGCCAAGCGGCAGGTCGGGAACAAGGTCTACGGTGGTCAGAGCTCGCATCTGCCGCTGAAGCTGAATATGTCGGGCGTGATTCCGCCGATCTTCGCGTCGTCGATCATTCTGCTGCCCACCACCCTGGTCAGTTGGTTCGCGACCGGTGACAGCATGCGCTGGCTCAAGGACATCGCTGATGCGTTGCGCCCGGGACAGCCGATCTATGTGCTGCTGTACTCGGCTGCGATCGTGTTTTTCTGCTTCTTCTATACGGCGTTGGTTTTCAACAGCCGTGAGACGGCAGACAACCTGAAGAAGAGCGGCGCGTTCATCCCTGGGATTCGTCCTGGCGATCAAACGGCCCGGCATATCGACAAGATCCTGTCCCGGCTGACGCTGGCAGGCGCGGTGTACATCACCGGTGTGTGTCTGCTGCCGGAGTTCCTGACGCTGAAGTACAACGTCCCGTTCTATTTCGGTGGCACGTCGCTGTTGATCATCGTGGTGGTCACCATGGACTTCTGGGCGCAGGTCCAGTCCTATGTGATGAGTCAGCAGTACGAGTCGCTGCTGAAGAAGGCCAGTTTCAAGGCCAACTGACGCGCAAGGCTGAAGAGATTATTTGGACCCAATCCAGTCGGTCACGAAGGTATGGCGAAAGATGACGTCATTCAAATGCAGGGTGAGATTCTCGAGAACCTCCCAAATGCAACCTTCCGAGTCAAGCTGGAGAACGGTCATGTCGTTCTAGGTCACATTTCCGGGAAGATGCGGATGCACTACATCCGCATCCTTCCTGGTGACAAGGTGACCGTTGAATTGACACCGTACGATTTGAGTCGTGCTCGCATCGTGTTCCGGGCGAAGTGAGCTTCTTAGCAACCCCCGGATCAACGCTGATTGAGCGAACAGAGTAGGTCAAGGAGCAGACCATGAAAGTTTCGGCATCCGTCAAGAAGATGTGCCGCAATTGCAAGATCATCCGCCGTAACGGCGTGGTGCGTGTGATCTGTACCGATCCCCGCCACAAGCAGCGCCAGGGCTGATTGGCCTCACGACTGCAAGCGAATTAGAGGACGCACATGGCACGTATTGCTGGTATCAACATTCCGCCGCACAAGCACACCGAGATCGGTCTGACCTCGATCTACGGCATTGGCCGTACGACCGCGCAGAAGATCTGCAATAGCTGCGGCATTCCGCTGGACAAGAAGGTCAAGGACCTGAATGACTCCGATCTGGAAAAGATCCGTGAGGAAGTCGGCCGTCTGACCATCGAAGGCGACCTGCGTCGCGAGATGTCCATCAACATCAAGCGTCTGATGGACCTGGGTTGCTATCGTGGCTTCCGCCATCGTCGTGGCCTGCCGGTGCGCGGCCAGCGTACCCGCACGAATGCCCGTACCCGCAAGGGTCCGCGCAAGTCGGCGGCGACCGGCAAGAAGTAATCCGCGGCATCTGAAGAAAGCTAACCATGGCAAAAGCACCCAATAACTCGGCTGCCCAGCGCGTTCGCAAGAAGGTTCGCAAGAACGTTGCCGACGGTATCGCCCACGTTCACGCTTCGTTCAACAACACCATCATCACGATCACCGATCGTCAGGGTGGTGCGCTGTCCTGGGCCTCGTCGGGCGGTCAGGGCTTCAAGGGCTCGCGCAAGTCGACCCCCTTCGCTGCCCAGGTGGCCGCGGAAGTGGCCGGCCGCGCTGCTCAGGAACAAGGCATCAAGAACCTGGACGTCAAGATCAAGGGCCCGGGCCCGGGTCGCGAATCGTCGGTGCGCGCCCTGGCTGCGCTCGGTATCCGCATCAACTCGATCTCCGACGTGACGCCGGTGCCGCACAACGGCTGCCGTCCGCAAAAGCGCCGCCGCATCTAAGCGGTTTGCGCTGAGCGATCGCGTAGTGCGATAATCTCCGATTCGTTCAGATCGAGCCGGCTGGCACGTGAGTGCCAGCCGGCCGTTTTGCTGAGACAGGCGGAAACGCTGTCTCCAAGGAAGCCAGTGGCAACGCTGGCCTCGCTGAAGTCACCGACTTCTTGAAGCCCACCGTCCGAGCCTACAAAAACACTGGCCGGACTCGCGCGCTGCATGGATCTCTCCGTGCGCGCGTCAGATTGATGAAGGACACGCAAAGTGGCACGTTATCTCGGCCCGAAGGCCAAACTCTCCCGCCGTGAAGGCACTGACCTGTTCCTGAAGAGCGCCCGCCGCGCCATCAGCGACAAGGCCAAGTTCGACACGAAGCCTGGCCAGCACGGCCGCACCTCGGGCCAGCGTACCTCTGACTTCGGTCTGCAGCTGCGCGAGAAGCAGAAGGTCAAGCGCATGTATGGCGTGCTGGAGCGTCAGTTCCGCCGCTACTTCGCTGAAGCCGAGCGCCGCAAGGGCTCGACCGGCGTGAACCTGCTGGTCCTGCTGGAATCGCGTCTGGACAACGTCGTCTATCGCATGGGCTTTGGCTCGACCCGCGCGGAAGCCCGCCAACTGGTCTCGCACAAGAGCATCACGGTGAACGGCCAGGTCGTGAACATCGCGTCTTACCTGGTGAAGGCCGGTGACGTGGTCGCCGTCCGCGAAAAGGCCAAGAAGCAGCTGCGCATCGTCGACAGCCTGAAGCTGGCCGAGTCCATCGGCCTGCCGGCCTGGGTGGCGGTCGATGCCACCAAGATGGAAGGCATCTTCAAGAAGACCCCGGACCGCGACGAGTTCGGCGCCGAGATCAACGAGTCGCTGATCGTTGAGTTGTACTCGCGTTAATTCTTTCTTGCCTGCCGAGCGGCCCTGCAAGGGCCTGCTCGGCTTTTCCTCGTCCGGGCGCCGTCAGCTGTTGTGGGGCGCGCCTGGTTGGTCCCTCAGCCTTATCGGTGTAACGAACCGAGGGTATTGAAAGAAAGACCTCATGCAAACGAATCTGCTCAAACCCAAATCCATCACTGTGGAGCCCCTGGGCGGTCATCGCGCCAAGGTGATCCTGGAGCCGTTCGAACGCGGCTATGGCCACACCCTGGGCAACGCCCTGCGCCGTGTGCTGCTGTCCTCGATGGTGGGTTATGCGCCGACGGAGGTGACGATCGCGGGCGTGCTGCACGAGTACTCCGCCATCGACGGCGTGCAGGAAGACGTGGTTCACATCATGCTGAACCTCAAGGGCGTGGTGTTCCGCCTGCACAACCGTGAAGAAGTGACCCTAGTCCTGCGCAAGGAAGGCGAAGGCCCGGTCACCGCCGCCGACATCCAGACCCCGCACGACGTCGAGATCATCAACCCTGATCATGTCATCGCCCACCTGTCGCAAGGCGGCAAGCTGGACATGCAGATCAAGGTCGAGAAGGGCCGCGGCTACGTGCCCGGCAACATGCGCCGCTACGGCGACGAGCCGACCAAGGCCATCGGCCGCATCGTGCTGGACGCCTCGTTCAGCCCGGTCAAGCGCGTCAGCTACGCCGTCGAGAATGCCCGCGTCGAGCAGCGTACCGACCTGGACAAGCTGGTCATGGAGATCGAGACCAACGGTGCGATCAGCCCCGAGGAAGCGATCCGCGCCTCGGCCAAGATCCTGGTCGAGCAGATGGCCGTCTTCGCCCAACTGCAAGGCACGGATCTGGTCGACGTCTTCGACCAGGCTCCGGCGGCCCGCTCCAGCAGCTTCGATCCGATCCTGCTGCGTCCGGTCGACGAGCTCGAACTGACCGTGCGCTCGGCCAACTGCCTGAAGGCCGAGAACATCTACTACATCGGTGACCTGATCCAGCGTACCGAGACCGAGTTGCTGAAGACCCCGAACCTGGGTCGCAAGTCGCTCAACGAGATCAAGGAAGTGCTCGCCTCGCGCGGCCTGACCCTGGGCTCGCGTCTCGAGAACTGGCCGCCCCAAGGTCTCGACAAGCGTTGATTTTTTGAAAGAGGGCGGGTCTGACGACTCGCCCGGTGCCCCCGGCAGTACCTGATCCGGCTGCCGGCAATAACTGAAGGAAAGGAAAGCACCATGCGCCACCGTAATGGCCTTCGCAAGCTGAACCGTACCAGCGAACACCGCGCCGCGATGTTCCGCAACATGGCGGTTTCGCTGCTGCAACACGAAGCGATCAAGACCACGCTGCCCAAGGCCAAGGAACTGCGCCGCATCGTCGAGCCGCTGATCACCCTGGCCAAGGAGCCGACGCTCGCGAACCGTCGTCTGGCGTTCAACCGCCTGCGCGATCGTGACATCGTCGTCAAGCTGTTCAACGAGCTGGGCCCCCGTTTCGCCACCCGTCCGGGCGGCTACACGCGCATCCTGAAGATGGGCTTCCGCGTCGGCGACAACGCCCCGATGGCGTACGTCGAGCTGGTGGATCGTCCGGAAGCGGCCGAAGGCGAAGCCGCCGAGTAATCGGCGACGCGCCCCGCGCATTGAAAAGGCCAGCAGCGATGCTGGCCTTTTTTCTTGTGTATCCGCGATACGCGCACGAGAGGCCGGGGATCGTGCCTGTCGAATGTCATGCTGCCCGCTTGGCGCTAAGCTTCGCGCCTTTCCGATCCTCAGACGATCCGGGCCACGAGCCCGCAGGCGTCCCGCGTTCATGACCCTTCCTGCCCTGATGCGACGTCTGTTGCCCGCGCTGTTCCTTCTGTTGACCCTGGCGGCGGGCATGACGGCCGGTCCCGCCCGCGCCGACGACTTTCTCGATCCCGAACAGGCCTTCAAGGTCGACGTGCAGTTGACCGGGGATCGTGAGTTCCAGGTGAACTTCACGATCGCGCCGGGCTATTACATGTACCGGGACCAGTTCAAGTTGGAGCCTGCCGGCGGCAAGCTCGGCGATATCGCCTGGCCGGCGCCCAAGCGCAAGTTCGACGAGACCTTCCAGAAGGAAGTCGAGACCTATCGCGAGCATCTGAGCATCAAGGTGCCGGTCGAGGCGCTCGAGGCGGCGCCGCTGAAGCTGGTGCTGACGGGGCAGGGCTGCGCGGACAAGGGGCTGTGCTACCCGCCCATGAAGAGCCAATTGACGCTTGGCCTCAAGGGCTTCGGTGGAAACGGCGAGGTGAAGATAGGCGCCGCGCCCGATGCGCTGAGCGGCTTCGGCCTGGCGAACGCGGTCGCGTCGACGCCCGCGGAGGCTGCAGTCTCGAAAGCTCCGGACGCTGCGCCGACGACGGCGGCGAGCTCCACAGGCTCGCCCCTGGACGCGGTCCTGGCGTCAGGCCGTCTGTGGCTGATCATCGGCGGCTTCTTCGCCGCCGGCATGCTGCTGTCGTTGACGCCGTGCGTGCTACCGATGTTGCCGATCCTCTCGTCGATCATCGTCGGGCAGGGCCAGGCGCCGTCGCGGGCTCGGGGCTTCTTCCTGGCGTTCAGCTATTCGCTGGGCATGGCGCTCCTGTACACCGCGCTGGGCGTGGCCGCGGGGCTGGCGGGGGGCGGCCTGGCGGCCTACTTGCAGAAACCCTGGGTGCTGACGCTTTTCGCGCTGCTCCTGGTGGGCTTCTCGCTGTCGATGTTCGGGGTCTATGAGATCCAGTTGCCCAGCCGCTTCACCGGCGGCGTGTCCGATGCAACACAACGTCTGCCGGCCGGCAAGTTCGTCAGCGTGTTCGTGATGGGCGGGCTCTCCGCGCTGATCGTCAGCCCGTGCGTGGCCGCGCCGCTCGCTGGCGCGTTGCTCTACATCAGCCAAACCGGCAACGTGGCCGTCGGCGGCCTGGCGCTGTTCGCGCTCGCCTGGGGCATGAGCGTGCCGCTGTTGTTGCTGGGGCTGTCGGCCGGCACGCTGCTGCCGCGCGCCGGACCTTGGATGGAGACCGTCAAGTACTTCTTCGGTCTGCTGCTCCTGTCCGTGGCGTTGTGGATCGTTCAGCCCGTGCTGACGCCGGTGATCGCGCAACTGCTGTGGGGAGCGCTGCTGATCGCGCTGGCGGCGCTGCTGGGCTTGTTCCAGCGCACCGACGCGAACACGCCGCGAGTGTGGCTGCGCAAGAGTGCCGCCGTCGCGGCGATGGTGTTTGGCGTGGCGCAGTTCATCGGCGTCGCCGCCGGCGGAACCGACACGCTGAAGCCGTTGGCCGGCGTGGTCGGACCCGGCAAGGCGGGCGTGGCCGCCGCGGCGTCGGAAACGCCGGCGATCGGCTTCCGCAAGATCTCGAGCGTGGCGGAACTCGACCAGGCGTTGCGCTCCGCGGGCCGGCCGGTGATGCTGGACTTCTATGCCGACTGGTGCGTGTCCTGCAAGGAGATGGAGCGCTTCACGTTCACCGACGCGCGCGTGCAAGCGAAGCTGGGCGGCGCGTTGCTGCTCAAGGCCGACGTGACGGCCAACAACGCCGAGGATCGCGAGCTGCTCAAGCGCTTCAAGCTGTTCGGACCGCCCGGGACGATCTTCTTCGACCCGAAGGGCGATGAACTAGCCGGCGTGCGGGTGATCGGTTTCCAGGACGCGGACCGCTTCCTGCAATCGCTGCAAGCGGCCGGTCTCTGATTCTCATGAAGACGGTCGCCGGAAGTTGAGACAGTGACCCATTCCGTGCTACACTCTCTTTCTTCGATCGCGGGGTGGAGCAGTCTGGTAGCTCGTTGGGCTCATAACCCAAAGGTCGTCGGTTCAAATCCGGCCCCCGCAACCAGAACATCGAACGCCGTCATCTGACGGCGTTGTTGATCGGATCGACACGAAGTGCCTTGGCCGCGTGCGATGCGATCGACGAAAAGCAGGATCGGCTCACAAGTCGATCTACGCGGAAAACACAGCCGCGGGGTGGAGCAGTCTGGTAGCTCGTTGGGCTCATAACCCAAAGGTCGTCGGTTCAAATCCGGCCCCCGCAACCAATCGAACAAGGGCCCTCTCGCGAGGGCCCTTTGTTTTTGGCGCGTCGCCTTCAAGCGATGCGGAGCTTCTCCCCGCCGGTCCGCGCGACCACGCGGCCCACGACGCTCGCCGCATCGAAGCCATGCTGCTTGAAGATGGCGAGCACCTGGTCCGCGCTTTCCGGCGCACAGGACACCAGCAAGCCGCCGCTGGTCTGCGGATCGCTCAGGAGCGCCTGAGCCTCCAGTGGCAGGCCGCTCCCGAGCGCCACCTCCGAGCCATAGGCGGCCCAGTTCCTTCCGGAGGCGCCGGTCACGAATCCCTCGCCCGCCAGCGCGCGGACGCCCTCCAGCAGCGGCACCGCGGACCAATCGATCTCCACGGTGCAGGCCGATCCACGCGCGATCTCCAAGGCGTGGCCTGCCAGCCCGAAGCCAGTGACATCCGTGAGCGCATGCACGCCGTCCAGCGCGGCCAGCGCCGGCCCCGGTGTGTTGAGCTGGGTGGTCGTCGCGAGCATCCGTCGATAGGACGCATCGTCGAGCTGACCCTTCTTCAACGCCGCCGACATCACCCCCACGCCCAGCGCCTTGCCCAGCACCAACACGTCGCCGGGCTTGGCGTCGGCATTGCGCTTGATGCGGGAAGGGTGGACCAGGCCGAGCGCGACCAGCCCGTAGATCGGCTCGACGGAATCGATCGTGTGGCCGCCGGCGATGGGGATTCCCGCCTCGCGGCAGACCGACGCGCCGCCCTCGAGGATTCGTCCGATCGTGCCGGTGCTCAGCACCGAGATCGGCATGCCGACCAGCGCGAGCGCCATGATGGGGGTGCCGCCCATGGCGTAGACGTCGCTGATGGCATTGGTGGCGGCGATGCGGCCGAAGTCATGCGGGTCGTCGACGATCGGCATGAAGAAGTCGGTGGTCGCGATCAGTGCCTGCTCGTCGTTGAGGCGGTAGACGGCGGCGTCGTCGGCTGTCTCGATGCCGACGAGCAGCTCCTTCGGCACCGGCAGCGCGCTGGTGCCCTTGAGGATCTCGGACAGCACGCCGGGCGCGATCTTGCAGCCGCAACCGCCACCATGCGACAGCGAGGTCAGGCGCGGTTCAGTACCTGAGGCAGTGGATTCGAGGGGGGTGTTCATGGCGCCGCAGCTTACCGCGCGCCGCCTCCTCCACGCGGGGGAGGGGCGTCGGCCAAGCGCTGCTGCAAGGCGACGAAATCATCCATCGCGTCCCAGAGCGGCGCATAGCGCGCCTCGTCGCCGTCGATCGCGGCCAAAGCAAGGGCACAGGCCTCGAGCGTGCTCCGCTGCAGGGGCGCTTGCGCCTTGCGGATCCGGTAACGGGACGGTGGCGGCGCATCCAGCGCCAGACGAGGCAAGGTCTGCAACCAGGGGTTGAGATGGAGCAGGCGCCGGCTGCGGCGCCAGGTGCCATCGAGCGCGATCAGCGTCACCGCGCGGGCCGATGACGAAGGGCCGGCAAGCCAGGGCGCTGGCGTCGCAAGCGTGACGTTCCCCGGCGTTTCGGGATACAGCAGGACCAAGCCCTCCACCGACGCTGGGGCTTCGAATCGTTCGCCGACGCGCAACTCGGCTTGGCCGAGACAGCGGGCCAGCAGCGCGGCCGTGCCCTTGGCCTGCTCCGCCTCGCCGGGATCCTGGAGGATCAGCAACGGAGACCGGTTCTCGACGAGCCGGACGCAGGCGCACCAGCAAGCAGAAAGCGGCCGACGGCATCCCTCGCAAAGGGGCCGTCGACCGCGGGTGCCGCCACCGGGATTGATCGAGGTGGCCGTCATCAAGGGGGATTGGGTCAGCGTGACGTCAGCGAGGCGGACGTTGAGGTTTGCGCCCGTCGTTGGGGCGGCCGGCGCCTTCGCGGCGGGGCTGGTCGCCACGATCGCCACGCGGACCTTGGCCCGGACCGCCGGGCCGGCCTTCGCCGCGCGGGCCGCCGCGGCGATGGTCACCGCCACGCGGCGGGCGGTCGTTTCGCTCGGGCCGGGGCGGTTGCTGCGCTTCTTCCTCCCGGGCCAGCTTGAGCTGGGCGTCCAGCGCTTCCTGTGTCAGGCCCTTCAGCGCGCAGAAATTCGCCGGTGTCAGCGTCGTGCGGGAGAAGTCGCGCAGCAGCTGGGCGCGTTCCAGGCGGCCGCGGTCTTCCTCGGCGCGGCGGGCCTCGGTGATGCCTCTGCGGCGGGTCAGCTCTTCCTGGGCGGCGTTGCGGTGCTCGTCGCTGAGTTCGCCCGCCGGCTGGCCGTCCAGGTCGAAGCGGGTCTTGGCGCGTGTCAGCGCGATCAGGTAGCCGGTGCCGCCGGTGTAGCGGCGCAGGAAGGCCGACAACTGGGCCTTGGTGAATTGCCCGGGCGCGCGCTCCTGGATATCGGCCTGGACGCGCAGCTTCAGCGGCTTGGCGCCGCCACCGAACAGCGCCGGGAACAGTTCCTTCAGCTTCGCGGCGACCGCCTGGACGTCGACGCGGCCGTCGGCCTTCGCGGTCGCGCTGGCCGGCGTGGGGGCCGTGTCCGCCACGATCGGCGACTCGCCAGCCTCGGGCGAAGCGGCGTCCGGCGCCACGTCGGCCGGCGTCGCATCAACGGCTTCGGCGGCGGGGGCCTTCGGATGGGGGGACTGGGGGGAGGTCACTTCGCCTTGCGGCGGGGTGCTGGAGGACATGCATCAAGCGGCGCGGGGCCGGCCTTCGGGAAAAAGGGGGATTGTGCCCATAGCCGCGCGGGCGTGGCAATTCGCGCCGATCGACGGTGGGCGCCCGTCCTGCCTGATGGCGCCCGCCGTGAGGGGGAATCAGGTCTTCGGTTCGCAGGCGGGCTTGCAGACCAGTTCGGTCCGGCCCAGGATGCGCTTGGACTGCAGGCTGCTCGGGGGACGGTGGCGTCCGCACTTGAAGCAGGAACGGGTCTGGCCGCTGCCCTGGAACGGCGACCCTCCCAGCTTGGAGGCGTAGCGCAGGCCGTCTTCCCGAACGGCGGTGCTGGTGTCTTTGCTCATGGTCTCGCTTCGCTTGGCGCTCTTGGTCGCGCCGGCGGGGTCGTGTCCCGGCGGCGCCTCGATTCCCTCTCGATCCATATTAGGTGGGGCATGTGACCGCCCGCTACATCGCTTGCCCGGGGGTGAAAGCGTCACCCGACGAACGGCGGCGTTTGCGCCGACAATCGCCCGCTTGCCCGGCGCTTCGGGCGTCCCAGGACCATGGCCAAACTGTTTTTCCGCTATGCCGCGATGAATGCCGGCAAATCCACCGCGTTGCTGCAGGTGGCGCACAACTATGAGGAGCGCGGCCATGCGGTGCGTCTCTTCACGGCGGGGGTCGACGACCGGTATGGGAAGGGCTTCATCACCTCGCGGCTGGGACCGCAGCGGGTGGCGGAGGTGTTCAACGCCCAGACGGACTTCCGCGCGCTGATCACGCAGTCGCCGGCCATTGCCTGCATCCTGGTCGACGAGGCGCAGTTCCTGACCCAGGATCAGGTGTGGTCGCTGCACGAGATCGCCCACATGCGCCACGTGCCCGTCATCTGCTACGGGCTGCGGACCGACTTCCGGGGGGAACTCTTCACCGGATCGGCGGTGTTGCTGGCGCTGGCCGACGAGATGGACGAGATGAAGACCATCTGCGACTGCGGCCGCAAGGCCACGATGAACATGCGCGTCGACGCTGCCGGCCGCAAGCTGACCGAGGGCGCGCAAGTGGAGATCGGCGGCAACTCCCGTTACCGCGCGGTCTGTGGGCGCTGCTTCCGGGCGTCCTGACCCGGTCTCCGCAGCGAACGCTCAAACGAACGCGGCGCCGGAGCCATGCCCTGCGGCCTGGCCCGGCGCCGTGTGAGCCTGGGCTTACTTCTTCGTTGCCAGCTGCTCTTCCAGTTCCTTGCAGGACGGCGCGCAGACTGGCTGGGACTTGCCCAGCAGCTTGCGGGACTTCAGCAGCGCGCGGGGGCGATGCTTGCCGCAGAGGAAGCACGACATGGTCGCCGCGCCAAACGAAGAGGTCGCCGCGAACGGCGAACCGGGAGCTTTAGAGCGATAGCGCAAACCATCGGCTTCGATGGTCGTCTTGGTCGTATCCTTGGCCACGCTGATCCTGATCCTGAATAAGAGTATGAAATGCCGCGCCGGCCACCCCAAGTTCCCCCCAGGGGCAGACGGCGAAACCCGTATTTTCCTATAAGCCGAGCCCTCCTCGTACCGGGGCATCGCTAATGACCTCGCGCGAAGGTCGCCCAAATCGGCGGCAGGAGACATTCAGCGCCTGCCGCGGCGCCCGCTCTCGCCCATTCGGGTGGTTTGGCGTGATCTAGGGAAAACACCTAGAATCCGCCCTTCGCGCCGTTTCACGGTGGCGTCAATGACAAAGACACATCAGGGAGCGAGCGCATCGATGGACAGGATCGACGGGCTGTTTGCCACCATGAGGGCGGCCAGCCAGGACATGGCATGGCCAGCCACCGAAAGCCGGGACAGCGGCCTCGAGACCGTTGCCGAGGGCTACGCCCGTGCCGTCAGCCAGGCCCTGTGCGAGCACTTCCGCTGCTCGCACGCCAGCCTCTGGCTGCTGGACGGCGAGCCCGGTGATTACCGGCTGCGCTGCCTGGGCGCGCACGCGACCGACGGCCCCAGTCATCAGAGCCCGGTCTGCGAGCAACGCGCCTATGAAGGCTACTTCGACGCGCTGCTGCAGGAGGGCGTCTTCAACTGCGCCGATGCGCGGGTCGATCCGCGCTTGAGCGCGCTGTCTTCGCCGCCGACCTGGCGCGCGATGCTCGATGTCAGCGGCCAGATCAACGGAAGGACCGTGGGCGTGCTCGCGCTGGGACAGCGCGACGAGGCCCGCGTCTGGACCCGTCGCGAGGAGCTCGACCTGCGCCGCGCCACCGCCAAGGCCTGCCTGCACCTGCACGGCCTGCGACACGAACTCGAAACCGTCTGAACGGCTGGCTGCCACGACCTGCAGCGGGAAGGGCGCCTCTCCGATTCAGCGCCCGACGAACTTCGGCGCGCGTTTCTCCTGCCAGGCGCGCACGCCCTCGGCGAGATCCTCCGACCCGTTCGACACCGCGATGTCCGCGCGCAGCGCCTGCACGTCGAGCCGCCCGTTGGCGATCGCGTTCAAGTGCTTCTTCATGCCGGCCAGCGCGAGCGGCGCGTAGCCGCACAGCCGCTCGCAGAGCGCATCGACCGCCGCCTCGAGCGCCGGGCCATCCTCCAGCAACTGGTCGAGGAACCCGCCATCGCGCATCGCCTGGGCATCGAAGGTCTCGCAGGCGAGCAGCACCCGCTTGGCCATCGACAGCCCCAGCCGGTTGACGTAGCGCTCCATGCCGCCGCGATAGAAGTGCAGCCCCAGCCGCGCCGCGGGCACGAACATCTCGCAGCGCCGCACGCCGAGCCGGAAATCGCAGGCCAGCGCGAGGTCGGTGGCGCCGCCATACACGCCGCCTTGGATCGCCGCGACGGTCACCGGCCTGGCCTGCTCCCAGGCATCGGCGAGCGCCTCGAAGAGCGCGCCCGCGTCCACGCCGGGCACCGCGTCGATGTTGAAGCCGCTGCAGAAATGCCGGCCTTCGGCGCGCAGCAGCAGCACGCGCACGGCGGGCGTCGCGTCGATCTGGCGCAGATGGGCCTGCAGCGTCTGCAGGTCGATCAGTTCGAGCCGGTTGGCGACATGCGGCCGGCGCAGCGTGACCGTCGCGAGCGCGCCGTCGATCGTCAGCGAAGGGAGGTGGTGGGGCATGGCGGCGCAGTCTAGCGAAGGCGCGCCGGCCACGAACCGCGGTCACGCGCTCAACTTCGACCGACCGGTCGGCTTAATCCCTGACGAATTGTCAATGCGGCATCCACTGACGGAACGCCCAGGGCTTGCCGCTAGAGTCGGTCGCGCAACCTCGGAGATGGAGACAAGGTGGACGGCGCGATTGCAAGCATCCTGGTGCTGGACGGAGTCACCAATGGCGCGATCTACGCGCTGCTGGCCCTGGCCCTGGTCCTCGTGTTCGCGGTCACGCGGGTGATCTTCATTCCTCAGGGGGAGTTCGTCGCCTTTGGCGCGCTGACGCTGGCGGGCCTGCAGCTCGGCCGCACGCCGATGACGGTGCATTTCCTGATCGCGATGGCGCTGCTCACCGCGGTGCTGGACCTGGTGGCCGCCGCGCGCGCCGGGCGGCTTCCGGCGCAATGGCGGCCGATCGCGCTGCGCGCGCTGCCTGGCGTCGTCATCGGCCTGGCCGCGATGGCACTGGCGCCGATGCAACTGCCGCTGATGGCGCAAGCGCTGCTCACGCTGGCCATCGTCACGCCGATGGGCGGGCTGCTGTACCGGCTCGCCTACCAGTCGCTGGCCGATGCCTCGGTGCTGGTGCTGCTGATCGTCTCGGTCGGCGTGCACTTCGCGCTGACCGGCCTGGGCCTGGTGTTCTTCGGCGCCGAAGGCTCGCGCAACCCGAGCTTCTGGGAGGCGAGCTATTCGGCCGGGCCGCTGATGTTCTCGGGCCAGACGCTGATCATCGTGATGGCCTCGGCCGCGCTGATCGTCGCGCTGTGGCTGTTCTTCGAGCGCAGCCTCTACGGCAAGGCGCTGCGAGCGACGGCGGTCAACCGGCTCGGGGCGCGGCTGATGGGCATCTCCAGCACCTCGGCGGGCCGGCTGTCGTTCACGCTCGCGGCTTTCATCGGCGCGCTGTCCGGCATCCTCATCAGCCCGACCACGACGATCTTCTACGACAGCGGCTTCCTGATCGGCCTCAAGGGCTTCGTGGCGGCGGTCTTCGCGGGCCTGTCGAGCTATCCCGGCGCGGCGCTCGGCGCCTTGCTGGTGGGCCTGATCGAGTCGTTCAGCTCCTTCTGGGCCAGCGCCTTCAAGGAGGTCATCGTCTTCACTTCCATCCTCCCGGTGCTGCTGTGGCGCAGCTGGCGCGATCCGCACCACGAGGAGCATTGACGTGAGCACCGATCGAGCCGCCGCCATGAAGGCCTCCCCCGCCGGCACCGCCACGCCCGCCGTGCCGCCCGCCTCGAACCGCTGGTCCCGCCGCGCCGTACCGGCGATCCTGCTCGCCGCGATCGCGCTGCTGCCCCTGCTGCCGGTGCCCGAGTTCTGGATCACGCAGCTGAACTACATCGGCATGTTCGCGCTCGTCGCACTGGGCCTGGTGCTGCTCACCGGCGTCGGCGGCCTGACGTCGTTCGGGCAGGCCGCCTTCGTCGGCGTGGGCGCCTACACGACCGCGCTGCTGAGCGCGCGCTACGGGCTGTCGCCGTGGATCGGCCTGGCCGCCGGCCTCGCGATCACGCTGGCCATCGCGCTGGTGCTGGCGCTGATCACGCTGCGCATGTCCGGCCATTACCTGCCGCTCGCGACGATCGCCTGGGCGCTGAGCCTGAACTTCACCATCGCCAACCTGGAGTCGCTGGGCAAGTACGACGGCCTGCTGGGCGTGCCGGCGATCGAGCTCTTCGGCATGAGCCTGGCCGACGGGCGGGCGATCTACTACCTGATCTGGCTGCTGGCGCTGCTCGGCGCGATCGCCGTGCGCAACCTGCTGGACTCGCGCCCGGGCCGCGCGATCCGCGCGCTGGGCGGCGCCACGGTGATGGCCGAATCGATGGGCGTCTCGACCTTCCGCTACAAGGTCGTGGTCTTCCTGATCGCGGCGCTGCTCGCGGCCGTGTCGGGCTGGCTGTTCGCGCATGTGCAGCGCACCGTGAACCCCAGTCCCTTCGGCCTGAAGATGGGCATCGAGTACCTGTTCATGGCCGTGGTCGGCGGCGTGTCCAGCGTGTGGGGCGCCTTCGTCGGCGCGGGCGTGTTCAAGGTCATCGAGGACCAGCTCAAGGAGCTGCTGCCGCGCCTGCTGGGCAGCAACGGCAACTTCGAGATCATCGTGCTCGGCGTCGTGCTGGTGCTGATGCTGAAGTACGCGCCCAAGGGCCTGTGGCCGACGCTGCAGTCGGCGCTCGCGCGCTGGTGGCCGGCGCCGCCGCGCGCGCGGGACTGGGACGGCGCCGAGCCGCTCGCGTCGCGTCCGAAGCCGGCGCCCGGCTCGGTGCTGCTGCGGGTCGAGAAGCTGCGCAAGCAGTTCGGCGGCCTGGTGGCGGTGAACGACGTCAGCTTCGAACTGCGGGCCGGCGAGATCATGGGCCTGATCGGCCCCAACGGCGCCGGCAAGTCGACGACCTTCAACCTGGTCTCCGGCGTGCTGCCCGCGAGCGGCGGCACGCTGCGCTTCGCCGGCGAGTCCATCGCCGGTCTGCCGTCGCGGCGGATCGCGCGGCTGGGCCTGTCGCGCACCTTCCAGCACGTGAAGATGATCGCGGACATGACGGTGCTCGAGAACGTCGCGCTGGGCGGCTACCTGCGCTCGCGCAGCGGGACGGCGCGGGCGATGCTGCGGCTGGACCGGGCCGAGGAACGACGCCTGTTCGCCGAGGCCGAGACCCAGCTGTGCCGCATCGGCATGCAGGACCATCTGCATGAGCTCGCGGGCAACCTGGCGCTCGGGCCGCAGCGGCTGATGGAGATCGCGCGGGCGCTGTGCAGCGATCCGTCGCTGCTGCTGCTCGACGAGCCGGCCGCCGGCCTGCGCCACAAGGAGAAACAGGCGCTGGCGGCCGTGCTGCGGCAGCTGCGCGCCGAGGGCATGAGCATTCTGCTGGTCGAGCACGACATGGACTTCGTGATGGGCCTGACCGATCGCATCGTCGTGATGGAGTTCGGCACCAAGCTGATCGAGGGCACGCCGGCCGAGGTGCAGGCGAGCCCCGAGGTGCGCGCGGCCTACCTGGGAACGGAACACTGACATGAGCGAGTTGCTGAAGGTCAGCGGATTGCAGGCCGGCTACGGCCGCGCCGAGGTGCTGACCGGCCTGGACCTGCGGCTGCGCCAGGGCGAGGTGGTCACGGTGATCGGGCCGAACGGCGCGGGCAAGAGCACGACGCTGAATGCGCTGATGGGCGTGCTGCCGGCGCGGGGGCGGGTGATCTTCGATGGCGAGGACGTCAACGGCCTGGGCCTCGAGGAGCGCGTGATGAAGGGCCTCGCGCTGGTGCCCGAGAAGCGCGAGCTGTTCACCACGATGTCGGTCGAGGACAACCTGGTGCTGGGCGGCTTCCGGCCGATGCGCATGGGCGTCAAGGGGTGGCGCGACGAGCTGGAGCGCGTCTACGCGCTGTTCCCCCGGCTGAAGGAGCGCCGCGCCCAGCTCGCCGGCACGCTCTCCGGCGGCGAGCGCCAGATGCTCGCGGTCGGCCGCGCGCTGATGGCGCGGCCCAAGCTGCTGATGCTCGACGAGCCCAGCCTCGGGCTCGCGCCGCTCATCGTGAAGGAGGTGTTCCGCATCGTCGCCCAGCTGCGCGACGCCGGCGTCTCCATCCTGCTGATTGAGCAGAACGCGCGCGCCGCGCTGGAGGTGGCCGACTACGGCTATGTGCTGGAGACCGGCGAGATCGCCCTGGAGGGGGCCGCCGCCGATCTCGCGAAGGATCCACGGGTGATCGAGACCTACCTGGGGGCGAGCCGCCCGCCCCACTGAAGGCGGATCCAGGCGCCGTCCGCGCGCCTGGGAACCCTCGTCAGCGCGGCTGGCCTTCGGCGAACATCTTCGCGAGGCGCTCCTTGAGCTGCACCTCGGACACGTCCTCCTTGTGGGTGGCCACCATCCACTTGTGGCCGTACGGATCGACGATCTGTCCCATGCGATCGCCCCAGAACTGGTCGGCCACCGGCATCTCGACCTTCGCGCCGGCGCCTTCGGCCGCCTTCACGGTGGCGTCGGCATCGGGCACGTAGACCACGATGCAGACGCCGGAACCGTTCAGGCTCAGCGGGCTGAGCGCGCCGCAGTGGGAGCGCTCCTCGGTCAGCATGAAGCGGGCGCCGCCGACGGCCAATTCGGCGTGGATGACGCCATCGGGGGCATCCAGACGGAGTGCCAGCCGCGCATCGAACACGCGTTGGTAGAACTCGATCGCGGCGGCCGCGCCGCGGATGGTCAGGTAGGGTGTGGCGCCGGAGGCGGCCGGCACGGCGGGAACGGAAGCGGTCATGGGACTCTCCATCGGTGGTGGGTGGGACACATCGACACGACGAATGACCCGCCACGGATTCGACACGGACCACGGACACCCTGATTCGGGGGGAGGACGGTGGCGTTCCCGAAACATGCCGAAGGGGGTGTCCCACCATAATCCGCCGACCCCCGACCATGGCCCTGCTGTCCTCCCTCCGAAAGCTGCTGACCGGCTCCGCCGGCGCGACATCGCCGCGCCGGCCGTCCGGCAAGGGCGCGCCGTCGGCGCCCGCGCCACCGCCCGCCGCCTCCGCCGCACGGGTCGAGATGCCGCCGCCGCCGTCGCAGGCGCCGGGCTCGGCGCATTCGCATGGCCCCAGCCTGGTGTCCACCCAGACGGCGGTGTACACCGGCGGCGAACTGGTCTTCCCGACGCTGGAGGCTTCACCCGAATGGCTGCATTTCAGCGCCCGGCTGCTGGGCCTGTCGCGGCTGAAGGACGTGCCGCCATCGGCGGGCGAGCAGGCGCTGATGCAACGCCTGCAGGCGCAACGCGGGTCGCAGTGGGCCGACCTGCTGCCGCGCCTGCCCGCGGTGCTGCCGCAACTGATGCGGCTGGTGCGCCGCCCGGACGTCTCCGGCGGCGAACTGGCGCAGCTGCTGTCGCGCGATCCCAGCCTGGTCGGCGAGTTGATGCGATTGGCCAACTCGCCGCGCTATCGCACCGAACGCGAGATCACCGACCTGTCCGGCGCCGTCATGGTGCTCGGCCAGCAGGGCCTGAACCAGCTGGTCATGAGCGTCGCGCTGCGGCCGATCTTCCATCAGGGCAAGGGCCGGTACGCCAGCCGTGCCGGCACGCTGCTGTGGGATCTCAGCGAGCGCACCGCGCTCGCGACGATGCGCCTGGCCAACGCGGGCGACGATGAGTTCTCCGCCTACCTGTCCGGCCTGAGCTCGCAGCTCGGACTGATGGCGCTGCTGCGCGCGCTGGACGCCATGTCCGCGCCGGCCGTGCCGCCATTGGACCGCGAGGGCCTGCATCGCCAGCTGCTGCCGTTGACGGCGGCCTGGGCGGCGCAGATCGTCGAACACTGGGGCTTCCCGCCGAAGGTGGCCGAGGCGCTGGCGCCGCGGCCCGGGCGCGGTGCCGAGTCCACCGTGCTCGCGCACCTGGTGCGGCAGGCGCAGGCCGTCGCGCTGCGTCAGTTGATGCAGCCGGGCCTGCAGCCGGCGCAGTTGGGCGACTGGTCCGCCGCGCAGCAGCGCTGCTACGCGGACCTCGATCGCGAGTTCGCCGCGGGCCACCCAGGCTGAGGCCTTCGTGCACGGCCGGGCGGCGCGTCTTCAGCCGCCGCGTCGCCGTGCCAGCCCCCAGGCCAGCGCGCCGAAGGCCCCTTCCAGCAGCAGCGCCAAGGCCGCCGCGGGCAGGGCGCCCGCGAGCAGCAGCGTCTGGTCATTGAGCGCGAGCCCGGTGACGATGCGCTCCCCGTAGCCGCCCGCCCCGATGAACGCGGCCATCGTGGCGGTGCCGACCGACAGGCTGGTCGCCGTGCGCAGCCCCGCGAGCATCACCGGCAGGGCCAGCGGCAGCTGCACCTCGCGCAACACCTGGCCCCGCGTCAGGCCGAGCGCGCGGGCCGCGGTGATCAATCCTTCCGGGACCTCGCTGAGTCCGACAGTGCAGTTGCGCAGCACCGGCAGCAGCGCGTAGAGCGTCAGCGCGACCAGCGCGGGCACCGGCCCGATGCGGTTGAGCGCCCAGATCAGCAAGGCCAGCATCGCCAGCGACGGCACCGTCTGAAGCAGCGCGCAGACGGCGAGCAGCGATCCCCGCCAGCGCGGCCACGGATGCAGCGCGACGGCGAGCGGCACGCCGGCCAGCGCCGCCAGCGCGACGGAGCCCAGCACCAGCGTCAGGTGCTGCAGCGTGAGGCGGCCAAGGTCCGGACCCGCCAGGCGAGCCCAGAGACCGGACCCGGCAGGCGCAGCGGACGGCACAGACGGCGCGGACGACGCCGATGGGGCAGCCGCCGCGACGCCGCCTGCTCGCGAGCCGGCGAGGAAGTCGCGCGCGATGACGTCGAAGGGCTGCTTGTCCATTTCCGCGCGCGCGTTCATCGCGATCATCGCGGCCTCGTCGATGCGGCCCTCGAGCGCCTGGAGCGCGGCCCACGCGCGCGGATGACGTTGCGGCAGGTCGATCCGATAGAGCAGCACCGCGTCATAACGCGGGAAGAAGCGCGCATCGTCGGCCAGCACCTTCAGGTCGAGTGCCGCGATCTGCGCGTCGGTCGTGTAGACGTCGGTGAGGTCGATCTGCTTGTCGGCGAGCGCGCGGTACGCGAGGCCGTGATCGAGGCCCGTCGGCGACTGCGGCAACCCGTAGCGCCTGGACAGGCCCGGCCATCCGTCGGCGCGGCCGAGGAACTCGTTGCTGAGCCCGAACCGGAGCGACGGCTGTGCCTTGAGCTGCGACAGCGACGCGATGCCGAGTTCACGCGCCTGCGCCGACCGCATCGCCAGCGCGTAGCCGTTGTTGAAGCCGAGCGGCACGCCGATCGCCAGCCCCAGCGGTCTGAGCTCCGACTGCAGCTGCGCGAGCGGCGCGCCGGTCGTGGCGTGGCCGAGGATCTCGCGCTCGATGGTGCCGAGGTATTCGGGATAGACGTCGATGCTGCCGGCCTTGAGCGCGGCATGCACGATGGCGGTGTTGCCCAGGCCCTGCCGCAGCTCGACGGCGGCCGACGGGTCGTCGGCGCGCACCGTCCGGGCCAGGACCTCGGCGAGGATGTAGCTCTCGGTGAAGCGCTTGGAGCCGATGCGCAGCGGCTCGCCGGCCCGCGCCGGCGGCGCGATGACGAGGGCCGCGGCGCAGGCCAGCAGCAGAAGGATCGGGCGCAGCCAGCGGGGCGTCGTCATCGGCGCAGCATAGTCGAGCCGGTCCGGCCGCGCGCCAGCGTGCGCAGGACCTGGGCCGCGAACGCGTCCGCCGCCGGCGAGCCCGCCGAGGCCTTGCTCCGCATCAGCACCACCGACATCAACGGCAGCGAACTGGGCGGCGGCATGCCGTGCCGTTCGTCGAGCAGCTCGACGCCCTCGGGCACGCTGCAGCGCGTGAACAGCGCGATGGCCAGGCCGCTCTCGACGGCCGCGAGCATCCCGGCCGGACTGGCGCTGTCGCACACGATGCGATACGGGCGGCGCAGCGCGGTGAGTGCCGAGAGCGCCGCCTTGCGCGCCAGGCTGCCCGATTCGTAGACGGCCACCGGCAGCGGCGTCTGCCGCCAGGCCTCGAAGCGCGGCGCGCCGAACCAGGCGAGCGGTTCATCGAAGAGCGCCTGCCCGCGCCCCGCGCGATCGCGCGTGACGACCGCGATGTCCACCTCGCCGCGCGACACCCGCGGGATCAGCTCCGTCGACTGCTGGCAGACCAGCGTCAGTTCGACCGCGGTGTGCCGGCCCGCGAAATCGCGCAGCACCGGCGTCAGATAGGGCACCGCATAGTCCTCGGGCACGCCGACGGTGAGGCGGCCATGCAGCGTCTCGCGCCGCAACGCCTGCACCGCCTCGTCATGCTGCGCGATCAGGCGGCGCGCATGGCCGAGCAGTTCGCGGCCGGCCGGCGTCAGGTCCATGCGCCGCGGCGTGCGCACCAGCACCGGCTGGCCGACCGCCTGCTCGAGCTTGGCGATCTGCATGCTCAGCGCGGATTGCGAGCGGTGCACGACCTGCGCCGCGGCGGTCAGCGAACCGGCGTCCACCGATGCGACGAAGGCGCGCAGCCAGTCCAGTTGGAGATCGGTCGATGGCATGGGTCCTCCGCCGGTGCAGGCATTCGATTCCCTGATGCTAAGCGTGATGAGGATTCGCTTTGCTGGACGCGAGCGACCGCGCAGACTCGCCGCATGACCTCGCTGCATCCTTCCGCCTCGATTTCCCCGGCGCTGCCGGCCGATGCCGGCGCCTCCCTTCAGCAGCGGCATCAACGGCAGGGGCAGGCCCTGATGGCGGCGGGCGGGATGCTGCTGGGCACGATCGGTGTCTTCGTCGAGGAGGCGGGCCAGGATCCGGCCACGACCGTCTGGTGCCGCTGCGTGTTCGGCCTGGCGGCGCTGCTGGCCTGGGGCGCCGTGCGCGGCCGGCTCGGCGAGCTGGTCCGGCTGCGTGGCCGGGCGCTCCTGGCGGTCGTCGCCGTCGGCGTCCTGACGGTGCTGAACTGGGAGCTTTTCTTCGCCGCGATTCCTCGCTGCTCGATCGCCGTGGCGACGGTGGTGTTCCATGTGCAGCCGTTCTGGCTGATGGCGATGGGCGCCTGGCTGCTGCGTGAGCGCGTGAGCCGCGCGCAGTGGCTGGCCGCCGCGATCGCGCTCGGGGGGCTTGTGCTGGCCACTGGCATCGCGGACGCCCTGGTCGGCGAAGTCGCCGCGGCGGACTCCGCCCTGCGGCTGCCCGGCTACGCGAGCGGCGTGCTGATGTGCCTGATCGGCTCGCTGAGCTACGCCGCCGCCAGCTTCATCGCCAAGGTCGAGGCGGACCGCGCCGGCTCGTTCGCGCTCTCGGCGGGGCAGTGCGTGGTGGGCGCGCTCGTGCTCCTGCCCTGGCCATTGATGCATGGCCTGCCGGCGCCTGGCGCGGCCTGGGGCTGGCTGGCGGGACTCGGCGTGCTTCACACGGGGCTCGCGTACGTCGTGCTCTATGCCGGCATGGCCAGGCTCGGGACCGGCCGCATCGCCGTGCTGCAGTTCGTCTATCCCGGCACCGCGGTGCTGGTCGACTGGCTCGTCTACGGGCGAGCGCTCAGCCTGGTCCAGATGGCCGGCGTCGCCTTGATCGCGGCCTCGCTGTGGACGCTGCGGCGGCGGGCCTGAGCGGCCGGGAGACTCACGCGATCACCTGGTGCGTGAAGGCGCGCAGGTGGTCCATCAGCACGTCCGACGCCTGCGCGGCGGCCTCGCCGTCCCCGCCCGCGATCGCCTCCGCCAGACGCTGATGCGCGCGCGCGCCGGTGGCGACGTCGCCCAGGTGCCGGTAGGCGTACCAGAAGCGCCGGCACTGGATGATCATCGGCAGCACCGCCGCCACCGCGTAGCGGTTGCGGCAGGCCGCGTGGTTGACGCGGTCGAGCTGCTGGTCCACCCGCATGTAGGCGTCCAGGTCCTGGCGCTCGGCCGCCTCGGCCATCCGCGCCGCGCAGGCCAGCAACGCGCTGCGCTGCGCCGGCGACGCGCGCCGCGCCGAACAGCAGGCGATCAGCCGCTCCAGCGGCCGGCGCGCCTCCAGCAGGTCCAGGTGCTCGGCCAGCGGGATGTCGCTGACCAGCAGGCCGCGCCGCGGCTGCTGCGCGATCAGGCCGCTGGCCACCAGCCGCATCAGCGCCTCGCGCGTGGGCGTGCGGCCCAGCCCGATCCGGGCGATCAGGTCCGACTCCACCACTGGCGCGCCGGGACGCAGCTGCAGCGTCGCGATCAGCGACTCGATCGCGTCATAGGCCTGGTCCGCCTGGCGGCGCTTGTCCGCGTCCTGCAGGTCGAGGGTGTCTGAAGTCATGGGCGCGGATCATCGCAGGTCCGCCACGCGGGCATCCGCGGACGGCATGGGATTGAGTTTGCGCAGGTCAACCCCAGTTAAATCCGCGTCCGGCGGGCGCCAGGCCGGCTGGGCGGGCCGCATACAATCACCGGCTCTTTCGTACGCGCGGGCCTGGTCCGCGCGGCGCCCGGGCCTCCGAGCCCGCGCCAACGCCTTTCCTGAGGGATATCGACGTGTTTATTTCCAACGCTTTTGCCCAGACCGCCGGGGCCGCGGCCGACCCGATGGGCGGCTTCGTGCAGATGTTGCCCATCGTGGGCCTGTTCGTCGTCATGTATTTCGTGATGATCCGCCCCCAGATGAAGCGGCAGAAGGAGCACAAGGCGATGGTCGAGGCCCTGGCCAAGGGCGACGAGGTCATCACCTCCGGCGGCATGCTCGGCAAGGTCAGCAAGATCGGCGAGCAGTACCTGACCGTCGAGATCGCCTCCGGCGTCGAGATCCAGGTCCAGCGCGCCGCCGTCGTGCAGGTCCTGCCCAAGGGCACGGTCTCCAAGTAACCCGCCCCCACCCCGGAGCGCGCCGCGCGGCAACGCGCGCCACGCTCCCTGACGACCCGGCCCGTGCACAGCACCGGCCGGGTCGGTTTTCAGAGGCGCCGCCCAAGGCGCCTGGTTTGCAGAGGATCTCCTCATGAACCGTTATCCGCTGTGGAAGTACGCGCTGCTGCTCGTGGCGCTGCTCGTCGGCCTGATCTACACGCTGCCCAACCTGTTCGGCGAAGCGCCGGCGGTGCAGGTGTCCAGCGCCAAGGTCACCGTCAGGGTCGACGACGCCGTCCGCCAGCGCGTCGAGCAGGCCATCGCCCAGGCCGGCGTGACGCCCGATTTCGTGCACCTGGAGGTCGGCTCGATCCGCGCCCGCTTCCACGACACCGACGCCCAGATCAAGGCCAAGGACGCGATCGCCAAGGCGCTCAACGGCGACGAGACCTCCGACCCGACCTACATCGTGGCGCTGAACCTGGTGTCGCGCAGCCCGCAGTGGCTGACCGCGCTGCACGCGTTCCCGATGTACCTGGGCCTGGACCTGCGCGGCGGCGTGCACTTCCTGATGCAGGTCGACATGAAGGCCGCGCTGACGAAGAAGGCCGAATCGATGGCCGCCGACGTCCGCACCATGCTGCGCGACAAGAACATCCGCCACGCCGGCATCAGCCGCGAAGGCAATGACGTGGCGATCAACTTCCGCGACGAGGCCACCCGCACGCAGGCGCAGAACCTGCTGCACGACCAGGTGCCCGATTTCGCGTGGGTGCCGTCCGGCGCCGGCACCGAGCTGCGCCTGACCGGCTCGCTGACGCCCAAGGCGGTCGTCGCGGTGCAGGACGCCGCGATCAAGCAGAACATCACCACGCTGCACAACCGCGTCAACGAGCTGGGCGTGGCCGAGCCGGTGATCCTGCAGCAGGGCCGCGACCGCGTGGTCGTGCAGCTGCCCGGCGTGCAGGACACCGCCAAGGCCAAGGACATCATCGGCCGCACCGCGACGCTGGAGCTGCGCATGGTGGACGACAGCGCCGAGGCCACGGCCGCGCTGAGCGGCACCGGCCCGGTGCCCTTCGGCACCGAGCGCTTCACCGAGAAGGGCGGCGCCCCGATCATCGTCAAGCGCCAGGTCGTGCTGACCGGCGACAACCTGAACGACGCCCAGCCCGGCTTCGACCAGGACCACAACCCGTCGGTGAACCTGAAGGTGGACGCCAAGGGCGCCCGCATCATGAAGGACGTGTCGCGCGAGAGCATCGGCAAGCGCATGGCCATCATCCTGTTCGAGAAGGGCAAGGGCCAGGTCGTGACCGCGCCGGTCATCCGCGGCGAGCTGGGCAACAGCTTCTCGATCACCGGCGGCTCGATGTCCGCGCAGGAAGCCAGCGACACCGCGCTGCTGCTGCGCGCCGGCTCGCTGGCCGCGCCGATGGAGATCATCGAGGAACGCACCATCGGCCCGTCGCTGGGCAAGGACAACATCGACAAGGGCATCGCGTCGGTCACCTGGGGCTTCGTCGCCGTGGCGATCTTCATGTGCCTGTACTACATGATGTTCGGCGTGTTCTCGGCGGTGGCGCTGGGCTTCAACCTGCTGCTGCTGCTGGCGGTGCTGTCGATGCTGCAGGCCACGCTGAGCCTGCCCGGCATCGCGGCCATCGCGCTGGTGCTGGGCATGGCCATCGACGCCAACGTGCTGATCAACGAGCGCGTGCGCGAGGAACTGCGCGCGGGCCTGGCGCCGCAGCAGGCGATCCACGCCGGCTACGAGCGCGCCTGGGCGACCATCCTGGACTCCAACGTGACCACGCTGATCGCGGGCCTGGCGCTGCTGGCCTTCGGCTCGGGCCCGATCAAGGGCTTCGCGGTCGTGCACTGCCTGGGCATCGTGACCTCGATGATCTCGTCGGTGATGTTCTCGCGCGGGCTGGTCAACCTCTGGTACGGCCGGCGCAAGCGCCTGAAGGCCGTTTCCATCGGCACCGTCTGGAAGCCCGGCGCGGCCGCGGCCGCCGACGACACGGCCGCCGAGGCCCAATAAGGGCTGCGGCCCCCCGAAGAGAAGCGAGCGCACAACGCCATGGAATTCTTCCGAATCAAACGGGACATCCCGTTCATGAAGCACGCGTTGATCCTCAACGCCGTGTCCTTCCTCACCTTCATCGCCGCGGTGTTCTTCCTGGTCACCAAGGGCCTGCATTTCTCGATCGAGTTCACCGGCGGCACGGTGGTCGAGGTGCAGTACGCCCAGGCGGCCGACATCAACCGCACGCGCCACATCGTCGAGCAGATGGGCTTCGGCGAGATCCAGGTGACCAACTTCGGCACCTCGCGCGACGTCATGATCCGGCTGCCGATCAAGCCGGGCGTCAAGCAGGACCAGGTGGCCGACCACGTCTTCGCCGAGCTCTGCAAGGCCGACCAGGGCCAGGTCGTCGCGCACAGGGAGGTCACGCCGCAGGGCGAGTCGGTCGAGCGTCAGGCCTGCGCGGTCGGCGGCGCGGAGCCGCTGAAGATGACCCGCAGCGAGGTCGTCGGCCCGTCGGTCGGCGCCGAGCTGGCGCACGACGCCGCGATGGCGCTGGGCTTCACCGTGATCGGCATCATGCTGTACCTGGCCTTCCGCTTCGAGTGGAAGTTCGCCGTGGCCGGCATCATCGCCAACCTGCACGACGTGGTGATCATCCTGGGCTTCTTCGCCTACTTCCAGTGGGAGTTCTCGCTGGCGGTGCTGGCGGCGATCCTGGCGGTCCTGGGCTACTCGGTGAACGAGTCGGTGGTCATCTTCGACCGGATCCGCGAGGCCTTCCGCAAGTACCGCAAGCTGAACACCCACGAGATCATCGACCACGCGATCACGTCCACGATCAGCCGCACCATCATCACGCACGGCTCGACGCAGATGATGGTGCTGTCGATGCTGCTGTTCGGCGGTCCGACGCTGCACTACTTCGCGGTGGCGCTGACGATCGGCATCCTGTTCGGCATCTACTCGTCGGTCTTCGTGGCCGCGGCGATCGCGATGTGGCTGGGCGTCAAGCGCGAGGACCTGGTCAAGGCCGGTCCCGCCAAGCAGGGTGACCCGGACGATCCCAACGCCGGCGCGGTCGTGTAGTAGAGTCGTCCGCACTCCTCAACCTCACGCTCGATGACCGCCGCCGACGCAAGATCCCAGGCCCTGGCTTCGCAAGCGCGGCGCGTCCACACGGAGGTGCTGCTGCGGGGCCTGCCCGCCATGGTGGCGGTGCTGACCACCGCGGTGCAGGACCAGCTCGCGCAGCCGGCCGAGCACTCGCTGCAGATGGCCCGGCGCGATGCGTTCGAGGCCTGGCAGCGCGCCGCGACGCCCTGGCACGCGCGGCTGGGCAAGTCCTTGCGGCATGCGTACCACCACGGCGCGGGCGATTCGCGATCGGCGTCGCTGTCCTCGCGTCCGCAGAATCTGTCCCTGGTCAGCGACGACACGATCGAGCGCGAGATCATCGCCTCGCGCCTCGCGCTGGCGATGATGGACAAGGCGAGCTGGGAGTTCAGCGACCTGCGCAACCGGATGCAGGCGCTGGAGCGCGTCGAGGATCTGGCGCAGCAGGACCTGCTGCGCGCGCAGGTGCTGGCGCGGCTGGTGCTCGATGCCTGGTTCGAGGCCGGGCTGAGCAGCTCGGTGTGGCAGATGCTGCAGCGCTGGCTGCACCATGAGTTCTCGCAGCTCCTGAACGAGGCCTATCACGAGGCCAACCACTGGCTGATCCAGCAGGGCGTGATGCCCGAGGTCGACCTGCGGCCCTTCATCCGGCGCAATGCGCCCGCGAGCGGCATGACGCAGGCGGTGCCGCTGGGGCCGGCGCCCGCCCAGGCGCACAGCGGCGTCGCGCCGTCGTCGACGGGGCCGCTCGGCGCCCCGGCCGCCGGTGCCGCCGTCGCGGGCACGCCGGCCAGCCAGTCCGCCCAGCAGGTGATGGCGCAGTTGCAACGCGTGCTGGCGCGCCATGTGCCGGAACTCGCGCAGCCCCAGGCGTCATCGCCGGCCCGCGCGCCGGGCATGTCGCATGGGATGCCGCAGGGGATGCCCCCGCCGGGACCGGCGACGCGCAGCGGCCTGCCGGCCGCCCCGTCGGCGGGACCGTCGACCCGTGCCGGCTCCCCGCGCCTGAGCGCCGCCATCAACCACGCCCAGGAGGCCGTGCAGCGGCGCGCGGACCGGGTCGCGACCGTTGATCAGCAACTGACCGCGCCGCAGGCGCTGGATGAGATCCGCCAGCGCAACCAGGCGCTGAAGCAGGTGCTGAAGTCCGCCGCCGACACGCCGGCCGAGCGCGCCACGATCGAGCTGGTCGCGCTGCTGTTCCAGGCCATCCTGCAGGAGGAGCGCATCCCGCCGGCGATCCGGGTGTGGTTCGCGCGGCTGCAGATGCCGGTGCTGCGGGTCGCCGTCGGCGAGCCCGACTTCTTTGCCACCGACGACCACCCCGCGCGCCGCCTGATCGACCGCATGGGCTCCTGCGTGATGGGATTCAGCACCTCGACCGCCGAGATCGGCGACGCGCTCGAGCGCGAGATCAAGCGCGTCGTGCAGGTCGTCGAGGCCTATCCGGACACCGGCCGGCGCGTCTTCCAGACGGTGCTGACCGAGTTCGAGAAATTCCTCGACCACTACTTCGAGCAGGAGAACGAGGTCTCCAAGAAGGGCGTGTCGCTGGCGCAGCAGGTCGAGCAGCGCGAGACGTTGGCGATCCAGTACACGATCGAGCTGCGCAAGATGCTGTCCGAGGTGCCGGTGCAGGACGGCGTGCGCGACTTCCTGTTCCAGGTCTGGGCCGACGTGCTGGCGGTGACCGGCGTGCGCTACGGGCCGCAGGCCGAGCAGACCAAGGCGATGAAGCGCGCCGCGGCCGACCTGATCTGGTCGGCCAGCGCCAAGGTATCGCGCGAGGACCGCGCCGAGGTGATCCGCCGCCTGCCGCCGCTGCTGAAGACGCTGCGCGACGGCATGGGCCACGCCGGCATGAGCCATCAGCGGCAGGATGAACACATCCGATCGCTGAACAACGCGCTGGCCGCGGCATTCACCGCCAAGACCGCGGCGATTCCGCGCGAGCGGCTGGACGACCTGATGAGTCAGCTGGAGACGCTGGAAGCGATGCTCCCGTCGCCCGAGGCCGGCGAGATCAACGAGACGCTGGTGCGCGACCTGTCCACGCACGAGTGCGAAGGCCTGGAAGTGGTGGCCGAAGGCGGTGCCGCGCCGTCGCCGGCGATGGTGGCCTGGGCGCGTGAGCTGCAGGTCGGCAGCTGGTACATGCTCGATTACCGCGGCCGCGTGGAACCGGTCCAGCTGGTGTGGCGCGGGCTGCGGCACCACCTGATCCTGTTCGTCTCGCCGCAAGGGCGTGGCGTGCTGTTCCAGCTGAGCCGGCTGGCCGCCTTCCTGCAGGCGGGCCTGATGCTGCCGGCGCAGGATGAGTCGCTCACCGTGAAGGCGACGCGCAATGCGCTCGCCAAGCTCGAGGTCGATCCGAGCCGATTGCTGGCCTGAGGCGGCGCGGCGTCGCGCGCGGCGGCGTCAGTGGATCAGGCGCTCTTCCGGGGCGACGAACAGCTCGTCGAGGATGAGCGCGTCTGGCTCCTCCCCCAGGCTCCAGAACACCATCAGCACGATGATCTTCAGGTCCTCGAGGTCGAGCGGGCCGCCGGGGATGGCCATCGCGCGGTCGATCACCATCTCGCGCATCGCGGTCGGCAGCACGCCGGCCGAGGCCAGGAAGCTGATGAAGCCCATCGAGCCTTCGCCCAGATGATCCTGTTCCTCGCGGGTGTAGATGCGCAGGCTGCGGTCGCCCGGCTCGCCGTGATGCGACTGGGCCGAGGCGGCCAGGCCATCCAGCCAGGACAGCGCGTCGCGGATTTCGTCGTCCTCGAAACCCACTGCCGACAATTTCCGGGTCAGTTGCGCGTGATCCGGGCAGGCGTCGGGGCGCCAGTAGGTTTCGTACAGATAGACGAGGACGTCAAACATGGCGGGGACTATACCCCACGGGTAGAAAGCCCTTCCCGCCGAAATGAACCGCCCGCGGGGCGGAAATTCCCCGATGGATGCTCGTCGTCAGGCCCTGCGGCGACGCTGGAAAAGGGCGCCCGGCAGCCGCGCGATGCGGCCCTCCAGTTCGAGGTCCAGCAAGGTCGCATTGAGCTCGTCCTGCGGCCAGCCGCTGCGCTGGGAGAGCTGTTCCAGCGAGACGGTGTCCGCGCCGATGGCGCGCAGCAGCGGGTGATCGTCGGCGGGCGATTCCGGCTCGGCGGGGGGCTCGGGCGCGAACGCCAGCGGCTCGCTGCGCGGCAGGCCGCCAGCGGGAAGCTCCGCGAGCAGGTCATCCAGTTCCTGGACCAGGCAGGCGCCCTGCTTGAGCAGGTGGTGGCAGCCCTTGGACTGCGGGGCATGGATCGGACCGGGCACCGCGAAGACCTCGCGTCCGGCCTCGGAGGCCTGCCGGGCCGTGATCAGCGAGCCCGACTTCATCGCCGCCTCCACCACCAGGCAGCCTTCGGACAGTCCCGCGATGATGCGGTTGCGCTGGGGGAAGTTCGGCGCCATCGGCGGCGTGCCGACGAAGTACTCGGTGACCAGCAGGCCGCGGCGCGCCACGTGGCGGGAAAGGTCGGCGTGCTCGAGCGGGAAGACCTTGTCCGGTCCGGTCCCCAGCACGGCGATGGTGCCGCCCGGCGTGTGCAAGGCCGCCTCGTGTGCCGCGCCGTCGATGCCCATCGCCAGTCCGGACACGACGCAGAAGCCCGCCTGGCCCAGCCCGGCGGCGAAGTGGCGCGCGTTCTCGTCGCCCTGCGGGCTGGGCCGCCGACTGCCGACCACCGCGACACAGCGGGTGTTGAGCAGTTCCCGGCGGCCGTCGAGATGGAGCATCAACGGCGGATCGGCCGTATGCAGCAGCGGGGTGGGGTAGTCGGCGTCGCCGATGACCAGGAGCGAGCGGCGGTCCCCGCCCGCCAGCCAGGCTTCGGTGCGGCGGACGCGCTGGGTCAGGTCGGCAGGCTGGGCCGCCAGGCGGTCGGCCTCGTCGGCGCTCAGCAGTCGGCTCCAGCCGGAGCGTCCCGCCTTCAATGCGGCGTCAGGGGAACCGTGGCGCGCCAGCAGGCGGCGCGCGGCGCCACGTGAGGCGCAGGACAGCAGATGGAGCCAGCCGCGCAGGTCGTCAGGGCTCATCGGTGCGGTCCTGACTGCGACCTGGCCGGCGAGCCCCGGCGCTTACGGCTGGGTGAAGCGGTCGCCCGGGACGACCGCGCCTTGCGACGACAGGATCAGCGCGTACGAGACCCGGTCGAAGACCTGGAACACGAACAGCTGGCCTTGGCGCTCATCGGGCAGGCGCACTTCCTCGCGGCGGGGCGTCGTCGGGTCGCGGACGATGCGGCCGGCGTGCCACAGCGCCAGCACATGGCCGCGCTCCAGGCCGTCGCGCTGGCCCTTGTTCAGGGCCACGATCTGGTTCGGGCCGGCGTTGATCGCGTCGCCGTAGATCGAGACGATGCGGCCATCGAGCGCGCCAGCCGGCGCGTGCGGCACGTAGCTCGTGTAGCCGCGCGGCGGCACCGGCGCGAGCCGGTCGCCGGCCTGCACTTCCTGGCGCACCTGGGTGATCGTCAGCGTGGCGGGCACTTCGTCCTTCGTGCCGGCGCCGCTGCCGGCGCGGGTCAGGTCGGCGGTGCCGACGTAGACGGCCTCGTAGCCCAGGACTTCCTTGGTGAGCGGATCGCGCAGCGGCTTGGGCTCGCGGAACACGCGATATCCCACCTGCTCCGGCGCCATCGTGCCGCGCGCATAGGCCAGGTCGCCCTTGGACATCCAGACGCGGTTTTCCTGCGCCGAGACGACGCGCGGCGCCGTCGCCAGTTCGTTGCCGTTGAGCACCACCGCCTCGTTGAGGAAGGGCTCGATCAGGTGCTGCGGGATCGCGGCGATGGAGCCGTCGTACAGCGATTCGGCGCGCACGCGCGGCGACAGCTTCACGGTGCCGCCCGGCGTGCCGCCGAGGTCGCGGCCGACCTGCAGCCGTGCGCGGCCATCGGCCTTGATCAGCATCAGCACCTGACCGGGATAGATCAGGTGGGGATTGCGGATCTGGTCGGTGTTCATGCCCCAGAGCTCGGGCCAGCGCCACGGGCTCTTCAGGAACAGGCCCGAGATCGCCCACAGCGTGTCGCCCGCCTTGACGGTGTAGGTGTCGGGGGCGTTGGGCGCCAGCTCCGACAGCGGCACGCCCGCCTGCGCGACCTGCTGCGCCGTCTGGCGCTGGTCGGGGGTGATGGGGTAGTTGCCCGCCGCCAGGGCCGGCATGGCGGCAAAGGTGCCCGCCAACAGGGCTGCAGAAATCATCGTCAAGCCCAGCGGCCGCCTTTGCGTCATTACTTGTTCTCCTGCGCCGTGATCGAAGGCCCCTCGCGGCCAATGGCGCTTTTGTGACGAGGGCCGGATCGACCGCCAAATCGGCGAAAATCGGCCGCTTCGCTGGCGGCGATTCTGCCCCGGTTCAGGGGCACCCGCAATGAAGGTGCCCGCCGTCCCTTGCAAGCCCTTACAAACAGGCGTTGTGCGCTGTCCACAGCGAAACACGCCGTCTCGCGTCCTCACCATGGCGAAACTCTCCATTCTTCGATACCCCGATCCGCGCCTGCACACGGTGGCCAAGCCCATCGCCGCCGTCGATGACCGCATCCGCGCGCTCGCCGACGACATGCTGGAGACGATGTACGACGCCGAGGGCGTCGGCCTGGCCGCGACGCAGGTGGACGTGCACGAGCGGCTGCTGGTGATGGACGTGTCCGAGGAGCGCGACCAGCCGCTGGTGCTGATCAACCCGGAGCTGGTCGCCCGCAGCGACGAGATGATCGAAGGCGAGGAGGGCTGCCTCTCCGTGCCCACCATCTACGACAAGGTGATGCGCCACAAGAAGGTCACCGTGCAGGCGCTGGACCGCGACGGCCACACCTTCCAGTTCGACGCCGAGGGCCTGCTGGCCGTGTGTGTGCAGCATGAGATGGACCACCTCGCCGGCAAGGTGTTCGTCGAGTACCTCAGCCCCCTCAAGCGCGAGCGCATCAAGACCAAGCTCGTGAAGAAGGCCCGCGAGGACGCGAAGCGCTGATGGCCGCGCCGCTGCGAGTCGCCTTCGCCGGCACCCCCGAGTTCGCCGCCGTCGCGCTGCAGGCGCTGCTGGACGCGCGTTTGGAGGTGCCGCTGGTGCTGAGCCAGCCCGACCGGCCCGCCGGACGCGGGATGAAGCTGCAGGCGTCGCCGGTGAAGCAGCTGGCGGCCAGCCGCGGCATCGCCGTCGCGCAGCCGCGCAGCCTGCGCCTGGACGGCAAGTTCCCCGACGAGGCCGAGGCCGGCCGCCAGGCGCTGCTCGACGCGCGTCCCGACGTGCTGGTGGTCGCCGCCTACGGGCTGATCCTGCCGCAATGGGTGCTGGCGCTGCCGCGCCTGGGCTGCCTGAACATCCACGGCTCGATCCTGCCGCGCTGGCGCGGCGCGGCGCCGATCCATCGCGCGATCGAGGCCGGCGACGCCGAGACCGGCATCACCATCATGCAGATGGACGAGGGCCTGGACACCGGAGACATGCTGTTGATCGAGCGCCTGCCGATCGAGGCGGCGGACACGACCGCGTCGCTGCACGACAAGCTGGCGGCGCTCGGCGGCCGGATGATCGTCCAGGCGCTGGAGCTCGCCGCCTGCGGCGGCTTGCATCCGGTGAAGCAGCCGGAAGCGGGCGTCACCTACGCCCACAAGATCGAGAAGGCGGAGAGCCAGATCCGCTGGACCGACGAGGCCGCGCAGATCGCGCGCCGGCTGCGCGCCTTCGATCCGTTCCCGGGTGGCGTCGCCCAGCTGGACGGCGAGGCCGTCAAGGTCTGGCGGGCCGAGGTCGTCGAGGCCGCCGGAACGCTGGGCGAACCGGGCGCGGTGCTGGCGGTCTCGCCGCACGGTCCGGTCGTCGCGTGCGGCGCCGGCAGCGTGCGGCTGACCGAACTGCAACGCGCCGGCGGCAAGCGGCTCCCCGCCGCCGCCTTCCTGCAGGCGCGGCCGGTGGCGCCGGGCGCCCGCTTCGCTTAACCCTGACTGAACCGGCGGCGAAACCGGCTTGAATCCGCCGGCCTCGCCGTCAGGTGGGACAAGCTGGACGGTGTACCGTTCAGGACTGTGTCCGTTCGCGGCTCCGGCCGCCTTTTCCCAGGAGGTGATTGCATGTTCAACCTGATGAAGACCGCCATCCTGATGGCCGCCATCACCGCGCTGTTCATGGCGATCGGCTCCGTGCTGGGCGGCCAGACCGGCATGCTGATCGCGCTGGTGGTCGCGGTGGGCATGAATTTCTTCAGCTACTGGTTCTCCGACAAGCTGGTGCTGAAGATGTACAACGCCCAGCAGGTCGACGCCCAAAGCGCGCCGCAGTTCTACAACCTGGTCAAGGAGCTGGCCGAGCGCGCCCAGCTGCCGATGCCCAAGGTCTACCTGATCCAGGAGGACGCGCCCAACGCGTTCGCCACCGGCCGCAATCCGCAGAACGCCGCGGTCGCCGCGACCACCGGCATCGTGCGCGTGCTGTCCGAGCGCGAGCTGCGCGGCGTGATGGCGCACGAGCTGGCCCACGTGAAGCACCGCGACATCCTGATCTCCACCGTCAGCGCGACGATGGCCGGCGCGATCTCGATGCTGGCCAACTTCGCGATGTTCTTCAGCCCGCGCGACAGCGAAGGCCGCCCGGCCAATCCGATCGTCGGCCTGCTGGTGGCGATCCTGGCGCCGATCGCGGCCTCGCTGATCCAGATGGCGATCAGCCGCGCGCGCGAGTTCGAAGCCGATCGCGGCGGCGCCGAGATCTCCGGCGACCCGCAGGCGCTGGCCACGGCGCTGGACAAGATCCACCGCTACGCCCAGGGCATCCCGCTCGAGACGGCCGAGCGCCACCCGGAGACGGCCCAGATGATGATCATGAACCCGCTGTCCGGCGGCGGCCTGCGCGGCCTGTTCAGCACCCACCCGTCGACCGAGGAGCGCATCGAGCGCCTGATGGCGATGGCCCGCCGCTGAGCCGCGGCGCGCCGGAACCGCGAAACACCGCCTTCGGGCGGTGTTTTTCATTGGATCGCCGGCGATGGGCGCCGGGCCTGGCGGCGGCACAATCGTCCGTTCGAGCATTCTTCAAGCGATCGCCTCCGGCGGCCGATAAAGGACAGCATGAAGGCTTCCCCCCGCTCCCTCACCGCGATCGCGCGCCCCGCGCTGACGGCGGCGCTGCTCGGCGCCGGCGCGCTGCTGGCCGGCTGCGACCAGCTCGGCATCGAGGATCCGGCCAAGGTGGCCGCCGCCAAGGTGGCCGAGGGCAAGGCCATCGGCGGCGCGTGCCGCAACGCGCTGCGCGCCATCGAGGACTGCTACGCCCTCAATCCGAAGGCGCAGAAGGCGGCGGTCTACGACGGCTGGCGCGAGATGGACGAGTACATGCGCGAGAACAAGCTCGAGGGCACGCGGCCGCTCGTGGCCAATCCGCAGGCCAGCCGCCCGGCCGGGGGCGCGCCCGGGGAGGAAGAGGAGTCGCCGCGCTCGGCCAAGGGCAAGGTGGGCGAGAAGGGCGCGGAAAAAGGTTCGGAAAAAGGTTCGGAGAAGGGGTCGGAGAAGGGCTCCGACAAAGGCCCGGACAAGCCGTCCGACAAGGGCGGGCGCTAGCGCCGGGCCGTCGGTCGGCCGCGCAGTTGATGCCCTGGATGATGCAGTTCGTCATCCGCCGGTCGCGGCCACGGAGCGCCGCGACGAAGATGCGATCATCCGAAAGATAGGAGATCGCTCATGACCACCACGTCCTTCCGCGCCGCCCGCCGCCTGTTCACCGTCGCCGCGTTGAGCCTGGCCGCCGCCGGCACGGCCCACGCCTGGTCGCTGACCTTCGGCAGCTCGCAGCGCGTCGAGGGCAACGGCGACACCGCCAGCGAGGCGCGCGACCTCGGCGCCTTCGACGCGGTCTCGCTGTCGGGAGACTTCAAGGTCTTCGTCCGCCAGGGCCCGGCCGACAAGGTCGAGGTGAAGACCGACCGCAACCTGCTGAGCTACATCGAGACCAAGGTCGTCGACGGCAGCAAGGGCCGCACGCTGGAGATCTCGCCCAAGCGCGGCTACAGCCTGAACGCCAAGGGCTCGCCGACCATCACGCTCGACATGCGCCAGCTGCGCGGCCTGTCGATCGCCGGCAGCGGCGACATCCGCGTCGAGCCGATGAAGACCGGCAACCTCGACGCCAGCATCGCCGGCAGCGGCGATCTGCGCGTGCAGGGCCTGGAGGCCGACCACGTGACGTTGCGCGTCGCGGGCAGCGGCGACATGCAGTTCGCGGGCAAGGCCAACGCGCTGTCGGTCAGCGTGGCCGGCAGCGGCGACGTCAAGACCCGCGAGCTGGTCGTCGATGAAGCCAAGGTCAGCATCTCCGGCAGCGGCGACGTGAGCGTCCAGGCGGTGCGCAAGCTTGACGTCCGCATCGCCGGCTCCGGCGACGTCGGTTACGTCGGCAGCCCGGAGATCAGCATGTCCAATGCCGGCTCGGGCTCGGTCCGCAAGCTGAAGTAAGCCGCCCCGTCCCCCTCGGGACCGGGCGCACTGTGAACGCCCCTCGACGCGATCGCGTGCGAGGGGCGCGTCGTTTGGCGGGGCCGCGACGACAATCGCGCCCATGGTGGAAGGACTCCCGGCGCTGGCGCGCCACCCCGAATTCAAGCGCGGCGCACGCGACATGCTCGGCATCACGCTGGGCATCTCGGCCTGGGGCCTGGTGACCGGCGTGGCCATGGTCAAGAGCGGCCTGGGCGTGGGCCTGTCGCTGCTGATGAGCCTGGTGGTCTTCGCCGGCAGCTCGCAACTGGCCTCGCTGCCGCTGCTGGCCAGCGGCGCGCCGCTGTGGGTGCTGTGGGCCACCGCCTTCTGCGTCAACCTGCGCTTCGTGATCTTCAGCGCCCAGTGGCGCCTGTACTTCGAGCCGCTGCCGCGCGCGCAGCGCCTGTTCATCGGCTACTTCGCGGCCGATCTGAACTACGTCGCCTTCCTCAAGCGCTTCCCGGAACTGAGGCCCGATCCCGAGCATCAGCTCCCGTACTTCTGGGGCGGCGTGTCGACCAACTGGTTCGCGTGGCAGGTCCCCGCGATCGCCGGCATCCTGCTGGCCGATCACATTCCAACGAACTGGGGCCTGGGCTTCGCCGGCGTGCTGGCGCTGCTGGGGCTGAGCTACTCGCTGCTGAAGGACCGCAACACCTGGGTCTCGGGCGCGGTGGCCGGCTGCGCGGCGGTCGCCGCCTACGCGCTGCCGCTGCGGCTCAACATCCTGGTCGCGATCGCGGCGGCCGTCGCCGCCGGGCTGCTGATGGAGAAGTGGCTGCCGCCGTCCGGCGTGAGCGGCGGCTCGACCGGGAGATCCGCATGAGCGCGTGGGAAGCGGTGCTGGGCATCCTCGGCATGGGCGCCATCACGGTGATCACGCGCGGTTTCTTCATGATCCCGGATCGCGAGATCCCGCTGCCCGAGTGGGTGCGCGACGGCCTGCGCTATGCGCCGCTGGCGGCGCTCGCCGCGGTGATCGTGCCGGAGATCGTCATGACGCAGGGCGAGTTGATCCACACCTGGAAGGACGCGCGCCTGTTCGCCGCCGCGGCCGGCACGGCCTACTTCTTCTGGAAGCGCGGCATCCTGGGCACGATCATCAGCGGCACCGCGGTGATGCTGGCGCTGCGCATCGGCCTGGGCTGGTGAGCGCGCGCGGCTGTTAAGCTGCGGCCCGACTTGCCGGCCGCATGTCTCGATGAACAGCGATGAACAGCGATGGACAAGCGCCGGCGCCCGCTTTCCCACTTCCACAAGCCTCATCCCATGAACGTCCTGCGTTTCGCCGATCTGATCGCCGCCGGCAAGGTGGCCGACCAGCGTGTCTTCATCCGCGCCGACCTGAACGTGCCGCTCAACGACGCCGGCCAGATCACCGAGGACACGCGCGTGCGTGCCTCCATCCCCGCGATCGAGATGGCCCTGAAGGCCGGCGCCGCGGTGATGGTGACCTCGCACCTGGGCCGCCCGACCGAGGGCGAGTTCAAGCCCGAGGACTCGCTGGCGCCGGTCGCCAGGCGCCTGGGCGAGCTGATGGGCCGCGAGGTGCCGCTGGTGGCGGACTGGGTCGACGGCGTCGACGTGAAGCCGGGCCAGGTGGTGCTGCTCGAGAACTGCCGCGTCAACAAGGGCGAGAAGAAGAACAGCGAGGCGCTGGCGAAGAAGATGGCCGCGCTGTGCGACATCTTCGTGCACGACGCCTTCGGCACCGCCCACCGCGCGGAGGCCTCGACCTATGGCATCGCGCAGTTCGCCAAGGTGGCCTGCGCCGGCCCGCTGCTGGCCGCCGAGATCGACGCCATCACCAAGGCGCTGGCCAATCCGAAGCGCCCGCTGGTGGCGATCGTCGCGGGCTCCAAGGTCTCGACCAAGCTGACCATCCTGCAGTCGCTGTCCAGGAACGTCGATGGCCTGATCGTCGGTGGCGGCATCGCCAACACCTTCATGCTGGCCGCCGGCCTGAAGATCGGCAAGTCGCTGGCCGAGCCGGACCTGCTGGCCGATGCCAAGGCCGTGATCGAGTCGATGAAGGCGCGTGGCGCCGCGGTGCCGATCCCGGTGGACGTGGTGACCGCCAAGACCTTCGCCGCCGATGCGCCGGCCACGGTCAAGGCCGCGACCGAGGTCGCCGACGACGACCTGATCCTGGACATCGGCCCCCAGACCGCCGCTCAACTGGCCGGGCAGCTCAAGGCGGCCGGCACGATCGTGTGGAACGGCCCGGTCGGCGTCTTCGAATTCGACGCCTTCGCCCATGGCACCGAGACCATCGCGCGCGCCATCGCGGCGTCGGATGCCTTCTCGATCGCCGGCGGCGGCGACACGCTGGCGGCCATCGCCAAGTACGGCATCGAGAAGGACGTCGGCTACATCTCGACCGGCGGCGGCGCCTTCCTGGAAGTGCTGGAAGGCAAGACGCTGCCCGCCTTCGAGATCCTGGCCAAGCGCGCCCAGGGCTGATCGTCCCGCGCCGCGGGCCTCAAGCCGAGGCCGAGCACGCCCGCTCCCGCAGGACCGGCGCAGGCACGGGCCGCGCGGCCGGCGCGGGCGCCCGCGTGCTCAGCGTGAGGGCCGCGATGACCAGCGCCGCGCCTATCCACTCCTGCATCGCCGGATGCTGGCCGAGCGCCACGCTCATCAGCAGCGCCGACACCGGCACCCCGTTCAGGAACAGCGTTCCCCGTGACGCGCCGAGCTGCCGCACGCCGAAGTTGAAGGCGACGACCGCGGCGACCGTCGGCACGGCCGCGATGTAGAGCAGGTGCGGAGCGACCGGCGCCAGGTCCTGCCAACCCGGCGCGGCGATCCAGCCGGCCGCGGTCGCGGCTGCGGCGAAGCCGATCTGCCACGGCAGCGCCGCGAGCGCGGTCAGGCCGGTGTACTCGAGCGGGCTCAGGTCCGGCACCTTCGCCGCGCCGCGGGTGTAGCTCACCCAACCGATCGTTCCCAGCAGCGTCAGCGCGTCGCCGAGCAGCATGTGCGCCGGTCCATCGGTCCGGCCCAGCACGCCGGAGACCATCACGACGCCGCTCAGCGCCAGCACCGCCGCGCCGGCGACACCCAGGCCGGGCCGGTGGCCGTCGAGCACCCAGCGCAGCAGCAGGGTGGTGAGCGGCATCGTCGCCATCAGCACCGCGCCGTGCGATGGCAGCGACAGCTTGAGCCCCTCCAGCACCAGGATGCCGAAGAAGCCGTAGCCCAGCACGCCGAAGCCGGTCAGCAGCCGCCAGTGGGCGCGCAGCTTGGCCCAGGGCCGTTGGCCGAAGCAGGCCACCAGCAGCGCCATGCCGATGCCCGCGAGCAGGTAGCGCACGGCGGTGAACCAGATCGGATCGAGCCGGCCCAGCACCGGCTTGCCCACGAGGAAGAGGCTGCCCCAGGAGATGGCGGCGAACAGCATGGCCGCGGTGGCGGCATAGGGATTGGCGGGAGTCATGGAGCCCTTCGCTTTCGGAGAGGTCGATGGCATGCAGTCTGGGCACCGGCGCGCGCGCGGTCCATGCGCATCTTTGGAAGGGGCGTTTGAAGAATCCGAACGCGCGCCCGCGGCGACTCGTCACAATCCCGGCCCATGGAGCTGTACCAGCTGAAGAGCTTTCTGGCCGTCGTGGCCGAACGGAACCTGACCCGCGCCGCGGAGAAGGTGTTCACCAGCGTGCCGGCCGTGAGCGCCCAGATCAAGGCGCTCGAGGAGGAGCTCGGCGTGCAGCTGTTCGAGCGCAGCTCGCGCGGCATGGCGCTGACGCCGGCGGGCGAGCGGCTCGCCGACGAGGCGCGGCGCACGCTCGACGCGGCGCAGCGCCTGCGCCAGGCGGCCGCGCAGATCCGCGGCGAAGTGCGCGGCCTGCTGCGCATGGGCACCGTCTCCGACCCGCTGGCGCTGCGTCTGGGCGAGGTGATGGTGAAGCTCGCCGAGCGCCATCCCGGCATCGGGCTGCAGCTGATGCAGCGGCTGTCGCTGCACAGCGTGCAGGCGCTGCGCCGCGGTGAGGTCGACTGCGCCTACGTGCTGTATGACGGTGAGCATGCCGAGGGCCTGGCGGTGCATCGGCTGCGGCGCATGGAGCTGGCCGTGGCCGTGCCGCGGCGCTTCGCGGACCGGGAGTGGCCGGTGTCGCGCGACGCGCTGCTCGCGTTGCCGTGGATCGGCACGCCGCCGGACTGCGGCCTGCGTCCCGCCGCCGAGCGCCTGTTCCAGAGCGCCGGCCGCGAGCCGCCGCACAGCCTGATGGCCGAGACCGAGGCCGCCGTGCGCGGCATGGTCGCGAGCGGGCTCGGCGCGGCGGTGCTGCGCATCGACCAGGCGCGGGCCGCGGTGGAGGCCGGCGAGCTCCGCATCTGGCCGCACTGGCAGGACGAGACCTGGCTGTGCTGGCTCCAGAAGGAGGGGCCGGAAGATCACGCGCTGACCGTGCTGCGCGAGCTGATCCAGGAAGTCTGGGAAGACCGGAAAGACGGCTGAGCGGGTCATTCCTCGACCGACCGGTCGGGCTGCGATACTCCGCCGACGACAACGGAGACTGGCCACGTGGACACCCTGCTGATTGCGACCGATGCGCGCGGCGTCGCGCGCGTGACGATGAACCGGCCGGAGGTGTTCAACGCCTTCGACGAGGCCATGATCGCGGCGCTCGATGCCGCCTTCGAACGCCTGGGCCGCGACCCGGCCGTGCGGGTCGTCGTGCTCGACGGCGCCGGCAAGGCCTTCAGCGCCGGGGCGGACCTGCAGTGGATGAAGCGTGCGTCGGAGGCGACGCAGGAGTGGAACGTCGAGGACGCGCGCCGCTTCGCCGGCATGCTCGACCGGATCGCGCGCTGCCCCAAGCCGACGCTCGCGAAGGTGCATGGCGTGGCGCTGGGCGGCGGCGTCGGCCTGACGCTGGCCTGCGACATCGCCATCGCCTCCGCCGGCGCCCAGTTCGCCGTCAGCGAGGCCCGCTTCGGCATCCTGCCGTCGGTGATCGGCCCGTACGTGATGAACGCCGTGGGTCCGCGGGAGGCGCGGCGGCTCGCGCTCACCGCCAGCCGCATTCCGGCCGCCGAGGCGCTGCGCATCGGCATGCTGCATGAGGTCGTCGAGAGCGACGCGGCCGGTGGACTCGACGCGGCCGTCGAGCGCTGGATCGCCGAACTGCTGATGAACGGCCCGCAGGCGCAGGCCGAGATCAAGGCGCTGTTCGCGCAGCTCGAGGTCGGACCGGTCAACGGCGAGGTGCGCGAGCTGACCGCGCAGACCATCGCTCGCGTCCGCATGGGCGCGGAGGCCAAGGAGGGCTTCGCCGCCTTCCTCGGCAAGCGGCCGGCCGCCTGGGTGCCGAAGGCCGGCGGCGGCGCGGATTGACGCGCGGCATCCTCTCTTTCCGGATTCATCGGGATCGACCTGGGAGACAGCAATGACGGCATCGACGGGAACCTGGCGCATCGCGGGCGCCGACGCGGCGCGGGCACCGGTGGCGGTGATCGGCGCGGGCGTGATGGGCGCGGGCATCGCGCAGGTGGCGGCGCAGGCGGGCCATCCGGTCCGGCTCATGGACCTGCGCGAAGGCGCCGCCGCGGCGGCGATCGCGCAGATCGGCAAGGCGCTCGACGGCCTGGTGGCGAAGGGGCGCATGGAACAGGACGCGCGCGACGCGGTGCTGGCCCGCATGTCGCCGGCGGGATCGACCGCGGAGCTGGCGGACGCCGCGCTCGTGATCGAGGTGATCGTCGAGAAGCTCGAGCCCAAGCAGGCGCTGCTGCGCGAGCTCGACGCGCTGCTGCCGCCCGATGCCTTGATCGCGTCCAACACCTCGTCGATCAGCATCACCGCGCTGGCCAACGGCATGGCGACGCCGCGCCGCCTCGTCGGCATGCACTTCTTCAACCCGGTGCCGCTGATGAAGCTGGTCGAGGTCGTCTGGGGCGCGGAGACGGACGCCGGCGCCGCGCAGGCGATCGAGGCGCTGTCGCGCCGCTGGGGCAAGACGCCGGTGCATGCGAAGTCGACGCCCGGCTTCATCGTCAACCGCATCGCACGCCCCTATTACGCCGAGACGCTGCAGCTGCTGCAGGAGCAGGCCGGCAGTCCGGCCCAGCTGGACCGCGCGCTGCGCGGGGCCGGCTTCCGCATGGGGCCTTGCGAGCTGATGGACCTGATCGGCCACGACACCAACTACCTGGTCACGCAGTCCGTCTTCGAGGCCAACTTCGGCGACAAGCGCTATCAGCCCTCACTGGTGCAGAAGGCGCTCGTCGATGGCGGCCGCCTTGGACGCAAGGCTGGCCGGGGCTTCTACGAGGGCGCGCCCGGCACCGCCGCGCCGGTCGCGGTGATCGATGGCGACGTCGGCGCGGTGACGCTGTCGGGCCGCGGCCCGCTGGTGGAGCTGCTGGGGGGCTGGATGGCGACCCGCGGTGTCGCGTTCGAGCGCGATGAGACGGCCGACTGGAACGGTGTCGCGGTCGAAGGCGTCCAGCTGCATCTCACGCGCGGGCGCTGCGCCGCGCAACTCGCGCGGGAGCGCAGCCAGCCCGGCCTCGCGGTGATCGACTGGCCGCTCATGCCCGACCGGCTCGATGGCCTGGCGATCGCCTTCGGGCCGCGCGTCGACAACGTCCAGCAGACGCATGCCGAGACGCTGCTGCGGCGCCTCGGCTGGGAGCCGCTGGTGCTGCGCGACGTGCCGGGCCTTGCGGTCGCCCGCACGATCGCGATGCTGATCAACGAGGGCGCCGATGCCGTCTGGCAGGGCGTCTGCGACGAGGCCGGCGCCGACACCGCGATGAAGCTGGGCGTGAACTATCCCGCCGGTCCCTTCGAGTGGCTCGCGCAACTGGGCGCGCCGCTCGTCGTCGACGCGCTCGAGGGGCTCCACGAGGCCTATCGCAGCGAGCGCTACCGGATCAGCCCGCTGCTGCGACAGCGCCTCTGGGCCTGAACGGGCTGGACCGGCCAGAACCGGCCCGGACGCCAGTCCTCGCGTCCGGACATGAAAAAGCGCCCCTCGGGGCGCTTTCTCGTTGAGCCGCGGGAGCCTCAGAGCAGCATGCGCAGGTGCGCTTGCGCCTGCAGCAGCGGCGGCAGGCAGTGCTCGACCATCTGTTCCATGCTCATGCGGGTCGCGTGGACGCTGATGGCCATCGCGGCAACGGTGTCGCCCTTGTAGTTCTTCAGCGGCACGGCCACCGAGCGCAGGCCTTGTTCCAGCTCCTGGTCGATCAGCGCGTAGCCTTGGGCGCGGGCGCGGGCGATCTCGATGCGCAGGCGTTCCGGGTGGGTGATCGTGTGCGGGGTCAGCGCCGTCAGTTCCTGGCGGGCGATGAAGGCATCGACTTCCGCCTGCGGCTGCGCCGCCAGCAGCACGCGGCCATTGCCGGTGCAGTAGGCCGGCACACGGGTGCCCGGCTGCAGCGTCGGCGAGACCACGCGGCCCGCGCTCGTCGCGGAGATGCAGATCACGTCGTTGCCATCAAGCACGCCGGCCGACGAGGCTTCCTTCATCGCGTAGGCCAGCTTGTGCAGCTCGGGCTCGATGATGCGGGGCAGGCGGGCGGAGTGCATGTAGCTCTGGCCCAGGCGCAGCACCTTGGGGGTCAGCGCGAACATCTTGCGGTCCTGCGAGACGAAGCCCAGGTGGGTCAGCGTCAGCAGGTAGCGGCGGGCGGCCGCGCGGGTCAGGCCGGTGCGGCCGGCGACTTCGCTGATGGTGAGGCGGGGACGTTCCTGATCGAAGGCTTCGATCACGGCCAGGCCTTTTTCCAGGCCGGCGACCAGGTCCCGCTTGAGCGGGCCGGTACGGACTTCAGCATCAGGGGCGGGGGCGACCACCGGGATGGCGGTCAGGTCTTCATCGTGGGCTCGAGCAGCGGACATGGCAGGGGGGAGGACGTGCGTTTGACGCCCAAATCTGCTGGGCGTAAGCAGGTGATGTCCACGACTATAGGGACAACCCTGTGAAGAATGTTTGCCAGGGCAATTGTTTTGATCCGCAAATCGCACCCTTGTGCATCATTTTGGTGCATTTGCCGTGCAGCACGCCCCACGGCCTGATAAAGGTCGCGTCAATGGGCGTTCAGCGGGAGAAAAGGGCGCGAAACCGCGATCGGTTGGACGCTAAGCGGGTCGTCAATAGTCAGACATCATGCTTGTCGCCGCATACCCTACATATATGAGCGGTATGCGCCATCAAACTTAGCCAGTATCCCACGCCCTGTGCGATTGGCGCCTGCGTAGTCCTACGCGCGCCCATGACTATTTTTTAATCGCCCCAAACCGTTGGATATGGGTTCGAGAAGGGCGATCGCTCCCGCGCTGCACCAGGATGAGGTCGTACAACTCCCGCCGCGCCGCAGAGGCTGGCGGGCAATTGTCAGACTATTGATGTGGGGTCCGGAACGCGCCTCCCGGCGCGCCGGAGTCCTTCAGACGCGCTCGACGACGAGCGCGATGCCCTGACCGACACCGATGCACATCGTGCAGAGCGCGTAGCGGCCGTTGATGCGATGAAGCTGGTTGATCGCCGTGGTGACCAGGCGGGCGCCGCTGGCGCCAAGCGGATGTCCGAGCGCGATCGCGCCGCCGTTCGGGTTCACGCGCGGGTCGTCGTCGCGCAGGCCGAGGTCGCGCAGCACGGCCAGCCCCTGGGCGGCGAAGGCCTCGTTCAGCTCGATGACGTCCATCTGGTCGAGCGAAAGGCCGACCTGCGCCAGCACCTTGCGGCTTGCCGGCGCGGGGCCGATGCCCATGATGCGCGGCGCCACGCCCGCCGTGGCCATGCCCAGCACGCGGGCCCGCGGCGTGAGGCCATGGCGGGCGATGGCGGCTTCGCCGGCCATCAGCAGCGCGCAGCTGCCGTCGTTGACGCCGGACGCGTTACCCGCGGTCACGCTACCGTCCGGTCGGACGACGCCCTTGAGCCGGGACAGCGCCTCCAGGCTGGTTTCGCGCGGGTGCTCGTCCTGGCGCACGACGACCGCGTCGCCCTTCTTCTGCGGGATCGTGACCGGGCAGATCTCCGCGTCGAAGAAGCCGCTGCGCTGAGCCGCCAGCGCCTTGGTCTGGCTGGCCAGCGCCATGCGGTCCTGGGCTTCGCGCTCGATGCCGAAATCGGTGGCGACGTTCTCGGCCGTCTCCGGCATCGAGTCGACGCCATGGCGCGCCTTCATCGCCGCGTTGACGAAGCGCCAGCCGATCGTGGTGTCGTAGATCGCATTCGCGCGCGAAAAGGCGGATTCGGCCTTCGGCATCACGAACGGGGCGCGGCTCATGCTCTCGACGCCGCCGGCGATCAGGAGCTGCGCTTCGCCGGCGCGGATCGCGCGGGCGGCGCTGCCGACCGCATCCATGCCGGAGCCGCACAGCCGGTTCAGCGTCACGCCCGGCACGCCGATCGGCAGCCCCGCCAGCAGCGCGGACATGCGCGCGACGTTGCGGTTGTCCTCGCCGGCCTGGTTCGCGCAGCCGTAGAACACGTCGTCCAGGGCCTCCCAGTCCAGCCCGGGTTGGCGCGCCATCAGCGCCTGGATCGGGACGGCGCCCAGATCATCCGCGCGGACCGGCGAGAGCGCCCCGCCATAACGCCCGAACGGCGTGCGCTGGGCGTCGCAAACGAACGCATGCATGCAAGGTCTCCTGAATATTTATGAGAATGGCGGTTCCGGGGGATCATAGGGGCCCCCAGGAAAAACCTGTGACAAGTTGCACGCGGGCTCCGTGATCATGCGGGAAGCCGCGCGGCTGACCCGCTTTTCATTTAAGTTGCGCCCCATGGCAGCCGAAGCTGCAGGACGAGGGCGCCTGAACCCGGGCGCGGAACGACAAGAATGAAGGACAGATCGGCCGATCCGCTCATCGATGTGAACCAGCTGAAAGTCGGGATGTTCATCCATCTCGACCTCGGCTGGATGTCACATCCGTTTCCGCTCAGCAGCTTCAAGCTGAGCTCGGAAGAGCAACTGCTGATCCTGCGCCGGCTGGGTCTGAAGCAGGTGCGCTGGAGCCCTGGCAAGAGCGAGCTGCCGCTGGAGGCGACGCCGATGCCGTCGCCGGTGCCCGCGCCGGCGGTCGTGGCCGAGAGCCGCACCGCCGAGGACGAGGCCCGCGAGCGCCATCGCCGCCTGCTGGCCGAGCAGCGCGAGGCGCTGCTGCTGTGCGAGCGCCAGTACGCCGAAGCCTCGACCGCGCTGCGCGACCTGATCGACCTGGTGCCCCGCGATCCGACGGACGCGCGCGACCGCTCGTCCGCGTTGTCCCGCGCCTTGCTGGACAAGATGCTGATCGAGGGCGACATCAACATCCGCCTGCTCAACGAAGGCGCCGGTGACCGCGGGACCGCGCATGCGTTGAACGTCGCCGTGATCGCGCTGCTGCTGGGCCGCGCCTTCGGGCTGGGCCGCGACGAGATGCTCGATCTCGGCCAGGGCGCGCTGCTGCACGACATCGGCAAGATGGAGCTCACGCCCCGCTTCCGCCATCGCGACGACAGCTTCACCGCCGCCGAGGTCGCCGCCTACCAGCAGCACGTTGCCAAGGGCGTGATGTGGGGGCAGAAGATGGGCATCGGCGCCGGTCCGCTGCTGATCATCGCGCAGCACCACGAACACGCCGACGGCAGCGGCTTCCCGCAGCGCCTGAACGCTGATCGCATGAGCATCGGCGCGCGCATCGTGGCGCTGGTCAACCGCTTCGACGGCCTGTGCAATCCGCTGCTGAGTTCCAAGGCGATGACGCCGCATGAGGCGCTGTCCCTGATGTTCGCGCAGGGGCGCAGCCGCTTCGACGCGACCATGCTCAACGCGTTCATCCGCATGATGGGCGTCTACCCGCCGGGCTCCGCGGTCCAGTTGACCGACGACCGCTACGCGCTGGTCGTGGCCGTCAACTCGTCGCGTCCCCTCAAGCCCAAGGTCATGGTTCACGATGCCAAGGTGCCGCGTGACGAAGCGCTGGTGCTGAATCTGGAAGAACTGCCCGACCTCGGCATCCGCCGCAGCGTGAAGCCGCAGCAGTTGCCGCGAGCCTCGCTGGACTACCTGAGCCCGCGCAGCCGCATCGCCTATTTCTTCGAGTCAGCCGGCCCGATGGCGACGCCGCCTCCGCCTCCGGGAGAAATGGCCGCATGAGCTTCCCGGCCGCCCGCATCGCCGCCGCCGCGTCGCCCGCGGCGTTCAACACCGCCTTCCTGCCGCTGATCGACGGCCTGCAGGAGGCGGTGTGGCTCGTGGATGCCCGCACGCATTGCGTCGTGGCGGTGAACGCGGCCTCGCAGCAACTGCTCGGCCAGCCGGCGAAGGACCTGGTCGGCGCGAGCATCGAGTCGCTGGCATCGACGCCCGAGGACGCCCTGTTCTGGATGGATGCCGCGATCGGCCGCCGCGAAAGCCTGCACACCGACACGATGATGCGGCACGCCGACGGCCGCATGCTGTGGGTGTCGCGCCGCATCAGCCATGTGACGCAGCCGCAGGGCGACGGGCTGTGGCTGGTCGCGATGCGCGACCAGACCCAGCAGCGCCAGCACGACGAGGAGCGCGAGACACTGCTCGCCGAATTGCGCGCGACGCTCGAATCGACCGCGGACGGCATCCTCGTCACGGACCTGGCCGGCCGCATCCGCAGCTTCAACCAGCGGCTCGCGTCGCTGTGGGGCATTCCCGAGGACCTGCTCAACGAGCGCAACGACGAGGCCGTGCAGGCCTGGATGCGGCGCAGCGTCGTCGATGGCGCCGCTTACGCGATGCGGCTAGGCGCGATCCAGGAGTCGCCGCTGCTGCATACGAGCGACAACCTCAAGCTGATCGACGGCCGCGTGCTCGAGCGCGTGTCGCTGCCGCAGTGGAGCCGCGGGCGGCCGATCGGGCGCGTGTACTCGTTCCGCGATCTCAGCGAGAAGCTCGCCGCGCACCAGCGCATCGAGGAGCTGTCCCACAACGACATGCTCACCGGGCTGCCGAACCGCCGCGCGCTGATGGAGCGCGTCGACTACGCGCAGGCCATGGCCCGCCGCGAGACCACACCGTTCGCGCTGCTCAACGTCGACCTGGACCGCTTCAAGCAGATCAACGACACGCTGGGGCACTCGTACGGCGACCGCGTGCTGAAGGAAGTCGCGCTGCGGCTGAAGGAATCGCTGCGCGAGGTCGACACGGTCGCGCGCCTGGACGGCGACGAGTTCGCGCTGCTGATCCATCAGGCCGACGCGCGGGGCGCCGAGCACGCCGCGCGGCGCGTGCAGGAGGCGATGTCGCGGCCGTTCTGCTTCGATACGCTCAGCTTCACCGTCACCTGCAGCACCGGCATCGCGCTGTTCCCCGGCGATGGCGCGGGCGCCGAGGAGCTGCTCGCCAGCGCCGAGCGCGCGATGCACTGGGTCAAGGAGAGCGGCCGCAGCGCGTTCCGCTTCCACCAGCCGCGCAAGGACGTGGACCTGCTGTCGCGGATGCGGCTCGACCACGCGATGCGCCAGGCCTTGCAGGAGCGGGAGTTCCGGCTCCACTTCCAGCCGCAGGTCGCGCTCGAGACCGGTGAGCTGATCGGCGCCGAGGCGCTGATCCGCTGGCGCGATCCGCTGCGCGGCGACGTGCCGCCGTCCGAGTTCATTCCGGTCGCCGAGGAGAGCGGCTTCATCGTCGCGATCGGCCAATGGGTGCTGCAGCAGGCCGTGGCGCAGGCGGCGGCATGGCTCCAGAAGGGCCTGCGCGTGCCGGTGGCGGTCAACGTGTCGGCGCTGCAGTTCCAGCAGACCCAGTTCGTCGAACAGGTCGCGCAGGCGCTGCGCGCCTATGACCTGCCGCCGTCGCTGCTGGAGCTCGAACTCACCGAGTCCGTGCTGCTGCGCGACGCCGAGGAGGCGCTGCATCGGATGCAGGCGCTGTCCGAGCTCGGCGTGCTGATGGCGATCGACGACTTCGGCACCGGCTATTCCAGCCTCGGCTACCTGAAGCGCTTCCCCATCCAGCGCCTCAAGATCGACCGCAGTTTCGTCAAGGGACTGCCCGGCGATGCCAGCGACGCGGGCATCGTCAACGCGATCATCCAGATGGGGCGCGCGCTGAACCTGAAGGTCATCGCCGAGGGCGTTGAGACCGAGGCCCAGCGCGACTTCCTCGCCCGCTGCGGCTGCCATGAATACCAGGGCTTCCTGTGCGCGCCGGCGTTGGAGACACGCGCCTTCGAGGAGCGCCACGCCCAGATCGCGGCCGAGGTCGAGGCGGCGAAGGCGGCAATGGCCCAGCGGACCGCGGCGCCGCGTCCGGCACGCGCCTCGGTGCACCTGTTGCGCGGCGGCTGAGCGCGGCCGTCATACCGGCAGCCTTCCGTTTCGCGGCGGCAATCCGGTCCGCCCCTGAGCGGGGTCGGGAGACCTCTCCACAGACGCGGGCGCGAGGGCGGCACAATGCGCCGATGGCCGTCGTCGACGGCCGGGAGACAAGCGTGCTGTACAAGTTCAAGTCGAAGGCCGGTGCGGACGTGATCATGCTGGCCGCGCACGGTGACCGGGCGCTCGAGACGCTGGGCCGCGGCGCGTCGCCGCAGGGCATCTTCCAGGCGGCCGACCTGCCGGCGCTGATCGAGCGCGGCGAGGCCGCCATCGCGCAGGAGCAGCAGGCGCTCGACCGAGCCGCCGAGGAGGCTCGGGCCGAGGGCCGCAAGCCGCCACCCGCGCCCGAGGTCATGCTGCGCCAGCGCCTGTGGCCGCTGCTCGAGCTGATGCGCGCCGCGCAGGCCGCCAACACCGATGTGGTCTGGGGCGTCTGAGTGGAGTCGACGCTGATCCTGGCGATCCGGCACGGCGAGACCGCCTGGAACCGCGAAGGCCGGCTGCAAGGCCATCTGAACCTGCCGCTCAATGAGCTCGGCCTGCGCCAGGCGCGGCGCCTCGGTGAAGCGCTGGCCGATCAGGTCATCGATGCGGTCTATTCGAGCGACCTCGACCGCGCGGCGGTCACCGCGCGCCATGTGGCCGCGCCGCACGGACTCGAGGTGCGCCTGGACGAGCGGCTGCGCGAACGCGCGTTCGGCGTTCACGAGGGCAAGCTCTGGACCGAGATCGAGGCCTCGTTCCCCGAGGATGCGTTGCGGTGGCGCCGCCGCGATCCCGATTTCCAGCCGCCGGGCGGCGAGAGCCTGACGATGCTGCACGCGCGGGTCACCGCCGTCGTTTCGGAGCTGGCGGCGCGGCATGCGGGCCAGACCATCGCGGTGGTCGCGCATGGCGGGGTGCTGGACTGCCTTTACCGCGCCGCGACCCGCATCGACCTGCAGGCGCCCAGGAGCTGGGTGCTGGGTAACGCCAGCGTCAACCGGCTGCTGCATTCGCCGCAGGGCTTCACGCTGGTGGGCTGGAACGACGACCAGCACCTGCAGGGGCTGACGCTCGACGACCCGGGCGTGCCGGGCTTCATCCCGGCCACGCCGCAGGCGATCAAGGCCTGACCCGCCGAGGGGCGGCCGCGGGCCGCCGGCATCGAAAGAGGCGCCGCATCGAGCGCCCGTCGAGGAGACCATGACCGACGCACAGATCATCGTGCTGGCCACGCCCGTGTTCTTCGCCCTGATCGGGCTGGAGTACTGGGTCGGCGTGCGCCGTGGCCGCAACACCTACCGGCTCAACGACGCGATCAGCAGCATCGCGCTGGGCATGCTCAGCCAGGTGGTGGGCGTGCTGACCAAGCTGTTCACGCTGGGCATCTACACCTGGGTCTTCGAGCGCGCGGCGTTGACGCGGCTCGACGCTGGCGCCTGGTGGGTATGGCTGACCGGCCTGCTGCTGTACGACTTCCTCTATTACTGGCATCACCGGCTCGGCCACACGACCGCGCTGCTCTGGGCCGCCCACGCGGTCCATCACCAGAGCGAGGACTACAACCTGTCCACCGCGCTGCGCCAGACGGGCAGCGGCTGGCTGGCCGGCTGGATCTTCTACATGCCGATGGCCATCCTGGGCTTCCCGCCGCTGGTCTACGCGGTGGTGGCGCTGGTGGACCTGCTGTACCAGTTCTGGGTCCACACGCAGCAGATCGGCAAGCTTGGATGGTTCGACCGCTGGTTCTGTTCGCCATCGAACCACCGCGTGCATCACGCCGTCAACGACCCCTATCTCGACCGCAACTACGGCGGAATCCTCGTCATCTGGGACCGGATGTTCGGGAGCTTCCAGGAAGAACTGGACGGGGAGCGCTGCGTCTACGGCACCCGCGACGCCCTGCGAAGCTGGAACCCCTGGACCGCCAACGTGCAGGTCTACGCGAGGCTGCTGGCCAAGAGCCGGCGCACGCCGCGCTGGCGGGACAAGCTGCGTCTGTGGTGGGAGCCCGCGCACTGGGAGCCGGGCATCGGCGCGCGCATCGCGCCCGGCTACGACCCGCTCCAGCGGCCGCTGTTCGACCCGAAGGTCCCGTCCTCGCACGCGGGGGCGGCGATGGCCGCCTTCGTCGCGCTGCTTGGCGGGGTCGCGCTGTTCCTCTGGAACGCCCATCGTCTGAGCCCGCCGCAGCAGCTCGCCGTGCTGGCGGCACTGCTGGCGGGGCAGGTCTTGACGGCGTGGCTTTTGACGCCCCGCGCCACTCAGGAACACCCCTAACGGGGAACTGTTGCAATTTCGCGTCGGGCGTGATGGGTGCGTGCAACGCACTTCTATACTCCGCACACCTTGCAGTAAAGCCATTGAGCCAGACCGGCTGAAACCTCCAACTGATGAAGGTGGGTATGAAAAAGATTGCATTCGCTGCGGCCATCGCGGCTCTCTCCGTCCCGGCGTTCGCGCAAAGCTCCGTCACGCTTTGGGGCCGCATCAACACCTCGGTGGAAAGCATCAAGCGCGGTGACAACGATCGCGTCGCCTCGGTGATCAACAACAACTCGCGTCTGGGCTTCAAGGGCACCGAAGACCTGGGTGGCGGCCTGAAGGCCAGCTTCGCGCTGGAACACGGCCTGAACTCCGACGACGGCCGCCAGACCAACGCGGCGTTCTGGAACCGTGAAGCGAGCGTGCAGCTGTCGGGCGATTTCGGCGCGATCCGCCTGGGCCGCTGGACCCCCGGCTCGTACTACGCCACCGCCGACTACGTGTCGATGCACAACCACGACACCGGCACGTCGGAAGACAAGCTGTACTCGGGTGCCGGCTTCACGCAGACCAACAAGGTCGGCTACTTCACCCCGAACATCAACGGCTTCAACGGCGAGTTCGCCGTCCACGCCGGCGAAGGCGCTCCTGGCGAAGCCCGCGGCTACGACGTGGCGCTGAACTACGACCAAGGCCCGATGCACCTGGGCGCTGGCTACAGCAAGCAAGGTCCGGCCAAGCAGTACGCGATCCGCGGCCTGTACGAACTGGGCGCGTTCACCTTCGGCGGCTACGCGCAGCGTGAAGAGTCGGGCACCCCGCAATCGCCGGGCGCCAAGGACAACCGCTGGATCGGCCGCGCCGCCGTGATGTACACGATGGGCCAGTCGGAATTCCACCTGAACGTCGGCGGCACCAAGGCTGGCGCCTACTCCTTCGGCAACGGTCGTTACGGCGGCAAGCAGTACACGCTGGCCTACAACTACAACCTGAGCAAGCGCACCAAGGTCTACGCGTTCTACACGGCCGTGGACGCGAACACTCCCAACAAGGTGGACGACCTGAGCTCGTTCGCCGTGGGTGTCCGCCACAACTTCTGATCTTCGGATCAGTCAGCAGAAAGGCGCTCCTCGGAGCGCCTTTTTCATTGGAGCCGCGCCGGTGGCGCGTGCCTTCAGTCGAACAGCTGCCCCGCCTGCTTGGGCGGCGCCACGCCCAGGTGGCGATAGGCCGCCAGCGTCGCGATGCGGCCGCGCGGCGTGCGCTGCAGGAATCCCTGCTGGATCAGGTAGGGCTCAATGACGTCCTCGATGGTGCCGGGCTCCTCGCCAATCGCGGCGGCGACGTTGTCCAGACCCACCGGCCCGCCGTCGAAGCGGTGCACCACCGCCTCCAGCAGCTTGCGGTCCATCAGGTCGAATCCCAGCGGATCGACATCCAGCATCGCCAGCGCCTTCTCCGCGATCGTGCGGGTGATGGTGCCGTCGGCCTTGACCTCGGCGTAGTCGCGCACGCGGCGCAGCAGCCGGTTCGCGATCCGCGGCGTGCCGCGCGAGCGCCGCGCCACTTCCAAGGCGCCCGCCGGCTCGATCGCCGCGCCCAGCAGCGACGCGGAACGCGTGACGATGCGCTGCAGCTCCTCGGCCGTGTAGAACTCCAGCCGCGCCACGATGCCGAAGCGGTCTCGCAGCGGGTTGGTCAGCATGCCGGCACGCGTCGTGGCGCCCACCAGCGTGAACGGCTGCAGGTCCAGCTTGATCGAGCGCGCCGCCGGCCCTTCGCCGATCATGATGTCGATCTGATAGTCCTCCAGTGCCGGATACAGGATTTCCTCGACGACCGGCGACAGCCGATGGATCTCGTCGATGAACAGCACGTCGTTGCGCTCGAGGTTGGTCAGGATCGCCGCCAGGTCCTTGGGCTTTTCGAGCACCGGCCCACTGGTCTGGCGCAGATTGACGCCCAGCTCGGCGGCGACGATGTGGCTCAGCGTCGTCTTGCCCAGGCCGGGCGGGCCGAACAGCAGCACATGGTCGAGCGCCTCGCGCCGCTTCTTCGCGGCGCCGATGAAGATCTCCAGCTGCTCGCGCGCCTTGGCCTGGCCGACATATTCGTCGAGCAGCTTGGGGCGCAGCGCGCGCTCGATCGCGTCCTCGTTCGGCGAGGCCGGCTGCGCGCTGATCAGGCGGGCCTGCTGGGGCGCGGGCGTGAAGTCGTCGGTCTGGATGCTCATGGCGCGGAGGGGGGCGGGGCGGACGTCGCGGGTCGGCCGATCATGACAGGTGCTTCATCGCCAGCTTGATGCCTTCGCTGACGCCGATGTCCGCCGGCAGCGTCTTCAGCGCGGCGCCGGCTTCCTTCTCGCTGTAGCCCAGCGCGACCAGCGCCTGCAGGATGTCCGCCTGGGCGTCATTGGCCACCGACACGGGCAGCGACAGATCCGGACTGAGCTTGCCCTTGAGCTCCAGCAGCAGCCGTTCGGCGGTCTTCTTGCCGATGCCTGGCACCTTCACCAGCCGGCCGGTCTCCTGCTTCGAGATCGCCTGCGCCAGGTCGCCCACCGTCATGCCCGAGAGCAGCGACAGCGCCATCTTCGGCCCGACGCCGCTGATCTTGATCAGCAGGCGGAAGGTGTTGCGCTCCTCGGGCGTCAGGAAGCCGAAGAGCACATGCGCGTCCTCGCGGATGCTCAGGTGGGTCAGCAGCGAGGCGCGTTCGCCCAGGCCCGGGAGGTTGAAGAAGGTGCTCATCGGCACGTCGACTTCGTAGCCGACGCCTTGCACGTCGATGAGGACCTGCGGAGGCGATTTTTCCGCGATGACGCCGGTGAGCTTGCCGATCATGGGCGGGGATTATCCGCGTTCGCCGGCCGTTCGACGGCGATTTGCTGGATGTCCGTCCAGTATTTTCCCGGGGCCGGCGGCGATGGCCGGCGCCGCGCTCAGTTGCGTCCGAACAGGCCCAGCCGCTGCGCCTCCAGCGCGGCCTCGGCGCGCGAGCTCACGTTGAGCTTGCGGTAGATCTGCTTGACGTAGTCGGCGATGGTGTGGCGCGACAGGCCCAGCTGCACGCCGATCTCCGGCAGCGTGAAGCCCTTGGCGACGCGCAGCAGGACCTCGGTCTCGCGGTCGGTCAGGGACACCTCGTGCAGCACCTGCGCCGCCTGCGGCCGGCGCTGGGAGGTGAAATAGGCGATGACCTTGCGGGCGATCGACGGCGACAGCGGCGGCTCGCCCTGGCTGATGCGCTGCAGCTGCTCGACCAGCAACTCGCGCGACTGCTCCTTGAGCAGGTAGCCGAAGGCGCCGGCCTGCAGCGCGGGGAACAGGTGCTCGTCGTCGTCATGGATGGTGACGATGACGGACTGGACCTCGGGCTGCTTCTCGCGCAGCGCGGAGATCACCTCGACGCCGGAGCCATCGGGCAATCCCAGGTCGAGCAGGGCCAGCGTGAAGCGCTGGCTGTTGACCTGCTGCAGCGCGTCCTGCACCCGCGAGCATTCGGTGACGACCGCGTTGGCGAAGACCTGTTTCACCAGCACCTTGAGCCAGGCGCGGATTTCGGGAATGTCTTCGAGGAGCAGGATGTGGTTCATGGCGCGGGATTCTTGCTCAGGAAATCGACACCCGCCGGGAAGCTGGCGGGTGGATGCAACGGTACGGCTTTCTCGGTGGGCTGACCATCCCGATCAACGCCCGAGTGTGGCGTCCGCGGCAATGGATCACGCCGCGGGCCCGATCGCGGCGCGCCCGCGAGGCGAAGCGCGATCAGAGCGCGATCAGAGCGGGATCGTGAGCCGGATCACGGTGCCCCAGCCAGGGCCGGACTCGACCAGGCACTGGCCGTGCATCTGCTTGGCGCGGGCCTTCATGCTGGCCATGCCGTGTCCCTTGTCCAGGCGACCTTCGAGTTCGAGCGGAATGCCCTGGCCGTTGTCCTGGATCACCACCGAGAAATAGCCGTCCTGCGCCGAGCAGCTGATGACGCAGTGGGTGGCGCCGCTGTGCTTGATGATGTTGCTGACCGATTCGCGCAGGATGCGCGTCGTCTGGACGTAGGCGCGGGCGGGGAAGGTGTGCTCGATGTCCTCGGAGGGCGATTTCCACTCGGCCAGGATGTTGGCCTGCGCCAGCCGCGAGACGACCTCCGCGCGCCAGTCGCCGAGCGCGTCCAGCAACTGGACCGGCTTGCCGGTCAGGCCGCGCACCGACAGGCGCATCTCCTCGAGCGCCTCGCGCGCGAGCGTGGAGATCCGGTCCGACTCGCTGGTGTGGACGATGGTCAGCAGCTTGGCGCCGAGGTCGTCGTGCAGGTCCGCGGCGATGCGCTTGCGCTCGCGCTCGGTGACCTGCTCCAGCTTGGCCTCGGCGACCTGGTCGAAGTGGCGCTCGAGCTCGGCGATGCGTTCCTGCAGCCGCAGCTCGCCTTGCAGCACGGCCAGCTCCGACTGCGTCAGCGCCCGGGCGAACTCGCGCACGCGCTGCAGTCCCAATCCGATCAGCGACAGCGGGCCCAGGATGCCGGCCAGCCCGCTGCCGGGCAGGGTCCAGGCGGCCACCACCGCCAGCGCGCCAAAGCCGACCAGCACGCAGCTGATGACGAAGTCGGACGGCGGGTAGCGCTCCTCGAGGGTGGGCAGGAACATGTCCTGCCAGCGCTGCCACAAGTGCCAGGCCATCACGATCAGCAACTCGGCGCCCAGCCACCAGAGCGCGAAGGCGGCGATGCGCGCCGATGGCACCGGCAGCAGCAGCGCGGCGGGGAAGAGCAGTGCCTGCGCGATCAGCAGGCGATGCAGGCGCGGGTCGCGGCGGCGCATGCGCCGCATCAGGTAGTGCACCGCGCACCAGAGAAGCCAGGGCGCGAGGATCACGGCGACCGCCGACGGCCAGGGCGTCAGCGGCGCCAGCCCGACCATGAGGATCCAGCCCGGCATCAGGGCCAGCAGCCAGCCGATGTGGCGCTGCGCGCGCCGCTGCCAGATCAGCAGCCCCAGCACGAAGGCCATCAGCACCAGCGCCGACTGGAGCCCGTACGCGAGCAGCGGGGCCAGCCGGGACCAGACCGCGGCGAAGGAGCCGGGCGCGGCGCCCGTGCCGCCGGCGGTCGCGGCGTCGGCCACCTGGGCCAGGCACACCGGCACGGCCAGCGACAGCGCCGCCGCGATGCCGGCCGTGACACGCCGCGATCCGCCTCCTCGCGCCGGCGCAGTCTCGCCGCGGCAGGCCCTGCTCCCTTGTTGTTCTGAGGTCCGCTGCATGGGGGGCGATTGTGCAGGCGCGACAGGCACGCGGCGCACCGCCGCGCCACAATACCGCCCGCAACCCCCCTGAATACGGAGCCCTCGCCGCCTTGAACCTGCGCCACGCCTTCACCCCCGCCGACAACCGGCGTCTGTCGCACCTGTGCGGCCCCCTGGACGAGCATCTCCGCCAGATCGAGGCGGCGCTCTCGGTGCGCATCACCCACCGCGCCGAGCACTTCAACGTCGAAGGCGATCGCGCCGCCGCGCAGCGGACGGTGACGCTGCTGGAAACGCTCTATGCGCGCGCCGATCGCGCCATCCCGGCCGAGAGCCTGCGGCTGGCGATCGTCGAGGCGGCCAACGATGTCGCCGCGCCATCGGCGGGCGCCGGCGCGCAGGACGCGGACGGCGACAACATCGTGCTGCGCACGCGCCGCGCGGACCTGGCCGGGCGCACGCCCAACCAGCATCACTACCTGCGGCGCATCCTGGCCCACGACATCAGCTTCGGCATCGGTCCCGCCGGCACCGGCAAGACCTTCCTGGCGGTGGCCTGCGCGGTGGACGCGCTGGAGCGCTCGGCCGTGCAGCGCATCATCCTGACGCGGCCGGCGGTCGAAGCCGGCGAGCGGCTGGGCTTCCTGCCCGGCGACCTGACGCAGAAGGTCGATCCCTACCTGCGGCCGCTGTACGACGCGCTCTACGACCTGATGGGCTTCGACCGCGTCACCAAGGCCTTCGAGAAGGGCCAGCTGGAGATCGCGCCGCTGGCCTTCATGCGGGGCCGGACGCTGAATCACGCGTTCGTGATCCTCGACGAGGCGCAGAACACGACGCCCGAGCAGATGAAGATGTTCCTGACCCGCATCGGCTTCGGCAGCAAGTGCGTGGTGACCGGCGACACCAGCCAGATCGACCTGCCGCGCGGCATGCACAGCGGGCTGGTCGACGCGGAGCAGGTGTTGGACGGTGTCGAGGGCATCGCGATCACGCGCTTCAACCGGACCGACGTGGTGCGGCATCCGCTGGTGGCCCGCATCGTGCAGGCCTACGAGGACCGCGCGGAAGTGGCGGCACGCGAGGAGGCCCGCGAGCAGCAGGAGCGCGAGGCCCGCTTCGCCGAGGAGCGCGAGGAGCGCCGCTTGCGCGCGATCCAGTTGCGCGAGGCGCCGGCCCGCTTCGACGACGCGCCCGCGCCGGCGCCAGCGAAGCCCGCTGCGAAGAAGGCAGCCGCAAGGAAGCCAGCCGCAAAGCAGGCGGTCGCCAGGACGGTCTCCGCCAAGGCGCCTGCCGTGAAGAAGCCTGCCACCAAGAAGCCCGCCACCAAGAAGCCCGCCATCACGAAGCCTGCGGCGAAGAAGCCCGCGGTGAAGAAGCCCGCCCGCAAGGGAGCCGCCCGATGAGCCGTCCCGAACTGAGCCTGTCGCTGCAATTCGCCGATCCGCGCCACAAGGCGCAGTTGCCGCGGCACAAGGTCATCCGCTGGATGCGCGCGGCGCTCGAGCTGCCGGGCGAGATCACCGTGCGCATCGTCGACGCCCAGGAGGGGCAGGCGCTCAACCGCGAGTACCGCTCGAAGGATTACGCGACCAACGTGCTGACCTTCGACTACACGCACGAGCCGGTGGTCGCGGCGGACCTGGTGATCTGCGCCGAGGTTGTCGAGCGCGAGGCCAGGGAGATGAGCCTGGACCTGACGGCGCATTACGCGCACATGCTGGTCCACGGCACGCTGCACGCGCAGGGCTACGACCACGAGGAAGACGACGAGGCCGAGTGCATGGAAGCGCGCGAGACCGAGATCATGCTCGGTCTGGGCTTCGCCGATCCCTACGCGAAGCGCTGAGCGCTACTGCTGCGTCCCGAGGTAGCGCTTGCGCCAGAAGAAGGCGCCGAGCGCGATCGCGGTGACACCCATCACGGCGACCGCGATCCAGAAGCCGGTCGCGCGATGGATCAGCGGCAGGGTGTCGAAGTTCATGCCGAAGATGCCGGTGATCAGGTTCAGCGGCAGGAAGATCGCCGTCAGCACCGTCAGCGTGCGCATGATGTTGTTGGTGCGCTCGCCGGTGAGCGAGAAATGCATCTGCACCGAGGTCTCGGCCGACGTCTCGAGCCGCCGCACATGCGTCAGCACGCGCTCCACGTGTTCGAGCACGTCGCGCGAGCGCACCCGGAGCAGCTCGCGCTCGCGCTGCGCGCGCGCGTCGCCGGCCGGCCATTCGCCCAGTGCGTCGATCCACTCCTGCACCGCGCTGCGCTGGTCCTCGCAGAGGTCCTCGAGCCGCGACAGCGTGTCCCGGGCATGCAGCACGACCTGCCAGTCGCGGAAGTGGCCGCGCCGGTCCAGCAGCAGGTTCTGCAGCGTGGTCAGCTGGCGGGTCAGCAGGCGGCGCAGGTCCAGGTAGCTGTCGACCATGTGATTGACCATGCGCAGCATGAGCTCGGCGGGGCTGGCGGGCAGCCGGGTGCTGCCGCGCAGGTCGCGGCCTTCCTGCTGCGCGCCGAGCTTGCCCGCGAAGTAGTCCCGCAGCGAACACTCGCCCGGATGCACGGTGATCAGCACGCGGTCGAAGACGGCGAAGCCGACCGGGCTGGTGTCGATGGCCTGCAGCGCCTCGTTGGCGGCCGCGGCGGTGCGGGGGCTGTCGTCGGACAGGTACTGCTCGCTGCCCGGCATGGTCGCGAGCCGGCGGAACACCATCAGGTCGTACCAGCTCGTGTAGTCGAAGTGGGACGGCAGCTGCGGGTTCATCAGGTCCGACACATGCAGGTCCAGCAGCTGCGCGCCGGTCCAGCGCTGCAGCCGCTGCTGCAGCGTGCCGAGCTGGAGCTCGAACTCGCGGCGCGGCAGGCCGATCCAGAGGAAGCCTTCGGGCGGAAGGTCCTCCGGCAGCGCGGCGAGTTCCTCGTAGACCGCGTCGCTGAGGTGGAAGAGACGCATGCGTCGTGCGGGCAGCCGGCGTGCCGGCGCGTCAGCAGCCGGCCTTGATCAGGCGCGCCGCGTCCATCGCGAAGTAGGTCAGCACGCCGTCGGCGCCGGCGCGCTTGAAGGCCAGCAGCGCTTCCATCATCACGGCGTCGTGGTCCAGCCAGCCATTGGCGGCGGCGGCCTTGATCATGGCGTACTCGCCGCTGACCTGGTAGGCGAAGGTGGGCACGCGGAACTCGTCCTTCACGCGGCGGACGATGTCCAGGTAGGGCATGCCGGGCTTGACCATGACCATGTCGGCGCCCTCGGCCAGGTCCAGGCCGACCTCGCGCAGCGACTCGTCGCCGTTGCCGGGGTCCATCTGGTAGGTCTTCTTGTCGGCCTTGCCCAGGTTGGTGCGCGAGCCCACCGCGTCGCGGAAGGGGCCGTAGAAGGCGCTCGCGTACTTGGCGCTGTAGGCCATGATCCGCGTGTGGATGTGGCTGTCGGCCTCCAGCGCGGCGCGGATCGCGCCGATGCGGCCGTCCATCATGTCGCTGGGCGCGACGATGTCCACGCCGGCCTGGGCCTGGACCAGCGCCTGCTGGCGCAGCAGTTCGACGGTGCGGTCGTTGAGGATGTAGCCCTGCTCGTCGAGCACGCCGTCCTGGCCGTGGCTGGTGTAAGGGTCGAGCGCGACATCCGTCAGCACGCCCAGGCCCGGCACCCGCTCCTTGAGCGCGCGCACGACGCGCGGGATCAGGCCGTCCGGATTCGTCGCCTCGATGCCGTCGGGCGTCTTCAGCGACGGGTCGATCGCGGGGAACAGCGCCATCACCGGGATGCCCAGCTCGACGCATTCCTCGGCGACGGGGAGCAGCCGGTCCAGGCTCAGCCGCGACACGCCGGGCATCGACGCGATGGGCTCGACGCGGTTCTCGCCCTCATGGACGAAGACCGGGAAGATCAGATCGCTGGGGTGCAGGCGGTGTTCGCGGACCAGCGCCCGGGTGTAGGCATCGCGGCGCAGGCGACGCGGGCGGCTGGCGGGATAGGGGGCGGGAAGTTGCATGGTTTCCGAGAAATTCCACCGGTTCGAGGGACCGCTACGTGGAAAGACGTAGATTTCGAAATTCGGCAGATCTGTTAAAGTCGCTCTTGAATGATAGCCGCTCGGTTGTCATTCCCTGCTTTTCCTCCCTGAGCAGGAGCCTTAACGTGATGACAGCGATAAGGCTTTCCGACCCCGGCTGTGAAGCCGGGGTTTTTTTTCGCGCCATCCATAATGCCGCGATGCTCTGGATCAAAGCCCTCCACATCATTTTCGTCGCCGCGTGGTTCGCGGGACTGTTCTACCTGCCGCGGATCTTCGTGAACCTGGCCATGGTCCCGTCCGACAGCCATGCCGAGCGCGAGCGCCTGCTGCTGATGGGCCTGAAGCTCTACCGCTTCAGCACGATGCTGATGGTGCTCGCGCTGATCTTCGGGCTGACGCTGTGGGGCCATTACGGCATCGGCCGCGGGCCGGGCAACGGCTGGATGCACGCCAAGCTGGGCCTGGTCGTGCTGGCCATCGGCTACCACCACGTCTGCCGCGCGTTCCTGCGCAAGTTCGAGCTGATGGCCAACCGCCGCAGCCACAAGTGGTTCCGCGTGTTCAACGAGGCCTCGATCCTGCTGTTCGCGGCGATCGTGATCCTGGTCGTCGTCAAGCCGTTCTGATCCGGTGATGCAACGGCGCAGCTCCGCCACCTGGCTGGCCCTGTGCTACGCCGTGCTGGTGCTCTACGCCAGCCTCTATCCGTTCTGGCCCTGGCGGCTGCCGCCCAGCCTGCCCTGGCCCGGCGTGGTCGGCCTGCCCTGGCCGCGCTACTGGGGGCGCTTCGACATCTGGGTGAACGTCGCCGGCTACTGGCCGCTCGGGCTGCTGTGCTTCTCGGCGGTGATCCGCAGCGGCGGCGGCCTGCTGCGCGCGCTGCTCCTGTCGCTGGCGGGGCTGCCGCTGCTGTCGTTCTCGATGGAGACGCTGCAGTACTTCCTCCCGGGACGGGTGCCTTCGCTGGCCGATTTCCTGCTGAACAGCGCCGGCGCCTGGCTGGGCGCCTTCTGCGCCTGGGCGCTGCTGCGGCTGGGCGGGCTGGCGCGCTGGAGCGGCTGGCGCGAGCGCTGGTTCGCGCCGCACAGCGCGGGCGCGCTGGCGCTGCTGGCGCTGTGGCCTGTGGGCCTGCTGTATCCGGCGCCCTTGCCGCTGGGGCTGGGGCAGCTTTTCCCGCGCCTGCGCGAATGGGCCGAGATGCTGCTCGAGAACACCCCCTGGGAACTGGCGCCGCAGGAACTCCCCGACGACCTGCCGCTGCCGCCCGGCCTGGAGGCCATCGCCATCGCGATGGGCCTGCTGGCGCCGTGCCTGCTGGCGCTGTCGGTGGCGCGGCCGGGCTGGCGGCGCTTCCCGTTGGTCCTGGGCGCGGCGGCGATCGGCATCACCACCACGGCCTGGTCGACGCTGCTGAACTTCGGCCCCGATCACGCCTGGGCCTGGCTGACCGCGACGACCGCGCCCGGCCTCATCCTGGGCGGCGCGCTCGCGCTGCTGGCGGCGTTCATGTCGCGCCGCGCCAATGCGGCCTGGGGCCTGGTGGTGCTGACGGCGCTGATCGCGCTGATGGCCGAGGCGCCGGCTGATCCCTACCTGCTCGAGAGCCTGCAGTTCTGGGAGCAGGGCCGCTTCGTCAACATGTACGGACTGGCGCAGTGGGTGGGCTGGCTGTGGCCCTTCGCGGCGCTGGCGTGGCTGCTCTACGGCGTCACGCAGAGCGACCGCGCGGCCGATCGCCCGCCGGCGCCGCCGGCCGCCGGTGGGCGCTCTGAAGGACAAGCGGGCCGTGACGGATCGCACGGACGGCCGGTCGGTGAAAACCCTGAAACTACAATCGAACGATGAGCTCGACCAGCTACTACCAGCGCCACATCTTCTTCTGCCTGAACCAGCGCGAGAACGAGAACGCCTGTCTCCAGCACGGCGCGCAGGAGGCCTTCGACCACTGCAAGAAGCAAGTGAAGGCGCAAGGCCTCGCGGGCAAGGGCGGCGTGCGTGTGAACAAGGCGGGCTGCCTGGACCGCTGCGCCGGCGGCCCGGTGGCGGTCGTGTATCCGGACGCGGTCTGGTACTCGTTCGTCGACAACAGCGACATCGACGAGATCGTCGAGCGCCACCTCAAGCACGGCGAGATCGTCGACCGGCTGGTGCTGGACGACTCGGTCGGCCGTTGATCGGGAGCCCGCTCGCATGAATGCCCAGACCCAGCGCCGACAGATCGCCGGCCCGGCCGGCGAGATCGAATGCGCCGTCGATGAACCCGCGGTCGACGCCGGCCCGCTGCGCGGCGTCGCCGTGATCTGCCACCCGAATCCGACGCAGGGCGGCACGATGGACAACAAGGTGGTGCAGACGATCGCGCGCGCCTTCGTGCACCTGGGCTATCGCGCGGTGCGCTTCAACTTCCGCGGCATCGGCAAGTCGGCCGGCGCCTGGGACGAGGGCCGCGGCGAGGTCGACGACGCGCTGGCCGTGATCGCCGCCTTCCGCGACGCGCCGGTGCCGCTGGCGCTGGCGCTGGCGGGCTTCTCGTTCGGCGGCTTCGTCGCGTCGCAGGCGGCGCTCAAGCTCGAGCAGCCCGCCGAGCGCCTGCTGCTGGTCGGTCCGGCCGCGAGCCGCTTCGGCGTCGCGGCGGTGCCGGCCGATACCGTCGTGATCCACGGCGAACAGGACGATGTGGTGCCGCTGCCGGCGGTGCTCGACTGGGCGCGCCCGCAGGCGCTGCCGGTCATCGTGGTGCCCGGTGTCGGGCATTTCTTCCATGGGCAGTTGCCGCTGCTCAAGAACCTCGTGACGCGCAGCTGGCATGGCGCCGGCGCCGCGCGCGCCTGAGGTGTCCCTGAGGATTTCTCCCGCATGAAACGATTCTTCGCCTCCCTGGCCCTCGGCGTGGGCCTGTCCAGCTTCCTGATGGTGACCGGCGCGGCCGCGCAGGCGCCGACGCCGCCCGAGGTCGCGGCGCGCAACTTCATCCTGCTGGACCTGACGACGCACCAGACGCTCGCCGAGCGCGATGCCGACACGCCGCAGGATCCCGCCTCGCTGACCAAGCTGATGACGGCCTACGTGGTCTTCGACGCGCTCAAGGCCAAGCGGCTGACGCTGGACCAGACGCTGACGATCTCCAAGCGCGCGTGGGACGAGCGCAAGGGCGATCCGTCGCTGATGTTCATCGACACGACGATGACGCCCAAGGTCGACGAACTGATCCGCGGCATGATCATCCAGTCGGGCAACGACGCTTCGGTGGCGCTGGCCGAGGGCGTGGGCGGCACCGTCGAGCAGTTCGTCGCGATGATGAACAAGCAGGCGCAGGCCTGGGGCCTGAAGAACACCTCGTTCACCAACGTCACCGGCATCACCGCGCCGGGCCACAAGACGACGGCGCGCGACATCGCGGTCATCTTCTCGCACGTGATCCAGGACTATCCGCAGTACTACGCCGAGTACTACTCCAAGCGCGAGTACACCTTCAACAAGATCCGCCAGTTCAACCGCAACATGCTGCTGGGACGCGACCCGTCGGTGGACGGCGGCAAGACCGGCTTCACCGACGCGGCGGGCTACTGCCTGGCGGCCAGCGCGCAGCGCGACGTGCCCAACGGCAAGCGCCGCCTGCTGAGCGTGGTGATGGGCACGGCCTCCAAGGAGGCGCGCGCCACCGAGAGCCAGAAGCTGCTGAACTGGGGTTACGCGGCCTTCGACGCGGTGCGCCTGTTCGAGAAGAACCAGCCCATCACCACGGTGAAGGTCTGGAAGGGCGCGGCGCCGGAAGCCAAGCTGGGCGCGGCGGACGCGGTCTTCGTCGCGGTGCCGCGCGGCGAGGGCGGCAAGCTCAAGACCGATATCCAGCGCACCGATCCGCTGGTCGCGCCGCTGGCGCTGAACCAGCGCGTGGGCACGCTGAAGGTGACGACCTCGGGCGGCGCGCCGGTGGCCGAGGTGCCGCTGGTCGTGCAGCAGGAGGTGCCGCTGGCCGGCATCTTCGGCCGCGCCTGGGACGCGCTCCGCCTCTGGATCAAGTGATGGCGGGCTGAGCGGCCCGGGCGGACCGCTCGGACCGTGCCCCCCAAGGACCCCCGCTTGCCGGGGTTGGCGGGCCGGGCCGGCGGCGTACAGTCGATGGCTCGGCGTGACCACATTGCGGGAGCCACCGATGACACAGTCCTGGGTTGATCTGCCCTGCTACCTGAACGGCCATCTCGGCCGCCTCGGCGATGCCCGGGTGCCGGTGATGGACCGCGGTTTCCTGTTCGGCGACGGCGTCTACGAGACCATCCCGGTCCATGGACGCCGGCTGTTCCGCGTCGACGACCACCTGGACCGGCTCGGCCGCAGCCTGAAGGCGCTGCGCATCGAGGACCCCTACGAGCGCGAGGCCTGGCTGGACCTGCTGCGCAGCCTCGTGGCGCATCTGCCGGAGGTCGAGGACCAGACCATCTACCTGCAGGTCACGCGCGGCGTCGCGGCACGCGGGCATGCGATGCCCGCGGACATCGAGCCGACGGTGCTCGCGTACACGCAGCCGCTGATCGCGCTCTCGCCGGAGCAGCGGCATCAGGGCCTGAGCTGCGTCACGGCACGCGATTTCCGCTGGCAGCGCGGCGACATCAAGAGCACCTCGCTGCTGGGCAACGTGCTGGCGCGGCAGGTGGCCGTGGACCAGGGCGCCGACGAGGCCGTGCTGATCCGCGACGGCTACCTGACCGAGGGTTCCAGCAGCAACGTCTGGATCGTGCGCGACGGCGCGCTGCTGACGCCGCCGCCGGGCGAGTCGCTGCTCGAGGGCGTGCGGGTGCGGGTGCTGAAGGAACTCTGCGAGGAGCTCGGCATCGCCTGCAACCTGCGTCCGATCGCCGAGACGGAATTGCCGACGGCCGACGAGATCCTGCTGACCTCCGCCAGCAAGGAGGTCGCGCCGGTGACGCGGCTGGATCACGAGCCGGTGGGCCACGGCGCGCTGCGCGGCAAGCCCGGACCGGTCTACGCGAAGCTCTACGAGGCGTACCAGCGGGCCAAGGCCTTGCAAAGCCTCTGACCGGCTTCATTTGAGAATCCCATCATGACGACCCCCTTCACCAACGCCCCGATTCCGCCCGATCAATCGCTGATCGAGTACCCGTCCAAGTTCCCCATCAAGGTGATGGGCGCGCAGGTGGAGGGCTTCCTCGAGGCGATCGTCAGCGTCGCGCGGCAGTTCGATCCGGCGTTCGACGCCTCGACCGTCGAGCAGCGCCCGAGCAAGGGCGGCAACTACCTCGGCCTGACGATCACCGTCACCGCGACCAGCCGCGAACAGCTGGACGAGCTGTATCGCACGCTGACCACGCACCCGATGGTGAAGGTCGTCCTTTAAGGCATCCAGGCGCGATCAGATCGTGCCGGCGTCGGCGGCCAGCGCGTCGTCGACGGCCTTGAGCTTGTAGGGCGCGGCCTCGTCGCCGTTGCGCGCGGCGATGTCGTACCAGTAGCGCGCCAGGCGCAGATCGCGCTCGACGCCCAGGCCGGACTCGTACATCGACGCGATCAGGTACTGCGCGCCGACGTCGCCGCCCTTGGCCGCCTCGCGGTACCACTGCGCGGCCTGCGGGAAGTCCTTGGCCGCCCCGCGGCCCAGATAGAACGCGGTGGCCACGGCCACCTGCGCGTCGACGCTGCCATGTTCCGCCGCCTTCAGGTACCAGGCCTGGGCCTGGACGAGGTCGGGCCGGCCATCCTCGCCCTGCTCGTGGAACTGGCCCAGCGCCAGTTCGGCGCGCACCAGCCCCCGGCCGGCGGCGCGCACGAGCAGCGAGCGCGCCAGGCGGGGATCGGGTTTGGGCACCTCCGAGCGCAGGTGCATCATCGCGAGGTTGTAGTCGCCGAGCGCGACGCCCTGTTGCGAGAGCTGCCGGAACTGGCGCTCGGCGGCGGCCAGGTCGCCGCGCTCATAGGTGGCGAGCGCCTGTTCCAGCGTCACGCGCGCGGACGGCGCGGAGGCCGCCGCCGCGGGCAGCGCGAGTCCGAACGCGATCGCCGTCGCGGCGAGGAGCGTGATGTGGCGCGGCATGGCGCACTCCTGAATGTCCCGATGGCGGTGATGCTAGGCCCATCGCGGCTAGCATGCCGGGATGCTGATCAAGACCCTGGGCCGCGTCGACTATGCGGCCACGCTGGACGCGATGCGCGCGTTCACCGAAGCCCGCGGCCCGGACACCCCCGATGAACTCTGGCTCTGCGAGTTCGACCCCGTCTACACGCAGGGCCTGGCGGGCCAGGCCGATCACGTGCTCGATGCCCAGGGCATTCCCGTCGTCCAGACCAACCGCGGCGGGCAGGTGACGTATCACGGGCCGGGGCAGGTGGTCGCCTATCCGCTGGTGGACCTGAAGCGGCTGGGGATCTTCGTCAAGGAATACGTCTTCCGCCTCGAGACCGCGGTCATCCAGACGCTGGACGGCTTGGGCGTGACCGGCCACCGGGTGGCGGGCGCCCCCGGCATCTACGTGCGGCTGGACGACCCGGGCGCCCATGGCGCGCTGACCGGTCCGGCCGATCCGGCGGACCCGTTCCGGGGGCTGGGCAAGGTCGCGGCGCTGGGGATCAAGGTCAGCCGGCACTGCACGTACCACGGCGTGGCGCTGAATGTCGCGATGGACCTGAAGCCCTTCCTGGGCATCAATCCGTGCGGGTACGCGGGGCTCCAGACGGTGGACCTCGGTACACTCGGGGTTTTCACGGACTGGGCCACGGTGGCCCGGCGGTTCGGGGATCGGCTCAGCGCCCAGCTCCAACCCTGAGGCCCCAACGAGGCAACCGAGAGAACGCCTGATGGCAACCGAGAACGTCACCCACGAAGCCAAGAGCGCGTCCGACTACGACGCCACCGCCAAGCAGAAGGCGCAAGCCAAGACGGCGCGGATCCCGATCAAGATCGTCCCGGCGGAGCAGCTGAAGAAGCCGGACTGGATCCGGGTGAAGGCGGGCAGCCCGTCGACGCGCTTCTACGAGATCAAGCAGATCCTGCGCGAGCACAAGCTGCACACGGTGTGCGAGGAGGCGTCCTGCCCCAACATCGGCGAGTGCTTCGGCAAGGGCACGGCGACCTTCATGATCATGGGCGACAAGTGCACGCGGCGCTGCCCGTTCTGCGACGTCGGCCACGGCCGGCCGGATCCGCTGGACGTGGACGAGCCGCTGAACCTGGCCAAGACGATCGCGGCGCTGAAGCTGAGCTACGTGGTGATCACGAGCGTGGACCGCGACGACCTGCGCGACGGCGGCGCCGGCCACTTCGCGGAGTGCATCCGCAAGGTCCGCGAGCTCAGCCCCGCGACGCAGATCGAGGTGCTGGTGCCTGATTTCCGCGGCCGCATGGACCGCGCGCTGGACATCCTGAAGGCGGCGCCGCCGGACGTGATGAACCACAACCTCGAGACGGCGCCGCGCCTGTACAAGGAAGCGCGTCCGGGCTCGGACTACCAGTTCAGCCTGAACCTGCTCAAGCGCTTCAAGGAAGCGGTGCCGGGCGTGCCGACCAAGAGCGGCATCATGGTCGGCCTGGGCGAGACCGACGAGGAGATCCTCCAGGTCATGCGCGACATGCGCGGGCACGACATCGACATGCTGACGATCGGCCAGTACCTGGCGCCGTCGGGGCATCACCTGCCGGTGCGCCGCTACGTGCACCCGGACACCTTCAAGATGTTCGAGGAAGAGGCCTACAAGATGGGCTTCACGCACGCGGCGGTCGGCGCGATGGTGCGCTCCAGCTACCACGCGGACCAGCAGGCGCATGCCGCGCTGGAGAAGGCGCAGATCTCGGCGTAAGGCGGGTTGCCCTCACCCCCTTTCCCGCAAGCGGGCGAGGGAGTTCTTGCGCAAGGCAAGTGCGGGCAGTCCTGTCTTACTCCCTCGCCCGCTTGCGGGAGAGGGCGGGGTGAGGGCCGGGCTCCCGGCATTCCGCTTATGCCGGCGTCCACCGCCCCGCCACGTTCTTCAGCAGCAGATTGATCGCCGCCAGTTGCCGGTTGCGCACTGACAGCAGCGAGGCTTCCGCGTTGAACGCGCTGTTCTGCGCGGTGGTGACATCCAGGAAGGACACCGTGCCCGCGCGGTACTGGTCCGTCACCAGTTCCAGGTTGCGCTGCGCCGACTCCACCGCCTCCTGCTGCAGCCGCGCCTCCTCACGCAGATGGTCGGCCAGGATCAGGTTGTCCTCGACCTCCTGCAGCGCCGTCAGCACCGTCTGCCGATAGGTCGAGGTGGCGACCTCCGCGCTGGTACGGGCCTGCGCGCTCGCGAGCTTGCGCTGCCCGCCGTCGAAGATCGCCGCCGCCAGCGACGGCCCGATCGACCAGAACAAGTTGGGCGCCGACAGCAGGTTGCTCAGCGTGCCGTTGCGATACCCGCCGCTCGCCGACAAGGTCAGCGACGGGAAGTACGCCGCGTCGGCCACGCCGATCTGCGCGTACGCCGCCGCCACGCGCCGCTGCGCCGCGGCGATGTCGGGACGCCGCTCCAGCAACTGCGACGGCAGCATCGCCGGCACCTCCGGCGCCCTCGGCAGCGCCGCGTTCTTCGTCATCTCGAGCGCCGACGGCGGCAGCCCCAGCAGCACCGCGATCGCGTGCGCCAGCTGGGCGCGCGTCGAGCGCGTCTCCAGCAGTTGCGCCTGCGCCGTGCGCAGCTGCGTCTGCGCCTGCAGCACGTCGCTGCGCGCGGCGACGCCGCTCTGGTACCGCGCCTGCGTCAGGTCCAGGAAGCGCTCATAGGCCTTCACGCTGCGGTCGTAGAGCGCTTCCTGCGCCTCCGCCGTGCGCAGCGAGAAATAGGTCTGCGCCAGCGTCGCCTGCGCGCTCAGCCGCGCCGCGGCCAGATCGTCCGCGCTCGCCTGCAGCGAGGCATTCGCGCCCTCGCTGGCCAGGCGCAGCTTGCCCCACAGGTCGGCTTCCCAGCTCGCGTTCAGCGAGACCTGCACGCTGTTCGCCGGCCCGCGGCTGATCGAGCCATTCCCGGCGTTGCCGTTCCCCGCGTTGCTGTCCGGGTTCGCGCTGCGCGTGCCCGAGAAGCCGGCCGACAGCGTCGGGAACAGCGCCGAGCGGCTCGCGTCCAGCGCCGCCCGCGCGCCCGTGACCTGCGCCACCGCCGCCTTGAGGTTCTCGTTGCCGATCACCAGCCGCTGCTGCAAGTCGTTGAGCACCGGATCGTCGAACAGCGTCCACCATTGATCGGGCACCGGCTCGGCCGAGCCGGGCTGCGCCTTCTTCCAGAGCCCGTCCTCCTGGTACTGCGCCGGCGCCGCGACCGGCGCGGGCGGGTCGACGCGCGTCACCGCGCAGCCGCTCACCAGGGCGGCGAGTACCGCCGCCGCCACGGCGGACAGCGAGGGACGAAGGCATGAAGTCGAGGTCATCGGGGTCGGCATGTTTCAGCCCTGCAGGGTCGGAGCCGCGGGCGGCTCGGGATTCATCGAAGGCGTGAGCGCGCGGCGCTTCGTCACGCGCTGGCGCAGCCGCTCCATCGTGACGAACACGACCGGTGTCGTGTACAGCGTCAGCAGCTGGCTCAGGATCAGGCCGCCGACGATCGCGATGCCCAGCGGCTTGCGCAGCTCGGCGCCGTCGCCGCTGCCGATGGCCAGCGGCACCGCGCCGAAGATCGCGGCGAAGGTCGTCATCAGGATGGGCCGCAGCCGCAGCTTGGCGGCGCGGAAGATCGCCGCGCCCGCTGTCAGGTGCGCCGTCGTGCGCTGCCGCGCGATGGCGAAGTCGATCATCATGATCGCGTTCTTCTTCACGATGCCGATCAGCAGGATCACGCCGATCAAGGCAATGATCGAGAACTCGGTGTTGAACATCATCAGCGCCAGCAGCGCGCCCACCCCGGCCGACGGCAGCGTCGAAAGGATGGTCACCGGATGCACCAGGCTCTCGTAGAGCATGCCCAGCACCAGGTAGATCGCGATGATGGCCGCGCCGATCAGGATCGGCTGCGACTTGAGGGCGTCCTGGAACGCATTGGCCGTGCCCGAGAAGGTGCCGCGCAGCGACACCGGCACGCCCAGCTCCGCCATCGCGTTGTTGATCGCGTCGGTGGCCTGCGACAGCGACACGCCCTCGGGCAGGTTGAAGCTGATCGTCGAGGCCGGGGTGCCGCTCTGGTGGTTCACCGACAGCGGCGTGTTGGTGGTCTCGAAGCGGCTGAACGCCGACAGCGGCACCTGCGCGCCGGCGCTGCTCGTGACGTAGAGCTTGCGCAGCGTCTCCGGCCCCTGCAGGTACTGCGGCGCCAGTTCCATCACCACGCGGTACTGGTTCAGCGGGTTGTAGATCACGCCCACCTGGCGCTGGCCGAAGGCGTTGTTCAGCGTCGTGTCGATGGTGCTCACCGTCACGCCCAGCCGCGCCGCCGCGTCGCGGTCGATCACCAGCGAGGTCTGCACGCCCTTGTCCTGCTGGTCGGTGTTGACGTCGGTCAGCTCCGGCAGGTTGTTCAGCGCGTTGCGCACGCGCGGTTCCCATTCGCGCAGCACCGCCAGGTCGTCCGCCTGCAGCGTGAACTGGTACTGCGCGTTGGCCTGCCGGCCGCCGATGCGGATGTCCTGCACCGGCACCATGAACAGGTTGGCGCCGGGCTCGTGCGCCATCTTGTCGCGCAGCCGGTTCACCACCTGGTCGGCCGACACGCCGCGCTCCTTCAGCGGCTTGAGCGTGATGTAGAAGTTGGCCGAGTTGCGCTGCCCGCCGCCGGTGTTGCCGTTGACGTTCTGCACCGCCGGGTCGGACAGGATGATCGCCATGAAGCGGTCGACGCGCTTGCGCATCATCTCGAACGAGCTGCCCTGGTCCGCCTGCACGCCGCCGATCAGCACGCCGGTGTCCTGCTGCGGGAAGAAGGTCTTGGGAATGGCGCCGTACAGGTGCACGTTCAGCGCGATCACCGCCACCAGCGACAGCAGCGCCACCGGCTGATGCCGCAGCGTCCACATCAGCGAGCGCCGGTAGCCGCGCGCCAGGCCGCGGTTGAAGCGCGCCGCCAGCCGCGCGAACCAGCCCTTGCGATGGCGCGCGCCGGGCTCGGGTTCCTTGCGCGCCTTCAGCACGCGCGAGGCCATCATCGGCGTCGTCGTCAGCGAGACGATCATCGACACCAGGATCGCCGAGGACAGCACGACCGCGAACTCGCGGAACAGCCGCCCGACGACGCCGCCCATCAGCAGGATGGGGATGAACACCGCGATCAGCGACAGGCTGATCGAGATCACGGTGAAGCCGATCTCGCGCGCGCCGCGCAGCGCGGCCTCGACCGGCGTGAGGCCCTGCTCGATGTAGCGGGTGATGTTCTCCAGCACCACGATCGCGTCGTCGACGACGAAGCCGGTGGCCACCGTCAGCGCCATCGCCGACAGGTTGTCCAGGCTGTAGCCGCACAGGTACATCACGCCGAAGGTGCCCGCCAGCGAGACCGGCACCGCCACCGCCGGCAGCAGCGTCGCGCGCCAGCTGCGCAGGAACAGCAGCACCACCAGGATCACCAGGCCGATGGCGATCGCCATCGCGCGCTGCACCTCGTCGAGCGAGGCGCGGATCGTCGGCGTGCGGTCGCTGATGACCTTGAGCTCGATGGCCGGCGGGATCGAGGCCTGCAGCCGCGGCAGCAGCTCGCGCACCCGCGCCACCGTCTCGATGATGTTGGCGCCGGGCTCCTTCTGGATGAACAGCAGGATCGCCGGCTGGCCGTTGGACGCGCCATAGTTGCGCACGTCCTGCACCGAGTCCACCACCTCGGCCACGTCGCGCAGCCGCAGCGCCGCGCCGTCGCGGTAGGACAGCACCACCGGCGCGTATTCCGACGCGGCGCGCGCCTGGTCGTTGGCGCCGATCTGCCAGTAGCGGCCGGACTGCTCGACGGCGCCCTTGGGCCGGTTGGCATTGGTGTTGCCGATCGCCTGCCGCACCTGATCGAGCGCGATGCCGTTGGCGGCCAGCTTGTCCGGGTTCAGCTCCACCCGCACCGCGGGCAGCGCGCCGCCGCCCACGTTGACCTGGCCTACGCCGGCGACCTGCGCCAGGCGCTGCGCCAGCACCGTCGAGGCCGTGTCGTACATCTGGCCGCGCGTCAGCGTCTGCGACGTCAGCGCCAGGATCATGATCGGCGCGTCGGCCGGGTTGACCTTGCGATAGGTCGGGTTGCTCGGCATGCCGGTGGGCAGCAGCGTCCGCGCCGCGTTGATCGCGGCCTGCACGTCGCGCGCGGCGCCGTCGATGTCGCGGTTCAGATCGAACTGCAGCGTCACGTTGCTCGATCCCAGCGACGAGCGCGAGGTGATCTCGGTCACGCCGGCGATGCTGCCCAGCGCGCGCTCCAGCGGCGTCGCCACCGTCGCCGCCATCGTGTCCGGGCTCGCGCCCGGCAGCGACGCCGACACCGAGATCGTCGGGAAGTCCACCTGCGGCAGCGGCGCGATCGGCAGGAAGTGGTAGCCCAGCATCCCCGCCAGCGCGATGCCGATCGTGATCAGCGTCGTCGCGACCGGCCGGGCGATGAACGGCGCCGAGATGTTCATGGGGCACCCCGATCGCCGGGTACGGCGATCGACCCTCCGAGAGGGTCGGGCCCGGCTTGGGGCGGCCCGGCGCTCGGGCCCGCCCCCTCCGATCCAGACCCCGGGCCGGAGTCGCGGCGACGACGGCGTTCGCGCCAGCGCTGCGCGATCCGCGCGAAGCCGAGATAGATCACCGGCGTCGTGAACAGCGTCAGCAGCTGGCTCACGATCAGGCCGCCGACCATGGTCACGCCCAGCGGATGCCGCAGTTCATGGCCGACGCCGGTGCCCAGCATCAGCGGCAGCGCGCCCAGCAGCGCGGCCATCGTCGTCATCAGGATGGGCCGGAAGCGCAGCAGCGAGGCCTGGTGGATCGCGGCGCGCGGATCGAGGCCCTGTTCGCGCTCGGCCTCGAGCGCGAAGTCGATCATCATGATCGCGTTCTTCTTCACGATGCCGATCAGCAGCACGATGCCGATGATCGCGATGATGCCCAGGTCCAGCCCGCCGGCCAGCAGCGCCAGCAGCGCGCCCACGCCGGCCGACGGCAGCGTCGACAGGATGGTGACCGGATGGATGTAGCTCTCGTAGAGCACGCCCAGCACGATGTACATCGTGACCACCGCCGCCAGGATCAGGAACAGCGTGCTCGACAGCGAATTGCTGAAGGCCTCGGCCGCGCCCTGGAAGCTGGTCTCGACGCTGATGGGCAGGTCCAGCTGCGCCTGCTCCGCCTTGATCGCCTTCACCGCGTCGCCGAGCGCGACGCCGGGGGGCAGGTTGAACGAGATCGTCGCCGCCGGGAACTGCGCGACGTGGTTGATCGCCAGCGCCGCCGGCCGCTCGACGATCTGCGCCACCGAGTTCAGCGGCACCTGCACCGTGCTGGTCTGCGGCGTGCCGGCGGCACCGGTCGTCGTCGTGGTGCCCGGCACGTAGAGGCCCTCGAGCGCGCGCGGGCCGCTGCGGAACTCCGGCGCGGCCTCGAGCACGACGCGGTACTGGCTGGCCTGCGTGTAGATCGTCGAGATCAGCCGCTGCCCGAAGGCGTTGTACAGCGCGGTGTCGATGGCCGCGATGGTCACGCCCAGCCGTCCGGCGGCCTCGCGGTCGATCTGCACCCAGGCCTGCAGGCCCTGGTTCTGCAGGTCGCTGGCGACGTCGGCCAGCTGTGGCAGCCCCTTGAGCCGCTCCAGCAGCAGGTCGTTGGCCTTCTGCAGGTCGCCCGCGTCCGGAGAGCTGATCAGGAACTGGTACTGCGTCTTGGAGACGCGGTCCTCGATCGTCAGGTCCTGCACCGGCTGCATGTAGGCGGTGATGCCGGGCACCTGGCGGTTCAGGTCGCCGAGCCGCGCGATCACCTCGGCCGCCGACGCGCGGCGCTGCGCGAAAGGCTTGAGCGTGATCTGCATGCGGCCGGTGTTCAAGGACGCGTTCGCGCCGTCCACGCCGATGAAGGAGGCGATGTGGTCGACGTCCGGATCCTTGAGGAAGGCCTCGGCCAGCTTCTGCTGGCGCGTGCTCATCGCATCGAAGGAGGTGCTCTGCGTCGCCTCGGTGATGACCTGCAGCAGCCCGGTGTCCTGCACCGGGAAGAAGCCCTTGGGCACGATCACGTAGAGCAGCGCCGTCAGCGCCAGCGTCGCCGCGAAGCCCAGCAGCGTCAGCACCGGACGGTCCAGCACCCAGTCCAGCGCGCGGCCGTAGCCCTGGATCAGGGCCTCGAACCTCTCGCCGAACCAGCTGCCCAGGCGCGAATGCCGCTGCTCGGTCTCCGGCTTGAGCAGCCGGGCGCTCATCATCGGCGTCAGCGTCAGCGACACGAAGGCCGAGATCAGGATGGCCACCGCCAGCGTGATCGCGAATTCGTGGAACAGCCGGCCGACCACGTCGCCCATGAACAGCAGCGGGATCAGCACCGCGATCAGCGACACCGTCAGCGAGATGATGGTGAAGCCGATCTGCCGGGAGCCCTTGAAGGCGGCCTCCATCGGCGAGTCGCCTTCCTCGACGTAGCGGGCGATGTTCTCGATCATCACGATCGCGTCGTCGACGACGAAGCCCGTCGAGATGGTCAGCGCCATCAGCGTCAGGTTGTTGATCGAGAAGCCGGCCAGGTACATCACGCCGAAGGTGCCCACCAGCGACAGCGGCACCGCGACGCTGGGGATCAGCGTGGCGCTGCCGCTGCGCAGGAACAGGAAGATCACCGCCACCACCAGCGCGATCGCGAGCAGCAGCTCGATCTCGGTGTCGTCGACCGAGGCGCGGATGGTGGTGGTGCGGTCGGCCAGCACCTGCACGTCGACCGACGCGGGCAGCGTGCCCTGCAGCTTGGGCAGCAGCGCCTTCACGCGGTCGACGGTCTGGATCACGTTGGCGCCGGGCTGGCGCTGCACGTTCAGGATCACGCCGGGCGTGGTGTCGGCCCAGGCCGCCAGGCGCAGGTTCTCGGCGTCGTCGACGATCTCGGCCACGTCGCTCAGGCGCAGCGGGTTGCCGTTCTTCCAGGCGATGATCAGGTTCTGGTACTCGGCGGCGGAGCGCAGCTGGTCGTTGGCGTCGATGGTCGAGGCGCGCTGCGAGCCGTCGAAGCTGCCCTTGGCCTGGTTGACGTTGGCCGCGGCGATGGCGCTGCGCACGTCGTCCAGCGACAGGCCCAGCGCGGCCAGCGCGCGCGGATTGGCCTGGATGCGCACGGCCGGCCGCCGGCCGCCGGCGATGCTCACCAGGCCGACGCCGTCCACCTGCGACAGCTTGGGCGCGAGGCGGTTCTCGACCAGGTCGTGGACCTTGATCACCGGCAGCGAGGGCGAGGTCACCGCGATCGTCAGCACCGGCGCGTCGGCCGGGTTGACCTTGCTGTAGACCGGCGGCATCGGCAGGTCGCTGGGCAGCAGGTTGCCGCCGGCGTTGATCGCGGCCTGCACCTCCTGCTCGGCGACATCCAGCGACAGCCCCAGCGAGAAGCGCAGCGTGATCACCGACGCGCCGCCCGAGCTCGACGAGGTCATCTGGTTCAGCCCCGGCATCTGCCCGAACTGGCGCTCCAGCGGCGCGGTGACGGTGGTCGAGATGACGTCGGGGCTCGCGCCCGGATACAGCGTCGTGACCTGGATGGTGGGGTAGTCGACCTCGGGCAGCGCCGACAGCGGCAGCAGCCGGTAGGCGAGCAGGCCGGCCAGCAGGATGGCCAGCATCAGCAGCGAGGTCGCGACCGGCCGCTCGATGAAGGGACGGGACGGGTTCATGGCCATGGCCTGGCGCTCCCGCCGTTCAGTTGCCGCCGCCGGACGCGGCCTGGCGCCTGGCGCGCTCGGCGCGGCGCTCGGCGATCCAGGCTTCGCGCTCGGCGGGGCTCATCTTCATGACCTTGTCCTGGAGCTCCGGCGGCAGGCGGTCCAGCCAGGCCGGACGCTCGCCCCAGTCAGCCAAGGCGCCACTCGCGGCCGAGGCACCGGACGCGGCGGAGGCCGCGCCATGCGGGCCGCTCGCGCCGCGGCCGCGGCGTGGCGCGGCGTTGGCGCCGGCGCGCTGTTTCGGATCGGCGGCGATGACCTCGACCTTGGCGCCTTCGCGCAGGCGGTCGACGCCGTCGATGACCACGCGCTCGCCGGGTTCGATCTGGCCGTCCACCGCCATCCAGTCGCCGTCGACCGCGCCGGTCTGGACCACGCGCGTGTTGACCGTGCCGTCGGCGCCGACGACGTAGACGTAGAAGCCCTGCGCGCCGCGCAGCACCGCGGCGGCCGGCACGGCCAGGCGGTTCTGCTCGGTCGCCAGCTGCAGCTTCACGCTGACGGACTGGTTGGGGAAGAGCGCGTCGTCCTCGTTCGGGAACAGCGCCTTGAGCTTGATCGTGTCGGTGGTGAGGTCGATCGCGTTGTCGGCGGTGGCCAGCTTGCCGGTGGCCAGGCGGGTCTTGCCGTCGCGGCTCCAGGCCTCGACCGCCATCGGCGTGCTGCCTTTGAGGCCGGCGGTGATGCGCGGCAGCAGGGCCGACGGCACCGCGAAGGTCAGCGCGATGGGCCGCGTCTGCGTGATGCTGACGATGCCGCTGGTGTCGCCCGTCTGCACGACGTTGCCGATGTCCGCCTGCTTCAGGCCGACGCGGCCGCTGATCGGCGCGAGGACCTTGGTGTAGGTGACCTGCAGCCGCGCGCTGTCGACGCTGGCCTGGTCCGCCTTGACGGTGCCCTCGAGTTGGCGGACCGTGGCCTGCTGCGTGTCGACCTGCTGACGCGCGATCGCGTCCTTGGCGAGCAGGTCCTTGTAGCGGGCCAGGTCGATGCGGGCGTTGTCCAGCGTCGCCTTGTCGCGCGCGAGCTGGCCTTCGGCCTGGCCGAGCGCGGCCTGGAAGGCGCGCGGATCGATCTGCGCGAGGGTCTGGCCGGCCTTGACCTGCTGGCCCTCGGTGAAGTGGATCTGCTGCAGCACGCCGCTGACCTGCGCGCGCACCACGGCGGTGTTGGAGGCGCTGATCGTGCCGATCGCGGCGGCGGTGTGGCGGATGTCCTGCAGGCGCGCCGGCATCACCGAGACCGGCTGCACGCGATTGGCGGCGAAGCGTCCACCGCGTCCGCCGCCGCCGGCCGCGCCGCCGGGCGCGCTGGCCGCGCGCGACGGGCCGCCGGCTTCACCGTCGGCGCCGCGGCCCTTCCACCACCACCAGCCGCCGGCCGCGGCGGCCAGCACCACGAGGCCGAGGATCCAGGGCGCCGCGCGGCCGCGCTGACGCCGGCTCACCGGCGCGCTGGAGGAGGACAGGGGGCCGGTGACCGGCGCGCCAGAGGGCTTGTTGTTCGTGTTCATGCGGGCGGGCGAAGCGTGATGTCGCCACCCTAGTATCTGGCGACAGCAGCCTGGTGTCGCCCGCGAAAAGAATCGCAAAGCGCCCGGTCCAACCCGGATCGACGCCCATGAAAAATGCCGCTCGAGGAGCGGCATCGGCGGGGAGGCGAGGGCCGGGAGAGGGGCCCTCGCGCGGGGGATCAGCTTTCGGCGAGCAGCTTCTCGATCGTGCCGTGCAGCGCGGCGAAGTCGGGCTCGCCGACGAAGCGCTTGACGATCTCGCCGCGCTTGTTGATCAGGAAGGTGGTCGGGGTCAGCTGGACCTTGCCGAACTGGCGCGCGATCTCGCCGGTGCTGTCCATCGCGACGCCGAAGGGCAGGTTGCGGGTCTCGGCGTAGTTGGCGACGTAGGCCGGCGGGTCGTAGCTCATCGCCACCGCCAGCGTGTCGAAGCCCTTGTCCTTGTACTTCTGGTGCGTCGCGATGACGCTCGGCATCTCCTTGACGCAGGTCGTGCAGGAGGTGGCCCAGAAGTTGACCAGCATCACCTTGCCGGACCAGGCCTGCGCGGAAGCGTGTTTGGAGCCGTCCAGCAGCACGTAGTCCACCCGCGGGGCGGGCTCGGGCTTGAGGCCTTCATAGGCGAGGCCGGCGCCGATCCCGACGGCGGCGACGAGCAGGAGGAGTCCAGACCAGCGTGGCAGCTTCATGGGGGGCGAGTGTATGCCTGGGCCCGTCCGCCCGCCACCCGGCAGGGACTTGCGTCCAGGGCCCGGCGGGGTGTTCAGAGCGCCTTGGACAGCTCGAACAGCAGCACCGAGGGCAGCGCGTCCTGGAGGTTCTGGCGCGAGATCCGCGCCATGTGGTCGGAGGTGGCGGTGGAGAGCTGCGTCTGCTGGTCGCCGTCGAGCACCTCGATGAAGCTGAAGTTGGGCACCTCGCCGGTGATGTCGGCGCGCAGGCGGTCGAAGCCGCCATCGCGCAGCGACTGCTCGAAGGCGATGCCGTGCGGCAGGCCTTCCTCGCAGAAGTGCATCGCCTCGTCCATCGAGGCGACGGCATCGATGATCAGGCCCATGTGGCGCACGGCGCCCTGGATCTCCTGCCGCAGCTCGCGGCGCGGCGACACGATCAGCAGGTGGCAGCCGGCCAGCGGCTTGGAGTTGTGCGACGGCGCCGGATCGTCGAGCTCGGGCCGGTCCGGGCGCGGCGGCGGCGGCTCGCCCTGCTGCAGGCCGGGCTCGTCCATCGCGACGTGCGGGAACTCCAGCGTCAGCATCGTGATGCCGGCTTCGTCCTCGCGCAGCGGCAGCGCGCCCAGCGTCAGCGCGGTCTGCTCGATCAGGCGCCAGGTCAGCGAGTTCAGCGACTCGGGCGGCTCGTGGATCGCCGCCGAGGGCGCGCTGCCCAGGTCCAGCGAGCGGTGGGCGAAACGGCACATCAGCCGCGCCTTGGCCGGCCAGGGCGTCAGGTCCAGGCGCATCTCCAGCGAGGAATGGGTGTTGAGCAGCGCCCAGTCCATCACCGCGTTCAGCAGCGAGAACAGCAGCGAGGCGTCGGTCATGACCTCGATCGGCTGCAGCAGCTGGCGGATCTGGATGCCGCGGGCCTGCGTCTCGCGGCTGCGCTGCGTCAGGACGGTGCGCAGCACCTGGGTCAGATGGACCCGCTCGCGGGACAGCCGCAGCCGGCCGGAGGCCAGACGGGCCAGTTGCTGGCTCACCATGCCGGCCTCGCGCGCCTGCGCCACCGAGTCGCGCAGCGCGCGCAGGCCCTGGCGGTCGATCTGGCCGGTGCTGATCAAGGTCTGGATCCGCTCCAGCGCCGCGCTCAGCGGGCCGGCGATCTCGGCGCCGAGCTGCTGGACGATGTCGCCCCATTGCGAATCGCTGGGACGTTGCGCCATGTCATTGGCGGCCAACGGCGCGGCAACGGTGAGGGGCGGGCGGGACATGCTCTCTCATTGTCTTGTTCCACCGGCGGCAGGCCGGGGCTGGGAGGCGCCATGGTTCCGCGCGGCCCCAGGACCGGCCATCCCGTGACTCGGGGGCAAGGCGCCACCTGTCTGGATGGCGTGAAATGGCTCACGGTCCGGTGATCGGAACGGACGTCTGCAAGTGGTCCTCTTTTCTTCAACTCCCTCGCCCGCTTGCGGGAGAGCAACCGTGTCAAGCGCTGCTGCTGACCAACTCCCTCGCCCCCCGCGAGGGGGGAGAGGGTGGGGGAGAGGGGGTGCTTCGAAGGGCAGCAGCGCTGTGGCACGAGCCCCCTCTCCCCTCCCTCTCCCCGCTGGGGCGAGGGGGTTTACTGCGCCGCCCGGCTCTTCTTGCCCCCTCGCCCGCATGCGGGAGGGGTGAGGGCCAGCGGCCTACCGAAGTTCTCTTGCCTGACGGTCCGCGAGCATCAACAGGCGCTCGGTGAGTTCCTGGGGCGCGGAGACCATCACCTGGTGCCCGGTATGGATCTCGAAGAGCTCCCAGCCGGGCTGGCTGCGCGCGCGCTCGCGCGCCGCCGCGATGGTGAGCAGCGCCGGACGGTCGCAGTCGATGAAGGTGCGCGGCCGCTGCAGCCATGCCGCCTTGTCGAATGCGAGCGGGCTGTCATAGACGCCTCCCGGCTGCGGCCGCTGGCACCGCATCATCCAGTCGAAGTCTTCCGGCTTGAGGCCCATGCCATTCGGCTCGGTCACCGGCAGGTGTCCGAACCTGGAGATCAGCTCGCGCCGCTGGACCTGCGTTTCCGGCGTATGCCGGCTGGACCAGCTCTCGCCCGGCTCCGGCACCACGGCGTCCAGATAGACCAGCCGCGCGATGCGCTCCGGCATCTGGTCCGCCACGCCGGTGATCACCATGCCGCTGTAGCTGTGGCCGACCAGCAGCACGTCGCTCAATTCCTCGCACTCGATGACCGCCTTGACGTCATCGATGTGGGTCTGCAGCCGGATGCCGTCATGCGGCTGATGCGCGCGTTCCCCGACCCCGCTGAGCGTGACCGGGAAGACGCGATGTCCCGCCGCCCGCAGCGGCCCCAGCACCCGCTTCCACGCCCACGCGCCCAGCCACGCGCCGTGGACCAGGACGATGTTCACGCCGGAATCCGGCCCGCTGGCCTGTCCGTCCCTGCTCATGCGATGACTCCTTCCTTGCGCCATGCGGCGATCGCCTCGGCGCCATGGCCGAGCTCGCCGAGGACTTCCTCGGTGTGCTGCCCCAGCAGCGGAGGGGGCAATCGGTAGGCCACCGGCGTCCCGGATAGCTTCATCGGGCTGGCGACGACGCGCAGCGCATCGCTCAGCGGATGGTCCATCTCGACGACCATGCCGCGATGCCGGACCTGCGGATCCTCGAAGACCTCGGACAGGTCGTTGATCGCGCCGCCCGGCACCTTGGCCGCCTCCATCGCGTCCAGCCAGTGCTGGCGCGACTGGCTGGCGATGCGATCAGCCAGCAGCGGGACCAGCTCGCCGCGGTGGCGCACCCGCTGCGCGTTGGTCGCATAGCGCGGATCGCGCGGCAGCTCGGGCAGGCCGAGGAGCTCGCAGAACTTGACGAACTGGCCGTCGTTGCCGACCGCGACGATCAGGTGCCCGTCATTGGCGTGGAACACCTGGTAGGGAACGATGTTCTGGTGCGCGTTGCCCATGCGCCGCGGCGCCTGGCCGGTGGCCAGGTAGTTCGCGCCGAGGTTGGCCAGCATCGCCACCTGGGTGTCGAGCAGGGCCATGTCGACGACCTGGCCCTGGCCGGTCGCGTCGCGGTGCCGCAGCGCGGCCAGGATCGCGACGGTGGCGTACATGCCGGTGAACAGGTCCGCCACCGCGACGCCCACCTTCTGCGGGCCGCCGCCGGGCAGCGCGTCGGCCTCGCCGGTGACGCTCATCAGGCCGCCCAGGCCCTGGACCGCGTAGTCGTAGCCCGCTCTGTCGCTGTAGGGGCCGGTCTGTCCGAAGCCGGTGACCGAGCAGAACACCAGCCGCGGATTGAGCGCCCGCAGCGCCTCGGCGTCCAGGCCGTAGCGGGTCAGGTCGCCGACCTTGTAGTTCTCGACCAGCACGTCCGCGCGCATCGCGAGTTCGCGGATCAAGGCCTGACCCTCGGGGCTGGCGATGTCGATGGCGATCGACCGCTTGTTGCGGTTGGCGCCCAGGTAGTAGGCCGCCTCGGCGGTGTCCTGCCCGTCGCGGTCCTTCAAGTAGGGAGGCCCCCAGCCGCGGGTGTCGTCCCCCCCGGGGTGGCCGGCCTTCGGGGGACGTTCGACCTTGATGACGTCGGCGCCGAGGTCGGCCAGCGTCTGCGTGCACCAGGGCCCGGCCAGCACACGGGAGAGATCCAGCACGCGCACGCCCTGCAGGGCCATGGCGGAGGGACGGAGGGGGTTCGCTTCGCTCATCGGGGCATTGTGGGGGATGCCGCCCCCCTCCGCGGTGAGCCGGCTCAGCGCGCCGCCACGGGCCGCCCCGCCCAGCGCTCGCATTGCTGCCGCACCAGCTCGTTGAGCAGCTGCTCCTTCTCGACCACCCCACGCGCCCAGGTCGCGTCGTTGCCTTGCCAGCGCATCTCCTCGCGGACATGGCGCAGCGCCGGCTCCGCCTTCAGCGCGACGGCGTGCGGCTCCAGCGCGTGCAGCGTGACGTTGAGGTCCTCGCGCAGGCTGCGGTGCTCGCCGCTCTTGGGGTCGACGAAGGTGCCGTCCAGCCCGAAGCGGCAGGCCTGGAACCGGTTGAAGGTGTAGGGCAGGTAGTCGTCCTCGTGCAGCGCGAACGGCTGGTCATGCGAGATCCACCGCGCCAGGCACTGGATCAGCGCGGCCAGCGCCGAGGCCTTCTCGATCGTCAGCGGCGTGTCGAGCACGCGCACCTCGATCGTGCCGAACTCGGGCTTGGGCCGGATGTCCCAGTAGAAGTCCTTCATGCTCTTCACGACACCGGTGTGCGTCATCTTCTCGAAGAACACCAGGAAGTCGTCCCAGGTCAGCACGAAGGGCGCGCGCCCCGACAGCGGGAAGGCGAACACCGAGTTCAGCCGCGCCGAGTGGAAACCGGTGTCGTTGCCCTGCACGTAGGGCGACGAGGCCGACAGCGCGATCAGGTGCGGAATGAAGCGCGACAGCCCGTGCAGCAGGCGCAGCGCGTGATCCGGGCCTTCGCAGCCGATGTGCACGTGCTGGCCGAAGACCGTGAACTGCTTGCTCAGGTAGCCGTAGAGCGACGAGATCTCCTGGAAGCGCGGCTTGTCGAAGATGCGCTGCTTGCTCCAGTGCTGGTACGGATGGGTGCCGCCACCCGACAGACCGAGGTTGAGCTTGTCGGCGCTGCGCACCAGCGCATCGCGGGTGATCGTCAGCTGCTCCAGCACCTGCTCGTAGTTCGTGCACACGTTGGTGCAGAGCTCGATCATGCTGTCGGTGATCTCGGGCGTGACGTCGCCGGGCAGCGTCTCGCCCTTCATCACCCGCAACAGGTCCTTGGAGCCCGGCGTCAGGTCGTAGTCGTGGCGGTTGACGATCTGGAGCTCGAGCTCCACGCCCATCGTCAGGGGCTTCGAGGTGGCAAAGGGTTCGAGGCTCATCGTTTCGGCGCCTCCTTGACGGAGGTTTCGGGGTGGTGCTCGCCGGCGACGCGCAGCCCCCATTGCACGGCGATCGGGCCGATGAGTTCCATCAGCGCGATCGTGGACAGGATGACCGGTGCCAGCATCGCCGCGGTCTGCGGGTGATGCAGCTGCACCTCGCTGAAAAGGACCAGCGTGGTGCCGGACACGGGGCTCAGGCACACCGCCAGCGCGATGCCCTGGCGCGCGTCGATGCCGCTGATGCGCGCCATGCCGGTCAGCGCCACGGCCTTGGCGGCCAGGCGCAGCAGCAGCAGCGCCAGCGCGAGCACCGCGCCGGCGGCCAGCGCCTGCAGCGTCCACGCGGAACCGACCGCGACGAACAGCATCAGCACCAGCACGCCGCCGGCCGTGCCGAAGTGACGCGGCCAGACCCAGGGGCGCTCGGTGGTGTTGCGCAGGATCATGCCGGCCAGCAGCGGCACCAGCAGCGTCGACAGGTTCAGCACCCGTGCCGCGCTCAGCGCCACCAGCACCAGGCCCAGCAGCATCAGCACCGAGTTCTCGTTGCGCAGGTCCAGGCGGCGCATCAGGCCGGCCGTCAGCCGCGCCAGCAGCGCCGCCACGATCACCGAGCCGATGAATGCATACAGCGGCTGCGCGACGGCCTCCAGCCAGTCGCCCTTCTGGTCCAGCGCCAGCCAGCCCAGCAGCAGCTTGTGCGCGAGCACGCCATAGATGGTGTTCAGCGAGGCCAGCGCGAGCATCCGCTCGCTGACCTGGCCGGCCGCGCGCAGCTCCGCGCCGACGCGACCGATCACCGCGGCGCTCGAGGCCATCGTCAGCACCGCGCAGCTGATCGAGATCAGCGGGCTCACGCCCAGCAGCGTCAGGCCGTAGCCGACGAAGACGAAGCTGGCCAGCGCCTCGGCGGCGCTCGCGCCCAGCAGCGCCTTGTTGTTGCGCAGCCAGCGCAGGTTGACGCGCGAGCCCATCTCGAACAGCAGCAGCGCCAGCGCGAGGTCGACGACGAGCCGCAGCCGCGCGTCGAGCGCGCCGTTGGCGAAGATGCCGTGGCCGAGCGCGGCCAGCACCATGCCGACGACGCTGTAGCCGACGACGCGGGGCAGCCCGAGCCGGCGGTTGACGAATTCGCCGAGCACGCCGGCGGCCACCATGGTCAGCGAGGCCCAGAACAGCCAGTCCGGCCGGGGCGGCCAACTGCTGAACTGCAGGAAGTTCGCAAGGTCGTTCATCAAGACGAAGGTTCTCCTCGAGGGGTGGACGGCTGCCGATACCGGATCGCGGGGACCCTGGATCATCGAGCCAATCCGGCGCCATGGCGGCGTTCCAGGACAGGCGCTGGCAGCCTTTACTTGTCGGCTTTACCGATTGCCGGTCATCGGCGACCGGGCGGGAGCGCCATTTGCCACGCCCGCGCCGTTCTCGTCACGGGTGTGGCAATCGGCGGTTCCGGGGAACCGCGTTCAAGGCCACCGGGGGTCAGGACTTGCCGGCAACAGCGGTCCGCGACGCGCGGATCGGGACTGGGCCAGCGACGAAGGGCGCACGGCCCTCGGGCCGCCGCTCGTCAGCGAGTCTGCCATCGATTCGCGCGGGCGGCGACGTCGCGGTCCAAGCCGCCTCTAAGATTGCCCGATGCGCGCTTCGATGCCAGTTCCCCTGTCAGTGCCGCTGGCGGTGATCGCCGGCGCGTTGCTGATCGCCGGTTGCAGTCCCGCGTTGAATTGGCGCAAGGTGAATCCGGAAGGCGCTCAGTTGGCGCTGATGTTCCCCTGCAAGCCTGAGCGCGAGGAGCGGGCCCAGCCTGGCCCTGGCGGCCGGGCGGTGACTGTGCGGTCGATGAGTTGCAGAGCCCGGGGCGGGCAGTTCTCGCTGACCTGGGCCGATCTGGGGGAGCCCGCGGCCGCATCCGCCGCGATGCGCCGGATGCACGAGGGCATCGCCCGCGAGATGTCGCCGGGAGCGTCCGCGCCGCTGGGCGTGCGCGGGGCGGCCTCCGATCCCGAGTCCTTCCAGCAGGCGTTCGAGGCCAGGCCGGGCCAGCCGGCGCAACAGGCGCGGCAGGCGGTGTTCGCGCGGGGCGGACGGCTGTACCAGCTGCTGATGCAGGGCGAGCGGCTCGATGCCGAGGCCTGGGACGTGTTCCTCGGGTCGGTGCAGTTGCCGCCCTGAAGTGGGTCACCCTCCCCATCATTGCGGGTTTGTGCGAGCCCCGCCCGCGCCATGCTGCGGCGCACGATAATGAGCCTCATGTCCGGCCTGCTGTTGATTGCCCATGCCCCGCTGGCCACCGCGCTGAAGCAGGTGGCCGAGCACACGTTCCCGCATTGCTCGCTGCAGCTGAGCGTGCTGGACGTGACGCCGGACATGAGCGCCGATGATGTCGAGTCGCAGGCGCGCGCGCTGATCGTTGCGTCCGGGCATGTGCAGACCCTGGTGTTGACCGACGTCTACGGTGCCACGCCGACCAATGCCGCGCTGCGTCTGCAGGGTGAGCAGGTGAAGGTGCTGACGGGGGTCAACGTGCCGATGCTGTGGCGTTCGCTGTGTTATGCCGGCGAAGGCCTGGATGCGCTGCTGCAGCGCGCGAGCCAGGGTGGCACCCAGGGCATCCTGTGCGATGCGGCGTCGTCGCCGTGTTCCTCTTCTTCCAAGTCCCAACCGTCCTGCTCATGATCAAGTCGACTCTCACCATCAGCAACAAGCTGGGCCTGCATGCCCGTGCCTCGGCGAAGTTGACGAAGTTGGCGGGTGGATTTCAGGCGGAGGTCTTCATGACCCGCAACGGCCGTCGCGTGAATGCCAAGAGCATCATGGGCGTGATGATGCTGGCGGCTGGCATTGGCGCCGAGGTCGAGCTGGAGACGGCTGGCGAGGACGAGCAGGCTGCGCACGACGCGATCACCGCGCTGGTGAACGACAAGTTCGGCGAAGGCCAATAAGCCAGTCCCGCCTGGGCGACGCGCCCTCAAGGCCGTCATTGGTCTGGAGAAGCTGGGGCGCCGGTACCCCTCGAAGCGAACCCTGGACCGCAGGGAAGACTGTGAGCGCAGAGGGGTACCGGCGCCCCAGCTTCGGGCGCCGGACTCCGGGCTCCGACTCCCGCGACGCCTCAAAGCCCCAGGAAGTGTTTCCGATACCGTGCCGGCAGATCCGCGATGCGCATGATCATTGGCAGGTCGGCGGTATTGAAGTCGGGATCCCAGGCTGGGCGTCCGAGGATGCGCGCGCCGCAGCGCAGATAGCCTTTGATGAGCGGCGGAGGCTCGACGGCCAGGTCTTGCCGGAGTTCGTCGACTGGCAATGGCAGCCGTGGCCGGACGTGCCATTCGATGTCGGCCATGTGGCTGCCTTCGAGTTGCCGCCAAAGGCTGGCTGCGTAGTGGCCGCCGTCGCGCATGCTGATGCTGGCGCAGCCGATCATCGTGTCGAGGTCGTTGCGGACCATGAACTCGGCCAGTGCGCCCCACAGCGCCATGATGGCGCCGCCGTGGCGGTGATCCGCGTGCACGCAGGAGCGGCCCAGTTCGACCATGCGGGGGCGCAGCGAGCGCAGGCGGGTGAGGTCGAATTCGGTTTCGCTGTACAGGCCGCCGGCGCGGCGGGCGGCTTCGGGTGTCAGCACGCGGTAGGTGCCGATGACCTCTCCGGGCTGGCCGCGCTCGTCGAGCGTGCGCACCAGCAGGTGTTCGCAGAAGGGGTCGAAGATGTCGACGTCGTGCCCCGCGGGCGCGCCGGCCGGCACGCTCAGGCGCGCGCCCATCTCGTCGACGAAGACCTGGTACCTCAGGCGCTGGGCCTGGCGGACTTCGTCTTCCGTGCGCGCCCAACCCACGTGGAAGCGAGTGCGCGAAGCGTCGACAGCGACGTTCTGCGATCCGACTGGAAGTGACCTCCGGGGCGCCTCGGCCGGGCGCAGATCCGAGAAGGGCAGGGTGGGCAGCGGCAGATCCCTCATGACAGAGCCTCGCTCAAGTGATGCCCGCGATGCTGAGCGGGCGGGGTGACGCGTCGGTGACCTGAAAGTGAACGAACCATGACAGTCGTGGCGTCGTCACGGTTGCGGAGGATGACGGTTGACGCGGGCCCAGCATACGTTTTCATGCAGTTCACCTTCGCTGCACGGGGGCATCGGAACCCGCTGCTACAGTCGGCGCATGAGCTTTCAGGTCTTCGGCATTCCCGTTTCTCGCGGCGTGGCGATCGGCCGAGCGGTGCTGGTCGCTTCCAGCCGCGTCGACGTCGCGCATTACTTCATTGGCGCCGCTGACGCGGAGCAGGAATTCGCCCGGCTGGTCCGGGGCCGCGATGCGGTCACCCGGGAATTGCAGGACCTGAAGGCCGAGCTGCCCGAGGACGCGCCGCACGAACTCGATGCGTTGCTGGATGTGCATCTGCTGCTGTTGAACGACGAGGCGCTGGTCGACGCGGCCCGTGATTGGATCGTCGACCGGCATTACAACGCGGAGTGGGCGTTGTCGGCGCAGCTGGAGGTGCTGGCGCGGCAGTTCGACGAAATGGAGGACGACTACCTGCGCGAGCGCAAGGCCGACCTGGAGCAGGTGGTGGAGCGCGTCCTGGCCGCGCTCTCGGCCGAGCAGGACGACTCGCCCAGTGGCGCGGCCGCGGTCGTGGCGCGCGACTTCGCCGGCGAGGATCCTCTGCTGCTGGTCGCCGCGGACATCGCGCCGGCCGACATGATCCAGTTCAAGCGCAGCGTCTTCCAGGGCTTCATCACCGACATCGGAGGGAAGACCTCCCACACCGCGATCGTGGCGCGGAGCATGGCGATCCCCGCCGTGGTGGGAACCCGGGAGGCCTCGCGGCTGATCCGTCAGGACGACTGGGTGATCATCGATGGCGATGCCGGGACGGTGATCGTCAATCCATCGCCGATCGTGCTGGAGGAATATCGTTTCCGGCAGCGGCAGGCGGAGCTCGAGCATGCGCGGCTGGCCCGCCTGCGCCATACGCCGGCGATCACGCTGGATGGTCAGCGCATCGAGCTGCACGCCAACATCGAGCTGCCCGGCGACACCGTGGCCGCGCTGGCTTCCGGCGCGACCGGGGTGGGACTGTTCCGCAGCGAGTTCCTGTTCATGAACCGGGACGGCGATCTGCCCAGCGAGGAAGAGCAGTTCGCCGCCTACAAGAGCGCGGTCGAGGCGATGGCCGGCCTGCCGGTGACGATCCGCACGGTCGACATCGGCGCCGACAAGCCGCTTGACCGGATGTCGGTCAATGAGCTGCGCCACGAGCATGTGCTGAATCCGGCCATGGGGCTGCGGGCGATCCGCTGGAGCCTGGCGGAGCCGAGCATGTTCCGCCAGCAGTTGCGGGCCATCTATCGGGCGAGCGCCTTTGGCAAGGTGAAGCTGCTCGTCCCGATGGTCGCCCATCTGGGGGAGATCCGGCAGGTCCAGGAAACGATCAAGCGGGTGAAGGCGCAACTGGACGAGGTGGGTCAGGCCTATGGCGAGATCGAGCTGGGCGTGATGGTGGAGGTGCCGGCGGCGGCGATCATGCTGCCCCAACTCCTCAAGCATGTGGATTTCGTGTCCATCGGCACCAACGACCTCATTCAATATACGTTGGCGATCGATCGCGCCGACGAGGCGGTCGCCCATCTGTATGACCCGTGGCATCCGGCGGTGCTGCACTTGCTGGCCAATTCCATCGCGCAGGCCCGCGGAGCCGGCAAAGAGGTCAGCGTCTGTGGGGAGATGGCGGGCGACGCTGCATTCACCGACCTGCTGCTCGCGATGGGGTTGACGTCCTTCTCGATGCACCCGTCGCAGATTCCCTCGGTCAAGCAGCGGGTGCTGCGGGCGGACGTGCCACGGCTGGCGGCGGGGCTGCCGCGCATCCTGGAAAGCGACGAGCCGGCCAAGGTGGCGCTGGAGGCGTTGGCGCCGCAAGCCCGGCTTCATTGAGCCGGCGCTCAGGTCAGGCGCTCTGACATGGGCGCTCGATCGGGATGCGCACCGCCAAGTGACATCCACATGACGGGAGTTGCGTGGACAAAAAATATCGTGCTAGACTCTCGGTCTTCGCTGCTCACGACAACGTTTTGAGCGGCGGCCCCGGAGGATATGCCGGGGCGCTGAATGAACAACTGGATAATCCAATATTCATTTAGCGGGCGAGATTCTCGCAGTCGACGATGAAAATATTTTTCACTGACTGCTTGACGGATTCAAAAAGAATCGTTCATAATCTCGCTTCTGCGCTGCTGACGACAAATCAGCGGCGCGACGAAGCAAAGGCAAGAGTCAAGGCTCGAGTCTGAAGCGAAAGCTGCTTCGATGTTCTTTAAGAATTTACAGCCGATAAGCGTGGGCGTCTGGACGAGCGACCTGAGAAGGTTAAATCGCTAGATGCTCACGGAAAATGAATGAAGCTATGAAAGTAGTCTTTGTTCGATTCCGTTGAGAATTCAAGATCGAACTGTAGAGTTTGATCCTGGCTCAGATTGAACGCTGGCGGCATGCCTTACACATGCAAGTCGAACGGTAACGCGGGGCAACCTGGCGACGAGTGGCGAACGGGTGAGTAATGTATCGGAACGTGCCCAGTTGTGGGGGATAACTGCTCGAAAGAGCAGCTAATACCGCATACGACCTGAGGGTGAAAGCGGGGGATCGCAAGACCTCGCGCGATTGGAGCGGCCGATATCAGATTAGGTAGTTGGTGGGGTAAAGGCCTACCAAGCCGACGATCTGTAGCTGGTCTGAGAGGACGACCAGCCACACTGGGACTGAGACACGGCCCAGACTCCTACGGGAGGCAGCAGTGGGGAATTTTGGACAATGGGCGCAAGCCTGATCCAGCCATGCCGCGTGCGGGAAGAAGGCCTTCGGGTTGTAAACCGCTTTTGTCAGGGAAGAAAAGACTCCTGCTAATACCGGGGGTTCATGACGGTACCTGAAGAATAAGCACCGGCTAACTACGTGCCAGCAGCCGCGGTAATACGTAGGGTGCAAGCGTTAATCGGAATTACTGGGCGTAAAGCGTGCGCAGGCGGTTATGCAAGACAGATGTGAAATCCCCGGGCTCAACCTGGGAACTGCATTTGTGACTGCATGGCTAGAGTACGGCAGAGGGGGATGGAATTCCGCGTGTAGCAGTGAAATGCGTAGATATGCGGAGGAACACCGATGGCGAAGGCAATCCCCTGGGCCTGTACTGACGCTCATGCACGAAAGCGTGGGGAGCAAACAGGATTAGATACCCTGGTAGTCCACGCCCTAAACGATGTCAACTGGTTGTTGGGAGGGTTTCTTCTCAGTAACGTAGCTAACGCGTGAAGTTGACCGCCTGGGGAGTACGGCCGCAAGGTTGAAACTCAAAGGAATTGACGGGGACCCGCACAAGCGGTGGATGATGTGGTTTAATTCGATGCAACGCGAAAAACCTTACCTACCCTTGACATGCCAGGAATCCTGCAGAGATGTGGGAGTGCTCGAAAGAGAACCTGGACACAGGTGCTGCATGGCCGTCGTCAGCTCGTGTCGTGAGATGTTGGGTTAAGTCCCGCAACGAGCGCAACCCTTGTCATTAGTTGCTACGAAAGGGCACTCTAATGAGACTGCCGGTGACAAACCGGAGGAAGGTGGGGATGACGTCAGGTCATCATGGCCCTTATGGGTAGGGCTACACACGTCATACAATGGCCGGGACAGAGGGCTGCCAACCCGCGAGGGGGAGCTAATCCCAGAAACCCGGTCGTAGTCCGGATCGCAGTCTGCAACTCGACTGCGTGAAGTCGGAATCGCTAGTAATCGCGGATCAGCTTGCCGCGGTGAATACGTTCCCGGGTCTTGTACACACCGCCCGTCACACCATGGGAGCGGGTTCTGCCAGAAGTAGTTAGCCTAACCGCAAGGAGGGCGATTACCACGGCAGGGTTCGTGACTGGGGTGAAGTCGTAACAAGGTAGCCGTATCGGAAGGTGCGGCTGGATCACCTCCTTTCTAGAGAATGACGAGACCGTTTGCTGGCCCAGGTCAGCAGATCGAGTCGAGTCCACACAAGCGAGTTCAGCGCGCCCACACTTATCGGCTGTAGTACACAACAGAAGAGTGAATAACGCGTGAGCCTGGCGAGCTGGCCTTGCTGGTTGGCGCGATCGGACTCAGGCAACAAATGCGTGGGTCTGTAGCTCAGTCGGTTAGAGCACCGTCTTGATAAGGCGGGGGTCGCTGGTTCGAATCCAGCCAGACCCACCACGAACAAGTGTGTCAAACACGCACTTGTGAGTTCAGGGGGATTAGCTCAGCTGGGAGAGCACCTGCTTTGCAAGCAGGGGGTCGTCGGTTCGATCCCGTCATCCTCCACCAATTCACACACCTGGTTGGCAAACCACAGCAGCGACGCGCTGCTGTGGTTTGCCAGTCTCGACTTTTGAAGTCGGCTGTTGTTCTTTAACAATTCGTAGAGTCGAATCAGCGTTGCTGGCGGAAAGCTGGCGCTCGTAAAGGGGCGCGCGGCACCGTGCCGCCAGCGACATTTGATTGCGTCAACAAACTTCAATGCTGAAGCAATTCAGAGAAGAAATTGAAGAACGGCGAACGCGTGATACTCAATGAATGCTCGAGTTGTCGAGCATCTGTCCTTGACGGCATCTGAGGATGTCAAAGTTATAGGGTCAAGTGACTAAGTGCATGTGGTGGATGCCTTGGCGATTACAGGCGAAGAAGGACGTGATAGCCTGCGATAAGCTTCGGGGAGCTGGCAAATAAGCTTTGATCCGGAGATTTCCGAATGGGGAAACCCACCTCGTTTAGAGGTATCGCACACTGAATACATAGGTGTGCGAGGCGAACCGGGCGAACTGAAACATCTCAGTAGCTCGAGGAAAAGACATCAACCGAGATTCCGAAAGTAGTGGCGAGCGAAATCGGAGTAGCCCTCGTGTTTTAGCAGTTGGCATATCAGAACGGAATGGAAAGTCCGGCCGTAGCGGGTGATAGCCCCGTATGAGAAATGTCGATTGTGGAACTAGGCACGAATAGAGTAGGGCGGGACACGTGAAATCCTGTCTGAATATGGGGGGACCATCCTCCAAGGCTAAATACTCGTAATCGACCGATAGCGAACAAGTACCGTGAGGGAAAGGCGAAAAGAACCCCGGGAGGGGAGTGAAATAGATCCTGAAACCGCATGCATACAAAAAGTAGGAGCCCGCAAGGGTGACTGCGTACCTTTTGTATAATGGGTCAGCGACTTACATTCAGTGGCGAGGTTAACCGAATAGGGTAGCCGTAGAGAAATCGAGTCCGAATAGGGCGATTCAGTCGCTGGGTGTAGACCCGAAACCAGGTGATCTATCCATGGCCAGGATGAAGGTACCGTAACAGGTGCTGGAGGTCCGAACCGACTAGTGTTGCAAAACTAGCGGATGAGCTGTGGATAGGGGTGAAAGGCTAAACAAACCTGGAGATAGCTGGTTCTCTCCGAAAACTATTTAGGTAGTGCCTCAAGTATTACCTTCGGGGGTAGAGCACTGTTTAGGCTAGGGGGTCATGGCGACTTACCAAACCTATGCAAACTCCGAATACCGAAGAGTACAGCTTGGGAGACAGAGCACCGGGTGCTAACGTCCGGACTCAAGAGGGAAACAACCCAGACCGCCAGCTAAGGTCCCTAAAATTGGCTAAGTGGGAAACGAAGTGGGAAGGCTAAAACAGTCAGGATGTTGGCTTAGAAGCAGCCATCATTTAAAGAAAGCGTAATAGCTCACTGATCGAGTCGTCCTGCGCGGAAGATGTAACGGGGCTAAGCCAGTTACCGAAGCTGCGGATGCACAGTTTACTGTGCGTGGTAGGAGAGCGTTCTGTACGCCTGTGAAGGTGGGTCGTGAGGCCTGCTGGAGGTATCAGAAGTGCGAATGCTGACATGAGTAGCGTTAAAGGGGGTGAAAAGCCCCCTCGCCGTAAGCGCAAGGTTTCCTACGCAACGTTCATCGGCGTAGGGTGAGTCGGCCCCTAAGGCGAGGCAGAGATGCGTAGCTGATGGGAAACAGGTCAATATTCCTGTACCGCTCAATAGTGCGATGTGGGGACGGAGAAGGTTAGCTCAGCCAGGTGTTGGATATCCTGGTTCAAGCATGTAGGCGTGCTCTTTAGGCAAATCCGGAGAGCTTAGCTGAGGTGTGATAACGAGTCTGCTTGCAGACGAAGTGAGTGATACCCTGCTTCCAAGAAAAGCCACTAAGCTTCAGCTATTGACGACCGTACCGCAAACCGACACTGGTGCGCGAGATGAGTATTCTAAGGCGCTTGAGAGAACTCTGGAGAAGGAACTCGGCAAATTGACACCGTAACTTCGGAAGAAGGTGTGCCTTTAGTAGGTGAAGCCCCCGCGGGTGGAGCCCAATGAGGCCGCAGATAATCGGTGGCTGCGACTGTTTATTAAAAACACAGCACTCTGCAAAGACGAAAGTCGACGTATAGGGTGTGACGCCTGCCCGGTGCTGGAAGATTAAATGATGGGGTGCAAGCTCTTGACTGAAGTCCCAGTAAACGGCGGCCGTAACTATAACGGTCCTAAGGTAGCGAAATTCCTTGTCGGGTAAGTTCCGACCTGCACGAATGGCGTAACGATGGCCACACTGTCTCCTCCAGAGACTCAGCGAAGTTGAAATGTTTGTGATGATGCAATCTCCCCGCGGAAAGACGGAAAGACCCCATGAACCTTTACTGTAGCTTTACATTGGACTTTGAACAGATCTGTGTAGGATAGGTGGGAGGCTTTGAAACCTGGTCGCTAGATCAGGTGGAGCCAACGTTGAAATACCACCCTGGTGTGTTTGAGGTTCTAACCTTGGCCCGTTATCCGGGTTGGGGACAGTGTATGGTGGGCAGTTTGACTGGGGCGGTCTCCTCCCAAAGTGTAACGGAGGAGTTCGAAGGTACGCTAAATACGGTCGGAAATCGTGTTGATAGTGCATTGGCATAAGCGTGCTTGACTGCGAGACTGACAAGTCGAGCAGGTACGAAAGTAGGACAAAGTGATCCGGTGGTTCTGTATGGAAGGGCCATCGCTCAACGGATAAAAGGTACTCTGGGGATAACAGGCTGATACCGCCCAAGAGTTCATATCGACGGCGGTGTTTGGCACCTCGATGTCGGCTCATCTCATCCTGGGGCTGTAGCCGGTCCCAAGGGTATGGCTGTTCGCCATTTAAAGAGGTACGTGAGCTGGGTTTAAAACGTCGTGAGACAGTTTGGTCCCTATCTTCCGTGGGCGCTGCAAGATTGAGAGAGCCTGCTCCTAGTACGAGAGGACCGGAGTGGACGCACCTCTGGTGTATCGGTTGTCACGCCAGTGGCATCGCCGAGTAGCTAAGTGCGGAAGAGATAACCGCTGAAAGCATCTAAGCGGGAAACTCGTCTCAAGATGAGTCTTGCCGGGGCCTAGAGCCCCCTGAAGGGTCGTTCAAGACCAGGACGTTGATAGGCTGGGTGTGGAAGCGCAGTAATGCGTTAAGCTAACCAGTACTAATTGCCCGTGCGGCTTGACCCTATAACTTTGATAGTCCAGACGACATCAAAGACAGGTGTCACGCGGATCGAAATTCATTCGATCGAAACCGTTCTTCAAACTTGAAGACGCAATCAAAAGCTGATTCGAACTCTACCGAATTGGGCTTGTTGTCCCCAGCGACAACCAGCCAACCAGTCAAGCCTGATGACCATAGCGAGTCGGTCCCACCCCTTCCCATCCCGAACAGGACCGTGAAACGACTCAGCGCCGATGATAGTGCGGATTCCCGTGTGAAAGTAGGTCATCGTCAGGCTAATATCCGGAAGCGCCCGGTCTGAATGACCGGGCGTTCCTTTCTCTGCCTGCAGAGATCAGCGCTTGCTTGAGCGTTGATCTGTGAGGCTGGGACAGCGTCGGAAAGATCATCAACGATGATCGAAAAGATGCTTGACAAGTTCAAACGAACTCGTTTATAGTCCCATCTCTTCGCTGCTGACGACAAATCAGCGACGCGACGAAGCAAGGGCAAGAGTCAAGGCTCGAGTCTGAAGCGAAAGCTGCTTCGATGTTCTTTAAGAATTTACAGCCGATAAGCGTGGGCGTCTGGACGAGCGACCTGAGAAGGTTAAATCGCTAGATGCTCACGGAAAATGAATGAAGCTATGAAAGTAGTCTTTGTTCGATTCCGTTGAGAATTCAAGATCGAACTGTAGAGTTTGATCCTGGCTCAGATTGAACGCTGGCGGCATGCCTTACACATGCAAGTCGAACGGTAACGCGGGGCAACCTGGCGACGAGTGGCGAACGGGTGAGTAATGTATCGGAACGTGCCCAGTTGTGGGGGATAACTGCTCGAAAGAGCAGCTAATACCGCATACGACCTGAGGGTGAAAGCGGGGGATCGCAAGACCTCGCGCGATTGGAGCGGCCGATATCAGATTAGGTAGTTGGTGGGGTAAAGGCCTACCAAGCCGACGATCTGTAGCTGGTCTGAGAGGACGACCAGCCACACTGGGACTGAGACACGGCCCAGACTCCTACGGGAGGCAGCAGTGGGGAATTTTGGACAATGGGCGCAAGCCTGATCCAGCCATGCCGCGTGCGGGAAGAAGGCCTTCGGGTTGTAAACCGCTTTTGTCAGGGAAGAAAAGACTCCTGCTAATACCGGGGGTTCATGACGGTACCTGAAGAATAAGCACCGGCTAACTACGTGCCAGCAGCCGCGGTAATACGTAGGGTGCAAGCGTTAATCGGAATTACTGGGCGTAAAGCGTGCGCAGGCGGTTATGCAAGACAGATGTGAAATCCCCGGGCTCAACCTGGGAACTGCATTTGTGACTGCATGGCTAGAGTACGGCAGAGGGGGATGGAATTCCGCGTGTAGCAGTGAAATGCGTAGATATGCGGAGGAACACCGATGGCGAAGGCAATCCCCTGGGCCTGTACTGACGCTCATGCACGAAAGCGTGGGGAGCAAACAGGATTAGATACCCTGGTAGTCCACGCCCTAAACGATGTCAACTGGTTGTTGGGAGGGTTTCTTCTCAGTAACGTAGCTAACGCGTGAAGTTGACCGCCTGGGGAGTACGGCCGCAAGGTTGAAACTCAAAGGAATTGACGGGGACCCGCACAAGCGGTGGATGATGTGGTTTAATTCGATGCAACGCGAAAAACCTTACCTACCCTTGACATGCCAGGAATCCTGCAGAGATGTGGGAGTGCTCGAAAGAGAACCTGGACACAGGTGCTGCATGGCCGTCGTCAGCTCGTGTCGTGAGATGTTGGGTTAAGTCCCGCAACGAGCGCAACCCTTGTCATTAGTTGCTACGAAAGGGCACTCTAATGAGACTGCCGGTGACAAACCGGAGGAAGGTGGGGATGACGTCAGGTCATCATGGCCCTTATGGGTAGGGCTACACACGTCATACAATGGCCGGGACAGAGGGCTGCCAACCCGCGAGGGGGAGCTAATCCCAGAAACCCGGTCGTAGTCCGGATCGCAGTCTGCAACTCGACTGCGTGAAGTCGGAATCGCTAGTAATCGCGGATCAGCTTGCCGCGGTGAATACGTTCCCGGGTCTTGTACACACCGCCCGTCACACCATGGGAGCGGGTTCTGCCAGAAGTAGTTAGCCTAACCGCAAGGAGGGCGATTACCACGGCAGGGTTCGTGACTGGGGTGAAGTCGTAACAAGGTAGCCGTATCGGAAGGTGCGGCTGGATCACCTCCTTTCTAGAGAATGACGAGACCGTTTGCTGGCCCAGGTCAGCAGATCGAGTCGAGTCCACACAAGCGAGTTCAGCGCGCCCACACTTATCGGCTGTAGTACACAACAGAAGAGTGAATAACGCGTGAGCCTGGCGAGCTGGCCTTGCTGGTTGGCGCGATCGGACTCAGGCAACAAATGCGTGGGTCTGTAGCTCAGTCGGTTAGAGCACCGTCTTGATAAGGCGGGGGTCGCTGGTTCGAATCCAGCCAGACCCACCACGAACAAGTGTGTCAAACACGCACTTGTGAGTTCAGGGGGATTAGCTCAGCTGGGAGAGCACCTGCTTTGCAAGCAGGGGGTCGTCGGTTCGATCCCGTCATCCTCCACCAATTCACACACCTGGTTGGCAAACCACAGCAGCGACGCGCTGCTGTGGTTTGCCAGTCTCGACTTTTGAAGTCGGCTGTTGTTCTTTAACAATTCGTAGAGTCGAATCAGCGTTGCTGGCGGAAAGCTGGCGCTCGTAAAGGGGCGCGCGGCACCGTGCCGCCAGCGACATTTGATTGCGTCAACAAACTTCAATGCTGAAGCAATTCAGAGAAGAAATTGAAGAACGGCGAACGCGTGATACTCAATGAATGCTCGAGTTGTCGAGCATCTGTCCTTGACGGCATCTGAGGATGTCAAAGTTATAGGGTCAAGTGACTAAGTGCATGTGGTGGATGCCTTGGCGATTACAGGCGAAGAAGGACGTGATAGCCTGCGATAAGCTTCGGGGAGCTGGCAAATAAGCTTTGATCCGGAGATTTCCGAATGGGGAAACCCACCTCGTTTAGAGGTATCGCACACTGAATACATAGGTGTGCGAGGCGAACCGGGCGAACTGAAACATCTCAGTAGCTCGAGGAAAAGACATCAACCGAGATTCCGAAAGTAGTGGCGAGCGAAATCGGAGTAGCCCTCGTGTTTTAGCAGTTGGCATATCAGAACGGAATGGAAAGTCCGGCCGTAGCGGGTGATAGCCCCGTATGAGAAATGTCGATTGTGGAACTAGGCACGAATAGAGTAGGGCGGGACACGTGAAATCCTGTCTGAATATGGGGGGACCATCCTCCAAGGCTAAATACTCGTAATCGACCGATAGCGAACAAGTACCGTGAGGGAAAGGCGAAAAGAACCCCGGGAGGGGAGTGAAATAGATCCTGAAACCGCATGCATACAAAAAGTAGGAGCCCGCAAGGGTGACTGCGTACCTTTTGTATAATGGGTCAGCGACTTACATTCAGTGGCGAGGTTAACCGAATAGGGTAGCCGTAGAGAAATCGAGTCCGAATAGGGCGATTCAGTCGCTGGGTGTAGACCCGAAACCAGGTGATCTATCCATGGCCAGGATGAAGGTACCGTAACAGGTGCTGGAGGTCCGAACCGACTAGTGTTGCAAAACTAGCGGATGAGCTGTGGATAGGGGTGAAAGGCTAAACAAACCTGGAGATAGCTGGTTCTCTCCGAAAACTATTTAGGTAGTGCCTCAAGTATTACCTTCGGGGGTAGAGCACTGTTTAGGCTAGGGGGTCATGGCGACTTACCAAACCTATGCAAACTCCGAATACCGAAGAGTACAGCTTGGGAGACAGAGCACCGGGTGCTAACGTCCGGACTCAAGAGGGAAACAACCCAGACCGCCAGCTAAGGTCCCTAAAATTGGCTAAGTGGGAAACGAAGTGGGAAGGCTAAAACAGTCAGGATGTTGGCTTAGAAGCAGCCATCATTTAAAGAAAGCGTAATAGCTCACTGATCGAGTCGTCCTGCGCGGAAGATGTAACGGGGCTAAGCCAGTTACCGAAGCTGCGGATGCACAGTTTACTGTGCGTGGTAGGAGAGCGTTCTGTACGCCTGTGAAGGTGGGTCGTGAGGCCTGCTGGAGGTATCAGAAGTGCGAATGCTGACATGAGTAGCGTTAAAGGGGGTGAAAAGCCCCCTCGCCGTAAGCGCAAGGTTTCCTACGCAACGTTCATCGGCGTAGGGTGAGTCGGCCCCTAAGGCGAGGCAGAGATGCGTAGCTGATGGGAAACAGGTCAATATTCCTGTACCGCTCAATAGTGCGATGTGGGGACGGAGAAGGTTAGCTCAGCCAGGTGTTGGATATCCTGGTTCAAGCATGTAGGCGTGCTCTTTAGGCAAATCCGGAGAGCTTAGCTGAGGTGTGATAACGAGTCTGCTTGCAGACGAAGTGAGTGATACCCTGCTTCCAAGAAAAGCCACTAAGCTTCAGCTATTGACGACCGTACCGCAAACCGACACTGGTGCGCGAGATGAGTATTCTAAGGCGCTTGAGAGAACTCTGGAGAAGGAACTCGGCAAATTGACACCGTAACTTCGGAAGAAGGTGTGCCTTTAGTAGGTGAAGCCCCCGCGGGTGGAGCCCAATGAGGCCGCAGATAATCGGTGGCTGCGACTGTTTATTAAAAACACAGCACTCTGCAAAGACGAAAGTCGACGTATAGGGTGTGACGCCTGCCCGGTGCTGGAAGATTAAATGATGGGGTGCAAGCTCTTGACTGAAGTCCCAGTAAACGGCGGCCGTAACTATAACGGTCCTAAGGTAGCGAAATTCCTTGTCGGGTAAGTTCCGACCTGCACGAATGGCGTAACGATGGCCACACTGTCTCCTCCAGAGACTCAGCGAAGTTGAAATGTTTGTGATGATGCAATCTCCCCGCGGAAAGACGGAAAGACCCCATGAACCTTTACTGTAGCTTTACATTGGACTTTGAACAGATCTGTGTAGGATAGGTGGGAGGCTTTGAAACCTGGTCGCTAGATCAGGTGGAGCCAACGTTGAAATACCACCCTGGTGTGTTTGAGGTTCTAACCTTGGCCCGTTATCCGGGTTGGGGACAGTGTATGGTGGGCAGTTTGACTGGGGCGGTCTCCTCCCAAAGTGTAACGGAGGAGTTCGAAGGTACGCTAAATACGGTCGGAAATCGTGTTGATAGTGCATTGGCATAAGCGTGCTTGACTGCGAGACTGACAAGTCGAGCAGGTACGAAAGTAGGACAAAGTGATCCGGTGGTTCTGTATGGAAGGGCCATCGCTCAACGGATAAAAGGTACTCTGGGGATAACAGGCTGATACCGCCCAAGAGTTCATATCGACGGCGGTGTTTGGCACCTCGATGTCGGCTCATCTCATCCTGGGGCTGTAGCCGGTCCCAAGGGTATGGCTGTTCGCCATTTAAAGAGGTACGTGAGCTGGGTTTAAAACGTCGTGAGACAGTTTGGTCCCTATCTTCCGTGGGCGCTGCAAGATTGAGAGAGCCTGCTCCTAGTACGAGAGGACCGGAGTGGACGCACCTCTGGTGTATCGGTTGTCACGCCAGTGGCATCGCCGAGTAGCTAAGTGCGGAAGAGATAACCGCTGAAAGCATCTAAGCGGGAAACTCGTCTCAAGATGAGTCTTGCCGGGGCCTAGAGCCCCCTGAAGGGTCGTTCAAGACCAGGACGTTGATAGGCTGGGTGTGGAAGCGCAGTAATGCGTTAAGCTAACCAGTACTAATTGCCCGTGCGGCTTGACCCTATAACTTTGATAGTCCAGACGACATCAAAGACAGGTGTCACGCGGATCGAAATTCATTCGATCGAAACCGTTCTTCAAACTTGAAGACGCAATCAAAAGCTGATTCGAACTCTACCGAATTGGGCTTGTTGTCCCCAGCGACAACCAGCCAACCAGTCAAGCCTGATGACCATAGCGAGTCGGTCCCACCCCTTCCCATCCCGAACAGGACCGTGAAACGACTCAGCGCCGATGATAGTGCGGATTCCCGTGTGAAAGTAGGTCATCGTCAGGCTAATATCCGGAAGCGCCCGGTCTGAATGACCGGGCGTTCCTTTCTCTGCCTGCAGAGATCAGCGCTTGCTTGAGCGTTGATCTGTGAGGCTGGGACAGCGTCGGAAAGATCATCAACGATGATCGAAAAGATGCTTGACAAGTTCAAACGAACTCGTTTATAGTCCCATCTCTTCGCTGCTGACGACAAATCAGCGACGCGACGAAGCAAGGGCAAGAGTCAAGGCTCGAGTCTGAAGCGAAAGCTGCTTCGATGTTCTTTAAGAATTTACAGCCGATAAGCGTGGGCGTCTGGACGAGCGACCTGAGAAGGTTAAATCGCTAGATGCTCACGGAAAATGAATGAAGCTATGAAAGTAGTCTTTGTTCGATTCCGTTGAGAATTCAAGATCGAACTGTAGAGTTTGATCCTGGCTCAGATTGAACGCTGGCGGCATGCCTTACACATGCAAGTCGAACGGTAACGCGGGGCAACCTGGCGACGAGTGGCGAACGGGTGAGTAATGTATCGGAACGTGCCCAGTTGTGGGGGATAACTGCTCGAAAGAGCAGCTAATACCGCATACGACCTGAGGGTGAAAGCGGGGGATCGCAAGACCTCGCGCGATTGGAGCGGCCGATATCAGATTAGGTAGTTGGTGGGGTAAAGGCCTACCAAGCCGACGATCTGTAGCTGGTCTGAGAGGACGACCAGCCACACTGGGACTGAGACACGGCCCAGACTCCTACGGGAGGCAGCAGTGGGGAATTTTGGACAATGGGCGCAAGCCTGATCCAGCCATGCCGCGTGCGGGAAGAAGGCCTTCGGGTTGTAAACCGCTTTTGTCAGGGAAGAAAAGACTCCTGCTAATACCGGGGGTTCATGACGGTACCTGAAGAATAAGCACCGGCTAACTACGTGCCAGCAGCCGCGGTAATACGTAGGGTGCAAGCGTTAATCGGAATTACTGGGCGTAAAGCGTGCGCAGGCGGTTATGCAAGACAGATGTGAAATCCCCGGGCTCAACCTGGGAACTGCATTTGTGACTGCATGGCTAGAGTACGGCAGAGGGGGATGGAATTCCGCGTGTAGCAGTGAAATGCGTAGATATGCGGAGGAACACCGATGGCGAAGGCAATCCCCTGGGCCTGTACTGACGCTCATGCACGAAAGCGTGGGGAGCAAACAGGATTAGATACCCTGGTAGTCCACGCCCTAAACGATGTCAACTGGTTGTTGGGAGGGTTTCTTCTCAGTAACGTAGCTAACGCGTGAAGTTGACCGCCTGGGGAGTACGGCCGCAAGGTTGAAACTCAAAGGAATTGACGGGGACCCGCACAAGCGGTGGATGATGTGGTTTAATTCGATGCAACGCGAAAAACCTTACCTACCCTTGACATGCCAGGAATCCTGCAGAGATGTGGGAGTGCTCGAAAGAGAACCTGGACACAGGTGCTGCATGGCCGTCGTCAGCTCGTGTCGTGAGATGTTGGGTTAAGTCCCGCAACGAGCGCAACCCTTGTCATTAGTTGCTACGAAAGGGCACTCTAATGAGACTGCCGGTGACAAACCGGAGGAAGGTGGGGATGACGTCAGGTCATCATGGCCCTTATGGGTAGGGCTACACACGTCATACAATGGCCGGGACAGAGGGCTGCCAACCCGCGAGGGGGAGCTAATCCCAGAAACCCGGTCGTAGTCCGGATCGCAGTCTGCAACTCGACTGCGTGAAGTCGGAATCGCTAGTAATCGCGGATCAGCTTGCCGCGGTGAATACGTTCCCGGGTCTTGTACACACCGCCCGTCACACCATGGGAGCGGGTTCTGCCAGAAGTAGTTAGCCTAACCGCAAGGAGGGCGATTACCACGGCAGGGTTCGTGACTGGGGTGAAGTCGTAACAAGGTAGCCGTATCGGAAGGTGCGGCTGGATCACCTCCTTTCTAGAGAATGACGAGACCGTTTGCTGGCCCAGGTCAGCAGATCGAGTCGAGTCCACACAAGCGAGTTCAGCGCGCCCACACTTATCGGCTGTAGTACACAACAGAAGAGTGAATAACGCGTGAGCCTGGCGAGCTGGCCTTGCTGGTTGGCGCGATCGGACTCAGGCAACAAATGCGTGGGTCTGTAGCTCAGTCGGTTAGAGCACCGTCTTGATAAGGCGGGGGTCGCTGGTTCGAATCCAGCCAGACCCACCACGAACAAGTGTGTCAAACACGCACTTGTGAGTTCAGGGGGATTAGCTCAGCTGGGAGAGCACCTGCTTTGCAAGCAGGGGGTCGTCGGTTCGATCCCGTCATCCTCCACCAATTCACACACCTGGTTGGCAAACCACAGCAGCGACGCGCTGCTGTGGTTTGCCAGTCTCGACTTTTGAAGTCGGCTGTTGTTCTTTAACAATTCGTAGAGTCGAATCAGCGTTGCTGGCGGAAAGCTGGCGCTCGTAAAGGGGCGCGCGGCACCGTGCCGCCAGCGACATTTGATTGCGTCAACAAACTTCAATGCTGAAGCAATTCAGAGAAGAAATTGAAGAACGGCGAACGCGTGATACTCAATGAATGCTCGAGTTGTCGAGCATCTGTCCTTGACGGCATCTGAGGATGTCAAAGTTATAGGGTCAAGTGACTAAGTGCATGTGGTGGATGCCTTGGCGATTACAGGCGAAGAAGGACGTGATAGCCTGCGATAAGCTTCGGGGAGCTGGCAAATAAGCTTTGATCCGGAGATTTCCGAATGGGGAAACCCACCTCGTTTAGAGGTATCGCACACTGAATACATAGGTGTGCGAGGCGAACCGGGCGAACTGAAACATCTCAGTAGCTCGAGGAAAAGACATCAACCGAGATTCCGAAAGTAGTGGCGAGCGAAATCGGAGTAGCCCTCGTGTTTTAGCAGTTGGCATATCAGAACGGAATGGAAAGTCCGGCCGTAGCGGGTGATAGCCCCGTATGAGAAATGTCGATTGTGGAACTAGGCACGAATAGAGTAGGGCGGGACACGTGAAATCCTGTCTGAATATGGGGGGACCATCCTCCAAGGCTAAATACTCGTAATCGACCGATAGCGAACAAGTACCGTGAGGGAAAGGCGAAAAGAACCCCGGGAGGGGAGTGAAATAGATCCTGAAACCGCATGCATACAAAAAGTAGGAGCCCGCAAGGGTGACTGCGTACCTTTTGTATAATGGGTCAGCGACTTACATTCAGTGGCGAGGTTAACCGAATAGGGTAGCCGTAGAGAAATCGAGTCCGAATAGGGCGATTCAGTCGCTGGGTGTAGACCCGAAACCAGGTGATCTATCCATGGCCAGGATGAAGGTACCGTAACAGGTGCTGGAGGTCCGAACCGACTAGTGTTGCAAAACTAGCGGATGAGCTGTGGATAGGGGTGAAAGGCTAAACAAACCTGGAGATAGCTGGTTCTCTCCGAAAACTATTTAGGTAGTGCCTCAAGTATTACCTTCGGGGGTAGAGCACTGTTTAGGCTAGGGGGTCATGGCGACTTACCAAACCTATGCAAACTCCGAATACCGAAGAGTACAGCTTGGGAGACAGAGCACCGGGTGCTAACGTCCGGACTCAAGAGGGAAACAACCCAGACCGCCAGCTAAGGTCCCTAAAATTGGCTAAGTGGGAAACGAAGTGGGAAGGCTAAAACAGTCAGGATGTTGGCTTAGAAGCAGCCATCATTTAAAGAAAGCGTAATAGCTCACTGATCGAGTCGTCCTGCGCGGAAGATGTAACGGGGCTAAGCCAGTTACCGAAGCTGCGGATGCACAGTTTACTGTGCGTGGTAGGAGAGCGTTCTGTACGCCTGTGAAGGTGGGTCGTGAGGCCTGCTGGAGGTATCAGAAGTGCGAATGCTGACATGAGTAGCGTTAAAGGGGGTGAAAAGCCCCCTCGCCGTAAGCGCAAGGTTTCCTACGCAACGTTCATCGGCGTAGGGTGAGTCGGCCCCTAAGGCGAGGCAGAGATGCGTAGCTGATGGGAAACAGGTCAATATTCCTGTACCGCTCAATAGTGCGATGTGGGGACGGAGAAGGTTAGCTCAGCCAGGTGTTGGATATCCTGGTTCAAGCATGTAGGCGTGCTCTTTAGGCAAATCCGGAGAGCTTAGCTGAGGTGTGATAACGAGTCTGCTTGCAGACGAAGTGAGTGATACCCTGCTTCCAAGAAAAGCCACTAAGCTTCAGCTATTGACGACCGTACCGCAAACCGACACTGGTGCGCGAGATGAGTATTCTAAGGCGCTTGAGAGAACTCTGGAGAAGGAACTCGGCAAATTGACACCGTAACTTCGGAAGAAGGTGTGCCTTTAGTAGGTGAAGCCCCCGCGGGTGGAGCCCAATGAGGCCGCAGATAATCGGTGGCTGCGACTGTTTATTAAAAACACAGCACTCTGCAAAGACGAAAGTCGACGTATAGGGTGTGACGCCTGCCCGGTGCTGGAAGATTAAATGATGGGGTGCAAGCTCTTGACTGAAGTCCCAGTAAACGGCGGCCGTAACTATAACGGTCCTAAGGTAGCGAAATTCCTTGTCGGGTAAGTTCCGACCTGCACGAATGGCGTAACGATGGCCACACTGTCTCCTCCAGAGACTCAGCGAAGTTGAAATGTTTGTGATGATGCAATCTCCCCGCGGAAAGACGGAAAGACCCCATGAACCTTTACTGTAGCTTTACATTGGACTTTGAACAGATCTGTGTAGGATAGGTGGGAGGCTTTGAAACCTGGTCGCTAGATCAGGTGGAGCCAACGTTGAAATACCACCCTGGTGTGTTTGAGGTTCTAACCTTGGCCCGTTATCCGGGTTGGGGACAGTGTATGGTGGGCAGTTTGACTGGGGCGGTCTCCTCCCAAAGTGTAACGGAGGAGTTCGAAGGTACGCTAAATACGGTCGGAAATCGTGTTGATAGTGCATTGGCATAAGCGTGCTTGACTGCGAGACTGACAAGTCGAGCAGGTACGAAAGTAGGACAAAGTGATCCGGTGGTTCTGTATGGAAGGGCCATCGCTCAACGGATAAAAGGTACTCTGGGGATAACAGGCTGATACCGCCCAAGAGTTCATATCGACGGCGGTGTTTGGCACCTCGATGTCGGCTCATCTCATCCTGGGGCTGTAGCCGGTCCCAAGGGTATGGCTGTTCGCCATTTAAAGAGGTACGTGAGCTGGGTTTAAAACGTCGTGAGACAGTTTGGTCCCTATCTTCCGTGGGCGCTGCAAGATTGAGAGAGCCTGCTCCTAGTACGAGAGGACCGGAGTGGACGCACCTCTGGTGTATCGGTTGTCACGCCAGTGGCATCGCCGAGTAGCTAAGTGCGGAAGAGATAACCGCTGAAAGCATCTAAGCGGGAAACTCGTCTCAAGATGAGTCTTGCCGGGGCCTAGAGCCCCCTGAAGGGTCGTTCAAGACCAGGACGTTGATAGGCTGGGTGTGGAAGCGCAGTAATGCGTTAAGCTAACCAGTACTAATTGCCCGTGCGGCTTGACCCTATAACTTTGATAGTCCAGACGACATCAAAGACAGGTGTCACGCGGATCGAAATTCATTCGATCGAAACCGTTCTTCAAACTTGAAGACGCAATCAAAAGCTGATTCGAACTCTACCGAATTGGGCTTGTTGTCCCCAGCGACAACCAGCCAACCAGTCAAGCCTGATGACCATAGCGAGTCGGTCCCACCCCTTCCCATCCCGAACAGGACCGTGAAACGACTCAGCGCCGATGATAGTGCGGATTCCCGTGTGAAAGTAGGTCATCGTCAGGCTAATATCCCGCAAACCCCTCGATCAGTATTGGTCGAGGGGTTTTTGCTTTGGGGCTTCGATTTCTCGTGGAGTGACGAATATTTGCTCGTCGGACTCCAGAAGAATTCCGGCGCCGAGCAAATCGGCCAAAACATTCGAAGCCCATTCCTCGGTGTCAACATGCGCGAAATACCGCTCACGGGTCCGAACGACAACGGGTGTCGTCTTTAGCCATCGATAAAGTTCTTCGCGAGGGCACTGACGAATTTCCAACATATGGAAGACGACAAGCGCCTTCATGGCGCTTGCGGCATGTCGAACGGGGTGGCGCCGATAGTGCGTCAGACGACTGCGAGACACCTGCAACGCAGGTGCGACGGTCTGAAAGGGCGCCCCATGCCCAGGGATGACAAGCGCAGGCTTGAGCCCTTCGATGACGTCGAGAGTTGCCTCGACTTCGTCAAAGGCGTCTATTCCGTCAAGCTCTGGGAAGACGATGCCGAATCCCGTCTCCCAGAGCGCATCGGCCGAGATCAAGGTGCGGCTTGCCGGCTCGAACAAAATGATTGAGTGGGGATCGTGGCCTGGAGCGGCATGAATCTGCCATTCCCGTCTGCCTTGCCAAATGGCGTCTCCCGGTTGAAGCTTTCCAGCGGGAACGAACGCGGCGCAACGCTGCCCTGTGGCTTTGAAACTGAGTGCCGTTTCGTCCCATCGTTCGGCTGCCTCAAATTGACCGGGCGGGATATAGATTGGACAGCCATACGCCGTCGCCAGGACCGCATTTCCTCCGCAGTGGTCGGAGTGAAGATGGGTGTTGGCAATGAAGCGGATCGACTCTCCTGGAGACAAGGCCGAGTTCACCAGCTCCAAGGTTTGCGCTGCGTGAGTGGCGTACCCGGTGTCGATCACAACCGCGCCCTCGTCTAGTGTCGCCGCATGCAGGATGACATTGTTTGAAGAGAGCCATCCCCGCTCGAGGACGCTGACGCCTGTTGGCAGCATAAGAAGCTTCCGCGCCTTCCCCTGCCTAGTGGCGCAATTCTCGCCTCAAGATCTTGCCAACATTGGTTTTTGGCAATTCATCTCGAAACTCGATATATTTTGGTCGCTTGTATCCGGTCAATTGCTTGTGGCAATAGTTGGAGAGGTCTTCCTCGGCAAGTGCCGTATCCTTCTTGATGACAAAGAGCTTGACTGCTTCGCCAGAATGCGGGTCTGGCACTCCGATCGCAGCGCACTCGAGGACACCGGGATGGAGATTGACCACCTGCTCAATCTCAGTCGGGTAGACATTAAAGCCGCTGACCAGGATCATGTCCTTCTTGCGATCAACGATTCGAGTGAAGCCGTCGAGGTCCATCACGCCGATATCGCCGGTCTTGAAGAACCCGTCCGGACCGATGGCTTGCGCTGTTTCTTCGGGGCGGTTCCAGTACCCGGCCATCACCTGGGGGCCGCGGATGCAAATTTCCCCGCGCTCGCCGAGCGGTACATCGTTGCCCGCATCGTCTCGAATCGCGATCTCCGTGTTGGGAACAGGCAGGCCGATTGAGCCCGTGAACTGATCGAGGTCGAGACGATTGACCGTGGCAACTGGGGAAGTTTCGGAAAGCCCATATCCCTCGACCACTGGACATCCCGTGATTCGAGCCCACTTCTCAGCGGTCGCCTGCTGTACTGCCATGCCGCCGCCATTGGAAATCACCAATTCGCTGAAATCCAGCTTGGAGAAGGCTGGCTCATTGGCCAGTGCATTGAACAGCGTATTCACAGCCGGGAACATGTTCACGCGATAGTTCCGCAGCGTTGCAATCAGTCCGGGGATATCGCGGGGATTCGTGATCAGCAGATTCATGATTCCCATGCGCGCGCCCAGCATATAGCAGGCCGTCAGTGCGAAGATGTGATAGAGCGGCAGTGCACAAACAATGGTCAACGGTTTATCGCCAAGCTTGTTGAGCATGGGAGCAAACCAGGCCTCGCTTTGCAGGATATTGGCAACGATATTGCGGTGAAGTAGCGTGGCACCCTTGGACAGTCCTGTCGTTCCTCCCGTGTACTGAAGAAACGCGGGATCGTCGGCCTTGATTTGCACGGGTTTCAACTTCAGACGCGCGCCGTCAGACAGCGCTCGGTTGAAGCGAGTCACCGTGCGACCGCTGGTGAGGGGAAGCCGAAACTCGGGCACCATCTTCTTGACGTGCCGCACCGCGAAATTGACCAGCGGTCCTTTCCACCACCCGAGCATGTCGCCGAGCCCGGTGAGAAGCACGTGTTTGACCTGTGTTCGCTCGACCACCTCGGACAAGGTCTTCGCGAAGTTCTCGAGCACGATGATGGCCTCGGCGCCGGAGTCCGCCAGCTGGTGCTCCAGTTCCCGGGGCGTGTAGAGCGGGTTCACGTTCACGACGACGAACCCGGCACGCAGGATGGCGGCGATGGCCACCATGTACTGCAGGACGTTGGGCATCATGACGGCGACACGCGCACCCTGTGCCAGTCCGCGTGCTTGCAGCCAGGCGCCCAGCGCGCTCGAGAGCTCGTCCACCTGCGCGAACGTGAGACGCTGATCCATGCAGGCAGCGGCATCCCGCCGCGCATGCTTTCGAAAAGCCTCCTCGAGCAGGGCCACCAGCGAGGGATAGACATCGACCGGGATCTCGGCGGGAACGCCAGGTGGGTAGTTCTTAAGCCAGGGCTTGTCGGCGTAGGTTGCGCTCATGTCTCCTCGTCGCGTTCTTGATGTCGAAAGGGCCCTCAAGGGATCCATCGATGCTGGCTGCTGGTGCGGCCACCTCGTAGCGGGGATGCCCTAGGCCGTGCCGTCACGTGAGGGACAGTCCCTGACCGGCACACCGGCGCCTACACTCGCCCATTTTCGATCGCGGAGTCCGGATGAACGGCAGGCTGCAGCGCCTCACTTTCTTGTTTCGTTGGATCGTCGGACCGCTGCTCGCTCTGGGTGCCGGCATGCACTGGAACGCCTGGGCGGGCATTGGCGTGCTCGCGCTTTTCGTGCTGGGTTCACCCCTGGTGATGCTTCCGCATTTCCTGGCGTTGCGATTCGTGCCGCCGGCGCCCGGGCTGCCGGTCGCTCCGATGGGGGACCTGCTGCAGGCTTGGTGGCGCGAGGTTGTCGCGGTGACCCGAGTGTTCGGTTGGCAGCAGCCCTGGGCGGAGCATCAGGAACCGGACTTCCTCCCCGACGCGCAGGAGGCGCGGGGCCGCCGAGGCGTGCTCTTCCTGCATGGGTACAACTGCAACCGTGGTCTTTGGAATGGCTGGATGAGGGCCCTGAGGCATCGCGGCGTCCCCTTCGTCGCGCTCACGCAGGAGCCGGCCTTCGGGTCGATCGAAAGCTATGTCCCCCACGTCGATGCGGCGATGCGCGCCCTGCACGAGCGTACCGGCCTGCCGCCATTGATCGTTGCCCACAGCATGGGGGGCTTGAGCGCGCGAGCCTGGTGGCGTAGCACCGGGCACGACTTCGGCCGCATCCACCGCATCCTGACGCTCGGCACACCGCACCACGGCACGCTGCTGGCGAAGTTGGGGACGACGGAGAACGCCCGGCAGATGCGGGGCGACTCCGAATGGCTGAACCAGTTGGCGCGCGACGAGCCGCCGCACCTGGCGGGCCGCTTCGATTGCCTCTATGGGCACTGCGACCAGATCGTGTTCCCGTCGGAGACGGCGATCCTTCCCGGCGCCCGTGTCTTGCACCTCCCGGCGCGGGGGCACCTGCAGCTCGTCTTCGAGCCACAGGCCCTCCAACGGGCGCTCGCGCTGCTCGACGAGTCCACCGCCGAGGTGGGCCGCGTCAGCGCGAAGTCAGCATAGCGATCAGGCATCGGCCTTCAGGACGCCGCGGCGGATCTGGTCGAGCTCGATGCTCTCGAACAGCGCCTTGAAGTTGCCTTCGCCGAAGCCCTCGTTGCCCTTGCGCTGGATGATCTCGAAGAAGATCGGTCCGATCACCTCCTTCGTGAAGATCTGCAGCAGCAGCTCGTGCGGCGCGCCCTGATGGGCGGCGCCATCGATCAGGATGCGCAGCCGGCGCAGCTCGTCCAGGTTCTCCTTGTGCTCGGGCAGGCGCTTGGGGACCAGGTCGTAATAGGTGTCGATGGTGTCCTGGAACGTGACCCCCGTGTCCTTCATCCCCTCGACGGTGCCGTAGATGTCGTCGGTGCCCAGCGCGACGTGCTGGATGCCTTCGCCGTGATAGAGGTCCAGATACTCGGCGATCTGGCTCTTGTCGTCGCTGCTCTCGTTGATCGGGATGCGGATCTTGCCGCAGGGGCTGGTCATCGCCTTGGACTTCAGGCCGGTCAGCTTGCCCTCGATGTCGAAGTAGCGGACCTCGCGGAAGTTGAACAGGCGCTCATAGAACTCGGCCCATTCCTTCATCCGGCCGCGGAAGACGTTGTGGGTCAGGTGATCGATGTAGGTCAGGCCATGGCCCTTGGGCGTCGACGGGACCGGCTTGCCCTCGGCGTCGAGCAGCGGGACGAAGTCGACGTCGTAGATGCTGATGTTGCCGATCTCACCCGGCGCTGCGCCGTTCTTGCCCTGCCAGCGATCGACGAAGTAGATCAGCGAGTCGCCGATGCCCTTGATGGCCGGGATGTTCAGCTCCATCGGGCCGGCCTTGTTGTCGAAGCCCCAGGCGCCGAGTTCCAGCGCGCGCTGATAGGCGAAGGCGGCGTCCTTGACGCGGAACGCGATCGCGCAGATCGACGGGCCGTGCAGCCGCGCGAAGCGTTGGGCGAAGGCGTCCTGCTCGGCGTTGATGATGAAGTTGATGTCGCCCTGGCGGTACAGCGTGACGTTCTTGTGGCGGTGGCGGGCGACGGCGGTGAAGCCCATCGACGTGAACAGCGCGCCCAGCGCGGCGGGATCGGGGGCGGCGAACTCGATGAACTCGAAGCCGTCCGTGCCCATCGGGTTGTCCCAGGGAGTGAATGCCATGCGTGTCTCCGGTGCCCCGGTCAAGGGGATCTGATCAGGAATGCGATGGCGAAACTGTAGGAGGAGGGGGGCGCAGGATTACTGCGATCCGGGGCGCACCCAAGGGCGGGTGCGCAAGATTCCTGCAAGAATCTGCAGATGGACAAGCAGATCGAGCTCGATGCGATCGACCGGCGCATCCTCCAGGCTCTCCAGGCGGACGGGAGGATGACCTACGACGCGCTGGCGGCGCAGGTGAACCTGTCGTCGTCCGCGGTCCTGCGCCGCGTGCGCTGGCTGGAGGAGGGCGGCGTGATCACCGCCTACGTCGCGCTGGTCAACCCGGAGCGCGTGGGCCTGGGCCTGACCGCCTATATCAACGTGCGACTCGAAAAGCACACCGAGAGTCACAAGCGCACGCCGATGGACCTCTTCCGGGCGGCGGTGCAGACCTGGCCCGAAGTGGTGGAATGCGCGGCCCTCACGGGGGAGATGGACTATCTCCTGCGTGTCCTCGTCGAGGACATGAGCCATTACGCGCGCTTCATCAGCGATACGCTGCTGCGCCACCCCAGCGTGCAGGACTGCAAGACCAGTTTCGTCCTGGACCGGCTCAAGAACACGACGGCCATGCCGGTCTGATCCGCCCGCCTTGGCGAGCGCGCGCCGAGCCGGTGGCTCAACGGCGCTCCAGCACCACGGCGAGCTCGAACCAGCCCCGCTCATGGGGGCGCTGGACGTAGGGAGGCGCGGGCCACTTCCACAGCGAGAGGGGGAACAGCGCGCGCATCGCGTTGACGTCGCAGTGGTAGGGCGGACCGATGACCTGGCCTTGCTCCGACTCCTCGCGGCGGGCCTGCATGAAGAGCGCCAGCAGGCGGCCGCCCGGCTTCAGCCAGCGCTGCAGCTGCTCGGCATAGGTGGTCCACTGGTCGGGATGAAGGGCGCAGAGGCAGGTCTGTTCATAGACCAGGTCCAGCGGCTGGTCCGGGCGCCAGGCCAGCACATCCGCCTGTTCGACGCGGCCGGGCAACTGCTCCTGCTTCAGCCTGGCCCGGGCGATTTCAACGGCGGCCGGCGTGTAATCCAGTCCCGTCACGTCGAGCCCCGCCCGCGCCAGCACCGACAGCTCATGGCCGCGGCCGCAGCCGGGCACCGCGATGCGCGCGCCCTTCGGCAGCACGCCTGCCTCGAGCCAGGCGGCCAACTGGGGATGCGGTGCACCGCGGTCCCAACCGGTCTGTCCGGTCTCGAATCGTTGTTGCCAGAACTCGCGGTCGGGGCCAGCCATGTCGTCTCCTCGCGCGGGTCGCGCCGTCATGAAGACGCCCAGCCTACCGCGCGTGGCGCTCAGACGGTGCCGTCGACCTCGTGGACCAGCTTCAGGGTGTGGGCAGGGGACAGGCTCAGCAGCTCGCCGATCTCGATGAGGTCGTCGGGCACCGCCGGGTTCTCCCAGCTCTGCGCGGTGTGCCGCGCGAGCCGCACCGCCAGCATGACCGAGCGGACCTGCGGGTCGTGGCTCTTCTTGTCATCGACGATGTGGGCGAGGAGTTCGGGCAGATGCCAGCTTCGCATCAACGCCTGCTCGAGGTCGCCGAGCTCGACGCCGAGCACCGCGCGCTGCGCCGCGACGCTGCGCAGTGCCGGATCGGCCTGCTGCCGGCGCTGGATCTCCAGCGCCAGGTCGGGGGCCTCGCACCACAACAGCATCTCCGAGAAATCGTGCAGCAGCGCCGCGCTGTGGATGACGGCGGCGTCGGGATCGACGCGGTGCGCGGCGAAGCCCAGCGCGAAACGGGCCGCGCGCTCGGCGCGATGCAGCACGCGCTGGACGCCGGCGAGCGCCTCGGGGCGTGAGGCCAGGCGCTGCTCGACCGTGGGCTGCTCGCCAAAGTTGCGGAAGAAGGGGGTGATGCCCATCAGCACCAGCGCGGCGGTGACCGTCTCGGCGTCGGTCAGCAGCCGGCTGGAACGCTGCGATGCGGCATGCGCCAGCACCTTGAGCGTCATCAGCGGGTCCTTGCTCAGGACCTCGCCGAGGAGGTGCGCGTCGACCGCGTCCTCATTCGCGCGCCAGAGTTCCAGTTGCTCGGCCGTGCTGGCCAGCACTGGAATCTCCATGCCGCGGAAGTGCGCCGTCCACGCCGCCAGGTCCGGCAAGGGCCGGGTCAGCGGCTGGAACGGAGGCGGAACCGGCGGATTCCCCCCTCCGTTCCCCGGCGGGGCAGAGGCAGCGGGCGGGACGCTCTGAGTCATGAGGCGAGGTCGCCGCGTGGGCGGCGATACACGGTGATCGTTCATCGTATATCGGCTCGGCGTCCGCGAGCTTGATCCCCACCGCGGCCAGGATGACCGCCAGCCAGACGGGCATCACAGCCGCCGCACACCCGAGAGGGTGCCCCGCAATTGGCCGTTGACATAGAGCCGGCCGCTGCCGTCGGCATCGGCGTGGAACTCCAGGCCGGCGGCCGCTTCATCGCGGCGCGCCGCTGGCGCGACGCGCCAGGCCCAGCTGATCAGGCGCCCGCCGGCGCTGAGCAGCAGGATCGCCAGCCAGCCCCTCAGGCTCTGCTGGCGGGCCAGGCCATGCATGCGGCCCGGCATCAAGGTGATCTCTTGCATGTCTTGTCTCCCTGGGCGGCCTGCGCCGGACCGGGAAGACATCCCGATCCGCCGGAGGCGGCCCGCTCAAGGGCTGAAGTCGTCGTACCGCTGAAGCGCACGCTTCAGCGCTTGCTGTTCCTGCTGGCGCCGGCCGCCGGCGGTGGGGCCATGGCGGCCCGCGGAGCGGCCGTGGCCCAGGGCCACGAAGGGGTTGCGCGGCTTGCGCGGTGTCATGGCAAGACGCGGACGGGGAGTAACGAACTGGGCCATGGCAGCCTCCTGTGATGACAGACGAATCGGTTGGTGAGAGGGAGCGCCGCGGTCCCGGGGCGGTCGCGCAAGACGCGACCGCTGCGGCGGGGGCTCCAAAGTTGCGCAGATGATAAACATCTGATTATCAAGCGCAAGCGGTTTTTATCTGACGTTGTCCCCCGGCGACGGGACGGGCGCGGGCACGTCTCTTCCCGAACGCGGGCGCGGGCGCGCCGCGCTGATGCCATGGCGCAGCGAGCCCGGCGACGGCCGGGGCGGGAACGGAACGGGAGAGGCGCGGAGGCCGCGGGGTCGCGGGTTCAGCGCTGCATCAGCGCTTCTTGCCCTTGAGCGGCGCGATGCTCTGCTGCAGCTTGCGCCACTCGTCCACCTCGGCGGTGGCGGGCGCGGCGGCCTTCGGCGCGGGCGCCGGCGGCGCGATGGCGGCGGGCGGCGTCAGCACTTCGCCGAGCAGATCCAGCAGGCGCGTGCGCGCGCGCTGCGGATGGCGGCGGTAGTACGTCAGGACCAGGCCGACGATGAAGCGCTCGTCATCGTCCTGAGGCAGGCTGGGCGACTGCTCCGCGGGTGCCGGGCGGCTTGCGCTTGATAAAGCCGCGTTGCCCAGGCCGGGCATCGCCGGCGTGGCGCCGAGGGCGCCATGTTCCTGGTCCATCCAGCCGCCCGGCTTGTGGCTGAGCTGTTCGAACTGCCGGGCCAGCCGTTCGCCGATCTGGCGCGAGCGGCTCTTGATCTGGCTCCAATAGCTGGGCTGGATCTGGAGGCGCTCGGCGAAACGGCGCTCCAGGCCGCGCAACGCGGCGGCATCGGGATGTTTGATCGTCGCGGCGACAAACTCGTCGAACAGGCGCATCGCGTTGTCCAGGCGGATCTGCGCGACGTCGCGGGGGGCGGAACACATCCCCCAATGATAAAGCTTCGTTCACAAACGCCCGGCCGCCCATCCGGGGGCCGGGCCGGACCAGGGGCTCACTCCTCGTCCTTGAGGTGGTAGCCCGCGGCGAGTTGAGACTGCGTGTTGGGGGGCACCGCCTCGTAATGCGACAGCACCATCGTGTAGCGTCCCTGGCCGCTCGTCATCGCGTTGAGGCGGTTCTGGTAGGCGCTCAGCTCCGCCAGCGGCGCCAGCCCCTCGACGCCGATCAGCCCCGGCACGCTGCTGCGCGTGCCCAGCACCTGACCGCGCCGCGACGCCAGGTCGCCGGTGATGTCGCCGGTGGCGCTCTCCGGGGCGCTGATCTCGACCTGCACGATCGGCTCGAGCACCACGGGCCGCGCCTCGCGCACCGCCGCGATCAGCGCCTTCTTGCCGGCGGTGATGAAGGCGACCTCCTTGGAGTCCACCGAATGGTGCTTCCCATCGAAGACCGTCACCCGCAGGTCCACCACCGGATAGCCGGCCACCACGCCCTGCGCCAGCGCCTGCCGCACGCCCTTCTCGACGGCCGGCATGAACTGGCCCGGGATCGTGCCGCCCTTGACCTCGTCGCGGAACTCGAAGCCGGCGCCGCGCTCCAGCGGCTCGATGCGCAGCCAGACCTCGCCGAACTGGCCGGCGCCACCGGTCTGCTTCTTGTGGCGGTGATGGCCTTCGGCCCTGGCCGTGATCGTCTCGCGATAGGCGATGCGCGGCGGCTGGGTCTGGACGTCGAACTTGTAGGTCTCCTTCAGCCGCTCCAGCAGCACGCGCAGGTGCAGCTCGCCGAGCCCGTAGACCAGCGTCTCCCCGCCCTGCGGGCCGAGTCCCTCCTGATCGCCGCCGCGCTCCAGGCGCAGGCAGGGATCCTCCTCGACCAGGCGCGAGAGCACCTCCCACAGCCGCTGCTCGTCGCCATGGCGGCTCGGCCGGATCGCCACGCCGTGCACCGGCGTGGGCAGCGCGATCGGCGCCAGATGCAGATGCTCGTCCTCGGGCGCGTCGTGCAGCACCGCGTCGTAATGGAGCTCCTCGAGCTTGGCCAGCGCGCACAGGTCGCCGGGCAGCGCCTGCTCGATCTCGACGTGCTCCTTGCCCTGCAGCAGGAACAGATGCGCGACCCGCACCGCCTTGCGCGCGTGGCCGACATAGAGCTGGGCGTTCTTCCTGAGCGTGCCCTGGTGCACGCGCAGCATCGCGAGCTTGCCGAGGTAGGGATCCGACTGGATCTTGAAGACATGGGCGACCACGTGCTGCGCGGGATCCATGTCGACGAGCAGCGGCTCGGCGGCCTCGCCCTCGCGGCGCAGGAACTGCGGCGGGTTGGCCTCGTAGGGATTGGGCAGCAGCTTCTCGATGACGTCGAGCAGCTCGGCCACGCCCGCGCCGGTGCGCGCGGAGACGAAGCACACCGGGATCAGGTGGCCCTCGCGGAAAGCCTGCTCCAGCGGCGCATGCAGCTCGGAGGCGGGCACGTCGCCGTCGTTGAGGTAGCGGTCGACGAAGTCGGGATCGACCTCGACCACCTGCTCGACCAGCGCGCGATGCGCGTCCTCGACCGAGCCGAAATCGGTGTCGCCGCTGCAGCCGAAGAAGCAGTCCTGCACGCGCGCGCCGCCGGCGGCGGGCAGGTTCAGCGGCAGGCATTCGCGGCCGAAGGCCTCCTGCAGCTGGCCCAGCAGCGCCTGCGCGTCGACACCGGGGGCGTCGATCTTGTTGACGACGATGAGCCGCGTGAGGCCGCGGCCCGCGGCCGCCTCCATCATCCGCTTGACCATGAGCTCCAGGCCGGTCTGGGCATTGATGACGATGGCGACCGATTCGACCGCCTCCAGCGCGGGCAGCGCCTGGCCGATGAAATCGGGCGCTCCCGGCGTGTCGAGCAGGTGCACCCGCAGCCCGTCGTGCAGCAGATGCATCTGCGCGGTCTGCAGCGAGTGCTGCATCCGTTTCTCCAGCGGGTCATGGTCGCTGACCGTGTTGCCCTTCTCGACGCTGCCGGCGGTCTTGATGGCGCCGGCCTTGAGCAGCAGGGCCTCGGCCAGCGAGGTCTTGCCGGCGCCGGCCGGACCGGCCAGCGCCAGGCTGCGGATCGCCGCGATGCCAGGGTGTTGGGGCACCGCGGCGCCGCCTGGGCTGCCGGCGGAAGTGCCCTCCGGATCGGAGGTGGGATTGGGGGCCATGGCTCGCTCCTCTCAGGCAAGAGTTGGACGTGGGGCTGGAGCCGGATTGCGGCCAGCGTAGAGGAAGCGCCCGCCCTGCACAAGCGAGGGGCATCCGGGCCGGCGGGGTGGATGGGCGGATGGGCGACGTTCACCGCCGCGGCGCGGACGCGGCCTAGACTCGGGGCCTTCACGGAATCGTGAGGCCGCGACGCGCCGGCCTCACGCAGGACCTCCGGCGGACACGAGGAGCAGCGGACATGAGCCTGACGGGATGGATGTCGACCCTGGCGGTCGCGGTGGCGGCCGCCGCCTGCGGCGGTGGTGGCGGCGGAAGCGGCGGTGACACGGCGGCCCCGGCCCAGCCGGGAGGCGGCGCGTCGGCGCCGGCCATGCAGACGCTGAGCAGCGGCCTGGACCGCCCCTGGGGCATCGCGCAATTGCCCGATGGCCGGCTGCTGGTGACGCAGAAGGGCGGCTCGATCGTGCGGCTATCCGCGGCGGGCGCCAAGGAGGCGACGCTCAGCGGCGTGCCCAAGGTGCTGGACAGCGGTCAGGGCGGCCTGCTGGGCATCGCGCTCGATCCGGACTTCGCCAGCGCCGGCGGCAACTGGGTCTATGTCTCCTACTCCGAGCCGGGCACCGGCGCCGAGGCCGGCAAGGCCGGCACCTCGGTGGCGCGCGGCCGGCTCGAGGGCGACGCGCTGACCGACGTGCAGGTGATCTTCCGCCAGTCGCCGAAGGTCGACAGCCCGGGGCATTACGGCTCGCGCCTGGTCTTCGCGCGCGACAAGACGCTCTACATCACCACCGGCGAGCGCATGAAGGGCAGTCCCTCGCAGGACTTGCAGCAGACGCTGGGCAAGGTGATCCGCGTGAACCGCGACGGCAGCGTCCCGGCCGACAACCCCAAGTTCGCCTCGGGCGCCAAGCCCGGCATCTGGAGCTACGGCCACCGCAACATCCAGGGCGCGGCGCTGCACCCCGCCACCGGCGAGCTCTGGATCACCGAGCACGGCCCGCAAGGCGGCGACGAGGTCAACATCGCGCGCGCCGGCCAGAACTACGGCTGGCCGGTGAAGAGCTACGGCTGTCCGTACGGCTCGCCGGTGGGCGACGCCTGCCGGATCGGCGGCGGCACGCATGCGCCGGACTATGTCGAGCCGCTGACCATGTGGACGCCGATCTCGATCGCGCCGGCCGGACTGGTCTTCTACACCGGCGACATGTTCCCCGAGTGGCGCGGGCAACTGATCTCGGGCTCGCTGGCGGGCATGGCGCTCTGGCGCATCACGGTGAACGGCGACACGGTGACGGGCACGGAGAAGATGTTCGGCGACCTGGGCGAGCGCTTCCGCGACGTGATCCAGGCGCGTGACGGCTCGCTGCTGACCGTCACCGATGGCGGCAAGCTGATGCGCCTGTCACGCTGACGCCAGCCGCTTCCAGTAAAGCGCCGTCGCGCGATGAGGGTCGTGGGAAGCCGTTCACACCAGGTGGGGCAGACGCTTCCAGTAGAGCGCGGCGGCCTGCAGTTGTCCTTCGGCGCCATGGCAGTGGTCGGGGATCTGACCCGCGCGCTGCCAGCCCAGATGCGCGAACACCGACTCGGCCTGTGAATCGGCGCAGGTCTCCAGCCTCAGCAGGTAGCGGCCTTGCGTCGCCGCCGCGCATTCCAGGCGCGACATCAGCTGGCCGGCCACCCCGCGGCTGCGCTCCTGGCTGTGCACCATCAGCCGCTGCACCTCCCCACGGTGGTGCGCATTGGCCAGCGGGCACAGCGACAGCTGGACCGCGCCCAGCAGCCGGCCCGGGCCTTCCGATTCGCACGCGATCCACAGCTGGTGATGCTGGCCCAGCCGCGCGAAGACGCCATGCCAGTAGTCCAGCGCCTGGTAGCGCGACAGCGGCGCCAGGAAGCCCAGCGACGCGCCTTGATGGACGTTGTCGATCAGCAGCGTGGTCAGCGCCGGCAGCCATTGCAGGTCACGGGAGGACAGCTTGACGACCTCGATGGGCGCGCGCCGCAGCTGCGGCGCGGCCGCGTCGTCGCTGGCCAGCGGGTTGAGGGCGCGCGGGGCTCGGGCGTGGATGGCCGTGGGATTGAGGGCGACATGCATGGGCGGTGACTCCAGGTCTCGAACAAGGGCGCCCCGACGCGGACGACCTCGTGGATCGCGGACGGGACCTGGAAAACCCTGACGCAAACGTCATGCCAGCCCGGCCCTCGCGCGTCTCGGCCGGGCGATTGCCGCGCGCGGCGCCGCTCAGGCCGGCACGGCGACGCTGAGTTCCGCCTCCAGCCCCGGCTCGGCGCACAGCCGGCCCTTGCCCTGGCGCTTGGCGGCGTAGAGGGCGGCCTCGGCGCGGTGCAGCAGGTCCTCGATGTTGCGATCGCCATTGCGCAGCTTGGCCCAGCCCGCGGAATAGCCCAGCGTGAAGCCGAGCTCGCGCGGCGCCAGCTCGAGCAGCGCCTCGCGCACGCGGCGGTCGAGCGCCGGCGGACCGACCAGGTCGGAGCGCGCCATCATCACGGCGAAGCGCTGGCCGTCGATGCGGGCCACGACATCGCCCAGGCGCTTCTGCTCGTCGAGGCAGCGTCCGAACAGCGCGATCGCCTGGTCGCCCTTGTCCTCGCCGTGCGTCATGTTGATCGCCTTGCAGCCATCCAGGTCCATCACGAGCAGCATCAGCGGCTCGCTGTAGCGGCGCGCCATCGAGATCATGTCCACCGAGCGCTGCTGGAATGCGCGCCGGTTGGCCAGGCCGGTGGCGGTGTCGACCTGGGTCAGGCGGCGCAGCTCGGCCTCGCTCTCGCCGCGCCAGGCCACGAGGATGGCGATCGCGGCGGCCAGCACGCAGACATTGGCCATCACGGCGAAGGCCATGTTGAGCGGATGCTGGGCGTCGAAGCTGGGCAGGTGGGCGGTGTCGAAGGCGGCCAGGTAGCCGCGCGCCAGGTTCAGCAGCGCCAGCATCCCCAGGCTGACGGTGAACAGCAGGCGCCAGCGCAGGTTGCCGAAGGGGCCGCGCCTGACCGGCTGCAGCAGGCAGGCGGCCAGGGCCAGCATCTGCAGGCCGATGCAGCCGTTGGACCAGGCCAGCCGCAGCGCGTAGTTGTCCCAGCCGGCGCCGTAGCCGACCATCACCAGCAGCGGCATGCCGTACTGGACGGTGCGGCCCAGGCGTCCCGGCAGCCAGCGGTCGGCGGCCATCCACAGCAGCGTGACGCTGACGCTGAGCAGGCCCAGCGCGATCGTCGAGGTCAGGCGCAGGCCGTCGGGCGGGAGCAGCAGCAGGGCCCAGCCGGCGGCCTGCGCGGCGGCACCGAGCTGGGCGCGGCGCGCGGCGACGCTGTCGCACCAGCCCAGCAGCAAGGGCAGCAGCAACGCCAGCGCCAGGGACTGGATCAGCATCAGGCTGAACAGCGTGGGGACGTCGAAATGCATACGCGCGGCGCCCGCCGCCGAGGCGGGCGTGAGCTGGTCACGACCGGCCATTGTGGCCCCGATGCGGCCGTGCACGTAAAGTCGCGGCCCCATGAGCCTGACGACCGCCCACCCGTCCGCCGAGGCGCGCCCGCTGGGCGTGCCATTCGCCTATGCCGGCGGATACGCCCCGCAGTGCGGCGGCGTTCACGCGCTGGCGCGGGAGGGTGACGGCCGCGTGCGGGCGCGCCTGGCCGCGCCGCTCGAAGGCAGCCCGACCTGGCTGCATCTGGCCGACGGAGGACGGCGGCTGCACGTGCTGCTCGAGGACAGTCACGAGCTCGCGAGCTTCGCGGTCGATCCCGCGGATGGGGCGCTCACGCTGCTGTCGCGCGTGGCGACGGGCGGCGCGCTGCCGGTGCACCTGGTCCTCGACGAACGCGCGCGCGAGGCATGGATCGCGCATTACGGCGATGGCAGCGTGCGACGCGCGCTGCTGGAGGGCGACGGCGCGCTGAGGGCGCCGGACCGGTCGATCGCTCCCCGGGCTGGTGCGCAGCCGCATGCGCACATGGTGCGCCGGCACCCGCGATGGCCGCTGATGCTGGCCACCGACCTGGGCCAGGACCTGCTGCGCGTGTGGCGCATCGATGAAGGCGCGCCGATGCCGATCGAGCTGGAGGGCCTGCCGCTGCCGCTGGGCAGCGGGCCGCGGCACTTCGTCTTCCACCCGTTGGAGGCGGGGCAGCTCTATCTGCTGAGCGAGGCCGCGAACGCGCTCGACTGGCTGGGCCTGGACGCCGCGGGGCGCCTGACCCATCGGCTGCGCGTCAGCAGCTTGCCGGCCGGCTTCGACGGGCTGAGCTACGCGTCGGACCTGCAGATCGCTCCGGACGGCCGGCGGCTGTTCGCGCTGAACCGCCTGCATGACGCGATCGCGGTCTTCGATCTCGACGCAGCGGGGCGGCCGTCGTGGCGTGGCGAGGTGTGGGCGCAGGGCAGCTACCCGCGCGGCGCGACCCTCGGTCCGGATGGGCGCGAGCTGTGGGTCAGCCTGCAGCGCAGCCATCAGGTCTGCGTGTTCCGCCTCGACGGCGAGGGCGGCATGCCGCGCTTCGACGGCCGCTTCATCGCGATGCCGGGCGCGGCCTGCGTGGTGTTCCGCTGAACCTGGCGCCGCGCTACCCGAACTGCCGGCGATAGCGCGAGGGCGCCGGCAAGCCCAGCAGCCGGAAGTGCCGGCGCATCGACTCCGGGGAGCCCAGGCCCGCGAGGTCCGCGACGCGTTCGATGTCGAGCGCCTCGCGCGTCTCGAGCAGTTCCTTGGCGATGGCGACGCGCTCGCGGGTCAGCCATTCGAGCGGCGCCAGGCCGGTGGCCTCCTTGAAGCGGCGCTGCAGGGTGCGGGCGCTCATCGACGCGCGGCGCGCCATCGAGCCGATCGTGTGCGCCTCACGGGGATGGGCGCGCAGCCAGTCCTGCAGGACCGCGATGGGGCTGGTCTCGCCGGCCGGCATGGGCCGCGGCACGAACTGCGCCTGGCCGCCCTCGCGGTGCGGCGACATCACGAGCCGCTGCGCCACCGCGTTGGCCACGCGCGCGCCGTGATCGCGGCGCACGAGATGCATCAGCATGTCCAGCCCCGCGGCGGATCCCGCCGAGGTGATCAGCGCGCCTTCGTCGACGTAGAGCGCGGAGGGATCGACGTCGATCGCGGGGAACTCGCGCGCGAGGCGCTCGGCGTAGCGCCAGTGGGTGGTGGCGCGACGGCCGTCGAGCAAGCCCGCGTGCGCGAGGAGGAAGACGCCGGAACAGATCGTGCAGATGCGCGCGCCGCGCGCATGGGCGGTGCGAAGGGCCTTCAGCAGGGGCTCGGGCGGGCGCTCGGCGGCGTCGCGCCAGCCGGGGATGACGATCGTGCCGGCGCGACGCAGCATCGCCAGCGTGTACGGCGCCTGGACGCGCACGCCGCCGGTGCCGCGCAGCGGACCGGGCTCCACCGCGCAGATGGCATGGCGATACCAGGTGACGCCCAGCTCCGGACGCTCGAGCGCGAAGAGTTCGACGGCGCAGCCGAACTCGAACATGCAGAGGCGGTCATAGGCGAGGATCGCGACGAGGTGAGGCTCGGCGGGAACCGGCTTCGAGGGTGGGGACGGCGAACGCGGCATGGCGCAATGTTACCGATCAACGTCGTTCCAGCCACTCGCCGGGAAGGCGGCATGGCGGGACACTGACGGCCATCGATACACCAACGAGAAGGAAATCCGATGAGTTCGCATGTCTCCGCCATCCCCGCCGCCTCCAGCGACCAGGCGCTCGCGCATTTCGAGCGGGCCTTCGCCTTCGAGACCGATTGCTGGGACGTCCACGACGCGCTCGCGCGCGGTGTCCAGGACTTCGTGCTGCTCGATGTCCGCAGCCACGAGCTCCATGAGCGAGGCCATGTGCCGGGCTCGATCAGCCTGCCGCACGGGAAGATCACCGAAGGGAAGATGGCCGCGTATCCGATGGACACGCTGTTCGTCGTCTATTGCGCCGGGCCGCATTGCAACGGCGCGCATCGAGGCGCGGTGCGGCTCGCGAGGCTGGGCCGGCCGGTGAAGCTGATGATCGGCGGGATGACGGGATGGATCGATGAGGGGTTCCACGTGGCGGCCAGCCAGCCCGCCGCCACCGTCTGACGTCACCTCACCGGAATCACCGTCCCCCGATCCACCGGCACCGCGGTGACGCTGTTCTGCGGCGAGCCCTCGATGACGCGATCGGAGTAGGTGAGGTAGACCAGCGTGTTGCGCTTCGCGTCGACCATGCGGACCACGCGCAGCCGCTTGAATACCAGCGAGGAGCGCTCCGAGAACACCTCCTCCTGCTTCGGCAGCGCCTTCGGGAAGCTGATCGGACCCACCGCGCGGCAGGCGATCGAGGCCTCCGACTTGTCCTCGGCCAGGCCGAGACCGCCCTTGATCCCGCCGGTCTTCGCGCGCGAGACGTAGCAGGTCACGCCCTGCACGCCGGGATCGTCGTACGCGTCGACGACGATCTTGTGGTTCGGACCGATGAACTTGAAGACCGTGCTGACATCGCCGATCTCATCGGCGCTCGCGCCCATGCACGCGGAGGCAGTGAGCGCGAGCGCGGCGGTGGCGAAGGACAGGGCCGCGAGACGGCGGCGGGACGGACGGACGCTAGGCATGCTGAGGGCTCCTTTGGGCCGCCGTTGTAGCACGCGCCGCGGCGTCGAATTGCGACGGGATCCAGCGGTCCCGCAGATCCAGGAACGGCCGCTCCACCAACCGGTACAGCAGCCATCCGCCGAGCAGGCAGGCGGCGGCGATGACCGCGGCGGTCCCGCCCGAAGTCCGGGCCAGGCCGAGCGCCGTCAGCGGCTTGGCCAGCGCGTAGGCGATCGGCTTGTGCGTGAGGTACAGCGCGTAGGACCAGCGTGCGAGCGCGTTCGCGCCGGGCCACGCCACCCGCGACATCGGTCCGCGCGGCGCGAGCGCCGCCAGCACCATCGCGCCGAAGCTCCATGCCAACGCGCTGTAGCCCCAGCTGCTCATCGCATGACCGTAGCCGTAGTCGTCGACGTAATAGAAGTGCAGCATCAGGGTCAGCATGCCGAGACACGCGACGGTGCCGACCGCCAGCAGCGTCCTCGCGCGCTGCATCAGCGCCGTCCACGCGGCGGGATGGCCATGCTTGAGCAGCGCGATCGCGACGCCGGGCAGGAATTCGTCGAGCCGTGAGAGGCTGCCGTAGTACAGCTGCGGGTAGTAGCCGATCGTTGGATCCTGCGTGCCGTACAGCCGCCAGAGGTGGTCGCGCCATGCGATCGCCGCGAGCGTCAGCACGCCGATCAGCGACCACGCGAGCGCGCGGCGATGGCGCTTCAGCGCCGCGCCGAGCATCAACGCGGCCGGCAGCGCGAGGTAGAACTGCTCCTCGACACACAGCGACCAGGCATGCGAGAACGCCGTGCCCGGCGTGAGCCCGATGTTCTGCGTGAAGGTCAGGAAGCGCCACAGCGGCGGCGGCTCGCGGCCGCCGAGGACCTGCGGGAAGAGCCAGTACAGCGCCAGCACGACATAGAAGTTGGGCAGCGTGCGCAGCAGGCGGCGGCCGTAGAAGCGCGGCAGCGACAACTGGCCGCCGCGTTGGAAGCCGCTCATCAGCTGATTGGCGATCAGGTAGCCGCTCAGGACGAAGAACAGGTCGACGCCCGTCCAGCCGATCTGGCTCAGCCAGCCGAAGGTGGGACGGCCGCTGACGAAGGCCTGGTAGTGATAGGCGAAGACCAGCAGGATCGCGGCGGCGCGCAACGCGTCCAGGCCGTGCAGGCGAGCGGGAACCGAGGCGGGCAGGGCGGGGGAGGACATGCGGGAGGTCCGGCCTCGAGGCCGTGTTGTGAGAGGCGGCCGCGATTGTCAGCGTGCGGCGGAATGCGAGGCGCATCGTCCGATGAAATGGGCTTGCGCGCGATGAGCGCCGGACTGGCGGCGCGTTACGGGCGTTACGGGGTTGCCTTACTGCGGCGGACGCTGGCCCTCACCCCTACCCTCTCCCGCAAGCGGGCGAGGGGGTAATACCGGCCAGCGTTTTTCTTACACCCTCTCCCGCGAAGTGGGAGAGCAACCGTGTCAAGCGCTGCTGCTGACCAACTCCCTCGCCCCCCGCGAGGGGGGAGAGGGCAGGGGAGAGGGGGTGCTTCGAAGGGCAGCAGCGCTGTGGCACGAGCCCCCTCTCCCCTCCCTCTCCCCGCTGGGGCGAGGGTGTAGGAACGAGCGAGCGCTGCCGGCAAGAACTCCCTCGCCCCCCGCGAGGGGGGAGAGGGAAGGGGAGAGGGGGTGCTTCGGAGGGCAGCAGCGCTGGACACGGCTGTTCTCCCGCAAGCGGGCGAGGGGGAGAGAAGAGAAAGGGCGCCTCAGGCGCGATGCCGTTCGCGGCTGTCCGATGGCGCCTGCTCGCGCTCGGTCATGCCGTAGTCGCGCAGCACCGACGCGACGCGCAGCCGGTAGTCGGCGAAGACGCCGCCGCGCCCTTCCGATTGCGCCGCGCGGTGCGCCTCCAGGCGGCGCCATGCGCGCACCGCCTCCTCGTCGCGCCAGAACGAGAGCGACAGCAGCTTCGTCGGATCGGTCAGGCTCTGGAACCGCTCGATGCTGAGGAAGCCGTCGATCTCCTGCAGCAATGGCTTGAGTTCGGCGGCGAGTTCCAGGTAGCGGTCACGCCCGTCGGCGCTGGGCGTGACTTCGAAGATGACGGCGATCATGGGCGGGACTCCTCGTCCGGTTGGTCTTGAAATTGGGGAATGTCCATGTTGGGCAACGCCAGCGGCTCCGCGGGCGACGGCCAGCGCAGGCCGTCCTGTTCACCGAGCCAGACCAGCGCCGCATGGGCGCTCGACAGGGCCAGGCCTTGCCCGGGGCAGCGATGCGGCCCCTCACCGAATGGATGATCCGTGCCCGACAGCGGCACCGTCACCGGCAGCGGCGGTGTCTGGCGGCAGTCGAAGCGCCGGGTGAGCCGGACGGCGCCGCCCTCACGCGCCAGGCGCAGCAGATCCTCGCGCGCCGGCACGTGGCCCGACCTCCGCATCTCGAGCAACGCATGACCGAGCAACGCCGCGCCCGCCTCATGGCTCTGCCAGATCAGGCCCAGCCGGTTGGCGGTGAACGCCACGCGGTCGGTCCAGCGCGACGGCGCGGCGTGGCGCAGCAGCGTCCATTGCAGCGGCGCGTCGGGCGCCCGGCGCTCGGCATCGTCGAGCCCATCCAGCAACGCGGCGACCGCCTCGCCCCCGGCGAGGACGGTCTCGCCATCGGCTTGCGCGCCCAGCCCCGCCGCCATCGCGCGCAGGCCCAGGTGCAAGCGGCGCTGAGCGTCGACGCCCTCGATGACGAGCCCCAGCAGGCTCGCGACCGTCGCCGCCGGCACCGCCCAGTGCCAGTGGGCCCAGCCCCCTTGCATCGCGATCGCGGCCTGACGCCGCGCATGCGCGCGGATGTCGTCCTCCGACAGCGCCAGCAGCGCGCGCGTCAGCGCGGCCTTCTCCGGCGCATGGGCGGCATCGTCCCGCTGCCGCAGCCAGCGCGCGAAGACCTCGGCCAGCGGGCCGCCGTGCTCGCGCAGGGGCGCGGGAAGCGGCTCGCCGGGCGGCCGCATGCGCAGATCAGGATCGAGCAGCGGCGGCATCGCCGGCGCGGCGGCGTCCTGCCGCGAATGGAAGGGACAAGCGCTCATGGTGGGGGCCGGTTCGGTGGTCATGTGGGGATCTTCGCGATGGATCGCCGGGAACGCTTCGCTTAGCATCGAAACATGATTGACGTCCCCACCGCCGACGAGGCGCTGGCCCACATCGCGGCCAGCATGGCCGAGCCGGTCCGCGCCCGCATGCTGTGCTGCCTGATGGACGGCCACGCGCGCACGGCCACCGAGCTGGCCGCCGTCGGCGAGGTCGCCGCCTCGACCGCCAGCGCGCATCTGGCCAAGCTGCTCGGACAGGGACTGGTCGGCTGCATGGCCCAAGGCAAGCACCGCTACTACCGGCTCGCCGGGCCCGAGGTGGGCCAGGCGCTCGAGGCGATGCTGGTCCTGGCCGGGCTGCCGAGGCCGCGCTTCGAGCCCAGCACGCCGCCCGCGCTGCGCCAGGCGCGCCGCTGCTACGACCACCTCGCCGGCCATTGGGGCGTGCGGCTGCACGACCTCGCGCTGGGCCGCCACTGGATGGCGCCCGATCCCGAGGAGACCCGCGGCTACCGCTTCACCGGCGAGGGCCTGGACGCGCTGCGCGCGCTTGGCGTCGATGTCGCGGCCGCCACCGGCGCGCGCCGGCGCCGGCTGGCCTGCGCCTGCATGGACTGGAGCGAGCGCCGCCCGCACCTGGGCGGCGCGCTGGGCGCGGCCTGGCTGCAGGCGATGCTGGCGCAGGGCTGGCTCGACCCCGATCCCGACAGCCGCGCGCTGCGCGTCACGCGCCGCGGGCAGACCCGTCTCGAACGACTGATGGAGGACACGACGACATGAGCACCTCGATCCACGTGGGCATCGGCGGCTGGAACTTTGAACCCTGGCGCGAGACCTTCTATCCGAAGGACCTGCCGGCCTCGCGCGAGTTGGAATACGCCAGCCGCAAGCTGACCGCCATCGAGGTCAACGGCACCTACTACTCGACCTTCAAGCCGGCGACCTTCGCCAAGTGGCGCGACACGGCGCCCGAAGACTTCGTCTTCTCGCTCAAGGCCAACCGCTTCACGACCAACCGCCGCGTGCTGGCCGAGGCCGGCGAGTCGGTCTCCCGCTTCATCGACAGCGGCGTCGCGGAACTGGGCCCGAAGCTCGGCCCCATCGTCTGGCAGTTCGCGCCGACCAAGCGCTTCGACGCGGCCGATTTCGGCGCCTTCCTGAAGCTGCTGCCGGCGCAGTCGGGCGGCGTCGCGCTGCGGCACGCGCTCGACGTCCGGCACGAGAGCTTCCGCAGCCCCGAGTTCCTCGCGATGGCGCGCGATCACGGCGCCGGCGTGGTCTTCACCGAATCGGACGACTATCCGCCCATCCCCGATGTCACCGCGGATTTCGTCTACACCCGCGTGATGCGGACCCGCTCCGAGCTCGTGACCGGCGTCACGGAGGACGAGCTCGACGGCATCGCCGCGAGCGCGAGCCGCTGGCAGTCGGGCGGGCAGCCGGATCGCCTGCCGCTGGTCGAGGCCGACCGCGCGCCGCCCAGGCAGCCGCGCGACGTGTTCGTCTTCTTCATCAGCGGCGCCAAGGAGCGCGCGCCCGCCGCGGCGATGGCGCTGATCGAGCGGCTCAGCTGAGCGGGCTTGACGCGGCGTTCACGCCGCGGCCGGTGTGAGACAGGGGGTAGGCGCGGCGGCGCCGATCACTACACTGTCTCGCCATGGCGTCCATCCACATTCCCACGCTGATGCTGGCGCTGCTGAGCGGGTTCGCGATGCTCGGCGTGCAGCTGTGGGCCGCGCAGCGCAGCCGGCTGCGCTACCTGGACCTGGGGGTGTGGACCTGGGGCTCGTGGACGCTGCTGGCCGGCTTCACGATGCTGACCGCTCGGGTCTTCATCCCGGTGTGGGTGTCGGCGCTGCTGGGCAACGGATTGATCGCGCTGGGCCTGGTGTTCTACGACGAGGCCATCCACCGCCATGTGCTGGGCCGCTCGCTGCCGCGCTGGCTGTGGTGGGGCGCGCCCGCGGCCGCCTGGGCCCTCACCGCCTGGATGCTCAACTGGCCGCTGGCCTTGCGCACCAGCGCGATCTCGCTGGTCTTCGCGCTGCTGCTGTGCCCCTCCATCCTCGTGCTGGCCGGACCCGGCTGGCGCGGCGAGTCCTCGCTGCGGGCCGTCGGCGTGACGCTGGTCGCCGCGGCGGCGAGCCTGGTGCTGCGCAGCGTCCATGCGCTCACCCATCCCGAGGAGTACCAGAACTTGATGCAGAGCAGCCTCGGCCAGGGGCTCACCTTCCTGTTCAGCTTCATCTGCCTGATCGGCGCGGGCTTCGGCTTCGTGCTCGCGAATTTCGAGCGCATCGCGCGGCGCATGGAGGAGATGGCCTCCACCGATGGCCTCACCGGCTGCCTCAACCGGATGACGGCGGACGCGCTGCTGCGCCATGAGCTCGAGCGCGGCCGCCGCGAAGGCACGCCGCTGGCCTTCGTGCTGCTCGACCTGGACCACTTCAAGGACGTCAACGACTGTCACGGTCACCACGCCGGCGACGACGCGCTGCGCGCCTTCGCCGCGGAGGTGCGATCGCGCCTGCGCGGGTCCGACGTGGTGGGCCGCTGGGGCGGCGAGGAGTTCGGTCTGATCCTGCCCGCGACGGATGGCGTCGGGGCGATGCGGCTGGTCGACCAGATCCGCGAGGCGGTGGCGACGCTGAGCCTGTGCGACGGCGACGGCCGGGCCTTCAGCCTGACGGTCTCGGCCGGCATCGCGGTGGCGGAGCCCGGCGGCAAGGTCAGCGCGGACCACCTCTTCATGCGTGCCGATCGCGCGCTCTATCGCGCGAAGGACGGCGGCCGCAACAACGTGCAGGTGCACGACAGCGAATGGCCTCGCGGCGTGGACCTGGGCGGGGCGAAGCTCTGACGGAGCCGGCGGGCGGCCTCAGCAGTTCTCGTACTTCCAGTTCCGGCGCTTGCCTTCGGCCATCCATTCCACGGCCTGCTCGAGGCGGCGGGCACGCGTCTCGGGCTTCCTGGCCTCGACGATCCAGTCGATGTACTCGCGCCTTTGTCCCGGCGGGAAGGCCTCGAAGGTCTTGCGCGCGGCCGCATTGGCCTTGAGCGCGGCGGCGAGATCATCCGGCGTCTCGGGCGGCGGCCTGGGCGCCGAGGGACGGGCGGGCCGGGCCTTCACGCCGGTCTCGATCAAGGTCATCGCGCGCTTGAGGATGGCCTTCTGCTCGGCCTTGGGCGGCAGGTCCTTGACCGAGGTGAGCCGGCCGAAGTCGCCCATCGCGCCACCCTTCGCGTGGTCCGCGCCGACGGCCGCTTCGCCGTGCCAGAAGCCGATCGAGCAGTGCGCCTTGAACGCGGCCATGCCGGTCAGGATGCGGTCGCGGTAGGTGAAGTTGGGGAAGCCCCATTTGATGGTCTCGACGACCTCGGGGCAGTGCGCGTGCACGGTCGCGCGCCAATGGCGCAGCAGCTCCTGCGCGAACGGGGCGGCGCGCTCGATGTAGGCGTCGACGCGGGGATCGAGGGTGGGCATGGGCGCGAGCCTAGCGATTCCCCGGCCATTCGACCATCGTGGTCTATGCTCGGTCCCCATGCGCGCCAAGACCTCGACCTCCCTGTTCGCCCGCCTGCCCGCGGCCCTGCCGATCTGGACCCTTCTCGCGCCGCTGGCCGCGATCCTGGCCTTGCTGGGATTGACGGCGGGCGGCAATTCGACGCTGGTGCTGGCGGTGGTCAGCGCGCTGCTGATCGCGGCGGTGCTCGCGGCGGTGCATCACGCGGAGGTGGTCGCGCATCGCGTCGGGGAGCCCTACGGCTCGCTGGTGCTCGCGGTGGCGGTCACCATCATCGAGGTGGCGCTGATCGTGTCGCTGATGCTCGCCGGCGGCGAGGCCACCAATGCGCTGGCGCGCGACACGGTGTTCTCCGCGATCATGATCGTCTGCAATGGCGTGCTGGGCCTGTGCATCCTGGTCGGCGGCTGGAAGCACCAGGAGCTGGCCTTCCGCGTCGAAGGCACCAGCCCGACGCTCGCGGTGCTGGCCGCGCTGTCGGTGCTGACGCTGGTGCTGCCGGCCTTCACGACGAGCTCGCCGGGGCCGACCTTCACCACCGCGCAGCTGCTGTTCGCGGGCGGCGTGTCGCTGGTGCTGTATGGCGCCTTCGTGTTCGTGCAGGCGGTGCGGCATCGCGACTATTTCCTGCCGGTGGCCGGTCTCGATGACCAGGACACCCATGCCGCGCCGCCGAGCTGGCGCGTCGCGGGCGTGAGCCTGGCGCTGCTGCTGGTGTGCCTGGTGGGGGTGGTGGGCCTGGCCAAGCTGCTGGCGCCGACGATCGAGCGCGGCGTGCATGCGATCGGGGCGCCGCCCTCGCTGGTCGGCGTGATCGTGGCGATGCTGGTGCTGCTGCCGGAGACGGTGGCGGCGGTGCGCGCGGCGCTGCACAACCGGCTGCAGACCAGCCTGAATCTCGCGCTGGGCTCGGGCTTGGCGAGCATCGGCCTGACGATCCCGACGGTGGCGGTGCTGTCACCGCTGTTCCCGCACTCGCTGGTGCTGGGACTGACGCCGCTGAGCATGGTGCTGCTGTTCCTGACCTTCATCGTCGGCGGACTGACGCTGGGCGGCGGTCGCGCGACGGTGCTGCAGGGCGCCGTGCACATGGTGGTGTTCATCGTGTTCCTGTTCCTGGCGGTGATTCCCTGACGGGCACCAGCGTTCGCGCCGAGCAGAGGAGGGCCACCTGGGGTGGCCCTTCTTCATTGGGAGCGGCGCCTGTCGCCAGACGATGGACGGGGCAGGGGCCAGCCGTGCCGATTCAGCGAGGCCAGCCTGCGGCTTTTTCCCCATACTCCCATGTCCACGGCGCGCCCGTGTCCCCGAGCACGCGTCGCACGATGGCGGGATAGAGCCGCTCCGCCATCACGTCGTTGGACAGCAGCACGACGCAGGCGCGGCGGCGTTCGATGCAGACCATCGTGTTGCCCGTCTGGTCGTCGTGTCCGCCCTTGAAGAAGGCATGTCCCTGCGGGCCATCGAAGACCACGACGCCCAGCCCGGCCGCCAGGTCCGGCCGTCTCTTCGCCGCCGGCAGCTCGTCCTGGAATGACGGGAACTGCGAGGCCGTCGTGATCGGCGCCTGCGCGCGGACCATCTCCGCGCGGCTCTTCGGCGACAGCCCGTCGCCGCGCGCGAGTCCCGCGGCGAAGCGCGCCATGTCCTCGATCGTCGTGTCCATCGACCCCGCCACGCGCACGCGGCTGCGCTCGTCGTGCGGGAGCCAGCGGCGCTCCTCGGTCACGCCGTCCGCGAGGTTGCCCGCGAAGTCCGCGCGCCATTTCATGCCCGTCATCGTCATGCCGAAGCGGTCGAACACCCGGCGCCGCATCTCCTTCCCGAGATCCAGCTTCAGCCGTCCTTGCTCGAGCACGAACTGCAGCAGGATCAGCCCCTCGCCGGAGTACGCGTAGCGCGTCCCCGGATCGAAATGGAAGCGCAGCTTGCGATCCGGCTCCAGGAAGGCGAAGTTGGCCAGCCCGCTGCGATGCGACAGCAGGATCCGCGGCGTCAACGCGCGCCAGCGTTCGTCGCCGAGCAGGTCAGGCCAGGGCCCGTAGGCCGTGTTCCTGGGATAGTCGGGCAGGGGCCGTTCGAGCAGCGTCGCGATCGATGCGTCCAGGTCGACGAGTCCCTCGTCGACCAGCTGCATCACGGTGTAGGCGAACACCGTCTTTGTCAGCGAGGCGCCATACATGACGGTGCCGGTCTGCAGCGCCTGCCCATCGGCATTGCGATGGCCGTAGCTGTGCACGGCCCGGATTTCTCCCGCCTCGATGACCGCCAACGCGAGTCCCTTCACCTCGCCGCGGCTGACCGCGTCGCGGATCAGCGCCTGCGCGCCATCGAGGCCGACTGAGGTCTCCACTGCCGCAGACCCCGCGCAACCGGCCATCATCGCCACGGCCGCCACGATCGCCGCGGCCAGCAGCGCGCCGAGCCGGGCCCTCATGCCGCGAGCCGGAAGGCGCTGACCAGCGCGTTCAACTGCTCCGCCTGCGACTGCAGACTCCCCGCCGCCGCGGCCGATTCCTCGACCAGCGCCGCGTTCTGCTGCGTCATCTCGTCGAGCCGCTGCACCGCCACGTTGACCTGGCCGATGCCGTCCTTCTGCTCGGCCGCCGCCGTCGCGATCTCGCCGACGATCTCGGCCACGCGGCGCACGCCCTGCACGATCTCGCCCATCGCCTCGCCCGCGTGCTGCACCAGCCGCGTGCCGGTGTTCACCCGGGTGACGCTCTCGCCGATCAGCGCCTTGATCTCCTTGGCGGCGCCCGCCGAGCGCTGCGCCAGCGCCCGCACCTCGCCCGCGACCACGGCGAATCCGCGCCCCTGCTCTCCGGCGCGCGCCGCCTCCACCGCCGCATTGAGCGCCAGGATGTTGGTCTGGAAGGCGATGCCATCGATGACGCCGATGATGTCGCTGATGCGCCGCGAGCTCGACTCGATCTGCTGCATCACCTGGACGACCTCGCCGACGACGCTGCCGCCCTTGGAGGCCGAGGCGCTGGTCGCGCTCACCAGCGCGTTGGCCTGCTGCGCCGAGCTCGCCGTGTGCGCCACGGTGCCGGTCAGCTCCTCCATCGACGAGGCGGTCTGCTGCAGGTTCGACGCGGTGGCCTCGGTGCGGGCCGACAGGTCGTGGTTGCCGGTCGCGATCTCGCGCGTCGCGACGTTGATCGTCTCGGTGCCGTCCCGCACCTGCCGCACCATGCGCCGCAGCGAGTCCTGCATCGTGCTGAGCTCGCGCAGCAGCACGCCGATCTCGTCGCTGCGGTCGATGTCGATGTCCTGGCTGAGGTCGCCGCTGGCGATGGTCTGCGCCACCGCGCCGGCCCGCACCATCGGCGCGCGCACCGAGTGCGTGATCCGCCACGCGATGAAGATCCCCAGCGCGACCGCCAGCCCCGTCAGCGCCAGCATCAGCGTCGCGGCCTCGCTGGCCTGCTGCCGCTGGCGCGCCGCGAAGGCGTCGGTGTCCTCGCCGATCAGCGTCACCAGCTTCTCGACCGAGCCCAGGTAGCCCGTCGCGGCGGGGACAAGCACCTGGTCCACCTGCTTCCCGGCGGCCTCGGGATCGGCCTTGAGCGCCGCCAGCACGCGCTTGCGCAGGTCGACGTAGCGCTGGCGCTCGGCGGCGATCACCGGCAACTGCGCCTTCTGCTCGGGATCGTCGATCACCTTCTCGAGCTCGGCCTGCAGGCCGTTGATGCGCTCGGTGGTGCGCGCCATCTCGCCCGACAGGTAGCCGCTCAGCCCTTCGTGGCCGCCGGACTTGGCCAGCGCCAGCACCCGGTTGAGGTTGAGCTCGGTCGCGGCCCGCCAGTTCGTCGCCATCAGCCGGCGCTGCTGGAGCGTGTCCAGCTGCTCGCCCAGCCGCACCATCTCGCGCAGCTTCAGCACGCCCACGCCGGTCATCAGGGCCGCCATCGCGAGCACCGCCGCGAAGCCGACCTGAAGCAGGGTGGTGATCTTCATTCGGTTCAGCATCTGCAGCACGGCGGACTCCCGTCGACGAGGGTGCGGTCGATTATGGGAGGGCCCCCCGGACGCGGCAAGGCGCGCAGCATCCGGGCCCCTCGGGTCGGGGGACCCGGCGTTCAGGCCAGGCGGAAGACGCGCACCAGCTCGGCCAGCTCCTTGGCCTGCTGCTGCAGGCTGTCGGCGGCGGCGCTGCTTTCCTCGACCAGCGCGGCGTTCTGCTGCGTGACCTGATCGAGCTGCGTCACCGCCTGCCCGATCTGCTGGATGCCGCGCGACTGCTCGTGGCTGGCGGACGCGATCTCGCCAATCAGCGTGCTCACCTGCCGGACCTGCTCGACGATGCCCTGCATCGCCGAGCCGGCCTCGTCCGCGAGCCCCGAGCCCGACTGCACCTGTTCGACGCTGCGGCCGATCAGCGCCTTGATCTCGCGTGCCGCCTGGGCCGAGCGCTGCGCCAGCGCCCGCACCTCCGACGCGACGACCGCGAAGCCCTTGCCCTGCTCGCCGGCGCGGGCCGCCTCGACCGCGGCATTGAGCGCCAGGATGTTGGTCTGGAAGGCGATGCCGTCGATGACGCCGATGATGTCGGCGATCTGGCGCGACGAGGTGCTGATGTCCTGCATCGTGCGCACCACCTGCTGGACCACGCCGCCCCCCTGGCCGGCGGCCTCGGCGGCGCGCGTCGCCAGCTGATCGGCCTGGCCGGCGGTGGAGGCGTTGTTCTGCACCGTGCTCGACAGCTCCTCCATCGATGCCGCCGTCTGCTGCAGGCTGCTGGCCTGCTCTTCGGTGCGCTGGCTCAGGTCGAGGCTTCCGGTGGCGATCTCGCTGGAGCCGGTGGCAATGCTCTCGCTGCTGTTGCGCACGCGGCTGACGATGTCGCGCAGCGAGCCCGACATCGCGCCGAGCGCGGCGATCAGCCGCGCGGCCTCGTCCTGCCCAGCCGTGGCATCGCGGGTGCGCAGGTCCCCTTGCGCGACGGCCTCGGCGAACTGCACCGCTTCATGCATCGGCGCGGTGATCGAGCGGGTCGTGAGGAGGCCGGCGGCCAGCGCGAGGACCGTCGCGGCGGCGGCGGCGGCCAGGCTCCAGGCGCGCACGGACGACGCGGTCGACTCGGCGGAGCGGTAGGACTCGTCGGCGACGCGCACCTGCAGCGCCAGGAGGGCGTCGATCGCGGTCTTGGCCTGGGCGCCGAGCGTCGTGATGCGTTCACCGTAGAGGGCCTGCGCCCGGGCGAGGTCGCCGCCGCGGACCGCGTCGCGCGCCGCCAGCAGGCCCTGCCTCACATAGTTGCCGCGGATCTCGGCGAAGTCGGCGGCCAGCTGCCGCTCCTCGTCGGTGAGGGAGGTGGCCATGTAGTCCTTCCACAGCCCGGTGATCGTCGCGATGTTGGCCTGCAGCTGCGGATCGAGCGCCGGCAACTGCGCCGGGTCGCGGATCATCTCGGTCACCAGGAGGCGGTTGCGCAGCATCAGGCTGTCGATGTCGCCGATCTGCTTGAGCGGAAGGGTGCGGTCCTCATAGAGCGTCTTGAGCTCGGCGAAGACGCGGCCGCTGCCGGTGATGCCCAGCGCCGAGACGGCGAGGATCAGCAGCAGCATCAGCCCGAAGGCCAGCGACAGGCGCTTGCCGGTGGTGAACTGGCGCAGGAAGGTCATGACGGTCTCCCGGGGTGTCTTCAGTGGGACATTCCTGAGGCCGATTGCACGATGCGTGCCACTGCGCGCGGTATCCCATGCCTGAGGGACGCGGGTCCGGACAGGTGCGGCGATCCTTCACGCCGCCGCGCGTGTCACATGCTGCGCCGGTACTGCCCGCCGACCTCGAACAGCGCCGCCGTGATCTGCCCCAGCGAGCACACGCGCACCGCGTCCATCAGCACCTCGAAGACGTTGCCGTTGTCGATCACCGCCTGCTGCAGCCGCTTGAGCATCGCCGGCGCCTCGGCGGCATGGCGCGCGTGGAAGTCGCCCAGCCGCGTCAGCTGGCCCTGCTTCTCCTCCTCGGTCGAGCGCGCCAGCTCGATGTGCTCGGGCACCGGGTCGCCATGCGGGTTGCGGAAGGTGTTCACGCCGATGATGGGGTACTCGCCGGTGTGCTTCAGCATCTCGTAGTGCAGCGACTCCTCCTGGATCTTGCTGCGCTGGTAGCCGGTCTCCATCGCGCCCAGCACGCCGCCGCGCTCGGCGATGCGCTCGAACTCGGTCAGCACCGCCTCCTCGACCAGCTCGGTCAGCTCGTCGATGATGAAGGCGCCCTGGCTCGGGTTCTCGTTCTTGGCCAGGCCCCATTCGCGATTGATGATCAGCTGGATCGCCATCGCGCGGCGCACCGATTCCTCGGTCGGCGTGGTGATCGCCTCGTCATAGGCATTGGTGTGCAGCGAGTTGCAGTTGTCGTAGATCGCGATCAGCGCCTGCAGCGTCGTGCGGATGTCGTTGAACGCGATCTCCTGCGCGTGCAGCGAGCGGCCCGAGGTCTGGACGTGGTACTTCAGCTTCTGGCTGCGCTCGTTGGCGCCGTACTTGTCGCGCATCGCCACAGCCCAGATGCGGCGCGCCACGCGGCCCAGCACGGTGTACTCCGGGTCCATGCCGTTGCTGAAGAAGAAGCTCAGGTTGGGCGCGAAGTCGTCGATGTGCATGCCGCGCGCCAGATACGCCTCCACGAAGGTGAAGCCGTTGGACAGCGTGAACGCGAGCTGCGAGATCGGGTTCGCGCCCGCCTCGGCGATGTGGTAGCCGCTGATGGACACCGAATAGAAGTTGCGCACGTCGTGGTTGACGAAGTACTGCGCGATGTCGCCCATCACCTTGAGCGAGAACTCGGTCGAGAAGATGCAGGTGTTCTGGCCCTGGTCCTCCTTGAGGATGTCGGCCTGCACCGTGCCGCGCACGTTGGCCAGCACCCAGGCGCGGATCTTGGCGGCCTCGTCGGCGGTGGGCTCGCGGCCGTTGTCGGCCTTGAACCGGGCCAGCTGCTGGTCGATGGCGGTGTTCATGAACATCGCCAGGATCGAGGGCGCCGGCCCGTTGATCGTCATCGACACCGAGGTCGTCGGGTTGCACAGGTCGAAGCCGTCGTACAGGACCTTCATGTCGTCCAGCGTCGCGATGCTGACGCCGGAGTTGCCGACCTTGCCGTAGATGTCGGGCCGCGGCGCGGGATCGGCGCCGTAGAGCGTGACCGAGTCGAAGGCCGTCGACAGCCGCTTGGCCGGCATGCCCTCGGAGACCAGCTTGAAGCGCCGGTTGGTGCGGAAGGCGTCGCCCTCGCCGGCGAACATGCGGGTGGGGTCCTCGCCCTCGCGCTTGAACGCGAACACGCCGGCCGTGTACGGGAAGCTGCCCGGCACGTTCTCCAGCATCAGCCACTTCAGCAGCTCGCCCTGGTCCTCGTACGGCGGCAGCGCGACCTTGCGGATCTTGGTGCCGGACAGCGAGGTCGACACCAGCGCGGTGCGGATCTCCTTGTCGCGGATCTTCACGACGTACTCGTCGCCGGCGTAGGCCTTCTGCATGTCGGGCCACTGCGCCAGCAGCTGGCGCGCGTCGGCGTCGAGCCGGGCCTGGCGCGAGGCGGCCAGCGCCTGGAGCGCGGCGACGTCCGCGGACGCATCGGACTGGCCCAGCATCGCGGCGCTGGCGCTGAGCTGCTGGATCTCGCGGGCCAGCCGCGCCTGCGCGCGGGCGCGCTTCTTGTAGGCGCGGACGGTGTCGCCGATCTCGGCCAGATAACGCGCGCGCGCCGGCGGCACGATCGGTGTCTGGTGGGTGCTGAAGCGCGTCGCGGCGACCGGCAGGCGGCCCACGCCGTCCTGCAGGCTCAGGCCCAGCTCCGCCAGACGCGGCTTCAGCGCCTGGTACAGCGCGGTGACGCCGTCGTCGTTGAAGCGGCTGGCCATCGTGCCGAAGACCGGCATGTCCTCGGCCTTCCTGCCCCAGGCCTCCTTGTTGCGCTGCACCTGCTTGGCGACGTCGCGCCAGGCGTCGGCCGCGCCCTTGCGGTCGAACTTGTTGATCGCCACGAACTCCGCGAAGTCCAGCATGTCGATCTTCTCGAGCTGGCTGGCGGCGCCGAACTCCGGCGTCATCACGTACATCGGCACGTCCACGTGCGGCACGATCGCGGCGTCCCCCTGGCCGATGCCGGAGGTCTCGACGATGACGAGATCGAAGCCCGCGACCTTGGCCGCGGCGATCACGTCGGGCAGCGCCTGGGAGATCTCGGAGCCGAAGTCGCGCGTCGCCAGCGAGCGCATGTACACGCGCTGGCCCGCGGCCCAGGGCGCGATGGCGTTCATGCGGATGCGGTCGCCGAGCAGCGCGCCGCCGCTCTTGCGGCGCGACGGGTCGATCGAGATCACCGCGATGCGCAGCGCGTCGTCCTGGTCCAGGCGCAGGCGGCGGATGAGTTCGTCGGTCAGCGAGGACTTGCCGGCGCCGCCCGTGCCGGTGATGCCGAGCACCGGCGTGCGCAGCTCACGCGCCGCGCCGCGCAGCGACTGGGTGAAGGCGGCGTCGGCGCGGCCGTTCTCCAGCGCGGTGACCGCCTGCGCGAGCGCGCGCCAGGCGGCTTCCGAATGGCCCTGCAGCGCGGCGATGGCCGTGGGCGCGGCGGCGCTGAGGTCCTGGTCGCAGCGCATGACCATCTCGCCGATCATGCCCATCAGGCCCATGCGCTGGCCGTCCTCGGGGCTGAAGATGCGCACGCCGTGGTCGGCCAGGTCGCGGATCTCGGCCGGCACGATCACGCCGCCGCCGCCGCCGAAGACCTGGATCCTCTCGCCGCCACGCTGGCGCAGCAGCTCGACCATGTACTTGAAGTATTCGACGTGGCCGCCCTGGTAGGAACTGACCGCGATGCCCTGCGCGTCCTCCTGCAGCGCGGCGGTCACGACCTCGTCCACCGAGCGGTTGTGCCCCAGGTGGATGACCTCCGCGCCCATGCTCTGCAGGATGCGCCGCATGATGTTGATCGCCGCGTCGTGCCCGTCGAACAGGCTGGCGGCGGTCACGAAGCGGACCTTCTGGGTGGGGCGGTACTCGGCCAGGGCCTTGTACTCGGCGGACATCTCGGTCATGACGGCAGTCTCCAGCGCGGCGCCGTCGGCCTCGGGCCGCGGACGGTCTTGTTCTGGTTGAGGGCTCGCGATCCGATTGGATCGGGAATCTGCGCCGGATTCTAGGGGTCGATTGACGTTAACGTAAACGGGAGAAGTCTGCCGGGTGGGGCAATCGGACGGCAGGCCGCGCGCCGTGGCGCGCGGGGTTGTCGATGCGTGCGGGTTAACCCTCGGAGCCGGGGCCGCGGCGCCTGATCGCGACACCGACCAGCAGCAGGCCGCCGGCCATGAGGGCCCAGGTGCCGGGCTCGGCAACGACGGCGGCGGCGGCGAACGACTGCCGATAGTCCAGGCCGCCGTTGCCCAGGACGGTGTAGCCGGCGACCAGATTGCCGTCGGCGTCCTGCACGCCGGTGACGCCGTCCCAGTAGAGGCTGCGGGACAGATCGATCCAGGAGGTGGCGCTGGCGGTGAAGGGCGTGTTGCTGTTGTCGCTCGTCACGGCGGTCAGGACGCTGGCGGAGATCGCCAGATCGAGATGGATCGGCTGGCCGAAGACGAACTGGATCGAGACGTCCTGCATGCCGGGGCCCCCCCGCGGCGGTTGGGACATGCCCGTGTGGCCGTTGCGGTTGGTTTCCAGCAGGAAGTACTCCAGGTGAGCCACGTCGGTCCGCGGCGGTGGCACCGGGTCGGTCGGATCGGGCGGCAGGTGCGGCACGCCGTCCGCCTGGATGAGGGCGTCGGCCCGCCATGTGGTGTCGGCGGCGTAGAGGCCGAATTCCCCGGGCGGTTGGCCGAGTCGTCCGGAGCGGTCGGTGACGGCGTCATAAAAGACGCGGAAGCTCATCCAGCCCAGCGTGCCCGCGGTGCAGGTCGGGCAGCCGACGACCAGGGTGTCGCTCAGCGAGCTCGTCACTTCCGCGCGGATGCCGGCGCCTTGCAGCGCGCTCTGCGTGGACACCGCGGCATCGGCGCGCAGGGCGGCCTGCAGGTGGCCGTTGCTGGCGCTGCTCCAGCCGTGCACGGCCGCGGTCGTGAACAGGGCGCCGTCGCGGAACTCGCTCGAGTCGTCGAGCCGCAGGCGTTGCCCCGCCGCGGCCGGCCCGCCTTGCTGGCCGGCCCGGTCCGGCGTGCCCGAGACGCTCAACTGGTAGCTGTAGCCGGTGGTGAAGTCCGCCGCCCTCACCGGAAGCGCCCCCATCAGGCCGGCGAGGGTGGCGGCGGCAACGAACGCGGACCCTGAATGGGATGTCGGCATGTCGGACTCCTCGAAGCCGCACGCGGGACGGCCCGCTTCAACAGTAGCCGGTGCGATGAGACGCCGCCGCCCCTGGAAAGGACGACCTCAGGCATGCCGCGTGCGTTGGCGGGGCACGGAACTTGCGGTCCGCGCTCGTGTGAATCGCCCGCCCGCCCCCGCCGCCAGCCCGGAGCCACGCGCCCCGGCGGGTCTGCGCGTGCTCGTCATCGACGACGGCGCGCATCGGGTGGACCTGCTCCGCGACGAGCTCGTGCGTCAGGGATACGAGGTGGTGGGCGTCGTCGAGCAGGCGCCCCTGATCCACGACTGCGTGCTGCGCCTGCAGCCGGACGTCGTGATCGTCGACGCCGAGTCGCCGACGCGCGACACGCTGGAGAACCTCGCCACGCTGTCCGCGAAGATGCCGCGACCGGTGGTCGTCTTCGCCGAGGACGAGGACCGCGGCACGATGCGCCGCGCGATCCAGGCGGGCGTCAGCGCCTATGTCGTCGCGGGACTGCAGGCGCAGCGCCTGGCACCGGTGCTTCACATGGCGATCGCGCGTTTCGAGCAGGACCTCGCCTTGCGGACGGAGCTCAGCCACGCGCAGGCGCAACTGGCCTCGCGCAAGCTCGTCGACAGGGCCAAGGGCATCCTGATGCGCGAGCAGGCCCTGGACGAGGCGCAGGCCTACCAGCGGCTGCGCAAGCTGGCCATGGACCGCGGCGAGCCGATCGCGCAGGTGGCGCAGCGCGTCATCGACGCGCACGAACTGCTGCGCAGCTGAATGCACCGCCGCGGCGCGTGGACGCCACAGGACGGTGCGTGCCGGCGCGCCCGCTGCATGGGTCGCTTCAAGCGCGTCGGCGCCGCCCGATGAGCGCCAGCGCGGCCACTCCACCGAGCATCAGCGCCCAGGTGCCGGGCTCGGGGACGACCGCGGCCGCCAGCGCGTAGTTGTAGCCATCGGCACTCAGCGCGGAGATGTTTCCCACCGGGTTGTTGTCCAGGTCGGTGACGTAGACGCCGCCGAAGGTGATGTTGTCGATCTGGTTGGACATGGCGAGCGCCCAGGCGTCGGTCTGGCCGCTCGTGCCGGATCCGACTGCGGCCGTCACCCGGGAACTCAGATGGAGGCCGAAGGTGACGGGCTCGCCATACACGAACTGGAACATGAAGGCGCCGTCGTCGCGGATTTCCCAGGCCGAATGGGTGCCGTTGCTCTGGATGTCGTACATGACGTACGAGGAGCCGGCCTGGTCCTGGCGAGGTTCGCCCCAGGGCGGGGGTGGGACGCCGGAGCTCGTCGCGCCGTTGGCGGTGTAGTAGTTCATCGCCGTCGTCTCGTAGGCGCCTTCCGGCCGTCCGGACCAGGGACTGAAACCGCCGGTCGAGATGTACTGGCCGATGTTGCCGCCCACGGAGAGACCGGCCCAGGCGACGGTGCCGTTGACGCAGGTCGGGCAGGTGATGACGAAGGTATCCGTCAACGAGATCGAGGAGGTCACTTCGACATAGGCCGACCGCTCGAACTCGACGGTGTTGAGGAACACGCTGGCCGATGCGAAGTTGGACAGGCCGGTCCGGCTCCCCCGGCTCCAGCCTGTCGCCGTGGCCAGGAGTGAGCCCGACGAGTTGTCCGTGACCGTCAGGCTCGCCGAGTCCAGTTGTCCCGAGGCGAGCGTGCCGGAGCGGCTGATCGGTCCGGCGACCGGCGTGGCCGCCCCGTCCCGATAGATCGCGGCCTGCTTGCCGCTTGTGATCTCCAGCGCCAAGGCCTGCCCGGAAAGGCCGACGGCGAGCACGGCGGCGGCCAGCGGCCGCGCGTTACGGGGACATGGATGCATGGAGATCTCCCTTGCCGCGGCGTTCACGGCGGCTTCACGGAAGGTAGTCGACGCCGGACGCGAGCGCCGCCCCTTGAAACCGCTTCCGCGGGCACACCGCGTGCACGGCGCTGGCACGCTTCCTGCGTTTGGAACGGCAAGCCCTCGCAACGGCGTGAGGGCCGCCCCAGAAAGGTTCGGACAAAGGCGTCCGATCGCACCCGCGCACCGCGCCGGGTCGATCGTGGCGCCTTTTTCTTTTGGTCGGTTCATTGGAGGGCGCGCAGGCCGCGTCGTGGAGGTCTTGAATGCAACACGGTTCGAAGGAGGGTCTGATGAGCGCTGAGCGTCGCAAGCTGCTCGCCACGGGCGCCGCGCTGGGCGGCTTGTCCGCGCTGCCTGGCGGCGGGGCCTATGCCGCGGGTTCGGACAAGCCGGAGAAGGAGGAAGTGCGCATCGGCTTCATCCCGCTCACCGACTGCGCGTCGGTGGTGATGGCCGCGGCGCTGGGCTTCGACCGGAAATACGGCATCAGGATCGTGCCCACCAAGGAGGCCTCCTGGGCCGGGGTGCGCGACAAGCTCGTCAACGGCGAGCTGGACATGGCGCATGTCCTGTACGGCCTGGTCTATGGCGTGCACCTCGGCGTGGCCGGTCCCAAGAAGGACATGGCGGTGCTGATGACCCTCAACAACAACGGGCAGGCGATCACGCTGTCGAAGAAGCTGGCCGAGGCGGGCGCCGTCGACGCGGCGTCGCTGGCCCGCGTGATGAAGAAGGAGCAGCGCGACTACACCTTCGCGCAGACCTTCCCGACCGGCACGCATGCGATGTGGCTCTACTACTGGCTGGCCGCGGCGGGCGTGAACCCGATGAAGGACGCCAAGGTCATCACCGTGCCGCCGCCGCAGATGGTGGCCAACATGCGGGTGGGCAACATGGATGGCTTCTGCGTCGGCGAGCCCTGGAACCACCGCGCGATCATCGACGGCATCGGCATCACCGCGGCCACGACGCAGGACATCTGGAAGGACCATCCGGAGAAGGTGCTGGGCACCACCGGCGACTTCGTCAGGAAGTACCCCAACACGGCGCGGGCCGTGATCATGGCGGTGCTCGAGGCCGGCCGCTGGATCGATGCCAGCCTGTCCAACAAGCAGAAGATGGCCGAGACGATCGCCGACAAGGCCTACGTCAACACCAGCGTGGACGCGATCAACCAGCGCATCCTGGGCCGCTACCAGAACGGCCTGGGCCGGAGCTGGGACGATCCCAACTACATGAAGTTCTTCAACGACGGCCAGGTCAACTTCCCCTGGCTGTCCGACGGCATGTGGTTCCTCACGCAGCACAAGCGCTGGGGCCTGATCAAGGAGCATCCCGACTACCTGGGCGTCGCGCGCCAGGTCAACCAGGTCGAGCTCTACAGGCAGGCCGCGGCGGCGCTGGGCGTGTCCGTGCCCAAGGAGCCGATGCGGTCGGCGAAGCTCTTCGACGGCATCGTGTGGGACGGCAAGGATCCGGCGAAGTACGCCGACGCCTTCAAGGTCCGCGCATGAGCCGCCCGCCCGTTGAGCGCGGGACGCGCGAGTCCCTCTGGATGCGCCTGCTGCCGCCGGCGCTCGGGCTCGGCCTGCTGTGGCTGGTCTGGTTCGTCGCGACGCTCAAGGGCGGGGCGTTCCCGACGCCGGGCGAGACCTGGCAGGCCGCGGTCAAGCTGTTCGCCCATCCCTTCTATCGCAATGGACCCAACGACCAGGGCATCGGCTGGAACGTGCTGAACTCGCTGCAGCGGGTGGGACTGGGGTTCGGGCTCGCCGCGATGGTCGGCATTCCGATGGGGTTCATCATCGGGCGCTTCGAATTCGCGAGCCGCATGCTGTCGCCGCTGATCAGCCTGCTCAAGCCGGTCTCGCCGCTGGCCTGGCTGCCGATCGGGCTGCTGGTGTTCAAGAGCGCGAATCCGGCCGCGATCTGGACCATCTTCATCTGCTCGATCTGGCCGATGGTGGTGAACACCGCGGTCGGCGTGCAGCGCGTGCCGCAGGACTACCTCAACGTCGCGCGCGTGCTGCGCCTCTCGGAGTGGAAGCTGGTCACGCGCATCCTGTTCCCGGCGGTGCTGCCCTATCTGCTCACCGGCGTGCGGCTGTCGGTGGGCACGGCCTGGCTGGTGATCGTCGCGGCCGAGATGCTGACCGGCGGCGTCGGCATCGGCTTCTGGGTCTGGGACGAGTGGAACAACCTCAACGTGCGCCACATCCTGATCGCGATCTTCGTGATCGGCCTGGTCGGACTGCTGCTCGAGGCGGCCTTGATGGCGCTCGCGCGGCGCTTCTCCTTCGATGACTGACCGGACCGATCCCATGCCCAGCCCTTTCCCGCGAATTGCCAGGAGTCCGCGATGAGCCGACCCTTCATCCGCGTCCAGCGGACCGACATGCTGTTCCCGGCCCGGCAGGGCTGGTTCCACGCGCTGCGCGACATCGACCTGGACATCGCCCAGGGTGAGTTCGTGACGCTGATCGGCCATTCGGGCTGCGGCAAGTCGACGCTGCTGAACCTGATCGCCGGCCTGTTGCTGCCCTCCGGCGGCGGGTTGCTCTGCGACGGCCGGGAGATCGACGGCCCGGGGCCGGACCGCGCGGTCGTGTTCCAGAACCACTCGCTGCTGCCGTGGCTGACCTGCTTCGACAATGTGCTGCTCGCGGTCGAGTCGGTCTTCGGCCGCCGGGAACTGCGTCCGCGACTGATGGCGCGGACGGAGGAGGCGCTCTATCTGGTCGGCATGGGGCATGCGATGTTCAAGCGGCCGCATGAGATCTCCGGCGGCATGAAGCAGCGCGTGGGGATCGCCCGGGCGCTGGCCATGGCGCCGAAGGTGCTGCTGATGGACGAGCCCTTCGGCGCGCTGGATGCGCTGACGCGCGCCCATCTGCAGGACGAGCTGCTGAAGATCGTCGCGGCGACGAAGAGCACGGTGGTGATGGTCACGCACGATGTGGATGAGGCGGTGCTGCTGTCGGATCGCATCGTGATGATGACCAACGGACCGGCTGCGACGATCGGGGAGATCCTGCCCGTGACGCTGCCGCGGCCGCGCGATCGCGTGGCGCTCGCCGAGGACCCTGCGTACGTGCATGCGCGCAAGGCGGTGATCGACTTCCTCTACACGCGGCACCGCCATGCGGAGGCAAAGGCGGCCTGACGGCGCTGGCACTCACGCCTCCCTCTCCCACTTCGCGGGAGAGGGTGTTCGACCGAGCATCGCCGATGCAACACCCCTGTCCCGCAAGCGGGCGAGGTGCCCGCACTTGCCTTGCGCAAAGAACTCCCTCGCCCCCCGCGAGGGGGGAGAGGGCGGGGGAGAGGGGGTGCTTCGAAGGGCAGCAGCGCTGTGGCACGAGCCCCCTCTCCCCTCCCTCTCCCCGCTGGGGCGAGGGGGTTTACTACGACGTCCGGCTCTTACCCCCTCGCCCGCTTGCGGGAGGGAGGGGTGTGGGCTAGTGCCTTCGCAGGTCACCAGCTCCCTGTCGCAGGCAGGGACCGGCGCGGAATTGCCCGCTCACTTGAGCAACGAAAGAGCGGCTGGGCGCGACAGGCATTCAACCGAGGATGATCTGCAGGCTCTGCTGGTAGTGGCCGGTGAGCAGGTCCAGCCGGTCGAGCAGCACCTCGCTGCTGCGGGCCAGTCCGCTGGCGGCTTCGCGGCCATGGGCGTCGCGCAGGCTGCGCATCAGCCGTAGCCATTCGGCGCCGACCTCGGCCAGCAGCGTGCGGATCGCGTCGCTGGACAGCGGCGAGGCCTCCAGCTCGGCCAGTCCCGCCGCGAAGCGGTCCAGGCTGTCCCGCAGCAACGCGGGATCCCGCTCCGGCAGCAGATCAGCCAGCAGCGCGTCCTTGGCCAGGCGCTGGCTCAGCATCCGCTGCCGCCCGCACAGGTTCACGACCTGCAGCGGCTTGCCGCCGCCCGCGCCCGCGACCCCCGTCGCCAGCGCATCGGAGCGGGTCAGCAGGTCCTCCGCCGCCGTATCGGCAGCGGCCAGCGTCTCCACGCCGGGCTTGCCCGCGATCAGCGGCTCCAGCCGCCTCCAGGCGTCGATGACGCCCTCCACGCGCTCCGCCGCCTCCGGCAGCGCCGGCAACAGCGCCGGCAGCCGCGCCAGGTTCGCGCTCACCCGCGCCCGCGACTCATCCTGCAAGGTCTTGGCGCGTTTGACCTCGATCCCGGCGGTCCGCTGCGCCATCAGCTTCACCAGACGCTGGCTGAGCATCCGTTGCTGCCCCGCAAGGTTGACCGCCTCGGCCAGTTGCGCCGACTGCACCACCGCGCGCGCCACCTCGCCGAGCCGCAGGTGCGCATGCATCGCGGCTTCCCGCAGCAGGCGGAAGGCGCTGTCCTCATCGAGCTCGCGCCCCGCCATCAGCAGGCCCTTGGCGCGCTCGGTCCATTTGCGATCGTCGAGCTGCGCCCGCAGCGCCGCTTGGCGCCCGGCCTGCCAGGCGGCCCAGCGGAGCTGGCGGCGCAGCGCGTCTGGCGGCGGCAGCGTCTCCAGCAGCGTCTGGATCCCGAGCGCCATCGCGCGTTGCAGCAGCGCCGCGGGCGGCCGCGACGCATCACTGATCACGGCGACGCCCGGCAGGTCGAGCCCGGCAGCCGTCAGCACGTCCAGCCAGTCGCTCAACTGCTCCGCGCCCGCGCTCAGCACCAAGGCCTCGGCGGCCTGTTCTTGTGCGGCGCGCACCAAGCTGTCGCGTCCGGGCTGGTGCACGGATGCCGCGATCCAGTGCGGCGCGCCTGCTGCGTCACCCGGCGCGGCGCCCAGCCACAGCACGCGGCGGGGCAGTTCGTCGTCGGAGTGGGAGGCGTCAGCGGCGGCGCGCGCGGTCGGCTCGGACATGGTCGCTACAGAGGGAAGACACACGATCCCACGCGCACGGATCGTGCCGCCGCGCGAGGCGTCGCAGCATAAGCCCATCGGCCGCGCCGCGCCCGCCCGCGGTGCAGCGCGGCGATCTGGCACGCGACTTGCGAAGAGAAGCCCGTGGCGCAACGGCGCGCCGCACCCGCGCGGAGCTCCGGCTCCGCGGTCTCGCACCGGGCCGCCCCGCGACCCGATGCCCCTCCGTCAGAAGGCCACGCCGAGCCCCGTGCTCGACGCGGCCTTTTTTCGTTTCCAGCCCCCCCAGAGCATCCTCGTCATGGCAGCGTTCCGCACCTTCCTGCGTTCCGGTCACGCCCCGACCCTCGGCGCGGCGTTCCTGTACTTCGCGTTCTCGTGCTGCATCTGGGTGCTGAACGGCGCGCTCGCGCCCTTCATCAGCGAGGCCTACCAGCTGAGCGCCGCCCAGAAGGGTCTGATGCTGTCGATCCCCATCATGGCCGGCGCGCTGATGCGCTTCCCGCTGGGCGTGCTGTCGCAATACATCGGCCGCAAGAACGCCACGCTGGTCGAGATGGCGCTGATCGCCGTCGCGATGGGCTACGGCTTCTTCATGGTCAAGGGCTACGGCGACCTGCTCGCCATGGGCGTGCTGCTGGGCATCGCCGGCGCGAGCTTCGGCGTCGCGCTGTCGCTGGGCTCGGGCTGGTACCCGCCCAAGTACAAGGGCCTGGCGATGGGCCTGGTCGGCGCCGGCAACGTCGGCACGGCGGTGTCGGTGCTGGTGGCTCCGCCGCTGGCGCAGTGGCTCGGCTGGCAGGCGGTCTATGCGATCGCCGGTGTCGCGATCCTGGTGCCGATGGCCGTGATGATCGTCTTCGCCAAGGAGCCGCCCGATGTCGACAGCCATGCCGGCCTGCGCAGCCACATGGCCTGCCTGTTCGAGAAGGACGGCTGGGCCTTCAGCCTGATCTACGCGGTCACCTTCGGCGGCTTCATCGGCCTGATCACCTTCCTGCCCACCTACTACTACGACCAGTTCGGCGTCTCCAAGGTGCAGGCCGGCCAGCTGACGATGCTGGCGGCGTTCATGGGCGCCGCGGTGCGCGTGATGGGCGGCTGGATTTCCGACCGCTGGGGCGGCGTCAACACGCTGACCGTGGTGCTGGTCGCGGTGGCCGTCACGCTGCTGCTGGCGGGTCTGGCCGGCGGATCGCTGATCGCCACGACGCTGCTGCTGATCGCCTGCTTCGCCGCGCTCGGTGCCGGCAACGGCGCGCTGTTCCAGCTGGTGCCGCTGCGCTGGCCCGCGGCCACGGCGGTGGCGGGCTCGATGATCGGCGAGGTCGGCGCGCTGGGCGGCGGCCTGGTGCCCAACCTGATGGGCCTGTCCAAGCAGTACGCCGGCACCTACTTCTGGGGCTTCGCGATCTTCGCCGCGTTGTCGCTGCTGATGCTGGGCGTGATGCGCGTGATGCAGATCCGCTGGACCCGCACCTGGGCCGAGCGCGGCGGCCGCGCGCGCGTGCCGGCCGCGGACGCGAAGGGCGCCGCGGGCCGGGCTCCGTCCCATGGGAGGGCGTATGAAGCGCGTTGAAGCGGCCCGGCCGCGCTCAGCGCGGCAGGAACAGCAGCCAGACCAGCAGCAGCAGGTTGAGCAGCGCCGACAGGCCGAAGGCCAGCTGCCAGGCGGCGATCGGATTGCGCCGGGCCAGCGCGCTGCCGCCAGCGGCGGGCAGCGGGCGCGAGGCGCCGCGCTCCAGCGCCAACAGCAGCTCGTCGGCGGTCTCGAAGCGGGCCGCCGCCTCGCGGTGCACGGCCTTGAGCAGCAGCCGGTCGAGCCAGATCGGCACGTCGGGCCGCAGCCGCGAGGGTGGACGCGGGTCGTGCCGGTAGCGGCCGCGCTGGTAGGGCTCGATCTCGCCGTAGGGCAGCCGGCCGGTGAGCCACTGGTACAGCGTCACGCCCAGTGCGAAGAGATCGCTGCCGGCGTCCGCGGGGACCGGCGGATCGTCCCACTGCTCGGGATTGATGTAGCTCGGCGTGCCGGCATGCAGCTCGCGCAGCGCCTCGGGTTCATGGCCGGACAGCGCCACGCCCAGGTCCAGCACGCGCCAGCGGCCGTCGTCGCCCAGATGCAGGTTGCCTGGCTTGATGTCGCGATGCACGATGCCGGCGCGATGCAGCCGGCCCAGCGCCGCGGCGATCTTGCCGGCCGCGGCGAGGAAGTCGGCCAGCGCCGGCCGGTCGGCGGTCATCAATTCCTCCAGCGTGCGGCCGTCGTGCCAGTCGGCCAGCAGGTACAGCGCGCTGGCGTCCGGCGTCTCATGGCTGCGCACCAGGCCGGGATGGTCGCCGACGCGGCGCATCAGCCAGCCCTCGTGCGCCAGCATGGCGCGCTCCTGCGGATCGTCGCCGCGGGCCTCGGCCAGCGTCTTCAGGGCCAGCGGGCGCTGGCCGCCGAGGTCCTCGTCACGGCGGACCCGCAGCAGCCGGTGCACGCCGTTGTCGGCCACCAGCGCGGTGACGCGCAGGCCGTCGAGCAGATCGCCGGCCTTCATCCGCGGCGGCACGGGCAGGCGCTGCGCGTCGCGCAGCAGGTCGTCGTAGCCGGCGGTGCCCGGCGCGCGAACCAGCACCAGCAGCGCCGTGGCGTTGTCATGTCCGCCCGCGTCGAGCGCGGCACGGACCAGCGCCTCGGCGGCCGCCTGCGCGTCCTCGCCCATCGCCAGTTCGGCCAGCTGGCTGGGGCGCAGCGGGCCATGCACGCCGTCGCTGGTCAGCAGCAGCCGGTCGCCGGCGCGCAGGTCGCCTTGCGCGTAGTCGACACGCACCGTGTCGTCGAGGCCGATCGCGCGGGTCAGCCGCGCGAAGTCGCTCTGGTCGATCGCATGGTCCTGGGTCAGCTGCGCGGCTTGGCCGTCGCGGATCAGCCAGACGCGGCTGTCGCCCACGTGGGCCACCGTGTAGCCGCCGCCCTGCAGCACGACGGCGCTGAGCGTCGTCAGCGCCGAGCGCTCGCCGCGCCGATTGTGGTGGGCCAGCCAGCCGTTCTGCGCGGCGATCAGCCGGTCCAGCGCGACGGTGGTGTCCCAGTGGCGCGGCGTGGCGTGGTAGTCGCGCACCAGCGCGCCGACGGTGGTCTGCGCCGCCATGCGGCCGCCGCCTTCGCCAGGATGGCCGGGCTGTCCGGAGACGCCGTCGGCCAGCGCCGCGATCCAGCCCTTGGCGGCCTCGCGCGCATCCCGCGGCCGCTGCACAGCGGCGAAGTCCTCGTTGCGTTCCCGCGGGCCGCGGTCGCTGGCCAGGCCGATGGCGATGTCGAAACTCATGGTGGCGGCGATTCTGCCGCCATCGCCCGAATCCGATTGGAGCGTGCCGCATGAAGAAGATGAAGCTGGTGATGGTGGGCAATGGCATGGCCGGCGTCCGCACCCTGGAAGAGCTGCTCAAGATCTCCCCCGACCTGTATGACATCACCGTCTTCGGGGCCGAGCCGCATCCCAACTACAACCGCATCCTGCTCAGCCCCGTGCTGGCCGGCGAGCAGACGCTCGACGAGATCATCCTGAACCCGCTCTCCTGGTACGAGGAGAACGGCATCACGCTGCACCTGGGCAAGACGGTGACGGCGATCGATCGCGTCAAGCGCCAGGTGATCGCGGACGACGGCACCGTGGCCGGCTACGACCGGCTGCTGATCGCCACCGGCTCCAACCCGTTCATCCTGCCGGTGCCCGGCAAGGACCTGGACGGCGTGATCGGCTACCGTGACATCACCGACACCAACACGATGATCGAGGCGGCCACCAGGTACCGCCACGCGGTCGTCATCGGCGGCGGCCTGCTGGGCCTGGAGGCGGCCAATGGCCTGATGCTGCGCGGTATGCAGGTGACCGTCGTGCACATCGCCGGCTGGCTGATGGAACGCCAGCTCGACGACCAGGCCGGCGACCTGCTGCGCAAGTCGCTGCAGGAGCGCGGCCTGCGCTTCCGCATGGGCGCGCAGACCGAGGCGTTGATCGGCGACAAGGACGGGCGGGTGATGGCCGTTCGCTTCAAGGACGGCGAAGAGATCCCCGCCGACCTGGTCGTGATGGCCGCCGGCATCCGCCCCAACACCGCGCTGGCGGAGAGTGCCGGCCTGCACTGCCATCGCGGCATCGTGGTCAGCGACACGCTGCAGACCGTGACCGATCCCCGCATCTACGCCGTCGGCGAATGCGCCGCGCATCGCGGCATCGCCTACGGCCTGGTGGCGCCGCTGTTCGAGCAGGGCAAGGTCTGCGCGAACCACCTGGCGCAGTTCGGCATCGGCCGCTACCTCGGCAGCCAGACCAGCACCAAGCTCAAGGTCACCGGCATCGATCTGTTCTCGGCCGGCGACTTCATGGGTGGCGAGGGCACCGAGGAGATCGTGATGAGCGATCCCTTCGCCGGCGTCTACAAGAAGCTCGTCATCAAGAACGACCAGTTGGTCGGCGCCTGTCTGTACGGCGACACCGTCGACGGCAGCTGGTACTTCAAGCTGCTGCGTGAAGGCCGCAAGATCGGCGAGCTGCGCGACAAGCTGATGTTCGGCGAGAGCAACATCGGCGACGTCGGCCACCAGGGTCACAACAAGGCCGCCGCGATGGCCGACAGCGACGAGGTCTGCGGCTGCAACGGCGTGACCAAGGGCGCCGTGTGCAAGGCCATCAAGGAGAAGGGCCTGTTCACGCTCGAGGAGGTGCGCAAGCACACCAAGGCGAGCGCGAGCTGCGGCTCCTGCACCGGGCTGGTCGAGCAGCTGCTGATGTTCACCGCGGGGGGCGACTACTCGGCCACGCCGAAGAAGAAGGCCGTCTGCGGCTGCACCGAGCTGAGCCACCAGGAGGTGCGCGACGCCATCTTCAAGGAGCACCTCATCACGCTGGACCAGGTCTACGAGCGGCTCAACTGGAAGACCCCCAACGGCTGCGCGACCTGCCGTCCGGCGCTCAACTACTACCTGATCTCGTCCTGGCCCAAGGAGGCCGTCGACGACCCGCAATCGCGCTTCATCAACGAGCGCAGTCACGCCAACATCCAGAAGGACGGCACCTACTCCGTGATCCCGCGGATGTGGGGCGGGGAGACCACCGCCGACGAGCTGCGCCGGATCGCCGACGCCGTCGACAAGTACAAGATCCCGACCGTCAAGGTGACCGGCGGCCAGCGCATCGACCTGCTGGGCGTGCGCAAGGAGGACCTGGTCGACGTCTGGCGCGACATCGGCATGCCCAGCGGCCATGCCTACGCCAAGGCGCTGCGCACGGTGAAGACCTGCGTCGGCTCCGAGTGGTGCCGCATGGGCACGCAGGACAGCACGCAGATGGGCAAGGACCTGGAGCGCGCGATGTGGCGCATGTACGCGCCGCACAAGGTCAAGTTCGCCGTCAGCGGCTGCCCGCGCAACTGCGCCGAGGCCGGCATCAAGGACGTCGGCATCATCGGCGTGGATTCCGGCTGGGAGATGTACATCGCCGGCAACGGCGGCATCAAGACCGAGGTCGCCCACTTCCTGGTCAAGCTCAAGACCGCCGAGGAGGTGATGGAGTACACCGGCGCCTTCATGCAGCTCTACCGCAAGGAGGGCTGGTACCTGGAGCGCACTGTCCACTATGTCGCCCGCGTGGGCCTGGATCACGTCAAGCAGCGCATCCTCGATGACCACGAGGGCCGCAAGGCGCTGTGGGCCGAGCTGCAGTTCGCGCTCGACGGCGAGCCGGATCCCTGGTTCGAGTTCGCCAAGGCGCAGGTCGACGTGCGCCAGTTCGAGCCGGTCGCCAGCGTCGGCGCGCCAGCTTCCACCGCGGGTGCCGGCGCGAAGACCGTGCCTGCCGCTTCCGTCCGCGACACCTTCTGACCTCGAGGATCCCCATGACCCACTGGATCGCCATCTGCGCCGTCGCCGACATCCCCGTGCTCGGCGCGCGCCGCGTCGCCCGCGACAAGGGGCCGCAGGTCGCGCTGTTCCGCACCGCCGACGACCGCATCCATGCGCTGCTGGACCGCTGCCCCCACAAGGCCGGGCCGCTGAGCCAGGGCATCGTCTTCGGAAACGCCGTTGCGTGTCCGCTGCACAACTGGACCATCGCGCTGGACAGCGGCTGCGCGCGCGAGCCCGATGAGGGCCGCACGCCGGTGTTCCAGGTGAAGGTCGAGGACGGCTTCGTGCTGCTGGACCGGCAGGAGCTGGACACCCTCGGCATCGACCTGCCGCCGGTGAAGGCGGGGCCCTGCACCCGCGTGGCCTGCTGAGCGGAGCGCCGCGATGGCCGAAACGCGTTCGACCTGCCCGTACTGCGGCGTCGGCTGCGGCGTGCTCATCGAGACGGCGGGCAGCGGGGACGACGCGCGCGTCGTCGGCGTGCGCGGCGATCCGGACCATCCGGCCAACTTCGGCCGGCTGTGCACCAAGGGCGCGACGCTGCACCTGACGGCCACGCCGCTGGTGCGCGCGCGGCAGCGCGTGCTGCGGCCGGCCTGGCGGCCGACGCGCGACGAAGCGCTGCAGCCGCAGGACTGGGACACGACGACGCAGCGCATCGCCGATCAGCTGCTCGCGATCCGCGCGCAGCACGGGTCCGACGCGATCGGCTTCTACATCTCGGGCCAGTTGCTGACCGAGGACTATCACGCGTTCAACAAGCTGGCGCGCGGGCTGGTCGGCACCAACAACATCGACAGCAACTCGCGGCTGTGCATGAGCTCGGCCGTGGTCGGCTACAAGCAGTCGCTGGGCGCCGACGCGCCGCCGGCCTGCTACGAGGACCTCGAACGCACGGACTGCCTGTTCATCGCCGGTTCCAACACCGCGTGGGCGCATCCGATCCTGTTCCGCCGCATCGAGGCCGCGCGCGCGGTGCGGCCGGGGATGAAGATCATCGTCGTCGATCCGCGCCGGACGGAGACGGCCGAGTTCGCCGACCTGCACCTGGCGCTGAAGCCGGGCAGCGACGTCGCGCTGTTCCACGGCCTGCTGCACGCGGCGATCTGGGAAGGCTGGATCGATGCCGCCTTCATCGAGCGGCACACCAGCGGCTTCGCCGCGCTGAAGGCGCTGGTGCGGGCGATGACGCCGGCCGAATCGGCGCGGCTCACCGGGCTCAAGGAAGACCAGATCCTGCAGGCGGCGCAGTGGTTCGCGCAGTCGCCATCGACGCTGTCGCTGTACTGCATGGGCCTGAACCAGAGCAGCAGCGGCGCGGCGAAGAACACCGCGCTGATCAACCTGCATCTCGCGACGGGACAGATCGGCCGCGCGGGCGCGGGGCCGTTCTCGCTGACCGGCCAGCCCAACGCGATGGGCGGGCGCGAGAGCGGCGGCATGGCGACGCTGCTGCCCGGTCACCGCGATCCGGGCAATGCCGCGCATCGCGATGAAGTGGCCGCGCTGTGGGGCGTGGAGGCCCTGCCGGAGCAGCCGGGCAAGACCGCCGTCGAGCTGTTCCAGGCGGCGGCGCGCGGCGAGATCAAGGCGCTGTGGATCGCGTGCACGAATCCGGCGCAGTCCATGCCCGATCAGGTGCTGGTGCGCGCGGCGCTGGAGCGCTGCGAGCTGGTGATCCTGCAGGAGGCCTTCACCGGCACGGCGACGGCGGACTTCGCCGACGTGGTGCTGCCGGCGGCGACCTGGGCGGAGAAGGAAGGCACCGTCACGAACAGCGAGCGGCGCATCAGCCGCGTGCGCGCGGCGCTGCCGCCGGCCGGCGAGGCGCGCGACGACTGGCGCATCGTGCGCGACGTCGCGCAGCGCATGGAAGCGGTGCTGCGGCCGGGCCGCGCGAGCCTGTTCGCGTGGGAGCGTCCGGAGCAGCCCTGGCTGGAGCATCGCGAGGCGACGCGCGGACGGGACCTCGATATCGGCGGACTCAGCTACGCGATGCTCGAGGAGGCGCCGCGCCAGTGGCCCTGGCCCGAGGGCGCGGCGGACGCGAAGTCCCGGCTGTATGAGGACGGCGCGTTCGCGCATGCCGACGGCCGCGCGCGCTTCATCGCGAAGGCCTTCCAGCCGCCGGCGGAGACGCAGGATCCGAAGTACCCGCTGGCGCTGAGCACCGGCCGTCTGCGCGACCAATGGCACGGCATGAGCCGCAGCGGCACCGTCGCGCGGCTCTTCGCCGGCGAGCCGGCGCCGGCGCTGTCGATGCACCCGCAGGACATCGCGCGGCGGGGCCTGGAGGCCGGCGCGCTGGTGCGGGTGCAATCACGGCGCGGACCCTTGATCGTGCCGCTGCGCGCCGATGAGCGCGTCGGCCCGCAGCGCGCCTGGCTGCCGATGCACTGGGGCAGCGAGTTCATCGGCGGTCGCGGTCAGTTCGGCATCAATGCGCTGACGCAGCCGGCGTTCTGTCCGGACGCGCGCCAGCCCGAGCTGAAATTCGCGGCCGTGTCGGTCGAAGCGGTGAGCCTGCCATGGCGGGTCTTCGGCGCCGCCTGGGTGAGGCTGGGAGACGGCGCGGCGCTGCGCGCCCAGCTGCGCGTGCTGATGGAGCAGGCGGCGTACGCCTGCTGCCTGCCTGGCCCGGCGAACGAGGCGCTCGAGGGCTGGAGCCTGGAGCTCGCGTTCGCCGAGGCGCCGCCGGCGCCGGTGGTGCAGGCGCTGTCGACGGTGCTGCAGCTCAACGGCGCCGGCGTGCTGCGTTATGCCGATGGACGGCGCGGACGCAGCCGGTCCCTGCGGCTGGACGGCGAAGGCGCCGAGGCCCGCTTGCAGGCGCTGCTGCGCGTGGGAGAGGGCAGCGAGGGCGCGTGGCTCGATGCGCTGTGGAGCGAGCGCGTCCCGGTCGCGCCGTTCGGACGCCGCCTGCTGGCGCCCGACGCGGAGCAGCCCGCCGCGCCGGCGAGTCCGCAGGTCTGCAACTGCTTCAACGTGCGCGAGGACGCGATCGCGGCCTGCCTCCAGCGGCGGCCGGATGGCTCGCCGGAAGAGCGGCTCGCCGCGCTGCAGGGCGAGCTGCGCTGCGGCACGCAATGCGGCTCCTGCCTGCCGGCGCTGCGGCGCCTGGTGCACGGCACCGCCCCCGCCGGCGGCGCGCCGGTCTCCGTGGAAGTGAAGGAAGCGACATGACCCCCCTTGATGCCTGCCCGCCCGCCAGCACGCCCCTGGTGTCCCTCGTCGGCGCGGGGCCGGGCGATCCGGAGCTGCTCACCGTCAAGGCGCTGAGGCGTCTGCAGCAGGCCGAGGTCGTGTTGACCGACGACCTCGTCGATGCGCGCGTGCTGGCCTGCCTGCCGGCGTCCGCGCGCGTGCTGCGCGTGGGCAAGCGCGGCGGGTGCGTGTCGACGGAGCAGCGCTTCATCCACGAGCTGATGATCCGCGAGGCGAAGGCCGGCGCGCGGGTGGTGCGGCTCAAGGGCGGTGATCCGTTCGTGTTCGGCCGCGGCGGTGAGGAGGTCGACGCGTTGCGCGAGGCCGGCATCGAGGTCGAGGTGATCAACGGGTTGTCGGCGGGACTGGCGGCGCCGGCGTCGGTCGGCGTGCCGGTGACCGACCGGCGCTGCACGCCGGGCGTGGCCTTCGTGACCGGGCACAACGGCGAGCACGGCATCGCGCCCGACTGGGCCGCGCTCGCGAAGAGCCGGTTGACGCTGGTGGTCTACATGGGACTCGCGCGAGCGGCGTCGATCGCGCAGGCGTTGCAGGACGGCGGACTGAAGGCCGGGACGCCGGCGGTGATCGTCAGCGCGGCCCACACGCCGCGTCAGCGCGAGTGCTTCACGACCCTCGCCGGGTTGGCGGAAACGATCGAACGCGAGGGGCTGCCGAGTCCGGCGCTGCTCGTCATCGGCGAGGTGGTGGCCTTGTCGCCGCGCTGGCGCGAGCAGGTGGATCTGGACGCCGCGATCACGGCCTCGGCGCGGATGGCCGATGGCATCGCGTCTCTGGACGGCTCACGCATCGCCGCGGCGTTCCAGGCCGCGTAGCCGCAGCATGATCAGCATGCCCACGGTGAGCACCGCGGCCGTGAGCCAGAGCGAGGCGAGGTAGTTGCCGCTGGCCTGCGCCATCGCGCCGGCGAGGGCGGGCGCGGTGACTTGTGCGACGCCGTAGCTGAGCGTGAGGCGGGCCATCGCCTTGCCGGGATTGCCGGGCGAGCGGCGGCCGACGAGCGCGAGCGTCAGGCTCACCAGGCCGATGAAGGTGGCGCCGTAGAGCAGGGCGCCGGCGAGCGCGGCGGCGAGGCTGCCTGACAGCGCGGGCAGCACGACGGAGACGATCTGCAGCGCGAAGGCGGCGAGCAGCGCGTTGAGGTCGCCGATGCGGCGCGCGACGCGGTCCCACAGGAACACGGCCGGCGTGGCGGCGAGGCCGACCAGCAGCCAGGCCCAGGGGCCCTGGCCATGCAGCAGCGGCTGGCGCTCGACGATGGCGACGGTGAAGGTGGCACTGATGACGAAGCCCCAACCGGCGCAGAAGTAGCCGGCGATCATCCATCGCATCCAGCGGGGGCTGGGCGTGCCGGCCGCGAGCGCGGCCGCGGCGGGCGGCGGCACGGGTGGACGCCACCACCAGGTGATCGCGAGCAGCGGGAGGCCGATCAGGACGAAGCCCCACCAGTGGCCGGCCCAGTCGAGCGCGAGCCCGTCCATCGCCATCGCGCCGAGCGCGGACACGACGATGCCCAGGCCGAGCCCCAGGAAATGGACACCGAGCTCGGGGCGTTTGCCGGCGCGCATCAGGAAGCCGAGCACGAGGCCGGAGCCGAGCAGCATGCCGGCGGCGCCGCTGAGGCCGCCGAGGTAGCGGGAGACAGCCCAGAGCGTGAGGTTGGGCGCCAGCTGGGGGGCGAGCGGCATGAGCGCCGTGGCGACGAGGCCCAGGAGCATGCCCCAGAAGTACAGGCGCGAGCGCCAGCGCGGGTCGTCGATGAGCGCGGCGAGCAGGGCGCCGCTCATGTAGCCGGCGTAGTTGATGGCGGCGAGCGTGCCGCCCATCGCGTCGCCGAGGCCGGCCTGCTGCTGCATCAGCGGCAGCAGTGGCGTGTAGGCGAAGCGCGCCAGGCCGATGCTGAGGATCAGGCCGGCGATGCCGCCGGCGGAGACTTGCCAGGGGGCGGGTGAGGCGGCGCGGCGCATGACGTGATCAGGCCGCCAGGGCGTCGATCTCCCCCACCAACTGGTCGCCATGCGCTTGCAGGATGACCTCGATGTCGTACTGCGCCTGGAGGTTGAGCCAGAAGCGCGGGTCCACGCTGAAGGCGAGTCCGAGCCGCACGGCGGTGTCGGCGGAGATCGAACGCTCGCCTGCGCAGATCTCGTCGATGCGCCGCTGCTGGACACCGATCGCCTTCGCGACGCGATAACGGGTCAATCCGAGCGGCTCGATGAATTCCGTCATCAAGATGCTCCCAGGGTGTACGGGATCGAGCCGGCGCCCTGTCGTGAGGTCGCCGAAATCGATCTGGTTCAACCGGCTGCGTGGAATGCTCATGTCGTTGTTCCGTCGAAGATCGCCGCCGTGCGCCTGTCCGCAAAGCTCTTGATCATTAGTATCGACAGGCAATAGTAATCGCGTCAAGGCTGTCGCGCGCTTTGGCCCGGATCTGGTCGTGGCTGGTGAGCATCGGTTGCCCTCGAAGAGGAGAGGGCAGAAAGCCTATGCCGTGCGCGGTCCGGAGCCAACCAGACAAATGGGGGAGCAGCCCTCAGTCTTGAGGGCCATTGAGACAGATCAAAAAGTCTCCCAATCGTCGCCGGGCGCCGACGTCGCGCTGGGGCCGGCCGGGGCCGGAGGCGCCACTTTCGGCGCCGGCGCGGGGGCAGGGCTTGCCTTCGCGACCGGCCTTGGGGCCGCCGCCGTGGAAGCTCTCGCCGTGGAAGCTTTTGCCGCAACGGGCTTGGCGATCGGCGTCTTGGCGGCGGGCCGCGCCGCCGGACGTGGCGCCGCCAGCGGCTTCGGCGCCGCCGCGGCCGGCGTCAGGGCGCCTTCCGCCGGCTTGGGATCGCTGACCTTGAAGTGCCCCACCAGCGCCGTGAGCTTGCGCGCCTGCTCGCTGAGCGACTCCGCGGCCGCCGCCGATTCCTCGACCAGCGCGGCATTCTGCTGCGTCATCTGGTCCAGCTGCGCCACCGATCCGTTGACGTTGCCGATGCCCTGGCTCTGCTCCACCGTGCTGGCGCTGATCTCGCCAATGATGTCCGACACCCGCTGCACGCTCGCGACGATCTCCGCCATCGTCACCCCCGCGTCGCGCACCAGCTGCGAGCCGGCCTCGACCTTGGTCACGCTGTCGCCGATCAGCGCCTTGATCTCGCGCGCCGCCCCGGCGCTGCGCTGCGCCAGCGCCCGGACCTCGGACGCCACCACCGCGAAGCCCTTGCCGTGCTCGCCGGCCCGCGCCGCTTCGACCGCCGCGTTCAGCGCCAGGATGTTGGTCTGGAACGCGATCCCGTCGATGGTCCCGATGATGTCGTTGATCTTCTTCGCCGACGCGTCGATCTGTCCCATCGTGCCCACGACCTCGCCCACCACCGCCCCGCCGCGCTCGGCCACCTCGGCCGCGCTGCCCGCGAGCTGGTTGGCGGTGCGCGCGCTGTCCGCGCTCTGCTGCACCGTGCCCGTCAACTGCGCCAGCGACGAGGCCGCCTGCTGCAGGTTGGACGCCGTCTGCTCGGTGCGCTGGCTCAGGTCCTGGTTGCCGCTGGCGATCTCCTGGCTGGCGGTCTGCATGCCGTCGGCGCTCGCCCGCACCTCGCGGATGACCTTGCGCAGCGAACTCTTCATCGCCGCCAGCGCGCGCTGCACGTCGCCGATCTCGTCGTTGTTGTAGTCGCGATCGACGTGGAACAGGTCGCCCTCGCCAATGCGCTCGGCCTCCACCATCAGGGACTTCAGCGGGGTGGAGATCGTGCGCACGAAATACGCCGTCGCCAGCGCCAGCAGGCCCACGATCACCGCCATCATCGCGGCCACGCCCCACACCGTGCGCATGCGCTCCGCGCCGGCGGCCTCGCGCAGCGCGGCCGAGCGCTTCTGCTGCAGCGCCACGAATTCCTGCTGCGCCACCAGGTACTGCTCGATCGCCGGCACCACCTGCGACTGCAAGGCCTTGTGCGCGCCCTCGACGTCGCCGCCGGACTTCAGCTTGGCGGCGTCGTTGCGCGCGGCGATGTAGCCCTTGCGCCGATCGGCGATCTTGGCCATCGCGGCCTTGTCCTCGTCGCCGTCGGCCAGCGCCTCCAGCTGCTTCTGCACCTCGTTGATGGCGTCCGTGGTGCGGGCGATGTCACCCTTCATCGCGTCGGCCACCGCGTTGTCGTTGGCCGCGAGGCCGGCCTGCACGCGGCTGGCATTGGCCTCGGTCAGGCCGCGCCAGCGCAGCGCGAGTTCGAAGCGCTGCTGCTGCTGTTCCTGTGTCACCTGCGCGACGGCGAGCAGCGAGCGGGTGCGGGAGGCCGCCCCCAGCGTCATGACGACGGTCACGGCGGCCATGACGGCGACGGGGATCCAGAGGCGCGTGGCGATGGAGAACTTCATCGGTCCTGGGTCTCGTGTGAGGGTGGATCTTCGGCGCCGCACCGGGATGGCGCGGCAAACACCGATCCCATCCTATTTCGGCCGCGGGGTGCACCGCCTTGAGGATAAACACTGCTAACCTGCCGCCCTGTCCCCGTCCCGCGCTTCAGCCACTGGCGCGCACTCCACGGAACCAGCCTCCACGCCCATGAGTTTCCTGGCCATCGACATCGGCAATACCCGCCTCAAGTGGGCGCTCTACGCGAGTCCCCAGCCGGGCAGCGCGATGCTGGCGCACGGCGCGCAGTTTCTCGAGAACATCGAGCAGCTGGCCGATCACGACTGGGCCCGGCTGCCGGTGACGCCGGGCAGCATGCTGGGCAGCAACGTGGCCGGCGATGCGATGCGGCATCGCGTCGAGGAGCAGATGGAGCTGTGGGACATCGAGCCGCGCTGGGTGGCGTCGTCGGCGCAGGCGGGCGGCGTGACCAACGGCTACGACCATCCGGGCCGGCTCGGCGCGGACCGTTTCGTGGCCCTGATCGGGGCGCGGCATCACGTCCTCGCGCGCATGCGCGGGCAGGCGGCGCGCCCGGCCCTGGTGGTGATGATCGGCACGGCGGTGACGGTCGACGCGCTGGACGCGGACGGCAAGTTCCTCGGCGGGCTGATCCTGCCCGGGCACGGCATCATGCTGCGCGCGCTCGAGGGCGGCACCGCCGGCCTGCGCGTGCCGACCGGCGAGGTGCGCGAGTTTCCGACCAACACCTCGGACGCGCTGACCAGCGGCGGCAACTACGCCATCACCGGCGCGATCGAGCGCATGCACCGCCACATCGTCAAGCGCTGCGGCCAGGCGCCGGTCACGCTGATGACCGGCGGCGCGGGCTGGAAGGTGTCGCCGTCGCTGGACATTCCTCACGAGTTGATCGACTCGCTGATCTTCGACGGCCTGCTGGCCCTGCAGGCGCACCGGCTGGCGCTGTGAACGGCGCCTGAGCCGGGATCGATCACCGCCTATCGCTGCACGACCTGCTTGCTGCTGAAGTCCACCGGCACCGAGGTGTGCTGATGCACCGCGCGCCAGCGGCCGTTCTCGCTGCGAAGCACGAGGGTCAGGCGGTTCTCGGTGGCGCGCAGCGGCTTGCCGGTCTCGTCGAGCGCGGCGAACTCCAGTGTGGCGGCGCCCCCGGCGACCCGCTCATCGCACCAGCTCGCGATGTCCTTGGCCGTCACGCGGACGCGCACGTCGCGGATGCCCTCGAACCAGCCGGCGGCCATGGCCGCCCACGCCTGGCGATCGTGCTGCCAGCGGTCCCAGCTGTCGAAGACCTGCATGTCCGCGGTGTACAGGTCCATGAAGCGCGTCAGATCGCGCTCGTAGACGGCGGCGGCGTAATCGCGCAGGAAGGCATGGATGGGGGTGTCGGTCATCGCGAAGCTCCTCGAGTCAGGGTGGGGGCACTCTTCACGACGAACGGGCGGAGCCGAGATCGACAAGCGGCCGCTTGCCTCGACGCGCAGCCCCCGGCCGGGATTCCCGCTCAACGACAGACGCAGGAAATGATGCAGGGCGGGAAGGCGCTTCATTGCCACTGCCGCTGATGGCGCTGCCAGGCGCGCTTCCAGCTGACGATGTTGTAGAGCAGCACGGTCACCGAGCTCAGCCAGAACATGCCCAGCCAGATCCCGAAGACCTTCAGCGTGAAGATCATGTCGCCGTCGCAGCGGCCGGTGAAGTCGCATGGAGACGGAACGTAGAAGTCGATCAGCAGCGCGGTCAACGCGTTCCAGGCCACGAGGCCGAGGAGCACGGAGGCGAGAAAGCGGTTCATCACGGGACGGGTCCTCTCGTGGTGGAGAAGACGCCAGTCTCGCGACGGCCTTCGAGCTCAGGATGAGCTCATGGTGAACTCACTGTGAAGTCGGCGGCGCCAAGGGCCGCCGCGGCGATCAGAGGATGAACCGGCTCAGGTCCTCGTTCTGCGCCAGCGCGCCGAGCTTCTCGTCGACCTGCGCGCCATCGATCGTGACGGTCTTGCCGGCATGCTTGTGCGCGTCGAAGCTCAGATCGTCCAGCAGCCGCTCCAGCACCGTCGCCAGGCGCCGCGCGCCGATGTTCTCGGTGCGCTCGTTGACCTCGTAGGCGATCTGCGCCAGGCGGCGGATGCCGTCCTCGCTCAGCTCCAGCGTCAGCCCCTCCGTCGCCAGCAGCGCCTGGTACTGCTTCACCAGGCTCGCGTGCGTGCTCGACAGGATGGCCTCGAAGTCCTCCACCGACAGCGACTTCAGCTCCACCCGGATCGGGAACCGGCCCTGCAGCTCCGGGATCAGATCGCTCGGCTTGCTCAGGTGAAAAGCCCCCGACGCGATGAACAGGATGTGGTCGGTCTTCACCATCCCGTACTTCGTGTTCACCGTCGTGCCCTCGACCAGCGGCAGCAGGTCCCGCTGCACGCCCTGGCGCGACACGTCCGCGCCGCCGCTGTGCTCGCTGCGCGTCGCCACCTTGTCGATCTCGTCGATGAAGACGATGCCGTTGTCCTGCGCGTGCGCCAGCGCCGAGGTCTTGATGTCATCCTCGTTGACCAGCTTGGCCGCCTCTTCCTCGACCAGCAGCTTCATCGCCTCGCCGATCTTGAGCTTGCGCGCCTTCTTGCGCTCCTGCCCCATCTGCGAGAACAGCCCCTTGAGCTGCTCCGCCATCTCCTCCATGCCCTGCGGCCCGAGGATCTCCATCGAGGGCCGCGCCTCGGCCAGTTCGACCTCGATCTCCTTGTCGTCCATCGAGCCCTCGCGCAGGCGCTTGCGCATCACCTGCCGCGCGGTGTTGTCCGCGCCGCCGTCCGAGGCCGGCGCGAAACCGGTCGTCGAGCGCGGCGGCGGCACCAGCGCGTCCAGGATGCGCTCCTCGGCCGCGTCCTCGGCCCGCGCGCGCTGCAGGCGCATCTGGCGCTCGCGCTCCTGCTTCACCGCGATGTCCACCAGGTCGCGCACGATGCTGTCCACGTCCTTGCCGACATAGCCGACCTCGGTGAACTTCGTCGCCTCGACCTTGATGAAGGGCGCATCCGCCAGCTTGGCCAGCCGGCGCGCGATCTCGGTCTTCCCGACACCGGTCGGGCCGATCATGAGGATGTTCTTCGGGGTGATCTCGCCGCGCAGCTTGTCATCCACCTGCTGGCGCCGCCAGCGGTTGCGCAACGCGATCGCGACGGCGCGCTTCGCGTCGCCCTGGCCGACGATGTGCCGGTCCAGTTCGGAGACGATTTCCTGCGGGGTCATGCTGCTGCTCATTCGTGTGCTCCGGCGCCGGCTCAGTCCAGCGTCTCGATCGTGTGATTGCCGTTGGTGTAGATGCAGATCTCGCCGGCGATGACCAGCGACTGCTTGACGATGTCCGCCGCGCCCAGCTCGCTGTGGTTCAGCAGCGCCTTCGCCGCCGCCTGCGCATAGGCACCCCCGCTGCCGATGGCGACGATGCCCTGCTCGGGCTCGAGCACGTCGCCATTGCCGGTGATGATCAGCGAGGCCGTGCGGTCGGCCACCGCCAGCATCGCCTCCAGGCGCCGCAGCACGCGGTCGGTGCGCCAGTCCCGGGTCAGGTCCACGGCCGCGCGCACCAGGTGGCCCTGATGCTTCTCCAGCTTGGACTCGAAGCGCTCGAACAGCGTGAACGCATCCGCCGTCGCCCCGGCGAAGCCCGCCAGCACCTGGTTCTTGTAGAGCTTGCGCACCTTGCGCGCCGTCGACTTCACGACGATCGTGCCCAGCGTCACCTGCCCGTCGCCCCCGATCGCGACCTGGTTGCCGCGCCGCACGCTGACGATGGTGGTGCCGTGGTACGGCGGGAGCGGGGAGGAATGATCTTGAGACATGGAAGTTCCGGTCATGACCCCCTCACGTGGGAGCCGATGCGCGGATCACAAGGTGAGGAAAAGACGATGGCCGCGCCTGTGCGAATGCCGATTGACGGCCGCCCGCCAGGCGGACCGGCGAGCCACGATGATCGGCCATCCCAAAGCGCAACGGGGCCAGAGGCCCCGTTGCTGCGAAGGTCGATGCGGACCGCCCTCAGACGTGCCGGACCTTGACCCGGGCGTGCTCGTTGATGCCCATCGCGCCGAAGAACAGCGCCACCAGGCGATGCGCGTCGCTGAACTGCACCGCGCGGTTCTCGCTGCGCCGTGCCAGCACCCAGTTCAGCAGGTCGCCGGCGGCCATGAAGTCCAGGCGGATCAACTTGGGGCAGGCGATCGTCACCAGCGACGCGGTGCCGAGCTGTTCGGTCATCAGCGCCAGCGTCTCGCTGATGTCGCCGCTCAGTTGGCCGGACAACTCCATCAGCGCCGCGGTGTTGACCTCGTCGGTCATCGTGGACTCGAGGAAGGCGATGCCGGTGTCCGGCGCCGCCGGCTGGATCGACGACGGCGAGCTGGTGGACAGCGCGTTGCCGCTGATGCGCACATGGCACAGCGCCTTCTCCCAGCTGGGCGGGGAGACCTCGTAGGTGACGCAGTAGTCGATCGCGACTTCGTCGAACTGGTCCGGCCGGTTGGCCAGGCGCAGCGCCTCCAGGCGCAGCATCCACAGGATGGGGTCCGCGTCCCGGCTGCCCACCGGAGCCTGCTCGCGCAGGACCTGGAAGAAATGGTCGCCGGACAGCCAGCGCAGGTCCAGCGCCTGCTGCGCCCACGAGCGGAACAGGTCGCGCAGCTTGGCGCAGGCCTCGATGTCGATCTGGCGCAGCGGCGCCCAGTCGATCACCCAGGGCATCGGCAGGTTCTCACAGCGCGTGCGCATCTGCGTGACGGCCTCGGTGTCCAGGTATTCCGGGCTGGTCCACGACACGCTGCTGGCGCGGCCGCGCGGCGCGCGCTCCTGCTGCACCGCCTCGGCCACCAGCTTGGGCAGCGAGAACCATTGCGGGGACGACAGGCCGAACTGCTGCGCGTAGTCATTGGCCAGATGCTCGAACTTGCCCTGCTGGCCGGTCGCCCGGTAGAGGTCGAACAGCACCAGCCAGGTCTCGGCGTGCTCGTGGCGCGCGCCGCCGGGGCGGGTCAGGTCGGTCAGGCTGCGCTCGCAATGCTCGTAGTCGGCATTGGCGAAGGCGATGACGGCCTCGTCCAGCTCGGCGTCATGGACGACCTCGCTGACCTCGACCTGTGGATCCGCGACGCGGAAGCTCAGCGTCGGGATCTCCTTCTTGAGCTCGGGGATCGGGGCCGGCGCGGCGGCCGACGACAGCGGCGCCATGCCGGCGCCCATCGAGGCCGCGGCCGGCGCGGGCGCCAGGTCCAGGCGCTCCATGTCCGCGGCCGGCGCGTGGTCGGAGACGCGCGCGGCGATCTGGTCCGCCGGCTGCGTCGGGGCGAAGTTGACCGGGCGGGTGCTGGTCTCGAAGAAACCGGCCGGATGCTGGCCCGGCACATGCGTCGTGACGAAGCCCTCGCCGACCATCTGCTGCTCGATCTGGTCGATCTTGGCCTTGACGCTGGCCTCGTCGCGCCGCGCGCCCTGGATCTCGCTGATGCGGCCCAGTTCGTCGATGCCCGACGTGGCATGGCCGCCCAGCGCGGCCAGCTGTTCCGGCGTCAGGCCCTCGCGCCGGATCTTGCGCAGCATGTCGAGCTCGCGCTTGCGCACGAAATCGTTGCGGCGCTTGCGTTCGACCATGGCCCGCAATTCCGCCTTGGCCGCGTCGGCCTCGGGATCGTCCTGGCGCGAATTGATCTCCGCCCAGTCGGTCGTCGGATTGGCCACGAAACGCGCCACCTTGCGGAAAAAGCTCTCGCCTTCTTTATTGGTGCCGTCTTTGGGATCGGACATGCTCTAGCGGACCTTGCTCTTCACCGGACACTTCGCGTGATGCTGCTCGATGCGCAGCGCATTCGCCGGCTCAATCGCCGAACATCTTCTGCTTGAGCTCGCGGCGCTGCTGCGCTTCCAGCGACAGCGTCGCGGTTGGGCGCGCGATCAGGCGGCCCAGACCGATCGGCTCGCCGGTCTCGTCGCAGTAGCCGTATTCGCCGCTTTCCAGCCGCTGCAGCGACTGCATGATCTTCTTGAGCAGCTTGCGCTCGCGGTCGCGGGTGCGCAGCTCCAGCGCGTGCTCCTCCTCGATCGTGGCGCGGTCGGCCGGATCGGGGACGATGGAGGTGTCCTCGCGCAGGTGCTCGGTCGTCTCGCCGGCATTGGACAGGATGTCTTCCTTGAGCTGCGTCAGCTTGGCGCGGAAGAAGTCCACCTGCTTGTCGTTCATGTACTCGCTGTCGGGCATCGCCAGCACTTCAGCGTCGGTCAGTTCGGCGCCGGACTTGGTCTTCCAGGCGGAGGAGAGTTTGGGATCAGTCTTCACGGCGGGGCGGCTGTTGTTCGAAGTTGATGTCGGGGTCGCGGGCCGGACGGGGCTGTCCAGCAGAGAGACCGTGCTGTCTGGCGCGTCCGCCTCGGCGGACTTGCCCGCCGCCGAGGCCTTGGCCGCCTTCGTGGCGGGCTTGGGCGCGGCGGTCCTGGAGGCCGGTGTCTTGCTCACGTTACTCTCCTAGCGGCTCTTTATACCTGCCCGGCAGGGAAGCCGGAGCTTCCCGCCGGTGGCGCAGGGGCCTGGTTCGGGCGCGGCGGATTGTAGCCACCTCCGCCGCCGCGCAAGCGATGGCTCGAAACCATCGGTCAGTGTGGCACTAAGCCAGGCAGCCTTCCAGCCCCTGCAACAGGATGTCCTTCGGCAAATCGATGCCGATGAACACCATCTTGCTGACCTTCTTTTCATTCGGCAGCCATTTCGGACCGAGATCCGAACCCATCAGCTGGTGAACGCCCTGGAAGATCACCTTCTTGTCGGTGCCATTCATGTTCAGGACGCCCTTGTAGCGCAGCATCTTCGGTCCGTACACCTGCACGATCGCGCCCAGGAAGTCCTCCAGCTTGGCCGGATTGAACGGACGCTCCGAGCGGAAGACGAAGGATTTCACGTCGTCGTCGTGATGGTGGTGGTGCGGATGGTCGCAGTGCTCGCCGTGCTCGTGATCGTGATGGTCGTGATCGTGATCGTGATGATCGTGGCCATGCGCATGGTCGTGGTCGTCGGCGGCCAGGAAGTCCGGGTCGATCTCGAGCTTGGCGTTCAGGTTGAAGCCGCGCAGGTCGAACACGTCCTTGATCGGCACCTGGCCGAAATGCACGCGGGATTGCGGCGCGCGCGGGTTCATGTGCTTGAGGCGGTGCGTCAGCGCGTCGACGGCCGCGTCGTCCACCAGGTCGGTCTTGCTCAGGAAGATCTGGTCGGCGAAGCCCACCTGGCGGCGCGCTTCCTGGCGGGTGTCGAGCTGGCCGCCCGCGTGCTTGGCATCGACCAGCGTCAGGATCGAGTCGAGCAGGAAGGTCTCCGCGATCTCGTCGTCCATGAAGAAGGTCTGCGCGACCGGGCCGGGATCGGCCAGGCCGGTGGTCTCGATGACCACGCGCTCGAAGTCCAGCTCGCCCTTGCGGCGGCGCGCGGCCAGGTCGGACAGCGTGGTGCGCAGGTCCTCGCGGATCGTGCAGCAGACGCAGCCGTTGCTGAGCTGGATGATCTGCTCCTGCGTCTCGCTGACGAGGATGTCGTTGTCGATGTTCTCCTCGCCGAACTCGTTCTCGATGACGGCGATCTTCTGGCCGTGGGTCTCGGTCAGCACGCGCTTGAGCAGCGTCGTCTTGCCCGAGCCCAGGAAGCCCGTGAGGATGGTGGCGGGGATCAGTCCCTGCGCGGGACTCGGGGCGGCGCCTTGCGAGGCGGTATCAGCGGCGGACGGCATGTGGACGACCCATCTCTCTTCTGGAAAAGCTTGGCCCCGGCAACTGGGGGCGGATGACTGTGTTTCAAGCGAATGTCAATGTCAATCGGTTATTCTGGCGCCTCCTCAACGACGGCACACACGACAGTGTCTGAACCTCAGCCTAGTCGGCCCGCCAAGCATGGCGGGCGTGGCAATGACCCGCGCGGCCTCCTGGACCGGGTCCTCGAATTCCTGCATCCCGGCCCCGACTCGACCAGCGAGCTGATCGAGAATTTCGCCGAAGCCGAGGAGCGCGACCTGATCGCGCCCGAATCGCGCCAGATGCTCGAAGGCGTCCTGCGGATGGCCGAACTCAGCGCCGGCGACGTGATGGTCGCCGCGCCGCGCATGGACCTGCTGGACATCCACGCGCCGACCGACGAGCTGCTGGCGACCGTCATCGACACCGGGCACTCGCGTTTCCCGGTCTACGACGGTCAGCGGGACAACATCATCGGCATCCTGCTGGCCAAGGACCTGCTCAAGCTCCAGCGCGCCCCGGAACTGAACCTGCGCGCGTTGCTGCGCCCGGCAGTTTTCGTGCCCGAGAGCAAGGGGCTGAATGAACTGCTGCGCGATTTCCGTTCCAACCGGAATCACCTGGCCATCGTCATCGACGAGTTCGGCAACACCGCCGGGCTGATCACGATCGAGGACGTGCTCGAGGAGATCGTCGGCGAGATCGAGGACGAATTCGATGTCGGCGACGGCGACGCCGGCATCTACACGCTGGCCGACGGCAGCTATCGCGTCGCCGGCGACGCGCAGATCGGCGCGGTCAACGAGGCCTTCGGCCTGGCGCTGTCCGACGCGGCCTTCGACACCATCGGCGGCATGGTCGCGCACGAGCACGGCCGCGTGCCGCGCCGCGGCGAGGCGGTCGAGGTGGCGGGCCTGCGCTTCTCGGTGATGATCAACCGCGGCGGCGCCGTGCGCTGGTTCAAGGTGACGCGCGCGCCGGCCTCCGAGGCCGACGACCACAGCGGCTGATGCGCCGCACGGAGTTCCGCGCGCCCCGCTGGTGCCGCCATCCCGCGCTGGCGCTGGTGGCCGGCGCGCTGCACACGGCCTCGTTCTCGCCCAGCCCGGCCTGGTGGCTGCAGCCGCTGGCGCTGGCCTGGCTGATCGCCGCCTGCGATGGCGCGCGGCCGCGCCGCGCCGCGCTGACCGGCGCGCTGTTCGGCGTGGGCTGGCTGACGTCCGGGCTCTGGTGGCTCTACATCAGCATGCACGACTTCGGCCACCTGCCCGCGGCCGTGTCGGCGCTGGCGGTGCTCGCGCTGGCGCTGTTCCTGTCGATCTACTACGCCGCCGGCCTCGGGCTGGCCGCGCGCTGGTCGGCGGGCCGGGCCGCTTGGCGGCGGGTGCTCGTCTTCGCGGGACTGTGGCTGGGCGCGGAACTCGCCCGCGCGACCTTCCTCACCGGCTTCCCGTGGATCGCCAGTGGCTACGCGCATGCGCAGGGGCCGCTGGCCGTGTTCGCGCCCTATGTCGGCGTCTATGGCATCACGGCGCTGGCGGCGCTGGCGGCGGCGGCGCTGGCGCTGCGGCAATGGGCGCTGCTGGGCGCGCTGGTGGCGGGCATCGGCGCGGCGCAATGGCTGCCGCAGGACTTCACCCGCTCGACCGGCTCGATCGCCGTGTCGCTGGTGCAGCCCAACATCCCGCAGGACCAGAAGTTCGACCGCGCCCGCTTCGATGAGAACTTCGACCAGCTCACCGCGCTGATCGACTCGGCGCGCGGGCAGATCGTGGTCACGCCGGAGTCGGTGCTGCCGGTGCCGCTGGCCTTCCTCGGCGACGAGCATGTCGAGCGCCTGCGCCGCGGCGCCGCCGTCCGGCCGCTGCTGCTGGGCACCTTCCTGGGCAACTCGGCCGACGGCTTCGTCAATTCGCTGGCCGGCCTGGGCTTCGCGCAGTCCTATGACTACGGCAAGCGCCACCTGCTGCCGTTCGGCGAGTTCATCCCGCCCGGCTTCCACTGGTTCGTCACCGCGATGAACATGCCGATGGACGACCAGGCGCGCGGCCGGCACCAGCGCGCGCTGCCCTTCGCCGGACAGCGGCTGCGTCCGCTGATCTGCTATGAGGATCTGTTCGGCGAGGATGTGGTCGCCAGCGCGCTCGACGCCGGCGAGCCGGCCGCGACGGTGTTCGTCAATGCCAGCAACCTGGCCTGGTTCGGGCCGCGCATGGTGCAGGACCAGCACCTGCAGTTCTCGCAGATGCGGGCGCTGGAGTTCCAGCGGCCGATCGTGCGCGCCACCAACACCGGCGCGACCGCCCATGTCGACCATCGCGGCCAGGTGATCGCGCGGCTGCCGGCGGAGCGCGCGGGCGTGCTGGAGACCGTCGTCGACGGCCGCGCCGGCGTCACGCCGTACGCGCGCTGGCTGTCGGCCCTCGGGCTGTGGCCGCTGTGGGCGCTGGCCGCGGCCGGCGTTCTGCCCGCGCTGCGCCGCCGCTGAGAGGCACGGGCCGCAAATAGCGCACATAGAATCGGTCGTTTTGCTCCAACGCCCGTCCGACGGCCCGACGCCCCATGCTGACATTCCAGCAACTGATCCTCCGCCTGCAGGAGTACTGGTCCAAGCAAGGCTGCGCCCTGCTGCAGCCCTATGACATGGAGGTCGGCGCCGGAACGAGTCATACCGCGACGTTCCTGCGCGCGCTCGGCCCCGAGCCCTGGAAGGCCGCCTACGTGCAGCCCAGCCGCCGCCCCAAGGACGGCCGCTACGGCGAGAACCCGAACCGCCTGCAGCACTATTACCAGTTCCAGGTCGTGCTCAAGCCGGCGCCGGCCAACATCCTGGAGCTCTACCTGGGCTCGCTCGAGGCGCTGGGCTTCGACCTGAAGAAGAACGACGTCCGCTTCGTCGAGGACGACTGGGAGAACCCGACGCTGGGCTGCTGGGGCCTGGGCTGGGAGGTCTGGCTCAACGGCATGGAGGTGACGCAGTTCACCTACTTCCAGCAGGTCGGCGGCATCGACTGCAAGCCCATCACCGGCGAGATCACCTACGGGCTGGAGCGCCTGGCGATGTACCTGCAGGGCAAGGAATCGGTCTACGACCTGGTCTACACCGACGGCCTCAGCTATGGCGACGTGTTCCACCAGAACGAGGTCGAGCAGTCGACCTACAACTTCGAGCACAGCGACGTGGACTTCCTCCTCGGCGCCTTCGCCGCGCACGAGCGCCAGTCCCAGCACCTGATGGGCGCGCAGCTCGCGCTGCCGGCCTATGAGCAGCTGCTCAAGGCGGCGCACACCTTCAACCTGCTGGACGCGCGCGGCGCGATCAGCGTGACCGAGCGCGCCGCCTACATCGGCCGCATCCGCAACCTGGCGCGCGCCGTCGCGCAGGGCTACGTGGACAGCCGCGCGCGGCTCGGCTTCCCGATGGCCCCGACGGCCTGGGCCGACGAGGTGGTCGCGCAGATCGAGAAGAAGGGCGCCGAGGCCGCCGCCAAGGCCGAGAAGGCCGCCGACAAGAAGGCCGCCGCCTGAGGCCGAGGAATCACGAGCATGACCACCAAGAATCTTCTCGTCGAACTGTTTGTCGAGGAACTGCCGCCCAAGGCGCTGAAGAAGCTGGGCGAGGCCTTCTCGTCGGTGCTGGCGGACGCGCTGAAGGCGCAGGGCCTGGCCGAGGCCGGCGCCGCGGTGCGCGCGTTCGCGACGCCGCGCCGGCTGGCCGTGCACGTGACCGGCGTGGCCGCCAAGGCCGCCGATCGGGCGGTGCAGCAGAAGCTGATGCCCGTGGCCGTGGCGCTGGACGCCGCCGGCAACGCGACGCCCGCGCTGCTGAAGAAGCTGGCCGCGGCCGGCGTCGACGCATCGGCCGTTCCCAGCCTGAAGCGCGCGCCCGACGGCAAGGCCGAGGCGCTGTTCCTGGACACCGTCGTCCCCGGCGTGACGCTGAAGGACGGCCTGCAGAAGGCGCTGGACGAGACCCTCGCCAAGCTGCCCATTCCCAAGGTGATGACCTACCAGCTGGCCGACGGCTGGAGCGACGTCAAGTTCGTGCGTCCGGCCCATGGCCTGATCGCGCTGCACGGCGACGACCTGGTCGAGGTCGGCGCGCTCGGGCTGAGCGCCGGCCGCGTGACCCGCGGCCACCGCTTCGAGTCCAAGGCCGCCGCGATTGAAGTCCGCAACGCCGACAGCTACGAGCAGCAACTGCGCGAGGAAGGCGGCGTGATCGCCTCCTTCGAGCAGCGCCGCAACGAGATCGTGCGCCAGCTGCAGGCCAGCGCCGAACCGCTGGGCCTGTCGCCGATCGACGCGCCCGAGCTGCTGGACGAGGTGACCGCGCTGGTCGAGCTGCCCAACGTGCTCTCGTGCCAGTTCGAGCCCGAGTTCCTGGCCGTTCCGCAGGAATGCCTGATCCTGACGATGAAGGCCAACCAGAAGTACTTCCCGCTGCTGGACGGCCACGGCAAGCTGACCCACCGCTTCCTGGTGGTCAGCAACGTGCATCCGGACGACGCGTCCAAGGTCGTCGAGGGCAACGAGCGCGTCGTGCGCCCGCGCCTGGCCGACGCGAAGTTCTTCTTCGACCAGGACCGCAAGAAGACGCTGGCCTCGCGCGTCGACGGCCTGGGCAAGGTCGTGTACCACGGCAAGCTGGGCAGCCAGGGCGATCGCGCCGAGCGCGTGCGCGCGATCGCGCATGCCATCGTCAACCAGCTGCGCATGGCCCAGCACCCGTACACGGTCGAGGCCAAGGACGAGTTCGACGTGCTCGACAGCAAGGCGCAGGAAGCCGCGCGCCTGGCCAAGGCCGACCTGCTGACCGACATGGTCGGTGAGTTCCCCGAGCTGCAGGGCATCATGGGCGGCTACTACGCGCGCCATGAAGGCCTGCGCGACGGCGTCGCCAAGGCGATCGAGGACCACTACAAGCCGCGCTTCGCCGGCGACGCGCTGCCGCGCAACCACACCGGCACCGTCGTGGCGCTGGCCGACAAGCTGGAGACGCTGATCGGCCTGTTCGGCATCGGCCAGCTGCCCACCGGCGACAAGGACCCGTTCGCGCTGCGCCGCCACGCGCTGGGCGTGATCCGCATCCTGGTCGAGAACCACATGCAGCTCTCGCTGCCGGAGCTGATCCAGGGCGCGCTGCCGGCGTTCGGCGAGCTGATCCAGGACCCGGCCGAGGCGCTGCTGGGCTTCTTCGCCGACCGCCTGGCGGTCAGCCTGCGCGACCAGGGCTACAGCGCCCAGGAAGTCGACGCGGTGCTGGCGCTGAACCCGGCCCGCCTGGGCGACGTGCCCAAGCGCCTGGAAGCGGTGCGCGCCTTCGCGGCGCTGCCGGAATCGGCCTCGCTGGCCGCGGCCAACAAGCGCGTGGGCAACATCCTCAAGAAGATCGAGGGCGAGCTGCCGACCGAAGTGACGCCGGCGCTGCTGACCGAGTCCGCCGAGCAGGCGCTGGCCGCGGCGCTGGCCGCGGTGAAGCCGCAGGCCGACACGCTGTTCGAGCAGCATGACTATGCCGGCTCGCTGAAGGCGCTGGCCGCGCTGAAGGCGCCGGTCGACGCGTTCTTCGACGACGTGATGGTCAACGCCGAGGATCCCGCGCTGCGTGCCAATCGCCAGGCGCTGCTCAAGCAGCTGCACGAGGCGATGAACCGCGTGGCCGACCTCTCGCGCCTGGCCGCCTGATCGCCGCCGCGCCGCAACGACGCTGAACGGAGCCCCCGATGCCCACCCGGTCCGACCATCAACACGGCATGAAGCTGGTGATCCTGGGCCGCGACGGCACGATCAACCGCTACCGCGACGACCACGTGAAGTCGCCCGAGGAACTCGAGCCGCTGCCCGGCGCGCTCGAGGCCGTCGCGCGGCTGAACCATGCCGGCTGGCACACGGTGATGGCCACCAACCAGCCCGGCATCGGGCGCGGGCTGCTGGACATGGCCTCGCTGAACGCGGTGCACCTGCGCCTCAACCAGCTGCTGGCGGAGAAGGGCGGCCGCCTCGACGCCGCCTTCTTCTGCCCGCACGCGCCGGAAGAGAACTGCAACTGCCGCAAGCCGCTGCCCGGCCTGGTCGAGCAGATCGGCGAGCGCTTCGGCGTGGACCTGTCGCAGGTCCACATGGTCGGCGCCAGCGTGCGCGACCTGCAGACGGCCCACAACGCCGGCTGCGTGCCGCACCTGGTGCGCGGCGACCGCCTGGGCGGCGTGGACGAGGCGCAGCTGCAGGAGCAGATCGCGCTGGTGCCCGGCAGCCGCGTGCACCAGGACCTCGCCGCCTTCGCCGAAACGCTCATCCATGAGGAGCGCCGCGCGCGCGCCCAGTCGCGCGGCGAGTCCGCCGAACCCGATACCTCTCCCGGAGACCTGAGCTGATGCTCATCGCCCTGCGCTCGATCCTCTTCGTCCTCTACCTGATCGTCACCGTCGTGCCCTGGGGCACCGCGGTCGTGGTCTGCTCGCTGTTCCTCAACAGCACCCGGCTCTACTGGATGTGCGCCAACTGGCTGCGCGTCGCGATCTGGGGCGCCCGCCTGATCTGCGGCGTCAAATGGCGCGTGCGCGGCATGGAGCACCTGCCCACCGGCGAGAAGCAGTCGGCCATCCTGCTGTCCAAGCACCAGTCGACCTGGGAGACCTTCGCCTACCCGATGCTGATGCCGCGGCCGCTGGCCTACGTGTTCAAGCGGGAGCTGATCTACATCCCGTTCTTCGGCTGGTCGATGGCGCGGCTGGACATGATCCACATCGACCGCAGCAAGCGCAGCGAGGCCTGGAGCAAGGTGGCGGCGCAGGGCAAGCGGATCATGGGCCAGGGCAACTGGGTGATCATGTTCCCGGAAGGCACGCGCGTGGCGCGCGGCAAGGCCGGCGAGTACAAGACCGGCGGCACGCGGCTGGCGGTCGAGACCGGCCAGCCGGTGGTGCCCATCGCGATGAACTCGGCCCGCTGCTGGCCGCGCAAGAGCTTCCTGCTCAAGCCGGGCACGATCGACATCTCGATCGGCCCGCTGATCCCCAGCGAAGGACGCGCGCCCGCCGAGCTGATGAAGGAGGTCCAGGCCTGGATCGAGGGCGAGATGCGGGTGCTGGACCCCGAGGCCTATCCGCCCGGCCAGGCGTCGCCGGCCGCGGCCGCGCAGGCCTCTGCCTGATTACACTCGCAGCCCATGCTGCCTTCCAAGCTGCGGGGACTGGGCGGACTGCTGAACAGCTTCACCCAGCTGTCGTTGTTCGACGCCGAGCCTGAACCCGCGCCCCCGCGTCCCGCTCCCGATCCTCTCGCCCCGACGCCGCGCTCGCGCGGCGATGCTGGCGCGTCGCTGCGCCAGGTCTTGCTGCAGGGCCAGGCGATTCCATACGAACTCAAGCGCGCGCGGCGGCGGAGCATCGGCTTCACCGTCAGCGAGGACGGCCTGCGCGTGTCCGCGCCGAAGTGGGTGCCGCTGGGCGACATCGACAGCGCGCTGCAACAGAAGGCCGACTGGATCCTGCGCAAGCTGGTCGAGCAGCGCGAGCGCGCCCGGCGCACGCAGGCGGCCCGCGTCCATTGGGGCGACGGCTGCAGCCTGCCTTACCTCGGCGAGCCGCTGATCGTGGTGCTCGACCCCTCGCTCACCGGCGCCCGGCTCGACGAGGGCCAGGCCGATCCGCAGCCGACGCTGGCCACGGTGCCTCGCCGCATGCTCTACCTCGGCCTGCCGCAGGACGCGTCGCCGGAGCAGATCCGCGACGGCGTGCAGGCCTGGCTGCAGCGTCAGGCGCGGCAGCTCTTCGAACAGCGCTGCCGGCACTTCGCCGGTCCGCTGGGGGTGACGATGACCGGATTGCGGCTCTCGTCCGCGCAGACCCGATGGGGCAGTGCCAGCGCCGACGGGATGATCCGGCTCAACTGGCGGCTGATCCATTTCTCGCCGGCGCTCATCGATTACGTCGTCGCGCACGAGCTGGCCCACCTCAAGGAAATGAACCACAGCCCGCGCTTCTGGGCCGTCGTCCGTTCCGTCTTCCCCGAGTACGAACTCGCGCGCGATCGCCTGAAGCAGGCGGTGTTGCCGCTGATGGACGGGGCCTGAGCGCCGCCGAGAACAAATACCGAATGCGTCAATCGTTCTTGACGGTAGCGGTAAACCTTCGCACTTCCCCCTTTGGGGGGCTTGTGACTCATTTGAGTGGGGCGGCACACTCGGACTTGCTGTCATCACCGCATCTGAGCCAGAACCGCCTCCCGCGTTCCGCTCCCGGCGGCGCCCAGGGTCCCCCAGCCAACCGCTGAGCCAGGTCGACCCGCGCTCAGAGCCGACAAGCTGATGCATTACAAGGCGCAGCGCCGCCGTCCCGTGACCGGGGCGGCGGCGACTGTCATTTCAGGGCAGCGAATTCCTTCGATCGATCCGCGACAGGCCCGCGCGTCCGCACGCGCGCCGGCGTCAGGCCGAGAAGCGGTGGATGCCGTCCTCGTCCAGCGAGCGCCGCAGCTGGCCGCCGTGCCACAGCCGGTTCAGGTGGGCCACCGCCTCGCCCATCGCGAAGGTCGTCTGATGCAGGTCCAGCGGCCGCCGGAACATCATCGGCAGCAGTTCCGCCGCATGGCAGGGCTTGGCGGTGCAGGCCTCCAGCACCTCGGCCAGACGCTCCTGATGATGCTGCTGCAACTGGTCGATGCGCGCATGCAGCCCGCGGAAGGGCTTGCCATGCGCCGGCAGCACCAGCGTGTCCGCCGGCAGCGGCGTCAGCCGCGCCAGCGAGTCCAGGTAGAGCTGCAGCGGATCGGCCTCCGGCTCCGCATCCACGACCGACACGTTGGTCGAGATCCGCGGCAGGACCATGTCGCCGGAGATCATCACGCCCAGCGTCTCGCTGAACAGGCTGATGTGCTCGGGCGCGTGCCCATGACCCACGAGGCAGCGCCAATCGTGCTCGCCGATCCGGATCGTCATCCCATCCATCAGGCGCCGGAAGGCCGGCGGGACCGCAGGGACCATGCCGGGGTAGTAGCTCGCGCGGCCGCGGATCTTGTCCAGCGCGGCCGGGTCGGTCAGGCCATGGCTGCCGAAGAAGGCCGCCGCGGCTTCGCCGCCCATGCCGACCGTCGACGACGAGGCGAGCCGCGCGAGCTGATAGTCCGTCGCGCTGATCCACAGCCGGCACTGCCAGCGCTCGGTCAACCAGTGCGCCAGACCCATGTGATCGGGATGGAAGTGCGTGACGACGACGCGCAGCACCGGCAGTCCGTCCAGGCGTTCGGCGAACACCTGTTCCCAGCCCGCCTTCGTCGCGTCGTTGTGGATGCCGCAGTCGACGAGGGTCCAGCCCTCGCGCCCATCGATCGCATCGCGCAGCAGCCACAGGTTGATGTGGTCCAGCGCGAAGGGCAGCCCCATCCGCACCCAGCGCACACCGGGGGCCACGTCCAGCGCCTCGCCCGGGCCGGGCAGCGTGTCGCCGAGGGTATAGGTCAGTTCGGATTCGCGAGGGTTGGCCATGGCTATAGACTTACGTTTACGTCAACGTCATTTGCCAGTGTAGCCATGAGCACCGAACCCCGCCCGACCCCGGCCGACGAGCTGTCCGAGGACGCCCTGCCCGAGGCCGGCGACGACGCGGGGCCGCTGTTCACCATCACCGAACTGGCGGCCGAGTTCGACATCACCCCGCGCGCGATCCGCTTCTACGAGGACATGGGCCTGCTGACGCCGGCGCGCGCCGGACGCAACCGCGTCTATACCCAGCGCGACCGCACGCGGCTCAAGCTGACCTTGCGCGGCAAGCGGCTGGGCCTGTCGCTGCAGGAAATCAAGCAGCTGGTCGACATGTACGACACCCAGTCGGACACCGTGCCGCAGCTGCGGGCCTTCCTCGGCGTGCTGGACCAGCACCGCCGTCAGCTGCAGCAGCAGCTCAGCGACATCGAGGTCACGCTGGCCGAGATCGCCCAGCACGAGGAACGCTGCCACGCGCTGATCGCCGAGGCCGGACAGTCCGGCGGCTGAGCACGTCGATGAACGGCCTGCATCTCACCGCCGATCTGTCCGGTTGCGCGCACCTGACGCTGTTGACCGATCGTCACGGCCTGGCCGGCGAGACCCGCGCCGCCGCCGAATCCGCCGGCCTGGCGGTGGTCGGCGAGCAATGGCACCGTTTTCCAGACAGCGCCGCCGGCGAGCCGGGCGGCATCACCGGCATGCTGCTGCTGGCCGAATCGCACGTCGCGCTGCACACCTGGCCGGAGCTGGCCTGCGTGACGCTGGACGTCTATGTCTGCAACTACGGCGGGGACAACTCGGCCAAGGCGCGCGCGCTGATGGCGGCGCTGGTCGCGCTGTTCGAGCCGGATGCCGTGCAACACCACGCGCTGCACCGTGGCGCGCTCGGCACGGGCGAGCCGGCCTGAACCACTAGACTCTCGCCCGGGCCAGAACGGGCCTGGGAGAAGTGGGATTGATCGACAACAAGATCGAGCTGGCGCTGGTGCCGATGGCGGCCCCCGCCGCGGCGCCGTCGCCGATGCCGCCGGCCGCGCGGGGCGGGGCGCCGATGCCGGAGTCCGCGGCGCAGGCCGCGCCGGCCGGGCCGATGGCCACCGGCCTGCTCGCGAAGCTGCATGAGCAGCGGCTCGAATTCACCGGCACCGGCGCGGATTACTTCCGCGTCTGGATCGTCAACACGCTGCTCACGCTGGCCACGCTGGGCGTCTATTCCGCCTGGGCGAAGCGCCGCAAGGCGCGCTGGTTCGCGCGCCACACGCTGCTGGCCGGCGACTCCTTCGACTTCCACGGCGATCCGCGCCGCATCCTCGTCGGCCGCGTTCTCGCGCTGGCGCTGCTGGTCTGCTACGGCCATGCCTTCGAATGGTCCAAGGGCGCCGGCATCGCGATGCTGATCGTGCTCTACGCCTGCGGCCCGCTGCTGTTCGCCGGCGCGCAGCGCTTCAAGCTGGGCAATACCAGCTGGCGCGGCGTGCGCTTCGGCTTCCTGGCCGACGCGCCCACCACCTACCTGTCCTGCCTGCCGCTGCTGGTGGCCTGGACCTTCGTCTCGGTCGGCGCCGGCCTGGGCCTGAACCCCGTGGTCCTGGGCGTCGGCGGCCTGGCGCTGAGCCTGCTGTTCCCGCTCGCGCATGGCTGGCTCAAGCGCTTCCAGCATCGCCATGCGCGCTACGGCACGCTGCAGTTCGACTTCGAGCTGCCGGTGCGCGCCTTCTACGGCCTGTACCTGCGGCTGATCGGCGTCGGTCTGCTGGCCGGTCTGGTGGCGGGCGTGATCACGGCGATCGGCGCGGGCGCGCTGAAGGCGGCCTCCAGCGGCCCCGCGGCGCAACTGGCGATCTTCGCGCCGCTGGCGACGATGGGCGTGGCCTGGGTGATCGGCTGGCCGGTCTACATCGCGCGGCTGCAGAAGCTGATCTGGGACAACACGCGCCTGTCCGGCGGCATCGAGTTCGCCTATGAGCTGCCCGCGCTGCGGCTGTTCAAGACGCTGATGGGACACGGCCTGCTGACCGTGCTGACGCTGGGCCTGTACTGGCCGTTCCTGGCGGTGCGCATCGCCCGGCTGCGCGTCGAGGGCATGACCGTGCTGTCCGATGAGCCGCTCGACACGCTGATCGTGAAGTCCGGACGCGGCCATGGCCGCGGGGCGGTGGGCGATGGCGTCGCCGACGCCTTCGGCCTGGACATCGGCTGGTGAGCCCGGAGGACCCGACATGAGATCCCGATCGCAGACCGGCACCGGCCGCTGGTTCGACGGCGCCGAGAACCGCCCGCAGGAGGTGCGGGTGCGCCTGAGCCGCAACCACCTCGAGTTCATGCCCTGGCCGCCGCGTCCGCAGGCCGCCACGGCGTCGCCGCCGTCGGAGGCGGAGCTCGCCGCCTCGCAGCCTTCGCTGCCCGGGCTGCGCCGCTATGCCCGCAGCCGGCTGCAGGTCGGCGAATGGTGGCGCGACAGCGCCACGCCGGTCGGCCTGCCCGATGGCGGCACGCTCTGGATCCCGGCGGGCCATGCGATGGGCCGCCAGCTCGGCGGCCAGTCGCTCGGCGCGCAAATGATCGGGAGCTGGGTGCTGTCGCTGTGCGGCCTGGTCCTGCTGATCCTGCTGGTGGCCTGGTTCGACCGCCAGGGTGCCGGCCTGCTCGCGCGGGCGGCGCTGCCGCTGGTGCCGGCGAAGCTGGACCGGGCGGTCGGCAACCAGGTCGAGGAGCAGCTCCAGCACGACTGGCTCAAGCCGTCGCAGTTGCCCGAGCGCCGCCGGAAGGAGATCGTCGACCGCTTCGACGACATCGCCTCGCGCGTCTTCCCCGGCGTGCCGCTGGACGTGCGCTTCGCGCGGCAGGGCGACCGCGCGGGCTTCAACGCGATGGCGCTGCCCAACGGCACGATCATCGTCTTCGATGGCCTGGCCGAGGCGCTCACCGACGATGAGCTGATGGCCGTGCTGGGCCACGAGGCGGGCCATGTGAAGCATCGCCATGCGATGCGGCAGGTGGTGCAGGGCATTGGCCTGCTGAGCGTCGCGGGCGTGGTGCTCGGCGATTTCTCGACGGTCGCGGCGGGGTCGATGGCGTCGCTGCAGGCGCTGCGCTACAGCCGCAACGCCGAGCGCGAGTCCGATGCCGAGGCGCAGCGGCTGATCCTGCGCGAGCATCTGCCCAACGAGACGCTGGTCGGCGCGTGGACCAAGCTGCGCGACGAGATGCGCCGCGAGGGCCGCTCCGATCGCGGGGCCGAATGGCTGTCCACCCACCCGCCGATCGCGGAGCGCATCGAGAGCGCGCGCGGCGCCGCGCAGAACGCGGACCCGGTGCGCTGATCGCGGCACCGGCCGCGATGGCGGCCCTGGCGGCCCTGGCGGGCTACTTGGCGCTGCCGCCCTCGGGCGTCGCTTCCTGGCCCTTGGCGACGGCGGTCTCGGCCGGGGTGGCCGCCGGCTTGAACTGGCCCGTCACGTCGCGCTTGCCGCGCTCCAGGTAGGGCACCGGCTGGTCCATCCACTCCGGGCGCGGGCGTCCGAGCAGGTAATGGTCGAAGAACTCGGCCATGTGCACGGTGTAGTGCTTCATGTGGTCGCGCTCGCGCAGGCCGTGCTTCTCGCCGTTGTAGTTGAACCAGTAGGCCTCCTTGCCCAGGCGCCGCAGCGCGGTGAAGAACTCGATGCCCTGGTACCAGGGCACCGCGTCGTCCTCGTCGTTGTGGATGGTCAGGTAGGGCGTGGTGACCTTGTCGACGCGGAAGATCGGCGAGTTCTCCAGGTACAGGTCGGGCCGTTCCCAGGGCGTGGCGCCGATGCGGCTCTGGCCATGCTCGTACTGGAACGCGCGGCTGATGCCCGCGCCCCAGCGGATGCCGCCGTAGCCGCTGACCATGTTGGCCATGGAGGCGCCGGCCTCGGCGGCGCGGAACAGCGACGTGTGCGTGATCAGGTAGTTGATCTGGTACGCGCCCCAGCTGTGGCCCTGGATGCCGATGCGCTTCGGATCGGCGAAACCCTTGGCGATCTGCTGGCGGATCGCCGGCAGCACCGTGTTCATCGCGCTGCGGCCCGGATGGCCGGTCGTGTAGACGATGTCGGGCCGCAGCACCAGGTAGCCGTTGGAGACGTAGCGCGTGACGTTGATGTTCTGCGCCGGCGCGGGCGGGATGTAGCGGTACCGGTTGTCGGTCATCTTCTCGTAGATGTAGACCATCATCGGGTACTGCTTCTTCGGGTCGAAGTCCGCCGGCTTGGCCAGCAGCGCGCGCAGTTTGCGGCCATCGGCGGCGGTGTACTCGATCAGCTCCTGCGTGCCCCAGGCGTAGCGCGCCTGCTGCGGATTGGCCTGGCTGACGCGCGCCGGCTGCTGGAACGCGAGCGTCGTCGCCCACAGGTCCGGGAATTCGACGAAGGTCTGCTGCGTGAAGACGACGCGGTCCGCCTCCTTCGCCTTGATCAGGCCGCCGATCATCCGGTCGTCCTGGATCAGCGTCCGGGGCGCGCCGCCTGCCGCGTCGACGCGGTAATAGCCGCTGGCGCGCGTGATGTCGTGCGTGCCGCTCAGCGTCAGCGTGTCGGCGGGCAGCGGCTTCCTGTCCGCGTCCTCGGGGTCGAGCGGCACCGCGCGCAGCTGCAGCTGCTGCTTGCGGCCCCAGCCTTGCGTCAGGTTGCGCGACTCGCCGGTGGCCGGCCGGACCGCCCAGAGGTCGAACTTGTCGTAGAGGACGACGCTGTCGTCATCGGCGGTCCAGCCGGCGCTGCCGTAGGGCGACGGCAGGTCGGGCACGTCGCGGTCGTCGTTGTCGAAGCGCGACTTGATCCGGCTGGTGAGGTCGACGGCGGCGCCGGTGTCGGTCCGCCAGGCCATCCAGCGTGCGGCCGGCGCGTCGAAGCCCAGCACGTAGCGCCCGCCGGGCGAAAGCGTCGGCGCGTGCCTCAGCTTGCGCGCGAGCGGCGTCGCCGCGCCGGTGTTCAGGTCCACGGCATAGGCGTCCATGTAGACGCCTTCCCACGACACCAGCGGCCGATACGGCAGCTCGCTGAGGCCGAGCGCGGCCTGGGCGTTCTCGTTGACCTGGATCGCCGGCAGCTCCTTGGTGGCGAGCTGCACGAAGCGCGAGGCCCCGGCGTCCGCTCCCAGATGCACGACGGCGCGGTAGCTGCGCACGCGCTCCTTGTCGGCCTTGGCCTTCTGCGCCGATTGCAGCTCCGGATCCTTCCAGTGCCAGAGGTCGACCTTCAACGGCTCGGGCGCGTCCTTGGGCTCGGGCGCGGGCAGCTCGGCGGTGCCCAGGAACAGCCGCCGGCCATCCTTGCTGAAGTTCAGCGCGGCATGCTCGCTCGGCGTCCAGCCCGCGGGCATGCCGGCGGTCGCGGCGTCGACCAGCATCGCCGCGCGCTCCTGGCCGGCTTCCCACAGGAAGAGCTTGAACGGCGTCGGATCCGGCTTGGCCGGCTTCTCGTCCTTGGGCGTCTTCTCCGGCCGGAGGGTGGCGACGTGGTCGCGATTGCTCACGAAGGCGAGCCGGCGGCCCGCCTCGTCGAAGGCGAGCTGCTTGTAGCTGCCGGCGCCGGACAGCACGGCGCGCGCCTTCGCCGGTTCGGCGGGATCGACGAGGTAGACGCCTTCGGGCGCGGTCTCCTCGGCGGCGGGCTGCGCGGGCGCGGCGGCGGCGTCCGACGCGACGGGCGAGGCCGCCTTGGCGGCCTCCTTCTTCGGCGGCTCCTTCACCGACAGCGTGTACGCCAGCAGCGTGCCCGGCCGATTCCATTCGAACTCGGCGGCGTCCTTGTAGGTGTTGCGCTGCTTCGTTTCGGCGTCGATCAGCACGAGCGCGGTGCCGGGCACCTTGGCGTCCTTGGCGGGCTCCTTGCCGCTGTCCTTCTTCGCCGGCGGCTCCAGCAGCATCGCCAGATGGCGGCCGCCGTCCCTGCCCCAGGCGAAGCGTTTCACGCGCTCCACGGTCTCGACGCGGCCGGTGGCGAGGTCCATCCACGCGGCCCCCGCCTTCGGCGCCTCGTCGCCCTTCTTCTTGTCCTTCTTCGCCTGGTCGAGCTCGTCCCGCGTCGGCTGCACGGCGAAGGCCACGAAGCGGCCGTCGGCGCTGAACTGCGGCGAGGTGCCGCGCGGCGCGCGATGCTCGCGGCCATCGGCCATGTGGCGCACGACGAGCTCGCCATCCGCCTCCTGCGCGACCAGCGCGTAGGCGAGCCACTGGCCATCGCGGCTCAGCTGCGTGTGCTGGATGCTGCGCCAGGTCGCGTAGACGTCATGCGTGATCGGCGCCTTCGCGCTGTCCGGCTGAACGGACGAAGCCGCCGCGGCCGCGACCGCGCGCGCGGGCTGCGGCGGCGTGGCGGCGCTCAGCGGCGCGAGGGGCAGCAGCGCGAGCGACAGCGCCGGGATCGAGGCCAGCAGGGACCGGGTGGAGGGATTCATGGGAGCGGATTCTCCCGCGCGTGCCGTCGCGGGCCTTGAGTGGAAACGCCCTGTCGCGCGCCCTCCGCTCCGCATCGCGCCCAGATGCAGCCGGTCGCACGCGCCTCGCGCACGGTGGGGGCGCTGCGTAGTCTTCGCTCCATCGCATCCTTCGATGCCAGCCCCCCAGAAAGGAGTCCCTCATGTCCGACGCCGAAGAACTCAAGCGCCTGGCCGACCTGCATGACGCCGGGGCCCTCAGCGACGACGAGTTCGCCAAGGCCAAGGAACGCGTACTCAATGCCAGCGCGCGCTCGTCGACCTCGTATGCCTACGCCTCGCCGCAGGGCGGCGCGCCGGCGGTGAACGCGATCAACGGCTTTCGCCGCAGCCGCGATGACCGCTGGATCGGCGGCGTGTGCGGCGGTCTGGCGCGGCTGAGCGGGCTGGCGGCGTGGTTCTGGCGCATCGTGTTCGTCGCGCTCACCATGTGCGCCGGCGGCGGGATGCTGCTGTACTTCCTGCTCTGGATCTTCGTGCCGCTCGAGGACTGATCCCCGGCATACCCCCGGCATCCCGGCCGGCTACACCCGGCCGGTCAACAGATACGCGGAGGCGAGCCAGCGGCGCTCGACCTCCGCGTCGCGCATCCGGGCCTCGAGCAGCCGCCACGGGCAGTCGAGCCCGTCCATGCGGATCACCGAATGCATCGCGGCGCCCAGCACGAACAGGTTGCTCATCGGCAGCCAGGGCGGCGCCCACGCCAGTCCCGCCGCGACGATGCGCGCGCCGGGCTTGAGCACGCCGAGCGCCCGCGTGAGGCCTTCCGCGCTCTGCAGCACGTCGTGCGTGAAGAAGAACAGCGCCGCGTCCGCCCGGCGCGTGCCGAGCGCGGACGCATAGGGCGCGTCCTCGGCGGTCGATGGCAGGAAATCGATCGGCGCATCCAGGTGCTCGGCCCGCGCGCGCTGCCGGGCCTGGCGCATCATCGATTCGCAAGGCTCGACCGCGACGACCCGGCCGCTTCGTCCCACCGCGGCGCACAGGCCGGGCAGGCTCAGCCCGGTGCCGGCGCCGATGTCGAGCACCGTCTGCCCCGGCTCGAGCGCGAGCGCCGCGATGGCCTCGCGCCGCAGCGGCGCCACCGGCATCAGCTCGTAGTCGTAGACCGCGGCGCGGCGGCCGTACAGCGCATTGAGGGCCTGCAGCGCGGGCCGCTGGTCTGGCGTGTTCATGGACTCCCTTGTGCTCGCGGCGCAGCTTCGCGTGGCGCGGAGCGCGGTGTCAAGCAAGAAAAAAGGCGCGTCACGGAACCGTCATCCGGTCCCGAAACAATCGCGGCCCTATGTGCGTCGAACTCACCACAGGTACGCGGCTTGCCCGGCGTGCCACCCTCGCGATCACGGTCCTCTGCGCGGCCTGGGCCGTGCCGCTGGCCGCGTTGGCCAGTCCCTCGGCCGAACCGTCCTCGGCCGCCGCCGCGCCGATGGACCTCAAGTTCTCCCAGTTCTTCAAGTCGCCGATCGGCCCCGCGGGCCTGGAACTGTCCGACACCCTTCGGGCCGCGGACGGCCGCCCCGTGCGCCTGGCCGGCTACATGGTCGCGCAGGAGCAGGCCAGGCCGGGCCGCTTCTGGCTGACGCCGCGCCCGGTCCGCATGAGCGAGCACGCCGACGGCGAGGCCGACGACCTGCCCGCCGCCACCGTCACCGTGCTGCTCGATCCGGCGCAGCGGGAGCGCCTGGTCGCGCACCGCGATGGCCTCGTGGTCCTGACCGGCACGCTGTCGATCGGCCGCGCCGAAGACGAGACCGGCCGCGTGTCCTGGATCCGCCTGCAGCTGCCGCCCGGCGCGCTGGCGGCCGAGGCCGCCGCGGCCTTGCCGCTCCCCTCCGATTCCCACTCCAAGAGACTTCCCCGATGAAGCACCTGCCTTCCCTGATCGCCGGCGCCTGCGCGCTGATGGCGCTGGCCGCCACCGGCTCCGCGCTGGCCGCGCCGGCCGTGACGCGGCTGACGCCGCCCAGCGAGCTGTTCTCCAGCGGCCAGCCCGAGCCCGTGATCGCGCGCTTCCTGCCCGGCCAGCGCTTCGACCTGCAGGCGACGATCAAGCCGGACGCCGGCCAGCGCATCACCGCCGCGCGCTTCCTGGTCGACGGCAAGCCGGTGGACGCGACGGTCGCGATGCGCGACTGCGCCTCGGGCTGCGTCAAGGGCGTCAGCGCCGAGACGGCGATCGCGACCGTGCGGGCGATGAGCCTCGAGAAGGCCGGCCGCCACGAGTTCAGCGTCGAGGCCACGCAATCCGACGGCCAGAAGGTCAGCGCGACCGGCAACTTCGACGTGATCCCGTTCGCCGCGGCGATCGGCCCGAAGGTCAAGAACATCATCATCCTGCTGGGCGATGGCATGGGCGCGGCGCAGCGCACCGCCGCGCGCATCGTCAAGGGCGGCTATGCGCAGGGCAAGGTCATCCAGCCGCTGGCGATGGACAGCTTCCCGGCCACGGGCTTGGTCAAGACCTCGTCGCTGAACTCGATCGTCACCGACTCGTCGCCGGGCATGACCTCCTACGTCTCCGGCAACAAGAACAACAACAATGAAGAGGGCGTGTTCCCCGACGACACCGTCGACGCCTTCGACAACCCGCGCATCGAATACCTGTCCGAGTACCTGCATCGCACGCAGGGCAAGGCGCTGGGCATCGTGACCACGGCCGACGTGTTCGACGCCACGCCGGCCGGCAACGCCGTCCACACCAGCAACCGCGGCGCGGGCACCGGCATCGTCGACCAGTTCTTCGACGACCGCTCGCGCACCGGCCTGACGGTGCTGCTGGGTGGCGGTCGCAAGTGGTTCCTGCCGGCGGGCACGCCCGGCTCCGAGCGCGCCGACGGCAGCGACTACGCCTTCTCGCCGACCGACGCGCACACTGCGGAGATCGTCAAGCGCTGGGGCGCCGCGCCGGGCGCGAAGGACAAGGACCGTGACCTGATCAAGGAGTTCCAGGCCGCCGGCTACCGCTACGCGCCGACGAAGACCGAGCTCGACGCGGCCACGGCCGGCGCGGGCGCCGACAGGCTGCTGGGCCTGTTCGCGTTCTCCAACATGAACGTGGCGCTGGACAAGATCGATGGCCGGCGCGGCGTGAAGCAGGGACTGGCCGGCGGCGGTGTCGTGGACGACTACGGCTTCCCCGACCAGCCGATGCTCGACGAGATGGCCAAGGCCGCGATCGCGACGCTGAAGAAGCAGCCCAAGGGCTTCGTGCTGATGATCGAAGGCGCGTCGATCGACAAGCAGGCGCACAACATGGACAGCGAGCGCTGGATGCTCGACACGATCGAGTTCGATCGCGCGGTGCAGGTGGCGCAGGACTTCGCGCGCGAGAACGGCGACACGCTGGTCATCGTGACGGCGGACCACGAGTGCTCGGGCGCGGCGCTGATCGGCGGCTCGATGCTGACGGACCAGGCGCTGCGCGACGCGGCGGCCAAGAAGGGCGCGGCCAACCTGCGCGACAAGGTCGTGGGCGTGTACGAGAAGGCGGGCTTCCCGCGCTATCGCGTCGCCGCGGACGGCTATCCGGAAGCGACCGACATCGATTACCGGCTGCTGGTGGGCTACGGCGCGAACGCGGACCGGTATGAGGACTGGCGCACCAACCAGACGCCGCTGCGCGATTCGCAGCAGCCGATGGCCAAGGGCGAGCCGCTGAAGTGGTATCCGGCGAACGCCGCGGAGCGCGATGACGCGCAAGGGGAGTTCCTGGTCACCGGTCAGGTGCCCGGGGAGCAGGCGGTGCACACGGCGACGGACGTGCCGCTGTCGGCCTTCGGTCCGGGTGCGCTGGCGTTCACCGGCGTGATCGACAACACCGACGTGTTCTTCAAGCTGGCGCAGGCGGCGGTGAAGGGCGCTGTCGCGCCGGCCGATGCGAGCGGCGCGAAGCGGCCGGCGAAGATCGTCAAGAAGTGATCGTGATCACGGCCCGCTGGCCGTGACATGGTGAGAGCGAGGAGGTCCGCAGGGATCTCTTCGCGTTTCAGCGGGGCGCGTCGGGCCGTTGCCAGCCCCCGCCCAGCGCCCGCACCAGCGCCAGCCGGTTCTCCAGCTCGCTCTGCCGGATGCGGATCAGATCGTTGTCCTGCGCGAAGAGGTTGCGCTGCGCGTCGAGTTCCTCGAGATAGCCGGCGTAGCCCGCCTCGTAGCGGTCGTGGGCGTATCGCAGCGAGCGCGCCAGCACCTCGCGGCGCTCCTCGGAGAAGCGCCGCTGCCGGTCGATGCGTTCGATGCCGGCGAGCGCGTTCTCGACCTCGGTGAGCGCCGAGAGCACGCGGCCGCGATAGGCATAGGCCGCCTGGTCGCGCTGCGCGGCCGCGGTGTCGAACTGCGCCCGCAACCGGCCCGAGTCGAACAGCGGCGCCAGCACGCTGCCGCCGACGCTCCAGATGCGGATCGGGTCGTAGTCGAGCGCCGCCACGTAGAGCCTGCCAGCCGACGCGCTGAACTGGATCTGCGGCAGGAAGGCCGCGCGGCGCGAGGCCAGCGTCGCGTCGCTCGCCGCCAGCGTCAGCGCGGCCTGCGCGAGGTCGGGGCGGCGTTCCAGCAGCGCCGACGGGAGCACCACCGGCGGCAACGGCAGGTCCAGTTCCTCGAAGGGCCGTCCGCGCGGCATGTCGCCCGGCGGCTGGCCGGTGAGCTGCGCCAGGGCGTTCTCCTGACGCCGGATGGCGAGCTCCAGCGGCGGCACCTGCTGCGCGACCGAGGCGTACTCGGCCTGTGCCTGCGTCAGCTGCAGCTGCGAGATGTAGCCGGTGCGCGCCTGATCCTGCGCGAGCCGCAGTGCCTCGGCGCGCGAGTCCAGCGTGCGCTTGGACAGCGCGAGCTGCGATTCCGCCGCCAGCAGCCCGATGTAGGTCTGCACCGTGGCCGTCGCGATGCTGAGCGCGGCGCCGTCACGATCGGCCTCGCTGGCCCCGACGCGCAGCCGCGCCGCCCGCGTCAGCGCGCCGAGGCGGTCCCACAGGTCCGCTTCCCACGAGGCCGTCAGCTGCGGCTGCACGATGTGCGATTCCGAGATGCCGGTCGGCTGCAGCGTCCGCGACCCCTGCAGCGCGAGCGCCGCATTGAGCTGCGGCCCTTCGGCGGCGCGGCCGGCGGCCAGCGCCGCGCGGGCCTCTTCAAGCCGCGCGCCGGCCAGCAGCAGGTCGTTGTTGTGCGCGAGCGCGCGCTGGACCAGGTCGTCGAGCACCGGATCGCCGAAGTCGCGCCACCACCCCGCCTGCAGTGCCGCCGTGGCCGATGCGGCCGGCACGGGCGCGGCAGCGGAGGACCCGGTCGACACGGGCTGCTCGCGCCAGGCGCCGGGCAGCTCCAGGCGCGCAGTCTCTGGCGGCGCGCGCAAGGCCGGCGCGCAGCCCGCGGCCAGCGCGGCGGTGATGAACGCCGTGATCGCGCGTCTCATCGAACGTCTCATCGCCCGTTTCATCGCGACGCTCCCGACGCCGAGGTCTCCACCGTCACCACGACTGACATCCCCGGCCTCAGGCGCTCGGAGCCCGCCTGGTCGGCGTCCAGCGCGATCCGCACCGGCAGCCGCTGCACGACCTTGGTGAAGTTGCCGGTCGCGTTGTCGGCCTTGAGCACCGCGAACTCCGAGCCGGTCGCCGGCGCGATCTGCTGCACGTGGCCGCTGAAGCGCACGCCCTTGAGCGCGTCGGCGCGCAGGCTCGCCGGCTGCCCGACCTGCATGCGGCCGGTCTGCGTCTCCTTGAAGTTCGCGACGATCCAGAACTGCCGGGGTACCAGGAAGAGCAGCTGCGATCCCGCGCTGACGTACTGGCCCAGCCGCACCGAGACCTCGCTGACCTGACCGTCCGCCGGCGCGCGGATGACGGTGTTGGACAGGTTGATGCGCGCGGTCGCGAGCTGCGCGTCCGCCGCCTGCACCTGCGCTTGCAGGCCGCCGCGGCTGACGCGCGTGGCCTTGATGCGTTCCTCGCCGATGCGGATGTCGGCGCGGGCCTTCTCGACGTTGGCGGCGGCGAGCCGGTTGCTGGCGCGCACGCGGTCGCGCTCGTTCAGCGACACCGAGCCTCGGCCGGCGAGGTCCTCGACCCGCGCCAGCTCCGCGTTCGAACGCGCCAGCTCGCCCTGCGCGGAGGCGAGCGTCGCGTGCGAGGCCGCCAGCGTGGCCTGGTTCTGCGCCTGGGTCTGATCGAAGTTGTCGAACTGCGCCGCGGCGTTGGCGCGCTGCGCCTCGGCCTGCGCGACCGAGGCGGCATAGAGGCGGTCGTCGATGCGCACCAGCGGCTGACCGGCTTTCACCTGCTCGAAGTCCTTGACCAGCACCTCGACGACGTAGCCGTTGACCTGCGGCGACAGCACCGTCACCGCGCCGCGGACATAGGCGTTGTCGGTGGTCTCATTGCTGGTGTCGAAGGGGCCGAGCTCCCACGCCCGCATCACCAGCGTCACGCCGACCAGCGCGACCACGGCCATCGCGACGATCGCCGTCGCCGAGGCCTTCAGGTACTTGGGCGGCGGCGGCGCGAGCGGGGGCGCCGGCGATGGGGTCGGCGCCGGGGGCGGCAAGGGGCTGGTCGCAGCCTTGGCCGCGCCTTCGCCATCGGCGGGCAGCGGCAGGTCGGCGCCCGCCGTGCTCGCGGCGGAGGGAGCCAGGTCGGGAGGAGTCGGCGCGTTGCTCATGGTCGTGCGGGCGGGGGCTGGGCCGGGGTGGACGGGAGGGCCGCGCGGCGCTCGGCGAGCCGCTTGCTCAGCGCCGTGCGGCCGAACAGCGCGAGCAGCCACAGCAGGAAGCCGATCGCGGTGACGGCGCTGAACATGAAGACGTCGTTGTAGGCGCGGACGTTGGACTCGCGCCGGGCGACGGCCGCGAGCTGCGCCGCGCCCTGGGCCGAACGCAGCACCGGATCGCCGATGACGGTGCCGAGCGCGGCGGACTGCTGCGCCAGCCGCGCCGCCACCCTCGGGTCGGTGCGGTCCATCGCCGCGACCAGCGAGGCGGAGAACTCGTGCTCGCGGTGGAGCTGGTAGGTGTTCAGCACGGCGGAGCCGACCAGGCCGCCCATCGTCTGCGTGACCGAGAACATCACCGAGAAGGTGACCATGTAGGCGGGGCCGTTCTTCAGCGCCTGGCCGATGCCGATCAGCATCAGCGGGCCCATGAACATGCCGGCGCCGACGGACAGCAGGAACTGGCTGAGATAGAAATCCTGCGGCCGGTCCAGGCTGGTGCGATGGTGGTCCATCAAGCCGGCGATCGCGAAGAGCGCGATGGACAGGAGGATCTGCGGGACCATCGTCTTCGGCGTGAAGCTCAGCGAGCAGGCCAGGATGCCGATCACCATGCCGGCGAGCACGACCGCGAAGAGCGGCTGGAGCTGGTCGGGGCCCATGCCCTGCGCGCGCAGGAAGCTGACGGCGCCGACCGACTGCTCGGCGGTCAGGAAGCGCAGGATCATGCCGCCGATGACGAAGCGCAGCGTCGCGCCGTTGGCGAACCAGCGGGTCTGCAGCAGCGGATTGACGCGGTGGTGCTCGACGAAGACGGCGGCCAGGATCAGGAGCAGCGCGCCGATCAGCAGCCAGCCGAGCCAGCGCGCGTCGAACCACCAGTGCAGGTAGCCCTGCACCAGCACGGCGCAGATCATCGCGACGGCGGGGGCCATCAGGAGGAAGGTCAGGAAGTCCAGCGGCTCGAAGACCTTGATCTGCACGCCGGGCGGCAGCTTGAGGACGACGACGGCGGCGAAGCTGCACAGCGCCAGGCCCGCTTCGAACAGGTAGAGGTTGTGCCAGGAGCCGCCGCCCTGGTCGAGCAGCGCGGGCGACACGACCCAGGCGAGCGGCGCGGCGAGCTGGCCGATGCCGACGCCGATCACCATCATCTTGCCGGTGTGGGTGCGGGGCATGCTCTGCAGCATGTAGAGCAGGCACAGCGTGGAGCAGGCGGCGCCGGCCAGGCCGCTGGCGGCGCGGACGATGAGCGTGGTGGCGAAGCTGCCGACGGCCAGGTGCAGCAGCGTGAGCACGGCATAGACGCCGAGGCCGACTTCCGCGAACCAGCGCATGCCGAACTGCTGCCGGCACTTGAAGACGAGCAGGTTGGCGGTGACGTTGACCATCACGTAGGCGGCGGAGATCCACGCGCCTTCGGACGGCGTGAGGCCAAGCTGGCCTTGCAGGACGGGCAGGTTGGCGGAGACCAGGCCGTTGCCGAGCGCGCCGGTGATGCCCACGAGCACGGCCACGAGCGCATAGGCGGCGCGCCGCCATGGCGGGTGCCAGGGCATGGAGGGCGAGCCCGGCATGCTGGGCTTCTCATGCTCCTGCCAGTCGGGAACCGGCGTCAGGTACTGAGGCGTGGCCACGGCGGTCGCTGTTCCTGTTGATCCTCGCAGGATGAGCCCGCGGGGACGCGTCAAGGTTCAGGAGTTGCACCGATGGCCGCCGGATGGGCCGGCGGTCGTCGGGTGCGGGATCGGGCCATTATTCAGCAGTGGAAGGAGCGGATGCCCATCGCATGAGGGGGTCTGTGCGCCCCAGTCCTTGAATCAGTTCAGCAGCGCTGCCAGTCGGGCCAGCGCGTCGTCGAGCACTTCCTTCGGAGCCTGCTCAATGCGTCGCGCCTTGCGTGCGCCAAGGTCCAGCATCCGGATCTTGTTGACAAGTGCCGCGCCCTGAGTCCGGCATCCCGATCCGGTCAGCGAAACGGCAAAGCCGGCGAAGCGCGAAAAGTCTCCCCCTTGTGTGATGGGCGCCACCAGCACATCGCCGAGCTGGTTGAACTCCTTCGAGGTGAGAACGAGTGCTGGACGGTCACCCCGCTGTTCATGCCCCAACGCTGGATCGAAAGGCACGGCGACGATGTCGCCGCGATCGAAGACCTTCTTCACCATGCCTCACCGCCTTCCGGCTTCATGGCGTCCCAGTCGACGATGTCGGCGGGCGGGGGCGCCGCGAGATCACACTGGGCGATCAGTGCCGCGAGCGTGTACTTTCGCTTGGGCGTCAGGACGATGCGGCGGTCCGCCGTCGTTTCGAGGGTCAGCGTATGGCCCGCGGCCAGTCCCAGGTCTCGCAGCACGGGCGGCGGGACGATCAAGGCGGTACTGTTTCCCATTTTCTTCAACACCACTTCCATGACCGCAACCTCCAGCGACGAACAAGGTTCGATCTTATGCTGGCGGTCTCGGATGTAAAACAAAGTTGTACAACCGTTGCAACGCCGGACGACCATTGGAGGCGGTCGACGGGTGATCGCACGGCGTGCATCGAGCGAGCCCCGATGTTCAAGCGTGTGCCATCGCGGGGAAATCGCACGGAAGGTGGGGTTGAGGAGGGAGTCCGTCTCCCTCACAAAGGGGGAGAAAGCGTCAGGCTGACAGGCTGGAGTCAACGGCCGCGAGCCAGCGCAACCATCGTCATCGCAGGCGCCCATTCGCCACCATCTCCTCCGCCGCGCGCACCAGGCACATCGCGGACGCGCCCGCGGCGAGGCCGGCGCGCCATTGGCGGTCCTCGAGCACGCCGCCGATGCCCACCACCGGCGTGCCCGCCATCCGCGACCACCAGCGCAGTTGCGCCAGCCCCTGCGGCAGCCAGGGCATGTCCTTCGTCGTCGTGGACCACAGCGGGCCGCAGGCGATGTAGTCCGGCGCCACGCCGCGCGCCCGGCACAGCTCCCACAGGCTGTGGCTCGAGAGGCCCAGCCGCACGCCGTGGCGCGCGCGCCGCTGCTGCAACTCATCGCGCCCCGCGCTCCCCAGCGCCGCCCAGTCCTCCTGCCCGAGGTGCAGCGCCCGCGCCCCTTCATCGAGCGCCAGGCGCCAGTGATCGTTGATCCACAGCGTCGACGAGCGTCCCGCCATGTCCCGCACCGCCTCGCGGATCGCGGCCCGCAGCGTCTCTTCATCGACGTCCGGTCCGCGCTTGATCCTCAGCTGCAGATGCTCGAACTGACCGCCGACCGCGATCGCCGCGATGCGCTCCGGCCGCTCGGTGATCGCGTACAGCCCCGTCGCGAAAGGCGCCGGGCGCCGCGCCGACGGCCACAGCATCTCGCGCCAGCGCGTCAGCGTCGCGCGCCCGGGCGCCGTCTCGTCGTCGAAGCCCATCACCGGCATCGCGCGCGGGTCTTCGACGAAGCGGCGGTCCGGCCGCAGCGGTCCCGGCCCCGCGCCCGCCGCGTGTCCATCGCGCAGCGCCGACCAGGTCAGCATCTTCGCCAGGATCACGGCGTCCGGGATGGCGAAGCCGCGCGCCATCGCCGCCGCCGCGGCCGTCGCGAAGGTGCAGCCGCTGCCGTGGTGATGCGCTGGCGCGCCGTCGCGGCCGGACAGCCGCGGCAGCGCGATCCATCCCGCCGCCAGCGGGCTGTCGAGCCAGTCGAGCGACAGGCCGTCGGCCAGTGCGGCGTCATCGCCGCCGGTGATCACCACGGCCCGCGCGCCCAGCCCGCGCAGCATCGCGGCCAGTTCCGGCACCGGCAGCTGGCCGGCCGGCACGCCGAGCAGCCGCTCGGCCTCGCGCCGGTTCGGCGTGATCAGCGCGGCTTGAGGGATCAGTTGATGGCGATAGGCGCCGAGCAGCGTGTCGTCGCAGAACGCGGCGCCGCCGGCGCTCGCGCCCAGCACCGGATCGACCACGAGCAGCGCCTCGCCCCGCTGCGCGAGCAGCGCGTCGACCGTGGCGGCGCTCGCCAGCAGGCCGGTCTTCACGACCCGGGGCGGCATGTCCTGGCGCAGCGCGCTCAGCTGCGCGCGCACCTGGTGCGCCGGCAACGGGAACACCGCGCTCACCCCCAGCGAGTGCTGGGCCGTGACCGCCGCGACCACCGGGCACAGGTGCACGCCCATCGCCGCGGCGGCGCGCGTGTCGGCGCTCAGGCCGGCGCCGCCGCCGCTGTCGGTCCCGGCGACGCTCCAGATCACCGGCGGCTCGGGATCGTCGGTCCAGGGCCTCAGCGTCGCGGCATCCGGATCGACCGCCGGCGCCCACGGCGACGGCAGGCTGGGATGCGGCACCAAAGGGGAGGGCAGCGCGCCGCCTGCCGAGGATTCCCGGCGGTTCTCGCGCTCGCTCATGCGTCCCCCAGCAGGAAGGCGTGGCCGCTGACCGGCGTGCTGGCGACGGCGAACGACTGCGCCGCCATCAGGCCGGCGCGGAAGGCCTGCCGCCCCGCGCGCACCGCGCCGCGGAACGCGCCGGCCATCGCGACCGGATCGGCCGCCTGCGCGACCGCGCTGTTCAGCAGCACCGCGTCGAAGCCCAGCTCCATCGCCCGCGCCGCCTGCGAGGGCGCGCCCAGTCCCGCGTCGATGACCAGCACCGTATCCGGCAGCCGCTCGCGCAGCGTGCGCAGGCCATGCAGGTTCAGCAGGCCCTGGCCGGAGCCGATCGGCGCGCCCCAGGGCATCAGCAGCGGGCAGCCCGCGTCGAGCAGCCGGCGGCCGAGGATCAGGTCCTCGGTGCAGTACGGGAAGACGACGAAGCCCTCGCGCGCCAGCTCGGTCGCGGCAGCGACGAGCTCGAAGGGATCGGGCTGCAGCGTGTGGTCATCGCCGATGACCTCGAGCTTGATCCACGCGGTGCCGTAAAGCTCGCGCGCCATGTGGGCGAGCTGCACCGCCTCGCGGGCGCTGCGGCAGCCCGCCGTGTTGGGCAGCAGCCGCGCGCCCTGCCCGCGCCCGGCGGCCAGCGCCTGCGCGAGCGCGCCGTTGTCGCCGGCCTGCAGCGTGCGCTTCAGGCCGACCGTCAGCACCTGCGATGACGACGCGCGGATCGCGTCGCACAGCACCGCCGGGCTCGGATAGCCGGCCGTGCCCAGGAAGAAGCGGCTGTCGAGCGCGACGCCGTCGATCAGCAGCGGATCGGATCCATGCGTCATCTCAGCCCCCGACGATCGGTTGGAAGAACAGCACGACGTCACCGTCGCTCAGCGCCGTCGCGGGACGCGCGTCGCGGGGCACGAAGCGGCCATTGAGCGCCGTCGCGACGGCGGCCGGCTCACGCCGCTCCTGTTCCAGCAGTTGCGCGAGCGTGGCGCCGGCGGGCAGCGCCACGGCGCGGTCGTCGAGCCGCACGGTGATCGGGGGCAGGGCGGTCATGGGGAGGTCTCCAGGGAATCGATGACGCGGGCGCGCTCGCCGGTGAGCGCGACCAGATCGGCCAGTCCGGCCTCGCCGAGCAGCCGCTCGACCAGCGCGGGCGCCAGCAGCCAGCCGTGGCGGTACAGGCCATTGAGCCGCAGCAGGCCGGGTTCGTGATGGGTGAAGGGCAGGTTGTCGGGCAGGGCCGGGCGCAGGTGGCGATCCAGGCGCAGGATGCGCGCCTCGGACAGCGCCGGCAGCACGCTCTGCGCCGCGGCCATCAGCTCGACCGCCGAGCGCAGCGACATGGGACTGCGGTCCTCGCTCTCGATCTCGCTGGCGCCGACGACGATGTCCTCGCCGGACCGCGGAACGAGGTAGACGCGATGGCGCGGATGCAGCAGCCGCGCGGGACGACGCAAGCCGTGGCCAGGCAGCGACAGCGTGACGATCTCGCCCCGTACGCCGCGCAGCGGCAGCGGCGGCCGCGCGCCGAGGCCGCGCGCATCGATCGCCCACTCGCCGCGCCACCGCGCGCCATCGGCGAAATGGAGCTCGCCCGGCAGCACCTGGTCGACCGGCCGCGCCCAGTGCCAGCGCGCCTCGGCCGCGCCGGCGTGCAACGCGGCCATCGCGGCGGGCGGTGCGATCAGGCCTTCGCGCGGCAGCAGCCAGCCGCGCAGACCCGGCGCGAGCATCGGCTCGTGCGCGCGCAGGGCCTGGGCATCGAGGGGCTCCGCGCCCGGCATGCGCATCAGCGCGCGCTGCGCGGCGCCCAGGTCGGCGCGATGCGCCAGCAGCAGGCTCCCGTTCGACTGCAGCGGCACGGGCCGCGGCAGCGCGGCCACGATGCCGGGCCACAGCGCCAGCGAGCGCCATCCCAGCGCGGCGATCGCGGCGCCGCCCTGTTCCTGCTCCGCGAGCGGGCTCAGCATGCCGGCCGCGCTGAACGCGGCGGCGCCGTGCGCGTCGAAGGCGGGCTCCGGACCCGGCGACGCGTCGAAGACCTCGACGCGATGCCCGGCGCGCCCGAGCGCCCAGGCGAGCAGCCGCCCGGCGAGCCCCGCGCCGGCGATGGCGATCGCGGCCATCGCGCTCAGTCCTGGCGGATCGGGATGTAGAGCTCGGCGCCGCCGGCGCGGAACTCCGCGCTCTTCTCGCGCATGCCGGCCTCCAGCTGCGCGCTGTACTCGCGCACGTCCTGCGTGATCTTCATCGAGCAGAACTTGGGCCCGCACATCGAGCAGAAGTGCGCCACCTTCGCGCTGTCCTTGGGCAGGGTCTCGTCGTGGAACTCGCGCGCCGTCTCCGGATCCAGGCCCAGGTTGAACTGGTCCTCCCAGCGGAACTCGAAGCGCGCCTTGGACAGCGCGTCGTCGCGCGCGCGGGCGGCCGGATGGCCCTTGGCGATGTCGGCCGCGTGCGCCGCGATCCTGTAGGCCATCAGCCCCTGCTTGACGTCGTCGCGGTCGGGCAGGCCCAGGTGCTCCTTCGGCGTCACGTAGCAGAGCATCGCGCAGCCGAACCAGCCGATCATCGCGGCGCCGATGCCGCTGGTGATGTGGTCGTAGCCGGGCGCGATGTCCGTCGTCAGCGGGCCAAGCGTGTAGAAGGGCGCCTCGTCGCAGTGCTTGAGCTGCTCGGTCATGTTGGCCTGGATCATGTGCATCGGCACGTGGCCCGGGCCTTCGATCATGGTCTGCACGTCGTGCTTCCACGCGATCTTCGTCAGCTCGCCCAGCGTGCGCAGCTCGGCGAACTGGGCCTCGTCGTTCGCGTCCGCCAGCGAGCCCGGCCGCAGTCCGTCGCCCAGCGAGAAGCTGACGTCGTAGGCCTTCATGATGTCGCAGATCTCCTCGAAGTGCGTGTAGAGGAAGTTCTCGCGGTGATGCGCGATGCACCACTTCGCCAGGATCGAGCCGCCGCGCGACACGATGCCGGTGCGGCGCTTGACCGTCATCGGCACGAAGGGCAGCCGCACGCCGGCATGGATGGTGAAGTAGTCGACACCCTGTTCGGCCTGCTCGATCAGCGTGTCGCGGAAGAGCGCCCAGGTGAGGTCCTCGGCCACGCCGCCGACCTTCTCCAGCGCCTGGTAGATCGGCACGGTGCCGATGGGCACGGGGCTGTTGCGCAGGATCCAGTCGCGGGTGGTGTGGATGTTGCGGCCGGTCGAGAGGTCCATCACCGTGTCCGCGCCCCAGCGCGTGGCCCAGACCAGCTTCTCGACCTCCTCCTCGATGCCCGAGCTCACCGCCGAGTTGCCGATGTTGGCGTTGACCTTGACCAGGAAGTTGCGCCCGATCGCCATCGGCTCGAGTTCCGGATGGTTGATGTTGGCCGGGATGATGGCGCGGCCGCGCGCGACCTCGTCGCGGACGAACTCCGGCGTGATGACCGCGGGGATCGCGGCGCCCAGGCCCTGGCCGGCCAGGCGCTGCTCGCGCTCGGTGTCGGCGAGGTACTCGGCCATCCACTGGCGGCGGCCGTTCTCGCGGATGGCGACGTACTCCATCTCCGCCGTCACGATGCCGCGGCGCGCGTAGTGCATCTGCGTGACGTTGGCGCCGGACTTCGCGCGCCGCGGCGTGCGGTTCAGCGCCGCGGTCTGCGCGCGCAGCGCCTGCTGCAGCGCGGCCTCGCGCAGGCCGTCGTCGAAGAGCTGGATCGGGCGGCCGGTGTAGGGCTCGGTATCGCCGCGGGTCTCGATCCAGGCGGCGCGCGTGGCCGGCAGGCCGCGGCGCACGTCGGTGGTCACCGCCGGGTCGGTGTAGGGGCCCGAGGTGTCGTAGACGGCGATGCGCTCGCCGTTGGTCAGCGCGATCTCGCGCAGCGGCACGCGCAGCCCGGGATGCAGCGCGCCGGCCTCATGCGTCTTGGCCGAAGCCGGCAGCGGCGCGCGGCTGGCGGCCAGGCGGTCGTGGAACTCGGCGGCCGCGTCGGTGGCCGCCTCGGCGCGCGTGTCGGGGAGGGAACTCGGGGTCAGATCAAGCATCGGTGTCTCCGGTTGGGCGCCGGAGGCTGGACCGAGGCGGTCGTGAGGCGTGCGGAACAGGGCCCCTCGCGAGGGCGGCGCACCGGTACGGCCTGGGGCCGCGGGGATCGGCGCGGCGCGGGGTGCGCGGGAGTCGCCGGGGGTGCGCCACGAAGGGCGGGCTCTTCTTACGCCGGTACGAACCGGATCAAGTTCAGCGGGTCCATGGCTTCATCGCCATGTCTCAGCCCGTGCCGGCCGATGCGCGCGTCGCCGCGTGCATCGCCTGGCCCAGGGCTCCCCGGAGCAGGCGCGCAGTATAGGCCCGGCCGCGCGCGGTCCCGCCGGATCGTGAATTCGTCGACGCGGCGCGGCCGCCGGCCCGCCGTTACACCGTTCTTGCGGGCAAACCCCGAGTCACTGTCCCGCACACGACTTCTTACACTGCGGCGCTCATGCTGGGCGTGAAAGAGCCAGCAGCCATAAGAGCCACGAGAGCCGCGAGAGGCAGACAAGACCGGCGTCCCCAGGACGAGAGCAGCAGCGCAATCGAGAGGGTGGAGTGATGAGCAGCCGAAGTTTCCTGAGCGTGCGGCGTCGAGGCCTGGCGCTGTGCCAGGTCTTGAGCTTGTCCTTGGCCGCGATGGCGGCCGCGCAGGCGCAGACCGCGCCGGCGGCGCCCGCCGCAGCGGCCGATCCCAAGGCTCAGCTGAGCGATGTCGAGCGCGCCAAGCGCGATGCCGACAAGGTTTTCCAGTGGATCAAGTTCCACGCCGAGAAGGGCGAGAAGAAGGCCGCCGACAAGCCGCACGAGGCCAAGGCCGAGGTGGTGAAGACGGTGGCGAGGCCGGCGCCGGCCGCCACCGCGCCGGCGATGATCCCGGCGCGCCGCCAGGAGCTGGATTCCGCCGCCGAGCGCGCGCTCGCGGCCCGCGGCGACGCCGGTGCCGCGATGCAGACGGTGGCGGCCACGGCGCCGTCGCCGGCCCCGATGGCGCAGACCGTCGCGCCCGCCGCGCCCGCGCCGCAGCCGCTGTCCGAGGCGCCATCGCCGCAGGTGGTGGCGATCGCGGCGCCGTCGACCTCGGCGCCCGCGGGCAAGGGCACGCCGCCCGAGCCGGAGACGGCCGAGCCCGACGAGCCCGTGCCGCTGAAGCTGGTGCGCCGCGTCGATCCCGAGTACCCGCGCGGGTTGCTGTCGCAGCAGCGCCAGGGTTCGGTGATGGTGCAGTTCATCGTCCGTCCGGACGGCACGGTGGATGCGGCGCAGGCGCTGCGCTCGCCGGATCGCAAGCTGAGCGCGGCGGCGCTCACCGCCGTCAAGCAGTGGCGCTTCGAGCCCATTCCCGCGCCTCGCCAGGTCAGCGTGGAGATCGGGTTCCAGGTCGAGTAGCGGACGGTTTCGGGTGACGGAACCCGCTGCCTGATGGGTGAACTGAAGGGGTTTCCGCCTTTCGGAGATCCCGATGCTGCCTTCAAGCCCAGCGCGTTCGCCCTCGCCCGACACACGGTTCGAATTTCCTGTGAAGGCCCTGGCCGCGCGTGCGGCCGACCTCGAGGACTCACCAGCGAACCCTTGAACGCATTGCGGAGCACCAACGCTGCTTGTTGATGTTCATGCAAAGGGATTGCCATGTGCACAGGGTCCAGCTCCCCGATCTCGGGGTCGAGCGCTCACCCCGCGAACGTAAGTGATGAATGGGCTCAGCGGCTGAGTGCCGTCGGTGGATCGAAGGAGATCGCCGAATCCATCGCGCAGACGCAGGGCCTCGTGGCGGAGTTGGAGTCGCTACTCCGTGTCGATCCGTCTTGGGACAGGCTCCGCGAGGCCTTCGCCGAGTTCTTTGAGCGCTGCACGACCATCGAGCAGGAGAAGGTGGCGGTGCCGCTGCAGTTCCTGTGTCGGGGCAAGCCGTTGCTCGCCGAGCTGTGCAAGACGTTGAGGGACGACCAATGCTCGACGGCGCCGGGCCGTGTGATTCGATCGCTCGAAGCGCGTCTGATGACCAACGGCGGGCAGTCGCCTGATCCGGCTGTGGCCCTGAAAGAGGCCCTGCAGGCCGCCAAGGAGGCGCCTCAGCTCGAACTGTCTCAGCACTTCCGGACGCTTGGTTCGCTGCTGTCCAGCGAGATGGCCAAGACCGGCAAGGAGCGCCTTTCGTTCGACAAGCTGAAGGACGAACTCTCGCGCCCGACCCAGGATCCCTCCGACATGCGGGTGCAGATGCTGGGTGCCGGCCGGCGGATGATGGCGGAGCTTTGCCAGCGGCTTGCGGTGCCCGGCTGCGAGAGCGCGCGAAGTGTGGCTTGGGAGTACCTGCGCAAAGGTGTCGTGGCAGGGCGATCCGATGCCGTGCCGCTCATCACCGCGATTGGTCAGGCACTGACCATGGTCACCGTCATGCAGGCCTCCCAAGCCACGCCGCGAGAAGGTGCAGAGCCGGTCAAGGAGAAGCTTGAGGCCTGGGTGGCGCGACACCCGGTCCTCCAACGAGACGCCCGCGATGTGGCGGGCGGTCTGCTGATATACCTCGGCCGCGAGATCGCCATCAATGGTGACGTGGTGGAGGACACCGCATACGACGCATCGAACGCGGGAGTGCCCATCATCAACGAGGCGTATCGGGTGATCACCACGCCATCGCCGCGGCTGTCTTGAATCACATCCCGTACATCGCAGCCTGATCGAAGGGCCCGAGTTCCTCGGCCATCGCGTCGAGGAACAGCCGCGTGCGCAGCGGCATCAGGCGCCGCTGCGGGAACACCGCCCAGCAGGTCGAGGGCTCCGCGCACCAGGCCGGCAGCACGCGCACCAGCTCGCCGCTGTCGATGAAGCGCTGCGCGTACTGGTTGCCGACCCAGGTGATGCCCAGCCCCGCGCGCGCCATGTGCAGCAGCATGTCCGGCGCGTTGACCAGCGTGCGGCGCTCGGGCACGCCGGTCCACTCGTGGCGCTGGTCCGCCTGTCCGTCGACGATGCCGAACAGCCGCCATGGCAGCGCCTCCCCGGCGCGGCTCAGGATCATCAGCCCATGCATGCTGAGCAGCCCCTCCGGCAACTGCGGCTCGCCGTGCCGGGCCAGGTAATCGGGCGACGCATACAGGCCGCTGCTGAACATCGCCAGCCGCCGCGCCGCGAGCTGGCTGTCCGGCGGCAGCTGACCCATCCGCACCGCGATGTCGAAACCCTCCGCGATCAGGTCGACGCGGCGCGGCGAGAGGTCCAGTTCCAGCTGCACCTCGGGGTAGTCGCCGACGAAGCGGCTCAGCATCGGCGTCAGCATCTGGTGCGCGAAGTCGGCCGGCATCGACACCCGCAGCCGCCCCGTGGGCCGTTGCTGCCGGTGCAGCGCCAGCGCCAGCGCGCCATCCACCTCGCCGGCCAGCACCCGCGCATGCTCCAGCACGCCCTGGCCGAAGTCGGTCAGCGTCAGCCGCCGCGTGCTGCGCTGGAGCAGCTTCTCGCCCAGCCGCTCCTCCAGCGCCGCGATCCGGCGCGACACCGTCGATTTCGGCAACTGCAGCCGCTCCGCGGCGCGGCTGAAGCTGCCGCTCTCGATCACGCGGGCAAAGACCAGCAGGTCGTCGGCGTCGAGGCTCATCGGTATCGGTCCTGATTGTTCGTTGAATAAGGGGAATCTTAGCGACGGCGCCCAGCATTGATGCTGATGTGGGAACAACAGAGCGAGGAGCCGGACTGAAGCGCCCTTCGCGCCGGGCCCGACGCTCCGGGATCCGGTTTCGCATGTCCCGCACCGGAGAGCCGCTTGTTCCGCATCCCCAGTCTTCCCCCCTCGGTCATCGATGGCCATGACCCGTCCGAGCGCCTTGACCGCCCCGAAGTGCCGCAGGTTGTCCACCGCGCTCCGCGGGACTCGGCCAGCGGGGCGCCGCTGATCGAGATCGGGCCGGTCGGCGCGATCCTGACGCGCATCGGGCCGAACCGTCTGGAGCAGCTCCAGAAGCGGGTTGCCGGCCATCTTGCCGGCCTGATCCAGTACGTGCCCGAGACCGCCCCCCACGTGCGCGATTGCCTGAAGAGATGGCGCCTTCGGTATGAGGGGCCGGTCGATCGCGGCGCCCTGAATGAGCACGATGCGCTGATGCTCGATGGCGGTTGTCGCATCCTGAAGCGGCTTCTCTGTAACCTGGACACGCTCAAGTCCGATCAGAGCGCCGTGCTTCTCAAAGGCTACGAGGCGCGGTTCCAGTCCGAATTCAGATCCGAATCCAAATCACGGGCGGTGGGATCGGAATTTGGCATCGTCCTGACGCTCGCCCATCTGATGGTCGACACGGAACGTGCCGTGTCGGGGGTGGAAGGGAACCCCCGGTGGAACGAGCGAGTCGCCCGTCTCTCGCCATGGATCGGGCCGCCCGCCGCCATTCCCACCGGGGCCGTCGAGGCAAGACTGAAATACCTGGGTCTGGGAGCCCCGAAGCCACCCACCGAATTGCAGGATCGCCGGTCGATCGAGTTCGATCCCAAGGACGCGATCCACATGAACGCGCACTGGAAGATCTGTCTCAGGGGCAATCCTGATCCCGAGGACGAGCCGCTGCTGACGGACATCGGCAACGCAGACCTTGCCCGCGCGCTGGACGGATTACTGGCGTGCTGCCACGGCCTCGGCGGGGTCGAATCGCGACCCCTGAACGTCTTCGCAGACCGATGGTTGGGGAGATTGCGCACGGGCGAGGAGGACGATCCAGTGGCCCGCCTGCAGACCCTCGGCGTGGTGGCCATGCGGGACGCCGCCCAGCGCCTGGGCAGGCCGCAGACCGACAGCATTGGCAACCGCCAGGAGAAGTGCGACCTGCTGGCCCAGCTCCTCCATGAACTGGCCCTGAGCGCCGATCCCGTGGCCACGCTCAGCCACTTCGTCCCCTATGAGGTGCCGACCGATCCGCGAATGGCACGCGGGGAGCATTTCGACGCGGTGCGCCGTGTCGTCATCGACCGCAGCATCAGGAAGGCCGCATCGCTGCCCCCCGAGACGCTGGCCTCCCCGGAGCTGAACCTGCGGATCAGCAAGCAGCGCGGCATTCTGCAGCAGCGCCTGGGCGTTCCTGCCGCCCCCGCCGATCCGCCGCCAGAAGACTGCGGGCTGTTCGACGCCTCGCCCAAGTCGCTGGCCCGTTTGAACCACCGGATCTGCGGGACCGTGAACTGGCGAGCCAGGAAGCTCAACGCCGCGATGCTGGAGACGGCGGCGGCAAGGGCCCATCCCGCTGCCCCCCGCCCGGAGCCCGCCCCCTCCGCGCCCCACTGTTCCTCTGGCGGAACAAACTTATCCGTTGCGGCGTCTTCTGGTGCTGTCAAGCGATCAATACAGTTCTCTCCATCCCATCACACCTTGGCTGCCGCAGCCAAAAAAGCCCGGAGAAACGCACCATGAACATCCTCCAGATCAATTCCAGCGCCCGTCGTCTGCACGAAGGTCAGGGCTCGGTCTCGACGCTGCTGGCCAACGAGGTCGTGCAGCAGCTGGTCGAGCGCAACCCGGGCGCCAAGACCGTCGTGCACGACCTGGCCGTGCGTCCGCTGCCGGCCATGGACGAGGCCACCCTCGGCGCGCTGTTCACGCCGGCCGACGCCCGCAGCCAGGCCCAGGCCGACCGCGTGGCCTTCAACGACCAGTTGATCGCCGAGCTGCAGGCCGCCGACGTGGTCGTGCTGACCGCGCCGATGATCAACTTCGGCGTGTCCTCGCAGCTGAAGAACTGGATCGACGCGGTCGCCCGCGCCGGCGTCACCTTCCGCTACGGCGCCAACGGCCCCGAAGGCCTGGTCACCGGCAAGCGCGTGATCGTCGTCAGCTCGCGCGGCGGCGTCCACCGCGGCCAGCCGTCCGACAACGTCGTCCCCTACCTGCAGGTGACGCTGGGCTTCCTGGGCATGAACGACGTGAAGTTCGTGCTCGCCGAAGGCCTCAACATGGGCGAGGAAGCCGCGGCCAAGGGCCTGGCGACCGCCCGCGAGGAAATCGCCGCGCTGTTCGGCGAAGCCCAGCCGGCCTGAACGACCGGGCGCGCCCGCCACGGGGCATGGGGGATCCCTCCTGGACCCCCAAGCCCCATGCCGGGCCGGCGGCACTCGCTGCCGGCTGAACGGTTCGAGCCCATCGGGTTCGAGTTCGATGAAGAAGGAAAGGACTCCACCATGACCGCCGCGACCCCTGTCTCCACCATCACGACGCCCCGCCAGGTCGAGCGCCTGGTGCAAGGGCAGGCCACGCGCGACGGCGCCGGCGTCAAGCTGACGCGGGTGCTGACCCGCGACCTGCAGCGGCGGCTGGATCCCTTCCTGATGCTGGATGCCTTCGGCACCGACAACGCCGACGACTACATCGCCGGCTTCCCCGATCACCCGCACCGCGGCTTCGAGACCGTGACCTACATGCTCGAGGGGCGCATGCGCCATCGCGACTCGGCCGGCCATGAAGGCCTGCTCGGCCCGGGCGGCGTGCAATGGATGACCGCGGGCCGCGGCGTGATCCATTCGGAACTGCCCGAGCAGCAGGAAGGCCGCATGGAAGGCTTCCAGCTCTGGCTGAACCTGCCGGGCCGCGACAAGATGCGCGACCCCTGGTACCGGGACATCGCCAGCGCCGAGATCCCGGAGCTCGAATCGCCCGGCGCCACGGTGCGCGTCATCGCCGGCGGCAGCCATGGCGTGGCCGGCGCGGTCCAGCGCGAGGCGACGCAGCCGCTCTACCTCGACGTGCGGCTGGCACCGGGCGCGAGCTTCGAGCAGGCGATCCCGTCGACGCACAACGCCTTCCTCTACGTGTATCGCGGGGCGCTGCGCTTCGACACCGGCTGCCTGGTGCCCACCGGCCGGATGGCGATCCTGGCCAACACGCCGGGCTCGGACGGCGTGCGGCTGACCGCGTCGGAGGAAGGCGCCCGCGTCATCCTGATCGCCGGCCAGCCGTTGGGCGAGCCGATCGCGCAGTACGGCCCGTTCGTGATGAACACCGAGGGCGAGTTGCTGCAGGCGGTGCGCGACTTCCAGGCCGGCAAGTTCGCCTGAGGCCGGCCGCCGCGCGAGGCGCGGCTGGCCACGGCCTGGACGCGCCGCGCGGCGGCCTGGATCGGCGCCCGCGCCGGCGCCGGTCCACCGACGAGCGCCAGCGCGCGGGGCCCGCGGCGGCCCGACACAGGCGGTCTCCAAAGCCGAGACCGCCGCCATGCCCCACCTGTTCCATCGCTCCACCCGCGATCCGCTGCCCGCCGCCGAAGACGCTTTCGACGGCCACTTCGGGTTCTCCGCGGAGCTGTCGGCCGAGCCGGCTCGCGATGAGACGTCCGATGCCGTCGACGCGGCCCGCGGCGCCGTGTCGCTGGACAGCGCCTGCGCCCAGCTGATGGCGCGTGCGGCCGAGCTCCTTCACGTCAACGACCAGTTGAGCGTGGCCTCGGTCTTCGCCGACCTTCCTTCCGGCCTGGGCCGTGTGAATCCCTTCCTGGCCGGCGATCCGCATTACTTCGCCTACCTCCAGGGCGACGGCGCTCGGCTGTTGTCACGGCTGGCGGCCGCGCTGGCCGATCCGCGGCTGCCGGTCGAGGACCGCCGCGAGCAGCTGATCGAGGTGGCCGACGCGCTCAAGGCCTGCCTGGGCGGCTTCGTCCACACGCTGACGGAGGCGGTGCGGCGGCTCGACGTCGCGCGTGGCGGCGCGGTCGCGGCGGCGCTGCGCGCGCGAGACGGCCTGAGGGACGAGGCCATCGACCGTTTCGTGCGGCGCACCGTGGGCCGCGATCCGATGCAGCCGCATCCGCTGAGGACCCACCACGCGCATTTCGCGAACGCCTTGATCCAGCGCCTGGCCTTGCCGCTGCGCGACTCGCGGCCGACCGACATCTTCATGGATGCGCGTGTATGGACCGGCAGTCTCGAAAGGGAGGCCGCCACGATCCTGTCCAAGGAGGCGTCGCCAGCGCGCACCGCCCGGCGGATGGCCGAGACGGGCCTGGTCGACCTGCGCCGCTGCCTGCGTGAGCACGGCATCGACGCCGACCGCATGGCGCTGAGGGACCCATGGGAAGTCGAGACGGTCCATGCGGCGCACCGCCAGCTCGAGGACGCGATCGGCCCGGTGCCGCAGCGGGTCTTGCTCGAGGCCTTCCCCGATCCGGAGTCGGCCGGCGATGAGCTCTGGCGGCTCACGCCCGATGCCGGGCGGGTGGCCGCCGGGATCCTGGCGCACCTCGCGGCGCTTGGCGCGTTGACGGCGCCGCCGGCACCCCCCGCGCCGGTCGCGGCCTGGCTCTCGGACGATGGCCGCCGGCTCGAGTTGATGGACCTGGCCGGCGCCTTCTGCTGGATGCGCGAGGACGGCGACGACCACGCGACGCGGCGCGTGTCGATGGCGGATCTTCGCGTGCTCGACGACCTCGAGAGCCGCGGCGGCCGCGCGATCGCGCCCATCGGCCTGGCGCCGGGCCAGCGCGAGGCCATCGCGAGCGCCGCGCTGGCCGACGCGACCGATGCCGAATGGACCTGGCTGCCGCCGCGCTGGCTGGTGAACGATGAACTGGCGTCGCGCTGGTGGCGCCGGATGCCGGCCGAGGCGATGGCGCTCTGGTGGCGCCGCCACCCGCCCTGCCGCTGGCCGGGGGAGTGTCGCGCGCCGCTGGGCGCGGCGGCCGATCAGGCCGGTGATTGGCCGCGCCTGCGACAGATCGTGTCCCACTGCGGGACGGCGGCCGCGGCGATGTCGTTCTTGCGCCGGGTCGACGGTGGCTCGGCCCTGGCCGGCGCGCTGCGGGACGGGCACGCGGCGCGCCTCTCCTGCTGGCTGGAGGTGCTGTGGCGCGCCTTGCCGGCCATGGGCAGCCGCGGCCGTTTCACCCTGCTGGCGGGCAAGAACGAGCAGGGGCATCCGGCCTTGATCGACGCCATGCGCGCCAGGCCCGCGCGCGCCGACGCCGCGGACGCGCTGGCCGTCTGGCTCGACGCGGTGGAAGGGCTTTGCCGCCGAGGGCTGTTGACCGTCGGCCAGTACCGCCGCCTGGTGCTCGGACAGATGAACGACGAGCAGTTCTCGCCGGCCGGAGACGCGCTCGAAGCGGGCCGCCACGACCTGCTGTCCGTCTATCTGCAAGCGCTGCGGAAGGCCCGCGACGAAGGCCTGTTCCACGCGCCGTGGATGATCGAAGTGTTCCGCGCGGCGGGGCAGGGCGGCTCGGTGCATGGGCAAGGGCTTGGCCGGGCGATGGACCGCGGCGATGCGGCGACGGCGGGCGTCTGGCTGCAGGCGCTGCTGGAGGCCTTGAGACAGCGCGTCATCGGGCGGGCGCTCTGGGTCGAGCTGATGCGGGGCGGTCCCCTGGGGCCGCCGGCGTACGTGCGCGCGATGGCCGGCGGGCATGTCCGGGCGCAGCGGGCCTTCCTCGACGCGTTGCGGCAGGCGGTCGCCGAGCGCCTGATCCCGCGGTCGCTGGCCTTGTCGCTCCTGCTCGCCGACGGCGATGCCCACGGTCCCACCGAGGCCGTGCGGCGGGGACATCAGGCCGTGCTCGAGGCGCATCTCGCCGCGGAGAGCGAGCTGGTGCCGGCTCGCCAGCTGGAACGGATGAGCCTGCTGGAACGGATGGGGGTGCTGGAACGGACCGGCCTGCGGCGCGGCTGGATCCATGCGGGCTTCCATCTTGCGATCGGGACGGCGATGGCATGCGGCAACATCGCCGCGCTCCGGCAACTGCTCGACGCCGTGGAGCAACTGCCGGCCACCCTGTCCGATGGCCTGATGACCCGCGTCTTCGCCGGCGCGCCCGGCCAGATGCCGGGCATGAGGGCGGCGGTGATCGCCGGGCATCAGGGGGCCGTGCTCGAGTGGCTGCGCGGGGTGACCGAGGCCAGCCGCGCCGGCCGGCTGTCGCCGGCGGCGCTCTGCCGGCTGTTGCGCGCGGAAGTCGGAGGTCCCGGCGAGAGCGCGCTCCACGAGGCCGTGCGCCACTCCACGGGGGCCACGCGGATGCTGGCCAGCGGCCTGGTCTCACTGACACGCGACCGGCTGAACTCGCGCCGGCTGCTGTCGCTGATGGGATGCCGGCGCGCGGGCACGGTCGAATCGCCCCTGACCCTGGCGTTGATCGGCGCGTCGGGGATGGACCCGCCGTGGGTCACGGCGGTCCGCGCGCTGACCGATGTGTGGCATCACGCCTGCGCGAGCGGCTGGCTCGAGCCGCGGCATCTCGAGCGTCTGCTGTCGATGCGGATGCGCGACGGCCGGCAGGGGCTGGCGCTGGTGGCGGACCGCCTCGGGGCCGCCAGCCGGCGTGGCGTGGCCGAGTACGTGCACGCCGTCGTCCGCGCGGTGCATGCGAGATACGTGACGGCCGGGACCGCGGCCGGCTGGCTGTCGCGCGGTCTGCCCGAGCGGCCCGGCGCGCCACCGCTGGCCGATTGGGTCGAGCAGGGACTGATGGCCGCCGAGCAGGCCGGCCTGCTCTCGGCGGTGGAGGCCTTCGTGCTGCGCGGCGCGCGCGCCGGAGCGGCCGCGGCTAGCGCGGCGTCTTGAGCGGCGGCACCACCGGCGCGAGCAGCCGCGGGCCGTCGAAGCCGTGCACCGCGCCGAAGCGGCCGCCGTCCTCGCGGCTGTTCCATTCCTCCGCCCAGGCCTGCATCTCCTCGCGCGAGCGGCCGACGAAATTCCAGAACAGCAGCACCGGCTCGCCGAAGGGCGGACCGCCCAGCAGCAGCGCGCGGCTCTTGCCGCCGCCCGACAGCAGCTTCAGCGAGCGCGCGCCCGGCGCGATGGCGAGCAGTTCGCCGGGCCGGCTCATGCCGGTGGACTCGCCGTCCAGCGTCACCGACAACTCGCCCTCCAGCACCATCAGCCCGTATTCGTGATCCGGATGCAGCGGGATCGCCGCCTCGGCCGCGCGGGTGGCGCTCAGGTCCACGCCCAGCAGCGGCGTGTGGCTGGGCACCGGCGAGCGGTGGCCGCCGAACTCGCCCACCAGCAGCATCGTGTCGAAGCCGCCGGTCGCGAAGGCCGGCAGCGCGGGGAAATGCTCGAAGGCGGGGTCGCGATGGCGCACCGCGTCCGGCAGCGCGATCCAGAGCTGCGCGAGCTGCAGCCGGTCCGACTGCGATTCCTCGGTGTGGCTGATGCCGCGCCCCGCCGTCATCAGATTCACCTGGCCCGGACGCAGCATCTGCTCGGAGCCCAGGCTGTCGCGATGCAGCACCTCGCCCTCGATCATCCAGCTGAAGGTCTGCAGCCCGGTGTGCGGATGCGGACCGACGCGCATCGCGGTGCCGGGCGAGAGGTCGGCCGGACCGGCGTGATCGAGGAAGCACCACGCGCCGATCATGCGGCGCTTGGGCGTCGGCACGGCGCGCCGGATGGGCAGGCCGCCGACGTCGCCGAGGTGCGCCGCGATGCGCTCCCAGCGGGCGGGCAGGGGATCGGCCGCGAGGCCAGGAATGTCGCTCATGGGGAGGCTCCTTGCGAGAGGTCGTCGAGGATGGGGCAGTCGGGGCGGTCGTCACCGTGGCAGCAGTGCGCCAGCTCGGCCAGCGCGCGGCGCATCGCCTGCATCTCGGCCAGGCGGCGATCCAGGTCGGCGATGTGCTGCTCGGCGATGCGCTTGACCTGGCCGCTGGCGCGGCGGCGGTTCTGCCAGAGCTTGAGCAGCTCGGCGATCTCCGCCATCGAGAAGCCCAGGTCGCGCGCGCGGCGGATGAAGCGCAGCGTGTGCACCTCGCGCTCGCCGTAGAGGCGGTAGCCGGACTCGGTGCGCGCCACCGGCGGCAGCAGACCCAGCGACTCGTAATGGCGCAGCATCTTCGGCGACACGCCGGAGCGTTGCGCGGCCTGGCCGATCGTCAGCGGGGCGTCCGGGATCGAGGCGGTCATCGCGCATGTCCTTTCCAGCGCTTGAGCAGCAGCGCGTTGCCCAGCACCGACACGCTGGACACCGCCATCGCGGCGCCGGCGATCACCGGGCTCAGCAGGCCCAGCGCCGCCAGCGGCACGCCCAGCAGGTTGTAGATGAAGGCCCAGAACAGGTTCTGGCGGATCTTGGCGACCGTGGCGCGCGACAGCGCGATCGCGTCCGCGACCAGGCGAGGATCGCCGCGCATCAGCGTGATGCCGGCCGCCTCCATCGCGACGTCGGTGCCGCCGCCCATCGCCATGCCGACGTCGGCAGCGGCCAGCGCCGGCGCGTCGTTGATGCCGTCGCCGACCATGGCGACCGGCGTGCCGCCCGCGCGCAACCCGGCGACGATGCGGGCCTTGTCCTCGGGCAGCAGCTCGCCGCGGACCTCGTCGATGCCCAGCGCCGCGCCGGCCGCGGCCGCCGCGGCGGCGTTGTCGCCGCTGAGCATCAGCGTGCGCAGCCCCATCGCCTTCAGGTCCCCGATCGCGGCGGCCGACGCCGCCTTGTTGCGATCGCCGAAGGCCAGCATCGCCAGCAGCGCCGGGGCGTCCGGCCCATCGCCCGCCGCCAGCCACGACAGCGTGCGGCCCTGCGCCAGCGCCGCGTCGGCCTGCGCCTTCAGCGGCGACAGGTCGACGCCCAGTTCCGTCATCCAGCGGCCGCTGCCCAGCATCAGCGCGCGGGACTGGACGCGGCCGCTCAGGCCGCGGCCGGCCACGGCGCGGACCTCGGTCGCGGTGGCCGTGGGCAACGCGCGTCCGGCGGCGGCGTCGCGCACCGCGCGCGCCAGCGGATGCTCGCTGCCGGCCTGCAGCGCCGCCGCGAGCGCGAGCGCTTGCGCCTCCTCCTGGCCCGGCGCGGCGGCGAAGGCGGTCAGCCGCGGCTTGCCTTCGGTCAGCGTGCCGGTCTTGTCGAACACCACCAGCTCCACGCGGCGCGCCTGCTCCAGCGCCTGCGCGTCCTTGATCAGCAGCCCGCGGCGCGCGGCCACGCCGGTGCCCACCATGATCGCGGCCGGCGTGGCCAGGCCCAGCGCGCAGGGGCAGGCGATCACCAGCACCGCGACGGCGTGGATCAGCGCGCGCTCCCAGTCGCCCGTGGACACGCCCCAGGCCAGCAGCGTGACCGCGGCGATGACCAGCACCGCCGGCACGAAGACCGCGCTCACGCGGTCCACCAGCCGCTGGATCGGCGCCTTGTGCGCCTGCGCCGATTCGACCAGCCGCACGATGCGCGACAGCGTCGACTCCGCGCCCAGCGCCGTGACCTCCACCAGCAGCAGGCCCTCGCCATTGACCGCGCCGCCGATGACGCGGTCGCCTTCGGCCTTGTCGACCGGCAGGCTCTCGCCGCTGATCAACGATTCATCGACGTGGCTGTGGCCCTCGCGGACGCGTCCGTCGGCGGGAATGCGCTCGCCGGGGCGCACCACCATCAGGTCCTTGAGCTGGAGCTGGGCGATCGGCACGTCGATGTCGGCCGCCGCGCCGGCCGCGCCGGCCGAACCCCGACGCACGCGCGCGTGCTCGGGCCGGAGCTCCTTGAGCGCGGCGATCGCGCTCAGCGTCTGGCGTTTGGCGCGGCCCTCCAGCCATTTGCCGAGCAGCACCAGCGTGATGACGGCCGCGGCCGATTCGAAATAGAGCGCGTCGGCCGCGGCCCCCTGGCGCAGCAGCTCGTAGACGCTGAGCCCGTAGGCGGCGCTGGTGCCCAGCGCGACCAGCAGGTCCATGTTGCCGCTGCGGTCCTTCAGCGCGGCCCAGCCGGCGCGGTAGAAACGCGCGCCCAGCCAGAACTGCACCGGCGTCGCGAGCGCGAGCTGCCACGCGCCGCCGATCATCCAGTGCGCGCCCCAGAGCATCGCCACCATCGGCGCGATCAGCGGCAGCGTGAGCAGCGCGGCGATGGCCACCGGCCAGCCGGTGGCGCTCCACGCCACGTCGGCGGGCGCCAGCCCGGTGTCGTCGACGATCGCGCGGGCCTCGTAGCCGGCCTTGCCGATGGCGGCGACCAGCGCGTCCGCGGCCACGCCCGGCTGGGCGCGCACCGTGGCGGTCTCGGCGGCGAGGTTGACCTCGGCGCCTTCGACGCCGGGGACCTTGCGCAGCGCGCGCTCGACGCGGTTGACGCAGCTCGCGCAGGTCATGCCGGAGACGGCGAACTGCAGTTCGCCGGACGGAGCAGGGGCGGTGGTGGCGGTGTTCATGGCGACAGTCTCAAGCTTGCCATGATGGGAAGGTCAACACCATACACCCGAGGGGAGAGGGGATGGGAGAGGGGCTTGACCCTGCCATGATGGCAAGGTTTAACCTGCCATCCATGCCCTGTTTCCATCACGTCTCACAAGGAGTCCGACATGCATGAATTCAAGCTGCCCGACATGAGTTGCGGCCACTGCCTGGCGGCCGTCACGGCCGCGGTCAAGGAGGCCGACGGCCAGGCCGACGTGAAGGTCGACCTGACGCAGCGGACGGTGAAGGTGGAGAGCGCGCTGAGCCGCGAGGCGCTGGCGGACGTGCTCAGCGAGGCCGGCTACCCGCCGGCCGCCTGAGCCGCCGCCGCGCCCCGGCTGCTCAGGCGCGCTTGAGCGCCTCGGCGTCGAACGGCAGCTGGCGCAGCCGCTTGCCCGTGGCCGCGAAGATCGCGTTGGCCACCGCCGGCGCGATCGGCGGCGTGCCCGGCTCGCCGATGCCGCCGGGCGCCTCGCCGCTCTGCACGATGTGCACGTCGACCTTGGGCATCTCGTTCAGGCGCAGCACAGGGTAGTCGTGGAAGTTGCCCTGCTCGACCCTGCCGTCCTTGAACGAGATCCGGCCATGCAGCGCGGCCGACAGCCCGTAGACGATGGCGCCCTCGATCTGCCGGGCGATGGTCTGCGGATTGACCGTCTGGCCGCAATCGACCGCGGCGGTGACGCGATGGACCTTGATCGCGCCATCCTGGCCGACGGAGACCTCCGCGACCTCCGCGACGAAGCTGCCGAAGCTCTCGGCCAGCGCGATGCCGCGATGCCGGCCCTTGGGCGCGGGCCGGCCCCAGCCGGCCTTCTCGGCCGCCAGCGTCAGCACGCCGCGGGCGCGCGGATGCTGCTCCAGCAGCGCCAGCCGGTACTTCAGCGGATCGGCCTTGGCCGCGTGCGCCAGTTCATCGACGAAGCTCTCGATGAAGAACGCGTTCTGCGAGTGCCCCACCGAACGCCAGAACCACACCTGCGGCCCCGGCTCCGCGCGGCCGTAGGCGATGCGCTGGTGCGGGATGTCGTAGAGGTGGTCCGCGAGGCCCTCGACGGCCATCGCATCGACGCCGTTCTCCGGGATCTTCATGAAGCCCGAGGCCGCCATGATGGAGGGGCTGGCGACGTCCGCGCGCAGCATGCGCGGCCGGCCCTGCTCGTCGAGCCCGGCCTCGAAGCGCACCCGCGAGGCCGGCCGGTAGTAGCCGGCCGCCATGTCGTCCTCGCGTGCGTAGATCAGCTTGACCGGGCTGCCGCTGAGCTTGGACAGCAGCGTCGCGTCGATGGTGAAGTCCGGCGCGAAGCGGCGCCCGAAGCCGCCGCCCAGCAGCAGCGTGTTCACCTTGACCTTGGCCGGCGTGACCTGCGCCACCTGGGACAGGATGCCCTGCGACGGCCCCTGACTCTGCGTGCCGGCCCAGATCGTGACCTCGTCGCCGCGCACCCAGGCCAGGCAGTTCAGCGGTTCCATGCAGGCATGCGCGAGGTAGGGCACGTCGTACTGCGCCGACAGCGTGCGCGCCGAGGTCGCGGCGCCGTCCTTCACGTTGCCCGTCTCGCGCGCGATCGCGGTGGCGTTCTGCAGCCCGCCGTCGAGCGTGGACGAGACCTTGTCGCTCGACAGGTCGGCGTGCTCGCCCAGGTCCCATTCGATGCCGAGCGCGTCGCGCCCCTGCTTGGCGGCCCAGTAGCCGTCGGCCAGCACGGCCACGCCGGACGGGATCGCGATGACCTTGCGCACGCCCTTGACCGCCTTGGCCTTGCTTTCGTCGAAGGCCTTGGGCTTGGCGCCGGCGATCGGCGCGCGCGCCATCACCGCGACCAGCATGCCGTCGACGCGCGCATCGATGCCGAACTTGGCCGTGCCGTTGATCTTGGCGGCGCTGTCCAGCCGGCGCGTCGGCTTGCCCATGATGCGGAAGTCCTTGCGGTCCTTCAGCGCGGGCTTGTCGGGCACGGACTCCTTCGCGGCCGCCTCGACCAGCGAGCCGTAGCTCGCCTTGCGGCCATTCGGTCCGATCACCTGGCCGCGCTCGGTGCGCAGCGACGCGGCGTCCACGCCCCACTGCCGCGCGGCCGCGGCCACCAGCATCTGGCGCGCGGCGGCGCCGGCCTGCCGCACCGGCGTCCAGTGCGCGCGCACCGTCGTGCTGCCGCCGGTGGCCTGCATGCCGAACATGGGGTTGTTGTAGGCCGCGTCGGCGGGTGCCTGCTCGACCGAGACCAGCGCCCAGTCGGCATCGAGCTCCTCGGCCACCATCATCGGGATCGCGGTCAGCACGCCCTGGCCCATCTCGGCCGAGCCGCAGACCACGGTGACCTTGTTGTCGGGCGTGATGCGCAGCCAGGCATTGGGCGCGAAGGTGTTGCTCGGCGCCGCGGCCGTCTGCGCGAGCGCCGCGCGGGTGGCGGCCAGCGGCAGCGCGAAGGACACGGTCAGCGCCGCGCCGCCCTTGAGCAGCGCGCGGCGGCTGGGGGAATCGATGGCGTGGTCCATGTCAGCCCCCCTTCGTCAGCGTGGCCGAGGCGTCGTGGATCGCCGCCCGGATCTGGTTGTAGGTCCCGCAGCGGCAGAGGTTGCCGCTCATCGCGCCGTCGATGTCCGCGTCGGTGGGCTTCTTCTTGCCGGCCAGCAGCGCGCAGGCGCTCATGATCTGGCCGCTCTGGCAGTAGCCGCACTGCGGCACGTCGATCTTCAGCCAGGCCGCCTGTACCGCGCGGCCCGCGGGCGTGGCGCCCACGCCCTCGATGGTGGTGATCTTCTTGCCGGCCGCCGCCTCGAGCGGCGTCTGGCAGGCGCGCACCGGCTGGCCATCCAGATGCACGGTGCAGGCGCCGCACAGCGCCATGCCGCAGCCGAACTTGGTGCCGGTCAGTTGCAGGTCTTCGCGCAGGGCCCACAGCAGGGGCATCTGCGGATCGGCATCGAGCGTCACCGCCTTGCCGTTCACGGTCATCGAAATGGGCATGGGTCCTCCTGGGGGGCGCCTGGGGCGGACCGCCGCGCGCGACCTCCCGCTGTCGGGGGTCGGGTCTTGCGGCGGGGGTGCGCAAGCGTAGCGCTTTCGTCCTTTTCGCGTGCGCCACCCGCTTTCGAACTCCCTCGCCCCGCCTTGCGGGGAGAGGGTGGGGGAGAGGGGAGCGAACCGCGCCGATCGGGGGGAACCCTCAAAGGGTTAACTCGCATGAAAGGGCGTCCAGCGCACCTGGATGGTGCCTGCTGGGTGAGGGAGGGTTTTCCCTTGCGCTCGGCGACGCAACCGCCTGTCCAAGCCTTCCAACTGCGCGCTTTTGGAGCGCCAGGGCGTTCAGCGCCCGCAATTGCGAAGAGTGAATGCTGTCGCGTGAAGCATTGTTGCTGTTTTGCAATGGATGCTCGTTCGAGCGACACCTGGCACTGCCCAGAATCCGCCCCCTCAAATCGGAGTGGAAGTATGAGAAAGAACACCCAGCTCTCCCTGTCGCTGAGCGCCGCCGCGGCGCTGCTGTGCTGCGCCCAGGCCGCGCGCGCGCAGGACCAGGAAACGACCCAGCTGCAGCGCGTCGAGGTGACCGGTTCCAACATCAAGCGCCTGGCGTCGGAGACCGCCTCGCCGGTGCAGGTCTACAACCGCGACGAGATCCGCCGCACCGGCGCCAACACGGTCCGCCAGGTGCTGGACACGCTGACCGCGACCTCGAGCACCGAGCTGCGCGACGACGGTGGCAGCACCGGCTTCGCGTCGGGTGCCTCGGGCGTGTCGATGCGCGGCCTGGGCAAGGGCGCCACGCTGGTGCTGCTGAACGGCCGCCGCGTGGCCAACTACGGCCTGGCCGACGGCGCCAAGGAGACCTTCGTCAACGTCGATGCGATCCCGGCCGACGTGATCGAGCGCGTCGAGGTGCTCAAGGATGGCGCGTCCGCCATCTATGGTTCCGACGCGATGGCCGGCGTGATCAACATCATCACGCGCCGCAGCTTCAACGGCGTGGGCGCCTCCGCCAGCGTCACCTTCAACGAGCATCCGAGCGCCGGCGGCCAGCGCCAGGCCAGCGTCGTGGCCGGCTACGGCGATCTGGACCGGGACCGCTTCAACGTCTTCGCCAACATCGAGGCCTATCGCCGCGACGGCTACACGGTGGCCGACGTCAAGGACGACTACCCGGCGTGGCACAAGGCCTTCGCGCGCCCCTCCTTCGGCGACCCGCTGCCGCGCTCGTTCCCCGGCAACTACATCATCGGCGGCAAGCGCGTGCCCATCGGCCAATGCGCGACGCTGAACAGCGCCGGCGCCTGCGTGAGCGACATCACCGCGCTGCAGGCGGTGTCCGACCCGGCCGAGCGCGTGAACGGCTTCGCGGCCGGCCGCGTCAAGCTGAGCGAGAGCCTGCAGGGCTTCGCCGAGGTGTCGTACTCGAAGACCACCACCGAGTACCGCGGCTCGCCGATGCTGATCTCGGGCGGCGGCACTTCCGTCTGGTACGACGGCTACAACCGGAAGTCGCAGATCCTGCCGCACCCGACGGTGCAGGTCGGCGGCCGCGCCGTCGGCGTGGACTACGCGTTCCTGGACAACCCCGACCTCTACAAGTCGGACGGCGATGCCGACCAGTACCGCGCGCTGGCCGGCCTGAACGGCACGTTCCGCGACATGGACTGGGAAGTGACCGTCGGCCGCAATGCCGCCAAGGCCGAGCGGCTGAGCCGCCAGGGCAGCCGCGACCTGTACGCGGCCGTCAGCAGCGGCGAGTACAAGCTCGGCGGCCCGAACAGCCCTGAGCTGCTCGATCGCCTGTTCCCGCTCAGCGGCTCCACCGGCAAGAACCAGCAGAACTGGATCGACGCCAAGATCAGCGGCGAGCTGATGACGCTGCCGGGCGGCCCGCTGGCCTTCGCGCTGGGCGGCGAGCACCGCGCCGAGGCGGTGAGCATCAAGTCCACGGACAACGTCCTGCGCGCCGAGATCATCGGCCGCGGCTCGGTGCTGATCGACGGCAAGCGCAACCTGGACGCGGCCTTCCTCGAGCTGAACGCGCCGGTGACCAAGCGGCTGGAGCTCAACGGCGCGCTGCGCTTCGACAAGGCCAGCGGCTTCGACGGCCGCGTGTCGCCGAAGTTCGGCGTGCGCTTCGAGGTCTCGCCCCAGCTGATGCTGCGCGGCACGGTGGCCGGCGGCTTCCGCGCGCCCAACATTCCCGAGACGCTGGGCCAGGTCGGCGTGACCGGCTTCTTCAACAACACGGTGGATCCGCAGCGCTGCGCCACGGCGACGGCGATCAGCAACATCCTGAAGACCAAGGGCAATGCGTCCGACGTCGCCGATGCCGCGCCGGCGCTGAACAGCGGCTGCCGCGTCTCGCTGCCGGTGATGATCTCGGCCAATCCGAACCTGAAGCCGGAGACCTCCAAGAGCGTGACGCTGGGCTTCGTGTTCGAACCGACGCGCAACCTGTCGGTGGCGGTGGACTACTTCCGCATCGAGCGCAAGAACGAGATCGACGCGCGCGACTCCGACTACGTGCTGGCCCGCGAAGGCCAGCCGGGTTACGAGCAACTGATCAGCCGCGCGCCGATGACGGCGCAGGAGCAGGCCTGGGCCCAGCGCGCGAACGAGCTGTCGCCTGGCGCCAACCTGTCCTGGAAGGCCGGGCAACTGAGCTCGCTGCTGCTGCAGTACGAGAACTTCGGCAAGACGCAGACCTCGGGCGTCGACCTGGACATCAAGGGCCGGGTCGCCGCGGGCTCGTTCGGCACGCTGAACCTCGGCCTGGCGGCGACCTATGCGCTGAGCTACAAGGCCTGGGATGTCGACGCGGGCCAATGGCGGCCCAACCAGGTCGGCCTGTTCGAGAAACCGCGCCTGAAGGCGGTGATCTCGGCGGCGTGGAACCAGGGGCCCTGGTCGACCGGCCTGCGTTTCAACTACGTGTCCAAGACCCAGCTGAACCGCAGCGAGGCCGATGCCGGCGACTGGTCGGAAGAGAACTGCAAGCTGCGTCTGCAGCCGGGCCAACTGCCGTGCTTCGTGGATGAGGATCTGCGCACGGACTTCAGCCTGGGCTACACCGGCATCAAGAACCTGCGGCTGTCGCTGAACATCCTGAACGTGCTCGGCGATGAGCGTCCGGTCAACCTGCGCGACGGCTACACGCTGCGTCCGCGCTCGTACAAGGTCGGCGTCTCGTACGACTTCTGATCGGCTTCAGCGCTGCTCAAGCCCGGCTTCGGCCGGGCTTTTTTCTTGCCGGAACGAGGCCAGTTCCCGCTCCATCCAGTCGACAACGTCCTCGTGAGGGATGTTGGGCCGGGGGTCCTCGATCGACAGCCGGATCTGCTCGCGATACCAGTCGTCCCAGGCCTCCTGGTCGAAGTTGTCCTCGCTGATGTGGGGCGCGTACTCCCCGGGGGTGGCGGGAGGGATCTGAACCGGCATGGGCGCGGCGCCCAACAGCTCTTCAATGTGGGAATGTTTGTCCTTGTCCACGATGTGGCACTCCAGGTGAGGATTCGGGAATCGGATCAGTGCGAGCGAGAAACAAGCTGTGGCGGGTTCGGCCAGTCGCGCCGGGCATGCACGATGTCCACGATCTGCAGCTTTGACTCCGTGATGCGATACGGAACGATGTAGTTCGCCGTGACCACGATCTCCCTGATGCCGGGAACTCGAGCAGAGGCGCGATAGAGCATCGGAAACGCCAGCGCCATTCGCAGCTTCCTCGAGATCAAGCGGGCCAGACTCTCCGCGGCGATCGGGTTGTGCCGCTTGATGTCCGCGATGATCAGCCGGAACCGCTCCCGTGCGCGCGGTCGCCAGTCAAGCGTTTTGGATTCGTCCATGGGACCGGCTCCCTTCTTCAATGAGGTCGCGGATCTCTCGCATGACTTGATCGTGCGGAATGTCTGGTCGGGGATCCTCGATCGACAGCCGGATCTGCTCGCGATACCACTCGTCCCAGGCGTCCTGGTCGAAGTTGTCCTCGCTGATGTGGGGTGCGTACTCGCCGGGGGTGGCGGGAGGGATCTGAACCGGCATGGGCACGGCGCCCAGCAGCTCTTCAATGTGGGAATGCTCGTCCTGGTCCACGATGTGGCGCTCCTGGCGATGACTCGAGAGTCGGAGCACGCATCGTTGCCGAACACGGTTCACCGGACCATGACTCGAACTACTGGAAATTTGACCTTCCCAGGTCTTCCCCGTCCGCGCGCGCCATGCTGAAGGGTCAGGCCTTGCCCGTCGCCTTCATCGCGTCATCGAGCGCCTCGGCCACGCGCGCCTTCATGCGCCGCAGCGCCTGCAACTCCTGGTCGGGCGCCTGCAGCGCCGGCCACAGCAGCGCGACCAGATCCCGCGCCGCGTCATCCACCTGGATCTGCCGCCCCGCGATGATCACCTCCCACAGCATGTGCTCCATCGGCCCGAACACCAGCGAGCGCAGCAGCCGCAGCGAGATGTCCTGCCGCACTTCCCCCTGCGCCTGGCCGCGCGCCAGCAGGTCCATCAGCGGCGCCGTGTAGCGCCGCTGCAGGTCGACGAAGGCCGCCCCGAAGTCCTGCCCGTCGCCGCGCGTCACCGGCGCGTCGCGCTTGCGGCCCTCCGACAGCACCAGCTCGCACAGCCCGGTCCCCTGGATCAGGAACAGCCGCAGGTGCGTGTGGACGACGAACTCCAGCTGGTCCCGGATCGAGCGCTCGCGCGGCAGCCCGGCCTCGATCGCATCGATGATCTCGTCGTACCAGTCCCCGATCACCCGCATGCACAGCTCGCGCTTGCCGCGGAAATAGGTGAACACCGTCGCCTCCGAGATCCCCAGCCGCTGCGCGATCTCGGTCGTCGTGGCGCGGTCGTAGCCGCGCTCGGCGAACACCGCGCGGCTCTCGCGCAGGATGTCGCGCACCCGCTGCTCGGCCTTCGCGCCCACCGGCGAGCGCCGCCGCGCGGGCAGGGCCGCCGCGGACGGCGGCTCGGTGCGGGAAGTCGGGATGGGGCTCATGAGGGGCGCATTCTCCCGATTTATTGAGCCCGGCTCAAGTCCACGGGCCCGACCCTGGATCCGACCGTCTTTCTGCCGTATGCTTCGCGCCTTGCGCCCGCCCGGCGATCCCGGGAAAGGGCGCCCAGCCAACGCGCTCGCACCCGAATTGAGCGCGGCTCATAAGTCCGGAGACCTCCCACCATGCCCTTGCTGCCCACCAAGCTCAACGCCCGCTCGGCCGACTTCAAGGCCAATGCGGACGCGATGCGCGGCCTGATCGACGACCTCAACGCCCGGCTGGCGAAGATCGCCGAGGGCGGCGGCGAGGCCGCCCGCGCCAAGCACGTGGCCCGCGGCAAGCTGCTGCCGCGCGACCGCGTCGAGATGCTGCTCGATCCGGGCACCCCCTTCCTGGAACTGGCGCCGCTGGCGGGCCTGGACATGTATGACAACGCCGCCCCGGGCGGCGGCGTGATCGCGGGCATCGGCCGCGTCTCGGGCGTCGAGTGCGTGATCGTCTGCAACGACGCGACGGTCAAGGGCGGCACCTACTACCCGGTCACCGTCAAGAAGCACCTGCGCGCGCAGGAGATCGCCGACCAGAACCGCCTCCCGTGCATCTACCTGGTCGACAGCGGCGGCGCCAACCTGCCCAACCAGGACGAGGTCTTCCCCGACCGCGACCACTTCGGCCGCATCTTCTTCAACCAGGCCAACCTCTCGGCCAAGGGCATCCCGCAGATCGCCGTGGTGATGGGCTCCTGCACCGCCGGCGGCGCCTACGTGCCGGCGATGAGCGACGAGACCGTCATCGTCAAGAACCAGGGCACGATCTTCCTGGGCGGCCCGCCGCTGGTGAAGGCCGCCACCGGTGAGGTCGTCAGCGCCGAGGACCTGGGCGGCGGCGACGTCCACACGCGCCTGTCCGGCGTGGCCGACCACCTGGCCGAGAACGACACCCATGCGCTGGCGATCGCGCGTCAGTCGGTCGCGCGGCTGAACTGGCGCAAGGCGGGCGAACTGCTGACCCAGCCGCCGCGGCCGCCCGCCTACGACCCGGCCGAACTGCACGGCGTGATCCCGACCGACACCCGCAAGCCCTTCGACGTGCGCGAGGTCATCGCCCGCATCGTCGACGGCAGCGAGTTCGATGAATTCAAGGCCCGCTACGGCAACACGCTGGTCTGCGGCTTCGCCCACATCGAGGGCATGCCGGTGGGCATCGTCGCCAACAACGGCATCCTGTTCGCGGAGAGCGCCAACAAGGGCGCCCACTTCATCGAGCTGTGCTGCCAGCGCAAGATCCCGCTGGTGTTCCTGCAGAACATCACCGGCTTCATGGTCGGCCGCAAGTACGAGAACGAGGGCATCGCCCGCGCCGGCGCCAAGATGGTGACCGCGGTCGCCTGCGCGCAGGTGCCCAAGTTCACCGTGATCATCGGCGGCAGTTTCGGCGCGGGGAACTACGGCATGTGCGGCCGCGCCTATTCGCCGCGCTTCCTCTGGATGTGGCCCAACGCCCGCATCTCCGTCATGGGCGGCGAGCAGGCCGCGTCGGTGCTGGCCACTGTCAAGCGCGACGGCATCGAGGCCAAGGGCGGCCAGTGGTCCGCCGCCGAGGAAGAGGCCTTCAAGGCCCCGATCCGTCAGCAGTACGAGGACCAGGGCCATCCGTACTACGCCAGCGCCCGCCTGTGGGACGACGGCGTCATCGATCCCGCCGACACGCGCCGCGTGCTGGCGCTGGGACTGTCCGCCGCGCTGAACGCCGAAATCCCCGAGACGAAGTTCGGCGTGTTCCGCATGTAAGCGGCGCGCCACCGAGCCCTCCTTCTCCGCCTGTCGACGATGACCATCACCCTCCGCCCGATCGCCGCCACCGATTCCATCGAAGCCCTGACCGCGTTGCTGCACGCGTCCTATGCGTCGCTGGCGGCGCAGGGGTGGAACTTCACGGCGGTGGACCAGAGCGTGCAGACGACGCGCGAGCGGGTCGAGGCTGGCCAGGCCTTCGTCGCGCTGAGCGCCTCGGGTGAGCTGGTGGGCACGGTGACCGTCGCGCCGCCCAAGCGGGCCGATGGGCGCTATCTGGGCGATCCGGTGCCGGACTGCTACACGCAGCCCGACACGGCGATCCTGGCGCAACTGGCGGTGCATCCGTCCTGCCGCGGCCAGGGCATCGCCGAGCAACTGATGGACACGGCCGAAGCCTGGGCGCACGCGCAGGGCTACGCGCACGTGGCGCTCGACACGGCCGTGCCCGCCGAGGCGCTGCGCCGCCGCTACGAGCGCCGCGGCTATGCGCTGATCGGCGGCGTGCAATGGGCCGGCAAGACCTACCGCAGCGTGCTCATGCGCAAGGCGCTGGGCCCGGTGCCGGCCGCGGGAGAGGGGGCAGGGGCATGAAATCCGCGCTGTCGACGCTGATCACGGCCGCCGGCTTGATCGCCGCCCTGGCGGGCGCGATGCCCGGGCCGTCATTCGCGCAGGCCTCGGCGCCGGCGCCCGTGCCGGCCGACGAATCGAAGGCGCCCGTGCCCGACCAGCTCGCCGTGGACATCCGCGAGGCGGTCGTGCGCGTGCCCGTGTCGGTGAAGGACGCCTTCGGCTCGACCGTCAGCGGCGACCTGATCGTCACGACCTTCCGTCCGCCCGGGCCCGGTCCGTTCCCGCTCGCCGTGATCAGCCACGGCCGCAACGCCAAGACACGCGCCGAGTACAAGCGCCAGCGCTTCGAGTCCGCGGCCCGCTACTTCGTCCGCAAGGGTTTCGCGGTCGCGGTGCCGCTGCGATTGGGCTACGGCGAGCTGGCGCGCCTGGGCGATCCGGAGACCAACGTGCGCTGCGATTCGCCGCGCTACGCCAGCGCCGCCGCGGCGGCGGCCGCCGAGATCGAGGCCGTCGTGCGCTTCATGGCGTCGACCGCGGACATCGACGCGCGCCAGGTCGTGCTGGTCGGCCAGTCCGTCGGCGGTTTCGCGACGATCGCCGCCACCGCCGCGCGCATCGACGGCCAGGTCGCCGCGATCAACTTCGCCGGCGGCCATGGCGGCAGCCCGGACGCGCACCCCGGCGAGCCCTGCCGGCCCGAGGAGCTCGAGCGCCTGTACCGCGAATTCGGCACCCGCGCCTCGGCGACCGGCCGGCCGGTGCCCACGCTGTGGTTCTTCGCCGCCAACGACCGCTACTTCTCGCCGCGCCATCAGCAGGAATGGGCCGAGGCCTACCGCGCCGGCGGCGGCCGCGCCGAGCTCCGTCCGATGCCGCCGTTCTCCGACGACGGCCACCAGCTCTTCATCCAGGGCAACGACGTCTGGCAGCCGATGGTCGATGCATTCCTGAAGCCGCTGGGCTTCGACGTGCCGGGCGCGCTGCCGTATCCGGGCGGCGGTCAGGTCGCGGTCGACGACCTGGACGCGCTGCCCGGCGCGCGGATCGCCGATGGCTATCGCAAGTTCCTCGCGTCCAAGGAGCCGCGCGCCTTCGCCACCAATGGGCGCAGCTGGGGCTGGGCCACCGGCGACGACGCCCAGTCGCGCGCGCTCGCGTTCTGCGACCGCTACACCGGCAGCCAGGAGCGCTGCCACCTCTATGCCGTCAACCAGACCGTCGTCTGGAGCAAGCCATGACCTCCATTGATTTCCCCACCCCGGCGGCGCTGCGCGTCGAGCGCTCCGGTCCCGGCGGCGCGATCGCCCGCGTCACGCTCAACCGCCCCGATGTGCGCAACGCCTTCAACGACACCGTCATCGGCGAGCTGACGGCGGTGTTCGAGGCGCTGGGCCGCGACGCATCGTTGCGCGCGATCGTGCTGGCCGCCGAGGGCAAGGCCTTCTGCGCCGGCGCCGACCTGAACTGGATGAAGGCGATGGCCGGCTACAGCTGGGACGAGAACCATGCCGACGCCGGCCGCCTCGCCCACATGCTGTGGACGCTCTACCGCTGCCCGGTGCCCGTGATCGCGCGCGTGCAGGGCGATGTCTATGCCGGTGGCGTGGGCCTGGTGGCGGTGTGCGACATCGTCGTCGCGGCCGAGTCCGCCGGCTTCTGCCTGTCCGAGGCCAAGCTGGGCCTGCTGCCCGCGACGATCGGGCCCTATGTCGTGCGCGCGCTCGGCGAGCAGGCCTCGCGCCGCTACTTCGTGACGGCGGAGCGCTTCTCCGCCGCCGAGGCGCACCGCCTCGGGCTGGTCCATGAACTGGCGGCCGATGTCCAGGCGCTCGATGCCAAGGTTGAGGCGCTGACCGCCGCGCTGCTGGCCAACGGCCCGATGGCCGTGCGCGCCTGCAAGCGGCTGGTCCAGGACGTGGCGCACGCGCCGGTCACCGAGGCGCTGCGCGACGACACCGCGCGCCGCATCGCCGACATCCGCGCCAGCGACGAGGGCCGCGAGGGCGTGCAGAGTTTCCTCTCCAAGGGCAGGCCCTCGTGGCTGGCCTGACGCGGCGCCTGAACGGCCGCCGCGATGATGTTTCCCGCAAGCAGTAATCCGAATGTCTGAAGCAGTACGACAAGACTGGCAACGCCGCAGCCTCGCGGCGGTCTGGCACCCGTGCACGCAGATGGCGCGCGCGCAGGACGTGCCGCCGCTGCCGATCGCCCGCGGCGAGGGCCCCTGGCTGATCGACCACGAGGGCCGCCGCTATTTCGACGCCAACAGCTCGTGGTGGGTCAACCTGTTCGGCCACGCCGACCCGGTCCTCAACGACGCGATCAAGCGCCAGCTCGACACGCTGCCGCACGTGATGCTGGCCGGCTGCACGCACGAGCCGGCCGTGCGGCTGGCCGAGCGCCTGTCCGCGCGCACCGGCGGCGCGCTGGGCCACCTGTTCTTCGGCAGCGACGGCGCCTCGGCGGTCGAGATCGCGCTCAAGCAGAGCTTCCACAGCTGGCGCAACCGGGGCCGCGCGGACAAGCGCGAGTTCGTCTGCCTGCGCAACGGCTATCACGGCGAGACCATCGGCGCGCTCGCGGTCACCGACGTCGCGATCTTCCGCGACGCCTACGACCCGCTGCTGATGCGCAGCCACATCGTGGCCTCGCCCGACCAGCGCCTGGGCAACGAGGCGCAGGCGCTCGACGAGATGCGCGCGCTGCTCGCCGGCCGGCATGAGCACATCGCCGCCGTCATCGTCGAGCCGCTGGTGCAGGGCGCGGCCGGCATGTCGATGCATGCGCCGTCCTATCTGAAGGCGCTGCGCGCGCTGTGCTCCGAATTCGGCGTGCACCTGATCGCCGACGAGATCGCGGTCGGCTGCGGCCGCACCGGCACCTTCTTCGCGTGGGAGCAGACCGCGCCGGCGTCGAAGGCCGAGTGGCCCGACTTCCTGCTGCTGTCCAAGGGCATCACCGGCGGCACGATGGCGCTGTCGCTGGTGCTGACCACCGACGAGGTCTATGAGGCGTTCTGGTCGCAGGACGTGACGCGCGGCTTCCTGCACTCGCACAGCTACACCGGCAACCCGCTGGCCTGCGCCGCGGCGAACGCGGTGCTGGACCGCTTCGACGCGGGCCAGCTCGAGCGCAACCAGCAGCAGGCCGCGTGGCTGACCGCGGCCTTCGCGCCGCTGGCGGCCGATCCGCGCGTCACGCACCTGCGTCAGCGCGGCATGATCCTGGCCTTCGACATCGATCCGGCGACGACCGTGCCGGTCGAGCGCTTCGCCGAGAAGTTCCATCTCGCCGCGCGCAAGCACGAGCTGCTGATCCGGCCGATCGGACAGACGGTCTACCTGATGCCACCCTACCTGATCGACGAAGCCGCCGCGCGCTTCCTCGCGGCGGCGGTGGCCGCGACGCTCGAGGAGGTGGTCCATGCTGCTTGATCATCTGCAGGCCAAGCTCGACGCGATCCGCGCGCAGGACCTGACGCGCTTCACCCGCATCGCCGAGACCGGCACCGCGCCGCGCCAGACCGTGCGTGGCGCCGACGGTGTCGCACGCGAGCTGACGATGTTCTGCTCGAACGACTACCTGGGCCTGGCCTCGCATCCGGCCGTGGCCGAGGCGCTCGCCGAAGGGGCGCGGATCTACGGCGGCGGCTCCGGCGCGTCGCCGCTGGTCAGCGGCCATTCGCGCGCGCATCACGAGGTCGAGGCGCTGCTGGGCCGCTGGTTCGAGCCGCACATCCCCGGCGCCAAGGCGATCGGCTTCTGCACCGGCTACATGGCCAACCTGGCGGTGGTGACCGCGCTCGGCGACGGCGACGCGGAGATCTTCAGCGAGACGCTGAACCACGCCTCGCTGATCGACGGCACGCGCCTGGCCAAGGCGACGGTGACGCGCTACGGGCATTGCGACGTCGAGGCGCTGCGCGCACTGCTGGCCGCGAGCACGGCGCGCGTCAAACTGATCGTCACGGACGCGGTGTTCAGCATGGATGGCGACATCGCGCCGCTGCCGGCGCTGCTGCGGGCGGCCGAGGATTTCGACGCCTGGCTGATCGTCGACGACGCCCATGGCCTGGGCGTGCTCGGCGCAACCGGCGTCGGCGCGCTCGAGCACTTCCAGCTGCGCAGCGAGCGACTGATCCTGGTCGGCACGCTGGGCAAGGCGGCGGGGCTGGCGGGCGCCTTCGTCGCCGCCCATCCCACCATCGCGGATTACCTGCTGCAGGCCGCGCGCAACTACATCTTCTCGACGGCCTCGCCGCCGGCGGTGGAGCATGCGCTGCTGACCAGCCTCGCGCTGATCCGCGGCGACACCGGCGACCAGCGCCGCGCCGCGCTGCGCGCGCTGCAGGCGCGGCTGCGCTCGGGCATCGCGGCGCTGCTCGACCGGCATCCGGCGCTGACCTGGAAGCTGGCCGACTCGGAGACGGCGATCCAGCCGCTGATCGTCGGCGGCAACGCCGAAGTGATGGCGCTGGCCGCGGCGCTCGAGCGCGAGGGCTTGCGCGTCCCGGGCATCCGCCCGCCGACCGTGCCCAAGGGCGAGGCGCGGCTGCGCATCACGCTGTGCGCGACGCACGCCGAAGCGGATGTCGACCGTCTGTTGGCCGCGCTGGAGGCCTGCGCATGAGCTCGCCGCATCCGCTCCACGGCTTCTTCATCACCGGCACCGACACCGAGATCGGCAAGACCTGCATCACCGCCGGCCTGACCTACGCCTTCGACGCCATCGGCCGCTATACGACGCCGGTCAAGTCGCTGGCCGCCGGCCAGGTCCGGAACGCCGAGGGCGTCTGGATCAACGAGGACGTCGCGCTGCTGCATGCCGCGCAGCGCCAGGGCATGACGATGGACGAGGTCGGCCCGCTGCAGTTCCGCGAGCCCTGCGCCCCGCACATCGCGGCCAGGCTGGAGGGCCGCGCGATCGACCGCGATGCGCTGCTCGCGGCGATCCGGCGCTCGGCGTCCAAGGGCGACCTCGCGCTGATCGAGGGCGTCGGCGGCTTCCGCGTGCCGCTGACCGGCACCTGGGACACGGCCGGCCTGGCCGTCGACCTGGCGATGCCGGTGGTGCTGGTCGTCGGCCTGCGGCTGGGCTGCATCAACCACGCGCTGCTCACGGCCGAGGCCATCCTGGCGCGCGGACTGCGCCTGGCCGGCTGGGTGGCCAACACGGCCGATCCCCATCAACCCCATGTGGCGGACAATCTGGCCGCCTTGCGCGCCGGCCTCGACGAGGCCCTGGGCGCGCCCTGCTGGGGCCACGTGCCCCGGCTCACCGATCCCTCCCCCGCGGCCGTGGCCGCGCACCTGCAGCAGCCGCTGCTGCTGAACGCCTTGAAAGCATGACGATGAAGCAGACCGTCAACCAGATCCAGACGCTGACCCCGACCACCGATGAGCAGCGCCGCAACGCCACCCCCTGGACGGTGAACGAGATCGCCGCGCTGTTCGAGCTCCCGTTCAACGACCTGCTGTTCCGCGCGCAGCAGGTGCATCGCGAGCACTTCGACCCGAACGCGGTGCAGCTCTCGACGCTGCTGTCGATCAAGACCGGCGGCTGCGAGGAGGACTGCAAGTACTGCCCGCAGTCGGCCCACTTCGACACCGGACTGAAGGCCGAGAAGCTGATCCCGCTGGAGGAAGTGATGGAAGCCGCCCGCGCCGCCAAGGCCAATGGCGCGACCCGCTTCTGCATGGGCGCCGCGTGGCGCTCGCCCAAGGAGCGCCACCTGGAGGCCATCGGCGAGATGATCACCGAGGTCAAGGCGCTGGGTCTGGAGACCTGCCTGACGGCCGGCATGCTGGGCGACGGCCAGGCCGAGCAGCTGCGCGAGGCGGGCCTGGACTACTACAACCACAACCTGGACACCTCGCCCGAGTTCTACGGCCAGATCATCACGACCCGCACCTACCAGGACCGCCTGGACACGCTGGAGCGCGTGCGCGGCGTGGGGCTGAAGGTGTGCTCGGGCGGCATCGTCGGCATGGGCGAGACCCGCCGCCAGCGCGCCGGCCTGATCGCGCAGCTGGCCAACCTGGATCCGTATCCGGAGTCGGTGCCCATCAACAACCTGGTGCAGGTCGAGGGCACGCCGCTGGCGGGCACGGCCGCGCTGGATCCGTTCGAGTTCATCCGCACGATCGCGGTGGCCCGCATCACGATGCCGCGCGCGATGGTGCGCCTGTCCGCCGGCCGCGAGGAGATGCCCGAGACCATGCAGTCGCTGTGCTTCCTGGCCGGCGCGAACAGCATGTTCTACGGCGACAAGCTGCTCACGACCAGCAATCCGCAGGCCGAGAAGGACCGCCAGCTGATCGAGCGCCTGGGCATGCACTGCGCGACCGAGGCCGAGCTGAGCGCCGATGCCGACGGCGATCGCGCCGCGGGCTGCGCGCCGGCGGGCGAGGGCGCCGCGGCGTCCTGCGGCCACCGCCACTGATCGCGCCTTTCCGCGCCATTCGAGCGCACCCGGCGCCAGCGGCCACAAGCCGCGCCGCGCCGAGGACCTGACAGCATGAGGAGACACCCGTGTTCAAGAAGATCCTGATCGCCAACCGCGGCGAAATCGCCTGCCGCGTGGCGGCCACCGCCCGGCGCCTGGGCGTCAAGACGGTGGCCGTCTATTCCGATGCCGACGCGAACGCGCGCCACGTGCGCGCCTGCGACGAGGCCGTGCGCATCGGCGGCCCCGCGCCGCGTGACAGCTATCTGCAGTGGCAGCGCATCCTGGAGGCCGCCAAGGCGACGGGCGCGCAGGCCGTCCACCCGGGCTACGGCTTCCTGAGCGAGAACGAGGAGTTCGCGCAGGCCTGCGCGGACGCGGGCCTCGTGTTCATCGGCCCGCCGCCGGCGGCGATCCAGGCGATGGGCTTGAAGGCGGAGTCGAAGCGCCTGATGGAACGGGCCGGCGTGCCGCTGGTGCCGGGCTATCACGGTGCCGACCAGGACCCGGAACTCCTGCGCCGCGAGGCCAGGCGCATCGGCTATCCGGTGCTGATCAAGGCGAGCGCGGGCGGCGGCGGCAAGGGCATGCGCGCGGTGCACGCGGAGGAGGAATTCGAGGCCGCGCTGGCGTCCTGCAAGCGCGAGGCGATCAACAGCTTCGGCGACGACGCGGTGCTGATCGAGCGCTACGTCCAGCGTCCGCGCCACATCGAGATCCAGGTCTTCGGCGACAGCCACGGTGATTGCGTCCATCTGTTCGAGCGCGATTGCTCGGTGCAGCGCCGCCATCAGAAGGTGCTGGAGGAGGCGCCCGCGCCCGGCATGACGGCCGAACGCCGCGCCGAGATGGGCGCCGCCGCGGTCGCGGCCGCGAAGGCGGTCGGCTACCAGGGCGCCGGCACGGTCGAGTTCATCGCGGAGCAGGACGGCCGGTTCTACTTCATGGAAATGAACACGCGGCTGCAGGTCGAGCATCCGGTGACGGAAGCGATCACGGGCCAGGATCTGGTCGAGTGGCAACTGCGCGTGGCCGCCGGCGAGCCGCTGCCGCTGAAGCAGCACGAGCTGCGCATGCACGGGCATGCGATCGAGGCCCGCCTCTGCGCCGAGAACCCGGAAGGCGGCTTCCTGCCGGCGACGGGCCGCCTGTCGGTGGCGCGCTGGCCGGAGCACGCGGCGTTCGAGACCGCGCCGGTGCGGATCGATTCCGGCGTGGGCGAGGGCGATGAGATCAGCCCCTTCTATGACTCGATGATCGCCAAGCTGATCGTCTGGGGCGAGACGCGCGAGCAGGCGCTGGCGCTGCTGGACGCGTCGCTGCGCGACACGCACATCGTGGGGCTGCACACCAACGTCGCGTTCCTGCGGCGCTGCGCGGCGACCGACTCGTTCGCGAAGGCGGACCTGGACACGGCGCTGATCGAGCGCGAGAAGGCGGCGCTGTTCGGCCAGCCGGGACTGGCGCTCGCGGAGGCCGCGGCGGCCGTGGTCGCGCACACGCTGGCGGAAGAGGCGGCGACGGAGTCGGCCGATCCCTGGAGCCGCCGCGACGGCTGGCGCCTGTTCGGCGCGGCGCAGCGGCGCTTCGAGCTGGAGGTCGATGGCGTGCATCACCAGGTGCTGCTGTCGCGACACCATCACGGCAGCCTGTCGTTGAGGCTGCCTGGCGATGCGGGCCGCGAGCCGATCGCGCTGGCGGTGCGTTCGGCCTCGCCGGAGCGGCATGAGCTCCATCTGAACGAGCGGCGCGTCGTGGTGTCGACCTACAAGGTCGGCGAGCAGGTGGCGGTGTTCGGGGCGCATGGATCGGCGCTGGTGACCGAGGTCGACGTCATCGCCCACGCGGGCGAGGGGGGATCGGAAGCCGGCCGGCTCACCGCGCCTATGCCCGGCAAACTGGTGGCCTTCCTGGCGCAGGCGGGCGAGAGCGTCACCAAGGGGCAGCCGCTCGCGGTGATGGAGGCGATGAAGATGGAACACACGATCACCGCGCCGCGCGACGGCGTCGTGGCGGAGTTGCTGTTCGCGGTCGGCGATCAGGTCGGCGACGGCGCCGAGCTGCTGCGGCTGCAGGCAGCCTGAAGACCCCTCTCCCCCACCCTCTCCCCGCGAAGCGGGGCGAGGGAGTAACACCAGCGGCGCGGAGCCCTTGAACTCCCTCTCCCGCAGGGCGGGAGAGGGCAGGGGAGAGGGTGGGAGCGTTGCAAACCTCGGTCGGCGATGCCGCCGATCTTGTCGAATCCGATAGCTGAAGGAATCAGCCATGACCGCATTGCCCACACGAGTCACGCTCGTCGACGTTGGTCCGCGCGACGGCCTGCAGAACGAGAAGGAAAGCGTCGGCACCGCCGACAAGGCCAAGCTGGTGGCGATGCTGCAGGACGCCGGTCTCAAGGAGATCGAGGTCACCAGCTTCGTCTCGCCCAAGTGGGTGCCGCAGATGGCGGACAACACCGCCGTGATGGCCGCCATCGAGCGCCGCCCCGGCGTGCGGCACAGCGTGCTGGTGCCCAACATGAAGGGCCTGGAAGGCGCGCTGCCGACGCGCCCTGATGAGGTGGTCGTCTTCGCCGCCGCATCGGAAGCCTTCTCGCAGAAGAACATCAACTGCTCGATCGCCGAGAGCATCGAGCGCTTCGCCCCGGTCGTGGCCGCGGCCCACGAGGCCGGCATCAAGGTCCGCGGCGCGCTGTCGTGCGCGGTCGGCTGCCCGTACCAGGGCGACGTCTCGGCCGACGAGGTCGAGCGCGTCGTGAAGCTGATGAAGGACATCGGTGTCGATCACCTCGGCGTGGCCGACACCATCGGCGTCGGCACGCCGCGCAAGGTGCAGGCGGCGATGGAGCGGGCGCTCAGGCACTATCCGCTGGTCGAGGTCAGCGGCCATTTCCACGACACCTACGGCCAGGCGCTGACCAACATCTACGCCTGCCTGGAGATGGGCATCCACACCTTCGACGCGAGCGTCGCGGGTCTGGGCGGCTGCCCGTACGCCAAGGGCGCGACCGGCAACGTCGCGACCGAGGACGTGGTGTTCATGCTGAACGGCCTGGGCATCGAGACCGGCATCGATCTGGACAAGCTGGTCGACGCGGGCGCGTTCATCTCGGGCGTGCTGGGCCGCCCGCCGGTCTCGCGCGTCGGCCGCGCGATCCTGGCCAAGCGCAAGGGCTGAGGCGCCTGCCTTGCCCAGGCGGAGCAGGGCGGGGCCTTATCCCACTCAGCCCCTGACCCGCTCCACGAACCACCACAGGTGGCCGTCCAGATCGAGCGCGCCGTAGTTCTTGTCGGCCCAGTACTCGGGCCCGTAGTCCTCGATCTTGGGCTCATGCACGATGCGCGCGCCCGCCTTGCGGGCGTGCTCGCAATGCGCCTGGGCATCGTCGACGTAGATCATCAGGCTCTGCGTGTTCGCACCGCCCACCGCCAGCGGGCTGCGCAGCGGAATGCCGAAGCGCTGCGAGCGCTTCCCCTCGCCACCCTCGCTGACCATGATCAGCGCCTCGCCGTAGACCAGCTGGCTGTGGGCGACCGAGCCGTCCTCGCCATCCACCCGCAGCTGCACCTCGAACCCGAAGGCCTCGCACAGCCACGGGATCGCCTTCGCGGCGCTGTCGTAGAACACGGCGCTGGACAGTCGCGGCCAGCCGGCGGGGGTGGGTTTCATCGCAGCTCCTTGACAGGGCTCAGGCTCGGAACGAGCAAGCCTTCAGCATAGGCGCCGGCCCCGCCCGCCCGCAAGCCTGACTTCCCGTCATCGCTCCAGCCGCCGCGGGCGCCGCGCGATCGCCAGCGCCCGTCCAGCGGCCACGTGACGAGTGCATCTCGAACCGTCCGTTCGCGGCACCTCGACCAAGACGTCTTTCCACCATCGAAAGGCGTGGCGATGAAGGTTTCCCTGCGACAGATCGACGGTCCGTGGACCGCCGGCTACGTGCTGGACAAGCACATGCTCAACAGCGTCTTCCTGGGCGACGACAGCGAGGGCGTTCCCCGCTTCGACAACACCCGCACCGAGGTCGGCGAGGCCGTCTTCCGCCTCAAGTACCGCGGCGAGCGCCAGCAGGCCGAGCCGCTCGCCCGCGCGCTGCAGACGCACGTGATGCCGCGCTTCGGGCCGGTCGGCTTCATCGTGCCGATGCCCGCCTCGCGCGTGCGGCCCTGGCAGCCGGTCGCCGCCGTGGCCCGCGCGCTGGCGCTGCAGATGCGCATCCCCGTCTTCGAACGCCTGCTGCTCAAGACCTCACTGTCGCGGCCATTGAAGGACCTGCCCACGCGCGAAGAGAAAATGCAGGCCCTCGCCGGCACCTTCACGCTGCATGACGAGATCCGCAACCAGGGCCTGTGGAACGCGCTGCTGATCGACGACCTCTACGACAGCGGCGCCACGATGGAAGTGGCCAGCCTGCTGCTGCGCAAGTACCGCAAGGTCAACCACCTGTATGTCGCCGCGCTGACCTGGAAGTAAGGAAGAACGCCTCGATGACCACCGTCTTCATCGCCGGATCGATCGGCCTCAAGCGCCTGGACCGCGAGGTCCTGGACCGCATCGGGCGCGTCGTCCAGCAGGGCTTCGACATCGTCATCGGCGACGCCGAGGGCGTCGACGCCGCCGCGCAGCGCCATCTGCTCGCGATCGGCGCCACGCGCGTCACCGTCTACTGCGCCGGCGACACGCCGCGCCAGAACCTCGGCGGCTGGCCGGTCGGCGCGGTGGCGTCGCCGCATGCGCGCGGCTCGCGCGCCTTCTTCGCCGCGAAGGACCGCCGCATGGCGGAAGTCGCCGACTACGGCCTGATGGTCTGGGATGCGCGCAGCACCGGCACGCTGGCCAACATCCTCGAGATGCTGGCGCGCCGGAAGAAGTCGGCGGTCTTCGTCAACAAGCTCAGGGCGTTCGAGAACATCGGCAATGCCGATCAACTCGAGGCGCTGATCGCGCGGATGTCCGATTCCGCGCGCCGCAGGGCCGAGGAAAAGCTCCAGCTCTCCGACCGCCTGCTCGCGCTGCGGCATGAGCAGCAGCGGATGTTCGGGTGAGGCCGTGCGGGGCCCCGGGCGCTCAGCCGGCCGCCAGCGTCCGCTCGACGCTGTCGCGGAACTTGCCCGCGCGCTCGAGGTCCGACTGCGCCTCGATGCGCTCGCAGCACAGGTCCACCCATTCCATGAAGCGGCTCTCGGTGTCGGCCTGGCGCACCAGGTCGCGCAGCTCGCCTTCGCGGCCGGCGAGCATCCGCGTCACCAGGTCGAGCGCGAAGAACTTCGTCGACACCAGCCGCTTCGCGCGCTCCTGCGCGGCGCGGGCGATGGCGAGGACCTCACGCGCCTCGTCCGCGTCCACGGTCTTGGGGAGCTCGATCAGGCCCTGGTCGGCCAGCTGCTTGAGGCTGTCCTCGCCCAGTCCCAGCCCGCGGCCGAGGCGGCGCAGTTCGTCGGCGTCCCGCTTGCCGTCGACGGTGATCAGCAGGGCGCGCAGCGCGCCCGGCAGCTGCCGCTGCCCCGGCGCCAGCAATTGACGCGCGAGCTCGGTCTTGCGGGGAGGTGTAACGGAAGTTTGCATGGCGGTCCGGATGTTGCGGAGCCGCTGTTCAGACTTGATGACAGTCCGCCATGGCCCTCCCCAATCCGTACGTTGCCGCGCGCCACGCGGCTGCGCACAATCGTCCGCTTCCCGTGAGAGCGGGCATTCACGACAGGGAGGCGTTCATGGACAAGCTGGTGGTCATCCATCGCGGCGCGCTGCGCACGAAGTACGGCGCCGCGGCGCTGAAGAAGATCGACGCCGCCCTCGCGAAGCTGGTGCGGCAGGACAAGAAGCGTGGCATCGACACGACGCTGGTCGCCGTGGACCTCGCCTCCGAGATGAAGCCCTTGCGCGCACCGGCGGTGCCGGCCAGGCCGGATGCGCGCTCGCTGAAGGCGGCGATCGACGCGCTGGCCAAGGCGCGCCAGCCGCACTATGTCGTGCTGCTCGGCGGGCCGGACGTGCTGCCGATGGTCGCGCTGAAGAATCCCGCGCCGTCCGACGGCGACGCCCACGTGCCCAGCGACCTGCCCTATGCCTGCGAGGCCGCCTACAGCACCGACCCGAACCGCTTCCTCGGTCCGACGCGCGTCATCGGCCGGCTCCCGGACCTGCCGGGCGCCAAGAAGCCCGACCTGCTGCTGCAACTGATCAAGGCCGCCGCCGGGCACGAGTCGCGCGACCGCCGCGACTTCGACACCAGCTTCGGTCTTTCGGCCGAGGTCTGGCAGGCCTCGACGCGGCAGAGCCTGGACAACACCTTCGGGCCCGCGAACCCGCTGCACCTGTCGCCGCCGGACGGCCCGGGCTGGACCAAGGCGGAGCTGGCGCCGCGCATGCACTTCATCAATTGCCATGGCGCGGAGCACGACACCTCCTACTACGGCCAGCATGGCGAGGACTTCCCCGAGGCGATGACCTCCGCCGGCGTCAAGGGCCGCGTCACGCCGGGCTCGGTCGTCGCGGCCGAGTGCTGCTACGGCGCCCAGGTCTTCGATCCGTCGCTGGCGGACTCGGGCGAGTGGCCGATCTCGGTGCGCTACCTGGCCGACGGCGCGGCCGCCTTCGTCGGCAGCACGACGATCGCCTACGGGCCCAGCGCCGGCAACGGCTCGGCGGACCTGCTCTGTCAGTTCTTCCTGCAGCGCGTGCTGGCCGGCGCCTCGAGCGGCCGCGCGCTGCTGGAGGCGCGCCAGCAGTTCGCCGGCGCCCGCACGCACCTGGATCCGGTCGACCTGAAGACGCTGGCGCAGTTCTACCTGCTGGGCGATCCGTCGCTGCAGCCGGTCACTTTCGCCGGCCACGCGCTGACGAAGACCAAGGCGTTCAAGCGGGCCTTCGCGGCGGTGCAGGACCGCGGCGTGCGCGGCCTGCGCCGTGAGCGGCTGCAGCGGGAAGGGCGCAATCTGGCCCGCTCGCTGCCGCGGCTGAAGGCCACCGACGCCAAGCCCGCCGCGGCCGTGACCCAGGCCGTGACGCCGATGCTGCGCGAGTCCGGCCTGACGCCAGCCGACTGTCAGCGCACCAGCTACGACATCGTGGGCGCGCCCGACCGGCGTGTCGTCCACGTCTACACCGCGAGCCTGCCGGCGGCCGATGCGACGCTGCGGCCCCTCTCGCTGGTCGCCACCGAGCAGGGCGGCCGGCTGCTCCACGTGAGACGCATGCATGCCCGCTGATCCTCCTGCGCCGGGCGGTCCTGGCGGCCCTGGCGCTTCGGCCCCGTCCGCCGCGCGGCTGCGCGGCCGGGTCGCCTGCGAGCGCCTGTCCACCGGGAGCAAGAGCGACCGTGTCGGCACCCTGCTGGCCCTGCCGGGCGGGCGCCGCGTCCCGCTGCGGCGGGCGGGCGGCAATCCCTTCCGGGATCCGGAGCTGGAGGCGCTGGAGGGTCAGGTCTTGATCGTCGAAGGGGAAGATCGCACCAGCTATTTCCTGGTGCGCCACTACACCGTTTGCGGCGACGATGACGGATCGTCCGGTTGAAGCGCCCGCTGGCGAGGGCCGGGGCGCATCGACGGGCACGCCATGTGCCCGGAAGGCGTTCAAGGTTCGCGTATCGGCAAACCCGCGCGTCGCGGTCGGACACCCAAGGGGTCGACTTGCCGGACGTTGCTCGACAGACGTACAACCGGACTTCGTTCCGCGCCGATGCGCTTTTGATCACCCATCGAAAAAGGAGTACTGCTCATGGCCAAGACCTCTCCCTCCGATCGCCTGCTGTCCGATCTGCACCAGGTGGTGACGGATGCCGAGTCGCTGTTGCGCGCCACCGCCGACCAGACCAGCGCCGGCGCTTCCGAGCTGCGGGCCCGCGTGCAGTCGACGCTGGATCGCGCCAAGACCAGCCTGGGCGATTTCCAGTCCGCCGCGGTCGAGCGCGCCAAGGCCGCCAGCAAGGCGACCGACGACTATGTGCATGACAACCCCTGGCAGTCGATCGGCGTGGCCGCCGGGGTCGGCCTGCTGCTGGGCCTGCTGATCAGCCGCCGCTGAGCGGCTTGGACCGGTCGGAGGCGGCGCCCGCGCCGCCTCCGGTCACCGCGCGCCGCTGGCCGGCGAGGCGCCCGCCGCGCAGGGCGTCGCACAGGGCGCCGGCGACGGAGCCGTGGCGGTGGACGCGGACGTCCAGGACTTGGGCTCACCCAGCCAGCGCTCGAGTTCCTCACCCGGCATCGGCTTGGCGAACAGCCAGCCCTGGCCCTCGTGGCAACCCAGCGCCAGCAGATGCTGGCGCTGCTCCTCGGTCTCGATGCCTTCGGCCACGACCCGCATGCCGAGGCTGCATCCCAGGTTCACCACCATCTGCGCGATCGTCGCGCCGGCGGCGGAGCTCTGCGCCTCGCGCACGAACGCGCGGTCGATCTTGAGCCGCTCGACGTCCAGCCGCCGCAGCTGGCTCAGCGACGAGAAGCCGGTGCCGAAGTCGTCGATCGCGACCGAGGCGCCAGTGCCGCGGATCTCCGCGAGCACGCGCAGCACGGCCGAGACCTCCTCCATCGCCATCGATTCGGTGATCTCCAGCTCCAGCGCGGCGCCGGGCACCTCGGCGTCGGCCAGCGCGCGGCGCACCGTGTCGATGAAGGCCGGATGGCGGAACTGCGCCAGCGAGATGTTCACCGCCACGCGGAAGTCCGCGTAGCCCGAGTCGCGCAATTGGCGCACCTGGTGGCAGGCGGTCCTCAGCACGAATTCGCCGATCGGCACGATCAGGCCGGACTGCTCCGCCAGCGGGATGAACTGGTCCGGCGGCACGAACTTGCCATCGGCGGTGCGCCAGCGCAGCAGCGCCTCGGCGCCGATGACGCGATGCGTGGCCAGCTCCACCTGTGGCTGGTAGACGACGAACAGCCGCCGTTCCTCGAAGCTCGCGCGCAGGCCCTTGAGCAGCTTGAAGCGCTCGCGGGCGTCGACGCCCATCTCCGGCGAGAAGTACTGCGATGCGCCGCGGTTGCCGGCCTTGGCGCGCTTGAGCGCGATCTGAGCGTCGAGCAGCAGCTCCGAGCCCAGCGCGCGCGACTGCGCCAGCCGCACCAGGCCGGTGGTGGCCGAGAGCTGCAGCCGTTCGCCGGCGACGGTGAAGGGATCCTCGAAGACCAGGGCGATGCGCTGGCCGTTGACCATCTCGTCAGGGCCCAGCAGCCCGAACGCGTTCGACGAGATCCGCGCCATCGCGGTGTTCAAGCCCAGGCGCTGCGCCAGCCGCTGCGACACCGCCTGCAGCACCTGGTCGCCGAAGCGGTGGCCGAAGGCGTCGTTGACGTCGGCGAAGTCGTCCAGGTCGATCAGCGCGAGCGTGATGCCCTCGGGCGTCTTGAGGTTGTGCTCGAGCACCTCGATGAAGCGGGTGCGGTTGGGCAGTTGCAGCAGCGGGTCGTTGTAGGCCTGGTCCGTCAGCTGCGTGTAGAGCATGACGTTCTCGAAGCCGACGGCGATGTTGGAGCAGAACGCGCGCAGCAGCTGGCGGTCGAGCTCGTCGAGCTCGCGCGGCACCTCGACCAGCGCCGCCATCGAGCGGCCGCTGGGCAGCCCGAAGTACAGGACGGTGCAGCCGTGCTCGTGCAGGTTGTGGCCGGCGCCCAGGCAGCGGGCCAGCAGGTCGCGCACCTTGCCGACCGGCACGGCGCGCAGCGGCCGGTTGATCAGCGAGCTGTACTGGCCGGCGGCCGCGATGACGCGGGCCTCGCCGGTGGCGTCGTTGTGAGTCTGCACGCAGACCAGGCCCTCGGGCAGCGTGCCCAGCAGCGCGCACAGCTGCGTCACCACGCCTTCGGCGAAGCGGTGCAGGCCATGCTGCCGGCCGAGCTCGGTGCTGGCCTCGACGATCATCTCCAGGCCCTGGCGGTTCGCCTCCAGCGCGCGGATCTGCCGGTAGGAGCGGATCGCGGCCGTCAGCACCGTGTACAGCCGCGTGCGGGTCAGCTCCGACTTGGTCTTGTAGTCGTTGATGTCGTAGGTCTGGACCGTCTCGATCTCCGGCGCGTAGCCCGGCTGTCCGGTGCGCAGCACGATGCGCACGGCGCGCAGGCGCAGTTCCTCGCGGATATGGCGCACCAGCTGCAGGCCGGCGTCGTCGGACTCCATGACCACGTCCAGCAGCACGACGGCGATGTCGGGCTCGTGGCCGAGCAGGGAACGGGCCTCGGCGGCGGACTTGGCGTGGAGGAAGACCAGCGGCTGCCCTTCCACCTGCAGCCCCTGCATGGCGAGTTCGGTGGCCTTGTGGACGTCGCTGTCGTCGTCGACGATCAACACCCGCCAGGGCTGGCGCGGGGACGGGTCGTCCAGCAGCGCATGCTCGGGGTCGTCCAGGAACTGCAGCAGGTCGTCGTCCTCGACGACGGCGGAATGCGGCGTGTGCTGGCGATCAGGCATTGAATGGACCTTGTCAGGCCCGGCCGCGCGCGGCGCGCGAAACCAGGCGTTACCGCACTGTAGCCCAAGGCCTGAGGCCGGAATGGACAAAGAACGCCCTCGTTTCCCCCGATTCAGTGATAGCTTCCGCACTCCGGGGGGACCGGCACAGAGAGGGAAACAGGCGATGGAATCACGCGATCCGGGGCTGACGGAGCGCCTGCGGCGCCTCGCCGAGCGGGCGCTGGAACTGGCCCGGGTGAGGCTGGAATTGCTGGGCGTGGAGCTGCAGGCGGAGCTGCTGCGGCTGTTCGGCGCGCTGACCGCGCTGCTGCTGGCCCTGCTGCTGGGCGTGGCGGCGCTGCTGATGCTGGTCGTCGCGCTGCTGTTGTGGGTGCCCGACGACTGGCGCGCCCCCCTGGGCGCGGGGTTGGGCGCGGCCTTCCTGGCCGGGGCGCTGTTCTCGTGGCAATGGGCCAAGCGGCAGCTGATGACCGGCCGGCCCTTCGCGGCGAGCGTCGCGGAACTGGCGCGGGATCAGCGCGCGATCCGGCCCGATCCGGAGGACCAGCCGTGATGTGGGGCGAGGCCGGGCAGCGGCTGAAGCTGCGCCAGCTCGAACTGCAGCTGCGCAGCGCGGAGTTGCGGATCGGACTGGTGAACGAGCTGCGGGCGCTGGAGCGCCCGATGCAATGGGCCGAGCGCGGTCACGCGCTGTGGCGCCTGGCGGGCAGCCTGCCGCGGTTGTGGCGCACGGTGGCGGCGCTGGCCGCGGCCGGCGGCCTGGCCGGACTGACGCGGGCCTTCCGGCGGCGCGGCCCGGAGGCGGCGGACAGTCCGCCCGGCCGCATCGCGCGGCTGTGGGCCTGGATCAGCCTGGGCTGGAAAGTGTGGCAGTGGGTGAAGCCGGCGGCGGCCGAGGCCCCGGCCCCGAAGGCCGGCCCCGGTCCCGGTCCCGGCGCTCAGCGCTGACCGCGCTTGGCGGCCGGCTTGCCGCGCGGCGCCGGCTTGGCGCCGGTGACACGCGGCGGCAGCCCGGTGTGCTGCGTCAGCACCTGGCCCGAGCGCGGCTTGTTCGGCGCGACCTTCTGGCCGGCCTGCGTCGAGTTCTTGCGCCGCGCCGATTCGTAGCCGCCATCGGTCGCCGGCTGGAAGGTCGGGATCAGGTGATGCTTGCCGTTGCCGATCAGGTCGGCGCGGCCCATCTCCTTGAGCGCCTCGCGCAGCAGCGGCCAGTTGTTGGGGTCGTGGTAGCGCAGGAAGGCCTTGTGCAGGCGCCGGCGGCGCTCGCCCTTGACGATGTCGACCGGCTCGCTGTCGCGCGTGACCTTCTTCAGCGGGTTCTTGCCCGAGTGGTACATCGCCGTGGCCGTCGCCATCGGGCTCGGGTAGAAGGTCTGCACCTGGTCGGCGCGGAAGCCGTTGCGCTTGAGCCAGAGCGCCAGGTTCATCATGTCCTCGTCGGCCGTGCCCGGATGCGCCGCGATGAAGTAGGGGATCAGGAACTGCTTCTTGCCGGCCGCCGCGCTGGCCTGCTCGAACAGCTGCTTGAAGCGGTCATAGGTGCCGATGCCCGGCTTCATCATCTTGGACAGCGGGCCGCCCTCGGTGTGCTCCGGCGCGATCTTCAGGTAGCCGCCGACGTGGTGCGTCACCAGCTCCTGGATGTACTCGGGTGACTCGATCGCCAGGTCGTAGCGCAGGCCCGAGCCGATCAGGATCTTCTTCACCCCGCGCAGCGCCCGCGCGCGGCGGTACAGCTTGATCAGCGGGCCATGGTCGGTGTGCAGGTTCGGGCAGATGCCCGGGTAGACGCAGCTCGGCTTGCGGCAGGCGGCCTCGATCTCGGGGCTCTTGCAGCCGATGTGCCACATGTTGGCCGTCGGGCCGCCCAGGTCCGAGATGATCCCGGTGAAGCCCTTGACCTTGTCGCGGATGTCCTCGATCTCGCGAATGATCGAGTCCTCGCTGCGGCTCTGGATCACGCGGCCCTCGTGCTCGGTGATCGAGCAGAAGGTGCAGCCGCCGAAGCAGCCCCGCATGATGTTCACGCTGAAGCGGATCATTTCCCACGCCGGGATCTTGGTGCCGTGGTCGTGGCTGCCGTTCTCGTCGGCATAGACCGGATGCGGGCTGCGCGCGTAGGGCAGGTCGAAGACGTGGTCCATCTCGACCGTCGTCAGCGGGATGGGGGGCGGATTCAGCCAGACGTCGCGGTCGACGCCGCCCGACGAATGCCGCTGCACCAGCGCGCGGGCGTTGCCCGGGTTGGTCTCCAGGTGCAGCACGCGGTTGGCGTGGGCGTAGAGGACCGGATCGCTCCTGACCTGCTCGTAGGCGGGCAGCCGGATCACGGTGCGGTCGCGCGGCGTCACCAGCGCGCGGCCGTCGCTGCCGTTCCTGGCCAGCGTCTGGCGGACGATCTTGATCGGCTTGATCTCCGGCATGCCGGCCGGCGCGGTCGCGGAGGCGCTGGCGGCGGCGCCGTCCGCGCCAGCGGCCTGCGCCTGCTGCTTCGAGCAGTCCGTGCCCTGGTCGGCGGCCGCTTCCTCGGTCGTCATGTAGGGGCTGAGCAGCGCATCGATCCTGCCGGGCGCGTCGACCTCGGTGGAATCGATCTCGAACCAGCCGTCCAGCGATGCGTCGTCGGGCCGGCGCATGAAGGCGGTGCCGCGCACGTCGGTGATCGATTCGATGGGCTTCTTCTGCGCCAGGCGGTGGGCGATCTCGATGATCGCGCGCTCGGCGTTGCCGTAGACGAGCAGGTCGGCCTTGGAGTCCACCAGGATCGAGCGCCGGACCTTGTCCTGCCAGTAGTCGTAATGCGCGATGCGCCGCAGCGAGGCCTCGATGCCGCCGATGATCACCGGCACGTCCTTGAACGCCTCCTTGCAGCGCTGCGTGTAGACCAGCGTCGCGCGGTCCGGCCGCTTGCCCGCCGCGCCGCCCGGCGTGTAGGCGTCGTCCGAGCGGATCTTCCGGTCGGCCGTGTAGTGGTTGATCATCGAATCCATGTTGCCGGCCGCCACGCCGAAGAACAGGTTCGGCTTGCCCAGGGCCCGGAACGGATCCGCCGAGTTCCAGTCCGGCTGCGCGATGATCCCGACCCGGAATCCCTGCGCCTCCAGCGTGCGCCCGATCACCGCCATGCCGAAGCTGGGGTGGTCCACGTAGGCGTCCCCGCTGACGATGATGATGTCGCAGCTGTCCCAGCCCAGCTGGGTCATTTCCTCGCGGGACATCGGCAGGAAGGGCGCGGGGCCGAAGCGCTTGGCCCAGAACGGGCGGTAGGCGGTCAGCGCCTTCTGGCCGGTCTTCTTCAGATCGGACAGTGGACGGGTGGGCGGAGGAGCGATGGACACGGCGGCGGCTTTGGCGTGGGCAACCCGATATTGTCGCCGCAGCCTGGGGTTCTCCCCAGGGGACCCTGCCCGAATGCAGGGCTTTCCACCGGATTGACGTCCATCCTGAGGATGGACAACCCCTCCAGGACCGGCTCAGGCCTCGTTCGGATCCCGGTCAACGCCCGAGCCGCCGTCGGCGCCGCCGTCCGTGCGGCTGGCCGCGCACACCGGTTGCCCGCCCAGCGCGCCGCGCTCAGCGGCGGTCAGCGGCGGGAAGCGGTTCGGCACCGCCACCGTCAACGAGGAGAGGTAATGCTCCAGCCGCGCCTGTCCGACCTCGATCAGGTCGAAGGCCTCCGGATCCAGCATCCAGTGGTGCAGCAGTCCGCCCACCAGCGCCATCAGGCCGATCGCCGCCTGCTGCGAGTCGACCTCCGCCGGCAGCTGGCCCAGCGCCTTGGCGCGGTCGAAGGCGTCGCGGTTGTGGCTGGTCCATTCGCGGTGCGCGGCCACCTTGCGCTCGCGCACCGAGGCCATCTCGCCGACGAACTCCACCCGCGTGTTGGCGATCTCGAAGGCGCGGCGTGTGCGAGCGTTGAACGCCGCGCAGTGCATGACGTTCATCAGGCGCAGCCGCAGGTCGTCCAATGGCCGGTCCGGTCCCGGGGATACGGAGGCCTCGAAGTCCTCCTCCAGCGGCATGGTGGCGCGTTCCATCATGGCGTTGAAGAGTTGGACCTTGTCCTCGAAGTGCCAGTAGACGGCGCCACGCGTCACGCCTGCCGCCTGCGCGATGTCCTGCAGCGAGGTCCGCGACACGCCGCGCTCATGGAACAGCTGTTCCGCGGCGTCGAGCAGACGGGCGCGGGTCTCCTGGGCTTCTTGTTTGGTGCGGCGGGCCATGGCCGTGATTGTAGAAGCACGGACCGGAAACATACATGCATGAATGTATGTATATACTGCGCAGCTTCGGGTCGATCCGCGGCGGCGTGGTGCGTCGTTGCTCAAGGGCCGGGACTTGCCACAAGATGCCCGTCGCCTTGCGTCGCCCCCCGGTCCGGCCTGTGGTCGCCGAGCCGCACAACTCTGATCTGTACTGCGAGAGGAATCCCATCGTGACGTCTACCCCTCTGACAAAAGCAACGCCGGGGTCGGAGCGCCCGGGCCTGAAGGCCGGCGCGCGCATGCTCTATCTGGTGCCGCTGGTGATCTCGATCGCGGCGGTGCTGACCGCCTGCGGCAAGGACGAGGCCGCCGGCAAGGGCGGCCCGGGCGGTGGCGGCATGCCGCCGCCCAATGTGGGCGTCGTCACGGTGGGCGAGCAGGCGGTGGCGCTGCAGACCGAGCTGCCGGGCCGCGTCGAGGCGCTGCGCACCGCGCAGGTCCGCGCCCGCGTCAACGGGGTGATCCTGAAGCGCCTGTTCACCGAAGGCTCGGAAGTGAAGGCCGGCCAGGCGCTGTTCCTGATCGATCCGGCGCCCTACCAGGCGCAGGTCGACAGCGCCAACGCGACGCTGGCCAAGGCGCAGGCGAACGAGGCGCAGGCCTCGGCCCAGGCCGCGCGCAACAAGCCGCTGGCCGACGCCAAGGCGATCAGCCAGCAGGAATACATCACCTCGGTGGCGACCGCCAAGGCCGCCGCCGCGGACGTCGCCGCCGCCAAGGCCGCCCTCGTGCAGGCCAAGCTGAGCCTGGACTACGCCCATGTCTACGCGCCGATCTCCGGCCGCATCGGCCGCGCGCTGGTCACCGAAGGCGCGCTGGTCGGCGCGGCGGACGCCACGCAGCTGGCGCTGATCCAGCAGGTCAGCAGCGTCTACGTCAACTTCACGCAATCGGCCAACGAGGTGCAGGCGATGCGCCGCGCGCTGGCCGCGGGCCAACTGCGCAGCGCCGGCGCCAATGCCGCGCAGGTCGAGATCCTGGGCGACGACGGCAAGGTCCTGCCGCGCACCGGCAAGCTGCTGTTCACGGACCTGACGGTCGATCCCACCTCGGGCCAGGTCACGCTGCGCGCCGAAGTGGCCAACCCCGACAACGCGCTGCTGCCCGGCCAGTACGTGCGCGTGCGCGTCGCGCAGGCGGAGCTGCCCTCGGCGGTGCTGCTGCCGCAGCAGGCGGTGACGCGCGGCTCGACCGGCGACACCGTGCTGGTGGTCGGCCCCGACAACAAGCCCGCGCCCCGCAAGGTCAAGGTCGGCAACGCGATCGGCAACCAGTGGGTGATCCTGGACGGCCTGAAGAGCGGAGAGAAGGTCATCGCCGACGGCTTCCAGAAGATGTTCGTCCCGGGCGCGCCGGTCAATCCGGTGCCCTTCAACCCGGCGAGCGCCGCCTCCGGGGCGGCCTCGGGCGCGGCCCCGGCGGCTTCCGCCGCGGCGAGCCGCTGAGCGCCTGACGCTCCGGAAGGATCCAAGACATGGCACGTTTCTTCATTGATCGCCCCATCTTCGCGTGGGTGATCGCCCTGTTCATCCTGGTCTTCGGCGGGGTGGCGATCACCCAACTGCCGGTGGCGCAGTACCCGACCGTGGCGCCGCCTTCGCTGGTGATCTCGGTGGCGTATCCGGGCGCGTCGGCCAAGACGCTGGACGAGGCGGTCGTCTCCGTCATCGAGCAGGAGCTCAACGGCGCTCCCGGCCTGGCCTACATGGAATCGATCAGCCAGGCCAACGGCACCGGCTCGATCACCGTGACCTTCGAGTCCGGCACCAACATCGACCTGGCCCAGGTCGAGATCCAGAACCGCCTCTCGCGCGCCACGCCGCGCCTGCCGGCGGCGGTCACGCAGCAGGGCGTGCGCGTGGACAAGTCGCGCTCCAACTTCCTGCTGTTCGTGACGCTGGCGTCCAAGGACGGCTCGATGGACCCGATCGCGCTGGGCGACTACGCCGCCCGCAACATCGTTCCTGAAATCCAGCGCATCCCCGGCGTCGGCCAGGCGCAGCTGTTCGGTTCCGAGCGCGCGATGCGCATCTGGCTCGACCCGGCCAGGATGCAGTCGTACAACCTCAGCCCGGCCGAGGTGAACGCGGCGATCTCGTCGCAGAACGCGCTGGTCCCGGCCGGCGTGCTCGGCGACCGTCCCAACACCACCAGCCAGACCATGTCGGCGACCATCGTCGTCAAGGGCCAGCTGGAGGACAAGGCGCAGTTCGAGAAGATCGTGCTGCGCGCCAACACCGACGGCTCCAAGGTGCTGCTCAAGGACGTCGCCCGCATCGAGCTGGGCGGCCAGAGCTACGCGACCTACACGCGGCTGAGCGGCCAGCCGTCCACCGGCATCGGCGTGCAGCTCTCGCCCACCGGCAACGCGCTGGGCACGGCCACCGCGATCAAGAAGCGGATGGAGGAGCTGAAGAAGTACTTCCCGGCCGGCGTCGACTACACCGTCCCGTACGACTCGTCCAAGTTCGTGAAGATCTCGATCTCGCAGGTCGTCGAGACGCTGATCGAGGCCGTGATCCTGGTGTTCCTGGTGATGTACCTGTTCCTGCAGGACTGGCGCTACACGCTGATCCCGACGCTGGTGGTGCCGGTGGCGCTGCTGGGCACCTTCGGGGTGATGCTGGCGCTGGGCTTCTCGATCAACGTGCTGACGCTGTTCGGCATGGTGCTGGCGATCGGCATCCTGGTCGACGACGCGATCGTCGTCGTCGAGAACGTCGAGCGCATCATGAGCGAGGAGGGCCTGAGCCCGCGCGAGGCGACCAAGAAGGCGATGGGCCAGATCTCCGGCGCCATCATCGGCATCACCACGGTGCTGATCGCGGTGTTCGTGCCGATGGCGTTCTTCTCCGGCTCGGTGGGCAACATCTACCGCCAGTTCTCGCTGGCGATGGTGGCGTCGATGGCGCTGTCGGCGCTGATGGCGCTGTCGCTGACGCCGGCGCTGTGCTCGACGCTGCTCAAGCCGGTCGAGGCCGGCCACCACCACGAGAAGCGCGGCTTCTTCGGCTGGTTCAACCGCGGCTTCTCGCGCACCGCCAAGGGCTACGAGGGCTGGGTGTCCAAGCTGCTCAAGCGCAGCGGCAGCATGATGGTGGCCTTCGCCGCGATCGTGGCCGTGGTGGGCTGGCTGTATCTGCGCATGCCGACCTCGTTCCTGCCGAACGAGGACCAGGGCTATCTGATCGTCAACGTCCAGCTGCCGCCGGGCGCCACGTCCAACCGGACGGAGGCGGCCGTGGCCGCGGTCGAGCAGTTCCTGCACAAGCAGCCGGAAGTGGCCGACACCATCGGCGTCATCGGCTTCTCGTTCTCGGGCCAGGGCCAGAACGCGGCGCTGGTGTTCGTGCCGCTCAAGCCGTGGGAGGAGCGCAAGGGCAGGGACCACACCGCGCAGGCGCTGGCCGGCCGCGTGATGGGCGCGATGATGATGGGCGTGCGCGACGCGTTCATCTTCCCGCTCTCGCCGCCGCCCATCCCCGAGCTCGGCACGGCCACCGGCTTCGCGCTGCGGCTGCAGGACCGCGGCGGCCTCGGCCACGAGGCGCTGCTGCAGGCCCGCAACCAGCTGATGGGCATGGCGCAGAAGAGCAAGCTCATCACCGGCATGCGGCCGGACGGCCTGGAGGACGCGCCGCAGCTGCAGATCGACATCGACCGCGACAAGGCGCAGGCGCTGGGCGTGGGCTACGACACGATCGCGCGCACGCTGGGCATCCAGCTGGGCTCGTCGTACGTGAACGACTTCCCGAGCACCGGCCGCATGCAGCGGGTCGTGGTGCAGGCCGACGCGCCCAAGCGCATGACGCCGGACGACGTGCTGGCGATCAACGTGACCAACGCGCAGGGCGCCAACGTGCCGCTGTCGGCCTTCGCGTCCAGCCGCTGGATCACCGGCCAGATGCAGGCCACCCGCTACAACGGCTATCCGGCGATGCGCCTGGCCGGCGACGCGGCGGCCGGGGCCTCGACGGGCCAGGCGATGAAGGAGCTCGAGTCGATGATCCAGCAGCTCCCGCCGGGCATCGGCTACGAGTGGACGGGCCTGTCGCGCGAGGAGCAGCTGTCGGGCTCGCAGGCCGGCATCCTGCTGGCGTTCTCGCTGCTGGCGGTGTTCCTGTGCCTGGCGGCGCTCTATGAGAGCTGGTCGATCCCGCTGTCGGTGATGCTGGTGGTGCCGCTGGGCCTGCTGGGCGCGCTGCTCGGCGCGACCTTCCGGGAGATGCCCAACGACGTGTACTTCAAGGTCGGCCTGATCACCATCATCGGCCTGTCGGCGAAGAACGCGATCCTGATCATCGAGTTCGCCAAGGACCTGCAGGCGCAGGGCAAGGGGCTGGTGGAGTCGGTGCTGGAGGCGGCGCACCTGCGCTTCCGGCCGATCATCATGACCTCGATGGCCTTCATCCTGGGCGTGACGCCGCTGTTCTTCGCCACCGGCGCGGGCTCGGCGAGCCAGCGCGCGATCGGCACGGGCGTGCTGTCGGGCATGGTGACGGCGACGCTGCTGGCGGTGGTGTTCGTGCCGGTGTTCTTCCTGGTGGTGCGGCGCTTCTTCAAGGGCAGCGAGCGCCAGCGCAAGATGTACGCGCATGAGCTCGACGGGCCCAACGCGGGCAAGGCCATCGAAGCCGCGAAGAACGCGGACGGAGTCTGAGCATGATGACGAGAAAACTTTCTGTGATGGCCGCCGCGGCCGCGACCGTGGCGCTGCTGGCCGGCTGCGTGAACCTGGCGCCGGATCACCAGCGCCCCGAGGCGCCGGTGGCGCCGCAGTGGCCGCAGGGCGCGGGCGCGGAATCGGCCGATGCCAAGGCGGCGGCCGAGCTGCAGTGGCAGCAGTTCTTCCGCGACGACCGGCTCAAGCAGCTGATCGAGCTCGCGCTGAAGAACAACCGCGACCTGCGCGTGGCGCTGCTGAACGTGGACGTGGCGCGGGCGCAGGCCAACGTCACGGCGGCGAGCCGCTGGCCGACGGTCAACGCCGGCTTGTCGGCGCAGCGCGGGCCGCAGACGACGGCCAATGGCGACAGCAAGATCGTCAGCGTGTACCAGGCGGGCCTGCAGATCACCTCGTACGAGATCGACCTGTTCAGCCGCGTCAGGAACCAGAGCGCCGCGTCCTTCGCGCAGTACCTGGCCACGGGCGAGGCGGCGCGCTCGGCGCAGATCAGCCTGGTGGCGGGCGTGGCCTCGGCCTACCTGGCGGTGCAGGCCGATGAGGAACTGCTCGCGCTGACGCGGCAGACGCTGGCGACGCGGGAGGACAGCCTCAAGCTGATGCAGCTGAAGTTCGACAACGGCGCCGCGTCCAACCTGGACCTGAGCACGTCCAAGTCGTCCTATGAATCGGCGCGCGCCACGCTGGCGCAGGCCGAGCGCACGCGCCAGCAGGACATGAACGCGCTGACGCTGCTGGTGGGGCAGACGCTGCCGGAGTCGCTGCCAGCGGCCAGGCCGCTGAGCGACCAGACCATGGGCGCGCTGCTGGCGGGGCTGCCGTCGCAGGTGCTGGTGGACCGGCCCGATGTGCGGCAGGCCGAGCAGCAGCTGGTGGCGGCCGAGGCCAACATCGGCGTCGCGCGCGCGGCCTACTTCCCGAGCCTGACGCTGACGACCAGCGTGGGGACGGCGAGCAGCGCGTTGAAGGATCTGTTCAGCCAGAGCGCGTGGAGCATCGCGGGATCGGCGCTGATGCCGATCTTCGATGCGGGGCGGGTGAAGAACAACGTCGCCGCGGCCAGGGCCAACCGCGAGATCGCGGTCGCCCAGTACGAGAAGACCGTGCAGACGGCCTTCAAGGAAGTGGCCGACGCGCTGGCCGGCCGGGCGACGCTGGATGAGCAGCTGCGCGCCCAGGATGCGCAGGCGCAGGCGGAAGCGACGCGGCTGCAGCTGGTGGACCTGAGCTATCGCAATGGCGCGGCGTCCAGCCTGGATCTGCTGGACGCGCAGCGGGCGAGCTTCGCGGCGCAGCAACTCGCGCTGCAGGTGCGGCTCGCGCAGCTGCAGAACCAGGTGCAGCTGTACAAGGTGCTGGGCGGGGGACTGGACGCGCAGCGCCAGCCGGGCTGATCCACGCCTTACGCGCCAGGCGCCGCAGTGATGAACTCCCTCGCCCCCCGCGAGGGGGGAGAGGGTAGGGGAGAGGGGGTGCTTCGAAGGGCAGCAGCGCTGTGGCACGAGGCCCCTCTCCCCTTCCCTCTCCCCCTGACGGGGGCGAGGGGGTCTACTGCGCCGTCCGGCTCGTCTTACACCCTCTCCCGCGAAGTGGGAGAGGGAGGGGTGAGGGCCACCAGCCGACGCAAAGCGCCAGCGCGCCCGTGATCAGCGCAGCCGCTTGATCAAGCTCGAGGTATCGAACCGCCCGCCGCCCATCTCCTGGACGTCGGCATAGAACTGGTCGACCAGCGCCGTGAGCGGCAGCCGCGCGCCATTGCGGCGCGCCTCGTCGAGCACCAGTCCGAGGTCCTTGCGCATCCAGTCCACCGCGAAGCCGAAGTCGAACTTGTCGTCGACCATGGTCTTGCCGCGGTTGTCCATCTGCCAGCTCTGCGCCGCGCCCTTGCCGATGACATCGAGCACCAGCGGCATGGGCAAGCCGCTCTTCTGTCCAAAGGCGATCGCTTCTGACAGCCCCTGGACGATGCCCGCGATGCAGATCTGGTTGACCATCTTGGCGAGCTGCCCGGCGCCAGCCTCGCCGACGCGGGTGACCGCCTTGCCGAAGTGCAGCGCATACGGACGGATCCGTTCGAACACTGCCTCCTCGCCGCCGCACATCACGGTCAGCGCGCCATTCACCGCGCCCGCCTGTCCGCCGGACACCGGCGCGTCGATGAAATGCAGCCCTGCTTCACCCGCCGCGGCGGACAGCTCCCGCGCCACCTCGGCGGACGCCGTCGTGTGGTCGACGAACACCGCGCCCGGCTTCATGCCGGCGAACGCGCCCTCCGCGCCCAGCGCCACCGAGCGCAGGTCCGCGTCATTCCCGACGCAGCAGAACACGATGTCCGCATCCTTGGCCGCTTCCCGCGGCGTCACGCCCGCCTGTCCGCCGAACTCGCCGACCCAGGCCTGCGCCTTCGCCGCGGTCCGGTTGTAGACGGTGACCTGCTGCCCGGCCCTGGCCAGGTGGCCCGCCATCGGGAAGCCCATCACGCCCAGGCCCAGGAAGGCGACGCGAAGGGGCGGGGTCGATTCGTAGGAACGCTGGCCGATGCTGCTCATGGGGGACCTGTCACGGGTGGATGAAGACCCGTGGAGTGTCCCTCAGACGATCGTCAGATGCTCCGTGCCCGACGACAGATCGCCGCTACGCGCCCGCTCGCTGTTGAGCTTGATCTGCAGGCGCAGGTCGTTGACCGAGTCCGCGTTGCGCAGCGCGTCCTCGTAGGTCACCTTGCCCATCTCGTACAGGTCGAACAGCGCCTGGTCGAAGGTCTGCATGCCGAGCTCGCGCGAGCGCTTCATGATCTCCTTGATCTCGCCCACCTCGCCCTTGAAGATCAGGTCCGAGATCAGCGGCGTGTTCAGCAGGATCTCGACCGCCGCGATCCGGCCCTTGCCTTCCTGGCGCGGCAGCAGCCGCTGCGACACCAGCGCCTTCAGGTTCAGCGACAAGTCCATCAGCAGCTGGGCGCGGCGCTCCTCCGGGAAGAAGTTGATGATCCGGTCCAGTGCCTGGTTGGCGCTGTTGGCGTGCAGCGTGGCCATGCACAGGTGGCCGGTCTCGGCGAAGGCCACCGCGTGCTCCATCGTCTCGCGATCGCGGATCTCGCCCATCAGGATCACGTCCGGCGCCTGGCGCAGCGTGTTCTTCAGCGCCTGCTCCCAGCCCTCGGTGTCGAGCCCGACCTCGCGCTGGCTGACGATGCAGTTCTTGTGCGGATGCACGAACTCGACCGGGTCCTCGATCGTGATGATGTGGCCGTAGGTCGTCTCGTTGCGGTGGTCGACCATCGCCGCCAGCGTCGTGCTCTTGCCCGAGCCGGTGGCGCCCACCAGGATCACCAGGCCGCGCTTGGTCTGGGTGACGTCCTTCAGCACATGCGGCAGGTCCAGCGACTCGATCGTCGGCAGCGTCTGCGGAATGGTTCGCAGCACCAGCGCCACATGGCCCTGCTGGATGTAGGCGTTGACCCGGAAGCGGCCGATGCCCTGCGGCGAGATCGCGAAGTTGCATTCCTTCGCGCGCTCGAAATCCGCCGCCTGCTTGTCGTTCATGATGGCCCGCGCCAGCTGCAGCGTGTGCTGGCCGGTGAGCGGCTGCGGCGACACCTTGGTCACCTTGCCGTCGACCTTGATCGCGGGCGGGAACTCCGCCGTCAGGAACAGGTCGGAACCCTTGCGCGACACCATCAGGCGCAGCAGATCGTTGATGAACTTGGTGGCCTGATCGCGTTCCATGGCGGGGTCCTGTCCTCTGTGCCGGCCGCCGGTCGGTCACCCGGGGCCCGGTCTGTCTAGTCGTCGTGGGAAAGAAGCGGGCCGCGGCGCCAGGCCGCGGCGCAGCGCGTCAGCCGGGGAAGTTCTCCGGCATCTTGGCCTTGCCGCGAGCCTCGGCCGGCGAGATCACGTTGCGGCGCACCAGCTCGGTCAGGTTCTGGTCCAGCGTCTGCATGCCCAGGTTGTTGCCGGTCTGGATCGACGAATACATCTGCGCGATCTTGTTCTCGCGGATCAGGTTCCGGATCGCCGAGGTGCCCAGCATGATCTCGTGCGCCGCCACCCGGCCGCTGCCGTCCTTGGTCTTGCACAGCGTCTGCGAGATCACCGCCTGCAGCGATTCCGACAGCATCGCGCGGACCATGTCCTTCTCCGCCGCCGGGAACACGTCGACGATCCGGTCCACCGTCTTGGCGGCGGACGAGGTGTGCAGCGTGCCGAAGACCAGGTGGCCCGTCTCCGCGGCGGTCAGCGCCAGGCGGATGGTTTCCAGGTCGCGCATTTCGCCCACCAGGATGCAGTCCGGGTCTTCCCGCAGCGCCGAGCGCAGCGCGTTGGCGAAGCTCATCGTGTGCGGACCCACCTCGCGCTGGTTGACCAGGCACTTCTTGGACTCGTGGACGAATTCGATCGGGTCCTCGACGGTCAGGATGTGGCCGTATTCGTTCTCGTTGAGGTGGTTGACCATCGCGGCCAGCGTCGTCGACTTGCCCGAGCCCGTCGGGCCGGTGACCAGCACGATGCCGCGCGGCTTCATCGCCAGCTCGGTGAAGACCTTGGGGCAGTTGAGCTGCTCCAGCGTCAGGATCTTGCTCGGAATCGTCCGGAACACGGCGCCGGCGCCGCGGTTCTGGTTGAACGCGTTGACGCGGAAGCGCGCCAGGCCCTGGATCTCGAACGAGAAGTCGCATTCCAGCGTCTCCTCGTACATCTTGCGCTGGGCGTCGCTCATGATGTCGTACACCATGTCGTGCACCTGGCGGTGCTCGAGCGCCTCGACATTGATGCGGCGCACGTCGCCATGGACGCGGATCATGGGCGGCAGCCCGGCGGACAAGTGGAGGTCGGAGGCCTTGTTCTTGACCGAGAATGCCAGCAGTTGGGTGATGTCCATGGGATGGAAAAAAAGCGTTGGCGATTATGGCGACGATCTCCGAGAACATACAACAGCTCCATGGCCGCATCGAGCGGGCTTGCCTGCAGGCGTCGCGGCCCGTGGACAGCGTCACGCTGCTGGTGGTAACAAAGACTTTCCCGGCCTCGGATGTGAGAGAAGCATTCGCGGCGGGCGAGCACCGCTTCGGTGAGAACTACGTCCAGGAGGGCGTCGACAAGATCGACGCGCTGGCCGACCTGCGCGCGCGCGTCGAGTGGCACCTGATCGGTCCGCTGCAGAGCAACAAGACCCGGGTCGTGGCCGAGCGCTTCGACTGGGTCCACAGCGTCGACCGGCTCAAGATCGCGCAGCGGCTCTCGGACCAGCGCCCGCACGGGCTGCCCCCGCTGAACCTGTGCCTGCAGGTCAACATCAGTGGCGAGGACACCAAGAGCGGCCTGGCGCCGGCCGAGGTGGCCGAAGCCGCCCGCGCCATCGCCGCCTTGCCCCGGGTGCGCCTGCGCGGCCTGATGGCGATCCCGGAACCGGCCGCCACGCTGGACGAGCAGCGCCGCCCGCACCGCGCGCTGGCGCAACTGCTGGCCGCGCTGAACGCGGACCTCGGCCTGGGCCTGGACACGCTCAGCATGGGCATGAGCGCCGACATGGACGCCGCCATCCTGGAGGGCGCCACGATGGTGCGGGTCGGCTCGGCCATCTTCGGCACCCGGGCCAGACCCGGGCCGACGCCGCCCGCTCCCGGGGAACTGGGGCAGCCATGAACCCGCTGCAGCGTCCCGCCGACCTGGTGCCCGAGACCCCGGGCAGCCTGTCGGTCCGGGCGCTGTGGCGCGAAGGCCGGCCGGTCGAGCGCCGCTGGATCCTCGGCGGCTGGCTCGCGACTCTCGCGGCCTGCGTCGTGCTGGGGGTGCTCGCGGTGCGGCGGGCATGGTCCGGCGTGCCGGTGGACCTGGGCGGCGTCACCGTCTTCCTGACCTTCTATCCGCCCATCCCCCTGTGCCTGTGGTGGGCGCTGAGCCTGGGCTGGCGCTGGGGCGCGGTGCCGGCCTGGCTGGCCACCTTCGTGCTGGCCGTGGACGCCGGCATGGCGCCGGCCTGGGCCGCGGTCTTCGCGTGCGCCAATCCGCTCGGCCTGGGCGTGCTGGCGCTCGGCTACCGCGCCGTGGGCGCCGCGCGCGGGCTGCGCAGCCTGCGCGCCTGGCTGTTCTTCGTGCCGCTGTGCTTCGTGGCCTCCGTCTTCAGCTCGGCCGGCGCCCTGATCTGGAACTTCAGCCACGACCTGCCGGCCTATCGCCAGTTGCCGATCTGGCAGGGCTGGTGGCTGGGCGCCTTCCTGCAGAGCGTGCTGCTCGGCGGGCCGCTCATGGCGCTCACCTGGCCGCGGCTGTCGCGCTGGATCCTGCGCCGGCCCGCGCTGTTCACGCCGCCGCCCAGCGGCCGCCGCGCCATGGGCCTGGGCCTGCTGTTCGCGATCGTGCTCGCGGTGCTGGGGTATGGACTGATCAGCCTGGGCCTGGGGTCGCTGCAGCTGCGCGCGGCACTCGGCAGCCACGATTGGCCGCGGCTGGAAGAGGCCTCGCGGGCCATGCTCAGCACCGCCTGGGTCTTCTTCTGGGTCTTCACGCTGATCGTGCTCTTCGTGGCGCAGTTCGGTTATCAGGCGCTGTCGCGCTGGCTGCGCTCGACGGAGGCGCTGGTGACGCAGCTGGCCAAGGTCAATGCGGAACTCGAGCAGCGCTCACGCACCGACGGGCTCACCGGACTGGCCAACCGCATGGCGACCGAGGAAGGCCTGCGCGCCTTGCTGCGCACCGTGCGCCGCTACCGCACGCCGTCCGCGCTGCTGATGCTGGACATCGACCGCTTCAAGTCGGTCAACGACCGCCATGGGCACGCGGCGGGCGATGCCGTGATCCGCGCGCTGGCACAGGTGCTGAAGGCGACCTCGCGCGACGTGGATCTGCCCGGCCGCTTCGGCGGCGAGGAGTTCGTCGTCGGGCTGGCCCACACCGACCTGGCCGGCGCGCGCCGTTTCGCGGAGCGGCTGCGCGAGCGCATCGCGTCGATGCCGGTGGCGATCGATGCGAAGGACCTGAAGGCGGGGGACGAGCCGACGATCTCGTACACCGTCAGCATCGGCGTCACGGTGCTGCGCGCCGATGACGCCGGCATCGAGGACTCGCTGCGCCGCGCCGATGCGGCGATGTACCGCGCGAAGCAGGCCGGCCGCGATCGCGTCGAGGTCGCGGAGGACACGGCCGATCCGCCGGTGCCCGCCGGCCCGGGCAAGTCCTGACCCTCGCACCCATCCGCGCCGCGCGGTTACGGCGCGGGTACCAGGCCTTGCCCCGCACTTCGCGAACGACTGTGCAGCTTTCGTGAAACCGCGCCGTGCGCCGTATTAGGGCTTCTACCAAGGGGGTTGAACGCTCGTTTGCATTCAGTTGCAAGTGCCGCGTCAGAATTCACGAGCCCCGAAAACCGGCATGGATTACCCGAATCAAGTCCAACGATGATCGCGCCGAAGCCGATGGTCGGTCCGCCCCGCCAGCGTCACGAGCGCCAGCGGATGTCTCGCGGACCGGTCATTCAATAACTCAATCGTTGCGAGGGAATCGATGTCGTTTCTGTCCCGCCTGCGTATCGGCCAGCGCCTGACGCTGAGCTACGCGCTGCTGATCCTGCTGCTGATCGTGATCGGCGCCTTCGGCGCCCACAACGCCAGCCGCCTGTCCCATGACCTGAGCACGACGGCCGACTCCAGCCTGGTGAAGATCGCGCTGGCCAACGCGCTGGAAAGCGACGTCAACGTCATTGCCCGCGCCTCGCGCGACCTGCTGCTGCTGGACACGGCCAACGCGATCAAGCGCCAGAAAGCCGACATCGCCCAGGCGCTCGAGGACGGCCAGAAGCAGCTGACCGAGCTCGAGGGCAAGGTCTCCGACGCGAAGGACAAGGAGCTCGCGGCCAAGGTGCGCGACTTCCAGGCCAAGTTCGTGGACTCGGTGTCCAAGTTCCTGAAGGTGCAGCAGGACGGCAGCCCCGACGAGGCCCGCGAGGCGCTGATCAAGGACGTGCGTCCCGCGCAGAAGGACTACCAGGACGCGCTCAAGAGCCTGGTCGAGCTGCAGTTCGCCAACGGCCGCGATCTGGCCGAGAACGGCGCCAAGCTCGCCAACCAGTCGATCCTGATCACGGCCGCGCTGGTCGTGGTGGCCGTGCTCATCGGCGGTGTCGGCGGCCTGACGATCGCCCGCTCCATCATCGTGCCGGCCCGCAAGGCCAAGGACGCGGCGCAGGCGATCAGCGCCGGCGACCTGTCGCAGCACATCGAGGTGCAAGGCTCCGACGAACTGGCCCAGATGCTGCACGCGATGCGCGACATGCAGACCGCGCTGTCCGGCGTGGTCGCCAGCGTGAGCGCCGCGGCCGGCGAGGTGGCCCAGAACTCCAACGAGATCGCCGGCAGCAACGTCGATCTGTCGGACCGCACCGCGCGGTCCGCCGAGAGCCTGCAGAACACCGCCGCCTCGGTCGAGCAGATCGCCTCCAACCTGAACGGCGCCAGCGAACTGACCCGCAAGGCCGCCAGCATCGCGACCAAGGCGCGCCAGTCGGCCTCGGCCGGCGGCACGGTGGTGAGCCAGGTCGTGTCGACGATGGAAGAGATCAGCGCCAGCTCGCGCAAGATCGGCGACATCATCGGCGTCATCGACGGCATCGCCTTCCAGACCAACATCCTGGCGCTGAACGCGGCCGTGGAAGCGGCCCGCGCCGGCGAGCACGGCAAGGGCTTCGCGGTGGTCGCGTCGGAAGTGCGCGCGCTGGCCTCGCGCTCGGCGCAGGCCGCCAAGGAGATCAAGGTGCTGATCCAGGAATCGTCCGTCAAGGTCGAGAACGGCACCGCCCTGGTCAACAACGCCGGCGCGACCATCCGCTCGGTGGTCGACGAGGTCAACAACATGGGCCAGCTGATCGAGGAGATCTCGCACTCGGCCCAGGAGCAGGCGGCTGGCGTCGGCGTCGTGAACAACGCGATGAACGAACTGGACCGCGCCACGCAGCAGAACACCACGCTGGTCGACGAACTGACCCGCTCCACCGACTCGCTGCGCGACAGCAGCTCGCGGCTGGTGCAGGCCGTGGGCTTCTTCAGCACCGCGCGCACCGCGGCTTGAGCATCCCCTTCCTACCGGAAATCCCCGCTTTCCTCACCCAAGACGTACGAGGTCCCAAGATGAGCAAGAACCTGACCCACACCGTTTCCCGCACCCTGCTGGGCCTGGCCGCCGCGCTGGCCCTGGCCGCCGGCGCCCACGCCACGCCGAAAATCGTGAAGAAGGTGCCGCCGGAGTTCCCGGCCGAAGCCGCCCGCCAGTCGATTTCGCAGGGCTCGGTGCGCGCCAAGATGAACATCGAGCCCGATGGCAAGGTCTCGGGCGTCGAGATCCTGGAAGCCGAACCGCGCAAGGTCTTCGACAAGGCCGTGACCCGCGCGCTGATGGACTGGAAGTTCGAACCCAGCGGCCAGAAGGAGACCCACGAGGTCAAGCTGGTGTTCAAGAACGAGGACTGATCCTCGACGGACGATCCCGCCGCGCGCGGGACGCCCCATGACGAAGGGCCGCATCGCGCGGCCCTTCGGCTTTCCGGGCGGAGCCTGCGGCTCCGCGCCCGTGCGTCAGAAGCGGTAGCCGGCGCCCACGCCGATCAGCAGCGGATCGATCTTGAACTTGCCGATGGCCGAGCCGGCCGAGCGGACCTCGGTGCCCATCTGAAGCTTCTTGATGTCGACGTTGATCGTCCACTGCTTGTCCAGCGCCACGTCGAAGCCGGCCTGCGCGGCGAAGCCGAGGCTGTGCTTCTCGATGCTCGGCTGCAGGGCCTGGACGGCCGGCTCGAAGCGAGCGCCGGAGAAGAAGGTGTAGTTCAGGCCGGCGCCGACGTAGGGGCGGAAGGTGCCTTCGGGATTGAAGTGGTACTGCAGCGTCAGCGTCGGCGGCAGGTGCTTCACCGAGCCGATCCGAGTGCCCTTGGAATACAGCCGGTGCCGCTGCGGCACCGTCAGGACCAGTTCGGCGGCCAGGTTCGGCGTGAGGAAGTAGCTGAAGTCGACTTCCGGGATCGTCTTGCGGCTCAGCGACAGGCCCAGGTCGGGCGTGGTGTGGCCCTTGTCCGCCGGATCGATGTTGACGGCGCGGGCGCGCAGCAGCCACGGGCTGCTCTGTGCCTGGGCCGGCAGGGCGGCCGCCGTCATCAGCGCGGCCAGCGCGGCGAGGGCGGTCGAAGGGCGGGACAGGACGGGGATGCGGGACATGCGTTCACTCCATGGGGGTCAATGAATGACCCGGGATTGAACGCCCGCCCTCCGGCGTGAACCTTGACCCATCACAAGGAACGCCAGGGAACCGGGGAAGTTCCCGCGAACGTCGAAGAGCGCTTGCTCGTTATCAAGCTTTGGCCGCGAGGCCGAGGCGTTTGCACAACTCCAGCGTCAGCGCGCTCTGGTTGAGCGTATAGAAGTGCAGCCCCGGCACGCCGCCGGCGATGAGGCGTTCGCACAGCCGCGCGACGACATCCAGGCCGAAGGCGCGCACCGAGGCGGCGTCATCCATGTAGCCCTCCATCTTCAGCGCGACCCAGCGCGGGATCTCGATGCCGTCGCGCTGCGCGAACTGCGCGATGCGCGCGTAGTTGTTGATCGGCATGATGCCCGGCACGATGGGCACGTCCACGCCCATCGCGCGTGTCGCGTCGATGAAATGGAAGTAGGCATCGGGGTTGTAGAAGAACTGCGTGATCGCGCCGCTGGCGCCGGCGCGCACCTTGTCGGCGAAGAACTGCAGGTCGCGCGCCGCGTAGCGCTGCTGCGGGTGGTACTCGGGATAGGCGGCGACCTCGATGTCCCAGTCCTCGCCCTGCGTCTCGCGGATGAAGCGCACCAGCTCCGCGGCGTAGCGGAACTCGCCCGCCGTCGCCGTGCCGCTGGGCAGGTCGCCGCGCAGCGCGACGACGCGGCGGATGTGCTGCGCGCGGTAGGTGGCGAGGATCTCGGCGATGTTCTCGCGCGTCGAGCCGACGCAGGACAGGTGCGGCGCGGCGTCGAAGCCCTGCGCCGCGATGCCGGCGACGGTCGAGAGCGTCTTCTCGCGCGTCGAGCCGCCGGCGCCGTAGGTGACGCTGAAGTACTGCGGATTCACCGCGCGCAGGTCCTGCACGACGGTCTTCAGCTTCTCGGTGCCGACGGGCGTGTTGGGCGGGAAGAATTCGATGCTGACCGGGGTCGTCATGGCGCTGCGTCCTGGAGGGTCGATGGAATCGGGGGATCCGGGGATCGGTGAGGTGGAGCGGGCGGCGCTCAGGCGGCCGCCTTGCGCGCCCACAGGAAGAATTCGCGGTTGCCGTCGCCGCCGGTGATGGGGCTGTCGAACCAGCCTTGCACCGACCAGCCGAGCGCCGCGGCCGCGTCGCGCGCCTGCTGCTCGAGCACCGGATAGAGCGAGGGGTCCTTGACCAGCCCGCCCTTGCCGATGGCCTGCGGGCCGAGCTCGAACTGCGGCTTGACCAGCAGCAGCGCCTGGCCGTCCGCGGCGAGCCACGGATCGAGCTGCGGCAGCGCGCCGATCATCGAGATGAAGCTGAGGTCACCGACGATCAGCGCGAAGCCGCCGGGCGGCGCCAGGTCGCGCAGCCGCGAGCCGGCGAGCTCGCGCACATGCGTGCCCTCGAGCGCGTCGACGCGAGGATCGTCCTGCAGCGAGGCATGCAGCTGGCCATGCCCGACGTCGATGCCGACGACGCGCGCGGCGCCCGCCTTCAGCAGGCAGTCGGTGAAGCCGCCAGTGCTCTGGCCGACATCGAGCGCGACCCTCCCCGCCGGATCGACGCCGGCCAGGCGGAGCGCGCCCTCCAGCTTCAATCCGCCGCGCGAGACATAGCGCAGCTCCGCGTCGTCGGTGACGCGCAGCCGCGCCTGCCCGGGCAGCGCCTCGCCGGCCTTCTTCAACGGGATCCAGCCCTTGGGCGAGTCCCATTGCACGGCGCCGCGCTCGATCAGCCGCTGCGCGGCCGATCGCGTCGGCGCCAGGCCGGATGAGACGAGGAGCTGATCGGCTCTCATCGGGTTCAGAGGCTCGCGCGGATCAGTAGCGGTAGGTGTCGGGCTTGTACGGGCCGGACTTGGAGACGCCGATGTAGGCGGCCTGCTCGTCCGTCAGTTCCGACAGCTGCGCGTTCAGCGTCTTGAGCTGCAGACGCGCGACGTGCTCGTCCAGGTGCTTGGGCAGCACGTAGACCTTGCCGACGGCATAGGCGTCCTTGTGCGCGAACAGCTCGATCTGCGCGATCGTCTGGTTGGCGAAGCTCGAGGACATCACGTAGCTCGGATGGCCCGTGCCGCAGCCCAGGTTCACGAGGCGGCCCTTGGCCAGCAGGATGATGCGCTTGCCGTCCGGGAAGATCACGTGGTCGACCTGCGGCTTGATCTCTTCCCACTCGTACTTCTCGATCGAGGCGATGTCGATCTCGTTGTCGAAGTGGCCGATGTTGCAGACGATGGCGTTGTGCTTCATCGCGGCCATGTGCTCGTGGCGGATCACGCCCTTGTTGCCGGTCGTGGTCACGAAGATGTCGGCCTTGTCGGCGGCGTACTCCATCGTCACGACGCGGAAGCCTTCCATCGCGGCCTGCAGCGCGCAGATCGGATCGATCTCGGTGACCCAGACCTGGGCCGACAGCGCGCGCATCGCCTGCGCCGAGCCCTTGCCCACGTCGCCGTAGCCGGCGATCACGGCGATCTTGCCGGCGATCATGACGTCGGTGGCGCGCTTGATGCCGTCCACCAGCGACTCGCGGCAGCCGTACAGGTTGTCGAACTTGCTCTTGGTGACCGAGTCGTTGACGTTGATCGCGCGGAACAGCAGCGTGCCCTTGTCCGACATCTCCTTCAGGCGGTGCACGCCGGTGGTGGTCTCCTCGGTCACGCCGATGATCTCGGCGCTCTTGCGGGTGTACCAGCTGGCGTCTTCCGAGATCTTCTTCCTGATCGCGGCGAACAGGATGCGCTCCTCTTCGCTGCCCGGATTGGCCAGGACCGACAGGTCCTTCTCGGCCTTCTGGCCCAGGTGCATCAGCAGCGTCGCGTCGCCGCCGTCATCCAGGATCATGTTGGGGCCTTCGCCCGGCGTGCCCTTGGCGCCGAACTCGAAGATGCGGTGGGTGTAGTCCCAGTAGTCCTCCAGCGTCTCCCCCTTGTAGGCGAAGACGGGGGTGCCGGTGGCCACCAGCGCGGCGGCGGCGTGGTCCTGCGTCGAGAAGATGTTGCACGAGGCCCAGCGGACCTCGGCGCCCAGCGCCTGCAGCGTCTCGACCAGCACGGCGGTCTGGATCGTCATGTGCAGCGAGCCGGTGATGCGCGCGCCCTTGAGCGGCTGGGCCGCGGCGTATTCCTGGCGGATCGCCATCAGCGCGGGCATCTCGCTCTCGGCGATCTTGATCTCCTTGCGGCCCCAATCGGCCAGCGACAGGTCTTTGATCAGGTACTGGTCTTGGGCCAGCGGCTTCAGTTGGGCGGTCATGCGGACTCCTGCGAGGATGGGCCGTCGACGCCAGCGAACTGGAAACCGGAGAAGGGAAGGTCGGCGCTTTGCCGCTCGGTCCTCACCCGGCCCAGGAAGGGGTCGACGGGTGAGCGCGGTTGCCATGGCCGCGGACATGTCGCCGCGCGGCGGTTCCGAGCCTGGCCTCGATGGGGTGGGAGGTCGCAACGCTCCTCGGAACAGGGCGCGATTGTAGACGCACAATCCCGGCCCATGCGAGCGATGAAGCCCCTGACCGACTGTCCCCGTGAGGCCTGGCACGGCGTGCGCGGCGTGCTGACCGACATCGACGACACGCTCACCGGCGAGGCCGCGGTGGCGGCGATCGCGCCCGTGGCGCTCGACGCGCTGGAGCGGCTGCGCGCGGCGGGCGTGCCGGTGATCGCGATCACCGGACGCCCCGCCGGATGGAGCGAGCCCTTCGCCATGGCCTGGCCCGTGCGGGGGATCGTCGCGGAGAACGGGGGTGTGCTGCTCCACCGGGAGGGGGACGCGCTGGCCACCGAGTTCGCGCAGGACGACGCGACGCGCGCCGCGAACTTCGCGCGCCTGCAGGCCTGCGCCGACGACATCGTCGCGGCGGTGCCCGGCGCCGCGCGGGCGCGCGACAGCGCCGGGCGGCTCACCGACATCGCGATCGACCACGGCGAGTTCGCCGCGCTCGATGACGGCGCCATCGCGGCCATCTGCGACCGGATGCGGGCGCATGGACTGGTGGCGACGGTGAGTTCGATCCACGTCAACGGCTGGATCGGCGATCACAGCAAGTGGAGCGCCGCCCATTGGGCGGTGAAACGGCTGACCGGGCGGGATTTCGATCCCCGGGAGTGGGTGTATGTCGGCGACTCGACCAACGATCAGCTGATGTTCGAGCGGGTGCCGCTGTCGGTGGGGGTGGCCAACATCGCGCGCTTCCTGCCAATGCTGGATCATCCGCCCGTCTACGTCACCGCCGCGGCGCGCGGCGCGGGCTTCGCCGAGGTGGCGGGCGCGCTGCTCGCGGCGCGGGGATAGGCCGGCTCGTCGACCACCGGCCGGCGGCCGCGCGGCTGGCGGCCCTCGACCGGATCCCAGGCGTGGCGGCCGACCAGCGCTGAAATCCCCGGCCAGTCATGCCCGCGCGGCAGCACGCGCGCCAGCGCCGCATGGCTGACCCGCCCGCCCAGTGCGACCAGGCGCCCGGCCACCTCGATGCGCCGGCGGCGCAGCCGCGGCAGCAGCCAGCGGTTGGTGGGGCGCTCGCGCAGCACGCTCGGGTGCGGCATGCAGCGGTGCTCCGCCATCAGCAGATGGCGCAGCAGCACTTCAAGCGGCAGCAGGTCCAGATGCCGCCAATCGGCGCTCAGCCGGGCGAGCGCGAAGCGCAGGTTGGCCTGCGCGTCGGAACGCGGGGCGGGGACATGGGACGGGCCAGGCATGAACATTCAGACCTCCGCACGGGAAACCTGCGCCGGCACGGCAAGCGCGGCGCCTGTCAGGAATGTCGGCCGTCCGGCGCCGGTTCTGAATCCCGGGAATGTCCCTGAAAGGTCACGAAACGCAATCCGGCCTTGGATGGGCGGGGGGAGCCAGGGGGGAGACTTCCCCAAATGGAAAGGGCCGCGCGAGGCGGCCCTTCGAAGGTGGAGGTGGGAGGCGCTGGTCAGGACGCCTCGGGGTGACGGCCCTTCCAGGCGCGCAGCCGTTGCCGGTAATCGTCCATCGCCAGGTCGTGCAGGTCGAAGATGCACGGATCGCAGCCGTTGCCGCAGCAGGCGTCGATGTCCGGCTGCGGGGGCGGCAAGGGCATCGGGTCGTCGGCTTCGACGGCGGGCGGGGCGGAACTCATGAACGCAGACGCCGCCGCGGGAGACAGGTCCCCCGCGGCGGCGGCACGATTCAGCGGCGGACCGGCGGCGGGCCCGAGTGGTTCGAGCGCGCCAGGTGACGGAAGGTGATCCGGCCCTTGGTCAGGTCATAGGGCGACATCTCGAGGGACACCGCATCGCCGGCCAGGATGCGGATGTGATGCTTGCGCATCTTTCCGCCCGTGTAGGCGATGACCTGGTGGCCGTTCTCCAGGGTCACGCGGAAGCGCGAGTCCGGGAGGATTTCGTTGACGACGCCCTGCATTTCAATCAGTTCTTCCTTGGCCATGCGGGATGCTCCTATCTTGAAGATGAAAAGGGCGGCGGTCGCGTCGGGACGCAGGCCTTCGCCTCGGGATCAATGGTGCGCCGCTCAGTGGCTGCGCGCCCAGGCCGTGCCTTCGTTCTCCGCGTAGCGCAACGCGGCGCGGCGGGTCTCGAAGGCCGGCACGAATCGCATGACGCGATCAATGCTTGCCATGCCGCGTCCCGACCTGATCGAGACCGCCGCGGCGAAACCGCCGTCGGCATGGGGTTTGGACATGGGTGAGACAAGGAATCGCCCCACCTCAATGCTTTTGTTTCGCATAGTTCTCATGAGGTGTGCGCCTTGACAGGCAATCGCAATAAGCAACCGTCTTGGCGCGGTTTGGGAACGTGCACCGTCCCGATCCGTTGACACGGGTCCGGGACAGGCACGGAAAGTTGCCCCGGCTGTCACGCGCGCCGAAGACGCGCGAACGGACCGAAGCCAGAAACGCTCAAGCGCACGAACCGGGGGCTGATGCAGATGCGAGCCGCTCGCAGAAGGGCCCGTGAGAGAGCCAGGAGGGGCTGCAGAGAAAGACCTGAAGAGGGTGGTCTTGTGCGAATCCAAGCTGCGGAGTGTAGCGCAAGCGCCCATTTCGCGCATCCCCCACGGTTTCCTGGGGCGCGAAGGTGCTAAGCCGGTCACGGTGGCGACATCCGGCAGGGGCGCGGCGGCGTCCGTGGCGGATCGTGCAAGCGGTCCGCCGGAACGGGCACGCCGGCCGTCCCGTCCGTTCCTACAGTGACTCCGTCCCCTGATTCCCCTCTCAACCCCTCGTTCCCTGTCAAGGACGGATTCCCATGAGCAAGATCTGGTTCATCACCGGCGCGAACCGCGGCTTCGGCCTGGAAATCGCGCGCGCCGCGCTGGCCGCCGGCGACCGCGTCGTCGCCACCGGCCGCAACGCCGAGGCGCTCAGGACGGCGTACGCCAGCCATGGCGACGCGGTGCTGTGCCTGCCGCTGGACGTGGCCCGCGAGGCCGACGCCGCCCACGCGGTCGAGCAGGCCGTGGCGCGCTTCGGACGCATCGACGTGCTGGTCAACAACGCGGGCTACGGGCAGCTCGGCCTATTCGAGGAGATCGCCGCCGCCGACATCGAGCGCCAGTTCGCGACCAATGTGTTCGGCCTGATGCACGTGACCCGGGCGGTGCTGCCGGTGATGCGCCGTCAGCGCGACGGCCACGTGATCAACATCGCGTCGGTCGGCGGTTTCCGCGGCTTCGACGGCGCGGCGGTCTACTGCGCGACCAAGTTCGCCGTCGACGGCTTCAGCGCCTCGCTGGCGCCCGAACTGGCCGGCTTCAACATCCGGGTGACGGTCGTCGAGCCGGGCTTCTTCCGCACCGACTTCCTCGACGCCAGCTCGGTCCGCTACGGCTCGCGCGCGATCGCGGACTACGCCACGCTGCCGACGCCGCCGCTGTCGACCTACGAGGCCTACAACCACCAGCAGCCCGGCGACCCGGTCAAGCTGGGCCGGGCCTTCGTCGAACTGGCGGCGATGCCGGCGCCGCCGCTGCACTTCGTGGCGGGCTCGGACGCGCTGGCGATGGCGCGCGAGACCTTCGGCCTGCGCATGGCCGAAGTCGAGGCGTATGCGGCGTTGTCGGCCTCGCTGGATCGCGACGAGGCCTGATCGCGCCAGCGTCTGACGGCTCGGTCTCGCGCCACATGAAGGGTTCATGAAGCGCGCGTCAGGCCGCCAGGCGCCGACCTCCGGCGGCGGCGCGGTGTGCGGCTAGGATCGCGCCCCGGAACACGTCCGCCGGGGAGGGCGCGATGGATCGAGGCGGCGCGCCAGCATGACCGCGGCGCAGTGGAACGGCCCCGCGCGCGGGCGGCGGTGGATCGGATTGGCGGCGGCCCTGCTGGTGCAGGGCGTCGCGGTGTCGGTGCTGTGGATGGACCATGGATGGCGCTCGCATGGGCGCCGCGAGCCGCCACGGCTGACCGAGGTGCGGCTGCTGCCGCTGGCGGCCGAACGCCAGCCCGTGCCGGTCCCGCGGCACGAGGCTCGCCGCCCGGAGCAGCCGCCCGTCCCGGCCCCCATCGTCGTGGCGGCGCCGGAGGTCCTCGTGACCGCCGCGCCGCCGACCTCCGCGATCCAGACCGTCGCCGCACCCGCGGCGCCGGCCTCGGCGGCGTCCGCGCCGCCCGGCCCGGGCCCTTCGCCACTCAATCTCGCGCTGCCCAAGGGCGGCGGCGCGGCCGATCCGCGTTTCCACATGGCCGACCAGATCCGCAACGATCCGCGCTCGCACAGCGAGCGGCGCACCGTCGAATCGGCGATCGCCGATGCCGCGGGCACCTTGCCCATCGTGACCAGCACGTCGACCAGCGGGTCCGGCTCGAAGATCGTCCGCCAGGGCAGCAAGTGCGCCCGCGTCTATGAGAACCGCGTCGCCGAACTCAATCCGACCGACGACCGGATGAAGGGCGCCCCCATGCTGGCGGGCGGCTGCTTCGGCAAGTAGCGGCCGAAATCTCGTGTGCCGCTGCGTGCCGCCGGATCAGGCGGTCAGCCGCGATGGCGGCGTGTCGCGCCGCCTGGCCGCATCGCGCGAGGGCGGCGCGCCATAGAGCCGGCTGTACTCGCGGCTGAATTGCGACGGGCTTTCGTAGCCGACGGCATGACCGGCGCGCGCCACCTCCAGGCCCTCGGCGATCAGCAGCCGGCGCGCTTCCTGCAGCCGCAGTTGCTTCTGGTACTGCAGCGGGCTCATCGAGGTCAGCGCGCGGAAGTGGTGGTGCAGCGAGGACGCGCTCATGTGTGCCTCCTTCGCCAGCGCCTCGATGCGCAGCGGCTTCGCGTAATGCGCCTTGAGCCAGCGGATCGCGCGCTGCACGCGCTGGGTCTGGCTGTCCGCGCGCGCGACCTGCGCCAGGCGCTCGCCCTGCTCGCTGCGCAGCACGCGGTAGACCAGCTCGCGCATCGCCATCGGCGCCAGCGCGGCGTGGTCTTCCGGGTGATCGAGCAGCCGCATCAGCCGGTCCGCGGCGTCCAGCATGTCCGGAGTGATGGCGCTCACGAAGAGGCCGCGCGACGTGTCGTCGGCGCCGTCATCGGCGCCGTGGCCGGCCGAGGGGGCCGGCGCCTTGGGCGGGCCGCTGCGCGCGACGAGCTCGGCGACCTCCTCGGCGTCGAAATCCAGCCGCAGGCACAGGTAGGGCCGCTCGGGCGAGGCCTCGATCACGCGGCCGCTGACCGGCAGATCGGTGGTGAACACCATGAAGCGCGCCGCGTCGTAGACGTAGCGCTCATCGCCGAGGCGCACCTCCTTCGCGCCCTGCGCGATCAGGCACAGCGCCGCGGGCTGCACCGCGTGCGCCAGCTCGCCGCCCGGCCCGTCCAGGCGGATCACCCAGACCCGAGGCAGCGCCGTGGGCCAGATGCCCTCGCGCGGCGCATGCCGCGCCAGCATCGCGCTCAGCGACGCGGTATCCATGGCGGTGTCGTCCATCGCGGCCCTCATCCGGCGCGCAGCAGCTGCTCGATGTCGGCCCGCGGCGGCGTGCCGAAGAGCCGGCGGTACTCGCGGCTGAACTGCGAGGCGCTCTCGTAGCCGACCTGATGCGCCGCGGCCGCCGCGTCCAGCCCGCTGCCCAGCATCAGCCGGCGCGCGTGCTGCAGCCGCAGCTGCTTCTGGTACTGCATCGGCGACATGCTGGTCAGCTGCTTGAAGCGCTGGTGCAGCGTCGAGGCGCTCATGTGCGCGACCTCGGCCAGCTCCTCGATGCTGATGGCCTCGTGGAAGCGGCGGTTCAGCTCGTCGATCGCGCGGGACAGGCGGCGCGTCGCGCTGTCCTGCTGCGCCAGCGCGCGCAGCCGCGGCCCCAGCGGGCCGGTCAGCACGCGGTAGAAGATCTCGCGCTGCAGCAGCGGGCCCAGCACGCGCTGGTCCTGCGGGTTGTCCAGCAACTGCATCAGCCGCAGCGCGGCGCCGAGCAGCGACTCCGACACCGGCGCGACGTTGAGGCCCGACTGCGCTGCGGGGGCCGCGTCGCTGCTCGCCGGGCCGACTTCGAGCATCAGCTCGGCCAGCGTCGGCGTGTCGCAGCTGACCCGCACGCACAGATAGGGCTTCTCCGGCGTGGCGTCGATGACCTGGCCCCGGGGCAGCATCGTCATCGAGACCAGCAGGAAATGCAGCGGGTCGTAGAACAGCGTCTCGGCGCCGAGCTCGACCTTCTTGCGACCCTGCAGCACGATGACCACGCCGGGCTCGTACAGCGCCGGCGCGGTGCGGGGCGCGGTGCAGCTGGCCTTGATCAGCTGGAGGCAGGGGATCGCCGTGGGGCGCGAGCCGTCGGCGTCGATGTGACGCAGCGTCAGGTCCACCATCTGCGCGCGCAGCGCCTGCAGCGCGTCGGGGAAGCCGTCGGCCAGGGGAATGGGGGTGGGAGCGACCATGCGGCGGATTGTGCAAGTGCGACGCCCGCGTCGCCAGTGCCCGCGCGGGCGCGAGACGGGGTTCCGGAGTATTGGGCAAGGACGGGCGAGCTTTGCGCTGGTCCCGCGGGGGGGCGGATTCCTAAAGTGATGGACATCGCGGCGCTCATGTCGATGCCGCGTCCACCTCGCCTTCAAGGAGTCGCGCCATGACCATCATGTCCAAGGAACCGCTCAACAACCTGCCGCAACTGCCCCGCCGCCGCCTTGGCGCCCATGGGCCGGAGGTCTCCGCGCTCGGACTCGGGTGCATGGGGATGTCCGATTTCTACGGTCCCGCCGACGAGGCCACCTCGATGGCCGTCCTGCACCGGGCGCTGGACCTGGGAATGAACTTCCTCGATACCTCGGACATCTACGGCAATGGCGCCAACGAGCGCCTGCTGTCGGGCCTGCTGGCCAACCGCCGGCGCGAGGTCGTGCTGGCGACCAAGTTCGGCATCGTCCGCAACGCCGACGGCCTGTCGGCCGGCGTCAACGGCAAGCCGGCGCATGTCCACGCGTCCTGCGACGCCAGCCTGCGCCGCCTCGGCGTCAACCACATCGACCTGTACTACCTGCACCGCGTCGACAAGTCGGTGCCGATCGAGGAGACGGTCGGCGCGATGGCCGAGCTGGTGCGCGCCGGCAAGGTGCGCCACCTCGGGCTGTCGGAGGCCTCCGCCGAGACCATCCGCCGCGCCCATCGCGTCCATCCGATCGCGGCGGTGCAGTCGGAGTACTCGCTCTGGACGCGCGACGTCGAGGCCGAGGTGCTGCCGACCTGCCGCGAACTGGGCATCGCGCTGGTGCCGTACAGCCCGCTGGGGCGCGGCTTCCTGACCGGCGCGATCCGCAGCGCCGATCAACTGGCCGCCAATGACTGGCGCCGCGTCAATCCGCGCTTCCAGGGCGATTCGATGGCGCAGAACCTGGCGCTGGCCGATGCGATCGTCGCGCTGGCCCGCGACCACGGCCTGACGCCGGCGCAACTGGCGCTCGCCTGGCTGCTGGACCGCGGTCCGGACGTCGTGCCGATCCCGGGCACGCGCTCGATCACGCGGCTGGAGGAGAACGCGATGGCCGCGCGCATCCGCCTCAACGACGTGCTGCGCGAGGAGCTGCGCGACGTGATCGAGGCGCACCCGGTCGCCGGCGCGCGCTATCCGGACGTGTCGCTGGCGCTGGTCAACGCCTGAAGGCTCAGTCCATGAGTCCGAGGAACGCCGCCATGCCGGCGTAGGCCTCGTCCAGCGCGGCGCGGAAGGCCGCGTCGCGCGGGCGCTTGCCGATGAAGCCGAGGTCCGGGACCAGCGTCCCGTCCTCGACCTTCAGGTTGGCCCAGCCGATCACCTGCTCGCCCCAGAGCATGGGCAGCGCGTAGTGCCCCATCGTCCGCCTGGCCGCCGGGGTGTAGGCCTCGAAGCGGTAGGCCCAGCCCCACAGCCGCTCGAAACGGCGGCGGTCCCAGACCAGCGGGTCGAACGGCGCGAGGAAGCGCAGCCGGTCCGGTTCGGGCCTGTGGGCGCGCGAGGCGGGGTTCTCCTCGGCGGGCCAGTACCAGACCTCGCCGTCGACCTTCGCATGCGCCCAGCGCGACTTCGCGTGCTTGAGCACGTCCCGGGCCTCCGCCTTGAGGTGCGGCGCGCCGTAGCCCAGCAGCGTCGTCAGGTAGCCCAGGCTCGGCGATGGCAGCGGCGCGTAGAGCGCCACGATCATGTCGAGCAGCGCGCCGGCGCGCTCGCGGCGGGCGCCGGGGCTGTCGTCCGGTGGCGCGTGCTCGATCGCCTCGTAGACCCGGGTGCCGGAGTCGCGCCGCGCCACGCGCAGCAGGCCGCGGTAGTGCATGCCGTCGAGCAGGTGCGTGCTGGCGTTGAGCTCGCCGCCCCAGTAGCCCTCGACGCGGCCGTGGCTGAAGGCCTTCAGCACCTCCTGCGGATGCGTGCGGCCGCGCGCGCGGATGAAGTCCAGCACCTCGGCGGCGCGCGCGTTCATCGCGTCGTCCCAGGCGCGGCGGGCGACGCGCGGATGCAGCAGCGCCAGCGTCTCGCGCGCCAGGAAGCCGTAGTTGACCAGGCAGTCCTCCTCGACCGCCAGCCGCGCGTAGCGCGCCTCGAGCTGGCCGGCGCGGTAGTCCTTCACCCGGTGCATCAGGATGAGGTCCTGTGCCCGCGCCGGCGCGCGGATCGGATCGGCCTGCACGAAGCCCAGGCGCTGGATCGCGCGCAGCAGCGTGGTCGGCTTGAAGAAGGTGCGGGCGATGGCATGACGCCGCAGCGCGTCGTGGTCGATCACAGGCATTCGGAAGCAGCGGTCATCGAAAGGCGTGACGGTAACCGCGGCGCGGCACGGGTTCTGTCAGGAGAGCGGCGCGAAGCCGCTGGGCGCCTGCTCGACGGTGTCCATCTGCATCTCGAAGCTGAAGAAGCGGTTGCGCCCCCGCGACTTCGCCGTATAGAGCGCGTCGTCGGAGCGCCGCAGCAGCCCCTCGACCGAGGTCTCGGCATCCGGCACGCAGGTCGTGATGCCGCCCGACAGCGTGACGTAGGACTCGACCGAATCCGGATGGCGCATGTTGCAGTTGCGCAGCGTGCGCATCACCGCTCGCGCGAAGGTCATCGCGCCGGAGCGCGGCGTGCCGGGCAGGATCAGCGCGAACTCCTCGCCGCCGTAGCGGGCGGCGCAGTCGCGCGGGCGCCGGCAGGTCTGCTGCAGCAACTGCGCGACCCGCTGCAGGCAGGCATCGCCGGCCAGGTGGCCGTAGCTGTCGTTGTAGCGCTTGAAGTGGTCGATGTCGCACAGCGCCAGCGTCAGCGGCTGCTGGTCGCGCCGCGCGCAGGCGATCTCCTGCGCCAGCCGGGCATCGAAGGCGCGGCGGTTCATCAGGCGCGTCAGCGCGTCCTCGCCGGAGAGCTTTTCGAGCCGCTCATTGCTGTGACGCAGCTCGTCCGAGACCTCCTGCAGCCGCGCCTGCATGCGCCGCAGCCGCTGCATCGCGCGCAGCTTGGCCTGCAGCACCGTGTTGGAGACCGGCTTGACGAGGTAGTCGTCGCCGCCGGACTCGATGCCTTGCCAGAGATCCTGGTCGCGGTCGCGGCTGGACAGGAAGATGATCGGCGTCCAGCCGCCGCGCTCGTGCGCGCGCATCTGGCTCGCGACCCAGTAGCCGTCATGGCCAGGCATCTCGACGTCGAGCAGCACCAGGTCCGGGCGCTCGCCGTCGAAGCGCGTCAGCGCGCTGTCGCCGCCATCAGCCTCCAGCGTGTGATGGCCGATGGCCTGCAGCTGGCGGCACAGAAAACCACGCGTGCTGGCCTGATCGTCCACGACCAGGATGCGGAGCGGCGGCAGCGAGGCGGAGGGATCCATGGCCGGGCAGCATCGACGGGCGGCAGCAAGGCGTGCCGGAGCCGATTATGCGGGGCCGGTTCGGCTGCCGGGCAGCCTGGGCATGCCTCAAGTGGGGGAGGCCGGCGGCGGTGGCGCGGATGATGGCGCGGGGGCGGCTGGCGGGGCGGCCTGGCGGCGCTGCTCCTGCGTGTCCATCTGCATCTCGTAGCTGAAGAAGCGGTTCCGGCCGGTGGACTTGGCGTTGTAGAGCGCGTCGTCGGCGCGGATGATCAGGCCCTCGGCGCTGGTGCTCTCGTCGGGCAGGCAGGTGGTGATGCCACCCGAGAGCGTGAGCGTTCCGCCGGTGGGGGAGTCCGGGTGCGGGATCGCCGCCAGCTCCATCGTGCGCATCAGCGCGCGGGCATAGGTCATCGCGCCCGAGCGCGGCGTGTTGGGCAGGACCAGCGCGAATTCCTCGCCGCCATAGCGCCCGGCGCAGTCGCTGGGGCGGCGGCAGGTCTCCTTGAGCAGCTGGCCGACGCGGCGCAGGCAGGCGTCGCCCGCCACGTGGCCGGCGGCGTCGTTGTAGCGCTTGAAGTAGTCGACGTCGCACAGCATCAGCGTCAGCGGCTTGCCCTCGCGGCGGGCGCGGTCCAGCTCCTGCTGCAGCCGCGCGTCGAGCGCGCGGCGGTTCATCAGCCCGGTCAGCGCGTCCACGCTGGAGAGCTCCTCCAGCTGCGCATTGGCGGCGCGCAGGTCCTCGGACATCTGCACCAGCCGCGCCCGCATCTGCGCCAGGCGCTGCATCGCGCGCAGCTTGGCGTGCAGGATCATCGCGGAGACCGGCTTGACCAGGTAGTCGTCGCCGCCGGACTCGATGCCCTTCCAGACATCCTCGTCCTGGTTGAACTGCGAGAGGAAGATGATCGGCGTCCAGCCGCCGGGCTCGGCGGTGCGCATCTCGCGGGCGGTCCAGTAGCCGTCGTGGCCGGGCATCTCGACGTCCAGCAGCACCACGTCGGGCCGGTAGCGGCGGAACAGCTCCAGCGCCCACTCGGCGCTGTCGGCCTCCAGCACGCGGTGGCCGACGCGATCGAGCTCCGCGGTCAGCGCCACGCGCGTGGCGCTCTGGTCGTCGACGATCAGGATGGTCAGCGGGGACGGCGTGACGGGCGGGGCATGCATGCGTCGATTCTGCCGCGCCAGGGGCCCGCCGCCTATGCGCAGGGCCGCGCGAGGCGGCCCTGAATCAGGGGATCAAGTCAATGCCGTCCGGGGAATGTGCGGCAAATGACCGGGGAGAGGACTTACAGCCCCGCCGCGGCGCGCAGCGCTTTCGCCTTATCCGTGCGCTCCCACGAGAACTCCGGCTCCTCGCGGCCGAAGTGGCCGTAGGCCGCCGTCTTGCCGTAGATCGGACGCAGCAGGTCCAGCATCTGGATGATGCCCTTGGGACGCAGGTCGAAGTGCTCGTTGACCAGCGCGGCGATCTTGTCGTCGGAGATGACGCCGGTGCCCTCGGTGTAGACGGTGACGTTCATCGGACGGGCCACGCCGATCGCGTACGCGACCTGGATCTGGCACTGCTTGGCCAGACCCGCGGCCACGATGTTCTTGGCCACGTAGCGGGCGGCGTAGGCGGCCGAGCGGTCCACCTTCGTCGGGTCCTTGCCCGAGAACGCGCCGCCGCCATGCGGGCAGGCGCCGCCGTAGGTGTCGACGATGATCTTGCGGCCCGTCAGGCCGCAGTCGCCCTGCGGGCCGCCGATGACGAAGCGGCCGGTCGGGTTGACCAGGTACTTCGTGTCCTGCAGCCACTCCTTGGGCAGCACCGGCTTGATGATCTCCTCGATGACGGCCTCGTAGAACTCGGGCTTCATCTTGTCGCCCAGCGACATCTCGGGCGCGTGCTGCGTGGACAGCACCACGGTGTCGATGCTGTGCGGCTTGCCGTCGACGTAGCGCATCGTGACCTGGCTCTTGGCGTCCGGGCGCAGGAAGGGCAGGCGGCCGTCCTTGCGCAGTTGCGCCTGACGCTCGACCAGGCGGTGCGCGTAGTAGATCGGCGCGGGCATCAGCTCGGGCGTCTCGTCGCAGGCGTAGCCGAACATCAGGCCCTGGTCGCCGGCGCCGGTGTTCAGGTGGTCGTCGGAGGCCTGGTCCACGCCCTGGGCGATGTCGTTGCTCTGCTTGTCGTAGGCCACGAGCACGGCGCAGCCCTTGTAGTCGATGCCGTATTCGGTGTTGTCGTAGCCGATGCGCTTGATCGTGTCGCGGGCGACCTGGATGTAGTCGACGTGGGCGTTGGTCGTGATCTCGCCGGCCAGCACCACCAGGCCGGTGTTGCACAGCGTCTCGGCGGCGACGCGGGAGCGCGGGTCCTGGGCGAGGACGGCGTCGAGGATGGCATCGGAGATCTGGTCCGCCACCTTGTCCGGGTGGCCTTCAGATACGGATTCCGAGGTGAAGAGGAAATCGCTCGCCAATTTAAACTCCTGTGATTCAGTCTTCGGGCGTTGCCGTAACTGGGAGTCAGGCGGCGAACGCTTTAGCGGGATTTATGAGTCGCCCCGCAAGTTGTCCAGATTAACTCGGCGACATGGGGCCGCATTATAGGAAAGAGCCTGAGCAAGGCGTCGGACGGTCGATGGGAAAACTTGGGACTTATGCGCTGATCGGCCTGTTGTGGCTGCTGCACTGGCTGCCGCTGCGCTGGCTGGCGGCGTTGGGCTGGGGCCTGGGCGCGCTGCTGCATCGCGTGGCGGGATCGCGCCGGCGCGTGGCGCTGCGCAACGTGGAACTCTGCTTCCCCGAGAAGCCCCTGGCCGAACGCCAGGCCCTGGTGCGCGAGCATTTCGGCTGGCTGGGCCGCAGCCTGCTCGAGCGCGGCCTGCTCTGGTACGCGTCCGACCGGCGCCTGCTGCGGCTGATGCGCATCGAGGGCAACATCAAGCTGTCCGAACAGGTCGACCGGCCGGTGATGTGGCTGATGCCGCACTTCGTGGGCCTGGACTGGATCGGCCCGGCGCTGATGCTGAACCAGGCGCGCCCCGGCGCCAGCATCTACCAGCGGCAGAGCAACGCGCTGTTCGACGAGGCGCTGCGCAAGGCGCGCTCGCGTTTCGGGACGACCAAGCTGGTCGACCGCCAGGAGGGCGTGCGCAGCATCCTGCGGGCGATCCGCGACGGCTACTCCTTCCTGAACCTGCCGGACATGGACTTCGGCCCCAAGGATTCGGCCTTCGTGCCGTTCTTCGGCGTGCCGGCCAACACGCTGCTGGCGCCGGCCAAGATCGCCGAGACCATGAAGATGGTGGTGCAGCCGGTGATCGTCACGATGCTGCCCAAGGGTCAGGGCATCGTCATCCACGCCCATGAGCCGCTGCCGGACTACCCCAGCGGCGATGTCGAGGCCGACGCGCTGCGCTTCCACCGCTGGCTCGAGGACCGCATCCGCGAGCACCCGGCCCAGTATTTCTGGGTCCACAAGCGATTCAAGACGCGGCCGCCCGGCGAGCCGTCGCTGTATTCCCGATAATCCGCCCCCATGAAACTGCGCTTCACCAAGATGCAGGGCGCCGGCAACGACTTCATCGTGCTGGACGCCACGCGCCACCCGATGCCGCTGAGCGCCGACCAGCTGCGGCGTGTCGCCGACCGCCGCTTCGGCGTGGGCTGCGACCAGGTGCTGGTGATCGAGGCGCCGAAGACGCCGGACGTGGACTTCGGCTACCGCATCTTCAACTCGGACGGCTCCGAGGTGGAGCAGTGCGGCAATGGGGCGCGCTGCTTCGTGCGCTTCGTCGTCGACAAGGGGCTGACCGGCAAGCGCACCATCCGCGTCCAGACGATCAACGCGCTGCTCGAACTGCGCCTGCGCGAAGACGGCCGGGTCACGGTCGACATGGGCGCGCCGGTCTTCGACCTGCCCGCGATCCCGTTCGACCCGGAACGCGCGGCGGCCCGGCCGGCGGACGGCGGCTACGCGCGCTGGCCGCTGGACCTGGGCGATGGCATGACGGCCGAGGTCGCGGTGCTGTCGATGGGCAATCCGCACGCGGTGCAGCGGGTCGAGGACGTCGACCATGCGCCGGTGGGCATCGTGGGGCCGCTGGTCGAGAACCATGAAGCGTTCCCGCGCCGGGTGAATGCCGGCTTCCTGCAGGTGATCAGCCGCGGCGAGGTGAAGCTGCGGGTGTACGAGCGCGGCGCCGGCGAGACGCTGGCCTGCGGCACCGGCGCCTGCGCGGCGGTGGTGGCGGGCATCATGCTGGGCTGGCTGGACGAGGCCGTCGAGGTGCACACCCGCGGCGGCGACCTGCGGATCGAATGGGCCGGCATGACGCCGGGCGGCCCGGGGCTGTCGGCCCCGGTGTACATGACCGGTCCCGCGCAGACGGTCTTTGAAGGAGAAATCGAACTGTGAGCGGCATCGAAGGCATCACCGAACAAGACATCGCCGACTACCTGGCGAATGACCCGGCGTTCTTCGAACGTCACGCCGAGCTGCTGGCCAACGTCCGGATCTCGCATCCGCACGGGCAGCGCGCGGTCTCGCTGCAGGAGCGCCAGGCGGAGCTGCTGCGCGAGAAGATCCGCGGCCTGGAGCACAAGATCGTCGAGATGATCCGCAACGGGCAGGAGAACGTCGCGATCGCCGACCGGCTGCACCGCTGGACGCTGGCGCTGATGCTGACGCGCGACGAGCGCCAGCTGCCCGAAGTGCTGCTGCGCGAGCTGCGCCACCAGTTCCTGATCCCGCAGGCCAACCTGCGCCTGTGGAACGTCGACGCGGGCCACGCGCTGGCGCCGTTCGCGGCCGAGGTCAGCGCGGACGTGAAGACCTTCGTCGGCAGCCTGAACCAGCCGTACTGCGGCATCAATTCGGGGTTCGAGGCGGCGCGCTGGCTGGAGGACGACGTCGCCTCGCTGGCGCTGGTGCCGCTGACGGCCGGGGCGCCGGCGCAGCCCTTTGGGCTGCTGGTGCTGGGCTCGCCCGATCCGACGCGCTACACGGCCGAGATGGGCACCGAGTTCCTGTCCCGCGTCGGCGAGATCGCGAGCGCCGCGCTCTCGCGCCTGCTGGACGCCGATCCGCATGCCGCCGTCCAGCCTGACTGACCCGACTGACCTGACTGACGGGCAGCAGCGCTACCTCGATCACCTGCGCGTGCAGCGCCGCCTGGCGGAGCGCACGCTGACGCTGTATGCGGACGCGCTGCGGCGGCTGAGCGGCTTCGCCGCGGCCGAGGGCCTGGACCTGCTGCGCCTGTCCGCGCCGCAGGCGCGGCGCTTCCTGGCCAAACTGCATGGCGAGCGGCTCAAGCCGCGCACGCTGTCGCTGATCCTGTCGGCGTGGCGCGGCTGGTACCGCTGGCTGGGCCAGGACGGCCTGGTCGACGCGAACCCGATCACCGACCTGCACGCGCCCAAGCAAGGGCGGCCGCTGCCCAAGGCGCTCGGCGTCGACGACGCGGTGCGGCTCGCCGAGCATCATCAGGATCCCGCCGATCCGGCCGTGGAGGCGCTGGAGCGCTGCATCGTGGAGCTGCTCTACGGCAGCGGGCTGCGCGTGTCGGAGCTGGTGGGCCTGGACGTGCGCCACCACGCGGCGGCGGCCGGCTGGATCGTGCTGGATGCGGCCGAGGCGCAGGTGCTGGGCAAGGGCGGCAAGCGCCGCGCGGTGCCGCTGGGCAGCGCGTCGATGACGGCGCTGGGCGAATGGCTGGCGCTGCGCGGCCAGTGGGCGGCGGCGGACGAGCCGGCGCTGCTGGTGGGCCCGCGCGGCCGGCGGTTGAGCGCCGACCAGGTCCGCAAGCGCCTGAAGCAGCGCGCGCTGGCGGCGGGCATGCCCACGCATGTCCATCCACACATGCTGCGCCACTCGTTCGCGTCGCACCTGCTGCAGAGCAGCGGCGACCTGCGCGCGGTCCAGGAGCTGCTGGGCCACGCCAACATCAGCACCACGCAGGTCTACACCCGGCTGGACTTCCAGCACCTGGCCAAGGTCTACGACGCGGCGCACCCGCGTGCCCGCAAGAAATAACCGATTGATCCCGATGATCCGCTTCGTCCCGACCGCTTCGAACTTCCCGTCCCGTCCGCTGCTGCTGTGCTCGGCGCTGCTGGCGGCGCCGCTGCAGGCGCATGCGCAGGGCGGCGATGCGGCGCCATCGGCGCCATCGGCGTCGTCGGCCGCGGCCGGCCCGAAGGTGGTCACGGCGACGGACAGCCGCCCGGCCGCGTTCGAGCTGAACTGGACGCCGATGACGATGCCCACGGGGCAGAAGACGGCCTTCCTGGGTGCGAGCTACATGGTCGCGATCAACGAGGACTGGGGCCTGGGTCCGGCCGCGTACGGCGCGGCGCAGGGCCAGTTCGGCGGCCTGTTCACGGTGGGCTTCAACGTGCAGCGGCGCTTCCGGGTCGGGCAGGACTGGCACGTGGCGGCGAGCCTGTATGCCGGTGCAGGCGGCGGCGTGAGCTCGGACAAGATCCGCCCCGGCGGCGGGCTGATGCTGCGGCCGGAGCTGTCGCTGCGGCGCGAGTTCGGCAACTGGTACGCCGGCGTGGGCGTGTCGCACGTGGCCTTCCCCAATGGCAGCGGCAACATCAAGGACACCGGCGTGGCGTTCACGATCGGCCGGATGGACCGCTTCCTGAGCTTCTCGCCGAGCGAATCGGGCTCGCCGGGACGGGCGGGCGATCGCACGGGCATGGGCTTCGACGAGATCGCGATCAGCGCCGGCGTCGAGAAGCCGCGTGGCGGCAGCCGCACGCGCGGCGGCGTGCCGCTGACCAGCCGCAAGGGCAAGGCCGGCGCGGACCTGCGGCAGTACTTCGGCAACGGCGCGTCGTGGTGGGGCCTGGAGGCCTCGGGCGCCGCGGCGGGCGGACACGACGGCTACATGGAGATCCTGGCCAATGCCGGCCAGGACTGGGGCATCGGCAGCGAGCGGCTGCGCGTGGGCGGGCAGGTCTCGTTCGGCCTGGGCGGCGGTGGCGACATGGACACCGGCAATGGTTGGCTGGTGCGGGTCGGGCCGACGCTGCGCTGGATCACGCCGTGGGGGCCGACGTTGCGCCTGGACGCCGGCTACATGAAGGCGCCGTGGGGGCATTACGACTCGCTGCAGGTGCGCGGCTCGCTGGCGCTGCCGCTGGAGAAGGTGTCGCGCATCCTGAGCAGCCCGCCGCTGGAGTCGGGCACGGTGCGGGCGCAGACCTGGTACATGAGCGTGCCGCACTTCAAGGAATTCGTCTTCAAGGACGGCACGCGCGCCGGCGTGACCGGCCTGGGGCTGGGCATGACGCGCGACTTCGGCGGGCCGTGGTACGGCGTGGCGCAGGCGGGCAGCGCGGCGCTGGGCAAGGCGGGCGCGTTCTCGTACGGCATGTTCGGCATGGGCGCGCAGTCGCCCAAGTGGAGCGGCATGCGCGTGGGCGCGGAGGCGCTGGTCGGCGCGGCCGGCGGCGGCGGCGTGCAGGTCGGCGGCGGCGCGGTGACGCAGGGCGAGCTCTGGGGTCAATGGGAAGGCACCGGCAAGGACCGGCTGCGCGTGAAGGTCGGCGTGGGCCAGTGGAAGGCGCTGCGCGGCGACCGGCACAGCACGCCGATGGTCAGCCTGAACATCGGCTGGGCGTTCGGGACGCTGGGGCCGGCAGAGAAGCGCTGAGACAATCGCGACCCTATGAAAGTCATTCGTCTGCGCCCGGGCAAGGATCGCTCGCTGCTGCGCCGTCACCCATGGGTGTTCCAGGGCTCGATCGAGAAGGGCAAGGCCGACGCCGGCGAGACCGTGCGCGTGGAGTCCTCCGAGGGCCAGTTCCTGTGCTGGGCCTCGTTCAGCCCGGAGTCGCTGATCCGCGTGCGCGCGTGGAGCTTCGATGAGAAGGAGCGCATCGACGCCGCCTTCTTCGAGCGCCGCATCGCCGCCGCGATCGGGCTGCGCGCGCGCATGCCGATCGACTCGGACGCGGTGCGCCTGATCCACGGCGAGGCCGACGGCCTGCCGGGCCTGATCGTGGACCGCTACGGCGACACGCTCAGCGCGCAGTTCCTGTCCGCGGGCATGGAGCGCTGGAAGCAGACCATCGCCGATCAGCTGCTCGCGCAGACCGGGCTGTCGCGGCTGTATGAGCGTTCCGACGCGAATGTGCGCACGCTCGAGGGCATGGAAGCCGTGACCGGCTGGCTGCGCGGTGAGGGCGGGACCGAGCTGGTGATCTCGGAGAACCGCTGGAAGCTGAGCCTGGACGTGGCCGAGGGTCACAAGACCGGTTACTACCTCGACCAGCGCGACAACCGCCGCAAGTTCGCCGAGGTGGTCCGGCAATACGGCTGCCGCTCGGTGCTGAACTGCTTCAGCTACACGGGCGGCTTCTCCGTCGCGGCGCTGGCGGGCGGCGCGACGGAGGTGATCAGCGTCGACTCGTCCGGCCCGGCGCTGGCGCGGGCGACGGCTCACGTGGCGCTCAACGGCTTTGATCCGGCGCATCACACGGCGCTGGACGCCGACGTGAACCACACGCTGCGCGAACTGCTGAAGCAGGGCCGGCAGTTCGACGCGATCGTGCTGGATCCGCCGAAGTTCGCGCCGACGGCGGCCCACGCCGACCGCGCCGCGCGGGCGTACAAGGACATCAACCGGCTCGGCCTGATGCTGCTGAAGCCGGGCGGCCTGCTGTTCACGTTCTCGTGCTCGGGCGGCGTGGGGCCGGAGCTGTTCCACAAGATCGTCGCGGGCGCCGGCATCGACGCGGGCACGGACGGGCTGATCCTGGACCGCGTCGGCGCGACGCCGGACCATCCGCAGACCATCTACTTCCCCGAGGGCGAGTACCTCAAGGGGCTGCTCATCCTCAAGCGCTGACGGCGCAGGCCGCTGGCCCTCACCCCCGCCCTCTCCCGCAAGCGGGCGAGGGGGGTAGGAGCCGGACGCCGTCGTAGTAAACCCCCTCGCCCCACCGGGGAGAGGGAGGGGAGAGGGGGCTCGTGCCACAGCGCTGCTGCCCTTCGAAGCACCCCCTCTCCCCTGCCCTCTCCCCCCTCGCGGGGGGCGAGGGAGTTCATGCCGGCAGCAGCGGTGAATGCCCTCAGGGGCGTGCCGCCGGCAGGGCCAGGCGCGGCTCGAACTTCGCGCGCTTGACGCTGAAGAAGGCCTTCACGTTGCGGACGTTGGCGTGCTGCGTGAACAGCCGCTGCACCAGCGCGTGATAGGCCGGCATATCCGGCACCTGCAGCACCAGCACGAAATCCGGCCCTGGCGCGACGCGCCAGCACTGCTGCACCTCGGGCGCCGCGATGGCGAGCGCCTCGAAGGCGTCGAGGTGCTCGGCGCCCTGGCGGTCGAGGGTGATCTCGACGAGCGCCGACAAGCCCGCGCCGAGCTTCTCCGGCGAGAGGATGGCCACCTGCTTCTCGATGACGCCGGTTTCCACGAGCCGCCGGACGCGGCGCAGGCAGGTTGCCGGCGACACATGCGCGCGCTCGGCCAGGGCCTGGTTGGACAGCGACGCGTCCTGCTGGAGCAGGTCCAACACCCGCAGGTCGATCGCGTCGAGTGTGACTGGATATTCCATCTACACGTCTTCGGTGAAATTAATCGCCACGTTCATTCAACGATGACGAATTCTTTCATCGTTCATCGAATGTTGAAAGCATCTTGTTCCATGAGATGCCTAGCATCCCGACACTCTTTGATTCGTCCGGCACTGCCGGGGAGACCAACATGTGCGGCATCGTCGGCGCAGTCAGCCAGCAAGACATCGTTCCCATCCTGATCGAGGGCCTGAAGCGGCTCGAGTACCGCGGCTATGACTCCTGCGGTGTCGCGGTGCACCAGGACGGCCAACTGCGCCGGGCGCGCAGCACCTCGCGGGTGTCGGAGCTGCAGACGCTGGCCGGCCAGGACGGCGTGGCGGCGGGCACCGGCATCGCGCACACGCGCTGGGCGACGCACGGCGCGCCGGCGGTGCACAACGCGCATCCGCATTTCTCGCACGGCCCGGGCGCCGAGGCGCATCTGCAGCCGGGCCGCGTCGCGCTGGTCCACAACGGCATCATCGAGAACCACGATGAGCTGCGCGCCGAACTCAAGTCGCGGGGCTACGTCTTCAACAGCCAGACCGACACCGAGGTCATCGCGCACCTGGTCGATTTCCATTACCACGGCGACCTGCTGGAGGCGGTGCAGACGGCGGTCGGCCAACTGCGCGGCGCGTATGCGATCGCCGTGTTCCACAAGGACGAGCCGCACCGCGTGATCGGCGCGCGCGAGGGCTCGCCGCTGGTGCTGGGCGTGGGCGTCGACGCGCACGCGGGGGCGAACTTCCTGGCTTCGGACGCGATGGCGCTGGCCGGCGTGACGGACCAGATCGTCTATCTGGAGGAGGGCGACGTCGTCGACCTGCAACTGGGCCGCTACTGGATCAGCAACAAGGACGCGGCGACGGGCCGCTTCGTCACCGTCGCGCGCGAGGTGCGGACCGTGCACGCGCACAGCGGCGCGGCGGAGCTGGGGCCGTACCGGCATTACATGCAGAAGGAGATCTTCGAGCAGCCGGTGGCGATCGCCAACACGCTGGACGCGGTGACGGCGATCAGTCCGGAGCTGTTCGGCGATGGCGCGTACCGGATCTTCAAGGAGGTGGATTCGGTGCTGATCCTGGCGTGCGGGACCAGCTACTACGCGGGCTCGACGGCGAAGTACTGGCTGGAGAGCATCGCGAAGATCCCCACCAGCGTGGAGATCGCCAGCGAGTACCGCTACCGCGACAGCGTGCCGAATCCGCGCACGCTGGTGGTGACGATCAGCCAGAGCGGCGAGACGGCGGACACGCTGGCGGCGCTCAAGCATGCGCGCTCGATGGGGATGAAGCACACGCTGACGGTGTGCAACGTGCCGACGAGCGCGATGGTGCGGGAATGCGCGCTGGCCTACATCACGCGGGCGGGGGCGGAGATCGGCGTGGCGTCGACGAAGGCGTTCACGACGCAGCTGGTGGGGCTGTTCCTGCTGACGCTGGCGCTGGCGCAGACGCGCGGGCATCTGAGCGAGGCGCAGGAGGCGGAGCACCTGAAGGCGTTGCGTCACCTGCCGGTGGCGGTGCAGGCGGTGCTGGCGCTGGAGCCGCAGGTGATTGCGTGGAGCGAGGAATTCGCGCGCAAGGAGAACGCGCTGTTCCTGGGCCGCGGGCTGCATTACCCGATCGCGCTGGAAGGGGCGCTGAAGCTCAAGGAGATCAGCTACATCCACGCCGAGGCGTACCCGGCGGGCGAGCTCAAGCATGGCCCGCTGGCGCTGGTGACGGCGCAGATGCCGGTGGTGACGGTGGCGCCGAACGACACGCTGCTGGAGAAGCTCAAGAGCAACATGCAGGAAGTGCGCGCGCGGGGCGGGGAGCTGTTCGTGTTCGCGGACGGGGATACGCGGATCGATAGCGAGCAAGGGCTGCATGTGATCCGGATGCCGGAACACTACGGCGCGCTTAGCCCGATCCTGCATACGGTGCCGCTGCAGCTGCTGGCGTATCACACGGCGTGCGCGCGCGGCACGGACGTCGATAAGCCGCGGAATCTGGCGAAGAGTGTGACGGTGGAGTGAGGCAGGTCAGCTGACAAATGAAGGCCGGACTCGTGTGGACTGCCCACCGATGTCCGGCCTCTTTCCTTGGCGGGTTGTGTCCACCGCGCCCCGTTCAGGCAGCCCGTCGGTATGGAAAGCTATCCTCCCTCCCCGCGCGCCTTCGCCCGCCAGCCGGATTGACGAAGGGTTTTGCAGACCTTTCCTAGAGGTGCAAATGCCGTATGTCTTGACCTTCTCCAGGCAAGTCGAGATTTCAGATGCCGACCAGTACATCAACGACTGCTGCATTGGTGGTGACGTGGTTCTAGACCGGCTGCTTCCTGCGCTGAGGAGCAAGTACGGCAACGACCTGCAATCGAACCAGGAGGACTGGGGGTGGTTCGCCTGGTTCGAGGACGGACCAATCAAACTTGCAGTGGACATTTCAACCGACGACGACCGCTCGAAGTTTCAGATGCTGCTCACTTCACGCCGGGCTCGCTTCATCTTGAGTGACAAGGTCGAGGACTGCGCCGAGCTTGAAGCGCTTCGAGAACTGGTCGTACAGCAATTGACGGACTGGCCTGTTTCGAACCTCACGGTTCAACGGGTCAACGAGAAGTACCTTCCGACGTAACGGGCAACCGCGCCGCAAGCTTGTCCGGCCGTTTACGCCGGCGTCGCTGGGACTGGGGGCGATCAATGCCGCATCCGCCATAGGTGTTCCTCCTGTGCGCGATTCTGCACAGCCCTGCGCCGCCAAGCGCGTGAGCGGCGAGGCGGAGGAGAGACACTTTGGGGCTGAGGAGGGGGCTTGGAAGCACCTCCAAATTTGATTTCCCAAAACAAGCGCAGAGGCTTTGGTGATTGCGGCGATAAACCCTTCGGTCAACCCGAGTCAAACCAAAACCCAACGAATGTCGCACCGCATTGTCTGGTCGTGCGTGGCGAGTCTGTTCGTGTTGCTCGGCTTGGCCGCTCATCCCGCCCATGCCGAGCATGTCGTCCTCGAGTCCTTCCAGGAAGACCAGGGCCTGACCAGCCTCACGTCGCAGTGCCTCGTGCAAGACCCGCAGGCCAGGCTGTGGATCTGCACCGACAACGGCCTGTTCCGCTTCGACGGATTCCGCGTCCATCCCGAACCACTGCCCAAGGAAGCCGGCGGCTACGTCTACGGCGCGCGCCTCGACGCCCGCGGCCGCCTGTGGGTCCTGGCGGAAGGTGGCGTGTACGTGCGTCAGGATGGGCGCGACGGCCCGGATTGGACGGAAGTGCTCAAGCCCAATGGCAAGCATCTGCACGTGCAATCCGGCCAGCAGCTGGAGCTGGACGGGCAGGGCAGGCTCTACGCCATCGATGAGGACCGGCTTCTCTGGACCGCCGCCGCCGCCGCCGACGGCCCGGCCGGCCCCCGCTTGGTCGTGCAACGGGCGGACGTCCCCGAACTGCAATCCCTCCCCGAGCAGCTGCTCCCGATGCGGCATCGCGGCCAGTCGCTCTGGTTCGGCTGCGGCTCACAACTCTGCGAGCGGCGCGATGGCCGCGTTCAGCCTTGGGGCGCGGCGCAGGGGCTGCCGCAGGACATCTGGGGCCAACTCCTCGTGTCGCGCGATGGCAGCCTCTGGGCTCGCAGCAGCCGGCGCCTGGCCAGGCTGGCGCCGGGCTCGGCCCGCTTCACCGTCGTGGCGGCGCCGCTGCGACGGTCGGTGGCCGGGGACGGCGCCCTCGTCGAGGATGCACGCGGCACCATCCTCACCCTGACGACCCGCGGCATCGCCGCCTGGGATGGCGAGCGCTGGCGCGAGTGGACCCGGGAAGACGGCCTGCCGGAGACAGCGCTGCGCGGGCTGATGTTCGATGCGGAGGGCTCGTTGTGGCTGAGCGCCAACGGGCGCGGCGTCTACCGCTGGGTCGGCTACGGCCGGGTCGAGCACTGGACCGACGCCTCGGGACTGCCCGAACCGGCCGTGCTCGCACTGGCGCGCGACGGCAGCGGCCGGCTCTGGGCGGCCACCGGGAACGGCGTGGCCTGGTTCGATGCTTCGACTCGCAGCTTCCGCAGACCGAAGCTGCCCACGGCGGCGCCTGCCGGACCCGTCCATCGGCTGGCGGTGGACCGGTCCGGGGACCTGTGGTGGGTGGACGCCGGCCAGGTGATCAGCATCAAGGCCGGCGAGCTCCAAGCCCGCGTCGTCGCTCGCGACAAGGGGCTGCAGACGATCTCGCAGGGAGCCGGCCGGATCTATGCATCCGGCGATGTCGGCCTTGAACTGCTCGACATGTCCACGGGGCGCCTGAGCCGCCAGAAGGTCGGCGCCGGGATCTTCGATCCGCGCTACGACACCCGCGTCCTGGCGGACGGCGACCACGATGACTTCGTCATCAGCGGACGCGATCTGTGGATGCGTCAGCGCGTGGGCTGGGCCAATGTGGCGGATTCGCATGGCCATGCCATCGACGCGCTGGAAGCCCTGGTGCTGGACCACACGGTGTGGGCCGGCGGCACGGAGGGCCTGGGCGTCCACGCGCTGTCCGGAGCCACCGCGCGCCAATTGGAGTTCCTGCCCAAATCCACCTTCGGGGACGCCGCCGTCTCCAGCCTTCATGCGGACCGCGACAAGCGGCTGTGGATGGGAACGGACCGCGGCGTCTTCGTCCGCTCCACTGACGGCCAGTGGTCGCGGCTGGATCGGCGCACCGGCCTGATCTGGAACGACGTGACGTCGGCCTTTCTGGCCGATCCCGATGGCAGCGTCTGGATCGGCACCAGCGCCGGCCTGACACGCCTGCTGCCCGGCAAGCCGCCGGCGCCCTTGCCGGCGCTGCGGCTGGAGGAGATGGTCTTCGGCAGCACGAGCACCCGCGCGGCGCCCTCGGAGCCGGTGCCGTGGGAGGAGCGTGTGCTGCGCATCGCGGTGGGGACGGGCGGCTTCTCCCGGGCGCGCTCGCTGCGGATCGAGTACCGCCTTGACGCGGACTCGCATTGGCGGACGTCGCAGAGCCCCGTCATCGACCTGGGCGCGATCGAGGCCGGCGCCCACACGCTGGAGGTTCGTGCCGCCGGGCTGACGAGCGTGGAAGCGCCAGGTCCGGTGTTGCGCCTGGCGTTTGACGTTCGTCCGCCCTGGTGGAACTCGCGCGAAGCACGCGCTGCCGCCGCCGTGGCGCTGATGGCGCTGTGGTGGCTCTCCATCCGATGGTCGCGCCGGCGCGACCGCGCACGGCAACGTCAGCTCGAAGCCGCCGTGGCGGAGCGCACCGCGGCCCTCGCGGACACACAGGCGGCACTGCTCCGTCTGGGCGAGCACAACGCGCATGCGCTGGAGGAGGAGCGCTTGCGCGTCTCCCGTGAATTGCATGACGAGCTGGGCCAGCAACTGGCCGCGCTGAAGATGGAGGTCTCCGTCGCGAAAGGACGGCAGAACTCGAGCAAGCCCGCGCAGCCCCTGGATCCGGACTTCCTGCTCTGCCGCGTCGACCGGCTGATGCGCACGGTTCGCGGACTGGTGTCGCAGCTGCGGCCTCCCGCGCTGGATGGCGGGCTCGAAGCGGCGCTGCAGTGGCTGGTGGCCGAGTTCACCTCGAGCTCGGCATTGCCGTGCAGCCTGCGGGTCGATCCGGACACGCGCGAGATCCCTTTGCAGATGGCCACGATGGTGTTCCGCATCGCTCAGGAGTCGCTCACCAACGTGCGGCGCCATGCCCAGGCCAGCCATGCGGCGCTGAGCTTGACGCGTGAAGGCGGAGGCAACGGCGAAGGCGAAGGCGAGGGCTGGTTGCTGGAGATCAGCGATGACGGCGTCGGCTTCGATCCCCTGGACTCGCGGGTGGGCTTCGGGGTCCTGGGCATGCAGGAGCGGGCCCGGCTGCTCGGCGGCAGCCTTCAGGTGCTGAGCACGCCGGGGGCAGGAACGCGCGTGCTGCTGAGCTTCACGGCGTCGCCGCCAGCGGCCTGAGCAGAAGCGGGCGCGTCGCCGCGGCGATTCAGCCGACCCGCTTGCGCGGCTCCTCGCCATCGAACCTGGCGCGCGCGGCCTCGACCGCGGGACGGTGCTCCTGTGCCCAGATCGCCAGCGTCCTCAGCGGCTTGATGAGGGAACTGCCGAGCTCCGTCAGTTCGTACTCGACCTTGGGCGGGACCGTCGGGAAGACGGTGCGCTTGACCAGCCCATCGCGCTCCAGTCCACGCAGCGTCAAGGTCAGCATGCGGTGCGAGACGCCGCCGATCGTGCGCATCATCGCGTTGAAGCGCATCGGCCCCTTGGACAGGGTGCCGACCGCCATCACGCTCCATTTGTCGCCGACGCGATCGAGGATCTGACCCACCGCGCGGCAGGTCGCATGGTCGGGGTCCACCGGCTCCTCGGCGGGTGGCGGGACTGCTCGAAGCTTGCTCATTTCCGTTTCCTGATCTGCCGGCACGCACACCGATGTTCGTAGCGCACGCCGGCGTGCGTTCTTGCGGACAGGTGCCGCTTCCCGCAAAGTACCACGCACATTTTGTTCGTAACTGCGAAGGGTCTGTGACATGAAGATTGGTATCAGCGGCGCGAGTGGCCAACTGGGACAGGCGGTCCTGAAGGAACTGGCCGAACGGGGCGGCGGCCACGAGATCGTGGGCATCTCGCGCTCGCCCGGCAAGGTCCCAAGCCCGGCGCAAGGCCGGCTGGGCGACTTCGACGCGCCGCAGACGCTGCCAGCCGCCTTCGCGGGCCTTGACCGCCTGCTGCTGATCCCCAGCGCCGACCTCGCGCCCGGCGTCCGCGGCCGGCAGTTGCGGGGCGCCATCGACGCCGCCTTGGCGGCGGGCGTGAAGCATCTCTTCCTGATATCAGCGGCCGGCACGCGCAAGACGGAGGCGCCGGCCCTGACCGAAGCCTTCTGGACCGCCGAGCAGCACCTCATCCGCACCGCGCCGCTGTGGACGATCCTGCGGATGAACTACTTCGCGGAGTCGATGGCGCAGGAGATCCAGATGTCCGCGGCCATGGGCGTCCTGACCGGGCTGGGCGAGGAGCGCGTGGCCTACGTCTCGCGTGACGACCTGGCCGCCGCGACGGCCGGCGCGCTGCTCGGCGACGGGCATGCGGGCGCCATCTACAACGCCACGGGACCGGTCGCCGTCAGCGGGGAGGAGCGGGCGCGGACGGCGTCGCAGGTGCTCGGCAAGCCGCTGGGATACGCCGTCATCGACGAGGCGCAATTGCGCGGCGGGTTGACGCAGGCCGGGCTGCCCGAGATCGTTGTCAACGTCATGGCCGACATCAAGAAGAGCTTCGTGCGGGGCGACTTCGACGTGGTCACAAGCGACATCGAGCGCCTGTCGGGCCGGCCGCCGAAGTCGCTGCGGGAGATCCTGGCGGCTGCGGCGGGCTGATTCAGATTGGCGAGTTCGCCAGCACCGAACTCAACGGCACGAAGGCCTTGCTGCAGTCGACGGCGGCCGCCGTTCCCGGCACGCCCGTCACCGTCACGTCAGCCGGCACCGACGCCGAGATCGCCGATGCGAAGCTCACCGGCCCCGGGCCCAACGTGAAGTGGACATTCGCGGGCAGCGTCGAGGGCCCGCCGTTGTGGCCGGCCTCGAACGTAGGCGGTGTGCCATCGAAGACCACGTTGTCTAGCGTGATCGTCAACGGGTTGTTCTGCCCATTGAGCGCATAGCCCGCGAAGGACATCAACCCGCCGCCGTACTTCGCGCTGCCCAGGGAGCGGACGCCGCTCAGCTTGATGCCATTGAAGTTCGGATATTTGGATCCCGTCGCGCTGCTGTAGAAGGCATCGAACACGAGCGGCCGGCGCAGGTTGCGCAGGCAGATCTGGCTGTAGCTCACGTTGTGGACATTGCCGCCCCGTGACGAGTCCGACTTGACGCGAAGCCCGTTGCCGTTCGGGCTGTCATAGCCGTCGATGGACAGGTCGACCACCGCCAGGTCGCTCAGCCCGGCGTCCGTCTCGCTGCCGATCGACATCCCGTGGCCGTAATAGAAGTGGTTGTGCGCGAAGGTCAGCTGTGTCGACGCCGGACTGCCCCCCGCCTTGACCGCGACGTCGTCATCCCCGGTGCTGATGTACGAGTAGGCGAGCAGGACCCGGTTGGACGTGCCCGGATCGAAGCCGTCGGTGTTCTTCACGGTGTCGGGCGTGAAGCAGGTGGCCGGCGTCCGCACGTCCGGGGTCGTGCCCGCGGCGCAGGCGTAGTTCGGCTTCGTGTAGACCGCGCTGGGCGACAGGATCTTGATGCCCCAGGCGGTGACGCCCGAGACACCGCTGGTCACGACGTGGAAGTTCGGCGAGTTCTGGAGGGTGATGTCGTGGAGCGTGAAGTTGCTCCCCTTGTTCACCTGGATCAGGCGCGGGTTCTGCTGGTTCAAGCCGCTCTTGCTCTGCCAGGCGACGTCCCACCAGCTGCGCTTGCCGGCATTGGGACCGCTGGTCAACAGGCTGCCGCCGCGTCCGTCGATCGCCCCGCCTCCGACGACGCCGCTGTTGACGGTGCCGCTCGCGAGGATGAACGGATTGCAGGCATTCGGATCCGACGAGACGGCCGTGCCGCAACTGCCCGGGCCGTTGTCGAAATCGGCCGGATTGCGCGATGCGAAGAGCGTCACGCTCGTGTCGATCCAGAGCTGCACGCCCGACTTCAGCGTCAGCGGACCGCTCAGGAACCCGGTTTCTCCCGACGCGCCCGCGACCAGCTTGACCGCCTGCCCGGCGGGACACGCCGAGAGGGCTTGCTGGATCCGGTTCGTGTCGGGCTGCGAGCTCAGCCCGTCTTTCGCGCCAGCTCCCGCTCCAGCCAACATGCCGCCCCGAGCACGCCCAGGTCGCCGTGGTCGATCAGGTGGACCGGCACGCGCTCGAGGAACGGCGCCAGCACGCCCTTGTTGAGGAAGCGCTTCTTGAAATCGCTCTGCTGCAGGAAGCTCTCGATCCTGGGCAGGATGCCGCCCGCGAGCAGGATGCCGCCGTGCGCGCCATAGAGCGCCGCCAGGTCCGCCGCGAAGCTGCCCAGCAGCGCGCAGAAGGTGCTCAGCGCCTCGACCGCGGCCTCCGAGCGCTGCTCCAGCGCGGCGCCCGTCACCGCGGCCGGCGTGTCCAGCACCGGTGACTCCCCGCGCAGCGTCGAGATGGCCCGGTACAGCTTGAGCAGCCCCGGTCCGGACAGCGCGTTCTCCACCGGCACATGGTCGCGATCGCCCGCGAGCAGGCGCAGGATGTCGATCTCGCGCGCGGTGCCCGGCGCGAGCGAGACATGCGCCGCTTCGGTCGGCAGCACCTGCGGTCCCGCACTGCCGGGCAGCACCGCGGCGCAGCCCAGGCCGGTGCCTGGCCCCATGACGACGATCGTGCCGGAGGCCAGGCCCTTCGCGCTGCCGTCGCCGGTCATCAGCGGCCGCATGTCCCGCGGCTTCACGTACGGCACCGCGTGCGCCAGCGCCTCGAAGTCGTTGATCACCGTGAGCCGCTCGATCTTCAGCCGCCGCCGCAGCGCGGAGATCGACACCGGCCACGGCAGGTTGCGGTTCACGACCTGGTCCTCCTGCACATAGCCGGCGCAGGCCAGCGCGCAGCCCGCGATCGGCACCTCGGCGCCCCAGGGCGTATCGGCCAGCCGGGCGACGAAGTCCGCCAGCAGCTCCCCCAGCCCCGGCCATTGCGCGCACGCGTAGACCTCGCCGTGCAGCAGCTCCACCGGGCAGTCGCCGGACGCGGCGCGCACGGTGCGGCCCAGCCCGACGCGCGCGTGGGTACCCCCCACGTCCGCCGCGAGAAAGAAGACGCCAGGACCTGGCGCGCCGGATTCAAACGAATGCATGGAAGAGCGCATTCGAAAGAGTTTCAAGCGCAAATGACACTGTTGTCAATCGATGTCTGCATCAGACAGATCGCGCCGTTCAGGCTCGGTGTTTTCCCTCGGCATTCGAGCCTTGAATCACCGTGTGGATCGACTTTCCCCTGTGGTGATCGGATGTTTAGCGCGAGTGCGCAACTGAGACAGTGGCGTGACTCGATTGACAACAGTGTCATCAAGAAAGATAAACAAGTCTGCTCACCTCGGAGGCCCAGAATGCCCATCGCCGGAACCGTCTCCCCATCCGCGAATCGCGCGCCGCTCGGCCCGGTGGCGATCATTGGCCTGTTGTTCTTCATCATGGGCTTCTTCACCTGGATCAACGGACCGTTGATCGCCTTCGTGAAGCTGGCCTTCGATCTGGACGACGTGAACGCCTTCCTCGTGCCGATGGCGTTCTATCTGTCCTACTTCTTCCTGGCCCTGCCGTCGGCGGCGGTGTTCAAGCGCACCGGCATGAAGCGCGGCATGGCGATCGGCCTGCTGGTGATCGCCGCGGGGGCGATGGTCTTCGGCCAGTTCGTGTCGATGCGCCTGTATCCCGGCGCGCTGACCGGCCTGTTCGTGATCGGCGCCGGCCTGTCGCTGCTGCAGACCGCGGCCAATCCCTACATCAGCATCGTCGGCCCGATCCAGAGCGCCGCCCAGCGCATCGCCTGGATGGGCATCTGCAACAAGGTGGCCGGCATCCTGGCCCCGCTGCTGCTGGGCGCGGTGGTGCTGTCCGACGTCGGCGGCCTGGCGGAGAGTCTGAAGACGGCCGACGCCACCACGCGCGACATCCTGCTGAACGCCTTCGCCCAGAAGATCCACACGCCCTACATGATCATGGCCGGCGTGCTGGCCGTCCTGGCCGTGGGCATCCTGCGCTCGCCGCTGCCGGACATCCGCGCGGCCGAGGCCAACCGCGGCGAGGCCACCGCCGCCGCCGGCGCCAGGCGCGGCGTGTTCGCCTTCCCGCACCTGTGGCTGGGCGTGCTCTGCCTGTTCGTCTACGTCGGCGCGGAAGTGATGGCCGGCGACGCGATCGGCACCTACGGCGCGGGCTTCAACCTGCCGGCCGACCAGACCAAGTTCTTCACCTCGTTCACGCTGGTGGCGATGCTGCTGGGCTACGTGGCCGGCCTGGTGCTGATCCCGAAGTACATCTCGCAGCAGCGCTACCTGGCGGTGTCCGCCTCGCTGGGCGTCGTGCTGTCGCTGTGCGCCTGGGCCACGCAAGGCTATGTCTCGGTGGGCTTCGTGGCCGCGCTGGGATTCGCCAACGCCATGATGTGGCCGGCCATCTTCCCGCTCGCGATCCGCTCGCTGGGCGAGGCCACCGAGCGCGGCGCGGCGCTGCTGATCATGGGCATCGCCGGCGGCGCGATCATTCCGCAGGCCTTCGCGGTGCTCAAGCAACATCACGACTTCCAGCTGGTGTTCCTGGGCCTGATGGCGCCCTGCTATCTGTACATCCTCTTCTACGGCCTGGCCGGTTATCGCGTCGGCCTGCGCGAAGGGGAGGCCGAATGAAGCCAGCACCCAAGACCAAGACCGCCGCGCCCCCGCCGGCCAAGACCGCCAGAGCCGCCAAGGTCACCAAGGCCGCCCGGCCCCGCAAGACCGCCACGACCGCCGAGATCGCCGAGATCGCCGAGGCCGTTGAACCCGCGCCCGCGCGCATCGATGCCGCCGGGGAGCCCCGGGCCGTCGCGCCCGCGCGCGCCTCGATCCGCGACGTGGCCGAGGCCGCGGGCGTGTCGCTCAAGACCGTGTCGCGCGTGATCAACGAGGACGCGGCCGTGCGTCCCGAGATGCGCGAGCGCGTGCGTCAGGCCATCGCGGCGCTGAACTACCAGTCCGATCCGCTGGCGCGCAGCCTGCGCGGCACGCATTCCTTCGCCCTGGGCCTGGTCTACAGCAACCCCAACGCGCACTACCTGGTCAGCCTGCAGAACGGCGTGCTGTCCGCGTGCCGCGAGCAGGGCTACGGCCTGCAGATCCATCCCTGCGGCACGCCGGCCCTGGGCTCCATCGAGGAACTGCTCGCCCTGGTGCGGCGCTCGCGCCTGGCGGGCCTGGTGCTGGCGCCGCCGATGTCGGAGCAGCGCGATCTGGTCCAGGCGCTGGCGGCGCACGGCGTGGCGGTGATCCGCATCGTCTCGGCCGGCGACGACCCGCGCGACATGCAGGACTGCGTGCGCGTGGACGACCGGCGCGCCGCCCATGCCGTCACCGAGCACCTGATCCAGCTGGGCCACAGCCGCATCAGCTTCCTCTGGGGCGAGGGCTATTACGAGTCCAGCGTCCAGCGCTACGCCGGCTACATGGACGCGATGCGCGACTACGGCGTGGAAGTCGATCCGCAGCTGGTGCTGGAAGGCGAGTTCAACTTCAACTCCGGCTTCCGCCGCGCCCGCAAGCTGCTGGCGATGAGCGCGCCGCCCACGGCCGTGTTCGGCAGCAATGACGAGATCGCGGCCGGCGTGCTGGCCGCGGCCCGCTCGGTCGGCTTCGACGTGCCCAGCGACCTGGCCATCGCCGGCTTCGAGGACAGCCCCTTCTCGCAGCTCACCTGGCCGCCGCTGACCACCGCGCGGCAGGACACGGTCGAGATCGGCCGCCGCGCCGCGCTGCGCCTGATCGAGCGCGTGCGCCACGCCCAGTCCGGCCGACCGCTGGACCTGGGCGCCGAGCAGTTCACGCCCGAGCTCGTGGTGCGGGGCTCCGCCGCGCCCCCGCGCCGCCGCTGAGACCGTCTCATGCGACGCCTCCCCCTCCTGCGCGCGACGTCAGCCCGGCCGGCCCTGCTGGCGAGCCTCGTGCTGGCGCTGGCTGGCCTGCCGGCGCTGGCCGGCGCGGCCACGCGCATCGACGTCAACGACGGCTGGCAGTTCCGCACCGATCCAAAGGACGAGGGCGTGGCCGCCGGCTGGACCGGCGCCGTGCCGGCCCACACGCGCAGCGTGGCCGTGCCGCACACCTGGAATGCCGACACCGAGGCGGACACCGACTTCGAGGGCACCGGCTGGTACTTCCGGCGGCTGGACCTGACGCTGCCGCTGGCGCAGGACGCGCATGTCGAGCTGAACTTCGGCGCCGCGTTCTATCGCAGCCGCGTCTGGCTCAACGGCGTGGAGGTCGGCCAGCACGAGGGCGGCCACACGGCCCATGCCTTCGACATCACCGGGCTGCTGCGGCGCGGTCAGCCGAATCTGCTGGTGGTCGCCGTGGACAACCGGCCGTCCGCGAGCAGCATTCCCGGCCACGCGATGCGCCTGGCGGGCAGCGGCAGCGTCTGGTACGACTGGTGGCATTTCGGCGGCCTGGTGCGCGAGGTGTGGCTGAGCGTCGGCGATGGCGCGCTGGTGCGCCGCCAGACGCTGCGCGCCACGCTGAGCGGCGCCCTGGCCGGCCGCGGCATCGGCGAGGCACCGGCGCAAGTCGATGCCCGCGTCGAGCTGGAGAACGCCAGCGCCCGCGCGCGCCGCCTGCAGGTGGTCACCACCGCCTTCGCGCCGGACGGCGCCACGGCCGCCGCCGCGCGCCAGCCGCTGCAACTGCCGGCCGGGAGCAAGGGCAGCGCGGACCTGCGCCTGTCCATCGCCCGGCCACGGCTGTGGAACATCGGCGATGGCCAGCTCTACCGCGTGGTCACCGAGCTGCAGGACGAGCAAGGCCAGGTGCTGGACACGCGCACCGACACGCTGGGCCTGCGCCGCATCGAGCTGCGCGACCGCAAGCTCTGGGTCAATGACCGGCCGGTGCGGCTGACCGGTCTGACGCGCCACGAGGACACGCCGTGGGAAGGCCTGGCGGAGACCCGCGGCAGCATCCTGCATGACTGGGACGACCTGCGCGCGCTGCACACGACGCTGACGCGGCCGGTGCACTATCCGCAGCCGCCCGCGGTGCTCGACTACGCCGACCGCCACGGCATCCTGCTGGTGCCGGAGATCCCGGTGTGGCAGTTCAGCGAGGCCCAGCTGAAGGACCCGCGCGTGCAGGCGCTGGCCGAGCGGATGCTGGGCGAGATGATCGCCGTGGACGGCAACCACGCCAGCATCTTCGCGTGGAGCGTCTGCAACGAAAGCGACACGCGCCTGCCCGGCGGGCTGGACTACGTGCGGCGCATGAAGGCGGCGGTGCGCCGGCTCGATCCGACGCGCTTCTTCACCTTCGCGGACTCGGACGTGAGCATCGCGCCCTGGCGCGACAACGCCGCGCTGCACGAGGCCGACTTCCTCATGGCCAACGCCTACTTCGGCAGCTGGAGCGGCGCCGCCGAGCAGGTCGAGCCCTGGCTGGACTTCATCCAGAAGACCTACCCGGACAAGGCGCTGGTCATCTCCGAGTACGGCTTCGTCGGCCCCTTTGCGCCGAACGCCGCCGAGGCCGATCGCCAGCGCATCGCCAACCTGCGCCAGCAGCTCGATGCCTTCGCCCGGCGCGACTTCGTCGCGGGCGCGATCTTCTGGATCTACCAGGACTACAAGTCGCATCGCAACCTGGCCGCCGGCGAGACCGCCGGCTACGTGGACCACGGCGTGGTCGACGAGTATCGCCAGCGCAAGCCCTCGTATGCCGCCTACCAGCAGCGCAACGCGCCGCTGACGGCCCGCATGGGCTGGGCCTGGGAAGGCGAGGGGCTGTCGGGATTCCAGGCCGTGCTGCAGGCCAATGGCGCGGCGCAGTTGCCGTCCTATCCGCTGCTGGACTACCGGGTCGAGTGGCGCATGACGGACCGCGACGGCCGGCTGATCGGGCAGGGCGCCCAGGGCCTGCCGGACCTGGCCGCGCCGTTCACGCTGCAAGGCCGGTGGCCCGCCGAGAAGGGCCTGGTGGCCGCGACGCTGCGCCTGCGCGTGATCGCGCCCGATGGCGCGCTCGCGCTCGAGAGCCGGCTGGACCAGGCCGCGCTGCGCCTGGGCGCCGCGCCCTTCCCCGGTGAGGCAAGACCCGCCCCCGCTCCCGCCCTCGCCCCTGATGTCGCCGCGTCGGCGGTCCGCTGAACTCCCACAGGAAGTCCTCCCCGTATGTCCGCCTCCCGCTACCGCCGCCTGAGCGCCGTGACCATCGCGAGCGCCCTGACCACGCTCGGCGCCACGATGGCCGCCTTCGGACCGGCGTCCGTGCACGCGCAGACGGCCACGGCCACGGCCACGCCGGCCGCTCCGGCCGCCGACCCGACCGCGCCCACCGCGGCCACGCGCTCGCCGGCCGAGATCGACGCCATCTGGCGCCAGTCGGTCAGCAAGTTCGACGGCGAACGCGCCCGCGTGCTGCGTCAGGTGCAGGCCGGCGTCGCGGCCGGGCCCTTCCGCGCGGACTGGACCTCGCTGCAGGGCTACAAGACGCCGCAGTGGTACGCGGACGCGAAGTTCGGCATCTTCGTGCACTGGGGCGTGTTCTCGCTGCCGGCCTTCGGCAACGAGTGGTACTCGCGGGAGATGTACCAGGAGGGCAGCAAGCCCCATGAGCATCACCTGGCGACCTACGGCTCGCCGGCCGTCTTCGGCTACAAGGACCTGATCGCGCGCTTCAAGGCCGAGCGCTTCGACCCCAAGGGCTGGGCGCGGCTGTTCGCGCAGGCCGGCGCACGCTACGTGGTGCCGGTGGCGGAGCACCATGACGGCTTCGCGATGTACCGCTCGCGCCTGAGCGACTGGACGGCCGCCACCATGGGCCCCCGGCGCGACGTGCTGGGCGAGCTGGCCCAGGCCATCCGCGCCGAGGGCATGCGCTTCGGCACCTCGTCGCACCGCGCCGAGCACGACTGGTTCTTCGACGGCGGCCGCCGCATCGCCTCCGACGTCAACGACCCGCGCTACGCCGCGCTCTACGGCCCGGCGCAGCTGCGCGAGCTGCACGGCAAGGACGACGGCGACCTGCCGCACGACTGGACCTACGTGTCCCAGGCCTGGCTGGACGACTGGCTCGCCCGCACCGCCGAGCTGGTCGACACGTACAAGCCGGACCTGATGTATTTCGACTGGTGGATCGGCCACGCCAGCATGCGCGCGCACACCATGCCCAGCTTCGCCGCGTACTACTACAACCAGGGCGCGCGCCGCGGCGAGGCCACCGTCATCGACTTCAAGCTCGACGCCTTCCCGCAGGGCGCGGGCACCTACGACGTCGAACGCGGCCAGATGGTCGGCATCCAGCCGCAGACCTGGCAGACCGACACCTCCATCAGCAACGCCTCCTGGGGCTACATCGACGGCGACACCTACAAGCCGGCCGGCCAGCTGCTGCATCAGCTGATCGACGTGGTGTCCAAGAACGGCAACCTGCTGCTCAACATCGGCCCGCGCGGCGACGGCAGCATCCCCGAGCCGGCGCGCGACATCCTGCTGGAGATGGGCGACTGGCTCAAGCTCAACGGCGAGGCCATCTACGGCAGCCGGCCCTGGACGCGCTTCGGCGAAGGCCCGACGGAAGTGGTCGGCGGCACCTTCCAGGACCGCAACGCCAAGCCCTACACGCCCGAGGACTTCCGCTTCACCACGCAAGGCCCGGTGCTCTACGCCATCGGCCTGGGCTGGCCGGCCGCGCGCGCCGACGGACGGCAGGAGCTGCTGATCCGATCGCTGGCGCCCAGCGCGCTGGCGGCGCCGGTCAAGCGCGTCACGCTGCTCGCCAACCGCAGCGACATCCCCTTCACGCAAGACGCCGCGGGCCTGCACCTGCGCGTGCCCAAGGACCCCGTGGGCCGCCATGCCTACGTCTTCAAGATCGAGTCGCGCTGAGCAGCGCCTGACCGCGACACCTCCGGACACCCAACCACCGATCCCCCCATGTCTGAATCCCCCTTCCTCCGGTGCCTGCGGCTGTGCGCCGCCCCCTTGCTGCTGCTCCTGGCGGGGCTCGCGCAGCAGGCCCTGGCCGCGCCGCGCGCGCTCTTCTACATGATGGAGACGCAGAAGTCGGTCAACGCCTTCGTCGCCCATGCCGACAAGGTCGACCTGCTGGTGCCCACCTGGTACGGCGTCGACGCGGCCGGCCTGGTCAACGGCGCGCCCAATCCCTTCGTGCTGTCGCTGGCCAAGGGCAAGGGCGTGCCGGTGATGCCCATCCTGTCGATGACGACCAACCGCGAGGGCTTCCACAAGCTGCTGCACGACGAGCAGGCGCAGGCCCGCATGAACGCGTCGCTGCTGCGCGCGGCCAAGGAGCACGGCTTCATCGGCTTCCAGTACGACTTCGAGAACATCGCCTGGACCGATCGCGACGCCTTCACGCGCATGGCCAAGGGCACCGCCGATGCGCTGCACAAGGCGGGCCTGCAGTTGAGCGTCGCCGTCGTGCCCAACGCGCCCGGCGCGTCGGGCCGCGGTCCCTTCTCCAAATGGATGTGGGAGTTCTGGCGCGGCGCCTACGACCTGGAGGCGCTGGGCAAGGTCACCGACCTGGTGTCGCTGATGACCTATGACCAGCACACCCGCTGGACCGCGCCCGGCCCGGTGGATGGCTATCCCTGGATGAAGGAGCACCTGGACTACGCGCTCAAGGTCGTGCCCAAGCACAAGCTCTCGCTGGGCATCGCGCTGTACGGCTACCGCTGGTCGACCGGCAACCCGGTGCGCGAGGACGGCAAGGAGGCGCCGAACATCGTCGGCGACTACATCGATGCCGACGAGTCCATCCCGCTGGCCGCCACCTACGGCGCCACCATCCGCTGGGACGAGGTCGATCGCACCTCCTACTACTGGTTCGAGCGCGACCAGATGCGCGAATGGGTGTTCATGCCCGACGCGCGCGGCTTCCGCGAGCGCTACGCGCTGGTCAAGGCCGCGGGCATCGACGGCTTCAGCGCCTGGGTGATCGGCGCGGAAGACCCGGCCGTCTGGGACGAACTGCCGCTGTCGCGGCGCTGAGGACCCGGTCGATGCGAACCCGCCATCCGGTCATCGCGCGCCTGCCGCGCCTGCTGCGAGCGCTGCCGCTGGGCCTTGCGCTGGCGGCGGCCGGTGCCGCGCAGGCCGGCACCCACGCGCCCGCCCAGCCCGCCCAGCCCGCCGTGCTCCCGCCGATGCCGGCGGACGTGCTGCCGCTGGTGCCGCTGCCGGCGCAGCTCACGCGCGGCGAGGGCGTGCTGCGCCTGGCGCCGGGCGCGGTCATCGCGGTGCCGGCTGGCGACCGCGGGGCGCGCCGCGCGGCGGGCTTCCTCGCGGCCATGGCCTGGCGAGATCACCACCTGCGTCTGCAGGTGCGGGAGGGCGCCAGCGGCGCGATCGTGCTGCGCCGCGATGCGCGCATCGCCACCGATGCCAAGGGCGCCTACGAACTGGCGGTGACGCCCGGCGGCGCCACGCTGCAGGCGGGCGATGACGCCGGTCTCCTGTATGCGGGCGTGAGCCTGTGGCAATTGCTCGATGCCAACGCCAACGCCAACGCTGATGACGCGCGGGGCGGCATCGACGTGCCGGTGCTGCGCATCGTCGACCAGCCGCGCTTCGGCTGGCGCGGCCTGATGCTGGACGTGGTGCGCCACTTCGCGCCGCTGGACGAGCTGAAGGCGCTGGTCGATCAGATGGCGCTGCACAAGCTCAACGTGCTGCACCTGCACCTGAGCGACGACCAGGGCTGGCGCCTGGAGATCAAGCGCTACCCCGACCTGACCCGCGTCGGCGGCTGGCGCGCGCCGCCCGGCGGCGAGCCGGCGCGCTACGGCGGCTTCTACACGCAGGCGCAGATGCGCGAGCTGGTGGCCTATGCGGCCGAGCGCCAGATCACCGTCGTGCCGGAGCTGGACATGCCCGGCCACGCCCAGGCCGTGGTCGCCGCCTATCCGCGCGTGGGCGTGGACATCGGCGACGGCCCGGGCCGCAATCCGCGCCCCGCCGTGGCGGTCGACTACGGCGTGAATCCCTATCTCTACAACGCCGATGAATCCACCCTCCACTTCATCGAGCAGGTGATGGACGAGGTGATGGCGGTGTTCCCGTCGTCCTTCATCCATGTCGGCGGCGACGAGGCGGTCAAGGACCAGTGGAAGGCCTCGCCGAGCGTGCAGGCCCGCATCCGCGCGCTGGGCCTGGCCAACGAGGAGGCGCTGCAGAGCTGGTTCATCGGCCGCATCGGGCGCTACCTGGAAAGCCGCGGCCGCCGGCTGATCGGCTGGGACGAGATCCTGGAGGGCGGCCTGCCCGCGGGCGCGTCCGTCATGTCCTGGCGCGGCACCGAGGGCGCCGTCGCCGCCGCCAACCTGGGCCACGACGTGGTGCTGGCGCCGGCCGGCTCGCTCTACCTCGACAACCTGCAGAGCGCCGGCGACGACGAGCCGGAAGGGCGCCTGGCCCAGCTGCCCATCGAGAAGGTCCATGCCTTCGAGGCCATGCCGGCCGGCCTGGACACCGACCGCGCCAGGCATGTGCTGGGCCTGGAGGCCGCGCTGTGGACCGAGTACATGCCGTCGCGCCAGCACCGGGAGCACGCGATCTTCCCGCGCCTGGCCGCAGTGGCGGAGGTGGCCTGGTCGCCGGCCGCGCTGCGCGACTGGCGCGGCTTCGTGCCGCGCCTGGCGCTGCAGCGGGCGCGCTATCTGCGCCAGGGCGTGAACGCCGCGGACAGCGCCTTCGCGGTGCGGTTCGACATCGATGGCGGCGCGGCCGCGATGCTCGCCGCCGGCCAGGCGCCGGTGCGGCTGGTCAATCAGCTGGGCTACGGACAGATCCGCTACACGCTGGATGGCTCCGATCCGGGGCCGGCGTCGCCGGGCCTGGACGCCGATGGCAAGCCGCTGATCGTCACGCTGCCCGCGCGCCTGCGCGCGACCGCCTTCGATGCCGCGGGCCGGCCGCTCGCGGCCGTGCGCGAGCAGCGCTTGGACACCGCGACGCTGCTGACCCGCTCCAGCAACCAGCTGCAGGCCTGCCCGTCCGGAGAGATGGGCCTGCGCGTGCCGCTGCGGACCGAGGCGACCCAGTGGGCGCCCGTCTTCAACGTCAACCTCCTCGATGCCTGCTGGATCTATCCGCGGGCGCGCCTGGACGGCGTGCAGGGCATCGCGGTCGACGCCGGCCGGCTGGCGCGCAACTACGGTCTGGCGCAGGACGCCGTCAAGGTCGTCCAGCATCCGGCCCGCACGCCGGCGGGCGAGCTCGAGGTGCGGCAGGGCGATTGCGCCGGGCCGCTGCTCGCGTCGCTGCCGCTGCCCGCCGGCAGCGCGCCGGAGGCCTTCACGCTGAAGGCGCCGCTGCCACCGCTGACCGGCGTGCAGGACCTGTGCCTGCGCTTCACCGCACCCATCCACGGCCCGCTGTACGCGATCGACGCGGCGCGCCTGCTGGCCGCCGAGCCGGCCCGGCCCTGATCGAGGACGCCCCCAAGATGCATCCCTCTTCCCTCCTCGTTGGCTGGCGCCGCGCGCTGCGCGGGCTGGGCCTGGCGGCGCTGCTGGGCAGTGCCGCGCCCTGGGCGCTGGCGCAGCTGCACACGCAGCCGCTGGACGGCGGCTGGCAGTTCCGCCTTGCGGATCCCGAGGCGGCCAAGGCGCACCCCGAGGCCGCCGGCTGGCGCGGCGCGACCGTGCCCGGCACGGTGCAGACCGACCTGCTGGACGCCCGTCTGATCCCCGAGCCCTTCCACGGCGAGAACGAAGCCCGCCTGCAATGGATCGGGCTGTCGGATTGGGAGTACCGGCTCGCGTTCGACGTCGATGCCGCGACCCTGGCGCGCGAGCAGGTGGAGCTGGTCTTCGACGGCCTGGACACCTTCGCGCAGGTCAGCCTCAACGGGCAGGCGCTGGCTGCCACGGACAACATGTTCCGCCGCTGGCGCCTGCCCGCCAAGGCGCTGCTCAAGCCAGGCCGCAACACGCTGCTGGTGCGGCTGCAATCGCCGATCAGGAAGATGCAGCCCTGGCTGCTGAAGCAGCCCTATGCGCTGCCGGGCGCCTACGACTCGCAGTTCGGCGACGAGCCCAAGGGCGTGGCCACCGCGACCTACGTCCGCAAGGCGCAGTACCAGTACGGCTGGGACTGGGGTCCGCGCTTCGTGACGCTGGGCATCTGGCAGCCGGTGCGCCTGGAGAGCTGGGATCGCCTGCGCATCGAGGACTTCCACGTGCGCCAGCCGCGGGTGGATGAAGGCGTGGCGCAGCTCGCGGCCGAGCTCGACGTGCAGGCCGGCCGCGGCGGGGCCGCCCGGCTGCAGGTGGAGGTGACGCCGCCCGAGGGTGAGCCCTTCACGCTGACCCGCGACGTGGTGCTGGACCCCGGCCGCAACGCGCTGAGCCTGCCCGTGCGCATCGAGCGGCCCCAGCGCTGGTTCCCCGCCGGCTACGGCGGGCAGCCGATGTACCGCTTCCGCGCCAGCCTGACGCAGGACGGCGCCGAGCGTGCCCATGCCGAGCGCCGCACCGGTCTGCGCAGCGTCGAGCTGCGGCGCGAGAAGGATGCCTGGGGCCGGAGCTTCGCCTTCGTCATCAACGGCATTCCGGTGTTCGCCAAGGGCGCCAACATGATCCCGCTGGACAGCTTCCCCAACCGCGTGACGCGCGAGCGCCAGCGGGCGCTGCTGCTCAGCGCCAGGCGGGCCAACATGAACATGCTGCGCCTGTGGGGCGGCGGCTATTACGAGAGCGACGCGTTCTACGAAGAGGCCGATGCGCTGGGCCTGCTGATCTGGCAGGACTTCATGTTCGGCGGCGCCATCCTGCCGGCCGACACGGCTTTCCAGGAGAACGTCCGCCAGGAAGCCGTGGAGCAGGTGCGCCGGCTGCGCGACCACCCGAGCATCGTGCTCTGGTGCGGCGGCAACGAGGTGCAGGCCGACTGGGAGACCTGGGACGCCACGCTGGCCTTCAAGAACCGGCTCTCCCCCGATGAGCGCGAGCGCCTGTGGAGCGCCAACCTCAAGCTCTTCGGCGACGTGCTGCGCGGCGTCGTGCAGCGCGAGGCGCCCGAGGTGCCCTACTGGGCCACCTCGCCCGGCGTCGACCTGGAGGGGCCGTCCGGCCAGATGGACGATGGCGACGTGCATTTCTGGCGCGTGTGGGGCGGCTCCGCGCCGGTCGAGACCTTCCTCGACACCACGCCGCGCTTCATGTCGGAGTACGGCCTGCAGTCCTACCCGGAGATGCGCACCATCGCCAGCTTCGCCGGTCCGCAGGACCTGCGGCTGGACTCGCCGGTGATCCGCGCGCATCAGAAATTCGGCGTGGCCGCGGGGCCCGACGTGGGCAACGACCGCCTGCTCTTCTACATCCGCAAGGGCTATGGCGAGCCCAAGGACTTCGCGTCCTTCGTCTACCTCAGCCAGGTCATGCAGGCCGAGGGCATCGCGCTGGCGGCCAGCCATCTGCGCAGCCGGCGTCCGCGGTCCATGGGCTCGCTGTACTGGCAGCTGAACGATGTCTGGCCGGGGGCGTCCTGGTCCAGCGTGGATGTCTCCGGCCGCTGGAAGGCGCTGCAGTTCCACGCACGCCGCTTCTACGCGGACACGACGGTGACGGCGCTGCGCCGCGCCGACGGGACCGAGATTGCGGTGGTCTCCGACAACACCCAGCCGCACGACGCCGAGCTGCGCCTGCGCGTCTCGGACCTGGACGGCCGCGTGCTGCGCGCCGAGCGCGCGGCCCTGGTCGCGCGGCCGCTGGCCGTCACGCCGGTCTGGCATCGCTCCGATGCCGAGCTGCTGCAAGGCGCGGACCCGGCGCGCACCGTGGCCGAGGTCGAGCTGCGGGTGCAGGGCCTGCCGGTGGCCCGCCAGACCGTGTACTTCGTGCCCGCCCGTGAGCTGAAGCTGGACGATCCGCGCTTCCAGACGCGACTGGAGCGGGATCCCGCCGGCGGTCCTGACGCGTGGCGGCTCGCCATCAGGACCCAGTCCTTCGCCCGCGCGGTGTGGATCGATTTCGGGCCGCTGGAGGTCGAGCTGGCGGACAACGCGCTCGACATCCCGGCCGGCGAGGAAGTCCTGATCCCGCTGCGCGCCACGGCCTCGCCGGGCGACTTGCAGGCCCACCTGAATCTTCGTTCCCTGGCCGACTCGCGATTGCGATGAACGGAAGCCAGGAAACAGATCGTCCGCTCAAAAAGCGGATCGACGCATGCGTGCAGTAGCTAGTTCGATATCCAGGGACAAGAGCAATTCAAAGACGCGGCATTGACCGACCCCTCATCCACGGCCCTCACCCCAAGAAGATTGCGATCATGAAACCGAATCGACTCCTCCTGAAAACCACCCTGGTCACCGCGATCGCGGCCATCTACGGCCCGGCCGCCTTCGCGCAGGCGGCGCCTCCGCCCAGTGCCGCCGCTTCCGCCGCCGCTTCCGCCGCCGCGCCCGCGCCCGACGCCGAGCGCGGCGCCAAGGCCAAGGCCGAGACGCTCGATACGGTCAACGTGACCGGCTACCGCGCCAGCCTGCAGCGCGCGATGAACATCAAGCGCAACGCCGATTCCATCGTCGATGCGATCAGCGCCGAGGACATCGGCAAGTTCCCCGACACCAACGCGGCCGAATCGCTCGCGCACCTGCCCGGCATCGCCGTGGACCGCCTCTACGGCGAAGGCGAGAAGGTCAGCATCAACGGCACCGACCCGGCGCTCAACCGCGTGCTGGTCAATGGCCAGACCATCGCCTCGGGCGACTGGGGCGGCAACCCCAGCGACACCAGCGGCCGCACCTTCAACTACACGCTGCTGTCGCCGGAGATCATCGGGACGATGGAGGTCTACAAGTCGCCCGAGGCCCGCATCGACGAGGGCAGCATCGGCGGCACCGTGATCATCCACACCCGCAAGCCGCTGGACCTGCCGGCCAACACGCTGCGCGGCTCGCTGGGCTACAGCTACAACGACCGCTCCAAGGACGGCAACCCGCGCGGCTCGGTGCTGTACAGCTGGAAGAACGAGAGCAACGATTTCGGCGCGCTGATCGCCGTGTCGCATGACAAGCAGACGCTGTCGCAGGCCGGCATCGAGTTCTTCGGCTACACCACCGGCAGCGGCATCAGCCCCACGGCGCAGATCTCCGGCAGCGGCGACCCGCAGACCGCGCGCATGCCGGTGGCCATCGACAGCGACTTCTTCCAGCAGACGCGCCAGCGCGACAGCCTGCAGGGCGCGTTGCAATGGAAGCCCGATGCCCGCAACGAGCTCAACCTCACCGGCATCTACGTCCACGGCAAGTACAACAACTACAGCGAGGCGCGCTATGCCTGCCCCGGCTGCGGCGACGTCGACAAGATCACCAAGGCCACGGTCAACAACGGCCTGATCACCGCGGCGACCGTGACGGCCGGCGCCGGCAACGGCAACCAGCCCTATGCCGAGCTGGACGCGAACTATCGCGAGTCCACCGTCGTCACCAAGAGCCTGAACCTGCAGCACGAGTACAAGGCCGACGACTGGAAGCTCTCCAGCCAGGTCGGCTACACCTCGGCCTCCGGCGGCAAGTCGCCGGAATACCTGATGAAGTACCTGCTGAAGTCCGGCGGCTACTCCTTCAACTACGGCCCCAAGCAGGCCGGCATCGTCTATGACGACGGCAGCCGGTCCAACTGGGGCCTGCCGGGCGCGCCGGCGGGCTCCGCGCCGGGCGCGTCGATCGACGGCAAGTACCAGGCCGGCGGCATCTACTACGCCGAGAGCAGCGACCGCGAACGCTACGGCCAGGTCGACCTGTCCCACAAGCTGGATCTGGGGCCCATCAACGAAGTGCTGGTCGGCGCCAAGTTCATCAAGCACGACAACGGTGTCAACGCGCGCGGCAATCGCATCAACACGACCAGCGATGTCTCGCTGGACCAGTTCGGCAACTCCAACGCGCCGTCCGGGCTGTACGATGGGCTGGATGTCAGCGGCGATATCCGCAACTGGCCCACCGCCGATCTGGGGCAGGTCAAGAACTACCTGCTGAATCAGCCGCAGGGACCCTTCAACATCGACTACGGCTCGACCTTCCGCGTGCGGGAGACCACGGCCAACCTCTACACCCAGTTCAACTACGACGTCGCTGGCGTGCGCGGCAACTTCGGCCTGCGCTACGTGCACACCAAGGACAACTCGAACTACTACCTCTCCAGCGACGGCGGCACGACCTACACGCCGACCACCACGGACACCAGCTACAACAAGCTGCTGCCCAGCTTCAACGCCGCCTACGACCTGGATTCCGACAAGGTGCTGCGCTTCTCGGTGGCGAAGGTGCTGGCGCGTCCGCGCTATTCGGACCTGGCCGGCGCGACCAACCTGGACCTGGTCAAGGGCACCGGCAGCGGCGGCAATCCCGACCTGAAGCCCTACGAGTCGACCAACTTCGACCTGGCCGGCGAGTGGTACTTCGCGCCGCAGAGCATGCTGGGCGCCGAGTTCTTCTACCGCGACGTCAGCAACTACGTCGTCAACGTGACGAACGACCGCGTCATCAACAACCGGACCTTCTCGATCAGCTCGCCGGTGAATGCCAGCTCGGCCAAGGTCAAGGGCCTGTCGCTGATGTACCAGCAGAACCTGGGCTACGGCCTCGGTCTGCAGGCCAACTACACCTATGCCAAGGCGGACACCGGCGAAGGCCTGAACCTGCCCTACCTGTCGAAGAACACGGTCAACATCATTCCGTACTTCGAATACGCGGGCTTCACCGCGCGCCTGGTCTACAGCTGGCGCTCGCAGTACTTCACGCAGATCGGCCGCCTGAACTCGCAGGACTTCACCGACCAGTACAAGCAGCTGGACCTGTCGGCCTCCTACGAGATCACGAAGAAGATCGGCATCAGCCTGAGCGCGACCAACCTGCTGGACCAGACCTATTACCAGTTCAGCGGCAACAAGGACGCGCCCACCGGCTTCTACAAGAACGGCCGGACCATCATGCTGGGCATGAACTTCAAGCTCTGAACGGGGCGTGATCGGGGGCTGGCCGGCTCGCGGGAGCCGGCCGGCCCTTTCCTGTGACCGTGATGGATCCTGAGATGTACCGATCGTTGATCAAGCGCTTGCCGGCGCTGTGCATGGCCTTGGCGGCGCCCTGGACGGGCGCCTGCGCCGCGGACTCGTTCTCGGCGACGACCCCGTCGCCGCAGCAGGTGGCGTGGCAGAACCGCGGCTTCGGCGTGCTGGTGCACTTCGGCACCAACACCTTCCTGGACCGCGAATGGGGCGACGGCCAGGCCCCGGCCACGGTGTTCAATCCCGACCGCGTGGACCCCGGCCAGTGGGCGCGCGCGGCCAGGTCGGCGGGCGCGAATTACCTGGTGCTGGTGGCCAAGCACCATGACGGCTTCGCGCTGTGGCCGACGCAGCAGAGCGATTACTCGGTCAAGTCCAGCCCCTGGCTGAACGGCCAGGGCGACCTGGTGCGCCTGACCGCCGACGCCGTCCGGCGCGAAGGCATGGGCATGGGCGTCTACCTGTCGCCCTGGGACCGGCACGAGCCGCGCTACGCCGAGCCCAAGGCCTATGACGTCTTCTACACCGGCCAGTTGGTCGAGCTGGCCTCGGGCTACGGCCCGCTGGTCGAATGGTGGCTGGACGGCGCGGGCAGCGACGGCCACGTCTACGACTTCGAGCGCTACGTGGCGAAGCTGCGCACCTATCAACCCAATGCCATGGTGTTCGCCGACACCGCGCTGTTCGAGTACGGCGACATCCGCTGGGTCGGCAACGAGGTCGGCGTCATCGAGGGCGAGAACTGGAACGTCATCGACCGCCATGGGCAGCTGCGCTGGCGGCCGGTGGAGGTCGACACGCCGCTGCACAAGGACTTCTGGTTCTGGAACTCGAAGCCGGAGTTCGCCGCGTCGCTCAAGACGGTGGACGAGCTGATGCGCAACTACGAGGACAGCGTGGGCCGCGGCGGCCAGTTGGTGCTGGGCATCGCGCCCGACCGGCACGGGCTGCTGCCCGACGAGGACGTGAAGCGCCTGGCCGAATTCGGGCAGGCGCTGGAGCAACGCTATGGGAATGCCGCCAATCTGGCGGCGCGACACGTCAAGGCCGATGCGCGCGCGGAGGCGGCGCTCGACAACGACGACGACACCTCCTGGACCGTCACAGAGGCCAACCGCGGCGTGCTGGAGGTGGACCTCGGCAAGACCGTCACCATCGACCGGGCGTTGACGATGGAGCGTCTCGAGGACGGCCAGCACGTGCGCGGCTACCGGATCGAGGCCTGGGACGGCGGCCGCTGGATCACGCTCGCGCAGGCGCAGGCGGTCGGTCACATGAAGATCGACCGCTTCGCGCCGGTGAGCGCGCGCCGCGTGCGGCTGCGCATCACCAACAGCGTCGGTGTCGCGGCCATCCGCGAGTTCAAGCTGTTCGCCGCCCCATGAGCGTCAAGCCCGCCTGCATCGAGGTCATCGCCTTGTCGGCCCGGGACGCCTGCGAGGCCGAGGCCGCGGGCGCCGACCGCATCGAGCTGGTGTCCGACATGGCCCAGGGCGGCCTCACGCCCGCCGCGCAGGTGGTGGGCGAGGTCGTGCGGCAGTGCCGTCTGCCGGTGATGGTCATGGTGCGGCCCCATGCCCGGTCCTTCAGCTACGACGAGGCCGACATGCGCCAGGTGCGCGAGGGCGTGGCGATGGTGCGCGACGCTGGCGCGCACGGCCTGGTCTTCGGCGCATTGACGGCCGATGGCGACATCGACCGCGCGGCCCTGGACCAGGTGCTGCGCTGGGCCGATGGACTGCCGCTGACCTTCCATCGGGCCTTCGACGAGGCGCGCGATCCGGTCCGCGCCTTCAGCGAGCTGAGCGCCTATCGCGGCGCGGTGGCGCAATTGCTGAGCTCAGGCGCCGCGCCCACCGCGGAGGAGGGCGCCGAGCTGCTCGCGCAACTGGTGACGCGCTGGCGCCTGGGCGAGGGCGTCGAGCCGCTGGTGGGCTCGGGCGTGCACGCGGGCAACCTGGCCGCGCTGCATCGCCGCATCGGCGCGCGGCAGTACCACGTGGGCAGCGGCGCGCGAGCCGGCGGAAGTTTCGCGGCCGGCATCGATGCCGGGCGCATCGCCGCGTTGCGGCAGGCGCTATGACGCCGCGAGCGCCCGGCCTGTCCCGGCGGAGGCTGCTGTGCGCGGCGCTGGCGGGCGCGGCGGCGCCGCGCGCCTGGAGCGCGGAACTCGAGCTGCACAAGCGCTTCATCGACGACCCGCCGGCCACGCCGCAGGTGCATGCGTCCACGCTCGTGGAACTGCCGGACGGCAGCCTGATGGCCGCCTGGTTCGGCGGCACCGCGGAGCGCGCGCCCGACGTGCGCATCTGGTGCTCGCGCCTGCGGGCCGGTGCCTGGAGTCCGCCTCGCGCGGTCGCGGACGGCGTGCAGCCGGACGGCCGTCCGCTGCCCACCTGGAACCCGGTCCTGTTCCAGGCCAGCGCCGCGCGCGGCGGCAGGCTGCTGCTCTTCTACAAGGTCGGCCCCGATCCGCGGCAGTGGTGGGGCGAACTCATCACCTCGGACGACGGCGGCGACCACTGGTCCCCGCCGCGCCGCCTGCCCGCGGGCGTGCTGGGACCGATCCGCAGCAAGCCGCTGATGCTGGCGGACGGCACGCTGCTGTGTCCGTCCAGCACCGAGGACGAGGACGGCCACTGGCGCCTGCACATGGAGCGCAGCCGGGACCTGGGCCGGAGCTGGCTGCCCAACTCGCCGGTGGACGATCCGCGCGGCGACGGACTGATCCAGCCCAGCCTGGTTGCCCGGCCCGATGGCAGCGTGCTGGCCTTCGCGCGCAGCCGCGCGAATCGCATCGCCGTCACCCGCTCGCGCGATGGCGGGCGCACTTGGTCGGCGCCCCTGCTGACCCCGCTGCCCAATCCGAATGCCGGCATCGAGGCCCTGGGCCTGGCCGACGGGCGCATCCTGATGGTCTTCAATCCGCGCGAGCAGGGGCGGGACTGGTGGGCCGGCCGGGACCGGCTGGACCTGGCGCTGTCCAGCGACGGCGGACACACGTGGCGCACCGTCGCGACGCTGGAGGACGAGCCGGGCCAGGAGTTCTCCTACCCGGCCGCGATCCAGGCACGCGATGGTCTCGTGCATCTCACCTACACCTACCAACGGAGCCACATCCGGCATGTGCAACTGGACCCGCGCCGCCTGGGCTGACGCCGTCAGGCGCGCGCTCTCCCTTTCACCGGCAGTGCCGAAGCGCCGCGGGGGCCGCGGCATGCGCGCGATGCCGTGGCTGTGTCTCGCGGCCTTGCTGCCGGCATCGATGGCATCGATGGTCTCGACGGCAACGGCCGCCGAGCCGGCGCCGTCATCGCGAACCTCGCCGACGGTGCCACCCTATCTCGACGACCGCCTGGGCGACGCCGAGCGCGCCGCCGATCTGGTGCGCCGGCTCAGCCTGGCCGAGAAGATCGCCCAGCTGCAGGACGGCGCGCCCGCCATCGAGCGCCTGGGCGTGCCGGCCTACGGCTGGTGGAGCGAGGGCCTGCACGGCCTGGCGCGCAATGGCCGGGCCACGGTCTTCCCGCAGGCCATCGGCCTGGCCGCCAGCTGGGACGCGCCGCTGCTGCAGGCGGTGGGCGGCGTGATCGCCACGCAGGCGCGCGCCAAGACCGCGCCGCCGCCGCCGGGCGTGTCGCGCGATTCGGCCCGCTATGGCGGCCTGACGATCTGGTCGCCCAACATCAACCTGTTCCGCGATCCGCGCTGGGGACGGGGGCAGGAGACCTATGGCGAGGATCCGGTCCTCACCGCGCGCCTGGGCGTGGCCTTCGTGCAAGGGCTGCAGGGCCCCGACGAGCGCCGTCCGCTGGTGATCGCCACGCCCAAGCATTTCGCCGTGCACAGCGGGCCGGAGAAGGATCGCCATGCGTTCAACGTCAATCCCTCCGCCCACGACCTGGAAGACAGCTATCTGCCGGCCTTCCGGGCCACGGTGACGCAGGCGCATGCCGGCTCGGTCATGTGCGCCTACAACGCGCTGGACGGCACGCCCGCCTGCGCGAGCACGGCCCTGCTGCAGGACCGCCTGCGCCGCGACTGGGGCTTCCAGGGCTTCGTCGTCACCGACTGCGACGCGGTCGAGGACATGACCCTCTTCCACAAGACCACGCCCGATGACGCGGAGGCCTCGGCGCGCGCGCTGCAGGCCGGCACCGACCTGAACTGCGGCCGCAGCTTCGCCGCGCTGGGCCGGGCGGTGGCGAGCGGCCGCGTCAGCGAGGCCGAGCTGGATCGCGCGCTGCGGCGTCTCTTCGAGGCGCGCCTGCGGCTGGGCCTGTTCTCGCCCGCGCGCGCCGCGCCGTCCATCGACTGGACGGCGGGTCGCGCGCTCGCGCTGCGCGCCGCGCGCGAGTCCATGGTCCTGTTGAAGAACAACGGCGTGCTGCCGCTGTCGCCGCGCGGCCGGGTGGCCGTCGTCGGCCCGACCGCCGAGCTGCTGGAGGACCTGCACGCCAACTACCACGGCGTGGCCGTCGATCCCATCACGCCGCTGGCCGGACTGCGTCAGGCGCTCGGACCCGCGCGCGTGATCGCGGCCCAGGGCTCCGCGCTGGCCGAGGGCGTGCTGGTGGCCGTGCCGCAGGCGGCGCTGCGCACGCCGCAGGGGCGCCCCGGCCTGCGCCGCGAGGTCTTCGCCAACGCGACTCTCGCGGGCCGGCCCGCCGCCGTCGGCGACGACGCCACCTTGAACCTCGACTTCAACCGCGCGCCACCCGCGGCCGGCCTGCCGCCGCGCGGGTACTCGGTGCGCTGGCGCGGGCAGTTCCTGCCGCCGGCGCCCGGCGAGTACCGCCTGGGCCTGCGCGTGGAGCGCTGCTTCGATTGCGACGGCCATGACCGCGTCCGTCTCTATCTCGACGGCCAGCTGCTGCAGGACGGTGACGGCGACCAGGCGGCGGTCACCGTCAAGGTCACGGACCGGCGTCCCCGGACGCTGCGCGTCGAGTGGCTGCACACGGGCGAGGACCAAGGCTTGTCACTGCGATGGCAGGCGCCGGCCGAGGCGCAGCTGGCGCAGGCGGTGAAGGCCGCGCGCCAGGCCGATGCCGTCGTCGCCTTCGTCGGCCTGTCGCCCGATCTGGAGGGCGAGCAGCTGCAGGTGGAGGTGCCCGGCTTCGACGGCGGGGACCGCAGTGTGCTGGACCTGCCGGCGGCGCAGGAGCGCCTGCTCCAGGCGGTCCGGGCCACCGGCAAGCCGCTGGTGGTGGTGCTGCAGTCGGGCAGCGCGGTGGCGCTGCGCTGGGCCGCCGAGCACGCGGACGCGGTGCTGGCCGCCTGGTATCCGGGCGAGGCCGGCGGGCAGGCGATCGCGGAGACGCTGCTGGGCCTCAACAACCCGGCAGGCCGGCTGCCGGTGACCTTCTACCGCTCGGCGCAGGACCTGCCGCCCTTCGCCGACTACGGCATGCAGGGCCGCACCTATCGCTACTTCAAGGGCTCGCCGTTGTGGGCCTTCGGGCACGGCCTGAGCTACACCCGGTTCGCCTACCAGGCTGCGCGCGTGTCGAGCGCGGTGCTGAACGCGGGCGAGGCGATCACGGTCGAGGTCGAGGTGGCCAACGCCGGCGATCGCGATGGCGACGAGGTGGCGCAGGTCTACCTCGAGCCCGAGACGCCGCTGGCCGTGGCCCCGGCGCACGCGCTGGTGGCCTTCCAGCGCGTGCCGCTGAAGGCCGGCGAGCGCCGCACGCTGCGATTCGAGCTGGACGCCCGCGCGCTCAGCCAGGTCGACGCGGCGGGCGTGCGGGCCGTGCTGCCGGGCCGCTACCGGTTCGCGGTGGGCGGCGGTCAACCGGGCCATGCCGAGGTGCTGCGCGCCAGCTTCGCGATCCAGGGCCGCCAGGAGCTGCCGCGATGACGGGGCCGGACATGATCGATTCACCGGCGCGGCGCGCGCTGCTCGGGCTCGGCCTCGCCGCTGGGCTGAGCGGTCTGGGCATGGGTCGCGCGCGGGCGGCGGACGACCGCTTCGCCAGTGCCCGGCCTCCGCCCGGTCAGCGACGCTTCGTCAGCCCTGCCGTCGACGCGGCCATCGCGGACCTCCAGCGCCGCATCGGCGATCCGGAGCTGGCCTGGATGTTCGGCAACTGCCTGCCCAACACGCTGGACACCACGGTGACCGAGCGCACGGTCGACGGCAAGCCCGACACCTTCGTCATCACCGGCGACATCGACGCGATGTGGCTGCGCGACTCGTCGGCGCAGGTCTGGCCCTACCTGGCCTTCGCGCGCGAGGACGATGCACTGCGCCGGTTGATCCGCGGCGTCATCCATCGCCACGCGCGCTGCCTGCTGATCGACCCCTATGCCAACGCCTTCCTCGAGGATCCCCAGGCCCGCACGCAGCTCAAGTGGGCCATCGGCGACCTGACGGAGATGCGGCCCGGCGTGTCCGAGCGCAAGTGGGAGCTGGACTCGCTGTGCTGGCCCATCCGCCTGGCCCATGGCTACTGGCGCGCCACCGGCGACACCGCGCCCTTCGATGCGCAATGGGCCGAGGCGATGCGCGCGGTCCTGCGCACGATGCGCGAGCAGCAGCGCAAGACCGGCCCCGGTCCCTACCGCTTCCAGCGCAAGGCCGAGGCCGCCACCGAGACGCTGGTCCTCGATGGCTACGGCCATCCGGGTCGGCCGGTGGGGCTGATCCACTCGATGTTCCGGCCGTCGGACGACGCCTGCGTCTTTCCCTTCCTGGTGCCGGCCAACCTGTTCGCGGTCGTGTCGCTGCGTCAGCTCGCGGCCATGGCGGACGCGGTGCTGCACGACGCCGCGCTGGCCACCGAGGCCCAGGCCCTGGCCGATGAGGTCGCGGCCGCGCTGCATCGCCATGCGCGGCTGCGCACCCCGGCGGGCGAGGTCTGGGCCTATGAGGTCGACGGCTTCGGCAACCAGTTCTTCATGGACGACGCGAACGCGCCCAGCCTGCTGAGCCTGCCCTACCTGGGCGTCTGCGCGGTGGGCGACGCGCTGTACCGCCGCACGCGCGCGCGGGCCTGGAGCGCGGACAACCCCTACTTCTTCCGCGGCCGCGTGGCCGAGGGCACCGGCGGGCCGCACGAGGGCCTGCGCATGATCTGGCCGATGTCCGTCGCGATGAAGGCCCTGACCGCGCCGGCCACGGCCGCGGGGGACGCGGAGGTCCGCCAGTGCCTGCGCTGGCTCAAGGCCAGCCATGCGGGCACCGGCTTCATGCACGAGGCCTTCGACCAGGACGACGCCACGCACTTCACCCGCCCGTGGTTTGCCTGGGCCAACGGCCTGTTCGGCGAACTGATCCTGAACCTGGCGCGGCATCGGCCCGCGCTGCTGCAATCGAGCTGATCCATGACCTCACGCCGCGACCTGCTCAAGATGGCGCTCGTCACCGGCCTGCCGCTGACCGGCTGCGCCGGCCCCTCGCGCCAGGCCGCGTCCCCGGGCGCCGCCGCGCAAGACCGCCTCACCCGCCATGTCGACGTGTTCATCGGCACCGGCGATCACGGCCACACCACGCCGGCCGCCACGCGGCCCTTCGGCATGGTGCAGCTGGGCCCCGACACCTACAACGCGGACTGGGACGCCTGCTCGGGCTATCACGACAAGGACCGCTCGATCATGGGCTTCTCCCACACGCACCTCAGCGGCACCGGCATCGGTGACCTGCTGGACGTGCTGGTGATGCCCTGCGTCGGCGAGGTGCGGCGGCAGCCCGGACCGCCAGGCAATCCGGAGCTGGGCTGGCGCGCGCCGTTCACGCATCGGGACCAGTCCGCCGAACCCGGCTACTACCGCGTCGCGCTGCGCGATCGCGATGTCACCGTCGAGCTCACCGCCACCGAGCGCGTCGGCCTGCACCGCTACCGCTTCGGCCAGCACACGCGCGGCCATCTGATGGTGGACCTGCGTCATGGCATGCAGGACAAGCCAGGCGTCCCCACGCGCGTGCCCTGGGCCGAGCTGGAGGTGGTCGGCGACGACACGCTGCTCGGCGGCCGCGCGGTGGACCAGTGGGCGCAGGGCCGGCAGGTCTTCTTCGCGATGCAGTTCTCGCGGCCCTTCGAGCGCTTCGAGGTGTTCAACGGCAACGGCGCGGACGGCGCGGCGGCGCGTGTCTCGCGCGGCACGCAGCTGCTCGCGGCGCTGCACTGGCGCTCGGAGGCGGGCGAGCCGCTGCTGGTCAAGTGCGGCATCTCCTACGTCAGCGCCGAGGGCGCGCTGCGCAACCTGCGCGAGGAACTGCCCGGCTGGGACTTCGAGCAGGTGCGCGCGTCGGCGAGCGCGGCCTGGGAGCGCGAACTCGCCGCGCTGCGGCTGCGGACCTTCGACGAGCGGCACCAGCGCATGCTCTACACCGCGCTGTATCACAGCCTGCTCGCGCCGACCCTGTTCAGCGACGTGGACGGCCAGTACCGCGGCATGGATCTGCGCGTGCATCAGCTCGCGCCGGGCGAGCGCAACTACACGCAGTACTCGCTGTGGGACACCTACCGCAGCCTGCATCCGCTGCTGACGATGCTCACGCCGGCGCGCGTGCCGGACCTGGTCAACAGCCTCATCCGCATGGCGGAGCAGAGCGATCAAGGCGTGCCGGTCTGGCCGCTGCATGGCCGCGAGACCGGCTGCATGATCGGCTACCACTCGGCCGTGGTGCTGGCCGAGGCCCAGGCCAAGGGCTTCGCCGGCATCGACTTCCAGCGCGCCTGGCCGCTATGGCGCCAGCGCGCGATGGACGACGCGTATCGCGGCCTGCCCGATTACCGGCGGCTGGGCTTCATCCCGTCCGACCGCGAGGAGGAGGCGGCCAGCAAGACCCTCGAATACGCCTATGACGACTGGGCGCTGGCCCGTCTCGCGCGGGGCGTGGGCGCCGAAGCGGACGCGGAGCTGCTGCGCCGGCGCTCGCTGAACTACCGCCACGTCTTCGATCCGGCGCTGCGCTTCGTGCGCCCGCGCCTGGCCGACGGCCGCTGGGCCGAGCCCTTCGACCCGCGCGCGCTGGGCCATTCGGCGCGCTGGCATGACTTCACCGAGTCCAACGCCTGGCAGGCCACCTTCCTCAACCAGCACGACGTGGCCGGCTACATGCAGCTGTTCGGCGGCGAGGCGGCCTTCATCGCCCAGCTCGACGCGCTGTTCAGCACGAGCTCGGAGCAACTGCCGGGCGCGCCGCCCGACATCTCGGGGCTGATCGGCCAGTACGCCCATGGCAACGAGCCCAGCCACCACATCGCGTATCTCTACGCCTACGCGGGCCAGCCCTGGAAGACGCAGGCCCGCGTGCGGCAGATCATGGACACGCTCTACAGCGACCGGCCCGACGGCTTGTCCGGCAACGAGGACTGCGGGCAGATGTCGGCCTGGCTGGTGCTCAGCGCGCTGGGGCTGTACCCGGTGGATCCGGTCAGCGCGCGCTATGTCTTCGGCAGCCCGCTGGTGGAGCGGGCCGAGCTGGCGCTGCCGGGCGGAAGGACGCTGGAGATCGAGGCGCGCGACAACGGCCCCGATCGGATCTACGTGCAGTCGGTGAGCTGGCGGGGGCAGCCGCACACGCGCAGCTGGATCGACCACGCCAGCCTGATGCAGGGCGGCCGGCTGGTGTTCACGATGGGGCCCCAGCCCAATCCCGGCTTCGGCGCGGCGCTGGAATCGCGGCCGCCCGCGGCCGTCTGACTCCTCACTGCTTCACGTACATCGCGGCGTATCGCATCCCGAAGTAGAGGATGAACGCATAGCAGGCGGCCGGCAGCAGGAAGGACAGCTGCACGCCCAGGCCGTCGGCCAGCGCGCCCTGCGCGAAGGGCACGACGGCGCCGCCGACGATGGCCATGCACAGGATGCCGGAGCCCTGGCCGGTGTGCCGGCCCAGGCCGTGGAGGGCCATGCTGAAGACGGTGGGGAACATGATGGAGTTGCACAGGCCGACGGCCAGGATGGCCCACATCGCGACGCTGCCGTGCCCGAAGGTGGCGGTCAGCACCAGCGCGATCGCCACCAGGGCGTTGAAGGCCAGCGTCCTGCCCGGGCTCACCGACCGCATCACGACGAAGCCGACGAAGCGTCCGACCATGGCGCCGGCCCAGTACAGGCTGACGTAGCGCGCGGCGTCGGCATGCGCCAGGCCGGCGATGTTCCCTTCGCCCAGGAAGTTGATGAGGAAGCTGCCGATGCTCACCTCCGCGCCCACGTACAGGAAGATGCCGATCGCGCCCAGCACCAGGTGGCGGTGCGCCCAGGCCGAGCCGTGGCCTTCGCCGTCCAGGGCGAGGTCCTCGCCGTCCTCGATGCGCGGCAGCCTGGCCTTCAGGAAGCACAGCGCCAGCAGCGCGAGCGCGGCGGCCAGCGCGAGATAGGGCCCGCGCACGGTGGACGCCGCGCCGGCGGCGGCGCCGGAGATGGACAGGATCAACAGGCCGCCGGCGGCGGGGCCGATGGTGGTGCCCAGCGAGTTGAAGGCCTGGGTGAGGTTCAGGCGGCTCGAGGCGGTGCGGGCCGGGCCGAGCACCGTCACGTACGGATTGGCGGCGACCTGCAGGACCGTGATGCCCGAGGCCAGCACGAAGAAGGCCAGCAGGAACAGGCCATAGCCGCCGAAGGACGCCGGGTAGAACAGCGCGCAGCCCGCGGCCGCGATCAGCAGTCCCGCCACCGCGCCCCGCTGGTAGCCCAGGCGCCGGATCAGCGCGCCCGCGGGCAGGGACACGATGAAGTAGGCGCCGAAGAAGCAGAACTGCACCATCATCGCCTGCACGTAGCTGAGCGTGTAGATGGCCTTGAGGTGGGGGATGAGGATGTCGTTCAGCGAGGTGATCAGCCCCCACATGAAGAACAGCACCGTGACGACGACCAGCGCGCCGGTGTGACCGCCGTCGCTGGCGGCGGAGCCGGCGGCCGCGCCCGAGGCGGCCGCCGCGGGGCGGGGGGATACGTGTTCCATGTTGTCTCTCTCGCTCGGTATGGGATCGCCGCCGCGCCGTCGCGGCGCGTGATTGGCGTCATGGCGTCATGGCGTCATGGCGTCATGGCGTCATGGCGTCATGGCGCCGCGGCGTCAGGCGGTGGCGCCGGCCTGCAGTTGCTCGTACAGCCGTTCGACCGCCTGCCGCGATGGCGGCGCCGCGCCCGCGTGCTGACAGGCCGCCGACCCGCTGGCCAGCGCCGCGTGCAGGTGCGCCTGCAAGCCGCGATCGGGATGGCGGGTGAGGCTGTGCAGCAGCCCCGCGACGCTGGCGTCGCCGGCGCCGACGGTGTCGATCACCTCGACGCGCGGCGCAAGCGCGTCGCAGCGCTGGCCGTCGCGCAGCAGGCTCGCGCCCGAGCCGCCGCGCGTGAACAGGCACAGCGCCGACGGGCTCATCGCGCGCAGCTGCCGCAGCGCCTCGTCCAGGGGCACGCCGGGGAACAGCCCGCGCAGATCGTCGTCGGAGACCTTGATGACATCGGCCAGCGCGGCCATGCGCCGCAGCGTCGGCGTGTAGCGGGCGTCCATCAGGTTGCGGAAGTTCGGGTCGTAGCTGATGGCCACGCCCTGGCGCTTCAGCCGCTCGGCCAGGGCCACGAGCCGGCCGCTCAGCGGCGGGCGCGCCAGGCTGATGCCGCCGAAATGCGCCCAGCGCAGCGCGTCCGGCCAGCCGCCGGGCAGCGCCTCGTCGTCGAAGTGCAGGTCGGCGCTGTCGTCGCCGACGAAGAAGTAGGACGGCGGCTCGCTGCGCTGGACCACGGCCAGCAGCGGCGAGCGATCGACGCGCTGCATCAGCCGCAGGTCCAGGCCGGCCGCCTCGCTGGCGGCCCACAGGGCGTCGCCGAAATGGTCGCGGCTCACGGCGCCGGCGAAGGCGGTGCGCTCGCCCAGCGCGGCCAGCGCGCGGGCGACGTTCCACACCGAGCCGCCTTCACGGCTGAGCCAGCGGTCCCCGCCCTGGTGCAGGAGATCGGTGAGCGCCTCGCCGGCGCAGAGCATCAGCGGCGCGTCATGCATGGGCGGCCTCGCGCAGCGCGCGCACGATGTCGTAGCAGGCGCCCATGGTGTGGTAATCGACCTTGCCGGCGGGGCTCTTCTCGTCGCTGAGCTTGCGGTTCCCGCCATCCAGGATGCGATACCAGGCGCCATGCTGGTGGTCGACGAAGTGCGTCCAGCTGTAGGCCCACAGCCGCTCGTACCAGTCCCAGTAGAAGGCGGCGTCGCCGCCGGCGCGCAGCGCCAGCATCGCGGCCGCGGCGGCGCTCTCGGCCTGGACCCAGAAGTACTTGTCAGCGTCGCACACGCTGAGGTCGGGCGCCAGCGAGTAATGCAGGCCGCCATGCTCGCGGTCCCAGCCCTTGTCCATCGCGACCTTGAACAGGCGCTGGGCGGTGGGCAGCGCCCAGCCCAGGTCCGCGTCCAGCGCGCCGGCGCGCGCGTCCAGCTGCAGCAGCAGCTTGGCCCACTCGGTGAGGTGGCCCGGCTGGTAGCCCCAGGGCCGGAACAGGTGGGCCGGGTTGTCGATGTTGTACTGCCAGTCCGGCTGCCACTGGGCGTCGTAGTGCTCCCAGATGAGGCCGCCGCAGCGCTCGGCCTGGCGCTGCGTGATGTTGTGGGCGAGCTCGCGGGCGCGCGCCAGGTAGCGGCGCTCGCCGGTCGCGTCGAAGGCGGCGAGCATGGCCTCGCAAGCGTGCATGTTGGCGTTCTGGCCGCGATAGCTCGATCGCTGTTCCCAGTCCGCGCTGGCCTCGTCCGCGTAGAGGCCCGAGGCGGCATCCCAGAAGCGGTGCTCGAGCAGCTCGAAGGTCTCGGTCAGCCAGGGGCGGGCCTCGTCCAGGCCGGCCATCACCGCGTGCGCATAGGCCAGCAGCACGAAGGCGTGACCGTAGGCGTGCCGCGTGCCGTCCAGGACCTCGGCCCGGCCGTCACGCCAGTCCAGCAGCCAGTCGTAGCCGCCATGCGACGGGTCCCGGTGCGCCTCGCGCAGGAAGCGCAGCGCGTGGCGCAGTTCGTCGAGATGGGCCGGATCGCGGAAGTGGCGATAGGCCATCGCGTAGGTGAAGACGAAGCGCGTGCTGCTGACCAGATGCCGCTGATGGGCGTCGTAGACGGTGCCGTCGTCCTTGAAGAAGTGGTACATCCCGCCGCTGGGGTCGATGCAGCGCGGGTGGTAGAAGTCCATGCTGTGCCGGGCGTGGGCGAGCAGCACGGCGGGGGACCGGAAGTCGGGGAAGTCGGACATGGCGCAGGAGGGGAGAGAGGGGGGCCGTTGCGCGCTAGTCGTCGCAACTGCTTTCACGCACGATCAGTTCGACCGGCAGGACGAGTTCTTCGATGGGGTCTTCGGGCTTGAGCCGCAGCAGCAGGTCGACGCCGGCGGCGCCCAGCGCCTCCATGTCCACCCGCAGCGTACTGAGCGGCGGCACGCTGGTGGCGGCGCCGGTGATGTCGTCGAAGCCGACGATGGCGATGTCCTGCGGCACCTTGAGGCCCTGGCCGCGGCAGTACGCCATCGCCACCAGCGCCGTGCTGTCGTTGTAGCAAAGCACGGCGTCGGGCGGCTTGGGCAGGCTCAGCAGGCGGCGCATCGCTTCGACGACGCCGCTGTCGCCGTCGCCCAGCCGGGGAACGATGAGCTCGAGATCGGGATCGGCCAGCACCCGGGACTCGAAGAGCGCGCGGCGGAAGCCGCGGTTGCGCTGCTCGATGCTGAAGTGGGCCAGCGACCCGGACAGCATCGCGATCCGCCGCCGGCCGCTGCGCAGCAGGTGCCGGGTGGCCAGGTAGCCGCCCATGGCGTTGTCCGGATTGACGGAGGTGAAGCCGCGCTGCTGCATGTCGATCAGCACCATGGACTTGCCGGTCAGCTTGAGCGCCGCGAGCACCTCGGGCTCGAAGAAGCCGGCGCAGAGCAGCGCATCGGGCTGGTGCAGCTTGATCTGGTCCATCACCGGCGTCGAGGGGCCGACCACGTTGAAGGACAGGGCCACGCCTTCGCGGCGGCAGGCCTCTTCGGCGCCGTGCAGCACCGTCGAGAAGAACGGGCTGGACGCCAGGGTGTTGTGCTGGCTGTGCAGCAGGAAGGCGATCCGGCGGATGCGCACCTTGCGCAGATGCGACAGGTCGTAGCCCAGGCGCTGCGCGGCGTCGCGCACCTTGCAGCGCGTCGCCTCGGTCATGCCCTCCTGGTTCTTGAGCGCGCGGGAGATCGTGCCGGCCGACAGTCCGGTCGCGGTCGCGATGTCCCGAATGGTCACTTGGCTCATGGATCTGCCTGCGCCGTGCAGCGATGGAGGGGTGGTTCGTGGAAGACCATTTACTAAACAGAAACGACCTCGCGGTCGAAGGCCGTCATTGGGCTGCCGGACATCGATGACAGCTGGGCGCAGTTATATATGGCCGCTGGCGCGTGGTCCATAAAACGCCATGGAGCTGGGTGATCTTTATCAGAATTTACTAAACAAAGCGAACAAGGCCGCGGCGTGACGTTCCCGGGCCACCACACCGGGAGGTTGTCCGATCCCGCCCGGGATGGTCTGATCAGTGCCACCCACCCTTGGACCAATGCCGCTCCGCGACCAACAAGCCCTGCTCGATGCCAACGCGCAAAGCCGCCGCAAGGTGGTTGCGTGGCTGGTCGGCATCAATTGCGCGATCGCCGCCATGCTGGTGGCGCTGGCCTGGCTGGTGCTGCACAAGAGCCACCGCACGCTGGAGCTTCAGGCCACCAGCCGGGCGGAGAGTCTCGCGGCGATCGCCCAGCTCAACGTCCGCGGCGAGATCGAGCGCGTGGACGGCGTGATCCGCGCCACCGCCTCCGAGCTCGAGCGCCTGCTGGCGGAGCGACGGCAATCGCCCGACGCCGTCATCAACGACGTGCTGCGCGGCCGCTTCACCCTGCTCGAGGGGATCGAGGCCTTCCGCCTCACGGACGCCTCGGGCGTCGTCCGCTGGGGCACGGACCTGCCGGACGGCCCGCCGGTGAGCGTCTCCGATCGCGACTATTTCCGCCAGGCACGCGCCAGCGCTGAACGGCTGACGGTCATCGGCGGACCGCTCACCTCCCGGGTCTCCAACCGCTGGGTCGTGGCCTTCGTCCATCCGCTGCGGCTCGACGGGCGCTTCGCCGGAGTGCTCTACGCGAGCATCAACGCCGAGCACTTCCAGCGCAACTTCCAGCGCTACGACCTGGAGCCGCTCGACTCGGTCGCGCTCCGGCGCAACGACCGCCGCCTGGTGGCCCGCTATTCCCCGGGCAGCGCGATCCAGGGCCAGCCCGGCGACACCGCCGTCTCGCCCGAGCTCCTCGCGGCGACGGCGAAGCAGCCCGATGCCGGACATTTCGTGTCCCGCGTGCAGCTCGACGGGGAGAAGCGGACCACGGCCTATCGCTCGCTCCAGCCCTGGCCGTTCACCGTGTTCGTGGGCATCAGCAACGATCGCTTCTTCGAGCCCTGGCGGCGGCAGGTCTGGCTGGTCGTCACGCTGTCCGGCTGCGTCTGGGCGCTGGCCCTGGGGGCGAGCTTCGTCATCCACCGCGCCAGCCGCCGCGAGGCCGATTTCGCGCGCGCCCTGCTCGATCAGGGCAAGCGGCTGCAGGCGCTGCTGCGCACCGCGGGCGACGGCATCCACATTACCGACGCGACCGGGCATCTCGTGGAGATGAGCGACTCCTTCGCCCAGATGCTGAAGTCCTCGCGCGAGCAGCTGCTGGGCCGGCACATCTCCAGCTGGGACGTGAACCAGGACAGGGCCGCCATCGATGCCTGGCTCGCCAAGGTGAAGCCCGGCGAACGCCAGCGCGTGGACGTCCAGCATCGCTGCGACGACGGGCAGATCCTCGACGTGGAGATGCAGCTGAGCATCGCCGAGATCGCGGATCGCCTGTTCGTGTTCTCGTCCGCCCGGGACGTCACGGAGCAGCGGCGGCTCATGCGCGAGCAGGTCGCGATGCTCGAGAACGACTTGGTGGGCATGGCCCGGGTGAAGGACCGCGTCATCACCTGGCGCAACCGGGCCGCCGAGCGCCTGCTGGGTTACGGACCTGGCGAGCTCCAGGACCTGCAGGTCCGGCAGCTCTACTGGGACGACGAGGAGTACCGGCGCGTGGGCGTGGAAGGCTACAAGGCGCTGCGCGAAGAGGGCTACTACCACGCGCAACTGCGCATGCGCAAGAAGTCCGGCGAGCTGGTGTGGGTGGACTTCGGCGCGGTGCCGCTCTCGGCGACGGAGATCTTCGTCATCCTGGTGGACATCACGGCGCTGAAGGCGGCCAACGAGAGCCTCGCGCATACGGCCTTCCACGATCCGTTGACGCAGTTGCCGAACCGGGTCCTGCTGCTCGACCGGACCGGACAGGCGCAAGCCGTCGCGCGCCGCCTGGGGGCGCAGGTCGCGGTCTGCTATCTGGACCTGGACGGATTCAAGGCCGTCAATGACCGGTACGGACACGAGGCCGGCGACCAGTTGCTGCAGGTCATCGCCGGGCGCATGCGGGCGTCCATCCGGCCGTCCGACACCGCCGCGCGGATGGGCGGGGACGAGTTCGTGCTCGTGCTCGCGCCCATCGAGGGCGTCGAATGGAAGGGGATCGTCGATCGGGTGATGCGCGCCATCGGCGAGGACGTGCCGCTGGGGAGCGGCACGCTGGTGCGCGTCGGTGTGACCGTCGGCGTGGCGCTGACCCGCGACGGCGAGGACGCCACGCCGCATGAACTGATAGCGCGCGCCGACCATCTCATGCTTCGAGCCAAGCGCAGCGGGAAGAATCGGTGGCTGGCGGAGGAGGTGCCGGGGGGCAGCGGGACTTGAATCGACGGAGCCTCGGCTGGCACGCTGACGGGCCGCCTGGCCGGCAGCGCTACAGTAGCTCCCCTCCGCACGTCCGCACCCATGCAAGGGAGACCGCCATGGTGATCGAAAGAGCCGCGCTGCGATGGCCGGTGACCGCGTGCGTGTTCGTCATGGCCACTTGGCTGAACATGCATCTCCAGCCGCAGCTCGACGGCCGGGCGCCGCTGCTGCCTTATTTCCCCGCGCTCGTGATCGTGGGCCTGCTGTGCGGGATCGGTCCCGCGGCGGTCCTGCTGATCGCCTCGGTGCTCGCCGTCCTGTACTTCTGGATCGAGCCCATCGGCGCCATCCTTCCGATCACCCGCCTCGCCGACGTGGAACTCATCGCGCTGTTCATCGGCAGCGGTGCGTTGGTCGCGGCGGTTTCCGCGCGCGCCCGGCATCTGACCAGGAAGGAGAAGCTCGGGCGTCAGCGGCTCAGCCTTGCAGTGGCCGCGGGCCGCATGGTGACCTGGGACTGGAGCCGGCATGACGGCTATGCGGCCACGGCCGGCGCGCCGAAGGAGATCTTCGGCCGGGACTGGGCCACGATGGAGGACATGCTGGCCGGGCTGTCCGACGCCGACCGGGCCGGCTTCCTCGAGCGCTACCGCTATGCCTCGGAGGCCGGCGGGCGCTTCAGCCTGGTCGGCCTGATCCACACGCCGGACGAAGGGCAGGACGTCTGGGCCCAGTTCGACGGGCATGTGGTGCTGGATGCGAAGGGGCGCGCGCTCCACGCCTACGGCGTCGTCGTCGACATCACGGTCCAGCAGGAGGCGCTGCGCGCAAGCCAGTCCGCCGAGCAGCGCTTCGAGCTGGCGCTGCACAGCGGCAAGGTCATGGCATGGGAAGCGGACACGCAGGCCCGCTACACCTGGGCGGTCAACGTGCCGTTCGGCATCCATCGAGACGCCGTGATCGGTGCCGAGGTCGGCAGCATTGCGCGGCAACCGGAGTTCGCGAAGAGGGTGCTGGAGTCGATCCGCACCCGCAGCCCGCTCACCGTGTCCCAGACGGCCACCTACCTGGGTGAAGAGCTGCAGCTGCTGACCTCCATGAGGCCTGTGGCCGGAGACGACGGCGTCGTCCGCCGCGTGCTCGGCGCGACCGTCGACGTGACGGAACTGACGCAGGCCCAGGCGCGCCTTCAGCATGAGAGCCAGCTCAAGGACACCTTCCTGGCGACCCTCGCCCACGAGCTGCGCAATCCCATGGCGCCGATCCGCTTCTCGGTGGACGTGCTGAGGCGCCGCACGAACGACGGCGACAGTCTCAAGGTGCTCGACGTCATCGCGAGGCAGTCCGCGCACATGGCGCGGCTGCTGGACGATCTCCTCGACATGAGCCGCATCACGCGCAACGCCATCGAGCTCAAGCGGGAGCTGGTCGATCTGAGGACGGTCGTGAAGCAGGCGCTGGACGCGGTCGAGCCGCTCTACGTCCAGAAGCAGCACCGGGTGGCGCTCTCGCTTCCGCCGCGGCCCGTCATGGTGAACGGGGACAGCACGCGGCTGCAGCAGGTCCTGGGCAACCTCCTGAGCAACGCGGCGAAGTACAGCCCGGTGCCAGGCGAAGTGCGGGTCGACCTGCAGGTGGAGGGCGTCCATGGCAAGGTCTCGGTGATCGACCGCGGCATCGGCATCGCGCCCGAGCACCAGGGGCGGGTCTTCGAGCTGTTCTCGCGCGTGGACAGTTCCGGCGCGGCGCCGACGGGGCTGGGCATCGGGCTGGCCGTTTCCAAGCAGCTCGTCGAGCTTCACGGCGGGACGATCTCCGCGTCGAGTGACGGCCCTGGCCACGGCAGCAGGTTCGTCGTGTGCCTGCCGATCGCCGCCGAGGCCGATGAGCGCACGCGGGCGGCGTCGCAGGAGGCACTGCCGGTTCCGGACGGACGGGGGACCAGCGTCCTGGTGGTCGACGACAACAAGGATGGCGCGGATACGCTGGCCGCTGCGCTGGATGACGTGGGATTCCAGACGGAGGTGGCCTATAGCGGCGAAGCGGCGCTCGAGGCGTACGGCGCGGGGCGCCATGAAGTCGTGCTGCTGGACGTGGGGCTGCCGGGCTTGAGCGGACTCGACGTCGCCAGCCATTTGCGCCGGCTCGCCGGGCAGGACGTCGTGCTGATCGCGATCACGGGCTGGGGTCAGCCGAATGACCGCATGGCCACGGCATCGGCGGGCTTCGACGCCCACCTCGTCAAGCCGGTGGAGTTTTCCGTGCTCAACACGACGATCCGCGACCTGACTCGCCCACCGGCTGGCGGTGGGAGCGGGAACCGCTGAAGGGCGGGGCTCGCAAGGCGCTCAGCCCTGCGCCCTCGAGCCAAACATGATGATGGCCATGCCGACGAAGCAGACGGAGACGCCGATCCAGTCGCTCGCGGTGGGCGTCACCTTGTCCACGAGCCACAGCCACAGCACCGCCACGCCAATGTAAACGCCGCCGTAGGCGGCATAGACGCGCCCGGCTGCTGTCGGATGGAGCGACAGCAGCCAGGCGAAGAGCGCCAGACTCGCCGCGGCAGGCAGGAGCAGCCAGGGCGACCGGTCCTGCTTCAGCCACAGGTAGGGCAGATAGCAGCCAACGATCTCCGCCAGCGCCGTGGCGACAAACAGGCCGAATGTCTTCAGGAGTTCCATGCGGCGCATTGTGGCGGTTGACCGCGCCGCGGATGCCCGTCGCAGCGGGCCGTCCGGTCAGGCCTGCACCATGCCCCCGTCGACGAACAGCTCGACCCCGGTGACGAAGGCGGAGGCGTCCGACGCCAGGAATACCGCCGCCTTCGCCACGTCCTCCGGCTGGCCGATGCGGCCGATCGGCAGCTGCGAGGTCAGGTAGTCCAGCAGGCCTTGTTGATTGGCCGGATCGGGGCCGGCGAGCTCCACCAGGCCGGGCGTGTGGATCGGACCGGGCGACAGCGTGTTGATGCGGATCGCGCGGCCCTTCAGGTCGAGGATCCAGCTGCGCGCCAGGTTGCGCACCGCCGCCTTGGTCGCGCTGTAGATGCTGAAGTTGGCCGTGCCCATCGAACTCGTCGTCGATCCCGCCAGGATCACCGACGCGCCGTGGGCCGCCTTGTCCAGCAGCGGCAAGGCCTTCTGCACGGTGAAGATCACGCCCTTCACGTTGCGGTCGAAGGTCTCGTCCACATGCTGCTCGGTGAGCTCCCCCAGCGCGGCCATGGTGCCGCCGCCGGCATTGGCGTAGAGCACGTCCAGACGGCCGTGACGCTCGCCGACCTCCGCGTACAGCCGGTCGAGATCGGCCAACTGGGTCGAGTCCGCCTGCACGCCGGCGGCGTTCGGACCGATCGCGGCGACGGCGGCATCGAGTTCGGCCTTGCGCCGGCCGGTGATGTAGACGAACGCGCCTTCCGCGGCGAAGGCCTTCGCCGCCGCCAGGCCGATGCCGGTGGTGCCGCCGGTGACGACCGCGACCTTGCCTTCGAGTTGCTTGCTCATGATTCGCTCCATTCGTGAAGTGGTGAAGAGGTGAGCGAAGCTTAAAAATTCACCACGTTCGAATAAAGCCGACGAACTCGATATCTTTTTTCCCAAGGATGAATAATCGACAGCTGGCGTGCCGCGCTTCATTGGGAACGCCTGCGGAAAAGGAGATTGATCGATGGACCAGTTGCTCGCGCTGCGCGTCTTCGTGCGCATCGCCGAGTCGGGCGCGTTCTCGAAGGCCGCCGATGCGATGAACATCCCGCGCCCGACCGTGACGAAGCTCGTGCAGGACTTGGAGCGCCACCTCGGCACGCGCCTGCTGCAGCGCACGACGCGGCGCGTCAGCGTGACGCCGGAGGGCGCCGCCTACTACGAGCGCGCGCGGCGCCTGATCGAAGACCTGACCGAGATGGATGAGCTCGCCGCGCAATCGCGGGCGCAGGCTCGAGGGCGTCTGCGTGTCGACGTCGGATCGGTGCTCGCGAACATGATCCTGATCCCCGCGCTTCCCGACTTCCGCGCGCGCCATCCCGAGCTGCACGTGGACCTGGGCGTCAGCGACCGGCCAGTCGATCTGATCGGAGAAGGCGTCGACTGCGTGATCCGCGGCGGGGAGCTTGCCGACACGACGCTGGTCGCGCGCCGTATCGCCGATCTCGACTGGGTTACCTGCGCCAGCCCGGTGTACCTGAAGGCGCGCGGCGTCCCCAAGCATCCGTCCGACCTGATCGCGCGGGCGCACGGGCCGGACGACCGCGCGCGTGTGCCGGGACATGCGATCGCGGGCTACTTCTCGTCGCTGACCGGGCGCGCGTTCCCGCTCGAGTTCCATCGCGGCGACGAGCGTCTTCAGATCGCGGGCGAGACGGCGATGGCGGTCAACGAGAGCACCGCGCACCTGAGCGCGCTGCTGTCCGGCATGGGGCTGGGTCAGACCTTCCGCTTCGCGGTGGCGCCGCACCTGGCGTCCGGCGCGCTGCGCACGGTCCTCGACGACTGGACCCGGCCGCGCCATCCGTTGCACGTGGTCTACCCGGCCTCGCGGCACCTCAGCGCGAAGCTGCGGCTGTTCGTCGACTGGGTCGCGGAGGTGTTCGCGCCGTTCGATGATCGGCGCTGAGGCCACCGACCGCCCCGCCTCACGGCGCGAACTTCGTGAACACGTCGTCCCGCGCCTTCACCAGCGCGTTGTGGCACGCGAAGCAGGTCTGATGCTGAGCCTGGTCCACCGGCTGGCCGTTGACGAACCGCCCGTAGCCCCAGCCGCCGCTGTCGGCATAGCGCTTCGAATCCTTGACCATGACCTGGACCGTGGTCGGCGCGCCCGGCACCGTCGCGGCCGCGAACTCCGTCGAGCGCTGCCGCTTCCACGCGAGCTTGACCAGCATCGCGCCGTCGGGGAAGGGCAGCTTGCCGAGCCGATAGGCGTCGATCGCGATGCGGTTGCCCACCACCGCACGCAGCTCGTCGAGCGGCGCGTCCTCGGTCGCGACGCCCACCAACTGCCAGTCGCGATAGCCCTCCGGTACCGTCACGCCGTAGATCGGCGACGCCGGTTTCGGTGGTCCGCTCTCGGCGGCGGATGCCGTCGACATCGCGGCATACGGCCGCGACAGGCCGATCAACACGGCGATCCCCGTCGCCGCCAGCGCCAGAAGGAATGTCTTCATCTGCGTTCTCCTATGGTGGGGCGATTCACCACCGGCTCACGTCGAGCACGGCCTTGGCGAACGCGGCCGGCGCTTCCTGCGGCAGGTTGTGGCCGATGCCTCCGGTGAGGTCGCGGTGCTCGTAGCGGCCGGTGAAGCGCGAGGCATAGGCGGCCGGCGCGGGATGCGGCGCGCCGTTGGCGTCGCCTTCCAGCGTGATCGCCGGCAGCGCCACGGTCTTCACCTGCGACAGCTGGCGCTCGAGCGCGTCGTACTGCGGATCGCCGTCCGCGGCGCCGATGCGCCAGCGGTAGTTGTGCACCACCAGCGCCACCTGGTCGGGATTCACCAGGCTCTGCGCGCAGCGCTCGAAGGTCGCGTCGTCGAACTGCCATCGCGGCGAGGCCTGGCGCCAGATCAGCCGCGCGAAGGCCTTGAGATTGGTCTGGTAGCCGATGCGGCCGCGCTCCGTGGCGAAGTAGTACTGGTACCACCACGTAAGCTCATCGGCCGGCGCCAGCGGCGTGAGCGCCGTCGCGCGGTCGAGCACGAGGAAGCCGCTCACCGATACCAGCGCCTGGCAGCGCTCGGGCCACAGCGCGGCCATCACGCAGGCGTTGCGCGCGCCCCAGTCGCAGCCCGCCACCACCGCGCGGCGGATGCCCAGCGCATCCATCAGCGCGATTGCATCGGCGGCCAGCGCCGTCTGCTGGCCGCTGCGGAAGGTCGCATCCGAGAGGAAGCGCGTCGTACCGTAGCCGCGCAGGTGGGGCACGATCACGCGCATCCCTTGCGCGGCCAGCAGCGGCGCCACTTCCTCGTAGCAATGGATGTCGTAGGGCCAGCCGTGGAACAGCAGGACCGGCTGGCCGTCGCGCGGCCCGATGTCGACGTAGCCGACATTCAGCGGGCCCGCATCGATCTGCCGCAGCGGGCCGAAGCCCGCGTTCCCCGCGCCGCCCGAGGGCGTCGCCGCGGCGGCGGTCCGCAGCAGGCCGGGGAGCCCGGCCAGCGCCAGACCCGCGCCGGCGATGGCGGTCTTGGCCAGGAAGTGGCGGCGGGAGTCACCGGCGGTGCCGGCGGCGCCGGGGGCTGCGCCGGCATCGTGCATGCCGGTGGCGTCCCGGGTGTCGTTGCTGAAGATGGACATGGCGGTCTCCTTCGAAGGGTTCATCGATTGGCGCGGGCGGCGGTCTCGATCAGCGCGGCCACGTCGTGGGGATGGCTGACCTGCGGAACGTGGGAAGCGCCGGGGATGACGACGGTGCTGCGCGAATGCGCGCGCTCGGCCATCCAGGCCATCGCGGCCGGCGGGATGTTCTTGTCCTTGTCGCCGTAGAGGCAGTACACCGGCAGCGCCTTCCAGGCGGTGCCCTGGCTGGGCTCCGACAGCGCGGCCTCGGTCACCGGCCGTTGTCCGATCGCCATCAGCCGCGCCTGCGCGGGCTTCACATCGGCCGCGAACTGGGCGGCGAACTTCTGCTGATCGATGTAGAGGTCGTTGCCGCCCTCGGGCAGCGGCACCGGCGCCGCGAGCGCGTCACCCAGCGTGCTGCCGGGGAATTTGCCGGCGAGCTCGGCCACCGATTCGCCACGCTCCGGCGCGAAGGCGGACACGTAGACCAGCGCCTTGACGCGCGGCTGGCCTTCGGCCGCGACGCTGATGACGGAGCCGCCGTAGGAGTGGCCCACCAGCACCACCGGGCCGGCGATGCGGTCGATCAGCCCGGCGGTGTAGCGTGCGTCGCCGGCGACCGAGCGCAGCGGATTGGCCACCGCCACGACGGGGTAGCCCTTGTCGCGCAGCTCGGCGGCCACGCCGTTCCAGCTCGAGGCATCGGCGAACGCGCCGTGCACCAGCACGATGGTGGGCTTGCCCGCCGGCGCATCGGCGGCGAAGGCCGGCGCGGCGAAGCTGGCGGCCGCGAAGGCGAACGCGGCGAACGGGCGGAGGAAGGATGGGGTCATGAGGGCCTCTGATTGGCATGGGAATCGGCGCTGGAGCGAACCTCCAGCGGCTCGGGATCCATCAGAGCAGCGGCCGGGCCGCGCGGGAATTGAACGAGCGGGCCACCAGGCTCATACCTTCGTTTGGTTGAAGGGCCACGCTTATGATGCGAACCTCGCGCAAAATGTAGCGATTGCTACATCGGATCCCATGGCAAACACCACGAAGACGAAGGCAGTCCGCGGCACCGGCGCGCGAGAGGCTTCCGCGCAGGCGACGCGCGACAACATCCTCAAGGCGGCGACCCGCATCTTTGCGCGTCACGGCTACGACGGCGGCAGCATCGAGAAGATCTCCAGCCTCGCCAAGTCGCACGACCGGATGATCTATTACTACTTCGGCAGCAAGGAGCAGCTGTTCATCGCGGTCCTGGAGGGCATCTACCAGCGCATGGACGAGGCCGAGGCCAAGGCCCCCGTGCGGGCGGACCCGATCGAGGCGATCACGGCGCTGATCCGGTTCAAGGTCGCCTACTACCGGCGTCATCCGGAGTTCGTCACCCTGCTCAACACCGAGAACCTGCACAAGGGACGCCACGTCGCGAAGTCGGAGAAGGCGCGGGAGTTCTCCTCCAACGCGCTCGACCTGATCGCCGACATCCTCAAGCGCGGCGAAGCGCAGGGCTGCTTCCGGCCCGGCCTGCGGCCGCGCGATGTCTATCTGCTGATCGTCTCGACGGCCTATTTCTTCACCTCCAACCGCTTCACCCTCTCGGCCTTCCTGGGCGAGTCGCTGGACGGGCCGGGCGCGCTGGAAGAATGGGCCGACTTCGTCGTAGATTGCGTGCTTCGCGCGCTGCGCGCGCAGGACTGACCGCCGGACCTCCGCCGATGAACTACCTCTGCGCCCGATCGCTGGACGACGCGCTGGCCGCGCTGGCCCGCGGTGCGCACCGCATCGTCTGCGGCGCGACCGACGCGTACGCGCAGGGCGAGGCCGCGCCATCGGCCGTGCCGTGGCTGGACATCAGCGGCGTCGACGCGCTGCAGGGCATCACGGCGAGCGGATCGATGCTGCGCATCGGCGCGGCCGTCACCTGGGACCGGATCGACCGCTGCGAGCAGATGCCCGGGGTGCTGCGCGAGGCCGCGCGCACCGTCGGATCGAGGCAGATCCGCTTGCGGGGCAGCCTTGGCGGCAACCTGTGCCACGCATCCCCCGTCGCTGACGGCATCCCGGCGCTGCTGGCGCTCGATGCGCGCGTCGAGCTTGCCGGCCCGCGCGGCGTACGCCAATTGCCGCTGCCGGAGTTCGTGCTCGGCCGCCAGCGCACCGCGCTGCTGCCGGATGAGCTCCTCGCCGCGATCCTGGTGGAGTCGCCGGGACCCAGTGAACGGACGGCCTTCATCAAGCTCGCACAGCGCGATGCATCGGCCATCGCGGTGGTCGCCGCCGCCGTGCGGCTGCGCTGGCGCGATGACCGGACGCTCGCGAGCGCGGCCATCGCCGTGGGCGGTGCTTCCGAAGCCGCCGTGCGCCTGTGCGCGCTTGAGTCGCTGCTGGAAGGCGCGTCGCGCGAGGCGATTCCCTCCCTGATCGCCGCGACACCGATGGCCGAGCTGTCGCCCATCGATGACCGCCGCGGCTCTGCCGCGCTGCGGCACCACTGGGCGCGCGTCGCGGTGCAGCGCGCATGCGCGCGGTGCGAGGTGCCCGCATGACGGCCAAGCCCGACGCCATGTCCGAGTGGATCGAGGTCAACGGCGAGCGGCACCCGCTGCCCGAGGACCTCTCGCGGCCGGCCACGCATTTCCTGCGCGAGGACCTGGGACTGACTGGCACCAAGGTCGGTTGCGGACAGGGCGATTGCGGCAGCTGCACGATCGTCGTCGACGGCGAGCCCGTGTATGCGTGCATCACGCCGGTGGCTCAGCTGCGATCGCGCCGGGTGCTCACCGTCGAAGGGCTGGCCTCGGGCAGCGCGTGCGGACGGCGCCTGCAGCAATCGTTGCTGGCTCACCAGGCGGTGCAGTGCGGGTTCTGCATTCCGGGAATGTTGATGTCGGCCTGCGCGGCGATCGACGCCGGGCGCGTGCGTGATCGTGCCGATGTCGAAGAGGCACTGGACGGCGTGCTGTGCCGCTGCACCGGCTATCGCAAGATCGTCGACGCCGTGCTGGAGGTGGCCATCGGCGCGGAACCGCGTCCGCTCACGCTGCCCGACGAGAGCCGCGCCGTCGGCCGCCCGCTGACACGGCTGGACGGCGAGGCCAAGGTCACGGGGACGGAGCGCTTTGGCGCGGACGGGATTCCGGCGGACAGCCTCCACCTGCGCGCGGTGCGCTGTCCCCATCCGCGCGCCGGCTTCGTCTTCGGCGATCTGCAGGCCTTCGTCGATGCGCATCCCGGCGTCGCGCGCGTGCTCACCCATGCCGACGTGCCCGGCCGCAACCTGCATGGCGTGGCCACGCCCTATGCCGATCAGCCGGTGCTGCCCACCGACGAGGCGCGCCATCACATGGAGGCGGTGGCCCTCATCGTGGGCGAGCCGGACGCCGTGGCCGCGCTGGATCTGGCGGCCTTTCCCATCACCTGGACGCCGAGGCCGGCGCTGTTCGACGTGGACATCGCGGCCCGCCCGGACAGTCCGCTGCTCCACGAGCACCGCCCGGGCAATCTGCTCATCGAAGGCACCGTGCAGCGGGGCGACGCGGACGCCGCGCTGCGTGATGCCGCGCTGGTCGTGCACGGGCGCTTCGAGTCCAGCTTCGTCGAGCATGCCTATCTGGAGCCGGAAGCCGGATGGGCGCGCCGCGTGGGGGACGTGATCGAGGTCCACTCGTCCACGCAGGCGCCGCATCCCCACCGCGAGGAACTGGCCCGCATCCTCGGCGTGGCGCCGGAGCGGGTCCGTGTCGTGCCCACGGCCGTGGGCGGCGGATTCGGCGGCAAGCTGGACATGACGGTGCAGCCGCTGCTGGCGATCGCCGCCTGGCACATGGACCGGCCAGTGGCGCTGGTGTTCACGCGCGAGGAATCCATGGCGACGTCGACCAAGCGCCATCCCGCGCGCATCGCGTCGAGCATGGCCGCCGATGCGCAGGGCCGGCTGCTGGCGGTGACCTTCGAGGGCGACTACAACACCGGCGCCTACGCGTCCTGGGGCACCGCCGTGGCGAACCGCGTGCCGGTGCATGCCGGCGGCCCGTATCGCATCGCCGACTACCGCGCCCGCGCGCGCGCTCGCCACACCCACATCACGCCGGCGGGCGCCTTCCGCGGCTTCGGCGTGCCGCAGACGGCCATGTCGCAGGAGCAGCTCATCGACGAGCTCGCCGTGCGCGGCGGCTGGGATCCGCTGGAGTTCCGGCTGCGCAACGCGCTGCGGCCGGGCGACAGCCTGCCGACCGGACAGGTGCTGGACGACAGCGTCGGCCTCGTCGCCTGCCTCGAAGCGCTCCGCCCCCACTGGCAGGCGGCGCGCGCGAGCGGCGCCGACGCCGGACCGCGCGAGAAGCGGGGCGTGGGCCTGGCCGCGTTCTTCTATGGCTGCGGCAACACCGCGCTGCCCAACCCCTCGACCGTGCGCATCGGCCTGCGGCCGGACGGCACGCTGGTGCTGCATCAAGGCGCCGTGGATGCCGGCCAGGGCGCCAACACGGTGATTCCGCAGATCGCCGCCGATGCGCTCGGCATTCCGCTGGCGACGCTGCGCATCGTCGGCGCGGACACGCACCTGACGCCGGACTGCGGACGCACCTCGGCCTCGCGCCAGACCTTCGTCACCGGCCGGGCCGCCTTCCTCGCAGGGCAGGCGCTGCTGGGCCGGCTTCGCCGGATGGCGGACGCGGACGACGCCGCGCCGGTGCGCTTCGGCGCGGGCTGGGTGAGCGTCGGTGACGTTCGCATCGACCTCGCCGGGTTGCCGGTGAACGAGCACGGCTACGCGCTGATGAGCGAGGAGCGCTTCGATCCGCCCACCACCGCGCTCGACCACGACGGCCAGGGACGGCCCTACGCGGCCTATGCCTTCGGCGCCCAGATGGCCGAGGTCCTCGTGGACCTGGACACCGGGCGCGTGCGGGTGCGGCGCGTCGTCGCGGCCCACGACGTCGGCCGCATGGTCAATCCGACGCTGCTGCAGGGCCAGATCGAAGGCGCGGTCGCCCAGGGCGTCGGCATGGCGCTGATGGAGCGCTACGAGCCCGGCTCCGGGAACAACCTGCACGACTACCTCATCCCCACCGTCCGGGACGTGCCCGAGGTACGGACCCTGTTCATCGAGGCGCCCACGGCCCTGGGGCCGTATGGGGCCAAGGGCATCGGCGAGCCGGCGCTGGTGCCGACCGCCGCGGCCATCCTCAACGCGATCCACCACGCCACCGGCGTGCGCGTGCGCGAGGCGCCGGCCACGCCGGACGCCGTGCTGCGCGCGCTGGCGCAGGCCTCGCCGCCTCCGCCGCCCGCCACCGACAAGGACTGACGCGATGCGACTTCATCACTGGCTCGGGCTGCTGCCCTTCCTCCACGCGGCGCTCGGCCTGGCGGTGGCCAACCGCGTCAAGCCCTTCGTGCTGGGCCTGCCCTTCTTCATGGCCTGGATCATCGGCGGCGTGCTGCTGAGCGCGCTCGTGATGGCCTGCGTGTACCGGCTCGATCCGGCCAACCGCGCGCCGCAAGGGGAGGAGGAATGAACGCCGCGCTGGCCGTCATCCTGATCGCACTGCTGTTCGCGCTGGGCGCCGGCCTCTGGGCCCGGCGCGGCGTGCGCATGGACCTGGCGCAATGGAGCGTCGGCGGCCGCGGCTTCTCCACCGTGCTGGTCTTCGTGCTGATGGCGGGCGAGCTCTACACCACCTTCACCTTCCTGGGCGCCAGCGGCTTCGCCTACGGCCATGGCGGCGCGGCGCTCTATGTCCTGGTCTATACCTGCCTGGCCTTCGTGATGTCGTACTGGCTGCTGCCGCCGATCTGGCGGCTGGCCCGGCGCCATGGCGCGATGACGCAGCCCGAGGTGTTCGCCGCCGCCTACGGCAGTCCCGCGCTCGGCCTGCTGGTGTCCGCGGTGGCGCTGCTCGCGTTGGTGCCCTACCTGGTCGTGCAGATGAAGGGCCTGGGCCTGATCGTGCAGGTCACGTCCCATGGCGTGCTGTCGCCCGCCGTGGCCGTCATCGTGGGCGCGGTGGCGATGACGGCCTACGTGATGGTCTCGGGCATGCACGGCTCGGCCGTCACGGCGGTGGTCAAGGACGTGCTGGTGCTGGCGGTCTGCGCCTTCCTCGGCTTCTACCTGCCGGCGCACTTCCATGGCGGCGTGGGCGCGATGTTCGAGCGCATCGAGGCGGCTCGCCCCGGCTTCCTCGCCCTGCCGGAGACCGGCCGCAACGCCGCCTGGTTCGCGTCGACGGTGACCATGTCGGCGATCGGCATGTATCTCTGGCCGCATGCGTTCAGCGCCGTCTTCACCGCGAAGTCGCCGCGCATCTTCCGCCGCAACGCGGCGGTGATGCCGCTCTACGCGCTGGTGATGCTGTTCTCGATGTTCGCCGGCTATGCCGCCGTGCTCAACGTGCCCGGCTTGAGCGGCGGGCGGATCGACCTGGCGCTGCTCGAGCTGTCCATCCGCGCCTTCGATCCGTGGTTCGTCGGCGTGATCGGCGCGGCGGGCATGCTGACGGCGCTGGTGCCGGGCTCGATCATGCTGATCTCCGCGTCGACGCTGCTCACGCGCAGCCTGTACCGCCCGCTGCGGCCGAACAGCTCGGACGCGCATCTGATGCGCGTGTCGCGCCTGGCCGTGCCGCTGCTGATGGGCGTGACCGTGGCACTGACGCTGGGCGGCGGCGCGAGCATCGTCGCGCTGCTGCTGATCGGCTTCGCCGTCGTGGCCCAGCTCGCGCCGGCCTTGCTCACCGCGCTCATCGCGCCCTCGGCGGCCAATCACGCGGGCGCCATGGCCGGCATCGTCACGGGCGTGGGCTTCGTCATCGCCACGGCCATCGGCGGCCTGACGCTGCGCGATCTGATGCCGTGGGCGCCCCCCTGGCTGCAGGACCTGCATCCGGGCTTCGTCGGCCTGGTGCTCAACGCCAGCGTCATGCTGGCGTCGAGCCGGCTCAGGCGCCGGCCGGCGCTCATCCTTCCGCGGCCGTCTCCTTGAGCGCGCGCCGCATCCAGTCTTCCAGCTCCGCCGCGTCGATCGGCTTGTCGAGCACGCACAGCGCGCCTTGATGAAGCGCGCGGCGGCGCACGGACTCCGAAGTCAGCGCCGTGATGAAGACGGTGGGCACGTGGCAGCCGCCGTCCTGCAGCCGCGCGAGCAGCCCGATGCCATCGAGCTGATCCATGTGGATGTCGCAGACCAGGCAGTGCATGCGGGGCGCCACATCGGCGGCGAAGAACTCCGACGCCGACGCGAAGCTGCGCACCTGCCAGCCGAAGGCGCGCACCAGGCTGCTGGTGGCGGCGCGCACGAACGGGTCGTCGTCGACGATGACGACGAGCGCCGGCGGCGGCGCCGGGTCGGCGATCGAGGCGGGGTCGGCCAGCATGGGCTCGCTCAGACGGCCGCGTCCAGCAGGCCCAGCGACTGCATCTTGCGCACCAGCTCCGCCACCGAGCGGGACTGCATCTTGCGCATCGCCTGGCCCCGATGGATCTTGGCGGTGATCTCGGCGATGCCCATGCGGTCGGCGATCTGCTTGTTCATGAGTCCAGTCGCGACCAGGCCCAGCACCTCGCGCTCGCGCGCAGTGAGGCTGGACCAGCACTCGCGCAGGCCGCCGAGCGATTGGTCCAGCGCGAGCCGGCGCGCGTCGGCCGCCAGCGCGGCGACGACCGCGTCGATCATGTCCTGGTCGCGGAAGGGCTTCTCGATGAAATCGCGCGCGCCGGCCTTCATCGCGCGGACCGTCATGGGGACGTCCCCATGGCCCGTCATCATGATGACCGGCAGATGGCCCAGGCCGTGGCCCGACAGCGATTGCTGGAACGCCAGGCCGCTCTCGCCGCGCAGGCGCACGTCCAGCACGAGGCACGACGGACCCGCCGGCCTGGGGGCCGCGAGGAAGGCTTCGGTGGAAGGGAAGTCCAGCACCTGCAGGTCCATCGAGCGCAGCAGCCCGGCCAGGGCCGTGCGCACGAGCGGTTCGTCATCCACCACGTAGACGGTGCGGGGAGGATCGGTCCGCGACGCGGCCTCCGGCATGGAGGCCGATCGGGCGGTCGAGGCGTACGCGTGCTGCATGCTGGACATCGGGATCACATCAGGCGCGAACGGTAGCAGAGCCCGCCGTCCGGCGCCTCCTATACGAAGGGATATCGGGTGGCCGCCCGCCTCAGTGGGCCTGCGCGGTCGCCGTGCCCAGCGCCGAGACCAGCGTCTGGTAGCGGTCGCCGCGCTTGAGCGTCTCGTAGCGTTGGCGCGCCGCGACGTAGTCGGGCGAGCTGCGCGAGAAGTCGCCCTCGCTGCGATCGAACGCGGCCAGGCCGGATTCGCGGTAGATCTGCAGATCGGCCAGCACTTCCGCGCGGCTGAGCGGCTTGTCGTTCATCGAGGTCATGCTGAGCTGCTCGTAGCGCGCCAGGGCCTGCCGCTGCTCCTCGGAGATGGTGGACTGCTCGCCATCGCGCTGCTGTGCCTGCGCCAGACCGGACGCTTCGTAGCGGCGCAGGTCCTCCAGCACCTGTTCGCGTGTCAACGGCTTGGCGCCGTTGATGGCCATGTGGGTCAGCGCCAGATAGCGCCGGCGCGCCTGCTTCCAGGCCTCGGTGCCGACCTGCGACTGGGAGTCGTCGCGCTCCAGGGCGGCCAGCCCGGAGTCCTGATAGGCCTTGAGGTCCTGCAGCACCGCGGCGCGCGTCGTCGGCGAGGTGGTGGAGGCGGCCGGCTCGGCCGCGAACGCGACGGACATCAGGCCGGCCAGCAGGGCGCCGCTCAGCGTGATCGCGAGCAGCAGGCGCTGCGGGGTAGCGCTCGTGGCGCCGGAGGAGGGGGTGAACGGGGAGGTGCGGTTGATCATGGGAAGCTCCGTGCATCGGTGCCCCCGGCGACGCGGGCGGCGCAGGATGCGATGCCCGCCGCCGGGGTGGCGGATCGCGGGGGGCCGTCGGCCTCGATCCGCGATGCCTCCATGGGACCAGGGCCGCGGGCGCCGACCAATCCGACCAAGGGATGGCGCGCCCCCTACGACGGTTGGGGCTCGGTCAGATCGCTGGCGCTGCGGGCTGCTATGGCCGGGCTGGCGACGGTGTCCGTCTGGTCAGGGCCGGGCATGCCGCCGGCTTCCCCGGCGGCGGGCAGCTCCAGCGCGACCCGCGTGCCGCGCGGCGACGCCGCCGAGAAGACCAGCGTCCCGCCGTGGGCGCTCGCGATCGACTTGCAGATCGCCAGGCCCATGCCCATGCCCGAGGCCTTGGTGGTGAAGAACGGCTCCAGGATCTGGCCGAGCGCCTCCGGCGAGATGCCTTCGCCGCGGTCCTCGACCACGACCCGCACCCGGCCGGTGCCATCGCTTCCCCACGAGAGCGACAGCCGGCGTTGATCGGCCGGCGTGCCGGCCATGGCCTCCGCGCCGTTCATCACCAGGTTGATCACCACCTGCTGAAGCTGCACGCGATCGCCCATCACCCGCGTCACGGTGTCGCTGCCGGCGAGCTCGAGCGTCACGCCGAGCTCGGCGAGCGAGCCGCCCACCAGCGTGGCGCACTCGCGCAGGGCCTCGCCCAGGTCCACTTCGGCCAGCCGCGGCTCGACCTTGCGCGTCATCGCCCGCAGGCCCTGGATGATGGTCTTGGCGCGGCGCGCGCTCAGTCCCACGTGGCGCACCATGGCCAGCGCCTCGCCCACCTCCGGCTGCGCGCGGTCCAGCCAGCGGCCCGCGGCGCTCGCCGAGGTGTCGATGGCGCTCAGCGGCTGACCGATCTCATGCACGATGGAGGCCACCAGCTCGCCCATCGCCTTGAGCCGGCTGGCGCGCTCGAGTTCCGTGAGCGCGGCGCGCAGACGCTCCTCGGCGGCCGCGCGCTGCCGGTTCTGATCGACCGCCTCTTCGTAGAGCCGGGTGTTCTCGAGCGCGAAGGCGGCCTGCGACGCGATCACCTCCAGCAGCTCGGCCTTGGCCGCGGTGAACACCCGCGGGGCCAGGTTGTTTTCCAGATGAAGCACGCCGATCAGCTGGCCGCGCCGCATCATCGGCACGCACAGCAGCGACCGTGGGCGATGACGCTTCACGTACTCGTCCTGGGCCAGGGCCTGCGATTCGCGCGCGTCGTCCAGCTGCGCGGCCTGCTGCGCGCGCGCCACTGCGTGGAGCACCGACAGGGGCAGCACCTCGCTGGACACCGGCGCCTGCTGCTGCGCCACGGCGATGACGCCCGCCTGCACGCGCGCCGTGGCGCGGACCAGCCAGGAGCCGCCGCGCAACAGCGCCAGCGCGCCGTACTCGGCGCCCGCGCTCTCGAGCGCGGTGCGCATGGTCGTGTCGACGACGCGTTCGGGCACCAGCTCGCCGCCCAGCGCATGGCTGATCCGCAGCACCGCCTGGACATCGAGGCTGTGCAGCCGCGTGGTCGGGAAGCTCGTGGCTTCGGGCTCGAGCAGATCGGCATGGCGCGCCTGGAGTTCGCGCTGCTTGGCCGCCGCGCCCCAGCGCTGCCAGGCGGCCACCGCATGCCGCAGGTAGGCGCGCCCTTCGATGCCGCGATCCCGCGCCAGATGGAACTCCGCCGCGAGCTCCGACGCCAGCGCCTCGACCTGCGTGAGCTGATGGCGCCGGGCCTGCGCCACCGCGTCGGCATAGTGTTCGGCCGCTTCGGCATGGCGGCCCTCGCTGCGCGCGTGCTCGGCACGGACCAGCGCCCATCGCGCGCCGAAGTTCTCCGGGCAGTGCGACGACCACGCGGCCAGATCGGCCATGTGGCGCCGCAGGGCCTGCGCGTCCTCGTCCGGGATGGCGCCGCCCGCGTCGGCGAGCAGGGCCAGCGCGCCGTAGAACGGCAGGTCGCCGTACTCGGCGAACGCCCGGCCGGCGCCCTGGCAGGCTTGGGCGCGCCGCCGCGCCCTGCGCGCGGCGGCGAAGTCACCAAACAGGACGCCGGCCTGCAGGCGGTAGACCCAGTAGGCGAGGTCGACCAGCGTGGGCGTCGCCGACGCCAGCGGTTCCGCCATCGTCTCGTCCGTCGAGGCGCGGCCCGCGCCCTCGCCCCGCCCCGCGAGCTCGACCCCCTGAAGCTCGTTCAGCAGCGTGCGCTGCGCCAGCAACGCATCGACGACCAGCTGGAAGCCGGCGTCGCGCGCGCGCGCCAGCGCGGGCTCCACGCTCAGGCGGACGTCGGCCAGGTATTCGCCGGCGAAGAGCATGCCGGTCGCCCGGTTGCGGCCGCAGTAGAGCGCGAAGGTGTGGTCGCCGACGCGCGTGGCGACGTCGAAGGCACGATCGAAATACGGCCGGGCGCTGCGCGCCGGCGTCGTCCACGGCACCACGAAGGTGGCATAGGTGTGAAGGACGCGCGCCTGGTAGCGGCTCAGGCCGCGCTCGTTCACCAGGTGCAGGGCCAGCTCGCCGAAGGCGCGCGAGGTGGCGAAGTCGCCGTGGCGCGCGCCCAGCACCTGGATCATGCAGACGTAGCCGTTGGCCGAGGCATCCGCGTGGCCGTGCGCGATGGCCAGCCGCACCATGCGCAGCAGCATCAGGTCCACCAGACGCTGATCGGAATAGAGCGCGGGCGGCAGCAGGTCGGCGAAGACGTCGACCATGGCGCGGCGCCGGGGATCGGTGTCGCTCGGCAGATCGCGCAGCGCCTGCATGCCGTGCGTGTCGATCCACGCGCGCACCGCGCGGTACTCGGCATCGACCTGCGCATCGTCCGGGCGCCGCGGCAGCTCGAAGCCAGCTTGCCGCAGGAAGCCCAGCCCCACGTCCAGCGCGTCGTCATAGCGCCCCAGCGCGGTGTACAGCGCGGCGCGCAGCCGCGCGAGCTCGGCGCCGAACACGCCGTCGCCCGCCAGATCGGCCAGGCCGGCAAGCCGCTCCTCGGCCTGCGCCAGCGCGCCGGTCATGAACTCGGCCTCGCCGCAGAGCAGGGCGGCCTGCAGCGTCTCTTCGCCGCGGTCGCCGTCGAACCAGCGCAGCGCCTGGCGGAAGTACACCAGCGCCGCCGCGTGCGCGGTGGCGGCCTTGGCGCGCCGGCCCGCCTCGAGATTCGCCCGCGCGAAGGCGCGCCGCTCGTCCCCCGGGCTCTGCGAAGGGGCCGCGAAGTTGGCCTGCGTCGCGAGCAGGTAGACCGGCACGCTCGACGGCGGCGCCGACCGCAGCCGCCGCGCGATGGACAGATGCAGCGCTGTCTTCGTCGAGGCGGGCTGCGACGCCAGCACCGCGTCGCGGACATGGTCGTGGGTGAAGCCCCAGGCATCGCCGTCGGCGCTCACGAAGCCGGCCTCCGCCGCGGCGGCCAAAGCCGGCGGCACCGCCTCGGGCGCGACGCCGCCCGCCAGCGCGAGCAGCGGTGTCGCGACCCGGTCGCCGAGCGCGGCCAGCATCCTCAGCAGCGACTGCGTGGGGCCAGGCAGCTCCTCGAGGTCCAGCGCCAGCAGGCCGCCGACGTCGTAGAGGCCCGGCTCCGCGCGGATGCGGCGCAGGTCCCAGGTCCAGGCGCGCCGCGCCGGATCGTGCCGCAGCAGCCGGCCCGCGAGCAGCCGCGTCAGCAGACGGCGGATGAAGAAGGGATTGCGGCCGGTCCATTTCTCCACCAACTGCTGCAGCTCGGCGAGTGCCGTGGTGTCGGACTCCACCTGTCCCAGCGCCCCGGCGATGAGCTGGCGCGTGGACGCGCTGTCGATCGGCGTGAGGTCCAGGTGCAGCGGAGCGACCCGGGCGTTGGGCGCGGGAGAGGGCGGCGGGAGCTGGCCAGGGACCGGCGAGCGGATCGATCCGAGCACCAGCAGGGGGGCTTGCGCGTGATCGGCCAGCAGGCGGTCCAGCAGCCGCAGCGTCTCGTCGTCCGCCCACTGCAGATCGTCGAGGACCAGCACCAGCGGGCGCTCCGGCCGCGCGAAGGCGGCGATCAGCCGGCCCATCGCGTGCATCACCAGCTCACGCTCGAAGATCAGGGCCAGGTCGGTGATCTGCGGCGAGCCCCCGTCGGCCGGCAGGTCCAGCAGCGCTCGCAGCTCCGGCAGCAGGCCGGCCACCGTGCCGGAGACGGGATGCGCGGCCTCGCGCAGGCGCTGACGCCAGCGCGCGAACTCGCGTTCGTCGCTGCTGAGCGCCACCTGCAGCAAGGGACGCAGCGCCCGCGTCATCACGTCGAAGGGCAGGGCGCTGCCGGCGGACATGCACTTCGCCGTGGCGACCAGCGGCGCGTGACCGCCCTCCAGGCGCGTCACCAGTTCACGCAACAGCCGCGACTTGCCGATGCCGGCGTCTCCATGAATGAAGGCGGTGCGCGCGCCGCCTCCCGCGCTCACCGCCTCATAGAGCGCCTGCAGCTGGCGCAGCTCCGCGTCTCGCCCGAGCACCGGCATCGCATGGTCCCAATCCGCCATCGCGGAGCCGGCGTTCAGCGCGAAGGTCGGAATGCCGCCGTGCTCGTCCAGGAGCTCCTCGCACGCGGTGAGGTCGGCGAGCAGCGCGGCCGCGTCGGCATAGCGCAGCTCGGGCGGCTTCTCGAGCAGGCGGCCGATGATGCGGGACAGCTGCATCGGCACATCGGGTCTCAGGCGATGGGTCAGGGCGGGGCGCCGGGTCGCGTGCGCATGCAGCCGGGCGGCGGCGTCGGCGGCCTCGAAGAGCGGCGCATGCACGAGCAGCTCATGAAAGATGGCGCCCAGCGCATACAGGTCGGCGCGGACATCGGGCCTGAGGTTCATGCGCGCGCCGAGCTCCGGCGCCAGGTAGTCGAAGCTCGCGTCGTCCCATTCGGCGGCGTCGTCCGCGGGCGGCTGCGCGTCGATGCCGGCGTCCAGGCGCGACGCCATGCCGAAGCCGAGGAGACGCGCGTGGCCCGTCCGCTCGTCCACCAGGATGCGGTCCGGCGTGAGCGCCCGATGCAGCACGCCCGATCGATGCATGCCGGCGACGGCCGCCGTGATCGCGCCGGCCAGCCGAAGGAAGCGGCGCACGGGCAGGCCGGGCTGGGCCAGCTGCCGCAGCGGCAGCCCGCCCGGGTCGCTGGCCAGCAGGAGCAGCCGCTGGCCGCTCGGGACCAGCGCTTCAGGCGTCGCGGCCCAGCTGCCGCTCAGCGCCTCGCGCAAGGCGTACTCCCGCTGCAGCAGCGACAGCAGCGCCGCGGAGTCGTCCCGGCTCCCGATCAGGAGCCGGGAGGAGCCATCCTCCAGCCAGACGCGATGCAACCGCGCGTCGAGGCGGCGAGCGGATGGAAAGGGCAGATCCGAGAGTGGCGGCATGCTGTTTGATGTAGGGAACACTACATGAAATTGCATCATAGGATCTGATGCTTCGGTTCGCAAGCCGGGCGCTGCGGCCGGGGCTGCCGCTGGCGATGGGCGCCTGCCTCCCATACCTTGGTTGCGCCCCGCTGAACGAGGGTGCTATGGGCCGCGAGCGCCGGGTTTGGTGTGATGCGACGCCTCGATCCACACACTCTCAGGAGCATCCCCATGTCCGACTTGAATCCGCCGCGCGCCAATGCCGCGCGCCGCCACTTCCTCGCCGCCTCGGCGCTGGTGAGCGCTTCCGGGCTGAGCCTGCTGGCCCGCGCCGCCGAGGCCGGCGCCGGCCCGGCCTGGACCGGCGCCCTCGCCGCCGGCCCGACGCAGGCCGCGCCCGGCGACACCAGCCTCCGGCCCTTGCGCATCGACGTCCCGCAGACCGCGCTGGACGACTTGAAGCGGCGTCTGGCGGCCACGCGCTGGCCGGACCGCGAGACGGTGCGAGACACCTCGCAGGGCGTGCCGCTGGCCACGCTGCGCGGCCTGTGCGCCTATTGGGGCGGCGCCTACGACTGGCGCCGGCTGGAGCGCTCGTTGAATGCGCTGCCCCAGTTCGTGACGCAGATCGATGGCGTCGACATCCACTTCCTGCATGTGACGTCGCGGCATCCGGGCGCGATGCCGCTGCTGATCACGCATGGCTGGCCCGGCTCCATCCTGGAGATGGTCAAGACCATCGGCCCGCTGACCGATCCGACCGCGCATGGCGGCACGGCGGCGGATGCCTTCGACGTGGTCATCCCGTCGATCCCGGGCTACGGCTTCTCCGGCCGGCCCGCGGAACTGGGCTGGGGCCCGGAACGCGTCGGGCGCGCCTGGGCGGTGCTGATGGAGCGGCTGGGCTACACGCGCTACGTGTCACAGGGCGGCGACCATGGCTCGGTGATCTCCAACGCGATGGCGCGGCTCCAGGTGCCGGGACTCGCGGGCATCCACGTCAGCATGCCGCCGACCGTGCCCGCTGAACTCGTCAAGCCGATCAACGCCGGCGATCCGCCGCCGGCCGGTCTGTCCGCGGCCGAACGCCTGGCCTTCGAGACCTTGAGCCGGTTCTTCGCGAGGAACGCGGCCTACGGCGCGCTGATGGTCACGCGGCCGCAGACGATCGGTTATGCGCTGTGCGACTCGCCGGCCGCGCTGGCCGCGTTCATGTACGAGAAGATCGCCGAATGGACCTTCAGCGACGGCCAGCCGGAGCGGGTGCTGAGCAAGGACGAGATCCTCGACGACATCACGCTGTACTGGCTGAGCGACACCGGCGCGTCCGCCTCGCGCTTCTACTGGGAGAACAACAACAACAACTTCAGCGCCGCACACCAGCGCACCGCTCAGATCCGGCTGCCGGTGGCCGTCACGGTCTTCCCGGGCGAGATCTATCGGGCGCCGCGCTCGTGGACCGAGCGGGCCTATCCGTCCCTGGCCTACTTCCATGAAGTGGATCGCGGCGGGCACTTCGCCGCGTGGGAACAGCCCGAACTCTTCGCCGCGGAGATGCGCGCGGCCTTCCGCGCGCTGCGCTGACGCCGGGCGGCTCAGCCGGTGGTGATGGTCTTGGGCTCGAGGAAGGCTTCCAGGCCCATCACCCCGAACTCCCGTCCCAGTCCCGACTGCTTGACCCCGCCGAACGGGGCCAGCAGATCGGGCGCCACGCGGTTGATCAGCACCGTGCCGGCCTGCAGGCGGCCGGCGATGCGGCGCGCGGCGTCGAGGTCCTCCGAGAAGACGTAGGCCTGGAGCCCGTAGGGCGAGTCGTTGGCCACCGCCACCGCGTCGTCCTCGTCGTCGACGGCCAGGATGGAGAGCACCGGGCCGAAGATCTCCTCGCGCGCGATGAGCATGTCCCCGCGGACATCGGCGAACACCGTGGGCCGCGCGAACCAGCCCCGCTCGAGGCCGGCCGGGCGGCCCGGTCCGCCGGTCACCAGCGTGGCGCCTTGCTCGAGGCCGCCGCGGATGAAGGACTGCACCCGCTCGAGCTGCGCCCGGCCGACCATGGGACCGACGCTGGTCGCCGGATCGCGCGGGTCTCCGACCTGCATGGCTTCCACGGCGGCGCGCACGCGCTCGACCACTTCCGCCATCCGGTGCCGCGGGACCAGCAGCCGCGTGCCCGCCACGCAGGCCTGGCCGCTGTTCATGAACGCGGCGGCCACGGCCAGCGGCACGGCGGCATCCAGATTCGCGTCATCCAGCAGCAGCGATGCGGACTTGCCGGTCAGCGCCAGGCTGACGCGCTTCATTCCGTCGATGCCGGCCCGCGCGATGAGCTTGCCGGTGGGCGTCGAGCCGGTGAAGGACAGCTTGGCGACCGCGCCGTGGCTGGCGAGTTCCGCGCCGACGTCGGCGCCGCGCCCGGTCACGATGTTCACGACGCCCGGCGGCAGGCCGGCCTCATGGATCGCCTGCGCCATCACCTGCGCCTGCCAGGGGCTCAGCTCGCTGGGCTTCACCACGGTGGCGCAGCCGGCCGCCAAGGCGGCGGCGAGCTTGCTGGCCATCGTCCCGCTCGCCGCGTTCCATGGCGCGAAGAGGCCCGACACGCCCACGGGCTCCATGCGCAGCGTCGAGACGCCGTCCACGCCGGCGGGGCGCTCGAACACGTAGTGCTCCAGCGTGCGCGCCGCCTGCCCGAAGCAGTCGGACGCGTACCGGGAGACCCAGCGGGAGCGGGAGAAGGGGCCGCCGTACTCGAGGATGGAGGACTCGCACAGCGCGTCGGCGTGCGCGAGCATCGCGGCCTGCAAGCGCTCGAGCAGGGCGATGCGCTCGGCCTTCGAGGTCCGGCCGAAGGCGGGCTGCGCCCTCGTGGCGGCGTCGATGGCCGATCGCACGTCCTCGCGGTTGGCCAGCGTGGCGCGGCCGATGACGGCCTCATTGGCGGGATTCACGATCTCGACGGTCTCGCTGCCCCTTGTCGGCGTGAAGCGGCCGTCGATGTAGCTGTGGGTGATTTTCAGCATGGCGATGCCTTCTGCGGATGCAAGAAGCCATCAATGTAGGGAGCGCCTCGATCGCCGGTAACCATACGAAGGTTTCCCGGGCGAGGGCGCCTCGTCACGCGCGTGCCGCCAGCAGCTCCCAGATCCGCTCGACCATCTCGTTGCCGCGATCCGCCTGCCGATACAGGCGCACTTCCAGCTCGCAGGTCCAGCGCGCCGCGCCGGCCACCACCAGCCGGCCTTCCTTCACGTCGCGCGTCACCGCGCTGACCGGCAGCCAGCCCAGGCCGTGCCCGGCCAGCACCATGGCCTTGAGCGCCTCGGCCATGTGCGTGTCGAAGGTCCTGGCGAGGTGGAAGGACTCGCCCGCGTTGAGCAGGATCATCTCGACCACCTGGCCGAGGTAGGTGCCCGCCGAGTACGACAGGAAGGGCACCGCGCCATCGACGCGTCCGGGCAGCTTGAACTTCGGGGCGCCGCTCGCCAGCGGCGCGGAGAACGGCGCCATGCGCTCGGTGGAGAGCCGCAGGTGCGGGAAGCGCTTGGGATCGAGCAGCACCGGCAGCTGCGGATGGTGGTAGCCGAGCAGCATGTCCGTCGCGCCCTCGGTCAGCGCCCGCGCGCCGTCGGCGACGTTGACCGCGTTGACATGCGCGAGCACGTTGCCCAGCGCCGCCCGCAGCTCGTTGAGCCATTGCGGGAAGAAGGTCAGCGACAGCGTGTGCGCCACCGAGAACCGGATCGAGTTCTGTGCCGTGGAGGTCTGCCCGCGCAGCAGCGCGCGCATGTCGTAGGTGCGCCGCAGCAGGTCGTTGGCGAACTCGCGGAAGATGCGCCCCGACGGCGTCAGCTGGATGCGCGAGCCGCGCCGGTCCACCAGCTCCACGCCCACCCATTCCTCCAGCGACTGGATGTGCCGGCTGAAGGTCGGCTGCGACACGTTGCGCCGCTCGGCGGCGCGGGCGAAGCCCTTCGCGTCGGCCAGCGTCAGGAAATCCTCGATCCATCTGATCTGCATGCCGCCTCCTGGCGTGATCCGGTTTTTCGCACTCCGTCATGCGAAATGTGAATCATAGGATTGGATTCAGGCCACTCGCTCCTAGCATCCATGCACTTTCTGCAACTCACCCGCAGGCAACGGCATGGCGACCACACGCATCGAGCACGATCTTCTCGGCGACCGGGAGGTGCCCGCCGGCGCCTACTACGGCATCCACACGCTGCGCGCGGTGGAGAACTTCCCGATCAGCGGCATCCCGGTCTCGGTCTATCCGGATCTGGTGAACGCGCTGGCCGCGATCAAGCAGGCCGCCGCCCGCGCCAACCTGGAGCTGGGGCTGCTCAGTCCCGCGATCGCCGGCGCCATCGACCAGGCCTGCGAGCTGGTGCGGCAGGGGCGCGCGCATGACCAGTTCGTCGTCGACGTGATCCAGGGCGGGGCCGGCACCTCGACCAACATGAACGCCAACGAGGTCATCGCCAACCTCGCGCTGGAGCTGCTGGGCCATCCGAAGGGCCGCTACGCCGAGCTGCATCCGAACGAGCACGTCAACATGAGCCAGAGCACCAACGACGTCTACCCGACGGCGCTGAAGGTGGCGGGCTACGCCGGCGTGCAGCGCCTGATCGAGGCGATGGCGGTGCTGCGCGCGGCCTTCCATGAGAAGGCGCTGGAATTCGCCGGCGTGCTGAAGATGGGCCGCACGCAGCTGCAGGACGCGGTGCCGATGACGGTGGGGCAGGAGTTCTCCACCTACGTGGTGATGCTGGAGGAGGACATCGAGCGCCTGCGCGAGGCCTCGCGCCTGATCCTGGAGATCAACCTGGGCGCGACGGCGATCGGCACCGGCATCAACGCGCATCCGGACTACGCGGCCAAGGTCTGCGCGCACCTGGCGCGCATCACCGGCATCGAGGTGCTGACCGCGCCCAACCTGGTCGAGGCGACGCAGGACTGCGGCGCCTTCGTGCAGCTCTCGGGCGTGCTCAAGCGCGTGGCGATCAAGGTGTCCAAGGTCTGCAACGACCTGCGGCTGCTGTCGTCCGGCCCGCGCGCCGGGCTCGGCGAGATCCGCCTGCCGGCCATGCAGGCCGGCTCGTCGATCATGCCGGGCAAGGTGAATCCGGTGATCCCCGAGGTCGTGAACCAGGTGGCCTTCGAGGTCATCGGCAACGACCTCACGATCTCCTTCGCGGCTGAAGCCGGGCAGCTGCAGCTCAACGCCTTCGAGCCCATCATCGCGCACAGCCTCTTCAAGAGCGTGAACCACCTGCGCGCCGCGCTGCTGACGCTGGCCGAGCGCTGCGTGCGCGGCATCACCGTCGACCGCGACGCGCTGCGCGAGAGCGTGCAGCGCTCGATCGGCCTGGTGACCGCGCTGAATCCGTACATCGGCTACGAGAACGCCACGCTCATCGCGCAGGAGGCGCTGCTGAGCGGCGCCAGCGTGTACGACCTGGTGATCCACAAGGGACTGCTGACGGCCGGCCAGCTCGACCAGATCCTGCGGCCCGACGTGCTCACGCAGCCGCGGGCGCAGCTGCAGCTTCAGTAAACAGGGCGGCGCGCAGACGCCGCTTCCCCATTCGCCCGCGGCGCGGGCAGGAGACAAGCGATGAAGTTCAACAAACTCACCACCTGGATCGGCGTGGCGCTGGTGCTGGGCATCGGCGCCGGCGCCGTCTGTCACGCGAGCGCGCCCGACGCGGCGGCGGCCAAGGAGCTCGGCGGCTACTTCAGCATGGTGGCCGACATCTTCCTGCGGCTGGTGAAGATGATCATCGCGCCGCTGGTGTTCGCGACGCTGGTGGCCGGCATCGTCGGCATGTCCGATGGCAAGAGCGTCGGCCGCATCGGCGCCCGCGCGATGGGCTGGTTCGTGACCGCCTCGTTCGTGTCGCTGCTGCTGGGCCTGATGTGGGCCAACCTGCTGCATCCGGGCAAGGCGATGAACCTGCCGCTGCCCGACGCGCATGCGGCGACCAACCTCAAGACGGCGTCGCTGAACTTCAAGGACTTCCTGACCAACGTCTTCCCGAAGAGCATCTTCGACGCGATGGCCTCGAACTCGGTGCTGCAGATCGTCGTGTTCTCGCTGTTCTTCGGCTTCGCGCTGCGCGCGGTGCGGGACCGCGCCGGCGAGGCGATGGTGTCGGCGATCGATGGCCTGGTGCACGTGATGATCAAGGTCACCGACTACGTCATGCTGTTCGCGCCGGTCGGCGTGTTCGCGGCGGTGGCCGCGGCGATCACGGTGCAGGGACTGGGCGTGCTGGGCACCTTCGCCAGGTTCATCGCGAGCTTCTACCTCGGGCTGTCGTCGCTGTGGCTGGTGCTGGTGCTGGCGGGCTATCTGGTGCTCAAGGGCCGCGTGTTCCGGCTGCTGGGTCTGGTGAAGGAGCCGACGATGATCGCCTTCTCGACCGCCAGCAGCGAGGCCGCCTATCCGAAGACGATGGAGCAGCTCAAGAAGTTCGGCGTCAAGAGCGAGGTGACCGGCTTCGTGCTGCCGCTGGGCTACGCCTTCAACCTGGACGGCTCGATGATGTACCAGGCCTTCGCGGTGCTGTTCGTCGCGCAGGCCTATGGCGTCGAGATGTCCTTCGCCGCGCAGCTCTCGCTGCTGCTGTTCCTGATGATCAGCAGCAAGGGCATGGCGGGCGTGTCGCGGGCCTCGCTCGTGGTGGTGGCCGCGACGCTGCCGATGTTCGGGCTGCCCGAGGCGGGCCTGCTGCTGATCATGGGCGTGGACGTGTTCCTCGACATGGGCCGCACGGCGACCAACGTCATCGGCAACAGCCTGGCCACCTCGGTGATCGCGAAGTGGGAAGGCAAGCTGGGCAGCGAGGAGATCGACGCGGACGAGGGCGCCGGCGCCGCGCGCGCGGGCGAAGCGGCCACGGCGGCTCACGCGATGGATCGGCCTCGTCACGCGCGCGTGGCCGGGCAGGCGGTCTGAGCGCGGCGCGACGCTGAAGCCGAAAGCTTCCTCATGCAGTACACCCACGCGCCGTACCGCTTCGGCATCGTTGGCGGCCTCGGGATGCTGGGCGCCGCCGATCTGTTCTTCAAGCTGACGCAGGCGCTTCCCGCCTCGCCGGGGGAAGGGCAGGCCGGGTTGATCTTCGAGCAGCGCCCGTTCCACGAGGGGCTGGATCCGGGAGCGGCCGACGCGTCCCAGAGCGGGCGCAAGCTCTATGTGTTCGACCTGGTGCGCTCCTTCGAGTCGCGTGGCGCGCAGGCGGTGCTGCTGCCCTGCTTCCTGAGCCACACCTTCCTGGCCGAGCTGCAGGCGGAGGTGAAGGTGCCCATCGTGGACATGATGGCGGCGCTGAAGGCGGACATCGAGCGCCGCCATGTGAAGGCGCGCCGCATCGGCGTGCTGACCTCCGACCACGTGCGTGCGAAGCGGCTGTTCGAGCGCTACTTCGGCGATGACCGCTGGGAGCTCGTGTATCCGGACGCGCGGACGCAGGACGAGTGCGTCATGGCGGCCATCTACGGCGCCGAGGGGCTCAAGAGCGGCCATCTGCGCGCCGGTCCGGTCGATCTGCTCGCGAGCGCCTGTCAGGCGCTGATGGATGAAGGGGTCGATCTCATCGTGCCGGGCTTCTCGGAGATCCCGGTCGCCATCGACGCGCTGAGGAGCCGCGGCTTTCCGGTGCTGGACTCCAACCTGGCCTACGTCCGGGCGGCGACGGCGCAGGAGCAGAGCGGCACGGCGCCGGTGAAGGTCGGCGTGGTGGGCGGGGTGGGGCCTGCCGCCACCGTGGACTTCCTCGGCAAGCTGGTGCGCAACACGCCGGCGGCGCGTGACCAGGACCACATCAAGGTGGTGGTCGAGCAGAACCCGCAGATCCCCGACCGGACCGCCAACCTGATTGGCGACGGCGTTGATCCGACGGTGTCGCTGTACTCGACCTGCAAGCGGCTGGAGGCGGCGGATGCCGCGCTGATCGCGATCCCGTGCAACACGGCCCACGCCTTCGTCGCGCGCATCCAGCCGCACCTGTCGATTCCGATCGTCAGCATGCTGGAGACGGCGGCGGAGCATCTGCGGGGCCACCTGGCGCCCGGCGCGAAGGTGGGATTGCTCGCCACGTCCGGGACCGTCCAGAGCGGCATCTATGCCGAAGCCCTCGAGCACGCGCAGCTGGCGCTGCTGCTGCCCGATGCGCGGCATCAGGCGCTGGTGATGTCGGCGATCTACGGACCGGAAGGCGTGAAGGCGGGGTTCACGAGCGGCCGGTGCTCGCAGGAGCTGCATGCCGCGCTCGAGCATCTGGTGGATCGGGGCGCGCAGGCGATCATCCTGGGCTGCACCGAGCTGCCGCTGGTGATCGCCGCCGACGAGGCGCTGCCGGTGCGTGGGCGGGCGATCCGTGTCGTCGATCCGACCGACCTGCTCGCCAAGCGATGCGTGAGCCTGGTCATGTCGCCCGCTGCGCCTCAGTCCGGCCAGCGCTCGTCCTCTGCCGAGGTGCCGGTCGCCGCCGCGAGCAAGGACTGGAACAGCCGCACCAGCTCACCGGTCTGATCCCCCAGGGGGGCGAAGAACGCCTGATCGGTCGCTTCCACGACCTTGGTCGCCTTGGCGGCGACCTTGCGTCCGGCGGCCGAGACGGAGATGAGCTTCGCGCGGGTATCAGTCGGATGCGGCGAACGCTCGAAGTAGCCCAGCTTCTCCAGCGCCCGCACCACCTGTGAGGTCGTCATGGGATCGCTGCCGGTGATCTGGGCGAGCCGTGCCTGCGTCATCGGCTCCTGCCGGCTGAACCAGCTCGCCACGGCCAGCGCGACGAACTGCGTGTGCGTGATCCCGAAGGCCTGCAGCGCGTTGCGCTGTTCCCGTTGCCAGGCATTGGCGATGCGCCACAACAGGAAGCCGGGGCTTTCGTAGGGGCCGGAGAACTGAGTGGGCAGGGGCTTGGTGGCCATGGCGGTCGGTCTCAGGCGATGGCGGCTTCGGCGAGGTATTGATCGAGCCCTTCCAGCACGCTGGGGAAATCCGCACTGACGGCTTCGCCCACTTCGCGCGCTTGCGGTCCCTGCACGCTGATGGTGTAGACGACGCGGCTGCGACGATCCTCGAGGGCTTCGATGCGGTGCTCGACCCGCACGACGATATCGCCCAGGCGGCTTTCGTCGATGAAGTGCTGACACGTGGAGACTGAGACGAGCAGGCTGTCGATGCTGTCGCCATCGGGCATCTCCATCGTGAAGCGTCCGCCGGTGGCGAAGGCGCTGTCCCGATGGATCTCCTTCACTCCCGCGTTCCAGCGCTTCCAGTTGGCGGTGTCCGCGAATGCCGACCAGATCGCCTCGGGCGTGGCGGCGATGTCGCGGCTGTACGAGTGGTTCCAGGTATTCAAATCGATCTCCCGCTATTGATAAGTGGACTTATCGTATGCGGGCTTATTGAATCGATCAACCGCCGCCGGATGGGCTGCTGCCATTTTCTGGCGTGGAATCCGGCGGCTCGTTCCTGGCGTCCTCGAACCGGCTGAGGCCCTCTCGGTCGCGCTCGTAATGCCTGGTGAGCGGGAATGGCGGCAGCCAGGCCTCGCGCCGGATCGTCCACAGCTCATACGTGGGCTGCAGTTGATCCGGCGCGTCGAGCGCCCCGAGGTTCACCTCGATCTCGTCCCCGCTGCGCCCGAACACGGAGGACCCGCAGCGCGGGCAGAAGTGGCGGCCGCGGTACGCGCGCGTGTCGCCCTCGATGGACACCGCGTTCTCGGGAAAGATGCCCGATGCATGGAACAGCGCGCCGTGATGCTTGCGGCAGTCGAGGCAATGACAGACGCCGACGCGATACGGCCGGCCCGTGGCCACGAGCCTCACGGCGCCACAAAGGCAGCCGCCGGTGAATCGATCCATGGTGACCTCCGTTCGGACTTGGGGCATGCCGCGTGCCGGGCCTGCGATGGGTCAGGGAGCCGACGTTCAGCCCTGTCCCTCCGGCAACTTCGCAATCACCTTGATCTCGAAGTCGAAGCCGTAGAGCCAGGTGACGCCGATGCCGGTGAGTGTCGGATGCGGCGCCTCGCCCCAGAACTCGCCGACGATCGGCCAGATGCGCTCGAAGGTCTTGGCCGGATCGACGAGGAACACCGTCACGTCGACGACATCCTCGAAGCGGCAGCCCGCCGCGGCGAGGATCGCGTTGAGATTCTGGAAGGCCAGGCGCACTTGCGCCTCAAGATCCGGCTCGGAAGAGCCGTCGGGCCGGCTGCCAACCTGCCCCGAGACGAAGAGGAAGCCGTTGGAGCGGATCGCCGGTGAGTAGCGGTTGCGCTCGTACAGCGCCTGGCGGCCGGGAGGGAAGACGACATCGCGTGCGGACATGGGGATTCCTTGAAGTCAGCGTGAATCGGGAAACGATGCAGGGACTTTAGGAAGCGGTAGTCCGGCGATAAACAGGCAGGTCGCACAATGACTGTTTGGAGTTCCCAAACAATCCCAGGCAGCATGGACCGATTCGATGCCTTGCAGGCCTTCGCGCGCGTGGTGGAGGCGGGCAGCTTCACCAAGGCGGCGCAGACGCTGCACATGAGCAAGACCACGGTGACGCAGCTGGTGCAGCAGCTCGAGGCGCGGCTGCGCGTGCAGCTGCTGCATCGCACGACGCGCCAGGTGCGGGTCACGCCGGACGGTGCCGCGTACTACGAGCGCGTCGTGCGCGTGCTGGCCGAGCTCGACGACGCGGACACCGCGCTGTCGAGCGCGACCGCGTCGCCTCGCGGCCGGCTTCGCATCGATGTGCCGACCCCCTTCGCGCGGATGATCCTGATGCCGGCGCTGCCGGCCTTCCATGCGCGCCATCCGGAGATCCAGATCGACATGGGCGTCAGCGACCGCATCGTCGACGTGATTGGCGACAACGTCGATGCGGTGCTGCGTGGGGGCGAGGTGACGGTGCCCTCGCTGATCGCGCGGCGGATCGGCGACCTGCCGCTCGGCGTCTATGCCGCGCCGGCCTACCTCGACGCCGCCGGCATTCCCGCGCATCCGCGCGAGATCGACAGCCCCGCGCATCGCATCGTCGGCTTCCTGCGCTCGAGCACCGGCAAGGTCGCACCGGTGCCCATGCGCCGCGGCGAGGAGACCATCAACGTGCGAGGCCGCTACGTCGTGGCCGCGGACGATGGCAACGCCTATCTGGCGGCCGGGCTCGCCGGTCTGGGCGTGCTCTGGCTGCCGCGCTACATGGCGGAGCCGCACGTGGCGCGCGACGAGCTCAGGCCGCTGCTCGAGGACTGGTCGCTGGACGCGATGCCGATGTACCTGGCCTATCCGCCCAATCGCAAGGTCAGCGCGAAGCTGCGTGTGTTCATCGAATGGATCGAGGAACTGATGGCGCGGCATGCGCCGCTCCGTCCGTCCCCCGACGCCACCCTCAGCTGACTCAAGGCGCCGCGTTCGCCGCGCCAGTGCCTGCATTGCGGCGGCTGTCCACCCAGTCGTCGACGACCTGTCCGAGCACCGTCAGCGGCACGTCGCCGGTCAGCAGCACGACGTTGTGGAACTGGCGGATGTCGAAGCGGTCGCCGAGCCGCGCGCGCGCCTGGTCGCGCAGCGCCTCGATGCGGAGCCGGCCCAGCATGTAGGCGCAGGCCTGGCCCGGCCAGACGATGTAGCGGTCGACCTCCTGCGGGCTGATGCCGTAGTCGATCGCCTGCTGGCGAGTCCACTTCATCGCATGCAGGCCGGTGTCGACGACCAGCCGCCGCGCGCGGAACAGTGCGCCGTAGAGCTGGCCGAGATGCCCGACCGGATCGCCCTCGTACCAGCCGTTCTCGACCGCCAGCTGCTCGGCGTAGAGCGCCCAGCCCTCGACATAGGCCGAGCCCGCCATGTAGGCGTAGCGGCGGCGGAAGTAGGGCAGCTGCTTGGCCTCCATCTGGATCGCGAGCTGGAAGTGGTGGCCGGGCACGGCCTCGTGATGGACCAGCGTGCGCATGTCCGCGATGTCATAGGTCGGTCCCGCCAGCGGCGCCCAGAACACGCCGGGCTTGGAGCCGTCGGGAGCGGGCGTCGTGTAGTGCGCGGCGGCGGTGGGCTCGGTCAGCGCGGGCTCGCGGCGCACCTCGACCGGCGCCTTCGGCAGCACGTCGAACAGCGGCTTGGCGCGGGCCTCGGCATCGCGCAGGTAGCGGGTGTAGCGGTCCAGCAGCTCCACCTGCGGCGCGGCGTCCTTGGGCTGGCGGTCGGCGTCCATCTTGCGGAAACGCTGCTCGATGGTGCCGTCGGTGTAGCCGAGCTGGCGCAGCAGGCCGTCCATCTCGGCCTCGATGCGGGCGACCTGCTTCAGGCCGATCGCGTGGATCTCGGCGGGCGTGAGGTCGGTCGTCGTGTTGGCGCGCAGCCGCGCGGCGTAGAACTTGTCGCCATCCGGCAGATGCCAGACGCCGGCGTCGTCGGTGGTCAGCGGCAGTTGCGCGCGCATCAGCGCGAGACCGCGCTTCCACGCCGGCACGATGGACCTGGTGACCAGCGCCTCGGCCTGCGCGCGGGCGCGCTGCTTCGCTTGCGCGTCCATCCCGTCGACATGGGCCATGCGCTCGGTCAGCGACAGCACCAGCGGATTGCTTGCCGGCGGCGCGCCGACGAACTGCTCGATCTGGCCGATCACCGTCGCGGTGATGAAGCGCGGCATCAGCACGCCCTTGGCCTGCGCGGCGCGGGCGCGGGCGATGCCCTGGTCCATCAGCGCGGGCAGGCCCGCCATGCGCTTGAGATAGCTCTGCACGTCGGCCGCGTTGCGCAGCGGATGCTCCTGGACCAGGAAGGTCACCGGACCGACGTGGACGCCGGACATGTGCTCGAACACGTACTGCTGGTCGAGGAAGTCGGCGCTCGCGATGCTCTGGCGCATCGACCAGTCCATCAACGCGGCGGACACGCGCTGGGTGGGGGTGAGCGCGTCGCGTTTGAAGCGTCCGAGTTCCGCGAGCGCCTGCCGGTCGCGTGCGATGGCCGCGAGCTGGTCGCGTTTGGAGAGGGGATCCCACAGGCCGTCGAGGCGGGCTTGGGTGTCGCCTTCGAAGTACTGCATGCGGGTGGCGTGTTCGGGCGCGGCGCGCATGCGCTCGGCGGCGGCGCCGTCGGCCCAGGCGTCGAAGCCGGCGGGGCTGAAGTCGGAAGCGGCGGCCTTGGCGGCGGCGGCGGTGACGGCTGGGGTTGCGGCCGTCGCCGGTGCGACGGCCAACAGGCCGCCCAGCCCTGCGGCCAGCAGGGCGGTTCGGATCGTCTTGCTCATGTGGTCTCCCTGATCGACGAAACGTCGATTGAAACGGCCGCGAGCGTATCCGCCATTCGTCATTCCCTGGCGGATGGGACCCGAGCCGGACGGGGTTTCAGAGCGAGCGATGACGCTGGCGGTGAAGTGTGGTTGTCGAATGGAAATCTTGCGTGCGCTTCGGGGCCTCGCTAGACTTCGCGCCTCAAGATCTACCTGGGCGGAGTGTGATGGGTAGAGCCGCCCGAGCAATCGGGTCCCAGCTGGAATGGGAGTTCGCCTCACGGCGATAGAGAACCCCGCATCGCGGCGGCCCCTTCGGGGGCCGTCTGTCTTTCCGGCGTCGAGCCGCTCAGACGAACTGCGCCGCCGCGTGCGCCGACGCCCAGGCCCACTGGAAGTTGAAGCCGCCGAGATGGCCGGTCACGTCGAGCACCTCGCCGATGAAATACAGCCCCGGCGACTTCAGCGATTCCATCGTCTTCGACGACACCTCCTTGGTGTCCACCCCGCCCAGCGTGACTTCCGCCGTCCGGTAGCCCTCGGTGCCCGCCGGCACGACCTGCCAGGCGCCGAGCTTCGCCGCGATCTGCTCCAGCTCCGCGTGCGTGTACTGCTTGATCGGCTTGGAGACGAACCACTGCTCGCCGATCAGCGTCGCCATCTTCTTCGTGAACAGCTCGGCCAGCAGCGTCTTGAGCTCGGCGTTGGGCCGGTCGTTGCGCTGGCGCGCGAGCCAGTCCGGGATGTCGAGGTCGGGCAGCAGGTTGATTTCGACCGCCTGGCCGGGCAGCCAGTACGACGAGATCTGCAGGATCGCCGGGCCGCTGAGTCCGCGATGCGTGAACAGGATGTTCTCGCGGAAACTCTTGCCGTTGCAGCTGACGAGGCAGTCGACCGAGGTGCCGCTCAGCTCGTTGCAGAGGTCCTTCAGCTGGTCGGTGATCGTGAACGGCACCAGCCCCGCGCGCGTCGGCAGCAGGTGGTGGCCGAACTGTTTCGCGACCTGGTAGCCGAAGCCGGTGGCGCCCATCGACGGGATCGACAGCCCGCCGGTGGCGATCACCAGCGACTGGCAGCGCATCGGGCCGGCGGAGGTCGCGAGGGCGTAGCCCTCATCCGTCTTCTCGATCGTTTCGACCGAGGTCTCGAGCATCGGCGTCACGCCGACGGCGGCGCATTCGGCGAGCAGCATGCGCAGGATGTCGATGGACTTGTTGTCGCAGAACAGCTGGCCGAGCTTCTTCTCGTGATACGGGATGTTGTGCTTGCTGACCAGCGCGATGAAGTCCCACTGCGTGAAGCGCGCCAGCGCCGACTTGCAGAAGTGCGGGTTCTGCGAGAGGAAGTTGGCCGGCTCGGTGTAGAGGTTGGTGAAGTTGCAGTTGCCGCCGCCGGACATGAGGATCTTCTTGCCGGCCTTGTTGGCGTGGTCGAGCAGCAGGACGCGCCGGCCGCGCTGCGCCGCCAGCGCCGCGCACAACAGCCCCGCGGCGCCCGCGCCCACGATCACGACATCGGTGTCCCGCACTTCCCGCGTGTCCTGCACAACTGCTTCCCTTCGATCTTGCTTCGATTGCCTGCCCAGCCGCTGCGGCGGGCGCGGGAGCTTAACGCATGAGCCGCGCCGGCTCGGGCGGCGGCCTGTCCGATACGCGCGCGCCGTGCGAGAAGTCCGCACGCTAACGTCATCTTGACGCCCGCTCGCGTACCCTCCGCGCCGATCCGGCCGGGCGCGAGGCCCCGGCCGTCACGAGGGAGTACATCGATGAGGAATGAGGCACCGGCCCCGCGCCGGACATGGGTGCGGCCGATCTGGATCGCCCTGGCGCTGGCCGCGCCGCTCTGGGCGAGCGCGGCCAGCTTCGACTGCAAGCAGGCTTCAACCCGCGTGGAGCACCTGATCTGCGACGACCGCGCGCTGTCGCAGATGGATGACGAGCTCGGCGAGGTCTTCCAGCCCGCCGCCGACCTGCCGGCCAACGACCCGGTACGCGTCGCGCAGCGCGCCTGGGTGACCAGGCGCAACGCCTGCAACGGCGCCGATTGCGTGAAGCAGCAGTACGAGTTGCGCTTGTCCCAGCTGTACTGCGACGACAAGTTCTCCAGCCAGTCGCTCGGCTCGGGCATCGGCAACGCGAAGTGCCAGTACATGAAGGTCGCCGTGCTCGAGCGCGAATGGGCCCCGCTGGTCATCCGCCATGCCGACCTGCTGGCCGAGAACACCACCTCCCCCGACTACACCCGCGAGGCCGCGCTCAAGCTCAACCGCGTCTGGCGCGAGTACGCCAACGCGCAATGCGAGCTCCACGGCGCGACGGAAGGCGGCTCAAGCGCGTGGATGTCCGCCTGGACCGGCACCTGCCTCGTCGACGAACTGCACAAGCGCATCGCGTGGCTTCACAAGGAACTCGGCGACGGCGCGCCGAAGACCAAGGCCAAGCGCTGAGCCGGACGCGCCGCTGACCCCGCCCGGCAGTGCTGCGACACTTCCGGGCATGTTTCCTGCTGCGAGTTCGGCATGACCGCCGCCCCTTCCGATCCGACGCCGCCCGCCGCGCCGGCCGGCACCCCCGATGGCGAGCCGCTCGCCGACCTGGCCATCCGCTCGCACTCGGCCTTCGAGGACGCGCAGGCGATCTTCACCGGGACGCTGTTCGTATCGCTGGCGCTGATCCTGTTCGCCCAGGTGGGGCTGCTGACCGGCGGCACCGCGGGCGCCGCCTTCGTGCTGCACTACGCCACCGGCGTGAGCCTGGGCAAGCTGTTCTTCCTGATCAACCTGCCGTTCTACTGGTTCGCATGGACCCGCATGGGCCGCGAGTTCACGCTGAAGACCTTCATCTCGATCGCGTTCCTGTCGGTGGTGACCGAGTTCTCGCCCAAGCTGTTCGCCATCGACCGCATCCATCCGGCCTATGCGGCCATCCTTGGCGGCCTGCTGCTCGGATCGGGCTGCCTGTTCCTGGCGCGGCATCGCGCCAGCCTCGGCGGCGCGACCATCGTCTCCCTCTACCTGCAGAAGGCCAAGGGCTGGCGCGCCGGCAAGGTGCAGATGGGCATGGACTGCGCCATCGTGCTGCTCGCGCTCACGGTCGTGGAGCCGGAGCGGGTCGCGTACTCCGTGCTCGCGGCCGTCGTGATGAACCTCTTCATCGCGGTCAACCACAAGCCGGGGCGTTACGCCGTGCTCTAGGTCCGGCGACGGACCGTCGCCGTCCCGCCGCGGACGCGTCGTCCTGATGTGGCGCTGCGCCAACATTGTGGACATTTCGATTCACAAGAAGCCATCCTCTCCCTGACGCGGAGAGCGCGCGCCCTCATGGGCCTTTCGCGCGCCGTGCGAGGGCGCAATCGCCGCCGCGTGCACCAGCGGTGGGCGATTCCATCGCCCGAACGCCGATGGAATCGCCCGAGATGGGGAAGTTCCAACGGCATCCCAACACCGCGGATCGATCGCTCCGCACCGGCCACGGCCTGGCTCCGGTCGTCTCAGGGTTCCTACGACGAACTCGACGAGGGTGTTCGTCTCACACTTTGTGCGTGGGTAATTTGTCTCACAAATCCGTCGCCGTGCCGGCGACTCGCGGCCCCCTCAGCACAGGCGCCCTCAGGGCGGAGACAGCATCATGACCAGCGACTCCCTTCATCGCTTGATTCCCCGGCAACTCGCCCTGGCCGCAGCCCTGTGCTGTGGCGGCGGGCTCGGCGGCACGGCCCTGGCCCAGGACAAGCCGGCCGACCCGTCCGTCCTGGAACGCATCACTGTCACCGGCTCCAACATCCGGCAACTGGACCTCGAGACGGCGCTGCCGCTGCAGGTGATCAGCGCGGAGGACATCCGGCGCAGCGGCAAGACCTCGGTGACGGAGGTGCTGCAGTCCTTGTCGGCCAGCGGGCCGAACGGCCTGACCGACTCGGGCTCCTTCAGCAGCTTCGCCTATGGCGCATCGGGCGTATCGCTGCGCGGACTGGGACCGACGGCCACGCTGATCCTGATCAACAGCCGCCGCGTCGTGCCCTACAGCGTGCCGGACATCAACAACGGCCTGACCAACTTCGTGAACGTCGACGCCATCCCGCTGGCCGCGATCAAGCGCGTCGAGGTGCTCAAGGACGGCGCCTCGGCGATCTACGGCTCGGACGCAATGGCCGGCGTCATCAACATCATCCTGCGGGACGATTACCAGGGGGCCGTGGTCGAGGCCAACGCGCGGCGCAGCACCGAGGGCGGCTTCGGCACCCAATGGGCCGGCGTGACCGCCGGGCGCGGCGACCTGCAGCGCGACGGCTGGAACTGGCTGGCCGCCGTCGACGTCTTCCATCGCGACGAGGTGATGTTGCGCGACGTCGCCGACCGCGTGATCGACCCCCGCCATCGCGACAGCAGCTTCTATTACACCGGCCGGCCCGGCAACAACCGGTTCACGCCCACGCCGAACTACTACCGCGGCGTCTCGGTCGATCCGGCCTCGGGCGCCTCCTTCGTCAGCACGCGCAGCGGACAGGCATCGCCGAACTGCCCCGCCGACCAGCGCTGGGCCTTCAACGGCAACTTCACGCCCGCGCTGAACCTGTGCGGCTACAGCTACTGGAACGACGCCGCGCAGTACTTCTCTCCGCAGCAGCGTCAGAGCCTGTTCAGCCGCGGGGAGATGCTGCTCGGCGGCGGCGTGTCGGTGTTCGGCGAACTCGCCCTGTCGCGGCTCACCAACCGCCAGCGCGACTGGCCGGTGCCTTTCGGCGCCGGGCTGGGCGCCACGCCGGACGGCCGCGATGGCGGCGTCGCCTACGTGCCGCAGTTCCTGCCCGCGGGCCATCCCAACAATCCGTTCCCCAACCAGCCGGCGGGCATCACCTACCTGTTCTCCGACGTGGGCATGCAGGGCACGGACGTCACCAACAACACCGGCCGGGTACTGGTGGGCGCGCGCGGCAGCGTCCACGACTGGACCTGGGAGACCGCGCTGATGCATGCGCAGGACACCACCGAGGTCTCCTATCGCAACCGCGTCAGCCTGCCGGTGCTGCGTGACGCGGTGCTGGCCGGCACCTACAACTTCGAGCAGCCGTCCGCCGGACCGGTCACCGCCGACCAGCTGCGCATCAATCCCATCGACCATGGCCGAGCGTCGTTCACCCTCGTCGATGCGAAGCTCAGCGGCGAGTTCGGCCAGTTGCCCGGCGGGCCGATCGGATTCGCCGCCGGTCTGGAGGCCCGGCATGAGCAGCGCGCCTATCACCCCGATGACCGCATCTACTCCGGCGAGGTCTACCTGCAGGTGGCCGGCCGGACCGAGGGCAGCCGCAACGTGATGTCGGCCTTCAGCGAACTGGGCCTGCCGTTGACGAAATCCCTGCAGGCGCAGCTGGCGTTGCGCGCCGACCATTACTCGGACTACGGCTCGTCCGTCACGCCCAAGGCGGCCCTGGCCTGGACGCCGGTGAGCAGCGTGAAGCTGCGCGGCAGCGTGTCGCAGGGCTTCCGGGCGCCTTCGCTCAACGAAGCGGCCAGCTCCGACACACCGCTGTTCTCCAGCGTGGGCTTCGACCCCAAGCGCTGCGGGCAGTTCAACATCGACTGCGACGGCTACAACAACAGCGGCGTGGTGCAGGCCAACCACAACCTCAAGCCGGAGCGCTCGACGGCCTACGGCCTGGGCCTGGTGGTGGAGCCGATGAAGGCGCTGACGCTGACGCTGGACTACTGGGAGTTCCGGCGCCGCAACGAGATCACCTTCGTCGACCAGCAGCTGCTGATCGACAACGAGGACAGCAGCGATCCGCTCTACGCCGGCCGTGTCCACCGCCTGCCCGCCGACACCGACAGCGTGCCCGGCCAGAGCATCCCGGGCCGCATCACGACGGTGGACCAGCTCTACATGAACCGGGGCCGCACCGAAGTGCGCGGCGTCGACGTCGGCGCCAAGGCGACCTTGCCGCTGCCCGGCACCGCGCCGCTGCGGGTCTCGCTGAACGCGACCTATGTCGACCGCTTCCGCGTGCGCAACACCGACGACCAGCCGTGGATCGTCATGACCGGCAGCCTGGGCAATCCGCGCGTGCGGGGCACGCTGACCTTCGGCTGGTCGCCGGGGGCCTGGGACCTGAACGCCGCGGTCAATCACGTGGGCGGTTTCCGGGCGACCAACGCGCAGCAGGACTGCACCGGCACCGCGTTCCTGGGCGTGTGCGACATCGCGTCCTACACCACGCTCGACCTGGGCGCCGCCTACCACTGGACCAAGGCGCTGACGCTGCGCGGCAACCTGATCAACGCGGCCGACACGCGCATGCCGTTCACGCCGACGATGCCGCTGGGCAATCGCAACTGGTACTCTCCGGCGGGCCGCCTGCTGTCCATGGCGGCGAGCTACGAGTTCTGATCCGGCGACGCGAAGCCGGACCGGGCTCGACAATGCGGCGCCCCCGTCGGGGCGCCGCGTCATCTCATCATCATGCCCTTCGACTTCTCGCCCCTGCTGCGCTACCTGCTGCGGCGCCTGATCCGCATCGCCATCTCCAGCGGCATCACCTACCAGGCGTTCTGCAAGCTGGCGCGATCCGTCTACTTCGAAATGGCCTCGGAGTTCGAGCCGGTCAAGGGCAAGCCCAACTCGGACAGCCGGGTGAGCCTGCTCACCGGCCTGCCGCGCCGTGACGTGCGCGCGCTGCGGGAGAGCTTCGACACGCCGGTCGCGCCGCGGCCCAACATCGAGCGACTGGTGCTGGACGCCTGGTCCTCGTCGCTGGAGCTGCTCGACGCCAACGGCCGCATGCTGCCGCTGCCGCGGACGCAGCGGCAAGGCGGCGCGCGTTCCTTCGAGGCGCTGGTGGAGAGCGTCAGCAAGGACTTCCGCGCGCGTTCGCTGCTGGATGAATGGCTGCGCAAGGGCTTCGTCGTGCTGGACGAGCAGGACCGTGTCGTGCCCGTGCAGCGGCGCTCGACCGGCGTGGTCGAGGGCGCCGCCGGCACCGGCCTGCTGCTGGGCGAGATGGTCTCGGACCTGCTCAACGGCTTCGAGCGGGTCTATCTGCATGAGCAGGCGGTGCCGGGCTTCGGTTTCCACGTGGTCTACGGCCATGGGCTCAGCGACGAGTCGGCCCAGCTGATCTGCGCGGCCGCGCAGACCGAGGGCGTGCAGCTCATGAACCGGCTGAACCGGCTGGTGGTCGAGCGGGAGGCGCTCGACGCGCCGCGCGGCGATGCGACGCGGCGGGTGATGATCGGCCTTGGCAGCTACCAGGCCGACGGCGCGGACGACCCGGGGCTGATGACGCCGGGCTAGGCGCGTCATCCGCCGGCTGGCGGGTGCGCCTTCCTGACCTGATCCACCCAGGCGGCGGCGAGCGCTGCTGCCTCGCGCTGCTCCTGACCCGTGAGCGGCGGATTGTCGCCATCAATGGCCGGAAGAATGATCGGGGCCAGCGTCTCGTAAGCGATTCGATAAGCGTGCGCCTCGACCTTCGAGAGACCCAGCGCCTGGCCGCGGAGGCCGAGCGTGCGCGCGGAGTAGGGATCGCCGTCCAGGAAGTCCCCTCGCAGCGCGTCGATCAGCGGCTGGCGCATCGGCTCCGGCGGGTCGAAGTGGACGGCCTCGCCGTAGATCGTCCCGACGCCCTTCGCGCCGCCGGCGACGGCTCGCTCGGCGAGCTCCTTCGCCCGCGACTTCATGTCGTCGGTCAGGGACTGACATCGGCGGCCGCGTTGATCGGTCTCGTCGATCACCCGGTTGGCGATCCGCTCGTCCATCTGCCCTGCCGATTTCAAGGTCTCGATCGAGGTGCGCGTGAGGTCGACCACGCCGCAGTTGGAGATCAGCTGAGCGGCCCGGCCCGCTTGCTGCGCCGTCCCGCCATTGAGCGCGGCGAGCACGAACTGGCCGTAGTCCGCGATCGCGGCCTCGGCGCCGACACCCGCTGGCGCCGACGCTGGGACCCGGGCTGTGGAGGCCGCTCCGGCAGGCATCGCGATGGGGATGCCGGACGCCGTGAGGGCCGGTCCCGCCGCGTCTGGAGACATCCGAGTCGCGAGCGTCGCCCGCTCGCCGCCGGCGGGTCGGGTCCAGACGTAGGCGATCGCCGCCGCGGCGATCAACGAACCGGCGATGAACGCCGCGCGGCGGGCAGGGATCACTTCGGCTGCTTGACGATGCGCAGATAGGGCTTGGGCGCCTTCCAGCCTTCGGGATAGATCGTCTTGGCTTCGTCGTCCGAGACCGAGCCCGCGATGATCACGTCGTCGCCGTGCTTCCAGTTCACCGGCGTCGCGACGCGGTGCTTGGCGGTGAGCTGCATCGAGTCCAGCACGCGCAGGATCTCGTCGAAGTTGCGGCCCGTCGTCATCGGATAGGTCAGCATCAGCTTGATCTTCTTGTCCGGGCCGATGATGAACACCGAGCGCACCGTCGCGTTGGTCGCCGCGGTGCGGCCGTCGGAAGTGCCCGCCTCGTCGGCCGGCAGCATGTTGTAGAGCTTGGCGACCTTCAGGTCGGTGTCGCCGATCATCGGGTACTTCACCGCGGCACCCTGGGTCTCCTCGATGTCGGCGGCCCACTTCGAGTGGTTCTCGACCGGATCGATGGACAGGCCGATCAGCTTGGCATTGCGCTTGGTGAATTCCGGCTCGATCTTCGCCATGTAGCCCAACTCGGTCGTGCACACCGGGGTGAAGTCCTTCGGGTGCGAGAACAGGATGGCCCAGCTGTCGCCGATCCAGTCGTGGAAGTCGATCTCCCCGTGCGTGGTCTTGGCGGTGAAATTCGGGGCGGTGTCGTTGATGCGCAGAGACATGGTGGGCTCCAGGTTGAGGGGCCGCCGCCCCGCGCGAGGCGGGGCGGCGTGAAGGCGTGAGGGCGTGAAGGCGTGAAGGCCGGACGATTCTCGTCGTCAATCGGACGCGGAACGGCCGTGAGGCGACATTCTTGTCCTTCAAATCGACGACGCGGAAAGTCTGCACGATGCCCTTGCTCGGGCCGCGACTTTACTCATGCGCCCAACGCATGCCGGACGGGGTGGCGAGCCCCGCGCGGCTCACTGGCCGAAGGTCCAGTTGAGCCCGCCGGTCCACCAGGTTTCGCGAGGCGCCGTGCCGGCGGCGTCGCCGCGCGCGACGCTGAGATCGAGCGACAGGCGCTCGTTGATGTCGTGGCGCAGGCCCAGGCGCTTGAGCGGGCGCGTGCCGTCGTGGAAGACCTCGGCGAGGAGCTGCCAGCCGGCCATCATCTGCCACTCGATGGCCGCGCCGCGCTGGGTGCGATCGGGCGCGCCGCTCGCGAACGTGCGGCCGAGGTTCAGGTGAAAGGCGAGATCGTCGCGCGGCGTCCAGCTCAGCGGCACCAGCAGCGCGCGCTGCGCGCGCGGGGTCTGGTCTTGCCAGCGCAGCGCGCCGGCGAGGCCGATCGACAACCGCGGCTGCAGGTCGGTGGCCCACTTCAGCTGGAAGGCGTGGAGGTGGAGGGCGGAGGCTGAGCGCGTCGTCTCGCGATCGCCATTGATCTCGGCCTCCAGGCCCATGACGTGGCAGCCGACGCCCGCGTGCTGAAGCTGACGGCGGTCGGTGTCCGAGCGTTCGGCCCAGAGCTCGAGCGTGCACTGGCCGGGGACGGCGATGACGGCGTCGTCGACGGCGTGATGGCCGCCGGCGGCAAGGCAGTGGAAGGGAAGCAGCAGGCTGGCCAGGAGAACCAGCAGGAAGAGGGGCATGGGGGGATCTCCTGTGGGGGAGTGTGGTCTCGCAAATGGGACCGGGTGATGACGATGGGGGATGCGAACGATCGCGACGGGTGAGTCGTCGGAAAGGGGCAACAAGTGCCACTCGCGAATGGCCCTGGGTTCATCTGAAAATCGTTCACGAAGTCATCGCGCGCCGATAGACTTCGCTTCCTCGCCCCAGGCTGCCCCCCGTCCTCATCGATCCTGGACGGGCTGTGCCCCTGGGGCGTTATTTCTCCGGTAGTGCAGGAGACGACATGCCAACGGCCATCCTCATTGACGGCGCCTACTTCGTGAAGCGGTTTCGGGGCCTGGATCCCGACAATGCCTTCAATGCGGAGCGTGCTGCGGACTGTGCATTTCGATGGGCGGTGGCCCATCTTGTCGAACATGGCCGGGGCAGGGCTCGACGTGTGAGGGACCTGTTCCGCATCTACTTCTACGACTGCCCGCCGCTGATGAAGCGCCTGCAGAATCCCATCAGTGGGAAGGGCGTCAGTTTCGGAAGCAGTGAGGAAGCGGTCTTTCGCCTGCAGCTCCACGAACGCCTCAAGACCAAGCGCAAGGTCGCGCTGCGTCTCGGGACGTTGGCTTCAGCAAATCCCTGGACGATCAAGCCTCATGTCATCCAATCCCTCTTGAAGGGGCAACTGCGGCTTGAAGATCTGACCGACTCCGACGTGGTACCGGATGTGCGGCAGAAGGGGGTCGACATGAACATCGGCGTCGACATCGTGACGCTCGCGCTTCGCAAACACGTCGACCAGATCGTGCTGGTCGCGGGAGATGCCGACTTTGTGCCGGCAGCCAAGATGGCGCGCCGGGAGGGTATCGACTTCATTCTCGACCCGATGTGGCAGCCCGTCTCCGCAAGTCTGCAGGAGCACATCGACGGTCTCCGCTCCACCGCCAGGCGGCGTCGGCGGCCTGACGAAGAGCCGGCGAGACCGCTGATGAAGCTCGTTGAAGAAGCGGCCTGAGCCGAACGGCCCGGAGTCCGCTGGGAAAGCTATCGCCCCGATAGGCGACGCCTGTTGCTCCGATCTCCTGCCGGGTCCTAGACTCGTCCGCGCTCGCACGTTGCGGACCTGCGGACGGTTCCCCAAGGCTCAACCCAGGAGACAGACATGTCAGTCGAATCCAAGTGCCCCTTCACGGGCGTGTCACACAAGCACACGGTGGCTGGAGCCAAAGGCAACCGCGACTGGTGGCCCGATCAGCTCAATCTCTCCCTCCTCTCGCTCCACTCGCCCAAGACCAATCCGATGGGCGAGGAATTCAAGTACGCCCACGAGTTCAAGACCCTGGACCTCGATGCCGTGGTCAAGGACCTGCATGCGTTGATGACCGATTCGCAGGACTGGTGGCCCGCCGACTACGGCCACTACGGCCCGTTCTTCATCCGCATGGCATGGCACTCGGCCGGCACCTACCGCGTGCAGGATGGCCGCGGAGGCGCCGGCACCGGCGCGCAGCGCTTCGCGCCGCTCAACAGCTGGCCCGACAACGGCAACCTCGACAAGGCCCGCCGCCTGCTCTGGCCGGTCAAGCAGAAGTACGGCCGCAAGCTGTCCTGGGCCGACCTGATGATCCTGGCCGGCAACGTCGCGCTGGAGTCCATGGGCTTCAAGACCTTCGGCTTCGCCGGCGGCCGCGCCGACGTCTGGGAGCCCGAGACCGACGTCTTCTGGGGCCCCGAGACCACCTGGCTCGGCGACGAGCGCTATGCCGGCGATCGCGACCTGGCCAACCCGCTGGCCGCCGTCCAGATGGGCCTGATCTACGTGAACCCGGAAGGCCCCAACGGCAATCCCGATCCCGCCAAGTCGGCGCGCGACATCCGCGAGACCTTCAAGCGCATGGCGATGAACGACGAGGAGACCGTCGCGCTGGTCGCCGGCGGCCACACCTTCGGCAAGGCGCATGGCGCGGGCGACGCGAGCCAGGTCGGCGCGATGCCCGAAGGCGCGGCGCTCGAGGAGCAGGGCCTGGGATGGAAGAACGCGTTCGGCGAGGGCATGGGCGTCTACACCATCACCAGCGGCATCGAGGGCGCCTGGACGCCGACGCCGACCCAGTGGGACAACAGCTACTTCGAGACGCTGTTCGGCTATGAATGGGAGCTGACGAAGAGCCCGGCCGGCGCGCACCAGTGGACGCCCAAGGGCGGCGCCGGCGCGGGCACGGTCCCCGACGCGCACGACAAGAGCCGGAGCCACGCGCCGATGATGACGACGGCGGACCTCGCGCTGCGCGTCGATCCGGCCTACGAGAAGATCTCGCGCCGCTTCATGCAGCATCCCGAGGAACTGGCGGACGCGTTCGCGCGCGCCTGGTTCAAGCTGACGCACCGCGACATGGGGCCGGTGTCGCGCTATCTCGGCAAGCTGGTGCCCAAGGAAGAGCTGATCTGGCAGGACCCGGTGCCCAAGGTCTCGCATCCACTGGTCGACGACAAGGACGTCGCGGCGCTGAAGGCCAAGCTGCTCGCCAGCGGACTGACCGTGTCTCAGCTGGTGACGACGGCATGGGCGTCGGCGTCCACGTTCCGGGGCGGCGACAAGCGCGGTGGCGCCAACGGCGCGCGGATCCGCCTCGCGCCGCAGAAGGAATGGCCGGTCAACCAGCCGAGCGAACTCGAGAAGGTGCTGGCCAAGCTGGAGGCGGTGCGCAAGGAGTTCAACGGCGCGGCGGCCGGCGGCAAGCAGATCTCACTGGCCGACCTGATCGTGCTGGGCGGCTCCGCGGGGGTCGAGGCCGCGGCGAAGAAGGCGGGGCACGACCTGGTGGTGCCGTTCACGCCGGGCCGCACCGACGCGACGCAGGAGCAGACGGACGTCGAGTCCTTCGGCGTGCTGGAGCCGGCGGCCGATGCCTTCCGCAACTACATCCGCAAGGACCTGGTGAAGCACGCCGCCGAGCTGATGGTGGACAAGGCGCAGCTGCTGACGCTGAGCGCGCCGGAACTCACCGCGCTGATCGGCGGGATGCGGATGCTCGGCACCAACTTCGGCCACACGAAGCACGGCGTCTTCACCACGCGGCCCGAGACCCTGAGCAACGATTTCTTCGTCAACCTGCTGGACATGCGGACGAAGTGGCAACGCTCGGAGAGCGAGGAGGGCGTGCTCGAGGGCCGCGACCGGACGTCGGGCGCGCTGAAGTGGACCGGCACGGCGGCGGACCTGGTGTTCGGCTCGAACTCCCAGTTGCGGGCGCTGTCGGAGGTCTATGCCTCCAAGGACGGCGAGCAGGTGTTCGTCCGTGACTTCGCCAAGGCGTGGACCAAGGTGATGAACCTGGATCGCTACGACCTGATGTGATCCACCCAGGGCCGGCGCCTGGGCAGGCGGCCGGTCCCCCGGGCGGTGGCTCGGTGACCGTAGGCGGATTGGCTACGCTGTAGGCAAATTGGCTACAGCGTCGGCACACCGGCCACGTTGGGGCGCCTTTGGAACGTTTCGTTCCAGCTTTCTTTCCATCTGTTTCCTAAGATTCCCGGATGGACGCCACTTCCAACAGGCCGGCCCACCGGCAGTTCCCCTTCTCCATGCTCGTCGCCGCCCTGCTGGCGCTCGGCCTGGGCGCCTGCGGCGGCGGAGGCAGCGATGCACCGGCCAGCGGCGGCGCCCCGACCTCGCCCACCCCGACCACTCCCGGCCAGCCCGGTCCGACGACGCCTCCCGTCGTCGCCGGCACCTGTGACCTGCCCAACTTCAAGCAGGACCTGCTGGACCGCATCAACGCGTTGCGCGCCGCGGGCGCGAACTGCGGCGGCACGAACTACCCCGCCGTGCCGCCCGTCGTCTGGAACGACAAGCTGACCCAGGCCGCCGACGGCCACGCGCTGGACATGGCGACGAAGAACTACTTCAGCCACAACAGCCAGGACGGCCGCACCTTCGTCGACCGCGTCAACGCGGTCAACTACAGCTGGGCCGCCGTCGGCGAGAACATCGCCGGCGGTCAGGAGACCGTTGAATCCGTCATGAGCTCCTGGCGCAACAGCGCCGGCCATTGCGCCAACCTGATGTCCGCGAACTTCGCCGACATGGGCGTCGCCTGCCGGCCCGCCGCCTCCTCGTCGAACGCCTACAGCAAGTACTGGGTCATGGACCTGGGCAAGCAGCGCTGATCCGTTTCAGCGCCAAGGGCGGCGCAAGGCGCGCCATCCGCGCGTCGCCAGCAACGCCGCCATCCCCGCCGTCGCGACCATCGCGGCGGCATGCACCATCACCACCAACAGGGCGAGCGTCAGCGAACCGGACGCGGTGAGGTCGCGCCCCACCGCCGTGCCGAGGCACAACGGCGCCAGCGCCGGCAGCAGCATCGTCCCGGCGCCATGCGCCGTCGCCGCGATGAAGGACCAGAGGCCGAGCCCCCAGCCGCCCATCGCGGTGCCCGCCGCCATCGCGCGCAACGGCGCGGTCGATCGGCGCCGGACATGCCGGGCCGCCATGGCGGCGAATCCGGCCATCGCGACACCTGTCAGCCACCACCGTCCGTCGTCGAGCCCCTGAGCAATCACGATCGCCGTGAGCCCGACCGAGACGAGGTGGCCCGCCGCGATCGATGCCAAGGCGCTCAACCAGCGTCGCTGTCGACCGTCGCGGCCATCGCGGTCGTCGCTGCCATCGCGGACGGCCAGCGCGGCAGCCGGTCCCCAGCCCGCCAGCGGATTCAATCCATGCAGCGCGCCAGCGCCCGCCACCGCGAGCCAGGGCCAGAAGCTGTCCATCGCGGCCTCCGGTCCAAGGGGGCGGGCCCGCGTTCAGGCCTGCGAGCCGCAGCAGCCCCCACCGGCGCCGTGCGCGCGCGGCGTCTCCTCGTACCGGTCGTGATGCTTCACCCATGCCATCGTGTAGGGCAGGCCGCCCTCGTCGCGGCCCTCCGGCAGCAGATCCAGGAAGCGGTAGGTGTGCATCATCAGCTCGACGCCGCGGCCGAAGGTTGAGTAGCTCAGGTAGACCGTCCCGTCGCCGTCCTTGACGAACACGCTGATGCCGGGCGCTTCGCCCTGCGGGAAGGGCTGCATCGTGAAGTTGTAGAAGACCTCGCCGCGGGCGCGTTCCTCGTCGGTGAACGAGACATGGAAATCGCGGTTGAAGTCGCTGCCGAACGACGACACCCAGTCGAAGCGCCAGCCCATGCGGGCCTTGAAGCGCGCGATGTCCGCCAGCGGCGCGCGCGAGACCGCCACGAAGGCGACGCCTCGCGCCGCCAGGTGCGGCAGCGCCGGATCGGTGTGGTCGGCCATGAACGAGCAGCTCTTGCAAGCTTCCGCCGAGCCCGGCGAGAACATCATGTGCTGCATCACCAGTTGCCGGTGCGGGCCGAAGAGCTCGCCCAGCCGGCGCGGTCCGGCCGCGGTCTCGAAGACGTACGCCTTGTCCATGCGGACCCACGGCAGCGCGCCGCGCTCGCGGGCGACTTCGTCGCCGAGGCGGGTCAGCGCCTTCTCGCGTTCCAGCAGACGCTTGCGATCGGCGATCCAGCGATCGCGGGTGACGACCTCGCGCTGGGCGAGGGCTTGGGAGTCGATGAGCGGGTTCATGTCGAGCTCCTCACGCGCGTGCCGGACGCCGGACCGCGCGCAGCTTCCCGCTGCCGCCGCCACCGCAATAGAACAGGCCGGCGCCATCCGACTCCAGCCCGCTGACACCGACGTTGTCGGGCATCGCGAGGCGCTCCATCACGCGGCCGTCCTTGGGATCGACGCGCCGCAGCTCGCTCTCGTCGCCTTCCCAGGTCGCGTGCCAGAGCTCGCCGTCGACCCAGGTGACGCCGGTGACGAAGCGGTTGGACTCGATCGTGCGGCGCACCGCGCCGGTGTCGGGATCGATCTGCACGATCTTGCGATCGCGGTACTGGCCCACCCACAGGCTGCCCTCGGCCCAGGTCAGGCCCGAGTCGCTGCCCTGGCCGGACGGCGCCGGGATCGACCCGACGACCCGGCCGCTCGCGGGATCGATCTTGTCGATGCGCGACTCGGCGATCTGGTACAGCAGCCGGCCGTCGAAGGCGGTGCCCGCGTCGGCGGCGCAAGGCAGCGTGCGGCGCACCTCGCCGCTGGCCGGGTCGATCGCCAGCAGCCCCAGCGCGGTCGCGGCCCACACGCGGTCGCCGTCATGACTCACGCCATGCACGGCGGGCGCGCCGGGGTAGGGGCCGTATTCGCGGACGATCTCCGCGGGATGGGCGGGCGGCAGTCCGGCGTTGGAGGCCATCAGCGCCTCGGCCTTCGGGTCGCAGGCGCTGGCGCCGGCGGTCTGATCGGTACAGGACATCGTTCTCTCCTTGTGCGGCGGGACGCCGCCGCATGGATGCCAATCTATCCAGCCGGCGGCAAGGCGGGGAGTAACAAGATCGTCGCGATTCCCGTCATGGCCGGCGCCAGCCAGCGCTTGGCGCGCGCCTGGCCCAGCGCCCGGACCTGCCCAGCGGCCTCGAGCTCCGCCAGCGCGCGCTGCACCGTGCGCTGGCTCGCGCCGAGCGCCAGCGCGAGCGCCGACGTCGACCAGGCCGCCCCATCGGCCAGCAGCGCCTGCAGTGAGGCGAGTTCGCCCTCGATGGGGGGCACGAGCACGGTCACGGCGCGCTCAGGCGCCTGCGACGTCGCGGCCACGCGCAATGCGAAGCCCTTGGGTGTCGCCTCGATGGCGGCGACGGGCTCGATCAGCGCGCGCAGCCGGCCGAGCTCGACGCGCAGCCGCGCGCGATGCGTTTCGTCCGGATGGCGCGTGCGGAAGGCGCGAAGGATCAGCGTGTGCCGGCCGACATCGCCGGGCCAGGCCTCGGCCAGCGCCCGCGCGAGCGCGAACAGCACCGGCCGGCGCGCGAGATCGACGTCGAGTCCGGCGCCGCGGATCGCGCGCCGGCAGGCATCGACCACCAGCGCGGGCGAGGCGAGCAGGTCCTCGACCTCTCGCAGGCGCAACGGCGTTGGCGCGCCGGCATCGATGCGGCGGGCGACGGGACGATCGAGGAGGGCGCGCAGCTCGGCCGCTTCGGCGATCAGCGCCGGCACGCCGGAGCGCCGCGCGGAGTCGAGCGCGCGATCGACGGCGGCCAGCGCGTCGCGGCTGCGCAGCGAGCGCATCGCGAGCTCGGCCGACGCCAGCGCGGCGACGGCGCCCAGCAGCGGCGCAGCGCCGGAGAGATCGAATGCGGGCAACGCGGCGGCGGCCTCGTCGAGCCGGCCGATCAGGAGCAGCCGGCGTGCGGCGATCACGCGCGCCTGCAGCGCGTTGACGCGGTCCTCATGGGCTTCGAGCACGGCGGCGGCGTTCAGCAGCGCGCGCGGCGGATCGCCGAGATCGCGCATCGCGAGCGCCACCTCCGCCTCGGCGACGACGCAACGCGCGCGGGCGACGGTCTCCTTGGGGCCGAAGGCCTTGGCCGCGCGCCGCAGCAGCTCGCGGGCGCGCGGATGCTCGCCCAGCTGCGCCATCGCGATCCCGCGCAGCGCCAGCGCCGGCGGGTCATCGCGCAGCGCGACCCGCTGCAGCGCGCTCAGCGCGTCGCCGGCGGCGAGGAAGCGGGCGGCGGCGGTGATCAGGGCGTCCATGGGGACGCAGCTTAAGCGCAAGGCGCCCGGAGACCCCGCGCGGACTGGGGCCGCAGGCGCCGCATACACTCCCGCCCCATGCAGCTCAAGATCGTCGTCTACTCCAAGTCCGCCTGCCCGCAATGCGACACGGCGAAGAGCCTCCTCAAGTCCCGCGGGATGGAATTCCAGGAGATCCTGATCGACGACGAGGCCGAGCGCCTGGCCTTCTACGAGAAGTGCGGCCCGTCCGTGCGCCAGATGCCGCAGGTCTTCATCAACGACCAGCGCGTCGGCGGCGTCACCGGCCTGCAAGCCGCGCTCAAGCAGCTGGGCCGCTGAGCCGGCGCTCCGCCGCTCACTTCGGCGGAGCGATGCCCAGCAGGCCGTCGCGGGTGCTGCCGCGCACCTTCGGCCCGATCCAGACCTTCATCATCATCGGGAAGAAGCTCTCGCCCTGGATGGTGTCGCCGATCTTCTGGCCGTTGAGGCTGAACTCGGTGGTCTGCTTCGCCGGGTCGTAGTCGATCGTGCATTGATCGCCCTTGAGCAGCTTGGCGCGGTTGCCGAAGATCACGCCCAGCTGCGAGGTCTGGATGATGTTCTTGTTGAACTCCTCCGCCGCGTTCTGGCGGATGCGGTCCAGCATCGCGTTGGCCAGGTCGCGCGAGGACACGTCGCGCATCATGTAGAAGGTGATGCGCTTGGCCCCCTTCTCGGCCACCGCCGCCTCCATCGTCGACTGCTTGCGCGGCAGGTAGAAGGCCACCGCCGTCGAGCGCGTCGAGAGGATGCTCGATGTCGCCGCGCCGTTGAGCTGCAATGTCTGGCCGTGCAGCACCGTGGTGTCCTGGAACTTGAAGCCTTCGACCTCCACCTCGGCGGCGAAGGACAGGCTGGAAGCGGCCAGGAGGCCGATGGACAGGGCGTTGCGCAAGGCGGTCTTGATCTTGAATGGCATGGGTGTCTCCTCCGCTCGAATCGCGGTGGGGGCGGATTAAACGCGAGCGGCTGTGGCGCGTCAGCCCCGGAAACTGGGGCCGTGCCTCTAATCGGCGGGTCGATGTGACGTTTACCACGGCACCCCCGCGCATCCGCTGGCACGATGCGCGCCGCTTCATCACGCCCCCGTCGCCAGCGCCGCAAACCAGTTGCGGACCGCAGCAAGACCGGTTGCCGCGGCGATGAACGCCTCGCCCCAGAATTCCAAGTCCTCCGGAGAGATCCCTGTGTCCATCGACTGTTTCCGCCTGATGCCGCGCGCGCTTGCCGTGGCCGCCGCCCTGCTCGCCGCCGCGGGTGCCGCCCACGCCACCGAGAACAGCCAGGTCCGCGCGCTGCTGGGCGCACCGTCCTACGAGATCTCGACGCCGCAGTTCCCGGGCCTGTACGCGCAGTTCTGGGTCCAGCACTACGAGGCCGACAAGCTGCGCGATGCCGATGGCCACACGCCGACGCGCGCGCTGGCCGTGCCTGGCGTCGGCACGCTGCCGCTGACGGTGAACGGCTCGATCAAGGCGGACGTCTTCGTGCCGCGCCTGACCTGGGTGACCGAGAAGATCGTGATGGACGGGCGTCTCGGCTTCTCCGCCGCATTCCCGATGGTCCGTCAGACCAACGACTTCACGCTGACGACGGTGATCCCCGCCGCCGTGCCGCCAGCGGCGGCCGCGCAGATCAACGCGCAGCTGGCCGGCGCCGGCGCCGCCCTCTCGGGCAAGCGCAGCGGCCTGGCCGATCCCGAGCTGGCCGCCTACCTCGACTGGCAGCAGGACGAGTCGCGCGTGGCGCTGGGCGTCGCGTTCAACCCGCCGCTGGGCTCGTACGACGCGAGCCGCGCGGTCAATCCGGGCGCGGGCAAGTTCTGGACCTTCAAGCCGCTGCTGGTGGCCTCGCGGGTGTGGGAGAACGGCCTGGCCGTCGGCCTGCGCGCGACCTACTCGTTCAACACCCGCAATGACGACACCGGCGTGCGCTCCGGCCAGTACCTGCATGCGGACTGGTCCGGCACGTATCAGCTGAACGATCAGTGGAAGGTCGGCGTGCAGGGCTACGTGCTCAAGCAGTTCACGGCGGACCAGGGCGGCACGGCCGGCGCCAACAAGGTGCAGGCGCTGTCGGCCGGCCCGCTGGTCGCCTACCTGTCGGAGAGCGGCGACTGGGGCGTCGACTTCAAGGTGATGAAGGAGTTCTCGGTGCGCAACCGCCCCGAGGGCACCGTCACCTGGCTGCGGCTCAACTACCGGCTGAACTGAGCGTCGCTCAGCGCTCGTAGACCTCGAGCGGCAATCCGTCCGGATCGGCGAAGAAGGTGAAGCGCTTGCCGGTGAGCTCGTCAACGCGCACCGGCTCGACGGCGACGCCGCGGGCCTCGAGCGCCGCCTTGCTGCGCTCGACGTCGTCCACCTCGAACGCCAGATGGCGCAGGCCCTGCGCCTCCGGATACGACGGCCGCGGCGGCGCGCCCGGGAAGCTGAACAGCTCGATCTGCGCGCCGTCCGGCAGCGCCAGGTCCAGCTTGTACGAGCGGCGCGCCTCGCGATAGGTCTCCGCGATCACGCGCAGGCCCAGCACCTCGGTGTAGAAGCGGCGCGAGCGCTCGTAGTCCGAGCAGATGATCGCGGCGTGGTGGATGCGCAGCAGCATGGGGATCCGTTCTCCTGCTCCGGTCGGAGCCATCAGTTCGTCGCCGGCCTGCGGCCGGCCATCAGCGCGGTCTTCAGCGCGTCGACGTCGACCGGCTTGACCATGTGGTCGTCGAAGCCCGCCGCGCGCGTGCGCTCGCGGTCCTGCTCCTGGCCCCAGCCGGTCAGCGCGATCAGGCGCGGCCGGCCGATCTCGTCGCCCATCTCGCGCAGCCGCCGCGCGACCTCATGCCCGTCCATGTCGGGCATGCCGATGTCGAGCAGGATCGCGTCGGGCCGCAGCGCGCGCACCGTGTCCAGCGCCGCCCGGCCGTCGTAGGCGACCTCGACATCGGCGCCCATCAGCCGCAGCAGCTCGGCCGTCGTGTCGGCGGCATCGCGGTTGTCGTCGACCAGCAGCAGCCGCGCCTCCAGCGGCCCGTCTTGGCGCGCCTCGGCCGGCGCGCTCGCGGCCGGCGCCGGGATCTCCGGCAGCCGCAGCTGGAACCGGCTGCCCTGACCCAGGCCCTCGCTGAACGCGGTCAGCTGGCCGCCGTGCAGCCGGGCCAGCGTCTGCGACAGGCTCAGCCCGATGCCGAGCCCGCCCTGAGAGCGGCTGTGCGAGCGGTCCAGCTGCGAGAACAGCTCGAACAGCTGCGGCAGCTGCTCCGGCGCGATGCCGATGCCGCTGTCGGTCACGGTGATCACCGCGTCGGTCTCCTCGCGCGTGACGTGGACGTCGATGTGGCCGCCCGGGTCGGTGTAGCGCGCGGCGTTGTTCAGCAGGTTCACCAGCAGCTGCGTGAGCCGCACCGGATCGCCCTGCACCCACGGGGCCGGCCCGTCGAAGCGCAGCGTCAGCTTGTGATGCTCGCGGTCGATCAGCGGATGGCTGCTCTCGACGGCGGCATCGGCGATGTTGCTCAGGCTCACCGGCTCGTGGCGCAGCGTGATCAGCCCGCGGCTGATGCGCGAGACCTCCAGCAGGTCGTCGACCAGCCGGACCATGTGATTGACCTGGCGCTCGAGCAGATCCCGGATCTGGCCGAAGCGCCCCTCGCGATCGGCGGCGCCGAGCAGGTGCACCGCGTTGCGGATCGGCGCCAGCGGATTGCGCAGCTCGTGCGCGAGCGTGGCCAGGAACTCGTCCTTGCGCCGGTCCGAGCGCAGCAGCCGCTCCTCCCGGTCCTGCGCGATCGCCTGGTTGCGCGCCCGCTCGACCGCCACGCGCGTGCGATGCGCCACCTCGCGGATCAGCGCGACGTCATCGTTGCTCCAGGCGCGCGGCGACTCGTCGTGCACGAACAGCAGCGCCACCAGCCGGCCCTGCTCCAGCACCGGCACGTTGACGATGGAGCGCACCCGCATCGCGTCGAAGGCGGCGCGATGCTCGCGCGTGAGCGGATCCTCGGCGACATCGGTGATCGCGACCACCTCGTCGCGCTTGAGCGCCTCGACGAAGCTGCCGTACTCACGCAAGCGGCGCGTGCCCGCCAGGCTGTCCAGCCCGCCGCGCATCCAGTCGCGCTCGATGCGCACGGTCTCCGCCTCGTGGTCGACGGTGCAGTAGCCGGCGCGTGTCGCCGACAGCATCATCCCCAGCATCTGCGCGGAGGCGAAGCCCACGTCGGCCGGCGCGCCGACCTCGCGCAGCCGCTCGCTCAGGCCGGCGAGCGCGGCGCGGCGCTGCTCGCCGCGCACGCGCGCGGTGACGTCGACGCCCTCGACGAAGATGTGCGACACCGCGCCGGCGTCATCGCGGATCGGCTGGTAGACGAAGTCCAGGAAGTGCTCCTGCGGCGTGCCGTCCTCGCCCGCGGACACGAACAGCGCCGACTGCGCGGTGTAGGCGCGGCCGGTGGCGCGGACCGCGTCGAGCAGCTTGACGTAGCCCTGCGCGGCCGCGTCCGGCAGCGCCTCGGCGATGCCGCGGCCCAGCACGTCGCGATGGCCGACCAGGCGCTGGTAGGCGGGGTTGATCGACTCGAAGCGGTGGTCCGGCCCGGCCAGCACGGCCATGAAGCTGGGCGCCTGCTCGAACAGCTTGCTCAGGCGCTCGCGTTCGCCGCGCACGCGGCGCTCGGCGGTCACCTTGGCGGTGGTCTCGACGACGATCGCCATCACGCCCGCCGGCTGGCCGGCATCGTCCAGCAGTGGCGAATAGTCGAGGTTCAGCCACACCTGCTCGGCCCGGCCATGGCGATGCAGCACCAGCACCTGGTCCTCGTAGTGCAGCGTGCCGCCGGCCAGCCCGACGCGCATCACGTTGTCGTTGAAGTCGGCCACCTCGGGCCAGCCCTCGCGCACGTTGGTGCCGAGCAGCTGGGGATGGCGCGCGCCCGCGAACACGCCGTAGGCGTCGTTGTAGATCATCACGCCGGACTCGCCCCACAGCATCACGATGGGCGTGCGCGCCCGCAGCATCAGCGCGGTGGCATGGCGCAGGTGGTCCGGCCAACTGGCCAGCGGGCCGAGCGCGGTGCGGCTCCAGTCGAAGTCGGCGATCCGGCGCGCGATCTCGCCGCCGCCCGAGAGGAAGGGCGGCAACGGGGTCGGGTCCGGAGGCGGGGCGGCACCGGAGGCGTCAGAGGAGGCGGCCAAGAAGGTTCCCGAGTCGAGGCGATGCGCGAGTATCGGCCCAAGCCATGGCTGCGCCGGCCGTACGCCGGACGGCAGTGCGGGCACGCATCCTGCATCAGCCTTAGACTCCCCGCCGATGATCCGAATGCCGATCCCGGGCCCGCGACCCGCGCGCCTCCTTCCGTCACCGGTGCGCTGGCTGCCGCAAGTCCTGACCCTGGCGCTCATGCTGGCGGGCTGCGTCAACCTGGCGCCGGACTACCGCCGTCCCGAGCCCGCCGTGCCGGCATCGGCGGCGGCATCGACGGCGGCCGCGGATGTGTCCCTACCCGGCTGGGACTCGATGTTCGTCGACGAGCGGCTGCGCGGCGCCGTGGCCCTCGGGCTGCGCGAGAACCGCGACCTGCGCGTCGCCGCGCTGCAGGTCGAGCAGGCCCGCGCCGCGTTCCGTCAGACCGACGCGCAGCGCTTGCCGGCGCTGGGCATATCCGCCGGCGCCACGCGGGGCGGCGCGGCGGGTCAGGTGACGCAGCAGGTCTCGATGCAACTGGCGCTGTCCAGCTTCGAGCTCGACTTCTTCGGCCGCGTGCGCAACCTGAGCGCGTCGGCCGAGCAGTCGCTGCTGGGCGCCGCCGAGTCGCGCCGCAGCGTCCAGATCACGCTGGTCGCCGAGACCGCGAGCGCCTGGCTGACCTGGGCCGCGGACCTGGAGCGTCAGCGGCTCGCGCAGCAGACGCTGGAGAGCCAGCAGCGCTCCTTGGCGCTGACCCGCCACCGCCATGCGGCGGGTGCGGTGTCGGGCCTGGTGCTCGCGCAGGCGGAGACGGCCGTGCAGAGCGCGATCGCCGAGGCCGCCGCCTATCCCGCGACGATCGCGCAGGACCGCCATGCGCTGGAGCTGCTGCTCGGCGCGGCGCTGCCCGCGGACTTCGAGCCGCGTGCCGACGACGCGCTGGCCTCGGTGAGCCTGCTGGTCGAGCTGCCGGCCGGCGTGCCGTCGAGCGTGCTGCAGCGCCGTCCCGACGTGCTCGCGGCCGAGCATGCGCTGATCGCGAAGCACGCGGACATCGGCGCGGCGCGCGCGGCGCGGTTTCCGTCCATCAGCCTGACCGCGAGCGCGGGCACCGGCAGCAGCGCGCTGTCGGGCCTGTTCAAGGCGGGCAGCGGCTCGTGGAGCTTCGGCCCGTCGGCGTCGCTGCCGGTCTTCGACGGCGGCGCGCGCGACGCGGCGGTGCGCCAGGCCGAGGCCGGCCGCGACATCGCGCTGGCGACCTACGACAAGACGGTGCAGACGGCGTTCCGCGAAGTCGCCGATGCGCTCGCCGTGCGCGCGACGCTGGCCGACCGGCTGGCGGCGCAGCAGGCGCTGCTGGCCTCGGCCGAGCGTCAGCTGCGTCTGGCGCAGACGCAGTACCGCGCCGGCAGCACGACGCAGCTGGACCTGCTCGACGCGCAGCGCTCGCTGGTGGGCGCGCAGCAGGCGCTGGTGACGCTGCGGCTGAGCGAGCAGCTCAATCGCATCACGCTCTACAAGGTGCTCGGCGGCGGTTGGAGCGGGGGCGGCGCGGTCGCCGCCGCGCGCTGATGGCCGCGGGTTCAGGGATCGAGGGAGTTCGAATGAAGCAGTGGATGAGGCCGGGCCGGCTGGCGCTGGCCGTGGCGGGACTCGTGGTGGCGGGCCTGGTGGCGAAGGCGGTCTGGTTCAGCCCGCCGCCGCCGCCGCAGGTGACGTCGGCCGCGGTCGAGCGCGGCGACCTGGAGGTCAGCGTGCTGGCCACCGGCACGATCAACGCGTTCAAGCTGGTGAGCGTCGGCGCGCGGGCGACCGGCGAGGTGAAGCGGCTCGCGGTGGCGCTGGGCGACAAGGTCAAGGAAGGTCAGCTGATCGCCGAGATCGACGCGCTGACGCAGCAGAACGAATTGCGCGACGCCGAGGCCTCGCTGCGCAGCGCCGAGGCGCTGTTGACCGCGCGGCGGGCGACGCTGGCGCAGGCCGACCTGGCCGCGAAGCGTCAGCGCGAACTGGCCTCGGCGGATGCGGGGGCCCGCGCCGATCTGGAGACCGCGGAAGCCACGCTCAACACCGCGCGCGCCGATGTCGAGTCGCAGCAGGCGATCGTCGCGCAGGCCCGCATCAAGGTGGATACGGCGCGGCTGAACCTCGGCTACGCGAAGGTGCTGGCGCCGATGGACGGCACCGTCGTCGCCATCGTCACCGAGCAGGGCCAGACGGTGAACGCGGCGCAGACGGCGCCGACCATCATCAAGCTGGCGCGGCTGGACACGATGACGATCAAGGCGCGGATCTCGGAGGCCGACGTGCCGCGCGTCAAGGCCGGCATGCCGGTGCATTTCTCGCTGCTGGGCGAGCCCGACCGCCGCATCGAGGCCACGCTGCGCGCGGTCGAGCCCGGCGACACGACGCTGGCGGATGCGTCGGCGGTCACGGGCTCGTCGACCTCGGGCACCTCCGCCACGGCCAACGCGATCTACTACAACGGCATCTTCGACGTGCCCAATCCGGACGGCACGCTGCGCATCAACATGACGGCGCAGGCGACCATCGTGCTGGCGCAGGCCAAGGGGACGCTGTCGATCCCGGTCGCGGCGCTCGGCGCGCGCGAGGGCAGGACCGACCGCTACAAGGTCCGCGTGGTCGGCGCCCAGGGCCGGCTGGAGGATCGCCAGGTCCGCATCGGGTTGAACAACCGCGTGCGCGTCCAGGTGCTCGAAGGCCTGAAGGAGGGCGAGAAGGTCGTCACCGCCGAGGCCGCGCCGCCGCGCGCCGGCGCCTCCGGCGAGGAGCATCACCCGCCGCCGGAGATGTGACCATGGCGGCGCTGCTCGAACTGCGCGGCCTGGTCCGCGAATACCCGGCCGGCGAGGGCACCGTGGCGGTGCTGCGCGATGTCGACCTGACGATCGAGGCCGGCGAGATGGTCGCCATCATCGGCCCGTCGGGCTCGGGCAAGTCGACGCTGATGAACATCCTCGGCTGCCTGGACCGGCCGACCCGCGGCAGCTACCGCGTCGCCGGCCAGGAGACCGGCGCGATGGGGCCGGATGAACTCGCCCGCTTGCGGCGCGAGCATTTCGGCTTCATCTTCCAGCGCTATCAGCTGCTGGGCGACCTGGACGCGGTGGGCAACGTCGAGATCCCGTCCATCTACGCCGGCGCCCGCACCGAGCACCGCCATGAGCGCGCGAAGGCGCTGCTGGCGCGGCTGGGGCTGGCGGAGCGGCTGCATCACCGGCCGGGCCAGCTGTCCGGCGGTCAGCAGCAGCGCGTGTCGATCGCGCGGGCGCTGATGAACGGCGGCGACGTGATCCTGGCCGACGAGCCGACCGGCGCGCTCGACCAGGCCAGCGGCCGCGAGGTGATGAAGATCCTCGAGGAGCTGCATGCCGACGGTCACACCGTGATCCTGGTGACGCACGACGCGCAGGTGGCCGGGCACGCGCAGCGCGTGATCGAGATCAGCGACGGCGTCATCGTCGCCGACCGGCGCCGTCCGGACGCGGCGCCGCCGGCGGTGCTCGCCAAGCCGGATCCGGCGCCGTCGGGGCCGGCCTGGGCGGCGGTGCTGGCGCGCGTCGCCGAGGCCACGCGCATGGCGCTCAAGGCGATGCTGGCGCACCGGCTGCGCACGCTGCTGACCATGCTGGGGATCATCATCGGCATCGCCTCGGTGGTGTCGGTGGTCGGGCTGGGGCAGGGGACGCGGGAGAAGGTGCTGGCCGACATCAACGCGATGGGCACCAACACCATCGACGTGATGGCGGGCGAGGGCTTCGGCGACCGGCGCGCCGGTGCGATCCGGACGCTGCGCGCGGGCGACGCGGACGCGCTGGCGCAGCTCGGCTATGTCGACAGCGTGACGCCGTCGGTCGCGGTCAGCGCGGGGCTGCGCTATCGCAACGTCGACGTGGGCGCGAGCGTCAGCGGCGTCGGCGAGCAGTTCTTCCGCGTGCGCGGCTACACGCTGGCGCAGGGGCGGGCCTTCGATGCCGCGGCGGTGCGGGCGCGGGCGCAGGACGCGGTGATCGACGAGAACGCGCGCAAGCGGCTGTTCCCCAATGGCGAGCCGGCGCTGGGCGAGGTCATCCTGCTGGGCAGCGTGCCGGTGCGCATCGTCGGCGTGACGGCGAAGAAGTCCAGCGCCTTCGGCAACGACGACTCGATCAACGTGTGGGTGCCGTACACGACCGCGATGAACCGCATGAGCGGCCAGGACTATGTGAGCAGCATCACCGTGCGGGTCAGCGACGCGGTGCCCAACGCGGCGGCCGAGCAGGGCATCCGCACGCTGCTGGCGCAGCGCCATGGGGCCACCGACTTCTTCCTGTTCAACACGGACAGCATCCGCAAGACGGTCGAGCAGACGACCGGGGCGATCACGCTGCTGATCTCGGCGATCGCGTTCATCTCGCTGCTGGTGGGCGGGATCGGGGTGATGAACATCATGCTGGTGTCGGTGACGGAGCGCACCGGGGAGATCGGGGTGCGCATGGCGGTGGGCGCGAGGCAGACGGACATCCTGCGGCAGTTCCTGATCGAGGCGGTGCTCGTGTGTCTGATCGGCGGCGGGCTGGGCGTGGCGCTGGCGGTCGGGGCGAGCCTGGTCTTCAACCACTTCGCGGGAGCGGCGGGGTTCCGGATGCTGGTGTCGGTGACGGCCATCGCGGGCGCGTTCGCGGTGTCGTCGCTGATCGGCGTGATCTTCGGATTCCTGCCGGCGCGCAATGCGGCGCGCCTCGATCCGGTGGAGGCGCTGGCCAGGCCTTGAGCGGGGAAGGGGAGGTGGCGCGGGGCAGGTCCACGGCGGGTCGGCTGGCAATGCAGTTCATGCCGGCGCGGATGCAGTTCGTCGGAACGCGGATCAAGGGCGCGGGCAGCGCCTAGACTGCGCCGCGATCACACCAACCCTCGAGGGAAACATTCCATGACCATCCGTCCCGCCGCCCTGTTGCTTGCCACCGCCGCCGCGATCCTGTCCACCGGCTGCGTCATCGCGCCCAATACCACCGAGGCCAGCACCCAGCGCATGGACGACGTGCGCAAGATGAGCGACCAGGCGGCCGCCACCTGCGGCACGGGCAACGTCAAGGAAGTGAACGCGAAGAGCTTCACCTGCAAGTGAATCGCCGGGGAGACCCCTCTCCCCCCACCCTCTCCCCGCAAAGCGGGGCGAGGGAGTTGAAGCGCCGCTCCCGCCGGGGAGACCCCTCTCCCCCACCCTCTCCCCGCAAAGCGGGGCGAGGGAGTTGAGGCGTCGCTCCCGCCGGGGAGACCCCTCTCCCCCGCCCTCTCCCCGCAAGGCGGGGCGAGGGAGTTGAGGCGTCGGTCTCGTGAGTCGCTTTCCTTCGCCCGGGGGGGGGAAGCAACGTGTCAAGCGCTGCTTACCAACTCCCTCGCCCCCAGAGGGGGAGAGGGTAGGGGAGAGGGGCTCTTCGCAGGACCTCCGACGCGTCTCGAATGCTCCCTGTCTGCTGACAGGACTTGACCCGCTTCCCCGCAAGCGCCGCGTATCGTTTCCCTTCAACACCAACGGGAGACGACATGAGCACCGAACGAACCGACCGGCCGCTGGCCGGCCACGTGGCGGTCGTGACCGGCGGCAGCCGCGGCGCCGGCCGCGGCATCGCGCTGGAGCTGGGCGCCGCGGGCGCCACCGTCTACGTCACCGGCCGCAGCACGCGCGCCCACCCCGCCACGCAGTACGCCCGCCTGCAGGCGCTGGCGGACCTCCCCACCATCCCCGGCACCATCGACGACACCGCCGACGAGGTCACCCGGCTCGGCGGTCGCGGCATCGCCGCGCGCTGCGACCACACCGACGAGTCCCAAGTGAAGGCACTCTTCCAGCGCGTGCACTCCGAGCAAGGCCGCCTGGACCTGCTGGTCAACAACGCCTGGGGCGGTCACGAGGTCTTCAGCGGCGTGTTCGACGCCCCGTTCTGGGAGCGCCCCTTGGACGAGTGGGACGCGATGATGGATCGCGGCGTGCGCAACCACCTGCTGGCCAGCCGTGCCGCCGCGCCGCTGCTGATCGCGCGCGGCGCCGGCCTGATCGTCACGACGACGTTCTGGGATCGCGGCCATTTCCTCAAGGGCAACCTCCTCTACGACTTGGCGAAGGCCGCGATGACGCGCCTCGCGGGCGGGATGGCGCAGGACCTGAAGCCGCACGGCGTTGCCTCGGTCGCGGTTTCGCCCGGCTGGATGCGGACTGAATTCGTCCTCGCCGGCCACCACACCGACGAGCAGCACTGGCAGTCCCGGCCCGAACTCGCCGCCACCGAATCCCCCCGCTACGTCGGCCGCGCGGTGGCCGCGCTCGCGGCCGATCCGCGCATCATGGACCGCAGCGGCCAGGTGCTGCGCGCCGGCGACCTTGCCGCCGAATACGGCTTCACCGATGTCGACGGCCGCCGCATTCCGCCCTTCGAGATGGAGAAGGCCTGACAGGGGCTTTGCCCTTGCGCGATCATGGCCGCTCGTTCATCGAGACCAGGATCCGCCGCCATGCCCACGTCCAGCGCGCCCTTCGCTCCGTTCTTCCTCGGCACCCGGCTGCCGCTGATCCAGGCGCCGCTGGCCGGCGTGCAGGGCGCGCGGCTGGCCCTGGCGGTCAGCAACGCGGGCGGGCTCGGCTCGTTGCCGGCGGCGCTGCTGGCGCCGGAGGCGCTGGTCCAGGAACTCAAGGCGCTGCGCGATGGCACCGACAAGCCATTCAACGTCAACTTCTTCGCCCACACGCCGCCCGCGATCGATGAAGCCCGCGAGGCGCGCTGGCGCGACCGGCTCGCCACGTACTACGCCGAGTTCGGCATCGACCCCGCGCAGATCAAGGCCGGCCCGGGCCGTCAGCCCTTCACGCCGGAGATCGCCGACCTCGTCGAGCCGTTCCGTCCGCCCGTGGTGAGCTTCCATTTCGGCCTGCCGCCGGCGGATCTGCTGGCGCGCGTGAAGGGTTGGGGCAGCCTGGTCCTGGGCAATGCGACGACGGTCGACGAAGCGCGCTGGCTCGAGGCGCGAGGTGTGGACGCGGTGATCGCGCAAGGCTGGGAGGCAGGCGGCCATCGCGGCCATTTCCTCAGCGACGACCTGACGCGCCAGCCCGGCACCCTGGCGCTGCTGCCGCAGATCGTGCGCGCGGTGAAGGTGCCGGTGATCGCGGCCGGCGGCATCGCCGACGTGCGCGGCATCCGCGCGGCGCTGGCGCTCGGCGCCTCGGCGGTGCAGCTCGGCACCGCGTTCCTGCTCTGCGACGAAGCGACGACCAGCGCGCCCCATCGCGCGGCGCTGCGCGACCCGGCCAGCCACCACACCGCGGTCACCAATCTCTTCACCGGCCGGCCGGCGCGCGGCATCGTCAACCGCCTCATGCGCGAGGTCGGCCCGCTGAGCGATGCCGCGCCGCAGTTCCCGCTGGCGACCTCCGGCGTCGCGCCGCTGCGCGCGAAGGCCGAGGCGCAGGGCAGCGGCGACTTCTCGCCGCTATGGGCGGGGCAGAACTTCTCGGCGGTGCGCGAGATCGGCGCCGCCGCGCTGGTGAACGAGCTCAGCGCGGCGTTCTGACCGGGCCTTTCGCCGCTTTCGCGCCCGGCCGCGAGGCGGCCTCCACCTCGCGCGCGACCTCGATCAGCGCGCGCATCCTGGTCTGCTGCCCCGCGCGCTGCGGGAAGTAGAGAAACAGGCCCGGCTCCTCGACGCCGGCGCGCGGCAGCACCTGCCGCAGCGTGCCGTCGCGCAGTTCGTCCTGCACCAGCGGCTCGAACAGATAGGCGATGCCCTCGCCCAGCAGCGCCAACTCCTTCGCATAGAGCGAATCGGTGACCCGCACCGGCCCGGGCACGGCGACGCTCACTGGCTTGCCGTGTTCCTTCAGGTCCCAGTCGTAGACGGCGCCCGAGCTCACGAACCGGTAGCCGATGCAGCGATGCGCCGCGAGTTCCGCGATCGTGGCCGGCTCGCCATGCGCCGCCAGATAGGCCGGGGAGGCCACCAGCGCGATCTTCAGTGGCGGCGTCAGGCGCACCGCCACCATGTCCTGCGCCACCGTGTGGCCCAGACGCACGCCGGCATCGAAGCCGGCGGCGACGATGTCCGCCAGGCCTTCGTCGGTGGCGATCTCGACGATCAACGCCGGATGACGCGCCGTCAGCAGCCGCAGCATCGGCGTGACCGCGATGGGCAGCGCGATGCGCGGCACGTTGAGCCGCAGCACGCCGGACACGCGTCCGCGCTGCGCGCCGACGTGGTCGACGGCCTCGGCGATCTCGTCCAGCGCCGGCCCCAGCGCGGCGACGAAGGCCTCGCCGCTGGCGGTCAGGCGCACGCTGCGCGTGGTGCGGGTGAACAGCGGCTCGCCCAGCGCGCGTTCCACCGCCTGCACCGCATGGCTCACCGCCGACGCGCTCATGCCGAGCGCGTTCGCCGCGGCGGCGAATCCCTGGCGCCGGTGGACTTCCAGGACCACAGGCAGATGAGCGAGCAGCGATCGATCCATTCATGCATGGTATCGAATGATGTTTGCGGTCCTGTCACCTTTATCGATGAGTCGTTCGCGGCGACAGTGCAGCCATGGGCCTCCAAACCCATCCCTCATCACCCACCGCGACAAGGACACCGACATGAACGCTTCGACCACGACCCGCGCCGCCGCCGTGCAGACCTGGCTGATCACCGGCACTTCCAGCGGACTGGGCCGCGCCTTCGCCGAGCACGCGATCGCGCAGGGCCACCGCGTCGTCGCCACCGCCCGCAGGCCGGAGGCGCTGGCCGACCTGGTCGCCTTGGCGCCGGACCGCGTGCTGGCGCTGCCGCTGGACGTCACCGCCGCCGGTGCGCCGCAAGCCGCGGTCGCCGCCGCGATCGGCCGCTTCGGCCGCATCGACGTGCTGATCAACAACGCCGGCTATGGCGTCTTCGGGGCGCTCGAGGAAACGCCGGATGACGAGCTGCGGGCCATCTTCGACACCAACTTCTTCGGTGCGATGGCCGTGACCCGCGCGGTGCTGCCGGTGATGCGCGAACAGCGCGGCGGCGCGATCGTCAACATCTCCAGCCTCGGCGGGCAGCTGTCGTTCGGTGGCTTCAGCGCCTACTCGGCGACCAAGTTCGCGATCGAGGGCGCGAGCGAGGCGCTGGCGCAGGAGGTCGCGCCCTTCGGCATCAAGGTGCTGATCGTCGAGCCGGGTCAGTTCCGCACGCAGCTGGCGGGCGGCGCGATGCGCCACATGCCGATCCTGGGCGTCTACGAGGAGGCGATCGGCGGCACGCGTGAGTTCGCGAGGAACATGCATGAGACCCAGCCCGGCGACCCGCGCAAGGCCGCGGCCGCGATCGAGCAGGCCATCGCCGCGCCGGACACGCCGCTGCGGCTGCAGCTGGGCGGGGATTCGGTCGACGCGGTGCGCGCCCATGCCCAGGCGCTGCTGGCCGAGATGGCCAAGTGGGAGCCGGTCGCGCGCGGCACCGACTTCGACGCCGCCTGAGCGCGGCCGGCCGCGGGATGGGCGCCGCTCAGGGCAGGCGGGCGCCGCGCGCCGCCACGTAGAGCGCGTACCACTCCTCGCGGCTGAGCTCGATGCGCAGCGCGTCGCCGCAGGCGCGGATGCGATCGGGATTGGCCGAGCCGATGACCGGCTGGATGCGGGCCGGATGCTTCATCAACCAGGCGAGCAGGATGCCTTCGGCGCTGACGCCGTGACGCTGCGCCAACTGCTGGACCAGCGCGCGGGCCGCCTCGTCGGCGGGGTCGCGGGTGGTCTCGCCGCTGAAGCGGCCGCGGGCCAGCGCGGCCCAGGCCTGCAGCTGGATGCCGTGCTGCTGGCAGTGCTCCAGCGTGCCGGTCCAGGCCAGCGCGCCGGGACGGGCCGCGGCCTGGCGGTCGTTGAAGCAGGTGGCGGCGTCCAGCGGCTCCAGGTGGCCCAGGCCCAGCTCGAGCTGGTTCACCACCAGCGGCTGGTCCAGCGCGCGCGCCAGCCAGGCCATCTGGCCGGCGTTCATGTTGGACACGCCGAAGTGGCTGACCTTGCCCGCGCCGCGCAGGCGTTGGAAGGCCTCCGCGATCTCCGCGGGCTGCATCAGCGGGTCGGGGCGGTGCAGCAGCAGGATGTCCAGCCGCTCGGTGCCGAGCCGCTTCAGGCTGGCCTCGACCGCCTGGACGATGTAGCCGCCGGACAGGTCGTAGCGTCCCGGCAGGTCGCCCTCGGCGAAGCGGATGCCGCACTTGCTCTGCAGCACGATGCGCTCGCGCAGCGAGGGCTGGCGGCGCATCAGTTCGCCGAAGACCGACTCGGCCTTGCCGCGCGTGTAGATGTCGGCGTGGTCGAACAGCGTGATGCCGATCTCGAGCGCGGCCTCGACGGCGGCCTGCGCGTGGTCGACATGGGCGCCGGTCCACGGGGAGTCGTCCCAGTGACCGCCCAGGCCCATGCAGCCATAGGCGAGCGGGCTGACGGTCGGGAAGTGCTGCTGCAGCGGAAGGGCGTGGCTCATGGCGGAGGGGACCTTGATCGGAAATGGACGGCGCGCCCGTTGAAGGGCGCGCCGTGGAAGCTCGCACGCGGGCGGACCCGAGCGGCGGGATTGTGACGCGGCGCGCGGGCGCCGCGTTTCAACGCGGTTTCACGCCGGTCCTGCGGAGCCGGGCAGCACGTCGACACGCCACGCGTTGCCGGCGCGGGAGACCTCCAGCCGCGAATCGAAGCGCACGTCGAGGAAGCGCTCGATGACGGTGAAGTTGGTGCGGCTGTGCTCGGTCAGCTCGGTGCAGGTGAACGCCGCGGGACGGCCCGAACCCGCCACCGCCAGCGCGAGCGGCAGCGCCAGCTGGTCCGCGAGGTGCTGCCCCGCCGCGCCGGCCGAAGCCTGATAGGCGCGCAGCTCGGCGAAGACCAGGCGCGCCACGTCCTCCGCGGCGAGGCCGCGTTCGCCGAAGGCGACGAAGACCTCGGTCAGCTGCTCGTGGGCGAGCGTGATCATCAGCGCGTTGCCGGGGCCCTCGTTCTGGCGGGCAGGAAGCGTGCGCATCTGCGAGGCGTCCCAGCCGGTCAGGCGCGCGAGCGCTTCGAGCTCGCGTTCCGCGACGCCGCGCGGCAACGCGGGCGCGATCACCTCGGCGAAGGCGTCCAGCGGCGCGCCGCGCTCGAGCAGGTCGAACGGACGCAGACCGCCGTCGGCCGGCGTGATCAGCGCCTCGATCTCGCCGCCGCCGGCGGGGAAGAAGCCGTGACGCCGCAGCGTCAGGTCCAGCCCCGCGCCCGTGCGCCGCATCAGCGGCGCGAAGCTGCGCTGCAGGAAATGGAAGGGCGGCGCCATCGGGTTGTGCGTGCCGCCGGACAGATGCAGGCGGCTGGGCGCGTCGGCCAGCATCAACGGCGGCAGCAGCGTCTGCAGCACCAGCGTGCAGCTGCCGGCCGTGCCGACCGCGAAGCGGTAGTCGCCGGCGTGCACGCGGCCGGGGCGGAATTCGAGCGCCTGCGAGCCGAGCTCGGCGCCCACCACGGTGGCGCCGCAGACCTCCTGCGCGGCGAGCACGCAGGTCAGGTGCTGGCGCATCAGGCCGGGCTTGGGGCGGCGGGCGCGGATGCGCTCGATGCGCAGCGGCGTGCCGGTGCACATCGACAGCGCCAGCGCCGTGCGCAGGATCTGCCCGCCGCCTTCGCCCTGCGAGCCGTCCAGTTCAATCAGCTTGTTCTTGTTGTCCATCCCCTCATCCCCTTCATCCCTTCACACACACCACCTGCTTGAGCGTGTGCACGACTTCCACCAGGTCCTGCTGCGCCGCCATCACCGCGTCGATGTCCTTGTAGGCCATCGGGATCTCGTCGATGACGTCCGCGTCCTTGCGGCACTCGACGCCTTCGGTCGCGGCGCGCTGGTCCTTCAGCGTGAAGCGGCGCTTGGCCTCCGTGCGGCTCATCGTGCGGCCCGCGCCGTGCGAGCAGCTGTCGAAGCTGTCCGCATTGCCCTTGCCACGCACGATGTAGCTGCGCGCGCCCATGCTGCCGGGGATGATCCCCATCTGGCCGTTCTTCGCGCTCACCGCGCCCTTGCGGGTCACGAACACGTCCTGGCCGAAGTGCGTTTCCTTCTGCACGTAGTTGTGGTGGCAGTTCACCGCTTCGAGGTGGCTCTCGAAACGCTTGCCGATCACCTTCTTCGCGGCCGAGATCACGCGGCGCATCATTACCTCGCGGTTCAGCGCCGCGTACTTCTGCGCCCAGCTCACCGCGCGCACGTAGTCGCCGAAGTACTTCGCGCCTTCCTCGAAGTAGGCCAGGTTCGCATCGGGCAGGTTGGCCTGGTGCTGCATCGCGTCCTTCTTGGCCAGCTCGATGAACATCGTGCCGATCGCATTGCCCACGCCGCGCGAGCCCGAATGCAGCATGAACCACACGAAGCCCAGTTCATCCAGGCAGACCTCGATGAAGTGGTTGCCGGTGCCCAGTGTCCCCAGGTGCTTGTGGTTGTTGGTGTTCTTCAGCTTCGGGTAGTCGCGGCACAGCTCGGCGAAGTCGGGCGCCAGCTCGGCCCAGGCGTGGTCGACCATCTCGGGCGGGTTCTCCCACGCGCCGACGTCGCGGCCCTTGGGCGTGCGTCCGTGCGGCACGGCGGCCTCGATCGCGGCACGCAGCGGCGCCAGGTTGTCAGGCAGGTCCTCGGCGCGCAGCGTGGTCTTGCAGGCCATCATCCCGCAGCCGATGTCCACCCCGACCGCGGCCGGGATGATCGCCTTGAGCGTCGGGATCACCGAGCCCACCGTCGCGCCGATGCCCACGTGCACGTCGGGCATCGCCGCGATGTGCTTGAACACGACCGGCAGCTTCGCCGCGTTGGCCAGCTGCTTGCGGGCCTCGTCCTCGACGGGCACGCCCTGCGTCCACATCTTCACCGGCACGCCGCCGGTGACTTCCATCTCGTTGTAGTTCTTCATGCTGAGCTCCAGAGCCGCGCTCGCGGCCTGTCGGTATTCGTTGCGAATCATTGTCTTGGCGGTGATTGTTGAGCTCCCGCCACGGCTCCCCGGGGGCGGCGCACACGCGCCGCCCCTTCTTCATTGCAACGCCCATGCCAGCCCGTGCCAGGTCTTGCCTCTTTGTCGAATAACTTCTTGATGCGTAAAGGAAAAATTCTCGCTCCGAGCCGTGTGGGCCGGCCCGCCATTCATCCATGGCGCTGCTATCTGATATCTCAAAAGATATGTGACTAGCAATATGGATAGGCGCCGCTGCGGCGCGGATAGACTGCGCCATGGCCAAGAAGAATGTCGTGATCGGATTCATCGGCTCCCAGCTGGATGGCGGGCTGGGCGCGGGGCGCTGGGAGAAATGGCGGCCGACGATCTCGCTCGTGATGCAGCCGGACGTGGTCGTTCATCGGCTGGAGCTGTTCCACGCGCCCCAGCACAAGGCGGTCGCGGAGCTGCTGCGCGGCGACATCGCCAAGCTCTCCCCCGAGACCGACGTCCGTCTGGTCGAGATGGCGGTCGAGGATCCCTGGGACTTCGGCGAGGTCTACGCCACGCTCTACGACTGGGTGCGCGCCTACCGCTTCGACCCGGCGCGCGAGCAGTACTGGGCCCACATCACCACCGGCACGCACGTCGCGCAGATCTGCATGTTCCTGATGGTGGAGGCGCGCTTCATCCCCGGCGTGCTGCTGCAGACCTCGCCGCCGCGCAAGCAGCGCGAGGGCGAGCCCGGCTCGATGACGCTGATCGACCTGGACCTGTCGCGCTACGACCGCATCGCCCGGCGCTTCGAGGCCGAGCAGCACGATGCCGTCGCCTTCCTGAAGAGCGGCATCGCGACGCGCAACCGGCGCTTCAACGCGCTGATCGAGGAGATCGAGCGCGTCGCCGTGCACTCGCGCGCGCCGATGCTGCTGGCCGGGCCCACCGGCGCCGGCAAGTCCTTCCTTGCGCGCCGCATGTACGAGCTCAAGCAGACGCGGCATCAGCTCGAAGGCGCCTTCGTCGAGGTGAACTGCGCGACGCTGCGCGGCGACGGCGCGGCCTCGACGCTGTTTGGCCACAAGAAGGGCTCGTTCACCGGCGCGATGGCCGATCGCGCCGGCCTGCTGCGCACCGCGGACCGGGGCCTGCTGTTCCTGGACGAGATCGGCGAGCTCGGCCTGGACGAGCAGGCCATGCTGCTGAAGGCGATCGAGGAGAAGCGCTTCCTGCCCGTGGGCGCGGACCGCGAGGTCGAGAGCGACTTCCAGCTCATAGCCGGCACCAACCGCGACCTGCGCGCCGAGGTGGCGGCCGGGCGCTTCCGCGACGACCTGTTCGCGCGGATCAACCTGTGGACCTACAGCCTGCCCGGCCTGCGTGACCGGCCCGAGGACATCGAGCCCAACGTCGATCACCTGGTGCAACAGGTCGGGCGCGAAAGCGGCCGCGCGGTTCGCTTCAACGCCGAGGCGAAGGCGCGCTATCTGGGATTCGCGCAGTCCTCGCGCGCGCCGTGGAGCGGCAACTTCCGCGACCTGTCGGCGTCGGTGACGCGGCTGGTGACGCTGGCCGAAGGGGGCCGCATCGGCCTGCCGCTGGTCGAGGCCGAGATCTCCCGCCTCGAATGGCTGTGGGAACGCGACACCGGCGCCGGGGCCGCCGCCGTGCGCGAGGACGCACTGCTGGCGGCGTTGTTCGATGCGCAGGCGCTCGAGACCCTGGACCTGTTCGATCGCATGCAGCTCGCCAGCGTGCTGCGCGTGTGCGGCGAGGCGTCCTCGCTGTCGGAGGCGGGCCGGCGCCTGTTCCAGGCGAGCCGGCAGGCGCGCAGCGTCGTCAACGATGCCGACCGCCTGCGCAAATACCTCCTGAAATTCGGGCTGTCCTGGGATCGGATCGCGGCGGTCCGATGAGCTGTTCCCGCCTTCCCGCGAACCGCCCCCGTGCCCCGTACGGCAGAGGTGGACTCGTAAGGAACGGTCACAATCGACGATTCCGCCCATGACTTCCGACCGGTCCACCCCGCCGCGCATGACCCGCCTGCCCACGACGCTTGCGCGCCAGGGGGCGTTGGCCTTGCTGGCCGCGGCCGCGCTGGGCGCGACGGGCGCCGCGGCGGCGGCCTCCGCGGCCCGGTCGGCACCAGCGGTGTCCGCGGCGTCAGCGGCCTCCGCGCCCGCATTCCGGGCCGCCGTCGACGCGGGCGATCTCGCCGACCCGGTGCGCGCGGTCAGCCAGTACAAGATCGATCTCTGGCAGACCGAACAGGGCCTGCCGCTCAACACCGTGCAGGCGCTGATGCAATCACGCGATGGCGGCCTGTGGGTGGGCACCGCCGGCGGGCTCGCGCGCTTCGATGGCAAGCGCTTCGTGACCTTCGGGGCCTCGCAATCGCCGGAAGCGGCCTCGCAGCCGATCTTCGCGTTGCTCGAGGATCGCCAGGGCCGGGTCTGGATCGGCCATCCCGCCGGCGCCGCCGTCTACGAGCGGGGCCGATTCCGCACCGCGATCACCAAGGCGCAGGCCGGCAACCGCCGGGTCTGGTCCTTCGCCGAGGACAAGGACGGCGCGATCTGGGCCGCCGGCGACGGAGGTCTCGTCCGCTGGAAGGAAGGCGAGGTCAAGGTCTTCGGTCCGGCTGACGGCCTGCCGGCCGCGCGCTTGAGGACCGTCGTCTTCGATACCGCGGGCACGATGTGGCTTGCGACCACCGGCGCCGGCCTGTTCGCGAGAACGCCGGACGGCAAGGTCAGGATCTTCGACGCCTCGAACGGTTTCCCGCATGCCCAGGTGCGTTTCCTGGTGCCGGACCCCGAGGGCGGCATCTGGGCCGCGACGGCGGGTGGCGGACTGGTGCGCATGCACGCGGCCGATCAGCCGGCGATGCGGATCTACACGACCGCCGACGGCCTGCCCAGCGATCACCTGACCGCGCTGACCCGCGACACCCGCGGCGATCTGTGGGTCGGCAGCTGGGGCGCGGGCGTGAGCCGCTTCCGCGAAGGGCGTTTCAGCACCGTGTCCACCGGCCAGGGGTTGGCGGGCAGCCAGATCTGGACGCTGATGGCGGACCGCGAAGGCAGCGTCTGGGTCGGCACCTGGGTCGACGGCCTGAACCGCCTGCGCAACCGTCCCTTCACCGTGCTGGGCACCCCCGAGGGCCTGAGCCACGACAACGTCCGCTCGGTGCTCGCCGCGCGCGACGGCGCGATCTGGGCGGCGACCTCCGGCGGCGGGCTCAACCGCTTGAAGGACGGCCGCATCGACGTCCTCCGCCAGGCCGACGGGCTGCCGACGGACGAGATCTCGACGCTGCACGAGGCGCGCGACGGCACGCTCTGGATCGGCACCTACACCGCCGGCGTCGCGCGCCGGCTGCCCGATGGCCGCCTCGAGACCTTCGGCGCCGAGCGGGGACTCCCGGGCGTCGAGGTCCGGTCGATCTTCGAGGACCGGGCCGGCACCGTGTGGGTCGGGACTCGCACGGCGCTGGCGCGCTTCAACGGCCAGGGCTTCGACGTGGTCACCGCGCCCGGACTCCCCAATGAAGGCGTCGCCGCGATCCTGCAGGACCGGTCCGGCGCGCTGTGGTTCGGCACCACCGGCCAAGGGCTGGTGCGTTGGCAGGACGGCAAGGCCAGGCACTTCACCACCGCCGACGGGTTGCTCTCCGACTGGATCATCGCCCTCAAGGAGGATGCGAAGGGGGAGCTCTGGATCGGTACCAATGGCGAGGGCATCAACCGGATCAAGGATGGCCGCATCGGCGCGATCCGGCCCGCCGACGGGCTGTGGGACGGGCTCTCGCAGGTCTTCCTCGAGGATCGCGCCGGCCAGTTGTGGATGACCTGCAACCGCGGCTTCTATCGCGTTTCGCGCGAGGACCTGGACGCGTTCCTCGATGGCCGCGTGAAGCAGGTGCGCTCGGTCGGCTTCGGCCCTGGCGACACGCTGCGCGCGACCAGCTTCGCCGGCAACCTGCAGGCCGCCGGCGCCATCGACGCGCAAGGGCGCGCCTGGCTGCCGTCCTCGGCGGGACTGGTGGTCGTCGATCCGGCCCGGCTGCCGGGCGGCGGCGAGCCGCCCGCCGTGCGCATCGACCGGATCAAGGTCGATGGCGAGCCGGTGCCGATGGATGGCCAGCCGCTGGACCTGCCGCCGGGACCGGTGGCGCTGTCGGTGAGCCTGTCGGCCTCGACCCTGCGTGAAGCCGACCGCGTGCGCTTCCGCTTCTGGATGGAAGGACTGTCGCGCGGCTGGACCGACGTCGGCAACGACCGCGAACTGACCTTCCCCGCGCTCGAGCATGGCCGCTACAAGCTCCGCCTGGCGGCCTCGGCCGATGGCCAGCGCTGGCGCGAGTCCCAGACGCCGCTGCCCGTCACCGTGCGGCCGCGCTTCCACGAGACCGGCTGGTTCCACTTCCTGGTGGCGCTGGCGGCGATCGGCCTGTTCGCTGGCGGCGTGGCGCTGCGCATGCGGCAATTGCGCCGGCGCCAGATCGAGATGGAGCGCCTCGTCGCGCAACGCACCGAGGAACTGCGTCAGGCCAACGAGCACCTGAAGCAGCTGTCCTTCCTGGACGCGCTGACCGGTTTGCCCAACCGGCGCCGCTTCAACGAGGCCGCCGACGAGGAATGGCGCCGCGCACGCCGCAGCGGCGGCTCGCTGGGGCTGGTGCTGGCCGACGTCGATGCGTTCAAGCGCTACAACGACCAGATGGGCCACCTGAAGGGCGACGAGTGCCTGGCCGCCGTGGGCGCGGTGCTTGGCGCGTCGATCGGCCGCGCGGGCGATCTCGCCGCGCGCTATGGCGGCGAGGAGTTCGTCGTGCTGCTGCCCGGCGCCGACCTCGAAGCGGCGACCCGTGTCGCCGAGCACATCCGCGCCGGCATCGAGTCGCTCGAGATGCCGCATCCCGCCTCGCCGGCCGGGCCGGTGGTGACCGTCAGCGTGGGCGTGGCCGCCTGCGTGCCCGGCGAGGAGAACAGCCTCGCGAGCCTCATCGCCCAGGCCGACGACGCGCTCTACACCGCCAAGCGCGAAGGCCGGAACCGCGTGCGCTGAGTTCCGGCCTCCGGCCAAGGGGTGAGCGAGCTCAGCGGGCGACGGTCTCCGCGCGGGCTGCGCGGACCGCTTCGCTCAGCACGTCCAGCACCTCGATCGAATCGTCCCAGGCCAGGCAGGCATCGGTGATGCTCTTGCCGTACTCGAGCTGCGACGGATCGTCCTTGCCCGGGCTGAACTTCTGCGCGCCGCCCTTGAGGTGGCTCTCCACCATCACACCGAAGATGCGGGTGCTGCCGCCGCGGATCTGCGCCGCGATGTCGCGCGCCACGTCCAGCTGGCGCTCGTGCTTCTTGCTGCTGTTCGCGTGCGAGCAGTCCACCATCAGCCGCGTGTCCAGCTTCGAGGCCTCCAGGTCGGCGCAGGCGGCGGCCACGCTGTCGGCGTCGTAGTTGGGCGCCTTGCCGCCGCGCAGGATCACGTGGCAGTCGCGGTTGCCCTTGGTCTCGACGATCGCGACCTGGCCGTTCTTGTGCACCGACAGGAAGTGGTGCGGCCGCGCCGCGGCCTGGATTGCGTCGGTCGCGATCTTGATGTTGCCGTCGGTGCCGTTCTTGAAGCCGATCGGCGCCGACAGGCCGGAAGCCAGTTCGCGGTGGACCTGGCTCTCGGTGGTGCGCGCGCCGATCGCGCCCCAGCTGATCAGGTCGCCGATGTACTGCGGCGAGATCACGTCCAGGAACTCGGAACCCGCCGGCATGCCCAGGCGGTTGATCTCCAGCAGCAGCTGGCGCGCGATGCGCAGGCCCTCGTCGATGCGGTAGCTCTCGTCGAGGTAGGGATCGTTGATCAGGCCCTTCCAGCCCACCGTCGTGCGCGGCTTCTCGAAGTAGACGCGCATCACGACCTCGAGCGTGTCGGCGTGCCGCTCCCGCAGCGTGGTCAGGCGCTTGGCGTACTCGAGCGCCGCGACCGGGTCGTGGATCGAGCAGGGGCCGATGATCACCAGCAGCCGGTCGTCCTTGCGCTGCATGATGTCGCGGATGCGCTGGCGCGTGCCGACGACCAGTTGCTCCATGGCCGTGCCACGGATCGGGAAGAAGCGGATGAGGTGTTCAGGAGGCGGCAAGGGCGTGATGTCCAGGATGCGTTCGTCGTCGGTCTGGGAGGTCTTGTCCTGCGGCGAATACCAGCGCTCCGCCTGTTGAGCGCTGGGATAAGGGGTCGACTTGGCATTCATGGGGATCACGCTTTCGTTGTGGGCTGGTGGTGGTGCTGCTCGGGCCCCGGCCAAAAAAAAACCGCCGGGCTTGTGGGCCCGGCGGTTTCTTGAGGATTCTTGGCACGCTTGCTTATGCGTTCGCCTCTCCTCCGCCGGGGCGGTGCGAGAACCAAAAATAAGCAAAGTAGAACTTCGGTGCGGAACGCATAAGGAGCAATAGTGCCTGCGCGGGTCGCGGCGCGTCAAGCGCCGCGAGGGAACCGACGCGGGTGTCGCGCGACGGCATCGGACAAGCGAGCCTTCGCGGAATCACGGGCCTCGCCGGTTTCCATGGGGTCAGGCCGTGCCGCCGACGGTCAGGCCATCGATGCGCAGCGTCGGCTGGCCGACGCCCACCGGGACGCTCTGGCCTTCCTTGCCGCACACGCCCACGCCGGTGTCGAGCTGCATGTCGTTGCCGATCATGCTGACGCGCGTCATCGCGTCCGGGCCGTTGCCGATGATGGTCGCGCCCTTGACCGGGTACAGGATCCTGCCCTTCTCGACCCAGAAGGCCTCGCTGGCGGAGAACACGAACTTGCCGGAGGTGATGTCGACCTGCCCGCCGCCGAAGTTGGTTGCGTACAGGCCCTTGTCGATGCTGGCGATGATCTCCTTCGGATCCTTGTCGCCGCCCAGCATGTAGGTGTTGGTCATGCGCGGCATCGGCACGTGGGCGTAGCTTTCGCGGCGGCCGTTGCCGGTGGGCGCGACCTTCATCAGGCGCGCGTTCATCGCGTCCTGGATGTAGCCCTTGAGGATGCCGTCCTCGATCAGGACGTTGCGCTGCGAGGCGCAGCCCTCGTCGTCGACGTTGAGCGAGCCGCGGCGGTCGGGGATGGTGCCGTCGTCCAGCACCGTGACGCCCTTGGCGGCGACGCGCTCGCCGATGCGGCCGGAGAAGGTCGACGAGCCCTTGCGGTTGAAGTCGCCCTCCAGGCCGTGGCCGACGGCTTCGTGCAGCAGCACGCCGGGCCAGCCCGGGCCGAGCACGACGGTCATCTCGCCGGCCGGGGCCGGACGCGACTCGAGGTTGGTCAGCGCCGCGCCCACCGCCTGCTCGACGTAGGACGCGATCATCTCGTCGGTGAAATAGGCCAGGCCGAAGCGGCCGCCGCCGCCGCCCGAGCCCACCTCGCGGCGGCCGTTGCTCTCGGCGATGACGGTGATGGACAGGCGCACCAGCGGGCGCACGTCGGCGGCCAGCGTGCCGTCGGCGCGCGCGATCAGCACCACCTCGTGCTCGGCGGCCAGGCCGGCCATCACCTGCGCGATGCGCGGGTCCTTGGCGCGGGCCATGCGTTCGGCGCGCTCCAGCAGCGCGACCTTCTGGGTGCTGTCCAGGCTGGCGATCGGGTCGGCGTCGCCATACAGCGCGCGGCTGCCGGAGACCACCGGCTCGGCCGGCACCTTGACCCGCCTGCTCTGCCCGGCCGACGCGATCGCGCGCACCGTGCGCGCGGCGTCGAGCAGCGCGGCCTCGGAGATGTCGTCCGAATACGCGAAGGCCGTCTTCTCGCCGGCGACGGCGCGCACGCCCACGCCCTGGTCGATCGAGAAGCTGCCGCTCTTGACGATGCCTTCCTCCAGGCTCCAGCCCTCCGCGCGGGTGGTCTGGAAGTAGAGGTCGGCGTCGTCGACGCGGTGCTCGGTGATCAGCCGCAGCGCCTGCGACAGCGAGGCGTCGGTCAGGCCGAAGGGTTCGAGCAGCTGGGCACGGGCGGTGACCAGGCGGGCGAGGGTGGGTTCGCGCGAAATCATCGGGCGATTGTAGGCAGCGCATCGCGACCCTGGGCCTGGCAGGGGGACCGCGGTCTTTTCCAGCGGGCGCCGGGGGCGGTGACCGGCGGTAGCAATCGCTTCACCGATCTTTACCGCCACCCGGTCGCCGTGTCCGGTTCGACATTCGTTGTCTCCCCAGCGGCAAACAAACCGCCCCAACCCTCCCAAGGAGAACCTCCATGAAGCGCCTGTCCCTGTCGATCGCCCTCGTGTCCAGCCTGATGGCGGTCTCCGCCTTCGCCCAGACCCCGGCCGCCGCGCCCTCGACCGCCACGCCGCGCGTCGATCAGCGCGAGGCCAACCAGCAGCAGCGCATCGCCAACGGCGCCGCCTCCGGCCAGCTGACGGCCAAGGAAACCCAGCGCCTGGAGAAGGAGCAGGCCCGCGTCGACAAGACCGAGGCCAAGGCCAAGTCCGATGGCGTGGTCACCGCCCAGGAGCGCCGCAAGCTGCAGAAGGAACAGGATGTCGCCAGTGCCGACATCCGCCGCGCGAAGCACAACAAGCGCACCGCCGGCGGCAAGTGATCCGCGCTGAACATCCGCGCTGAATGAACGAACGCCCCTCGGGGCGTTCGTCGTTCGGGGCTCAACACCGCATCGGGTTCGAGATGGTCAGCGATCCTCGCCGTCCGTGGCGTCTTCGCCGCCGGCGGCTGAATCCTGCTTCCAGTCCAGCGCCTGCTGATACAGCGCCTTGCGCGATTCGCCGGTCAACTCGGCCGCCAGTGCCGCCGCCTGCTTCAGCGGCAGGTCGCGCACGAGCACCCGCAGCGTGCGCAGCGCCTCGTCGGGCAGTCCCTCGGCGCCGGACGGCGCCTCGGCGGCGTGCAGCACCAGCACGAACTCGCCGCGCTCGCGCTGCTTGTCCTCGGCCATCCACGCGGGCAGCGTCGCGCAGGGGGCGGTGTGGATCGTCTCGAACTGCTTCGTGACCTCGCGGCACACCGTCAGCGTCTGCGCCGGGGCGAGCTCGGCCAGCAGCGCGATCAATTCCTGGATGCGATGGGGCGCCTCGAACAGCACCTGGCTGTGGGGCGCGCCGGTCAGCGCTTGAAGCGCGGCGCGGCGCTCCGAGGCCTTGGTGGGCAGGAAGCCGATGAAGCGGAATCCCTGCGCGCGCGTGTCGCCGGCGACGCTGAGCGCCGCCGCGGCGCTGCTTGCGCCGGGCAGCGGCACGACGCGCACGCCGGCCTTCGCGGCGGCGGCGACCAGGATCGCGCCGGGATCGGAGATCGCCGGCGTGCCGGCGTCGCTGACGTAGGCGATGCGTTCGCCATTCAACAGCCGCGTCACCAGGCCTTCGGCGCCCTGCTGTTCGTTGTGCTGGTGGAGCGCGACCAGGGGCTTGTGCAGGCCGAGCCAGCGCAGCAGTTGCGCGCTGACGCGCGTGTCCTCGCAGGCGACCGCGTCGACCAGGCCGAGCAGGTGGATCGCGCGCAGGCTGAGGTCGGCGAGATTGCCGATCGGGGTCGCGACGACGTAGAGCGTGCCGGCCGGATACTGCTGATGCCCGGCCGCGGCCGCGGCGGCGGCAGTCAGCGAGGCGGACGGGGACGTCGGAATGTTCAAGAAACTCTCCATCGGACGGGACGGCGCGCAGGCGCTGGCACGAGGCGCCGGCGCCGAGCAGCGCGCCCTGGACTACCTCGGGCGGCAGGGGCTGCGGCTGGTGGCGCGCAATTATCGGGTCGCGCGCGGGCCGTCGGCCCGGGGCGGGGAGGTCGATCTGATCCTGCGGGCGCCGGACGGGACGCTGGTGTTCGTGGAGGTGCGCTCGAGGGAACACGACGCGCATGGCGGCGCGGCGGCGAGCGTGACGCGGGCCAAGCAACGGAAGGTGATCTTCGCGGCGGAATGTTTCCTGCGCACGCAGCGGGTGCTGCCGCCTTGCCGGTTCGACGTCGTGGCCATCGATGGGGATCGCATCGAGTGGCTGCAAGGCGCGTTCGACGTGCCGGCCGGGCATTGAGGTTGGCAACGGCCAGCGGCGATGGCCGTGCAGCAGCCTTTATCATCCGCGCTCATGTTGGAACAACGCATACAACAACAATTCTTCGAGAGCGCGGACCTGCTGTACCAGGTCGCCGAGGGGCTTTCGCGCCCGCTCGCGGTCGCGGCGCAGATGATGGTGGACGCGCTCACCGCCGGCGGCCGCGTGCTGACCGCCGGGCTCGGACCCTCCCACGCCGACGCGACCTACATGGCCTCGCTGCTGTCCGGCCGTTTCGAACAGGAACGTCCCGGCCTCGCCGCGATCGCGCTCGACGCCCAAGCCCAGGGCTATGCCGACCCGGCCTCCGCGCTGATGCGCCAGATCCAGACCTTCGGCCATCCCGGCGACCTGCTGCTGCTGTTCGAGGCCCAGGCCAGCGGCGCCGCCGCCGCGTTGCTGCAGGTCGCGCATGGCCAGGAGATGAGCGTCATCGTCCTCAGCGGCACGCAGGACGACGACTGGCGCGCCACGCTGCTCGACACCGACGTGCAGCTGCGCGTGCCGCACAGCCGCTTCGCGCGCGTGGCCGAGGCGCACCGGCTGCTCACCCACTGCCTGGGCGACGCGATCGACCTCCAACTCCTCGGCGCGAGCGAATGACGCCCGCGGCTGCGCCGCGGTGACCTTCCGCGGCCTCCACTTCAGACCATGAAGGACTTCCCGATGATGACCAAGACCCGCTGGACTTCCCGCACCCGCCTCGTGATCCTGGCCGCCGCGCTGGGCGGCGCGCTGCTGCAGACCGCGTGCGTGCCGCTGATCGTCGGCGGCGCGGCGGTGGGCGGCGCGCTGGTCGCGACCGACCGCCGCACCTCCGGCACGCAGCTCGAAGACCAGGGCATCGAGCTCAAGACCGGCAACCGCATCCGCGAGCAGCTCGGCGACCGCGTGCACATCAACGTCAACAGCTACAACCGCATGGTGCTGCTGACCGGCGAGACCCGCAACGACGAGGACCGCGCCAGCGTCGAGCGCATCGCGCAGGGCGTCGAGAACGTCAACAGCGTGCTCAACGAAGTGGGCGTCGGCATGCTGAGCTCGCTGTCCAGCCGCGCCAACGACGTCGCCATCGCGGCCAAGGTCAAGGCCAGCCTGGTCGATGCGAAGGACCTGATCTCGAATGCGTTCTACGTGGTGGTCGAACGCGGCAACGTCTACATCATGGGCCGCGTGACCGAACGCGAGGCCGCCCGCGCCACCGACATCGCGCGTGGCGTGCGCGGCGTGCAGAAGGTTGTGCGCGCGATGGAGATCATCAGCGAGGCCGAACTCGCCGCCATGGGCCAGGCGCCGCAGCAGAGCAAGCCCAGGAGCGACCAGTAAGCGCGCGCCGGCCCGGGCCATTCCTCCTCGAAGGGGACCGCATCGCGGTCCCCTTTTTCATTGGCCGCACAGGGCCCGGAAAAGGGGCGCATCAGTGTGGGCGAGCGCGCGGATCGGTGCGAAGTCAACTCGGCGCTTTCAGCCTTTTTTGCGGATCCTTTGACGCGCCTCACACATGAAGGCGATCGCTGCTGACGGATCGACCATCGCTCTCCATCATCCCGCCTCCCTCAATCGACACTGCGGAGGCGGAGACGATGTATTACCCCTATCTCCATGGCAAACAGAAGGAGGTGCTGGCCCTGCGGCACCTCGCGGCCTTGCTGGGATCGGAAGGACAAGTGCAGCCGGTGCTGGAGCCGGTGCGCCAGGCGGCGACCTCGTTGCGGCACACGCTCGAGGCCTGCGAGGCGCACCGGCTGCAGACCTGGCTGGTGGTCAACCCGGTGCGGCAGGACTTCGAACTGCTGCGCCCGGCGCAGACGCTCGAATGGGGCCGGCAGCTGTTCACGTCGCTGCCGCGGCGCCAGTGGATCCATCCGACGCTGATGCTGGGGCCGGCGCTGACGCCCGACGTGGTGCGGCGCTTCGTGCAGCTCTTCGGCGGCCGGCCGATGGGCCTGGTGGTGGGCCGCGACGCGCCACCGCTGCCCGACGTGATGGCGCTGCTGGCCGGTGTGCAGGTGCGGCGCGTGTTCTTCAAGGACGCCGAGCCGGCGCCGCTGGCGCGCGCCGCGCTGAACGGCGCCGGCTGCGTGTGGGTCGAGAACCGGCGCCTGCCGGAGAGCCAGGACCTGCGGGCCAGCGAGCGGCACCTGTTCACCGACCGGCCCGCGACTTTCCGCGAGGAGGGGCTGGCCGGGTTCTCCGACTACACGACGCTGCCCTCGCGGCCCGAGGCGCCCGAGCTGCCTTCGCGCTCGGTGGCGTTCCGGCTCAGCTTCCTGCGGCCGCAGGCCGCGGGCGGGGCGGTCTGGCTCGAGCACTTCATGAACGGCAAGCTCGCGGAGGGCGCCGGCGCCGACGCGCGTTTCCGCTACGCGCTGCATGCGTTCCACGCGGCGCTCGACCGCAAGGATGCCTGCTTCGGTCCCACCGAGGCGGCGCGGCGCTACCTCACCAGCCTGATCGACGGCTCGACGCCCTCGCGCGCGCTCAGCAAGCAGTGGGAGGTGATGCATCACCTCGAACTGGTCAGCGGGATGCTCGCGGGGCGCTTCCCGCCGGCGCCGGCCGGTGACGGGCCGCGCAGCCTGCTGGAGCTCGACCCGATGCGGCGGTGATGCGGCGGTGATGAGGCGTTGGTGCCGCGGCGCCGCTAGGCCTCCGCGGCGCTCAGCCGCACCGGGATCCCGCTCAGCACCGAGGTGCCGGAGATGGGATCGCGCGCCTCGTCATCGAGCAGCAGGTTCATGTTGACGCCGGGGTGGCGGGCGGCCACGGTGAGCTGGCTGCCCGCCAGGTCGTGGCCCCACCCATGCGGCAGGCTGACCACGCCGGGCCGCATGTCCGCCGTGATGGCGATCTGCGCGAGCAGGCTGCCGCGCGCGTTGCTCAGCCGCGCGGTACCGCCGTCCGCGAGGCCGGCGCGCGCCGCATCCTCGGGATGGACCAGCAGCGTGCAGCGCTCGCGGCCCTTCGCGAGCACCGGCAGGTTGTGCATCCAGCTGTTGTTGCTGCGGGTCTCGCGGCGGCCGATCAGCAGCAGCTCGTCGCCGGTCGGATGGCGCAGCGCGGTGTCGGCATGCGCCAGGTCGGCCAGCAGCGCCTGCGGCGCCAGCTCGATGCGGCCCGAGGGCGTGCGCAGCACTTCGGGAATCCGCGGCTGCAGCTCGCCGAGGTCGATGCCGTGCGGCGCGGCCTTCACCTTGGCCAGCGTGAGGCCGTCCGGCTTCGCGCCGAAGCCGTCGCCATAGGGGCCGGAACGCAGCGCGAGATCGAGCCAGCGCGCCGGCCCGGCGCCGCCCTCGAGCATCGCGAAGACGGCGTCGGCGTGATCGCCCGCCGAGCGCTTGAGTTCGGCGCGCAGCGCCGCGTCGTCGATCGCCTGCAGGTCCGCGCCGGCGGGCTGGCCCGCGGCGATCGCGGCCAGGCGCAGCAGCGTCTGCCATTCGGCGCGAGGCGCGTCGCCCGCGTCCGGATCCGCCGGCATCACCGGGCCCGACCAGCGCGCGTGATTGCGCCACGACAGCTGCGCGAACACCATGTCGTAATGCCAGTCCTCGAGCGGCGAGGGCGGCGGCAGGATCAGGTCGGCATGGCGGCTGGTCTCGTTGATGTACGGGTCCAGGCTGACCATGAAGTCCAGCTGGTCGAGCGCGCGGGCGAGGCGGGCGCCATTGGGCGCCGACAGCACCGGGTTGCTGGCGACCGTGATCAACGCGTGGACCTGGCCCTCGCCCGGGGTCTCGATTTCCTCGGCGAGGCAGCTGATGGGGAACTCGCCCATCACCTCCGGCGCCTTGCCGACACGGCTGTGGCGCCGGCCGGTCGACACGCCCTTGCCCTGGCCGGGCCTGCCCATCGTGTTGGCGGCGAAGGCGGCGGCCTTGGGGAACATCAGGCCGCCTTCGACGTCGAAGTGGCCGGTGACGATGTTCAGCGCGTCGATCAGCCAGCTGTTCAGCGAACCGAAGCGCTGCGTGCAGGTGCCGAAGCGGCCGTAGAGCACGGCCTTGGGCGTGGTCGCGAACTCGCGCGCCAGGCGCCGCTGGGCCTCGGCGGGAATGCCGCAATGCGCGGCGCCGCGCTCGGGCGGGAAGCCGGCCGCGGCGGCGCGCAGCGCGTCCAGGCCCTCGACGTGGGCGGCCAGGGGGCCGAGGCGCTCGTGGCCCTCGTCGAAGATGGTGTGCAGCAGGCCCAGCAGCAGGAACACGTCGCCGCCGGGGCGGATGGGCAGGTGTTCATCGGCGGCCTGGGCGGTCTCGGTGCGGCGCGGATCGATGACGACGATGCGGCCGCCGCGGGCGCGCATCGCCTTGGCCTTGCCGCGGTAGTCGGGGCTGGTCCACAGCGAGCCGTTGCTGACCATCGGGTTGGCGCCCAGGCAGATGAACAGGTCGGTGCGGGGCAGGTCGGGGACCGGCACGCTCAGCCAGTGGCCGTACATCAGGCCGCAGGCGAGCTGCTTGGGCATCTGGTCCAGCGTCGAGGCCGAGAACAGGTTGCGCGTGCCCAGCGCCCGCGCCAGATGCGGGAAGTAGCTGAACAGGCCGATCTTGTGCGAGGCGGGATTGCCGATGGACAGCGCGACGGTGTCGGGGCCATGGCGCTCGCGCAGCGGGGGGAGACGGCGGGCGACCTCGGCGAAGGCCTCGTCCCAGGTGATGGGCTCGAAGCCCGAGCGGTCGGCGCGGCGGCGCATCGGCTGGCGCAGGCGGTCGGGGTCCTCGTGGAGGTCCTTCAGCGCGACGCCCTTGGGGCACAGGTAGCCATGGCTGAACGGGTCCGCGTCGTCGCCGCGGATCGACACGATCGTGCGGCCGCTGCCGGTGGCGCGGGTGCGGATCTCGAGGCCGCAGGCGGCTTCGCACAGCGGGCAGATGCGGTAGTGGGTCTGGTCGGTGGCTTCCTGGGCCATGGCGTGTCTCCCGTCGTATGCCGGCGATTGTGGGAGCGGCGGTTTGGCCCCGCGGTCATGTACGCGACAGGTCCACAGCACGGCGACGGCCGCTGGCCCTCGCCCCGGCGGCACTCGCTCCTTCTTACCCCCTCGCCCCCGCGGCACTCGCTCCTTCTTACCCCCTCGCCCCAGCGGCACTCGCTCCTTCTTACCCCCTCGCCCCAGCGGGGAGAGGGAGGGGAGAGGGGGCTCGTGCCACACCGCCGCTGCCCTTCGAAGCACCCCCTCTCCCCTTCCCTCTCCCCCCTCGCGGGGGGCGAGGGAGTTCGTGCCGGCAGCGCGCAGTCTTCAACACTGGCGGGGTGTTGAGGAGTCCCCGATTCACATCTGCCGGAACAGGTGGGTATAGCTTTCCGCGACGATCAGCGCGTCCTCGCTCTCCTTGAGCTTGACCTGCATGCGCCCGCGGAAGTCGCGGCTGACGCCCGCCACCGCCGCCGCGTTGACCAGCGTCGAGCGGTGGATCTGCCAGAACTGCTGCGGATCCAGCTCCTCCACCAGTTCCTTCAGCGGCTTCCTGATCAGCGCCTCGCCCTGGCGCGTGGCGACGCGGGTGTACTTGTTGTCGGACTGGAAGTACAGCACCTCATCGACCGTGATCAGCTTCAGCGTCTGCCCCACCGACGCGTTGATCCAGCGCAGGAACTGTCGCTGCGGCGAGTGCGCCGCCTGCGCGCCCAGCTGGCTGAGCACCGCGCTCAGATCCGCCGGCGGCCCCGCCAGCCGCTGTTTCACCCGCTGGATCGCGGTGAACAGCCGGGCCGGCTCGAGCGGCTTGAGCAGGTAGTCGACGGCCCCTTCGTCGAAGGCCGACACCGCGTACTGGTCATACGCCGTGACGAACACGACATGCGAGCGCCCCTGCACCTGGCGCGCGACCTCCAGCCCGGTCGCGCCCGGCATCTGGATGTCCAGGAACAGCACATCGGGCCGGGTCTCGTGCAGCAGGCGCAGCGCCTGCACGCCATCGGCGGCCTCGCCGACCACGGTCAGTTCGGGCCACAGCTGCGACAGGCGCTCGACGAGCTCGTGACGCAGCGTCTCCTCGTCCTCGGCGACGACGGCGGTGGGGGACAGGCTCATGCGGGCAGCTCCAACGTGAATTCAGTGTCCTCGGCATTGCTGCGGCAGCGCAGCCGCGGCGGCGCCGCGTCCGGCGCGCGGTCCAGGCGCTCGAGCCGCTCGCCGAGCGCCCGCAGCGCGGTCTCCTCGCCGCACAGGCCGCCGCGATCGAAGGACAGCCGCAGCCGCAGTCCGCCGCCGGCGAACTCCTGCGCGCTCAGCCGCGCCTGCGTCGGCAGCCGCGCGGCGTCGCGCAGCATCAGCTGCGCCAGCGGCAGCAGCAGCATCGGCGGCACCGGCCGCGCGGCCAGCCAGGCGGACCACTCGGTCGCCAGCGGCAACACGCCGCGCTGACGGCCGGCCACCACCGCGAGATAGCTGTCCAGCAGCGCGGCTTCGGATTCCAGCGTCACGCCGCGCTCGCGCAAGCGCGGCAGCGCCACGCGCAGATGACGGATCAGCCGTTCCATCTGGTCGGGCGCCGCGCCGTCCCCGGCGTCGTAGGCGCGCTCGATGTCCACCAGCGTGTCGAACAGGAACTGCGGCTCCACCTGGGCCTGCAGCGCCGCCAGCCGCGAGGCCGCGGCCTCGCGCGTCATCGCGCTCTGCTCGCGCAGCAGCGTCTCCAGCCGCAGCCGCGTGCGGCGGCGTTGCACCGCCATCTCGTACCAGGCGACCGACAGGCTGGCCGTGACGCAGATCGACAGGCACTCGCCGATGAAGTTCACCCACTGGATCGGCCGGAACGGATGCTCGCCCTTGCGGCTGCGCGCCAGGTCGGCGATCGACGGCAGATGCAGCATCGGCATCAACTGGTCGTACAGCAGCTTGGCCAGCACCGCGCCGCCCAACACCGCGAGCGCCAGCGCCGCGATCCGCCAGCCGCCGCGCAGTCCGCTGCGCGTGGCCGGCAGCCAGGTCAGCAGGATCACCAGCGCCACCAGCAGCGGCGTCAGCATCTGGTTGGCCAGCGCCGACGGCCAGCGCGCGTCGTCCATCACATAGAAGATCGACGGCGCATCCACCAGCCCGTAGAAGACGCCGATCAGCAGGAACCAGGACAGCTCCTCGCGGCGCAGCGAGCGCCACGCCGCCCAGAGGTGCGCGCCAGCGCCGCGCGCGCTCATGGCAGCGCCCCGGCGGTGGCCGCGGCCGCGCCGCGCGCCGCGCCGGTCAGCGGCACGCGCACCCGCGCGATCACGCCGCGCGGTTCGGCGGCCTCGAGTTCCAGCCAGGCCTTGGACCCGAACATCGCCGTCAGCCGCGCCCGCGTGTTGGCCAGCCCGACGCCGCTGCCGCCGCTGGCGGCGAAGCCCTGGCCGGTGTCGCGCACCTCCAGCAGCAGGCCGTGGCCGTCCGGCTCGCGCCGTGCGGAGATGTCGATGCGGCCGCCCTCGGGCAGCGGCGACAGGCCGTGCTTGATCGCGTTCTCCACCAGCGTCGGCAGCACCATCGGCGGCAGCGGTGTCGCGAACAGCGCGGCGTCGGCCTCGATGTCGAAGCGCAGCCGCTCGCCCATGCGCATCTGCAGGATGGTCAGGTAGCTGCGCGCCAGCTCCAGCTCCTGGCCCAGCGTCGACATGCCCTGGCGCATGCTGGGCAGCGCGGCGCGCAGGTAGGCGATCAGGCTGCCCATCATGTCGCGGCCGCGCTCGGGCGCGGTCTCGTACAGGCGCTTCACGTTGGCCAGCGTGTTGAACAGGAAGTGCGGCTCGATCTGCGCGTTCAGCGCCGAGAACTGCGCCTCCAGCTGCTGCGCCTGCAGGCGGTCGTGCTGGCGGGACAGCTCGGCCAGGCGGGCCTGGGCGCTGCGTTCCTCGCGCAGGCCGTGCAGCAGCGCGGCGAAGAAGCCGCCCAGCACCAGCCACAGCCCGGTCGTGGACGTCAGCCAGGTCCAGCTCAGCGGCTCATGGTCCTCGGAGCCCAGGTTCGCGACCTTGTAGCGCAGCAGCGTGCCCAGGGCGGCGCCCAGCGCGATCGCGACCGCGCGCACGGCCACCGGCCAGCGCATGCGGGTGCGCGCCAGCAGCGCCTCGGCCAGCGCCAGCGCGGCCAGCACGCTCAGCGCGGTCAGCAGCGTCTGGCGCGTGAAGCGGATCCACTCCAGCAGCCAGCTGCCGACGGTGTCGTCCTGGGTGAGCCAGGTCAGGGAGCGCGCGCCGGCCATCGCCAGGCAGAAGTAGAAGGCCGCCGCGATCATCCGCAGGTTGAAGAGCTGCAGCGCTGCGTCGCGCGCGGAGCGGCGCGGCTCGGCGGCGGGCGGGAAGGGGGGCGCATCGGACATGGACGGCATTCTGGCCGCGGCGTCCGGGCGCCGCCATGGGGCTGCGACGAAGCCGTCCAGGGCGGGACGAGTCCGCTCCGCGAGGGACCGGGCGCCGCAGGCGATACTCGCGCCCCATGAAGATCCATATCGGAAACGGTGCGCGTCTCTTCGTGGACGTCGAGGGCGCGGGCCTGGTGCCCGACGGGGCGCGGATGCGCGAGAAGCCGACGCTGATCTGCATGCATGGCGGGCCGGGCTTCGACCACGCGGCGTTCAAGCCGGCATTCAGCGCGCTGGCCGACCTGGCGCAGATCGTCTACTACGACCACCGCGGCCACGGCCGCAGCGATCCGCGTCCGGCCTCGGAATGGACGCTGGACACCTGGGCCGACGACATCGTGCGCCTGTGCGATGCGCTGGGCATCGACAAGCCCATCGTGCTGGGCCAGTCCTTCGGCGGCTTCGTCGCGCAGCGCTACATCGCGCGCCATCCGGGGCATGCGTCCAAGGTGATCCTCTCGAGCACCTCGCACCACATGGGCCTGGACCGCAAGCTGGCGGCCTTCGAGCGCCGCGGCGGTCCCGCGGCGCGCGCGCTGGCCGAGGCCTTCTGGAGCCGTCCGTCGCGCGAGACCTTCGAGGCCTACTGGGCGGGCGTGCGCCACCTCTACAACACGCAGCCGGCGGCCGATCCCGAGGCGGGCGGCCGCACGCTGGTGAACCTGGACATCCTGCTGCACTTCGTCAGCGGCGAGAAGCAGGACCTCGGCCTGCTCCGCGGCCTGGAGAAGGCGCAGTGCCCGGTGCTGGTGATGGTCGGTGAGGAGGATCCGGTGTGCCCGCTCGAGGACGCGCTGGAGATCCACGACGCGCTGCCCGCGCAGTGGCGTCAGCTGGCGCGCTTTCCCGGCGTGGGCCACGGCGCGTGGCGCGACGATCCCGCCGCCGCCTTCGCGGTGCTGAGGAAGTTCATCGCCGAGTGAACCGCGGTCTGCGCAAGAACTCCCTCGCCCCCCGCGAGGGGGGAGAGGGCAGGGGAGAGGGGGTGTTTCGAAGGGCAGCAGCGCTGTGGCACGAGCCCCCCACTCCCTCTCCCCGCGGGGGCGAGGGTGTAAGAAGGAGCGAGTGCCGGCGAAGTCCCGCTTGTCTTCGTCCGTCAGGACGCCGCGAGCGCCTTGAGATCGCGCTCGGCCAGCGACGCGTCGCCGAGGTTCAGCTCGATGACGCGGCGCAGGTGGGTGATGCTCTCGATGTCGATGCCCAGGCACAGCAGCCCGGCGCGGCCGTCGCCGACATGGGCGAGCTGGGCCGCCATCGTGATGTGGCCGTCATGCGGCGCGAGCGGCAGGTCGAGCAGGCACAGCGCGCCGGGCTCGACGTCGGACGCTTCCGGCAGCAGCAGCAGCGCGCCCTTGAGCGACAGGTCCAGCACCTGCACCGGCAGTCGCTGGTCGACCGTCACCAGTTGCGCCGGGCCGGCGAACGCGATGCGGGAGAAATGGCGGCGTTCCTCGGTCATGGCGCGGATGGGAAGTGGAGGGCTCGGGGTTCAGAGCTCGGCGTAGATCGTGCTCTTCTCGATGGCCTGGTGCAAACGCGAGGGCGCCAGCGGTTCCAGGCCCATCGTTTCCAGCAGGTACCAGGACGCGCGCAGCAGCGCGGACGTGGCCTGGCGCAGCTCGCTCGATTCAGGCGTCTCCTGGCGGGAGAGCATCGCCTGCAGCTGCCGCGACTGGTTGTGGCCCGCGACCTCGGGCACCTGCGCCGGCACGTGCTGCTGCGTCAGGCGGGCCAGCAGCTGCTGGACCTCGTGCCCATGCTCGGGCGACTGGATCAGGCGGGCGAGGTCGCCAAGCAGGCGTTCACCGGCGGCGGCCAGCAGCTGCGCGGAATGATCCGCGCCTCCGGCCAGGTAGAGCGCGGACGCCATGTCCAGGTATTCCAGCGCGCGGGCCAGACGGGGCAGGTCACTGCTCACTGCATGTCCTCCTTGATGCACTCTTGTCACGACTGCTGTTTGCATGCACCGCCGCTCCTTCTTGTGTGGAAATGGAGTCCCTCTCGACGGCGTGAGGCGGAGTGTATCGGGGCCCTGACGCGATGCGCACGCCGTTTGTCACGCCGGCGGGTAGCATCCATCGAGTTCGTAGAGCGGGCATCCCGTTTGCCTGCCCGTCGGCAAGCCGCGCGGGCCAGCGAGTGCCTGACGCCATCCTGACTTACCCGGAGAGACGCATGAATCGGCACGACATTTCGGATGAGACCGCGGGTCCGCTGGACCTGAACGACCCGGCGGCGCTGGCGCGGCGCGAGGCGCTGGGATGGCTGGGGCGCTATGCCGCCGCCGGCCTGATCCTGCCGCCGGGGCTGGCGGCGCTGCCGGCGCTGGCCGCCGAGAGCGAGGACGACACCTACGACCAGGATTCGGTGGTGAAGGCGGCGACCGATTTCTTCGGCGAGACCACCGAGGGCCTGGCCAAGGTGATCGAGAAGGCCTTCAAGGAGCAGGGCCGCCCGAATGCCTACATCAAGGGCCAGGAGGCCGGCGGGGCGATCACGGTGGGCCTGCGTTACGGCGATGGCGAGCTGCTGATGAAGCGCGGCGGCGAGGCCAAGGTGTACTGGGCGGGGCCGTCGGTCGGCTTCGACCTGGGCGCCAACGCGTCCAAGGTGTTCACGCTGGTCTACAAGCTGCCCAAGGCGAGCGCGATCTACCGCCGCTTCCCGGGCGTGGACGGCAGCCTGTACTACATCGGCGGCGCGGGCATCAACTATCAGCGCGCCGACGGCATCACGCTGGCGCCGATCCGGCTGGGCGTGGGCCTGCGCGCGGGGGCGAGCGTCGGCTACATCCACTACCGGCGCGAGAAGACGATCAACCCGTTCTGACCGCCGGTTCCGGCGGAAGACGGTGAGGGGCCGTCCGCGTCGCGCGGACGGTCAGCCGGTGCGCAGCGGGGCGCCCTCGCGCTGGCTGCGCGCGAGCGCGTGTTCGGCGCGGCCGAGCAGGCCGCTGCCGGTGTCGCCGGCGCCGCGCCAGGCGGTCAGGCCCATGCTGAGCGGACCGGCGGCGGGCTGCTGCTGCATCCACACGGCGCGGAAGCGCTCGCAGACCTTGCGGCCGGTGGGCAGGTCCACGTCATGCAGCAGCATCAGCATGGCCTCGCCCTGGCCGAGCGCGAGCACGTCCTGCGCGCGGCACTGCTGGCGCAGCATGTGCGGCAGCGCGCCGGCGGGCGCGCGCGCCGCGGCCAGCGCGACGAGGCACCAGGTCATGTCGGGGGCGTTCTGCTGCTGGCGCTCGACGAGCCGCGCCAGCAATTGATCGCGCGACGCCAGCGGCGACGACGCGCCGGCCTGGACGGCCAGCGCATGGAAGCGCTTGAAGTGGGCGAGGGCGATGCCGAAGTCGCCATGGGCTTCGGCGAGGGCGCTGAAGGCCTCCTGCACCGGCGCGTGGTCGTCGCCATGCTGCTTGCGCAGCTCGTCCAGGCGCGAGCGGGCCGCGTCGAACTGGCCGTCGAGGATGAGACGGCGGGCATCGGCGCAGCCTTGTTCCAAGTCGCCCAGGGTGCCGGGACTGGATCGCAAGACCTTCTCGGGAGTCATATCACCAAAGAATAACGGTCGATATCCGACCATCCCATGGGGGCTAACCAGCGGAGAAGGCGGTGAAGACGCATCAAACCGTGTCCGCGCCTCCAGGGCGCGCTTACGGGAGGACACGCGGGTCACGGTTCGGTGACGCGGCGTCGAAGGCGCGATGACGGATGCGTGGATGAGGGACGGCGGGGCGGACGGGGCGGGACTAGGATGGGCCGCGTCGTTCGATGGAGACCCGCATGAGCCAGCAGACCGTTCCTCAGAACCCGGCCCCGGCGGCCTTGTCCGCGCAGGCGAGCGCCGAGAGCCTGCCGCCTCAGGACATCAGCGCCGAGGTGCTGCTGGAGAAATACGCGAAGGATGGCGAGCGCTCGCTGGAGGAAGTGCGGGCGCGGGTGGCGCGGGCGCTGGCGGCGGCGGAGTCGCCGGAGCAGCGCGCGCACTGGGAGCAGCGCTTCCTGGAGGCGCAGCGGCGCGGTTTCGTGCCGGCGGGGCGGATCGCCTCGGCGGCGGGGACGGCCTTGTCGGCGACGCTGATCAACTGCTTCGTGCAGCCGGTGGGCGACGCGATCGCCGAGGAGGAGGACGGGTATCCCGGCATCTACACGGCGCTGACGGAGGCGGCGGAGACGATGCGGCGCGGCGGCGGGGTGGGATACGACTTCTCGAGGATCCGTCCCAAGGGCGCGTACGTGAAGTCGACGCAGTCGAACGCGTCGGGGCCGGTGAGCTACATGCGGGTGTTCGACCGCAGCTGCGAGACGGTGGAGTCGGCGGGCTCGCGGCGCGGCGCGCAGATGGGCGTGCTGCGGTGCGATCACCCGGACATCGAGGAGTTCATCCACGCGAAGGACCAGGGGGACCTGAAGAACTTCAACATCTCGGTGGGCGTGACGGACGCGTTCATGGAGGCGGTGGAGGCGGATGCGGACATCGAGCTGGTGCACAAGGCGGCGCCGGGGCCGAAGCTGCGCGCGGCGGGCGCGACGCAGCGGGCGGACGGGCTGTGGGTGTACCGGAGGATGCGGGCGCGCAAGCTGTGGGACCAGGTCATGCGCTCCACCTACGACCACGCGGAGCCGGGGGTGCTGTTCCTGGACCGGATCAACGCGGACAACAACCTGCACTACTGCGAGTCGATCAGCGCGACGAATCCGTGCGTGACCGCGGAGACATGGGTGCTGACAGGGGACGGGCCGCGGCAGGTGGCGGACCTGATCGGGACGCCGTTCCTGGCGGTGGTCGATGGGAAGGCGTATCGGACGGAATCGGCGGGCTTCTTCCCGACCGGGACGAAGCCGGTGCTGGCGCTCAAGACCCGCGAGGGCCACGCGCTGCGGCTGACGGCGAACCACCTGGTGAGGAGAGTGCTGAAGCGCACGCGCTACTTGACCGAGACGGACTGGGTCGCCGCGGGAGCCTTGCAGCCCGGAGATGAAGTCGTGCTGCACGAGCACCGATCGTTTGTTGGATGGCCAGGGGCCCATACGGCAGAGGAGGGATATCTCATTGGCGCGCTGTTGGGCGATGGGCATCTCAAGAACGAGAAAGCCGTGCTCTCCGTATGGGCCCCCGAACTGCGAGTGGCCGCGAATGGCGTCCCGGTTTCGCATTCAGCAGAAGGAATCGTGGCGGCGATCTCGAAGGCAATTGCCACCTTGCCCCATCGCGCGGACTTCCGCGGATGGCAACGTCCGATTGCATCCGTTGGGGAGATGCGGTTGGCGTCCGCATCCCTTAGGGATCTCGCACTGCAACTTGGCATGCGCCGCGGCGTTGGAGGCAAGGCGATCACGCCCTCAATGGAACGCGCGTCGTCCGACTTCCAGGCCGGACTGCTGCAAGGCCTCTTCGATGCGGATGGCTCGGTCCAGGGCACGCAGGAGAAGGGCGTCAGCGTACGTTTGACGCAGGTCGACCTTGCCACCCTGCAAGCCGTGCAGCGGATGCTGCTGCGATTCGGCATCGCCAGCACCATCTACGCCAATCGGCGAGAGGCGGGCGTCCGTGAGTTTCCCGACGGGCGCGGCGGGAAGCGGGACTATCCGCATCAAGCGATTCACGATCTGGTGATCGCTCTCGACAACCTCCAACGCTTCGCCGATCGCATCGGCTTCTCGGACACGGGCAAGGCGAGGCGCCTGGCCGACCGCCTTGCGGGCCAGAAGCGGCGCCTCAATCGCGAGCGCTTCGTCGCGACCGTCGCATCCATCGAGGCCGATGGCGTCGAGCCCGTCTACGACGTGACCGTCGAGCATGTTCATGCCTTCGACGCGAACGGCCTGATGGTCCACAACTGCGCCGAGCAACCCCTCCCTTCCTACGGCTGCTGCTGTCTGGGCTCGATCAATCTGGCGATCTTCGTGAAGGACGCCTTCACGTCGAAGGCCGCCTTCGACGAGGCCGAGTTCACCGAGGTCTGCAAGGTCGCCACCCGCATGCTCGACAACGTGCTCGACGTGACGCCGTGGCCCCTGCCCCAGCAGGCCCGCGAGGCCGCCAACAAGCGCCGCGTCGGCCTGGGCTTCACCGGGCTCGGCGATGCGCTGGTGATGCTCGGCCTGCGCTACGACGGCGAGCCCGCCCGCGCGATGGCGCGCCGCATCAGCGAGGTCATGCGCGACGCCGCCTACGAGGCCTCCTCCGACCTCGCGCTCGAGCGCGGCGCCTTCCCGCTGTTCAACGCGGATCTCTATCTCTCGGGCGGCAGCTTCGCCTCGCGGCTGCCGCCGTGGCTGAAGGACAAGATCCGCGCGCAGGGCCTGCGCAACTCGCACCTGCTGTCGATCGCGCCGACCGGCACCATCTCGCTGGCCTTCGCCGACAACGCGAGCAACGGCATCGAGCCCGCGTTCTCCTGGAGCTACACCCGCAAGAAGCGGATGCCGGACAACAGCTTCAAGGAGTACGCCGTCGAGGACCATGCCTGGCGGCTCTACCGCCATCTCCACGGCCCCGACGCGCCGCTGACCGACGCCTTCGTCACCGCGCTCGAGCTGCAGGCCGCCGATCACGAATCGATGGTCGCGGCCGTCGCGCCGTGCATCGACACCTCGATCTCCAAGACGGTCAACGTGCCGGCGGACTATCCCTACGCCGACTTCCAGGACCTCTACCGCTGGGCCTGGCAGAGCGGCCTGAAGGGCCTCGCGACCTACCGGCCCAACAGCGTGCTCGGCGCGGTGCTGAGCGTCGAGCCGATCGCCAAGCCCGAGCCGCTCAAGGCGGACACCGGGCCCAACCAGCGCCTGCGCGTCGAGCGCCTGCCCAAGCCGGTGCTGGCCTCGCTGCGCTGGCCGAGCCGGCCCGAGATGCCGGGCGGCAATCCGGCGTGGTCGACGATGATCCGCCACCCGCATGGCGACTTCGCGCTGTTCGTCGGCGAGCTGCCGGCGGAGGGGCCCGACGCGGGCCTGTTCGGCCGCACGCTGCCCTTCGAGGTCTGGGTCAACGGCGCGGAGCAGCCGCGCGGCCTCGGCGCGATGGCCAAGACCTTGTCGATGGACCTGCGCGCCAACGACGCCGCATGGCTGCGTCTGAAGCTCGACGCGCTGGCCACCGTCGCCGAGGAGCGCGCCTTCGAGATGCCGATGCCGCCGCTCGGTGAGCCGCGCCTGTTCCCGGGCGTGGTGGCGGCGACGGCGGCGGTGATCCGCTGGCGCTGCGAGCAGCTCGGCGCGCTCCAGGAAGGCGGCCCGACGCCGGTGCTCGACGCGATGTTCTCGCGCGAGGAGCCGCGCACCGGCACGGCCGGGACGCTCGCGTGGGCGGTCGACGTCGACAACCCGGCCACCGGCGAGCTGTTCACGCTGACGCTGAAGGAGGTCAGCCTGCCCACGCCCGACGGTGGCAGCGTCACGCGGCCGTGCGCGATGGGGTTCTCGGGGAACTATCCGAAGGCGCTGGATGGATTGGCGCGGCTGCTGTCGCTGGACATGCGCGTGCTCGACCCGGGATGGATCGGCATGAAGCTGCGCAAGCTGCTGAACGTGGGCGAGCCGCTCGGCCACTTCATGGCGCCGGTGCCGACGCTGTCGGGCGAGCGCAGACAGCAGGTGTGGCCGTCGACGGTGGCCTACGTCGCGCGGCTGGTGATCCACCGTTACGCGATGCTGGGCGTGCTCGACGAGAACGGCTATCCGCTCGTCGACATGGGGCTGATGGAGCAGGCGCCGCTGAAGCCGGGAAAAGCGGGCAAGGCGGGCGCGGTGGCGCGCTCGGCGTCGGAGGCCGGCGGCATCGTCGCGATGGCCGGCAAGAAGTGCCCCGAGTGCGGCAACTCGACGCTGATCCACCGGGATGGGTGCGAGTTCTGCACGGCGTGCGGGTTCGTGGGGCAGTGCGGGTGAGTGTTCGATGCCCCATAAGCCGCCCGTAAGCAAGATGACGGACACGATAGCTATCGAGCAGAAAATTACCCAGGGCATGACGGCGTTCCTGGACATCCTAGGCTTTGGCGACCGCGTAGCGTCGGCCGAAACTGCAGATGACGTCGCACGCATCGCACAAGACGTAGAGCGAATCCAGCGTGTGTTTGAGTTCAGCGGCAGAGAGGAGTGGCAGGACGAGGTTCATGCCCGCGCTCGAAAGACCGTTCTGGCCTTTTCCGACTCTGTGATAGTTCATGTTCCGTTGGAATCGGATGCGACTGAATTTCGTGGGACATTCGACCCACTCATGGTCGAAGTGTTCGACCTAGCCATGGCCCAAGCGGAGTGCGTGACCGAAGGTCTATTCCTTCGGGGCGGCCTCGATATGGGATGGTGGTATCGCAGCGATGACGTGCTTGTCAGTCAAGGGCTCGCGAGGGCATACCGAACTGAGGGACTGGCCAATGTCCCCGTCATAGCACTCACGGAAGACCTCTACGGCTACTTCCGTGACCATCCGGACCGGACGCACTACGCCCCCGAAATTAAGCCCATTGCGCGCATGTTCCGGCGGTACTCAGAAGTGGGGCGTGACGGTCGAGGTCACGAGTTCTGGTTCATCGACTACATCGCAACGTTCGCGAGAAACCTTGAGTGGACGCCTGCCACGGCGGAGGAGAGGAGCCAATACCTCGCGGCATCTCCCGAACGAAGGGACGAATTGCATGTCGAGGGAGACCAGGCCCTGCGCCGGCGATGGTTTGCGCACCATGCCCGCAGTGTGGAAGACGCGCATGCTCGAGCGGGTCAAGAACGCGTGGCTCAGAAGTATCGATGGCTTGCTGATTACCACAACGACGTCGCCGCCCAATATGGACTTGACGGAGAGTGCCTCTGTCGAATCAGCTGACTCAGCGTGGGTGCACCTTTGGTCGTCGGTCGAACGCGGGTGACGCTGTGCTCCAGTTCTGGATTGCACGGGGAATAAATGCTGAGCAACGAGCATTCCGCGCATGACTTAGAAGACGCTTTCGCGCGCTTCGTAGCAAGGGCGTAGCAGGAAACGCGAGGCGGCGATGGAGAGCGGGCCCGCAGGGGCAAGATCGGTGATTTATCCGATATGGAGAACTGCCGGAGGGCCAGTCGTGCGGGCGGACTGTCTCGTGGGGGCCGTCAGCCACGGCCGGCGCGGAGGCAATGCTCCTCATGAACCTTGCCGTTCCATGGGGCTCGGCCGTAGCTCTTGCTCGTGGAGCAATCTGTCCATGGCTTTGGCGTTGCTCAGGTCGAACATCTCAAGCGGCGCAGGCATCAGAAGTCGTCGTGCTTCAGCCCAGCATCTTTCAGAGGCAGGCTGGGAGGCCCCTCATTCGGTGGCAATACGTCGGCCTTCGCAGGTGAAAATCAGCCATGACCGACAGGCCCACCCTCAAGACAACCCCGTCCACGTTTGAGCTTGAGCGCAGGCGCGCCGTTGAAGCAGCGATGGGCTCGTCGTTGCCAGTTGCGCGGACGATGCAGTTGGCGGTGGAGGCTGCCGGGATAAAGCACTACGGCGGCCTTCCTGAGTCGTGGTGGAAGCAGCTCGCCTATCGGGACCCGATGCAGGACATCAAAGAGTCGCTAGCCAGGACCACAGGCCTAGACCTTGGATTGCACGCCGTTCGCCTCTCGGAGCAATCGGCCGCTGAAAGCTTTCGCCGGCTTGCGGACTCGATGGTCAGCAGCTTCGGCGACGTTGAAGCCTTGAAGGCAGCGTTCGTTAAATCAGCCACTGGTTTTGATCCGGCCCAACTGACAGCTGGGCACCAAGTCCAAAAGTTCCTCCAAGACTTGGCCGGCGAGAGCATGTTCAAGCAGCTTGAGGAGCAAGCCAAGCGTTGGCGCGCTCCGTATGAGGAACTGGCGAGGAGCCTGCATCCGTTCCAAGGTTCCTTCGAGCGGTCATCAGCGCGAGGGTTCCTCGAGAAGATTGCGAACGCATCGAGCTCCGTGGGTCTTGGGCAAGCTTTCACCGGCGTCGAAGGCGAGAGTTCCACGGAGGACGACGGGGCGCTCGAGCGTGGCGACCAAGCGGTCACAGAACTGGTCGCGGAGGTTGCGAGGCAGCGGACCATCCAGGACGCGGTCAATCACATCGTTGAGCTCCTTGAGGCGGCCAAGGAACCGCGGCTTCAACGAGTTCTCTTGCTCGTCATCTACCCGCTCGTCGTCCTGCTACTCGGAGTCCTTCTGAATCCGGTGGGGGATGTCTACGTGAAACGGGCGCTCGAGGCTTCATCGAAGCAGGAAGCGAACAAGAACATGAAGGAGGCCGGACGAGATGCAGTCCCGGATATCCGCATGCTCAAGGACTTCCGCTTTGTCGGAGCTCAGCGTCTGCAGGTAATGGCGACTGCAAAGGCCCGTGGCGCCGTCGTGGGGCAGTTGCGGTTCGGGCAGGTTGTTCGGGTCATTGAGAAGGAGCGCGACTTCACATTGATTGCGTGGACCGGTGAGGACGGGAAGGCCGAGCTGCAGGGTTGGGTGTTCTCGCGGTACCTCGAGCGCTTCAAGTGACCATTGCCAGTCACGCCGTTATCCTGGATTCGGACCAGGCTTGCGTTGCTTCCGCTCACCCAAGGGGCGGAGGTGTTGCAGTGTTCGTTGCGGGCAGGCCCATCCACTTGTCCAGTTGCTCATCGCTCCATTTTTGGTCCAGGCCGGCGGCTTGATAGAAGGATTCGTCGAGCGGCGTGGCGTTGAGTTCGGCCCTAACTGCGTCGAGGAGCGGACGCATTTTCTCCACCACTCGAGAGTGTTGCTGTTCGGCTTCCCGGAACATGTCCCGTTGCAGGAGCCTGCCTTGCTCGATAGCCGCAGCAACGTTCGCTTGTTCGCGATTGAACTCCCCTTCACGGCGCGACCGCAACACGCCGCAGATGGGCGGTCGCAGGTTATGCGTGCATTGGCTTTGAAAGTCGCGATTTACGGCCGGATGAAGTCGCGCCTTATGGTGCGCTCCCAAGGCTCCCTCGTAGGAGCGGAGTCGCGGCTTTTGGAGAAACGCACAGTGAGCATTCCGGCGTGGCACAAGTCTTGCGGCCTCGCTTCGGTCGCTTGATGAGCGACTCCCTTCGTCACTCACCTTGATTGGCTCCGATGTCCCTCTTCACCCAATCCCTTGCGGCGCTTCGAACGCTCCCAGCGCCCCGGCAGCGCCGGTTCCTGAGCGCACTCGCCGTGTGCGCGCCCTTGTGCCTGCTCAGCGCCTGCGGCGGAAGCCGCGACGCCACCCCGACGCCGGGTGAACTGGTGGCCGTGCCGGTGTTCGCGCCGGCCGCGAGTGCTGCCGGCGTCGTCGTCGCCGATGCGCCGCTGCCCCGGCCGACGAGTCCGGCCTGCACCGTCAAGCTGTACGACAACATGACCTTCCAGGGGTTCGACGTCCACCCCTTCGCCTATGCCGGCGCGGGCGCCTGCCCCGGTCCCTGGGCCAAGGTGGTGCTGGAGGCGGACTTCTCCGTCAACGCCGGCCGCCAGTTCGACCGTACCGCGCTGATCTCCATCGGCGGCATCAACCTGTACACCGGCACCACGCAGGAGCCCTCGGCCAGCGTGGCGCCGAGCTGGCATGTCGAGCGCGATGTCACCGACTACGCCAAGGCCCTCACGGCCGCGGCCGGCGGCCATGTGCGCCTGGACAACGTCGTCGACGGCACCTACACCGGCTTGCTGACGGGGTCGGCGCGGCTGGTCTTCTATCCGGCGGCCACCTCGGCCGATGCGGCCAGCACCCGGGCGGCGGATCTCGTGATCCCGCTGGCGGGCGACCTCCAGACGGGCGACCCGGCCAATCTCAAGTCCGCGGCCGATGCGCTGCAGCGCACGGTGTCACTGCCCACGAACATGGTGCGCCTCTACCTGGACGTTCAGGCGGAGAGCCAGGGGGGCGACGAGTTCTGGTACACCTGCGTGCCCGACGACCAGACCCAGGTCCTGCAGAGTTGCGGCGGCGGCAGCTTCCGCGAGGTGCTGGTCCGCATCGACGGGCAGCCTGCCGGCCTGGCGCCGGTGGTGCCGCGGGTCTATACCGGCGGCGTCGATCCCGGCCTGTGGCGGCCCACGCCAGGCGTGGAGACGCTGTCCTTCGTGCCCTCGCGCGTGGACCTCACGCCGTTCGCCGGCGCGCTGAGCGATGGCGCGCCACACACGGTGGCCATCTCGGTGCAGGGCGCGCAGGATCACTTCGCCGTCGTCGGCAGCCTGCTGGTCTACCGGGATGCCGCGGCGAGTCAGACCGGCGGCGCCCTCAGCAGCAACACGCTGGCGAGCACCGCGCCGACGGCCCCCGTCACGAGCAACGGCATCACCACGGCCGCCGACGGCAGCGTTGGCGGCACGCTCGGTGTCACGGCGGCTCACAGCTATACGGTCACGGGCTACGTCAACACCGCCAACGGCCGCGTGACCACGACCGTGCAGCACGACCTCACGTTCAGCAATCAGCAGAACTTCAAGATCGCCGGAGCTCTCTATCGCCAGACGCTGGCGCAGAGGACCACGAGCACGGCCATCGTCACGACGGAGGGCAGTGGCCGCCGCTTCATCGACAAGACGGCGTTGAGCTATCCGCTGGACATGGACTACACCTATGACGGCGACAAGAACCGCCAGGACGCCAGCGCCGCGCAGGACTTCCGCACGGAGGTGTCCCGCTCGGTCAACGGTGGCGACGTGTTCCACAGCGCGTTCAAGAACACGCTCTCCGTCAAGTCGGCGCTCCTCTTCAGCAGCACCGGGGGCCCCACCCAGCGCGTGGGCGAGGAGGGCAGCCAGACCGTGACCTACACGGACAGCCTGGGCAGTTGCTACCAGCGCGGCGTGGTCACGGCGGCCAATGTGCTGGCCTCGTTCCAGGACGGCGCGGGCTGCGCCGGCGGCAACCGCGTGAACTGGCTGGCCCAGCCGGATGGAGCGCCGCCTCAGGCGCTGCTGGACCGCGTCTCGACGCCGTGAGGCGCCAATGCCCGCGCCCTCAGGAGCGCAGATCCTTGCCGTGGAACGCGCGCTCGAACTCCATGAACGCGGATGGCGAGTCATCCAGCACTTCCAGGCGCGACTCCGTGTGGAACTCGGAGCGCCGATCGGGCGCCTCGCCATGGAAGGGATCGCCTGACCGGTGCAGGACCGCCACCGCCATCTGGGAACGCAGAGTCGCAAGCAGGGGATCGGACCAGTTGATGACGAGGGTCTCGAACTGCTTCAGCGCCTTGGCGAGCACGTCCACCGGCAGCTCTGTCAGTGCCTGCTGGCCCTTGGCCGCCAGCACGCGTTCGAAGTAGCCCAGATGGCGCATCACCCGCCGCGTCTGGCGATGCGTGTCGAGCAGTTGCTTGAGGGCGATGCCGGTGGACTTCTGCGCCTCGAGGGCGTTGTTGTCCGGCGGCGGGGTCTCGGACGGAGGAGCTGCTACGCGAATGCCGAGACGCCGGCCTTTGCGCTCCAGGCGGACGTCGATGGAAAGGAGCCGGGCCACGCGGCGCAAGGGCGCCGTGAGCAAGGCGACGCCTCTGAAGGAGGCCAGTCGGGACGTGGGCATAGGCGGCGGAGGATCCCAGACCCCCCATCGCGAGTCAGCACCGATTTCCAACGGCGCATGCCGATGCGGGCAGCAACGCGCACAAGCTCACTAAAAGAAGCACCTTGCGAGTGCCCTCGGGAGCTTCGCGCTCAGCGGCAGGTGCCGTTGCGCCAGGTCTCCGCGGGCACGAAGCGCCGGTTCGCGCCGTCGCCCGCCATGCAGAACCGCACCGAGTAGCCGCGCGTCGGATCCGACTTGTCGGACGGGCGCACGTTGAGGAAGGCCGAATAGACCTTGCCGTTCTCCAGCTTGCCCAGGTCGCTGGACTTCGCCGCGGGCGGCACCTCGCCATACAGGTGACAGGCCGCCGCCGACTGCGGCACCGCCGGGTCGGCGTCGTACATGACCCACCAGACCACCCCCACCGGCTGCGTCGACAGGTCCGACACCGAGATCCCCTGCAGCTTCGCCGCCGGGTCGCGTTTCACGTCCTTCTCGGACAGGAAGAAGCAGGGCTGTCCGTCGCGCAGCTGCACTTCGGCGTCTCCCATGCGGGAGGTCGCGCTGCAGGCGCCGACCATCGAGCACAGCGCCAGGGTCAGGAGTTGCTTAAGGAAGGTTCGCATGATCGGCCGGGTTCTTCAGGAAGTCCGAGAGCACGTCTTCATAGAGCGCCAGCGAATTGACGTACTGCTTCATCGCCACGACGTTCGGGTCGCCCTTCAGATACTTCACGGCGAAGTAGTCGGCGACCAGGTTGCCTTGCGCTTCCATGTTGTAGTCGCCGAGCTTCTTGCCGCTCTTCAACTCGTACTCGTAGCTGAGGCCGATCCGGATCGCGCCGCGCAGCATCACCCAGTAGCCGAGCTGGTGCTGCCAGACGTGGACCATCTCGTGCATGAACCACCATTGCTGGTCGGCCGGCTCCTTGGAGAAGTCCTCCTTGAACTTGCCCGGATTGAAGTAGAGCTCCCCGTTGGGGGTCATCGCGCAGTTGTCCGGCTGCAGTCCGAAGGGGAGGAACTCCTCGCGGTGGACCCACACGGTGGTGTAGTCGACGGAGTTGCGGAAGATCTTTTCGCAGAGCGCGATCTCGCCCATCGTCAGGCGCCGCTTGCCGTCCACCGGCGTGCCGGCCTGCGGCGGGGGCGGCGTCAGGGCGTCCGGCAGGTGGGACAGGTCGGCGCGCTCCAGCCGGTCTCGCAGGGGCGTGGGGCTGTCCCAGACGGCCGGCTCCGCCAGCAGCGAAATGCCGGGCTGCACCGCCTCGGGGGCGAACATCGTCTGGCGACTCTCTGTCCCGAGCGGACCCGGAATGGCGGCACGTCCCATGCGAACCTCGAAGGAAGAATGGGAGGCAGTCTAGTCATTGACGCGCCGTTCTCCTTGGACCTTGGTCATATGCCCTGCTCACTCGGCAGGCTGCGCAAGAGCATCAACAGTCCCTCTTCCAGATCGTGCTGAAAGCGGTAGCGCAGGGCCGCCAGTTCGGGAAGCTCGATCACTTCGGCCGCGATCTTGGCCGGTTGGCTGAGCGGCCAGAGCCCGATGAGCATCGGCAGGGCAACGTGGATGCAGCGTTCGAAACTGGCCGCCGAGATCGACGGCACACAGGCGTGAAAGTCGAGCGCCGTCTCCTTGCGCACGGTCAGCAGACCATGCTTGAACGCGACCATCCGCTCAGCCGAAATGTTGTGCTCAAGGATCGAGGGAAAGATGCTGGTGAGTCGGCACAACAGCGGGCGCGCCGCCACGCTGGCCGCGAACGTTCGCGCGATGTGCTCGATGGTTCCGCCGCCGCGCTTGCGATCTCGGCTCAGTGCCGTGCGCAGCTCGGTGCGCCACAGGACGAACTCCTCGACCAGGACATCCAGCAGGACGGCTTCGCTGCTCTCGAAGTACCGGTAGACGTTTGACTTGGTCATCTGCGCGCCCCGCGCCAGTTCGTTGATGCCCAGGTCGTGCACGTCCGGCATGTCCAGCAGCAGAGACTTCGCGGTGTCGAGCAGGTGGCGGCGGCGCTCCTCCTTCTGTTCGGGAGAGCGTGCGCGTAGATACGGTGATGGATGGCTCATCGGCAATGTCGTGAACAGGGACTTGCACAAGAGACCGATGGTCTGCTAAATTGGAGACCGTCAGTCTTCTAACGCTCGCACCATAGCAAGGAAACATCATGGAGATGAATGGCAAGACGGCGCTCGTGACAGGCGCCTCCTCGGGCATCGGCAAAGCCTGCGCCGAGCGGCTCTCGAGGGCAGGCTTCAAGGTCTACGGTACCAGCCGGCGTGGGGCCGGCGTGGACCAGCGATCGTTCGAGATGCTGTCCCTGGACGTGACCAGCGACGAGTCCGTCGAGACTGTTGTCGCGGAGATGCTGCGCAGAGAGGGACGCATCGACCTGCTCGTGAACAACGCGGGGTTCAGCACTGCCCCCGCCGGAGCGGAAGAGAGCTCGATGGAGCAGGCCCGCTCGATCTTCGACACCAACTTCTTCGGAATTGCCCGAATGACCCGTGCGGTCGTGCCTCACATGCGCCATCAAGGCGGCGGTCGCATCATCAACATCGGCTCGATCTTCGGCTTCCTGCCGATGCCGTACATGGCGTTCTATGCCGCGACCAAGCACGCGGTCGAAGGCTATTCGGAATCACTCGACCACGAGCTGCGAACGATGGGCATCCGGGTCTCGGTGATCGAGCCCGCAAACACCAGGACGCAATTCGACGCGAACTTGCTCGAACCCGACGCCAAGCTCGATGAATACCGCGACGTCCGTGCGACCGTCGGCAAGCGGATGACCGAGCTGATCGAGGAGGCGGATGACCCGGGCATCGTGGCCGAGACCGTGCTGAAAGCCTCGATCGCGGCCCACCCGAAGCTGCGATACACGGCCGGCGGTCGCGCCAGCCGCCTGCAACTGCTTCGCACCTTCGCGCCGGCAGGCATGGTGGACGCCGGCATTCGCAAGAACCTGCGGCTTGCCGCAGCCTGATCGCGAGGCGCTGGAGAGCAGACATGGTGAACAAGCACGCAATGACGGTCCTGACGCTGGCGCTCATGCTGGCCAGCGGTGGCGCGTTGGCGCAGGCCACCCCGATAGGGTTGTGGAAAGTGATCGACGAGGAGACGAAGCAGCCGCTGTCTCATGTGCGCATCGGCGACGCGGGAGGCGTACTGAGCGGCAGGATGGAGAAGCTGCTCGACCCATCGCGGCAGGACGCGAAGTGCGACAAGTGCACCGACGCGCGCAAGAACCAACCGATGCTGGGCATGACGATCATGCGCAACGTCAAGGCCGCTGATGACGGCATTTGGGAAGGCGGTGAGATCCTCGATCCCAACAACGGCAAGGTCTATCGGGTGAGGCTGAAGCCGCTCGACCACGGCAAGGTGCTGGAGGTGCGCGGCTACCTGGGACCGTTCTTCCGCAATCAGCACTGGCTGCGTGTCGAATGAGACGCGTCGAACAGGGTCGCCTTTCTCCAAGCGCAGAAACCCCACGTCCCTCCAGGCATGGCCGCCAAACGTGACCCCCATCACAACCACCTCCCCCGAAACGCGGGGGATAGGCCCGTGAATCATTGACTTCATCACGCGTCCGTGAAAACGGCAAAACCGGCATGAGATTTCAAAAGTAGCATTTCGTCCATCCGAAGCCGGTTCGTGGACCACCAGCCCGCCGCTTCCTTCTCCTTGCGCCACCCGTGCGGCGCAGCTCTCAAGGGACAGGACATGAACGGACTCTCGATCAAGAAGCAGCTGATGCTCGCCTTCGCCCTCCTGGTCGCCGTGGTGGCGGGGGTCAGCGCCTTCGCCCTGCAGGCGCTCAGCGCCGCGGACCAGCGCTTCTCGGGCTATCTCGACGGCATCAATTCCCGCGAGGCACTCGCCGTCGATCTGCGCATCGCCGCCAACCGCCGCGCGATCGGCGTGCGCGACATGGTCGTCGTCAAGACGCCGGTCGACGTCGACACCGCCAAGGCAATGGCGCTCGAGGCTCATGCGGCCCTGGGCAAGAGCCTGAACGAATTGAAGACCGCCGCCGCCGCGCCCGGCGTCGCCCCGCGCGAACGCGAGCTCCTCGGCCGCGTCGGAGACATCGAGGCCAAGTACGGACCGGTCGCCGCCGCCATCGTCGACATGGCCGCCGCCGGCAAGCGCGACGAAGCGATGGAGGCCATGACCCGCGACTGCCGCCCGCTGCTCGCCGCACTGCTCAAGGCAACTCGCGAATACGTCGACTACACCCGCGCGCAAGGTGACGCGCTGGCCGAGGAATCCCATGCCGCCTACGGCCGCCAGCTCACCTGGCTGATCGCGATCGGCGTGGCCGCCGCGGTGCTGGCCGCCGGGCTCGGCTGGCTGATCGTGCGGCGCCTGATGAAGGCGCTCGGCACCGAACCCGCCCAGCTCGCCGACGCCGCCCACCGCATCGCCGGCGGCGACCTCAGCGCCGTCGAGGGCGCCAGCCAGGCCCCCGCCAACAGCGTGCTCGCGTCGATGGGCCAGATGCAGCAGCAACTGCTCGCGCTGATCGGCCAGGTGCGCGGCTCCGCCGAGCAGATCGCCCAGGCCAGCAGCCAGATCGCGCTGGGCAACCGCGACCTGTCCGCCCGCACCGAGGAGCAGGCCGCCGCCATCGAGGAGACCGCCGCCTCGATGGAGGAACTCAGCGCCACCGTGCGCCAGAACGCCGACAACGCCCGCCAGGCCAATGAACTGGCGCGCGACGCCAGCGGCGTCGCCGTGCGCGGCGGCGAGGTGGTGAGCCAGGTCGTCGAGACCATGCGCGGCATCAACGACAGCAGCCGCCGCATCGCCGACATCATCGGCGTGATCGACGGCATCGCCTTCCAGACCAACATCCTGGCCCTCAACGCCGCCGTCGAGGCCGCCCGCGCCGGCGAGCAGGGCCGCGGCTTCGCCGTCGTGGCCTCCGAGGTCCGCAGCCTCGCCAGCCGCTCGGCCGGCGCCGCCAAGGAGATCAAGGCCCTCATCGGCGAGAGCGTCGCCCGCGTCGAGCAGGGCAGCCAGCTCGTCGACCAGGCCGGCGCCACCATGACCGACGTGGTCGGCGCGATCAAGCGCGTCTCCGACATCGTCGGCGAGATCAGCGCCGCCAGCACCGAGCAGAGCGCCGGCGTCTCCCAGGTCGGCGAGGCCATCACCCAGATGGACCGCGCCACCCAGCAGAACGCCGCGCTGGTCGAGGAAAGCGCCGCCGCGGCCGACAGCCTCAAGCGCCAGGCCGGCGACATGGTGGGCGCCGTCGCGGTGTTCCGCACCAGCGCGAGCGCGCAAGCCCCCGCCGCGCGTCCGGCGGCCTCCAGTTCGCCGGCCCCCGCAGCGTCCTTCTCCAAGGGCGCTCCCGCGGCGCACGGCCCGTCCGCCGCCGCGCCGCGCCCCCTGGCCGCCCCGGCGGTCCGCGTGGTGTCGAGTTCCGCCGCGCCGGCGCGCCGCCCGGCACCCGCTCCCGCCCTGCGCGTCGTGCGTCCCTCGCCGGCCCCCGCGCCGAAGGCGGAACCCGCGCTCGCGACGGCCGGCGACGACGACTGGACCTCGTTCTGAGGCCCTGAGGCCCCCGAGGTTCTTAGGTTCTTAGGTTCTTAGGTTCTTAGGTTCTGTGGCCCGGGGCCTCCGGGGCTTCGAAGCTCCGAAGCTCCGAGGCGCGCCGCCGGGGCCCGACCCGGCTGGCAGGGGGGCGAACGGGATTTCCCTGTCCCGGATGCGGAGGCTTCCGCCCGGTCCTTCCGGGTGACTATGCTCCCAGACCGCCCACGGAGCCTGATGGCCGTGGCGGAGGAGGTCTCCCCATGCCGGCTGTCAGTCCCCTGGTCCGCATCGACTATCCCCATCTCGCCCGCCGCGAGATGCTCGCCTTCCTCCCCCGGGAATGCCGCCGGCTGCTGGACGTCGGCTGCAACACCGGCGCCTTCGGCGAGGCCGTCAAGGCCGCGCGCCCCGGCACCGAGGTCTGGGGCATCGAGCCCGACCCTGGCGCCGCCGAGCGCGCCGGCCGGCTCCTGGACCGGGTGATGCAGGGCTATTTCGGCGACCGCCTGCCGCTGCCCCCCGGCCACTTCGACGTCATCGTCTTCAACGACGTGCTCGAGCACATGCCCGATCCCTGGGCGGCGCTGCACCAGGCCGCGCCGCTGCTGGCCTCCGGCGGCATCGTCGTGGTCTCGCTGCCCAACCTGCTGCATCTGGACACTCTCTGGCCGCTGGTGCGCCACCGCGATTTCCGCTACGAGGCCAGTGGCGTCCGCGACCGCACCCACCTGCGCTTCTTCACCCGCACCAGCGCGCTGCGGATGTTCGAGGAATGCGGCTACGAGGTGCTCAGTGTCCAGGGCATCAACGAGCAGTGGTACACCCGCTCCATCCCGCGGCGCCTGGTCTACCGCCTGTTCGCCCGGCAGCTCGAGGAGACCAAGTACGTCCAGTACGCCTTCGTCGTGCGTCCCGGCCCGCGGCCCCGGCTGTCGGACTGACGCCGGGAATCGCCCCACCGCCGGTGGGTGTCACGGGCTGCCGCGACAATGGCCCCCATGCGCGCCCTGATCGACCTGCTGATCCAACACGACTTCGTGCTCGTCTTCCTCGTGACGCTGGCGGCGCGCGTCGGCGCGCCGGTGCCCGCGGCGCCGCTGTTGGTGGTGGCGGGCGGCCTGGCGGCGGCGGGACGGCTCTCGGCGCTGTCGCTGGTCGTCGCGGCGGTGCTGGCCAACGTGCTGGGCGACGCCATCTGGTACGTCGCCGGCCGCAGCTACGGCCACCGCGTGCTCAGACTGCTGTGCCGCGTCTCGCTCTCGCCCGACGTCTGCGTGCGCCAGAGCGAAAGCCTGATCGCGCGCTGGGGCGGCAGCTCGCTGCTGGCGGCCAAGTTCCTGCCCGGCATCTCGGTCGTCGCCGCGCCGATGGCCGGCGCGCTCGGCATGGGCTGGCGGCGCTTCATCGCCTACGACGCGATCGCCGGCCTGGTCTGGACGCTGTGCTTCCTCGGCCTGGGCCTGGTCTTCAGCGACCAGATCCAGGACGTGCTGGACACCCTCTCCAACGCCGGCCTGATGGCGCTGGCCGCCATCGGCGCGGCGCTGCTGCTGGTGGTGGGCAACCGCTGGCGCCGGCGCCGCAAGATGGCGCGGCTGCAGGGCCAGGTCGAGCGCATCAGCGCCGAGGACGCCGCCGCGCTGGTCGAGCAGGACATGGCGCCGCTGTTCATCGACGTGCGCAGCGATGCCGGCCGCGCCGTCGATCCGCGCACGCTGCCCGGCGCGCTGAACATCCCGCTGACGCGTATCCCCGAATACGCCGCCCAGTTGCCCGATGACCGCCTGCTGGTTCTGTATTGCAGCTGCCCGAACGAGGTCTCCGCGATCCAGGGCGCCAACGAGCTGATCCAGCGCGGCCATGCGCGCGTGCTGGCGCTGGACGGCGGCCTGGACGCCTGGCATGCGTTGCAGCGCCGCCGCGACCGGGATCGCGGCGACAGCGGCGACGGCGACGCGGTCGATCCGCCGTCCACCGCCAGCCCCGCGCGCGGTCCGGGCGGTCCGGGCGCGACGCCCTCGGCCACGCCCGCCGTCCCCTGAACTGAGGAGGGGTGGCCACCGCGGCTGGCCCGGCGCTTGCATACTCGCCGCCATGACCGTTGCCGCACTGCCCGCCGCTTCCCCGGTCCTCGCGCCGACCATCCTCGATCTGGAGGCCTCCGGCTTCGGCCGCGGCAGCTACCCGATCGAGATCGGCTTCGTCGAGGCGGGCGGCCTGCCGTTCTGCTCCTTGATCCAGCCCGCGCCCGACTGGCAGCACTGGGACGAGCAGGCCGAAGCGCTGCACGGCATCTCGCGCGAGGTGCTGCAGCGTCACGGCCGTCCGCGCGAGTGGATCGCCGACGAGCTCAATCGCCGCCTGGCCGGGCAGACGGTCTATTCCGACAGCTGGGGCCATGACTACAGCTGGCTGAGCCGGCTGTTCGACAGCGCCGGCCGGCTGCCGCGCTTCCGCCTGGAAGACCTGCGCCGCCTGCTCAGCGAGGACGAGGCCCGCCGCTGGAGCGGCGTGCAGCAGCAGGTGCGCGAGGAGGCGCACCTGCGGCGCCACCGCGCCAGCGCCGACGCGAAGGTCCTGCAGATGACGCTGATGCGGCTCAAGCATGGTGCCGGCGCGCCGGCGGCGACGCTGGGCGGCAGCGATCCGGACGACTTCGGCCGCTGCGGCTAGGGGCGCCTAGGGGTGTCTAGGGGTGTCTAGGGGTGTCTAGGAGCGGCCGGCGTCCGGCCTGCCGGGCCGCTGCGCGCAGAGGCTGCCGCTGGAGCGGCCCTTGCCGGCGCGCTTGGCGCGGTAGAGCTGGTCGTCGGCCTGCTCGATGAGTTCGTCGAGCCGGGCCTCGCGCGCCCATCGGACGCAGAACCCGACGCTGGTGCCGATGTGCAGTTCCAGCGCGCCGATCCGGAACGGCATCGTCAGCGCGTGCACCAGCTTGTCCGCGACGACCTGCGCATCCTCCGGCCGGGTGACGTGGGCAAGGAGGACCGCGAACTCGTCGCCGCCCACGCGCGCCACCAGGTCCTGCGGCCGCAGCGCGTGCCGCAGCCGCCCCGCCACCGCCTGCAACAGCGCGTCGCCGACCGGGTGGCCGTGCTCGTCGTTGACCGGCTTGAAGCGGTCGAGGTCCAGGTAGAGCAGCGCGACCAGCTCGTCGCGCTCGCTGGCGCGGCGCACCGCGGCGCCGGCCTCCGACGCGAAGCCGGCGCGGTTCAGCAGCTCGGTCAGCGGATCGGTGGTGGACGCGCGCAGCAGCCGCAGCTGCTCCTGCTTCGCGTCGGTGACGTCGCGCGCGACGCCGTAGGCGCCGATGATCGCGCCGTCCTCGGCCACCAGCGGCGCGTAGGTCAGCTCCACGTAGCGCGACTCGCCGCGGTCGTCGCCATCCAGCGGCATCGGACGGCTGATGCCTTCGTCGTCACGCATCTCCACGACGCTGGTCTCGCCGGCGAAGGCGCGCTGGATCAGCGGCCGCACCGCCGGATAGAGGCGGTCGAACAGCTCCGAGGCGTGGCGTCCCTGCCAGGACCGGTCCGGAAGATCGAAGCGGCGCTCGAAGGCCTTGTTGCAGAACAGCACCCGCTCGTCGGTGTCCAGGGCCAGCATCAGCACGTTCACGCTCTGCGCCATCGCGCTCATCACCGCCTGGTGGCGTTCGCGCTCGCGGCGCGTCTCCTGCTCCAGGACCTGGCGCTCGACCTCGCGCCGCCGGTCGCGCTGGTGCAGCCGCGTGAACCAGGCCGTCAGCCCGAGCGCGATCGCGCTCACCAGCACCGAGAACCCCAGCACCGCGCGCCGCTGCTGCAGGTAGCCGCCCAGGATGCGGTCGCGCTCGAAGGACACGTACAGCCGCATCGGATAGTCCTGCAGCACGCGGTACGACACGATGCGCTCGAGCCCGTCGGCGGGACTGCTCGCGACGACGAACTCGCCGCTCGCCGGCGGATCGGGCGGCACCTGGGCGCCGCCGGGCAGCGCGCGCAGGTTGCTGCCGACCAGGCCGGCCACCTCGGGCCAGCGCGCCATCGCGATGCCGTCGTCGCGCTCGAGCAGGATCGCCATGCCGGCGCGCACCGTCCGGGCCCGGTAGAGGCGCAGCAGCGCGTCGACATCGATGAAGCCCACCGTCGCGGTGAACGGCCCGGCCGGCGCGCTCAGCCGCGTGGCCATCGGCACGACGAGATGGGCCCCCGGCCGCAGCCGCAGCGGGCTGCCGATGACGATGCTGGGACCGCCGGGCCGGCCGAGCTCGGACAGGAAGCTCTTGCGGCCCAGGTCGATGTAGGGCTCGCCCGTCACCGACGGGATGCGCCACAGCCGGCCGTCGGCGCTGGCCAGCATCAGGTCGGTCAGGCCGCGGGAGTTGTCGCGCAGCGAGTCCACCAGCAGCGACACCGTCGCGTCCAGGTCCTGGCGCTCGTTCTTGCGCGTCAGCAGCAGCAGGTCCAGCGTGCGCAGGCTGCCTTCGGTCTCGCGCATCAGCTGCTCGGTGTCCTGCGAGGCGTTGAGCGCGATGCCATGCAGGTCCTCCTGCAAGTCCTGCACCAGCGAGCGCGGATAGACCAGCGCGAACCACAGCACCAGCGCCCACAGCACCACCAGCACCAGTCCCAGCGCCAGGAACGGCCCATAGACCAGCAGGCGGCGGACCTTCAGGCGCTCCGCGAAGGACTGGCTGAAGACGGACGATGGCGGCATCCGCAGGATTGTGGCTGGACGGTGCGCGCGTTCAAGCGTCCATCAGCGGCGGGCGGGGCGGGCTGTTCGGGCGCTCCGGCACATGGCTGCCGGGATCGTCGCGGGCCAGTTCCGCCAGGCAGCGCAGGCACAGGCACTGGCCGGGCCAGCGCGCGGCGAGCTCGCGCTGGAGGTCCTCGCCGAGCCGCATGCCGAAGCAGGCGCACCAGCCCTCGCTGACGCCGCAATGGAAACCGCCGCCGCAGCGCGGGCAGGCGGTGTTGTCGGCCGGCTCGGGAGTCATGGGCGCGGTCACGGCGGACGGGGCGTAGTGGCGATCCCGCCACTGTAGCCGCTCAGAACCCCGGCGCGGGGCGGGGCACTGACCGGGCCCATCCACTCTTCCCGGACGCTGCCATGTACTGGCCTCAGCTGCTCCTGACCTGCTTCCTGTTCTAGGCGGACACCCGTCAGCCGAAAAGGGTCCCGTGCCGCTCGCGCAGCAGGTTCTTCTGCACCTTGCCCATGGCATTGCGCGGCAGCTCGGGCTCGACGAAGACCTGCTTCGGCACCTTGAAGCCGGCGATGCGGTCCTTCAACGCCGCGACCAGCGTGGCGCCGTCCAGCGCGGCGCCCGCCCGTGGCACCACCACGGCGATCACGCCCTCGCCGAAGTCGGGGTGCGGCACGCCGATCACCGCCGACTCGGCCACGCCGGGCAGCTCGTTGAGCCAGCCCTCGATCTCCGCCGGGTACACGTTGTAGCCGCCGGTGATGATCAGGTCCTTGCTGCGGCCCACGATGGTCACGTAGCCGCGCTCGTCGCGGCGGCCCACGTCGCCGGTCTTGAACCAGCCATCGGCGCTGAACTCCTCCTTCGTCTTCTCCGGCATGCGCCAGTAGCCGGCGAACACGTTGGGCCCACTCACCTGGATGTGGCCGATCTCGCCGTCGCCGGTGCTGGGGCAGGGCGCGCCGTCGTCGCCGACGATGCGCACGCCCACGCCCGGCAGCGGGAACCCGACCGTGCCGCCGCGGCGCTCGCCGTCCTCCGCCTTGTACGGGTTGGAGGTCAGCATGATGGTCTCGCTCATGCCGTAGCGCTCGAGGATGGTGTGGCCGGTGCGGCGGCGCCACGCGTTGAAGGTCTCGATCAGCAGCGGCGCGGAACCGCTGATGAACAGCCGCATCCGCGCGCACTGGTCCCGCGTCAGCGTCGCCTGCTCCAGCAGCCGGACGTACAGCGTCGGCACGCCCATGAACAGCGTCGCGTCGGGCAGCCGCGCGATCACGGCGCGCGGATCGAAGCGGTTGAACCACAGCATCTTCGCGCCGGCCAGCAGCGCCCCGTGCGACGCGACGAACAGGCCGTGGACGTGGAAGATCGGCAGCGCGTGGATCAGCACGTCGTCGGCCGACCAGCCCCAGTAGTGCTTGAGCACCTCGGCGTTGGACAGCAGGTTGCCGTGGCTCAGCATCGCGCCCTTGCTGCGTCCGGTGGTGCCGCTGGTGTAGAGGATCGCGGCCAGGTCGCCGGGTGCCTTCACCGCGGCCTGATGCGTGTCGGGCATCTGCACCGCGCGATCCAGCAGCGTGCCGCTCCGGTCCTCGTTCAGCGTGAACACCCACGGCACGCCGGCCTGGAAGGCCAGCTTGCTCACCCAGCCGAAGTGCCGGCCGGCGCACACCACCACGGCCGGTTCCGCGTTGCCGATGAAGTACTCGAGCTCGGCCGCCTGGTAGGCCGTGTTCAGCGGCAGGTAGACGTAGCCCGCGCGCAGCACGGCCAGGTACAGCAGCAGCGCCTCCACGCTCTTCTCGGTCTGCACCGCGATGCGGCTGCCGGCCGGCAGGTCCAGCGAGGCCAGCAGGTTGGCGATCATCGCGGTGGCGCGATCCAGGTCGCGCCAGCTGTAGCCGCGGCCGGCATCGGGGCCGTCGGCCAGCTCGATCGCGCAGGCGTCGAGGTCGTCGGCGAAGTTCGCCCGCAGCGCGGCGAAGAGATTGGCGTTCGTGTGGACGTTCGGAGTCGGGGTCATGGGCGTCGGGTCGAAGCGATCAGTCCAGTTTCGCACCGCTGCGCTTGACCACCTCGGCCCAGCGCAGCACCTCGCCATGCACGAACTTGCCGAAGGCGTCGCCGTACAGGTTGGGCATCTCGGTGCCCAGGCCGGTCCACAGCGTCTTGAGCTCCTCGGTCGCGAAGGCCTTGCGCAGTTCCGCCTGCATCGCCGCGATCACCTCCTTGGGCGTGCCCTTGGGCGCCCACAGCCCGTACCAGGTCGCGACCTGGTACTGCGGGATGCCGGCCTCGACGGCGCTGGGAATGTCCGGGAATCCCGGCGCGCGCTTGGCCGAGGCCACCGCCAGCGCCTTGATGCGGCCGCCGCGGATGTGCGAGGCGGACGAGCCCAGGCCGTCGAACATCACTTCCACCTGGCCCGCCATCAGGTCCTGCAGCGCGGGGCCGGCGCCGCGATAGGGGATGTGCGTGATGAAGGTCTGGGTCTGCAGCTTGAACAGCTCGCCCGCCAGGTGGTGCGAGGTGCCGTTGCCGGCCGAGCCGTAGTTCAGCTTGCCGGGGTTGCGCCGCATCAGCTCCAGCAGCCCCTTCACGTCGGTGACCGGCACCTTGGACGGATTGATCACGATCACCTGCGGCACGCTGGACACCAGGCCCACGGGGATGAAGTCCTCCTCGAGCCGGTAGTCGAGCTTGGGGTACATCGCCGGCGCGATCGCGTGGTGCACCGCGCCCATGAAGAAGGTGTAGCCGTCGGGCGCGGCCTTGGAGGCCATCGTCGCGCCGACCGTCCCGCCGGCGCCGCCCTTGTTGTCGATGATGAACTGCTTGCCCGTCTGTTTCGTCAGCACCGCGGTCAGCGGGCGGGCGAAGGCGTCGGTGCCGCCGCCGGCGGGGAAGGGCACGATGAGGGTCACCGGCCGGCTCGGCCACGCCGATTCCGCGAAGGCGGCGGGCGCGGCGGCGGCGGTGGCGAGCAGGGCGGCGCCGCTCGCGAGCAGGCGGCGGCGGGCCGTGGAAGTCTTGTGCATGCGTCTCTCCTCGTGGCCCGCGGGGCCGGCGTCGTTGGTGTCGGCGGTTTATAGCCGGATCAGGGCCGCCGCGGCGTGACGGCCGCCCCAGGGAATCCCCAGGGCGGCGGCGTCATGGAGACGGCGCTCGCACACCGGTCCGGCTGCTACATTGGGCCGGATCAGATCCGAGGCGGCATGCCGACCCGGACGGCGCGCGGGTTCCCCGCCGCGATGGCTCAGGAGACGAGACATGAACGACATTCCGCAGGATGCCGAGGCCGTGCTGCGGCTGGCGGCGCAGTCGATGTTCGACGTGCTCGCCAGCACGGCGCAGGGCGCGATGGTCGTGAACCGCGAGCATCGCGTCGTCTGGATCAGCGAGGGCTACAAGCGCTTCCTCCCGGCGCTGGGTTTTCGGGACGAGTCCGAGTTCGTCGGCCGCCGCGTCGAGGAGGTCGTTCCCAACACGCTGATGGCGCAGGTCATCGACACCGGCCAGCCCATCCTGGTGGATCTGCTCACCAACAAGGCGGGCACCTTCCTGGTCAGCCGGCTGCCCTTGCGCGGCCCGGGCGGCGACGTCATCGGCGCGATGGGCATGGTGCTGCTGGATCATCCCGAGACGACGATGCAGCCGTTGATGAACAAGTTCGCGTGCCTGCAGGCGGAGCTCGACGAGACGCGCCGCCAGCTGGCCGCTGAGCAGACGCGCAATCGACGCGCCAAGCACCGGATCCTCGACTTCGTCGGCAACAGTCCGGCGGCGGTGGAGGTCAAGCGCCAGGCCCGCCGCGTCGCGCAGACCGATGCGACGGTGCTGCTGCTGGGCGAGACCGGCACCGGCAAGGAGCTGCTCGCGCATGCGATCCATGCGGCCTCGCGGCGGGCGGCGCGGCCGCTGGTTTCGGTGAACATTGCCGCCGTGCCGGAGACGCTGCTCGAGGCGGAGTTCTTCGGCGTGGCGCCGGGCGCCTACACCGGTGCGGAGCGCAAGGGCCGTGACGGCAAGTTCAGGTTGGCGGACGGGGGCACCTTGTTCCTCGACGAGATCGGTGACATGCCGCTGGCGCTGCAGGCCAAGCTGCTGCGCGTGCTGCAGGAACAGGAGCTGGAGCCGCTGGGCAGCAACGAGGTGCTGAAGGTGGATGTGCGCGTGATCGCGGCCACGAGCCGTGACCTGGCGGCGATGGTCGAGCGCGGCGAGTTCCGCGCGGATCTCTTCTACCGTCTTCACGTGCTGCCGATCCGGCTGCCCGCGCTGCGCGAGCGGCGCGAGGACATCGAGGCGCTGGTCGAGGTGTTGCTCGAGGACATCGCGCGCCGAGGCGGCTTGCCGCCAAAGACGCTGACGCCGGCCGCGTTGCATGTGCTTGGCAGCTGCCGCTGGCCGGGCAACGTGCGCGAGCTGCGCAACACGCTGGAGCAGGCCTTCCTGATGACGGATGACGACGAGCTCGCGCCGCATCATTTCGACATCGCTCCTCCCGACGCAAACGACGGGCACCCGATGATCCCCCCAAGTGCCGCTGACGCCGAGAGGGCCGGAGCCCCTCCGAGCGACCTGCCGAGCGGGCGCAGGCGTGGGAGCGAGGAGGGGCTCCGGCCCTCTCGGCGTGTCCCTGCTCTCCCGCCGGCATTGGTATTGCCTTCCACTCCCACGCTCCCTGCCCGCAAGGCCGAGCTTGAGCGCAGTGCGATTGCCCAGGCGCTGCTGCGCACCAACGGCAACCGTGTCGCTGCCGCGAGGTTGTTGGCGATCTCTCGCGCGACGCTGTACGAGAAGCTGGCGAAGTACCCTGAATTGACTTCGGGCTGACACCGAGGTGGCCATACGGCGGGCGGCTCCTGCGTCACATCGTCACGACTGGCCTGTATTCATGGGTCACATCGAGGGTTCGGGGGGCTTGCCGGGTTGTGGGGTGCGTGCGCATATTGGTGGTCAGGGACCGACACCATGATGGGCCGGAATGGACCGGCCCGCGCAGGAGACACCATGAATACGCTCACCTCGACCGCCGGCGATGTCTATTCCGCCGCGCGCCCGGCCGCCGCGCCGCAAGCTGCCTTGGGGCGGTCCGCCCATGGCCGTGCATGGACGCTCGCGACCAAGCTGCGGGTGGCGGTGCTGGCGGCGGTGGTGGGTTTCGTGGTGCTGGTGATGTGGTTGAGTCATCGTTCGGCGGCCAGTCTGCTGGACGTGAAGATGATCACGACGGTCGAGCAGGTGAAGAATGCGGAGCAGATCGTCAAGCGCTACTTCGACCGTGTCGGCTCGGGGGGCTTGACCGAGGCCGAGGCCAAGAAGCAGGCTGCTGCCGAGATTGGAAAGATCCGGTATTCGGGCAACGAGTATCTGTGGATCAACGACATGACGCCGAAGATGGTCATGCATCCGATCAAGCCGGAGCTCGTGGACAAGGACCTGTCCGGCAACAAGGATCCGAATGGCCTGGCGCTGTTCGTCGCCTTCGTCGACACGGTCAAGGCGAGCGGCAGCGGTTTTGTCGACTACCTCTGGCCCAAGCCGGGCGCCAAGGATCCGGAACCCAAGCGTTCCTATGTCGCGGGCTTCAAGCCGTGGGGCTGGGTGATCGGATCGGGCGTCTACATCGACGATGTCTCGGCGATCGCGCGGCGCGATGGCGCGGTTGCGCTGGGGCTGGTGATTGCCGTGGGCATCGGTGCGCTGCTCGCGGTCGAGTGGTTCGCGCGCGGGTTGAAGCGCCGTCTGGCCCAGATGCGCGAGGTGGTCGAGGCGGTCGCCAACGGTGATCTGCGCGCGCAGGTGGTGGGCGGGCAGGGTGCCGGCGGCGATGAGATCGGCGAGGTGCTGACGCAGGTGTCCGCGATGCAGGGGCGGCTCAGCGAGCTGGTGCGCGCGATCCGTGACGCGACCGACTCGATCCAGCATGCGTCGCGCGAGGTCGCGATGGGGAGCCAGGATCTGTCGCAGCGCAGCGAGCAGGCGGCGTCCAGCCTGCAGCAGACGGCCGCGTCGATGCAGGAGCTGACGCAGCAGGTCACGCATTCCGCGCAGGCCGCGCACCAGACCAACCAGCTCGCCATCGGCGCGGCGGACCGGGCCCGGCTCGGCGCCGACGTGATGGGTGAAGTGGTGCAGACCATGGACGGCATCGCCGGCGCCAGCCGCAAGATCGCCGACATCATCTCGGTCATCGATGGCGTGGCCTTCCAGACCAACATCCTGGCGCTGAACGCGGCGGTCGAGGCCGCCCGCGCCGGCGAGCAGGGCCGCGGCTTCGCGGTCGTCGCCAGCGAGGTGCGCGCGCTCGCGCAGCGCAGTGCCAACGCGGCCAAGGAGATCAAGGCGCTGATCAGCGACTCGGTCTCGCGCGTCGACGCGGGCAGCGCGCAGGTCGGCCGCGCCGGCGAGGCGATGGGGCAGATCCTGCAGTCCGTGCAGCAGGTCAGCGGCACCGTCGCCGAGATCAGCCAGTCCAGCGCCGGCCAGTCCGATGGCCTGGCGCAGATCAACCAGGCGGTGGCGCACCTGGACGACATGACCCAGCAGAACGCCGCGCTGGTCGAGCAGACCGCCGCCGCCGCCGAGTCGCTGCAGCAGCAGGCCCGCCTGCTCAACGATCAGGTCGCGACCTTCCGCACCTGATCGGGGCCTTGCTGTCCGGACTCCAGACATTGACTGGATTCCGGACAACGCGCCGGCCGCCTTTGCACGCCGCTGTCTGGAAGCCGGACAGCGGCGTTGCCGTTTCCGGCCCGGGCGGCGTCCTTTCTCCGGGTTCTCCCGGACGGCACGGGCCTTGCGAAGCCCCTGCCCGAGACCGGCGCGCGACCGGTCCGTCCACGACAGGAGACACGACCCATGACCCATGGTTTCTTCCGCGCCGCGGCCGGCGCGGCGCTGGCGCTCTCCGCCGCGTTCGGCGCCGGCGCCCCCGCGCTGGCGCAGGGCAAGGAGATCCGCATCGCCCATGTCTACAGCCGCACCGGCCCGCTGGAGGCCTATGGCCGGCAGACGCAGAGCGGCCTGCTGATGGGCCTGGACTACGCGACCGGCGGCACGATGACGGTGGCGGGCCGCAAGCTGGTCGTGATCGAGAAGGACGACCAGGGCAAGCCCGACGTCGGCAAGAGCCTGCTGGCCACCGCGTACGGCGACGACAAGGCGGACATCGCGGTCGGGCCGTCGTCATCGGGCGTGGCGCTCGCGCTGCTGCCGGTGGCCGAGGAGTACAGGAAGATCCTGCTGGTCGAGCCGGCCGTCGCCGATTCGATCACCGGCGACAAGTGGAACAAATACATCTTCCGCACCGGCCGCAACAGCTCGCAGGACGCGATCTCCAACGCGGTCGCGCTCGACAAGCCGGGCACCGTCATCGCCACGCTGGCGCAGGACTACGCATTCGGCCGCGACGGCGTGAAGGCCTTCAAGGACGCCATCAGGAAGGCGAAGGTCGTCCATGAGGAGTACCTGCCGACGACCACCACCGATTTCACCGCCGGCGCGCAGCGGCTCATCGACAAGCTCAAGGACCAGCCCGGCCGCAAGGTGATCTTCATCATCTGGGCCGGCGCGGGGAACCCGTTCAAGATCGCCGACCTCGACCTCAGGCGCCATGGCATCGAGATCGCCACCGGCGGCAACATCCTGCCCGCGATGGCCGCCTACAAGGCCCTGCCCGGCATGGAAGGCGCGACCTACTACTACTTCGGCATCCCGAAGAACCCGGTCAACGAGTGGCTGGTCTCCAACCACTACAAGCAGTTCAAGACGCCGCCCGACTTCTTCACCGCCGGCGGCATGAGCGCGGCGATCGCGATCGTCGAGGCGCTCAAGAAGACCGGCGGCGACACCGCCACCAGCAAGCTCATCCAGGCCATGGAGGGCCTGAGCTTCGAGACCCCCAAGGGCCGCATGACCTTCAGGCCCGAGGACCATCAGGCGATGCAGTCGATGTACCACTTCAAGATCAAGGTCGACCCCGCCTTCGCCTGGGGCGTGCCGGAACTGGTCCGCGAGATCAAGCCAGAAGAGATGGCCATCCCGATCCGGAACAAGCGTTGAAGGTCGTTCGAACCCCTGGAGGTTTCCGATGAAGTCTTCCGTTGTCCGCGCGTGCTCCCTCCGCCTGCTGGCCGCGGCCGCGCTCGCGCTGGCGGGCGCCGCCCAGGCCGCCGCGCCGCTGCCGTCGCTCAACATCGACAAGAGCCGCATCACCGTGTCCGGCCTGTCGTCCGGCGGTTTCATGGCCAATCAGCTGGGATACGCGTATTCATCGACGTTCAAGGGCGTCGGCGTGTTCGCGGCCGGGCCCTACATGTGCGCCGGCCACAGCAGCTACACCAGCTGCATGTACAACGCGACGATCTCCGCGTCGATGCTGAGTACGATGCAGGCCGACCTCAACAACTGGAGCGGCACCGCCATCGACGCGAAGTCCAACGTGGCCGCGCAGAAGGTCTTCCTGTTCGTCGGCACCAGCGACGCGACCGTCGGCCCCAATCCGGTGAACGCCGTGTACACGCAGTACCAGAACAACGGCGTCACGGCGGCCAACCTGCAGTACTTCCAGCAGACCGGCACGGCCCACGTGCTGCCGACCGACTTCGACGCGTCCGGCAACAACAGCTGCGGCACCAGCGCGTCGCCCTACATCGCCAACTGCGGCTACGACGGCGCGAAGGCGGTGCTGACGCACTTCTACGGCGCGCTCAATCCGCGCAACGACAGTCCGCCGGCGTCGCGCTTCATCGAGTTCGACCAGACCGCCTTCGGCGCCAATCCCGGCATGGCCTCGACCGGCTGGGCCTACGTGCCGGCCGACTGCGCCGCCGGCCAGGTCTGCAAGCTGCATGTGGCGCTGCATGGCTGCCAGCAGAACTACGCCACCATCGGCGACCGCTTCGTGAAGAACACCGGCTACGCGCGCTGGGCCGACACCAACCGCATCGTCGTGCTGTTCCCGCAGACCCAGGTCGACAACACCGCGCGCTCCACCGCCGCCAGCGGCCTGCTGCCCAATCCGAATGGATGCTGGGACTGGATCGGCTGGTACGGCTCGAACTTCGCGCAGAAGGCCGGCACGCAGGCCGCGGCGATCAAGGCGATGGTCGACAAGGTGTCGGGCGCCAGCGATCCCGGCACACCGGGCACCTGCTTCACCGCGTCCAACTACGCCCACACGATGGCGGGCCGCGCCTATGCGCTGTGGGGCCTGACCTATGCCAATGGCTCCAACGACAGCATGGGCCTGTGGAACATCTACATCAGCACGACGCTGAAGCAGACGGCGCCCAACTACTACGTGATCGGGTCCTGCCCCTGAGCGGGCCGAGGACCGGGAGCCCCTTCGCATGCTCGAGACCCGCGACCTCAGCGTCCGATTCGGCGGCCACACGGCGGTGGACCGCGTCAGCTGCGCCTTCCATCCAGGCACGCTGACCGCCATCGTCGGACCCAATGGCGCCGGCAAGACGACCTACTTCAACCTGATCTCGGGCCAGCTGGGCGCCACCGCCGGGCGCGTGCTGCTCGACGGCGAGGACCTGACGCGGATGGCCGCGCCGCTGCGCACGCGGCGCGGCCTCGGCCGCGCGTTCCAGCTGACGCAGCTGTTCCCTTCGCTCAGCGTGCTGGAGAACGTGCGGCTCGCCGTGCAGTCGCGGCGCGGCGAAGGGCTGCGGATGCTGTCGGTCTGGCTCAACCATCGCGAGCTGCTCGACGAGGCGCACGCGATCGTCGAGCAGGTGCGGCTTGGCGCCCGCGCGGACGTGCCCGCCGCGAGCCTGCCGCATGGCGACCAGCGCAAGCTCGAGGTCGCGATGCTGATGGCGCTGCGGCCCAAGGTCTATCTCTTCGACGAGCCCACCGCCGGCATGAGCGTCGACGAGGTGCCGGTGATCCTGGACCTGATCCGCGCGCTGAAGGCGCAGGGGACGCACACCCTCCTGCTGGTCGAGCACAAGATGGACGTGGTGCGCGAGCTGGCCGACCGCATCGTGGTGCTGCATCAGGGGCAGCTCGTCGCGGACGGCGAGCCGGCGGCGGTGATCGCTTCGCCGATCGTGCAGAACGCCTACCTCGGCCTGGCGATGCCGGAGGCCGCATGAGCCGCCCGCTGTTGCGACTGGAGGGCGTCCACACCCACATCGGGGCGTATCACATCCTGCATGGGGTGGATCTCGCCGTGCCGGAGGGTGAAGTCACGATGCTGCTGGGCCGCAATGGCGCCGGCAAGACCACCACGCTGCGCACGGTGATGGGCCTGTGGCGGGCCAGCGCCGGCCGCGTGCTGCTGGAGGGGCGCCCGGTCCAGGCGCTGCCCACGCCCGAGATCGCGCGCGCCGACATCGCCTACGTGCCCGAGAACATGGGCATCTTCGGCGACCTCACGGTGCGTGAGAACCTGTTGCTGGCGGCGCGGCGCGCGCGCTCGCTGGACGACCTGGACACGGCGCGGCTGGACTGGCTGTTCGGGCTGTTCCCGGCGCTGCGCAAGTTCTGGCTGCACCCGGCGGGCAAGCTGAGCGGCGGGCAGAAGCAGATGCTGGCCATCGCGCGGGCCATGGTCGAGCCGCGCCGGCTGCTGCTGATCGACGAGCCGACCAAGGGCCTGGCGCCGGTCATCATCCGCAACCTCATCGAGGCCTTGCAGGAGATCAAGCGCGGCCGCGATGGCGCGCGCGCGACGGTGCTGCTGGTCGAGCAGAACTTCATGGTGGCGCGGGCGCTCGGCGACAGCGTGGCCGTGATGGACGACGGCCGTGTCGCGCATGCGGGCCGCATGGCCGAACTGGCCGGCGACGAGGCGCTGCAGCAGCGCCTGCTCGGGCTCTCGCTGGTGGCGCATCAATGAACAAGGCCGTCATGACCGACCCGGGCACCCCGGACGCCGTGCCGGCGACACGCTTCGATGTCGTCCCGCTGTGGCTGATCGCCGCCGTCGCGCTGGTGGCGCTGCCGCTGGTGGGCTCGGCGACGAGCTGGGCGACGCTGACGCTGGCCGGCCTGGCGATGGGCCTGATCATCTTCGTCATCGCCTCGGGCCTGACCCTGGTCTTCGGCCTGATGGACGTGCTGAACTTCGGCCATGGCGTGTTCATCGCGCTGGGCGCCTTCGTCGCCACCACGGTGATGGGCGCGATGGGCGGCTTCGTGGCGAGCGCTTCGCTCGCCGCCAATCTCGTGGCGGTCGGTGCCGCCGCGCTGGCCGGCATGGTGGCGGCCGCGGCGCTGGGCCTGCTCTTCGAGCGCGTGCTGGTGCGGCCGGTCTACGGCATGCACCTCAAGCAGATCCTCATCACGATGGGCGGGATGATCATCGGCGAGGAGCTGATCAAGCTGGTCTGGGGCGCGCAGATGATCCCGCTGCAGCCGCCCGAATCGCTGCGCGGCGCGCTGCTGATCTGGGACGTCGCGATCGAGAAATTCCGGCTGCTGGCGGTGGCCGTCGGCCTGGTGGTTTTCGCCGCGCTGCTGTGGCTGCTGAACCGGACCAAGCTGGGACTGCTGATCCGCGCCGGCGTGCAGGATCGCGAGATGGTCGAGAGCCTGGGCTACCGCATCCGCCGCCTGTTCGTCGCGGTCTTCGTCGCGGGCTCCGCGCTGGCGGGCCTGGGCGGCGTGCTGTGGGGGCTCTACCAGCAGAGCGTGATCCCGCAGATCGGCGCGCAGGTCAACACGCTGCTGTTCATCGTCATCATCATCGGCGGGCTGGGCTCGACGCTGGGCTGCTTCGCCGGCGCCCTGCTGGTGGGACTGATGGCCAACTACTGCGGCTTCATCGCGCCCAAGGCGGCGCTGTTCTCCAACATCGCGCTGATGGTGGCCGTGCTGCTGTGGCGGCCGCAGGGCCTCTATCCGGTGAGCCAGCGGTGAGGAGCCGGCCATGAACGCGCTGCGCGCCCTGCTGTCCCACGACCTGCCGCGCAGCCGCCTGCTGGCCGCGCTGCTGATCCTGATCGTCGCCGCGCTGGCGCTGACACCCTTCGTCTTCCCCGGCACGCGCGCGCTCAACGTGGCGGCCAAGATCCTCGTGTTCATCGTGCTCGTGGGCAGCTACGACCTGCTGCTCGGCTACACCGGCATCGTGAGCTTCGCCCACACGATGTTCTTCGGCATCGGCGCCTATGGTGTCGCCATCGCCGGTTCGCGGCTGACGCCGGGATTCGGCGCGCTCGCCATCGGCATGGCCGGCGCGCTGGCGCTGTCGCTGGTGCTGGCGCTGGTCATCGGGCTCTTCTCGCTGCGGGTCAAGGCCATCTTCTTCGCGATGATCACGCTCGCCGTCGCGGCGGCCTTCCAGGGGCTGGCTTCGCAGCTGTCCGATGTCACCGGTGGCGAGGACGGCCTGAACTTCCGCCTGCCCGAGCTGCTGTCGCCGTCCACCGAGTTCCTCGCGGAGCCGGTCCTCGGCGTCAGCGTCGACGGCCGGCTGCTGAGCTACTACCTGCTGTTCGTGGCGGCGGTGGCGCTGGTGCTGGCGCTGCTGCGCATCGTCAACTCCCCCTTCGGGCGGGTGCTGCAGGCAATCCGCGACAACGACTTCCGCGCCGAGGCGATCGGCTACCGGCTGGTGACCTACCGCACGCTGTCGACGCTGCTGGCCGCGGTGTTCGCGACGCTGGCGGGCGCGCTGCTGGCGATCTGGCTGCGCTACAACGGGCCGGAGACCTCGCTGTCGTTCGAGATCATGCTGGACATCCTGCTGATCGTCGTCATCGGCGGCATGGGGACGATCTATGGCGCGGTGATCGGCAGCGCGCTGTTCGTGCTCGCGCAGAGCTACCTGCAGGACCTGATGCGCGTCGGCGCCGCGGCGGTGGAGGGCGTGCCGGTGCTGTCGCAGCTGATCGCGCCGGAGCGCTGGCTGCTGTGGCTGGGGGTGCTGTTCGTGCTGGCCGTGTATCACTTCCCGAACGGGCTGGTCGGGCGCCTGCGGCAGGCGAGGAGGGGATCGTGACGTCGACGTCGAACTACCTGCGCTGCGAAGGGCGCGAGATCCACTTCATGGCCTGGGGCGATCCGGCCGCCGAGCCGGTCATCGCCTGGCACGGCTTGGCGCGCACCGGCCGCGACATGGACGAGCTGGCGGCGCATCTGGCGCGGTCGGGGCGCTACTTCGTCATCTGCCCGGACACGATCGGGCGCGGGCTGTCGCAATGGAGCGCGGATCCCGACAACGAGTACTGCCTGGCGTTCTACGTGAAGCTGGCGGTGGCGCTGGTCGATCAGCTCGGGCTGAAGACCTGCCACTGGGTTGGCACATCGATGGGCGGTGCGATCGGGCTGCTGGGGGCGGCGACCTCGCTGCGCGGACGGATCACGCGGCTGGTGCTCAACGACATCGGCCCCGAGCTCGCGGAGCCCGCGATCCAGCGCATCCGCGGCTACGCCGGCACTCCGCCGGCGTTCGGCTCGGTGCTCGAGCTGGAGCAGTACTTCCGGCAGGTCTATCAGCCCTACGGCTGGATGAGCGACGCGCAATGGCGCCGGCTCACGGAGACCTCGATGCGGCGATTGCCTGACGGGCGCGTGACGCCGCACTACGACCCGGCGATGGTGCGGCAGTTCTTCGTCCATCCGGACGACTACAAGCGCTGGACCGAATGGGATTCGCTGAGCCTGCCGGTGCTGTGCCTGCGCGGCGAGTCATCCGATCTTCTCCTGCCCGAAACGGCGGACGCGATGCGGGTGCGAGGGCCGCGGGCGGTGGTCGTCACCATCCCCGGTTGCGGGCACGCGCCGGCGCTGAACGTGCCGGAGCACTTCGCCATCGTCGAGCGCTTTCTCGAGGGCGGGTGAGCGAGCGGGAGTGTCATCGCTTGATCAGCCAGCCGAGGATGCCGCCGAAGACGGCGGTGAGGGTGGACAAGGCCCACTGTCGGTTCTCTTCTGCGGCGCATCGATCCTGAAGCATCCAGAGACTGAACCCCACCAGTGCCAGCAGGATGCCGATGCTGACGAAGAACAGGCCGAGGTCCTTGATTCGACGGGCGCGGCCGTCTGCAGGGGACTCGGGGATGCCGACGGTGCCGCTCAGCAGGACGGCCTGACCGGTTCCGGAAGTGACGACCTGCATGTCAGATGTCGTCGATGCGGGTGTGCATGGACTCCTGCTGATCCGGCGCGGAGAACCCTAGGATCTTGCCGCCGCGCACCTCCTTGCGGATCCAGAGGTAGGTGGTCAGTGCGCGCTGAATCACTTCGATGTCCGTGCGGCGATCCTCTCGAGCGGCCCAGCAGATGTCCGCATACAGCGAGTCGGCCATTTGTGCGTGAAGTTCGACAGGCATGTTCAAGCTCCTTGCAAGTCAGGCACCCGGATATCGGGCGCAGGCTGGCAGTGAAGCACGCGGGCCTTGCGGAAGGCCAGTACCGCGAAGGGGGATTCGCGTCAGTTCTGCGCAAGGTCAACCCCAAGCAAAAAAGCCGTCGCGCGGATGTCGCGGCGACGGCTTGTCCTCGCGGCCTGGCGCCGCGGGGGTCAGTCGTTGAGCTGGGGCAGGTCCAGCCAGCGCGCCAGCCGGCGGCGCAGCGTCAGGAAGTCCAGCGGCTTGGTCAGGTGCTCGTCCATCCCCGCCTTCAGGCTGTCGGCCACGTCGCTGTCCAGCGCGTGCGCGGTCAGCGCCAGGATGGGGAAGCGCGGCAGCCGGCCTTGCGCCTGCTGCTCGCGCAGCCGGCGCGCGCATTCCAGGCCGTCCATGCCCGGCATCTGGATGTCCATCAGCACCAGGCTGGGCGCGGCGCGCTCGCATTGGTCCAGCGCTTCCTGCCCGTTGCGGGCCAGTTGGGTCTTCAGGCCCATCAGCGCCAGGAATTCCAGCGCCACGACCTGGTTGATCGGGTTGTCCTCGACCAGCAGCACGAAGGGCTCGCCCGGCGCCGGGCGCTGGCCGGAGACCGAGGGATCGGCGAAGGCAGACGACTGCGGCGGCTTCGCGGACGCGTCCGACGTCATCAAGACCACAGGGGTCTCGGAATGGGGATGGCCGTCGTTTCTGTCCATGTCGCTTGTCGTCCCGGCTCCGATCGGAGTCCGGGTAATCCCTAAAAATGCCGCCCGCCGTTCGGGTCGAACCGGGTTGGTGTTGCTCGGCGACGACGGGGTCCATTGTTGCCGCAGCCCTCCAAGACTAGCAAGTGTGCGGAAGTCATCGTTCAGAGGCCTTGACAGGAGGTATGCGAACGCTTCCTGAGCGGTCTCCTGCTTTCAATTGCTTACCACTTTGTCGTCCCGGACGCAGGCCACACCGTCCGGGCCGCTGCTGCCAATCGGTGACGCCGGCGCTCCCTAGAATGACCGCCCACTGCCTTTTCCAGGCTGCCCAGCCGACACCGCCCATGTCCGACGCCGATATCCGCATCCGCGGGGCCCGCCAGCACAACCTCAAGAACCTCGATCTGGATCTCCATACCGGCGAGCTGACCGTGGTGACCGGCCCCAGCGGGTCGGGCAAGTCCAGCCTGGTGTTCGACACCCTCTATGCCGAGGGCCAGCGCCGCTACGTCGAAACCTTCTCCGCCTACGCGCGCCAGTTCCTGGACCGGATGGACCGGCCGGCCGTGGACAAGGTGGACGGGGTGCCGCCGGCGATCGCGATCGATCAGACCAACCCGGTCCGCACCAGCCGCTCCACCGTCGGCACGATGACGGAGCTCAACGACCACCTGAAACTGCTGTTCGCGCGCGGCGCGGACCTCTTCGACCGCGACACCGCGCTGCCGGTGCGCCACGACACGCCGCAGACCATCCATGCCGAGCTGCTGGCGCGCACGGCCGACGGCGACCCGCGCCTGGTGCTGACCTTCCCGGTCGAGCTGCCGGAAACCGTCAGCGCCGGCGAGGTCGAGCAATGGCTCTCCGCCTCCGGCTTCACGCGGGTGCAGTCGGAGCGCGTCGTCAACGGCCGCAAGGTGCTGGACGTGGTGGCGGACCGCTTCCGCATGCAGGGCGTCGAGCAGGCGCGCGCGATGGAGGCGATCGAACTGGCGCTCAAGCGCGGCAGCGGCCGCATGACGGTCTACGTGCTGCCGGCGGAGGAGGGCGCCGGGCCGGTGCTCTGGCGCTACTCGACCGGCCTGCATTGCCCGGAGAGCGACATCCGCTACGCCGACCCGCAGCCGGCGCTGTTCTCGTTCAACTCGGCGATGGGCGCGTGCGAGACCTGCCGCGGCTTCGGCCGGGTGATCGGCGTGGACCTGGGGCTGGTGATCCCCGACGAGCGCAAGACGCTGCGCGGCGGCGCGATCAAGCCGATGCAGACGCCGGCCTGGAAGGAATGCCAGGACGACCTGCTGAAGTACGCCGGCGATGCCGGCATCCCCCGCGACACCGCCTGGAGCCAGATGACGCAGGCGCAGCGCGACTGGGTCATCGAGGGCAGCCCCAACTGGAACGGCAACTGGAACAAGCAGTGGTACGGCGTGCGCCGGTTCTTCGACTACCTGGAGAGCAAGGCCTACAAGATGCACATCCGGGTGCTGCTGTCCAAGTACCGCAGCTACACCGAATGCCCCGCCTGCCGCGGCGCGCGCCTCAAGACCGAGGCGCTGCTGTGGCGCATCGGCTCCAAGGCGCTCGCGGACGCGGCGCTGCCGGCCGCGCAGCGTTTCCTGCCGGAAGGCGTGAAGTGGACGCGTGCGCAGCTCGAGGCGCTGCCGGGCCTGTCGGTCCATGACCTGATGCAGCTGCCGATCCACCGGCTGCGCCGCTTCATGGACGAGCTGCAGTTGCCCGGCTCGATGCTCGACGAGGCGCTGAAGCTGCTGCTCGACGAGATCCGCAACCGGCTCAAGTACCTGGTCGACGTCGGCATCGGCTACCTGACGCTGGACCGCCAGAGCCGCACGCTGTCCGGCGGCGAGGTGCAGCGCATCAACCTGACGACGGCGCTCGGGACCTCGCTGGTCAACACGCTGTTCGTGCTGGACGAGCCCAGCATCGGCCTGCATCCGCGCGACATGAACCGCATCGTCCAGGCGATGCAGCGGCTGCGCGACGCGGGCAACACGCTGGTGGTGGTCGAGCACGACCCGGCGGTGATGCTGGCCGCCGACCGGCTGATCGACATGGGTCCCGGTCCGGGCCAGCAGGGCGGGCAGATCGTCTTCGACGGCACGCCGGAGCAGATCCGCGCCGCGGACACGCTGACCGGCGCCTACCTGGGCGCGCGCAAGCATGTCGGCATGGGCCTCAAGCGCATCGTCGAGGAGAGCACCCCGCGCCTGATCCTGGAGGGCGCGCGCGAGCACAACCTGAAGAACGTCAGCGTCGAGTTCCCGCTGCAGCGCATGGTGGCGGTGACGGGCGTCTCCGGCTCGGGCAAGAGCACGCTGATGCAGGACGTGCTCTATCCGGCGCTGGCGCGCTGGTTCGGCCAGGCCACCGAGGCGCCTGGCGCGCACGACCGGCTGCTGGGCGCGGACTGGCTCGCCGACGCGGTCTTCGTCGACCAGTCGCCGATCGGCAAGACGGCGCGGTCCAACCCGGCCAGCTATGTCGGCGTGTTCGACGAGATCCGCAAGCGCTTCGCCGACACGCCGATGGCCAGGGAGCGCAGCTACGGCGCCGGCATGTTCAGCTTCAACGCCGGCGATGGGCGCTGCCCGACCTGCGGCGGCTCGGGCTTCGAGCACGTCGAGATGCAGTTCCTGTCCGACGTCTACCTGCGCTGCCCGGACTGCGACGGCAAGCGCTTCCGCGCCGAGATCCTCGAGGTCAAGCTCGAGCGCGCCGGCCGCCAGTTGAGCGTGTCCGACGTGCTGGACCTGACGGTGGCCGAGGCGCTCGGCGTCTTCAGCGCCGACCGCGAGGTGCTCAACAAGCTGCAGCCGCTGTCGGACGTGGGCCTGGACTACCTGACGCTGGGTCAGCCGGTGCCGACGCTGTCGGGCGGCGAGGCGCAGCGCCTGAAGCTCGCCGGCTACCTGGCCGAGGCGGCCTCCAAGCCGCGCCAGGCGACGGCGACCAAGGGCACGCTGTTCCTGTTCGACGAGCCGACCACCGGCCTGCACTTCGATGACATCGCCAAGCTGATGCGCGCGATGCGCAAGCTGCTGGCGGCGGGGCACTCGCTGATCCTGATCGAGCACAACCTGGACGTGATCCGCGCGTCGGACTGGGTCATCGACCTCGGTCCCGAGGGCGGCGAGGACGGCGGACTGATCGTCGCCACGGGCACGCCGGAGCAGCTCAAGGAGCATCCGACCTCGCACACCGCGCAGGCGCTGCGCGAGTACGCGCTGGAGATGGACCGCGCGCCGGTGAAGGTCGCGGAAGGCCGTCCGCTGCAGACGCTGGTGCGCCAGCGCCGCAAGGCCGACGAGGCGATCCGCATCGTCAACGCGCGCGAGCACAACCTCAAGTCGGTCGACGTCAGCATCCCGCGCGGCAAGTTCAACGTGGTGACCGGCGTGTCGGGCTCGGGCAAGAGCACGCTGGCCTTCGACATCCTGTTCAACGAGGGCCAGCGCCGCTATCTCGAATCGCTGAACGCGTATGCGCGCTCGATCGTGCAGCCGGCGGGCCGGCCCGAGGTCGACGCGGTGTGGGGCATTCCGCCGACGGTGGCGATCGAGCAGCGGCTGTCGCGCGGCGGCCGCAAGAGCACGGTCGCGACGACGACCGAGGTCTGGCACTTCCTGCGCCTGCTGTACGTGAAGCTGGGCGTGCAGCACTGCGCCAACGATGGCACGCCGGTGAAGCCGCAAAGCGTCGAGGCCATCGCCGCGCAGCTGCTGCGCGACTACAAGGGCCGGCACATCGGCCTGCTGGCGCCGCTGGTGGTCAACCGCAAGGGCGTCTACACCGACCTCGCGAAGTGGGCCAAGCAGCGCGGCCACACGCACCTGCGCGTGGATGGCGAGTTCCTGCCCACCAGCCCCTGGCCGCGGCTGGACCGCTTCAAGGAGCACAGCATCGAGCTGCCGGTGGGCGACATGGTGGTGGCGCCGGAGAGCGAGGCCGCGCTGCGCGAGCTGCTGGCCAAGGCGCTCGATCACGGCAAGGGCGTGGTGCACGTGCTGTCGCCGCTGGACGGCCTGGACGACGCGCTGCGCAACGCCAAGCCCACGCGCGGCGTCGGCGAGCTGCGGGTGTTCTCGACCAAGCGCGCCTGCCCGCAATGCGGGACCAGCTATCCGGAGCTCGATCCGCGGCTGTTCAGCTACAACTCCAAGCACGGCTGGTGCACGACCTGCGTCGGCACGGGTCTGGCGCTGACGCGCGAGCAGCGCAAGGCGCTGGACGACAGCCAGCAGGACAAGGACAACCGCGGCCGTGAGCAGAGCTTCCCCGCCGAGGAGGCGGAGATCGAGGACCTGAGCGATGCGCCGTGTCCCGATTGCCACGGCTCGCGCCTGAACCCGGTGGCGCGCGCGGTGACCTTCGAGCACGAGACCATCGCGGCGGTGGCCTCATGGAGCGTGACCGAGGCGCGCGAGTGGGTCGCCGGCCTGATGCTGACCGGCCGCGACGCGGAGATCGCGCGCGACGTCGTCAGCGAGATCAAGGGCCGGCTGGAGTTCCTCGAAGAGGTCGGGCTGGGCTACCTGACGCTGGACCGCGCGGCGCCGACGCTCTCGGGCGGCGAGGCGCAGCGCATCCGCCTGGCGGCGCAGCTCGGCAGCAACCTGCAGGGCGTGTGCTACGTGCTGGACGAGCCGACGATCGGCCTGCATCCGCGCGACAACCAGATCCTGCTGAAGGCGCTCTCGACACTCGGAGACAAGGGCAACACGCTGGTCGTCGTCGAGCACGACGAGGACACGATCCGGCGCGCCGACCACATCATCGACATCGGTCCGAGCGCGGGCAAGCGCGGCGGCCGCGTGATCGCGGAGGGCACGGCGGCGGAGATCGCCAGGAACCCGGAATCGCTGACGGGCCGCTTCCTCTCCAGGCCGCTGGTGCATCCGCTGCAGCCGCGGCGGGCGATGGCGGCGGACGCGCCGAAGCTGACGGTGCTGGGCGCGACGCTGCACAACCTGCGCGGCGTGACGGTGGACGTGCCGCTGCACCGGCTGGTGGGCATCACCGGGGTGTCGGGCTCGGGCAAGTCGACGCTGGCGCGCGACGTGCTGCTGGCCAACATGGCGGCGGCGGTGCCGCTGCGCCGCGCGCCGCCGAAGTGGATCGGCTGCGACGCGATCGAGGGCCATCAGCAGGTGGACCGGGTGCTCGAGGTCGACCAGACGCCGATCGGCAAGACGCCGCGCAGTTGCCCCGCGACCTACATCGGCTTCTGGGACGCGATCCGCAAGCTGTTCGCCGAGACGCTGGAGGCCAAGGCGCGCGGCTACGCGCCGGGCCGCTTCAGCTTCAACACCGGCGAGGGCCGCTGCCCGGCCTGCGAGGGCCAGGGCATGCGCACGATCGCGATGAGCTTCCTGCCGGATGTGAAGGTGCTGTGCGACCAGTGCCATGGTCAGCGCTTCAATCCGGAGACGCTGGCGGTGAGCTGGCGTGGCAAGAGCATTGGCGAGGTGCTGCAGATGGAGGTCGACGAGGCGGTGGAATTCTTCGCCGCGATGACGTCGATCGCGCATCCGCTGAAGCTGCTGCAGGACGTGGGGCTGGGCTATCTGACGCTGGGGCAGCCGAGCCCGACGCTGTCGGGGGGCGAGGCGCAGCGGATCAAGCTGGTGTCGGAGCTGGTCAAGGTGCGCGACGACGTCACGCGTCGCGGGCAGAAGGCGCCGCACACGCTGTACGTGCTGGACGAGCCGACGGTGGGCCTGCACATGGCGGACGTGGAGAAGCTGATCCGCGTGCTGCACCGGCTGGTGGATGGCGGGCACAGCGTGGTCGTGATCGAGCACGACCTGGATGTGATCGCCGAGGCGGACTGGGTGCTGGACCTCGGACCGGAAGGCGGCTCGGCGGGCGGGCGCGTGGTCGCGCAGGGCCGGCCGGAGACGCTGGTGGAGCAGGGGACGCACACGGGGCGGGCCTTGGAGCCGGTGCTGGCGCGGGGCTGACACGTTCCCACCTAAGAGGGGCTGGTGGCTGCGTGGCAACGCGGCTTCCGGCCCTTTTCTCCATTGGTCAAGGTTCTTCCGGCAACGCGTTCCGCGATGGCGCGCGCGGTCGCAAACTGGCCGTCTTTCGCAGCAGGCATGCGGGGGTGGCGGATGGGACAGGCACAGCAGGCGAGGCCGGCGTTCGAGAACGAGTGTCCGGCCGGCAACGAAGGTCGTTCGACGTCGAAGACCTTGCTCGAGCGGTTGACATCGAGGCAGTCGGAGGAAATCGTCATCGCGTTCGCGGGGCCGGTTGGGTGCGGCATCGACGAGGTGATTGAAGCGACGCGGCGTTCTCTTCTTCAGCTCGGCTATGGGGTCGAGTTAGTGAAACTCAGCGATTGCCTCGTTGAACTGGCCCATTCGAGGACCGGCAGCAATGACCTTGCGGTCCCGTGCGGCAACTCGGACTATCTCGAGCGGCACACGCTCCTTCAATACGTCGCCAGGCAGCTTCGTCAGAGCACGGGCGATCTTCATATCCTTGCGGAGTTCGGGGTGCAGAGCATCTTTGTCCGCCGCCAGGAGCGCGAGCAGACCTTGGCGTCCGGCGCCACCGCCGTGCCCAGGCGTGTGGCCTATCTACTTGACCAACTGAAGCGTCCGGAGGAGGTCGAACTCCTTCGAGCGCTCTACCGGAATCTCTTCTATCTGATAGGGGTCACGCGACCGCATGAGCAACGCTTGCGTCACTTGATCTCTCTGGGGCTGTCGCGGAGCGAAGCGGAGCGGCTCATCGACATCGATCGGCATGAAGACTCTTCCGCTGGGCAGCGCCTGGACAAGACACTCCATCTTGCGGACATGTTCGTTTGCAACGAAGCCGAAGCAGGTGCTGGCTTGATGGTGGATCGCTTCATCCGCCTGGTGCATGGCGACAGGACACTGTCTCCGAGCGCTGACGAAGCCGGCATGTATGCCGCGCACGCGGCCAGTCTTCGTTCTGCTTGTTTGTCACGGCAGGTTGGCGCAGCCATCGTGAATGCTCATGGGGATGTCATGGCCACTGGTTGCAACGATGTTCCGACGGCAATGGGCGGTCTCTATTCCTCGGGCTGCGTCGGAGATCAGCGATGCGTGCATCTGCCGGGAAGGCAGTGCTTCAATGACCTGCACAAACGAAAATTGCAAGCGCGCATCGGCGAAGTGCTGGATGCATCTCTCGCCGAAATGCAGATCCGTTTGCCTCAGGAAGTACGGCGTCGTGCGCTGGAAGCTGTCTATAGGGAAACTCGCGTCGGGAGCCTGACCGAGTTTTCGCGTGCGGTGCACGCGGAGATGGAAGCGATCCTCGCCATCGCGCGGAACGGCGTGAAAGGATTGATGGGCGCAACCTTGTTCTCTACGACTTTCCCCTGTCACAGCTGCGCGCGCCACATCGTTGCTGCTGGCATTCACCGAGTGGTCTACATTGAGCCCTACGACAAGAGCTTGGCGCAAGACCTTCATCGCGACTCGATCGAGTTCGAGCTGAACGCAGGCTCGCCCGCAGGCATGCAGCGGAGTGGGCCCAGGATCCGGTTTCAGCATTTCTCAGGCGTAGCTCCCCGCCTCTATGCCGTTGTCTTCAAGTCAGCGACGAGGAAGGACGAGGGATCGGGCCGTCTGATAGCGCTACGACTCGAGTCATCGAGGAAAGTGCTGCCCGAGTACATGGACAACTACATCGAGTTTGAGGAAGCCGCAATGCAGCATTTTCGAAAGGTGTTCCGGGAAGTGCGAATCGCGCAGGCGCCCACGTCGGGAGCACGCAATGGCTGAGAGGAATGCGATGGTCGTTCAACTCTTCCCGAGGGACGGGAAGGCAGACACTTGCCGCCCGTGCCCTCATCCGAAAGCCCCCTCCGGGGCGGTGCTGATCTGGCCGGAGAGGAACCCAAAACGAAGGCTCCTGGACGCGCCCTCGGATTCGAGGCTGAAGCCGGGAATGCCTGCGTACGAGGCGATCGTTCAAGATGCGATTGAGCGAGCGGAACGCCGCGGCTGGTGAGTCACACCACCGGATACGCTCTGATCTCGATCAGATGCCTGTTCGGGTCGTTGAAGTACAGCGTCGGCGCGGCGCCTCGCGCGCCGATTTCCTCGCCGGGGCCGGTGTTCGTGCCGACGGCGTGGAAGCTCGGCCCATGGCCGAGCCCCGCCGCCTTCACCCGCTCGAAGATGCGATCGAACTCCTCGGGAGACACCGAGAACGCGTAATGCTCCATCCCCGGTGTGCCCCAGGGCGCCAGTTGGAGCTGGCAATCGGGCGCGACGCGGATCACCGTGAACGGACCCGACGGGCCTTCGTTCGTGAAGCCGAGGATGCCGGTGTAGAACGCGACGCTCGCCGCCAGGTCGTTGACCTTCAGGATCAGGTGATCGAGGACAGCCATCGCGGCATCTCCCGGTCGATCCCGCGCTGTCCGGCTCAATGCGGCTTGCGCCGCTGCCGTTGCTCGAAGTCGTCGCCGTGATAGACGTTGCCGTCCCAGGTGCCCGAGCGATGCTTCGCGCGGGCGATCGCATCGAGCGCCGCGTCATGCGCCGCGCGGCGTCGATCGCGGGAGTTGAAGCGGCCCTTCAGGCCGATGCCGCCGGACAGGGCGCCCGTCCGCTTGAACCAGGACCGCCACGCCATCCGATGTCGTAGCGGCAAGGCCATGTCGATCGCGAGGCAGACGCAGACCAACAGACCGAGAGCGGCGATGACTTTGGCGAACATACGTCGGCGCTGTGAATCACGCCATGCTGGCGTGCAAGCCGCCGACTATACGCGAGCCCCGGCTGGCTCAGTCGCGGTGATGACCATGCCCATGGCCGCGGTCGCCACGGTCGCCGCGATCTCCGCGGTCACCACGATCGCCCCGGTCCCAGCCGCCACGGTCGCCGCCGCGATCCCAGCCCCGGTGGTCGTCGCGGCGCTCTTCCCAGCGCCGGCCGTCCCAGTCGCGGCGGCCGTCCCAGCGGCCATCCCAGTGGTCGCGGCGCGGCGGATCCCAGCGCGGTGGCGGCGGCGCGTACACCGGCATCGGATGCACGTGCGGGCGGCCGTAGTACGCCGGCGCGTAGGTCCGCGAATACCAGTCCTCGCGGACGAAGTACACCGGCCGGCCGCAGGCGCGGTAGTAGCCGCAGTGACGGGCCCAGTAACGGTAATGGTCGGGCGGCACGCGCAGATAGAGCGGCGGCGCGGGGTCGTAGACCCGCTCGATGACCATCGGCTGCGCATAGATCACGTCCGGACGCGTGTTGCCGACGTCGATCCGGCCATAGAAGCCCGGCTGGCCGACGCTGATGGACACGCCCACGTCGCCGGCGAAGGCCGCTGGCGCGGTCAGCGCGCCGGCTGTCAGCGCCAGGGCGCCCAGGATGCGGTGGATCAGATGCTTCATCGAGTGCCTCTCTTCGGTGCCGGCGGTCCGGTTCGCGATCCGACCCCCTGTCGGAGGTCATGGGCGGCGCGTCCGGAAACAGCCTGCCTAGGGAAAGTATGGACAGTTAACGCGCGCTTGACGGATCCGGTGCACAGCGCAGCGGTAAGCAGTTGTTGACCGCGTTCCTAGAATTCCGCGTCCCCGCCGACCTGCGGGGCGTGGAGCAATGATTTGAAGCAATGGATCCTGACTTCCCTGGCGCTGGCGACCCTGGCGACGGGGCTGGGCGCCGGCGAGCCCTCGCTGGCGCAGACGACGGCGGCGGCCCCCGTCGCGGTGGCCAACCGGCCGCTGACCCTGGAACAGCTGTTCCGTGCCGAGTCCTATCGCGGCGAGTCCGCCAAGGACCTGAAGTTCAGCGCGAGCGGCCGTTACGTCGCTTACCTCTGGAACCCGTTCGGCGAGCCCGGCAGCGACCTCTACGTCCATGACACCCAGACCGGCAGGACGGTCCGCGTGACGTCGCCGGCACTGATGGCCGTGGTGGAAACGCCGGAGAACCTGGACCGCTACGCCCGCAAGCTCAAGCAGAAGCGCGACGAACTGGCCGAGCGCCAGGCCCGCGAAGAGGCGCAGGCCGCCTACCTGCGCGGCGAGCCGGTGGATCTGGATCAATGGGAGCGCCAGGCGATCGCCGACCTGAAGGTGGAGCTGGCCGAGCGCAAGGCCCGCGAGGACGCCCGCAAGGCGGCCGAGAAGGCCGCCTGGGGCGAGGCGCCGGCCGCTGCCTCGGCGCCGGCTCCGGGCGCGTCCGCGCCGGAGGCGAAGAAACCGGCCAAGGATCCCAAGGAAATGGCGCTCTGGGAGTTGCGCGACGAGCTGAAGAAGAAGCGCGAGCGCGAGAAGCTCAAGCCCGAGGACCTGTATCCCGGCGTTTCGCAGTTCGTGTGGGCGTCCAAGGGCGATGAACTGGTCCTGGCCTATCGCGGCCAGCTGCTGCGCTGGAAGGCGGGCGCCGATCGCGCCGAGCCGCTGCTGTCGACCGGCCGCACGCTCAAGCCGGTCGCCTACGCGCCGGACGACCAGTCGCTGATCGTGCAGGACGAGACCCGCGTGCTGCGCGTGCGCCTGTCCACGGCCGGCATCGAGGTGATCAACCGCGAGCTGTTCAACCCGGACGACGAGGACCGCAAGTTCCGCATTGCCCAGACCGTGGTGAGCGAGGACGGCCGCTGGATGGCGCTGGTCGCGAATGCGCCGCTGGTGAACGCGGACGGCAAGCCGCAGCCCAAGCCGGGCCGGCAGGTCGAGATCATGAATTACAGCGACCGCTTCGCCACCGCGAAGAAGGTCGACCGCGAGGTCTCCGACGACAAGCGCGGCCTGCCCGCGATGGCGATCTACATCCGCCAGGTGCCGGCCGCCGGCGCCGCGCCGGAGCGCCAGCCCGAGCCGGTGTTCACGCACCCGGGCGGCGACGCGTGGTTCGAGATCTCGCCGGTCGTGTGGGCGCGCGACGGCAGCCGCTACGCCTTCACCACCTTCGAGCGCGAGAAGGACCTGCTGCGCGTCTACCTCGGCAAGCCCGGCGAGGCGAAGCCGGAGATGGTGCTCGAGCGCCGCGCGCCCATCCATCACGAGCTGGTCAACGTGATGACGCCGTCGTTCACGCCGGACTCGAAGCAGCTGGTGCTGATCCTGGCCGACAACGGCTGGCGCCAGCCCTATGCGATGAGCCTGGCCGCGGGCGCCGGCCGTTCGGTGACGCCGCTGGTCAAGGGCGAGTTCGAGGCCTTCCAGGTGCTGGGCTTCACGCCGGATGCGAAGACGATGTTCGTCGTGGCCAACAAGGACGACCTGGCGGCGATGAATGTCTGGCGCGTCGAGCTCAAGGACGGCCGCATGACGGCGCTGGGCCGCTCGCCGGACTATCACCGCAACGCGGCGGTGGCGCGGGGCGGCCAATGGGCCGCGGCGGTGGCCGGCAACTGGGCCGAGCGTCCCGAGCTGAAGCTGCTGAAGGGCCAGGCCGCCGCCTCGGGCGCAGAGCCCGGCAGGCTGCTGACGCAAAGCCATGACCCGGCCTGGGCCAAGGTCGACGTGCTGCGCCCGGAGCGCTTCAGCTTCCGCAACCGTCATGGCGACATGATTCCGGCCTACGTGTTCAAGCCGCTGGGCTGGGCGCCGAGCGACCGGCGCGCTGCCGTCGTCTACACCTATGGCGGGCCGCTGAACGACCGCCACTCGGTCGAGACCGACAGCTTCCAGCCCACCGGCTATGTCTTCGCGATGTACATGGCGGCCAAGCATGGCTACGTCACGGTGACGGTGGATCCGCGCGGGCATTCCAACTACGGCGAGAAGTTCGCCGATGCCAACTGGGAGAAGCCGGGCGCGCCGCAGACGGAGGACCTCGAGGACCTGGTCGACTACATGAAAGCCAACCTGGGCGTCGACGGCCAGCGCATCGGACTGAACGGCTGGAGCTTCGGTGGCTTCCAGACCCAGTACACGATGTACACGAGGCCCGATCTGTTCGCGGCGGGCATCGCTGGCGCGGGCCCGACGGAATGGGAGAACTACAACAGCTGGTACAGCGGCAGGACCATCGGCAAGGTGGACCGGACCCGGCCGGTGCTGCGCAAGTACTCGCTGCTGCCGCTCGCCAAGCAGCTGAAGAAGCCGCTGCTGCTGGTGCACGGCATGCAGGACCCGAACGTGCTGTACCAGGACACGGTCAACGTGTATCGGGCGCTGTTGGAGTCGGGCAAGGAAGGGCTGGTCGAGCTGTTCCTGGATCCGGACGGCGAGCACGCGCTCGGCGGCGCGGTGAAGCCCGCGGGCTGGCATCGCAAGTACGAGGCGTTCTGGTTGAGGCACCTCGGACCGGCGCAGCAGAAGTAAGGCACCTCCCCATCAAAGGCCCGCGGCTGAAAAGCCCGCGGGCTTTTTTTTCGGCTGATTGACGGAATATTCATATCGCCTCAACGATATCTTGATAATTGTGCTTCGATTCGTTTCCAGATTCCCCCATCGAGGGGTATTGGCAACGCCTTTTTCGTCGGAAAGAATCAATCTCAATGAATCAACGGGGCGGCCGGAGATATTCGATGCGATGGTTGGGCGCGGAGATTTCGAAGCAGGCGAGGGCAGGGTTTCTACTGCTTGGCATATTGCTGATGCTGGTGGCATCAAATGGCGCATTTGCCTCAGACGAAGAGCCGGTCCGGCTCTGGAAAATTACCCCGCACCCCGGGACCACCGTCTTCATTCTCGGTATCTCGCATGTTGGCAGCCGTTTGGAACAGGACGGCTATTTCGATCGAACGGTGCTGCCCGCGTTCGACAAGTCGGAGGTGCTCCATATCGAAGGTGGCGAGAGGACCTTCGTCAACGACATGCCGGAGTGTCCAACCCCTTTGACCGGGAAGGATGCCGAGGTGGTGGATCAGGCGCGGGAGGTTCTTCGCCGCGGGGCGGTGCCGTACTTCAGGACCGTGCTTGCCGATCTGCCGAGCGGCCCGCCCAGCGAGGAAATCCTCCAGAGCAACGCCGCCTTGTATGTACGGGACGTCTCCGAATTCGGTCTCCTGCTGATGCTGCGGCTGCAATATCAATTTCTGAAGGGCGTGCCCGCCCAAGCGCAGACGGACCTTTTGCCAACGCCCGTTGTCAAGACCCTCATGCAACGCCGGCCGAATATCGATATTCGTTCGGTGGATGGGCGGGATGATTTATGGGCCGCCTATTGCGGCAGCAATGCGCGGGCCAACATCCTGAAATGGCATATCGAGAACTTCAATCCCGAGCATCCGCCCGCGCAGGCGACGGCGGCCGATGCGGCGGGGCAGATCGAAGACGCTGCCCGCCGGGTGTTCGTGGACGGGCATACCGATCCGAATCCGTTCATGGACATGTTCGTCTGTCCAAGAAATGAGCGCTGGCTGCCGCGCCTGCTCGAACTCGACGACGGGAAGACGCATTTCGAAGCCCTGGGGGCCGCGCATCTCTTCCCCTACGAGGGCATCACCCGCCGCTGTGACGGGCTGCTCCAGGATCTGCGGCGCAGGGGAGTGGCGGTCACGCCCGTGCCCTGAGCCGCCGATGTCGTGCATGCCACGACTCCCGGCCGGCGATGCCGGCCCCTTCAAGCAAACCAAGGTGAGGAAAACAATGGAAGTTCTTGATCGTGCCCTGTTCCGACATGTCTCCGGCGCGGGAGGCTCGGAACCGGTGCAGAAGCCCATCTCCAGCACCATCAAGGATGGCGTGCAGGTGGACAAGTTCGACCTCGGCAATGGGGCCATCGCGATCGTGACCTGCACCGGGGTCTCCGTCTCCCTGAGCCTGGGGCTCCAGGGCAAGAAGCTGATCGACCTGAACGGCGGATTCGGCACCACCGTCACCTCCTGCAAGATCACCACCATCGACAAGGATGGAAAGATCATCGACCAGAAGAACGCGGACGCCAGCGACGTCGACAAGGGCGACGTGCAGATCGCCGAGAACGGCACCGTCGAAGACACCGGTGACGGCAGCAGCGGCGACACCGGCAGCAGCGGTGGCGCTGGCGATACCGGCGACACGGGCGACACCGGTGGCGGTGACACCGGTGGCGGTGACAGCGGCGGTGGCGACGCTGGCGGCGGCGGGGATGCCGGCGGCGGCGGTGGCGGCGGCGGTGGCGGCGACAAGCCGATCTACGAAGAATCGCAGGACTGATGCCCCGCTGAGGAAGGGCGCCCACGGGCGCTCTTCCTTTTCCGCCTTCCGCCGGGCGCGCCGTTCGTGGCCGCCTGCCCAGCCCGGACTCCGACGTGAACTCATTCTTCAGACGCGAGGTGCTGCCTTCCGGCGACCTGCAGCCCGGCGGCATCCTGCTCGCGCGGCCGCCGTCGCACACCGCGTTCGCGGCCTTGGCCGGCGTGCTGCTGGCGCTGCTCGTGGCGGCGATGACGCTGATCAAGTACACGCGCCACGTGGAGCTGCAAGGCGTGCTGGAGCCCGAGTCCGGCGTCGCGAAGATCTACGCGCCGCAGAACGGCGTGCTGGCCGAGGTGCTGGCGCCGGTGGGCACCGAGGTGCGCCGCGGCGACGTGCTGCTGGTCTTCAGCACCGAGCACCTGGGCCGTGACGGCGGGGCCGTGGAGGAGCGGCTCGACCGGTCGGCCGCGGCGAAGGTGGCATCGCTGGAGGCGGAACTCGCGGCGACGCGTCAGTCGCATCGCGACGAGCTCGACAACGCCGCCAAGAGCCTGAACGAGCAGCGCGGGCTGGCGCAGATCCAGCGCGACCAGCTCGAGGGCCTGGCGCAGCGCATCCAGAGCGCGCAGACCGAGGTCGATCGGTACCACGGCTTGCAGGCGCAGGGCTATGCGTCGGCGCAGATGCTCGACAACAAGCGCGCGGAGCTGCTCGATCAGCGGGTGCGGCTGCAGTCGGCGCAGCACGACCTGCAGTCCACCCTGGCGGAGATCGGACGCCTGCAGCGCGACATCGCCGCGATGCCCGCGCGGCAGCAGGTCACGCTGGCGCAATTGGAGCGGGCGCTGGAAACCGCCCAGAGCGAACTCCGCCAGCAGCAGGGCTCGCACCGCTGGTCGATCGCGGCGCCCTTCGATGGCGTTGTGAGTTCACTGGAACTGTCGCCGGGGCAGACCGTGGGCCCTTCCACGCCGGCCGCCACGCTCACGCCGCGTGGCCAGCCCCTGGTGGCCAAGCTCTATGCGCCCAGCCGCACCATCGGCTTCCTCAATGGGGGCGAGCCCGTCCACATGAAGGTGGACGCCTTCCCCTTCCAGAAGTTCGGCCTGCTGGACGGGCAGGTGAAGCATGTGTCCCGCACGCCGGTGGCGGCGAGCGAGCTGTCGTCTGCCTCCCACCTCGCGGTGCTGATGCCCGAGGCGCAGCAGTCTCAGGAACCTTCCTACACCGTGACCGCGCAGCTGGCGGCGCAGGCGATCCCGGCCTATGGCCGCGCCGCGCCGCTGCGGCCCGGCATGCAGGTCAGCGCCACCGTCGCGCTGGACGAGCGCCGGCTGTACGAGTGGGTCTTCGAGCCGCTGCGCGAGAACGGACATTTCGGGATCTGACATGGACATGACCCTGCTCGGTTTCGGCGGCGGCCCGCGGCTGCCGGTGGTGCTCCAGGCCGAAGCCTCGGAGTGCGGACTGGCCTGCATGGCGATGGTGCTGTCGGCCCACGGGCATCACGTCAGCCTCGCGGAACTGCGGATGCGCTTCCCCGCCTCGCTCAAGGGCACGACGCTGGAGACGCTGGCCTGCATCGCCGAGGCGACCGGCATGGTCCCGCGCGCGCTGCGGCTCGAGATGCACGAGCTGGCGGCGCTGCAGACGCCGGCCGTGCTGCACTGGGATCTGCAGCACTTCGTCGTGCTGCGCGAGGTCCGCGGCGAGGTGCTGCACCTGCACGACCCGGCCGCCGGCGCCGTGACGCTCACGCTGGCCCAGGCGTCGCCGCACTTCACCGGCGTGGCGATGGAACTCAGCCCGGGCCTGGAATTCGGGCGCAAGCCGCCGGCGCCGCCGGTCGCGCTGGCCCAGCTCGTGGGGAAGACGCGCGGCGTGGCGCGGTCGCTGCTGCAGCTGTTCCTGCTGGCGCTGGTGCTGGAGGCCTTCGCGCTGCTCACGCCGGTGCTCACGCAGTGGATCACCGACGAGGCCATCCTCGCCGGAGACGCGAGCCTGCTGAACGTGCTGGCGCTGTCGGCGCTGACGGTCGGGCTGATCTCGGTGGCGATCGGGGCGATGCGGTCGTGGATGGGCCTGTACGTCACCACCTCGTTCACGGCGCAGTGGATGGGGCAGGTCATGACGCGGCTGCTGCGGCTGCCGGTCGCCTTCTTCGAACGCCGGCACCTGGGCGACGTCGTGTCCCGCTTCGGCGCGGTGGCGCCGCTCGCCGACACCGTGACCCGCACCGCCGTGGAACTGGCCCTGGACCTGGTGATGGTGTGCGGCAGCCTGGCCATGATGCTGCTGTATTCCCCGGCGCTGGCGCTGGTGCCGGTGGGCACGGCGCTGCTGTACGTCCTGGTCCGGTGGAGCCGCTATGCCTCGATGCGGCTGTGGTCCGCCAGCTACTACGCGAAGCAGGCCAAGGAGCAGTCCCACTTCTTCGAGACCATCCGCGGCGTGCGCACGATCAAGCTCTTCAACCGCGAGAACGAGCGCCGCACCGCCTGGCTGCGGCTGTGGATGGCGGCGACCAACGCGCACGTGAAGATGCTGCGGCTCAATCTCTGGTTCGGGTCGGGCTGGTCCGCGCTGCAGACGGCCGAGCGGGTCGGCCTGCTGTGGCTGGGCGCGAGCCTTGTCTTGAGCCACCGCATGTCGCTGGGCATGCTGCTGGCCTTCATCTCCTTCGCCGAGCAGTTCACCTCGCGCGCCAATCTGCTGATCGACCGCGTGGCCGAATGGAAGCTCACGGCCGTGCAGACGGAGCGCCTGGCCGACATCGTGCTGGCGACGCCCGAGGAGACGCGGCCGTTCGAATCCGAGCCGCCGGCCGACACCTCGGTCGCCCTGGACCGGGTGACCTTCCGCTATGGCAGCGACGAGGCGCCGGTGCTGTCGCAGGCCTCGCTGCGGGTGGCGCCCGGCGAATGCGTGGCGCTGACCGGGGCCTCGGGCGCCGGCAAGACCACCTGCCTGAAGCTGATGCTGGGGCTGCTCAAGCCCGCGAGCGGCACGGTCCTGGTCGGAGGGCGGCCGCTGGACCGGCTGTCGGTCCAAGGCTATCGCGAGCTCGTGGCGACCGTGCTGCAGGACGACCACCTGTTCGCCGGCACCCTGCTGGACAACATCTGCTTCCACGACGCGAAGCCGGACGTCGATTTCGCGATGGCCTGCGCCCGCGTGGCCCGCATCGACGACGAGGTGCGCGCGATGCCGATGGGCTATCACACGCTGGTCGGGGACATGGGCACAGCGCTGTCCGGCGGCCAGAAGCAGCGGATCCTGCTGGCGCGGGCGCTGTACAAGCGCCCCCGGATCCTGTTCCTGGACGAGGCCACGAGCCACCTGGACCTGGAGAACGAGGGCGCGATCGCCCAGGCCCTGATGGGCCTGGACATCACGCGGATCATGATCGCGCACCGGCCGCAGACGATCGCCATCGCGGACCGGGTCCTCCGGCTGGAAGGCGGGCGCTTCGTGCCCGTGCGGCGCGGCGAACCCGCCGTGATGGACGGCGCGCCACACCTGGCGGAAGTGGCCTGAGCAACGGGCGCGGCCGATGCCGCCTCGCCGCCGCTCCTGGCGTGATCAGGGCGCCGCGACCACCGTCTTCACGCGTTCGCCGGTCTTGGGCGGTGTCTCGCCGCCGTAGCGGCCGTTGAGCAGCTTCAGCTGCCCCTCGCTGAGCACCGAGCCTTTCGCCATCTCGGCGAAGCCGCCGGCCGGATAAGGCCGCAGCGCGATCTTCCACGGCCGGGCCAGCTTGCGATCGTCCGCGTTCAGCGCGCGGAAGCTGCCCTCCGCCTGCGACAGGCTCTCGCGCCGCGCCTGCAGCGCCTGGCCGTCCTTCGCGGCGTAGACCAGCGCGTAGACCGCCCCTTTCGAGCTCGTCACCAGCGTCAGCTCGGCGTTGCCGCGCTGACCCTGCGCGTTGCGCCGCACGCCGGCGAAGTGGGTCGCCTTCAGCCCGTTGATCGTCCTCGCGTCGGTGCGGCCCTGCTCGGCGCCCAGGTTGCGCAGGATCTCGTCGTGCGAGTTGCCCGCCTTGGCCGGCATCTGCTGCAGGATCAGCGCGGCGTCGCGCTGCGGGCTCATGACCGTCACCGCGTCATTGCCGTTCTGGATCGCCCAGCCCGCCGGCGCCGTCAGCGCGAAGTCCAGGCCCGGATGCACGAACTGCTGTCCGCGCACCAGCCCTTGCGCCGGACTGTCGCCGAAGCCCATCCCGTCGATCGCCTGCAGGAAGGCCGCGCGGTTTTCGTCGACCGGCTGCCCGCCGGTGAGCTGCGCCGCCTCGTCGCGGATGCGCTGCAGCCGCTGCTCGTTGCTCGGGTGCGAGGCCAGCCAGTTGTTGCCGCTGGGCGCCTGACGGCCCTGCGCGCGCGCCTGGTCGGCGGCGAACTGCTCCTGGTCCTTCAGCACCTGGATCACGTCCACCATGTGCTTGGGGTCGTAGCGGTTGCGCGCCAGGTATTCGGCGCCGAGCTGGTCGGCCTGCAATTCCTGCTCGCGGCTGTACGACGCGATGTAGCCCGCCGCGGCGTTCTGCGAGACCTGGCCCGCGATGTCCGTCGCGCCGCTGACGCCGCGCGATTCCAGCACCGCGCCCAGCACCGTCGCCGCCAGCACGCCCAGGCCGGCGGTCTGCTGGCGCGTCGCGCGCTGCGCGCCGTGCCGGGCGGTGACGTGGCCGATCTCGTGGCCCATCACGCCGGCCAGGTCGGCCTCGCTTTCCATGTACGCCAGGATGCCGCGCGTGACGTAGACATAGCCGCCCGGCAGCGCGAAGGCGTTCACCTCCGGGCTGTCCAGCACCGTGAAATGCCATTCGAGCTCGGCCCGGTGCGACTGCGCCGCCAGCTTGCTGCCCAGCGCCGTGACGTAGGCCTGCAGCTTCGGATCGTCGACGACGGCGTACTCCTTGAGCACGTCCTGATGCGCCTGGCGGCCGGCCTCGACCTCCTGCTGCAGGCTCATCGCGCTGCGCTCGGCGCGGCCGGTGACCGGGTTGACGACGTTGGTGCCGCAGCCGGCCAGCGCCAGCAGCGTGGCGGCGGCCAGGGCCGCCAGCGGGAACTTGCGTTTCATCGGAAGGGCGCGAGCGTTCAGAGGGGGGCTGGGTCGGCCTGCTGGCGCAGCGTCCACAGCGTCAGGACGCCTTCCGGCACCTCGCGGCTGAGCGCGTCGCGCCAGTGCAGGTCGGTCAGCTTCTCCTGGTCCTCGGCGCTGAGCTGGCTCTCGTCGCCGCCCAGCAGCGCGATCGGCGCCAGCGCCGCCGCGGTCTTCACATGCTCGAACAGCGGCGACCACGCCTCGCCATCCTGGTCCACGCCGATCATGAAGCCGGTGCACCAGTCCTCGGCATCGACCAGCTGCTGCTCGCCGTCCTCGGCGACGCTGAAGATCGGTTCCCACTCATCCTGCTTGGACGTCCACTGCACCGACAGGCTGTGCACGTGGCGCAGCAGCAGCAGCGCGATCTTCTTGCGCTGCTTGCCGCTGGTGAACGGGTCGCCCCCGCCCCACACCGGGCTCATCCACTCGGCGCCGGGCTTGCCGCTCAGCGGAACCGGGCTCAGCAGCTGGGCGCTGAGGTAGCCGTCGATCGCCTCGATGTTCATCGCGGCGTCGTTGTCGAGCTCGGACAGGAAGTCGTCCAGGTCCGACAGCTCGTCGTCGGTCAGCGGGGTGTATTGCGCCTTGTCGGGCTGGTACTGCGGGAAGTCCATGTCGGGTCCTGGGAATGGGGGCGGGGGTCGGGAGAGCGGCGGCGGGGGAGCGGCGTCAGCCCGCTCAGCCGTGCCGGCCGTGGCGGCTCTTGGGCTTGCGGGTGTCCATCTCGGACAGCTGCGTCTTGAGCAGCGCCATCAGCACGCGGGCGTTGGCCTCGGTCATCACGAGCAGCGTGCTGGGCTCGATGCCGTCGACCGGCTCGCGTTCCTTGACGAGGGCGTCCACCTTGAAGGTCATCAGGCCGCTGGTGCTCGAATTGGAGGCGGCCTTGAACTTCTGGACTTCGATGTGATGCGTCTTCATGGGGCGTCATTCTCGGCGATGACGCAGGCGCTGGATACCGGTCACCACCGCCACGACGACGGCGCCCGCCAGGATGCCGACGACCGCGTCGCCCAGCAGCTGGACCAGCGTCGCGGCCAGGCCGCTCACGCCCAGCGCCTGCACGGCGTGCTCGATGGCGTGATGCAGGAAGGGCGCGCCATGCGTCAGGATGCCGCCGCCCACCAGGAACATCGCCGCCGTGCCCGCCACCGAGAGCGCCTTCATCAGCCAGGGCGCCAGCCACAGCAGGCCGCGGCCCAGCGACTGCTGCCAGGCCGCGGCCTTGCGGCTGAGCCACAGGCCGGCGTCGTCCAGCTTCACGATGCCGGCGACCAGGCCGTACACGCCGATCGTCATCAGCACCGCGATGCCCGACAGCACCAGCAGCCGCGTCGTGAACGGCGCGTCCGCGACGGTGCCCAGCGTGATCGCGATGATCTCGGCGGAGAGGATGAAGTCGGTCCGGATCGCGCCCTTGACCTTGTCGCGCTCCAGCGCGGCCAGGTCCACCGAGGGGTCCTTCAGCGCCTCGGACAGCGCGGCCTCGTGGGCGTCGTCCTCGGGCCCATGCAGCCACTGGTGGGCGAGTTTCTCGACGCCCTCGAAGCAGAGGTAGGCGCCGCCCACCATCAGCAGCGGCGTGACCAGCCACGGCGCCCAGGCGCTGATCGCCAGCGCGGCCGGCACCAGGATGGCCTTGTTGACCATCGAGCCCTTGAACACGCCCCACACGACCGGCAGTTCGCGGTCGGCGCTGACGCCGGTGACCTGCTGCGCGTTCAGCGCCAGGTCGTCGCCGAGCACCCCGGTGGTCTTCTTGGCGGCCAGCTTGGAGAGCAGGGCCACGTCGTCCAGGACGGTGGTGATGTCGTCGAGCAGTGCGAGCAGGCTGGAGGCCATGGCGAGAGAGTCCGTTCCCTGAAGGTGATGATTTGTGCGGAGCCCGCCTTTGTACCCGAAGCCGACCCTCCTTCCCGGCAGGGATTGGCGCCCGGTGGCACACTTTCGCCTCATGAAACGCCGCACCGCCTCCCTCCTGCTCGCCGCCGCGCTCGCCGCGGTGTCCATGACCTCCGCCCACGCCGCCGACGCCGCGCCCGGGACCGGCCCGTACGACGAGCAGGCCGATGCCCGCGCCGACATCAACAACGCCGTCGCCCGCGCCGCCAAGGAAGGCAAGCAGGTGCTGGTGGTCTACGGCGCCAACTGGTGCAAGGACTGCCTGGCGCTGAACCGCGGTTTCGGCCAGGGCCACCTGGGCAGCGCCGTCGACAAGCGCTTCGTGACGGTGAAGGTCAATGTCGGCCGCTTCGACAAGAACGTCGACGTCGCCAACCAGATGGGCGTCACGCTGAAGAAGGGCATTCCGACCGTCGCCGTGCTGGGCACCGACGGCCAGGTGCTGGGCACCACCAAGGGCGGTGAACTGGCGGACGCGCGCAGCATGGGCGAGGACGCCGTGATGCAGGTGCTGGCCTCGCTCGGCAAGAGCTGATGCCGGCGTCGCGACCTGGCGAATCCATGCGTAGGCACGGATTCCCGGGGCGCGAGGTTCCAGGTTTTGCTGTTGAGGACTGACCCCCGATAGCGCTGCCGCTATCGCCGCGTTCCCGGCCCCCGCAGCCTCCCCCGCGATCAGGGGTCAAGTCTTGCGCCCGTCGCCGAAAGCGGCTGCGGGCGCTTGTCTTTTGGGCGGCCATCGCCTAATTACTGGGCATGGCCAGGCCGCTTCGCATCGAATTCCCCGGCGCCGTCTATCACGTCGCGACGCGCGGCGACGCGTCGGTGTTTGCCGACGACGAGGATCGCCAGGTGATGCTGGCGCTGATCCAGCAGGCCGCGGAGCGCTTCGACGCGCAGGTGCTGGCCTACGGCCTGGGCCGCGAGCATTACGAGTTGCTGCTGTTCACCCGGCAGGCCAACCTCTCCCGCCTGATGCGCCATCTGAATGGCGTCTACACGCAGGCGCACAACCGGCGTCACGGGCAGATCGGTCATGTGTTCCAGGGCCGCTTCAAGGCGGTGCTGGTGGACCGCGAGCACCTGCTGCTGGACGCCTGCCGCTACGTCGACCTGATCGGGCGGCGCTCCGGCCTGGCGCCGTCTCCGACGGCCTGGCGCTGGAGCAGTCTGCAGGCGCACGCCGGGCTGGTGCCGGCGCCGTCCTGGCTGGAAGTGGAAGGCCTGTGGACGAACGTGCTCGGCCGCATGCCGCAGAACGCGGCGGATCGCCGCAAGGCGGCGCAGCGCTATCAGGCGATCGTCGAGTCGGAACCCGATCTCGACATCTGGGGCCAGCTCCGCCAGCAGATCTTCCTGGGCGACGCGGCCTTCGTGCAACGCACCGTCCGCCAGAGCGAGCGTCCCGCCCGCTCGCCGCGTCCCCGGCGCTGGGGCGACTGGCTCAAGGCCAGCGGCAGCCGCGAGGAGGCGCTCTACCGCGCGCACACCGAGGGCGGTCAATCGATGACCGAACTCGCGCGGGAGTTGGGGTTGTCGGTCTCGCGGGTGAGCCGGCTCATCGCCGGTCACGAGCGCCAGCGTTAGCGCTCGGGCCTGGGCTCAGGCTCAGTGCAGCGCCCGGGCTGGCGCCGCGGGGCATGGGGCCAGCGCGAGATCCTGCTCGGCGGCCTCGTTCCAGGCGGCGGTGGTCAGTTCGCGGGCGGCGCCCAGTTGATGGCAGAGCTCGGCGACTCCCAGGCCATCGGCCTCACCCTCGGGCAGCGGCAGCGCGGAGACTTCGCTCGGCAGATCCGCCAGCGCACCCAGCAGTTGGAACAGCAGTTCCAGATCGGGCGCCGCGTCGGGCGTCTGCTGCTGGCGCGCCAGGCCGAGGCTGCGGCACAGGTAGAAACAGGCGTCGGCGGCCTGATCGCACATCGCGTGCGACAGGGCCAGCTGCTCCAGCGCCTCGGCCCGGGCCGCCTGGGCGGCCGGATCGTCCGAGCGATCCGTGAGCGCGTCCAGCGTGGCGGACGACGGCGGCCCGGCGATCAGGTCGTCGTCCTGGGTCGGCAGCGGAGCAGCGGTCTTGGTGTGCGCCATAGGGGTTCAGCTGGAGAACAGCGGGTCATCCGATCAACGGGACGGATGCTAGGGATCCCGCGGCAAATGCGCCTCCCACGGGTCGGGGGGAACATCGGCCGGTTCGGTGACCCCGGTGCGGTCTTCGTTGAACTTGTCACGATTCGTGACACGAATGGGCCGGAGCTTACGGCGTTTCCCACCGATCTGGGTGAATCACTTCACCTTCTTGGGGCGGGTCCAGCCGGAAATCACGGTTTGTCGGCCTCGCGCCACAGCCAACTGGCCGGGAGCGACGTCCTTGGTGATGGTCGAACCGCCGCCGATGGTGGCGCCGTCGCCCAGCGTCACCGGCGCGACCAGCACGCAGTTCGAGCCCACGTGCACGTCGGCGCCGATGGTCGTGCGGAACTTGTTGGCGCCGTCGTAGTTGGCGGTGATGCTGCCGGCGCCGTAGTTGACGCGCTCGCCGACGGTGGCGTCGCCGAGGTAGGCCAGGTGGTTGGCCTTGGCGCCCTTGGCCAGCGTCGAATTCTTCACCTCGACGAAGTTGCCGACGTGGACTTCCGCGCCCAGTTGCGCGCCCGGGCGCAGCCGCGCGAACGGGCCGACCAGCGCGCCCTCGCCGACGCTGGCGCCGGCGCTTTCGCCATCGATGTGGGTGAACTCATGGATGCGCGCGTTGGCGCCGATGACCGCGTTGCGGATGACGCAGTGGGCGCCGATGCGCACGCCGTCGCCGAGTGTCACCTCGCCTTCGAAGACGCAGTTGACGTCGATCTCGACGTCCTTGCCGCAGTGCAGCGTGCCGCGCAGGTCGAAGCGGGACGGATCGGCCAGGCGCACGCCGGCGGTCATCAGCGCCTCGGCCTGCGCGAGCTGGAAGCGGCGCTCCAGCTGCGCCAGCTGCGACGGGCTGTTGACGCCCAGCACCTCGGTCTCGTCGGCCGTCTTCACGCCGGTGACGGCGACGCCCTCCGCGACCGCCATTGCGACGATGTCGGTCAGGTAGTACTCGCCCTGGGCATTGTTGTTGTCGAGCTGGCCGACCCAGCGCTTCAGCGCCTCGGTGGGGGCGGCCATGATGCCGGTGTAGCACTCGCGGATGCGGCGCTGCTCGTCGCTGGCGTCCTTGTGCTCGACGATGGCCTTGACCTGATCGCCGTCGCGGACGATGCGGCCGTAGCCGGTCGGGTCCGCGTACTCGATGGTCAGCAGCACGAGACGCTCGCCGCCGCAGGCCTGGACCAGCGCGCGGGTCGTGGCGGTGCTGATCAGCGGGGTGTCGCCGCTGAGGATCAGCGTGGTGCCGCCGGCCGTCAGCGCGGGCACGGTCTGCTGGATCGCGTGGCCGGTGCCCAGCTGCGGCTCCTGGCGCACGAAGCGCACGCCGTCGCCGCCGACGGCGGCCTCGACCTGCTCCGCGCCATGGCCGGTGATGACGATGCGGGCATCGGCGTCCAGCGCGGCGGTGTTGCCCAGCACATGCCGCAGCAGCGCGCGGCCGGCCAGCTTGTGCAGCACCTTGGGCAGGCTGGACTTCATGCGGGTGCCTTTGCCCGCGGCCATGACGACGATGTTCAGCGACATAAGAAGAATCGCGGTTCCCGTGGAGAAACCGCGATTATCGGGGCCGCCCGCGACGCGCTGGAGGGCGCCGCGGTGACCGGTTGTCGCTGCTTGTGGGCGCGGGTGAGCGCCGTGCGGCTACTTCGCCGGGGTCAGCGTGATGCTGACGCGATGCGGCTCGGGGCGGGTCTGCGGGAAGTCCGCCATCGAGGCCTCGAACAGCGCGCCGAAGAGCTCCTTGCCGCCTTCGGTCAGGCCGTCGTTGGAGGCGCGCGCCTCGTAGAGCGGCTCGTTGGACTTGCGGTCGCGCAGCAGCATGGCGACCTCGCGGTCATAGCGGCGCTCCATCATCGGATCCATCGGGTAGGCGTAGCCCCAGCGGCTGTAGTAGGGGCGCCAGGCGGGGCCGTAGCGCCAGCCCCAGTAGCTGCCGTTCCAGCGCCACCACAGCGGGTCGTCCCAGGGGGCGGGGCCGGAGCGGCTGACGCGCGCGCCCAGGGAGACGACGACGTCGGCCTGCTTCGGGTCGGCGGCCTCGCTGAAGCCGGCCTTGGTCAGCGCGCCGCGGGCGGCATCCTCGAGCGCGGCCTGGCTGGCTTCGTTGCGCTGCTGGGAGGGCAGGCGCTCGAAGGTGTAGCTGCCGGGCTGGCGGCCGGCGGGCCAGCTGCCGAAGGTCTGCGCGTCGGCGGAGACGGTATTCAGGGCGGCGCAGGCCGTCAGCGACATCGCGGCCGCCGCGCCCAGGCTCAACAGGGCCATTCGACGATTCAGGGTGAACATGGGGTCCTCCAGGTCGGAAGCCGCTTGGGGCCGTCGCCCGGGGCGGGCGCCGCGCCCGGGGGACGCCGTTGCGCGGCGTGACAGTGCAACGATTGTGGCCCCGACCGGTTGACCCGTGTGTGGAAGCCGCGTGACGGCGCGGTCAACGCGGGGTATCTCTTCGTATGGAAGCGCGAAGGCGGGCGCGAGCCGGCTTGCTTCCGCCGCTGACGGCATGAACTCCCTCGCCCCCCGCGAGGGGGGAGAGGGCAGGGGAGAGGGGGTGCTTCGAAGGGCAGCAGCGCTGTGGCACGAGCCCCCTCTCCCCTCCCTCTCCCCGCTGGGGCGAGGGGGAAGACGACCGCGGCGCGGCGCGGCGGTCAGTCGTCCGCTGCCGAGTAGGCCTCGCCCGCGTCATCCACCGGAGCCGGGACCTGCCCCGGCCGGACCAGCTTGACGACGCCCGTGGCCGGCGCGGCCGTGCCGCACTGCTCGTCCTCATCGAACGCGATGTCCCCGTTGGCGACCGGCGCGCCGGTGGCCTTGATCGTCTGGAACGGGAACAGCTCCCGATCCATCATGTGCGAGGTCACGATGTTCCCCATCGCGGTGAACATGTTGTCGACTCGACCGGGGAAGCGGCGGTCCCAGTCCTGCAGCATCGCCTTGACGGTCGCGCGCTGCAGGTTGGGCTGGCTGCCGCACAGGTTGCACGGAATGATCGGGAACTCGCGGTGCTCGGCCCAGCGCTCCAGGTCCGATTCCTTCACATACGCCAGCGGCCGGATCACGACGTTCTTCCCGTCGTCGCTGACCAGCTTGGGCGGCATGCCCTTCATGCGGCTGCCGAAGAACATGTTCAGCATCAGCGTGGTGACGATGTCGTCGCGGTGGTGGCCCAGCGCGATCTTGGTCGCGCCGAGTTCCCCCGCCACCCGGTACAGGATGCCGCGGCGCAGCCGCGAGCACAGCGAGCAGGTCGTCTTGCCCTCCGGCACCAGGCGCTTGACGATGGAATAGGTGTCCTGCTCCTCGATGTGGAAGTCCACGCCGCGCGACTTCAGGTAGGCGGGCAGCACGTCCTCGGGGAAGCCGGGCTGCTTCTGGTCGAGGTTGACGGCCACGATGCTGAACTTGATCGGCGCGCGGTCGCGCAGGTTGATCAGGATGTCCAGCAGCGAGTAGCTGTCCTTGCCGCCGGAGACGCAGACCATGACCTTGTCGCCGTCCTCGATCATGTTGAAGTCGGCGATCGCCTGGCCGACCTGGCGATGCAGGCGCTTGGAGAGCTTGTTCATCTCGTGCGCGTGCTTCTTGGCCGCGGCGTCCGCGGCGGCCAGGTCGAGGCCTTCAATGGTGGTGGTCGAGTCGGTCATGTTCTGTCCTCAATGTATTCGTCAAGCGGGGCCCGCGGAACCGGCTCTGCCGGGCCGCCAGGCCCGCCCCCTTGAGGGGGCGCGCGTCAGCGCGTAGGGGGTGGGGCTACCAGGTGCCGCATTCGGCGGAGATCGCGACTTGGCAGTCGGGGAAGATTTCGAGCTTGGTCACCTTGATGCGCACGCCCACGACGCCGGCCAGCTTCATCAGCCGGACGCAGAGCTTGCCCAGCAGGGCCTCGAGCAGGTCGGTGTGTTCGGCGGTGCACTCGTCGATGATGATGGTGCGCACGCGGCGGTAGTCCAGCACATGGCCGATGTCGGCATCGCGCGAGACGATGGTCTGGGCGCCGAGGTTCACTTCGGCGTCGACCTGGATGGGCTGCGGGCCTTCGCGCTCGAAGTCGAGCACGCCGAGGTTGGCGCCGAAGCGCAGCCCGTTGATGTGGATGACCTGGCGGTTGTTGCGGCGCAGCGCGGGCGGCGGCTGTGATTCGCGCAGCGGGCGCAGGAAGGCCTCGATCTGCTTGGCGGCGACGACGCCGTCGCCCAGCGCGGTCTGCACGCAGGGATGCTGGCGGCCGCTGGCGTCGCCGGCCACGAACAGGCCCAGCACGCCGAAGCGCGGCTCGTCGCGGAAGGGCTGCGACGGCGCGGTGACGCCGGCGCGCTGCAGCGCGTCGGCGACCTTCAGCCAGGCGGAGGCCTCGGGCTCGTAGCCGAGCAGCACGGCGACATGGTCGAAGCGCTCCTCGCCGTAGGCCTTGGAACTGACGTTCACGCCGGCCGCGTCGGCGGCGATGGCGGTGGGCAGCGCCTGCGCGGGCCGGCGCCGCAGGCCGGGGGCGCCGTCGAGCTGCTGGACCAGGTGGGTCTGGGCGCGCCATTCGGAACGGGACCAGAGCGTCACGGCATGGCCGCGGCCGGCCAGGTGGAGCGCGTTCTCGATCGCGTTGTCGCCGCCGCCGAGCAGCAGCACCTTGCCGGGCGGCAACTGGTCGCGCAGCGCGGTGAGCTCGATCGCGTCCAGCACGCGGCCATGGCGGTCCTGGTCGGGATAGAGCGGGAAGGGGTGGCGCGGCGTGAGGCCGGTGGCGAGCAGCAGCGCGCGGGCGCGCAGCGGGCGCAGGCCGGCCGCGTCGCGCGCCTGGGGCGCGTCGGCGGCATCGGGCGCGTTGACGGCGAAGGCCGGGCCGCCGTCGAAGTAGAGCGTCCAGCCCTGTTCGGCCTGCCAGTCGAGGTGATGGACCGTCTGGCCGGTCAGCGTGTGCACGCCGGGCTGCGCGGCGATGTGGGCCGCGTAGCGCTCGCCCAGGTCGGCGAGCGACTCGCCGGGCGCGCCGAGCAGCCAGTCCTGCCGGTACTCGAGGGGGCGCAGGCTGTCGCACAGGCGCGGGGCGCGCTCGATCAGCGCGACGCTCAGGCCCAACTGCGTCAGCCAGCTGGCGGCGCTGCAGCCGGCCGGCCCGCCACCGACGATGGCGGCATCGACGAGCGCGGGCAGGCTGGCGGGCAGTCGGTCGGGCGAGGTCTGGGACATGGGCAGGCGCGGCGGCAGGCGGCCGGGAGGGCCGCAGCAAACCGCGGATTATCCCGGATGGGCGCCTGGAGCGCGGATCCGGGGCCTTGGCGCGGGCCTGGACAGGTCCGTCCGGGTGACGGGCGTCACGGCCCGGCGCCGCTCAGAAGCACTCGTCCAGCAGCGGGTGGAACTCGAGCTTGCGTGCGTCAAGGCGCGTGGCACTCGAAGTGCAGCATGTCCAGCCATTGGCCGTTGATCTCGAAGCTGCGCGTGGATCGGCCAAACTGGCTGAAGCCGTTGCGCGCCAGGACCTTGATCGAGCCCGTATTGCCGGCGTGGGCCTTGGCCTCGACGCGGAGCAGGCCGAACTCGCGGAAGGCCATGTCGAGCATCCGCTTCACGGCGGTCTTCGCGTAGCCCTTGCCGTTCTCGGACTCGGCGATCCGGTAGCCCAGTTCGCACGAGTGGTAGTGCTTGCGCTTGACCTGGATCAGGTTGATGCGGCCGACCAGCCTGCCGGCGGAATCGCGCATCAGGAACTGATGGCCGGTGTCGGCGGCGGCCTCGCGCTGCGCGGCGGCGATCGACGCTTCGATGCCGCCTTCCTCGTAGAACGAGGCGGGCCGCGCGTTGATGCGCGATTCAAAGAAGGCGCGGTTGTCGAACTCGAAGCGGCGCAGGTCCTCGAGATCGCGATCGGACACGGGATGCAGGCTCAGCATGGAGGGCGAGCATAGCGGCGGCGCCCGCCCATGGCGGAGGTCAGCGCTTCACCCGCTTCCACACCCGCCATCCCAGCAGCACGGCCAGGATCGCCGCGTAGACCGCCGGCTCGGCGAAGTTGTTCTTCCCGGCCCGCATCCAGATGAAGTGCATCAGCCCGATCACGGCGATCGCGTAGACCAGCTTGTGCAGCAGCTGCCAGCGCGGCGCGCCGAGCGCCTTGATCGCGCGGTTGAACGAGGTCGCCGCCAGCGGCACCAGCAGCAGCCAGGCGGTGAAGCCCATCAGGACGAAGGGGCGCTTGGCGATGTCGCGCAGGATGTCGTGCAGATCCAGGCTCTTGTCGAGCCAGCCGTAGGCGAGCAGGTGCAGGCTCGCGTAGAAGAACGTGAACAGCCCCAGCATGCGCCGGAAGCGCGCCAGCGCCGGCAGGTTCGTCCAGGTGCGCAGCGGCGTGACGGCCAGCGTGATCCACAGGAATCGCAGCGTCCAGTCGCCCAGGCCGCGGATCAGCGTCTCCGCCGGGTTCGCGCCAAGCCGGTCGGCGAAGGCGCCGAAGACATACCAGCTCAGCGGCAGCAGGCACAGCACGAACAGCACGGCCTTCGCCGCGGGATGCAGCAGCGGATGGCGCCTGGCGGGCGCGCGCCGCGCGGCGATGGGCGGCGCGGCGGGAGAGGACGGCGAGGCGGGCGTGGCGCTCATCGGGGGATGCTCGTCGCGATCAGTAGTTCTTCTTCAGGTCCATGCCGGCGTACAGCTGGCCGACCTGCGCTTCGTAGCCGTTGAACATCAGGGTCTGGCGGCGCTTGGCGAAGAGTCCGTCCTCGCCGATGCGGCGCTCGGTGGCCTGGCTCCAGCGCGGGTGGTCGACCTGCGGGTTGACGTTGGAATAGAAGCCGTACTCCTGCTGCGCGGCCTTGGTCCAGCTGCTGACGGGCTGCTTCTCGACGAAGCGGATCTTGACGATGGACTTGGCCGACTTGAAGCCGTACTTCCAGGGCACGACCAGGCGCAGCGGCGCGCCGTTCTGGTTGGGCAGCACCTCGCCGTACAGGCCGAAGGCCATCAGCGTGAGCGGGTGCATGGCCTCGTCGATGCGCAGGCCCTCGACATAGGGCCAGTCCAGCACGCCCGAGCGCACGCCGGGCATCTGCGCCTTGTCGGCGAGCGTCGTGAACTCGACGTACTTGGCCTTGCTGGTGGGCTCAGCCTTCTTGAGCAGTTCCGCCAGCGAGTACCCCACCCACGGGATCACCATCGACCAGCCTTCGACGCAGCGCAGGCGGTAGATGCGCTCCTCCATCGGCGCGACCTTGAGCAGGTCGTCCAGGCTGAAGCGGCCGGGCTTGGCGCATTCGCCCTCGATGACGACGGACCAGGGGCGCGGCTTGAGGGTGTGGGCGTTCTCGGCGGGGTCGGACTTGTCGGTGCCGAACTCGTAGAAGTTGTTGTACGAGGTGACGTCCTTGTAGGCCGTCAGCTTTTCCATCACGTTGGCGCCGGCCACGGAACTCTTGCCGCCGGGGAGCTTGGCGAGCTTGCCGGGTCCGGCGGTCTGGGCCTGGGCGGCGCTGCTCAAACCCAGGCCGGTGAGACCGAGCGCGCCAGCCGTCTTCAGCCAGTCGCGGCGGGCGTCGTAGACGGGGCGCGAGGTGATCTCGGAGGACGGGATGCGCTGACCGTCGCGGGGCTTGTGGAAATGCATGGCGGACCTTCGGGGGAGCGAGGAGCGAACCTTACGCCTGTGGCCGTGCGTTGACATGAAGAGGCGCTTAAGCCCCCGGCCGTCCCCCCTTGACCGGAGGAGGCGTGCCAGTCTCACCGAATCAGGTCAAGCGCTCACAAGGTCCCGTACGAGTGCAACCCCGACAGGAACATATTCACCCCGAGGAACGCGAACGTCGTCACCAGCAGCCCGATCAGCGCCCACCACGCCGAGACCACGCCGCGCAGGCCCTTCATCAGCCGCATGTGCAGCCAGGCCGCGTAGTTCAGCCACACGATCAGCGCCCAGGTCTCCTTCGGGTCCCAGCTCCAGTACCCGCCCCAGGCTTCCGCCGCCCAGAACGCGCCCAGGATGGTCGCGATCGTGAAGAACGCGAAGCCCAGCGCGATCGCCTTGTAGGTCAGGTCGTCCAGCGTCGTCAGCGCCGGCAGCCGCGCCGTCAGCGGGCCCCGCAAGGCCACGCTCGCCGCCAGGAACACCGCCACGCCGGCCATCTTCCCCGCCCAGCCATCCAGCCCCGCCTGCAACTCAGGCGACAGCCCCGCGCCGAAACGGAACGCCAGCAGCACCGCCACCAGCCCCGCCGGCACGCCGATCAAGCCGATCACCAGCGACCGCGGCGTCGCCGTCTTCAGCAGCGTCGCCAGCGCCACCATCGCCGCCATCGCGAAACTGCCGTAGCCAATGAAATTCGCCGGCACGTGGATCTTCATCCACCAGCTCTGCAGCGCCGGCACCAGCGGCTGGATCTCGTGCGCGTCCCGCGCCACCGTGTACCAGAGCAGGAAACCCACCGCCGAACTCACCACCAGCATCACGTACGCGCCCAGCGCCCGCGTCGCGAAACGCTGTTCGTAGTACAGGTACATCAGCGTCGTCAGCCACGTGAACAGCACGAACACCTCGTAGAGGTTGCTCACCGGGATGTGACCGATGTCGGGCGCGATCTGGTGGCTCTCGAACCAGCGCACCATCGTGCCGATCAGCGCCATGCCCACCGCGCCCCACGCCAGACGCGAACCGATCGCCTCCGCCGCGCTGTGCCCCGCCTCCTTCTGGAAGAAGCCCAGCCAATAGAACAGCGTGCTCATCCACACCAGCACGCTCATCCACAGGATCGCGCTCTGGCTCGACAGCAGGTACTTCAGCAGGAAGAGCTTCTCGCCCGCCGCCAGATCGGCGCCGAAATCGTCCGTCTGGCGCAGGTAGAGCTGGATCGCCATCAGGCTCGCCGCCCCGACGATCAGACACAGCGGCCGCAGCGGCCGCCAGAACCAGCCCAGCGCGATCAGCGCCGGCGCCGCGCCCGCCAGGATGCCCTTCTCATACACGTCCATCGACGCGTGATACCGGCTGAACGCGAAGCCCGCGCCCATCAGCACCAGCGCCGCGAAGATCCAGTCGAACGCGTTGCGCCCCTGGAAGTAGCCGCGCCTGCCGATCACCAGCGAGCGCGCCGGCGGCGTCTGGGCGGCGCCTGGCAGCGGCGAGGGCAGGGCGGACGCGTCCGCGGTGGAGGATGTGCTGGTCATGTCAGGCCTCCTCATGCAGCAGCCGCTGCTTGAGCGCTTCAAATTCGACGGGCAGGTCCGGAGTGTCGCGGTTGCTGGACAGCGCCATGCGCACCCGCGTCTGTTCGGCGCGCCCCGGCGCTCCTTCCAGCCACAGCCACAGCCGCCGCTCCTTGACGTAGAGCATCGCAAACACGCCGACGATCAGCAACACGGCGCCCAGATAGACCAGCGTCTGCCCAGGGGCGCGCGTCACCTGGAACACGCTCGCCTGCACCTGCTTGAAATCGTCCAGCTGCGCCACGATCGGCGCCGGATAGAACATCGCGTCCGACAGCGACAGCACCGCCTGCGTCATGAACGCCTGCGCCGCCTCGCCCGGCTCCGGTCTGGGCCGGCCCAGCTGTTCCTCGGCCTGCTTGTGCAGCTCGAACAGGCTGCCGTTCAGGATGCGCAGCAGCACCTCCGACACGCGCGCGCGTTCGGCCTCCGGCACCTCGCGCTCGATGAACTGCGACAGCGCCGGCAGGCCGCCCACCGCCGCGCCCTGCGCGGGCGCGCCCGCCTTCAGGCCCTCGGCGCCGGCGAACAGCGTCAGCGTCCGCAGCGCCGTGGCCTCGAGCTGCGCCTGCATCCCCGGCTTGTCCTGCGGGCTGGCCGCCAGCGCGTAATGCTTGGCCGCCATCAGCCGCTGCGCCGGATCGGCCAGCACGCGCCGCAGCGCCAGCCAGCCCTCGATGCTGTCCTTGCTGTCCACCGGCACGCGCAGGTAGCGGAAGCTGTCCGCCAGCGTGTCGCGCACGCCCAGCAGGAACACCCGGTGGCCGTCCAGCTCCAGCGGCAGCATGTAGTTGTTGTACTCGCGCGCCTGGCCGCTGGCGTCGCGCAGCTTGTAGCTGAACGACGGGCCCACGTTGCGCAGCGTCTTCTTGTCGCTGGTGTTCGCGCCCGAGCCCAGGTGCTGTTCCAGCCGACCGACCAGGTCGACCTTGCGCACGTCGGTCCCCTTGCCGTCCTTCCCGTCGCTGGCGAAGTTCTCGACGTTGATCACCCGCAGCCCGGTGAACTCCAGCCCGTAGGACTCGCCATCGGCGCTCAGCGTCGCGCTGGCGCCGACGCGGCCCTCCATCGGCGTGTCATGCGCCGCCTGCAGCGAGCGCAGGTTCAGCTTCAGCAGCGAGCCGCCGTCCTCGAAGCTGCTCTGGTACAGCGTCACGCCGCGGAAGGTGACCGGCTCGTTGACCTTGACCGTCGCCTGGGTCGACGTGCCGTCGCGCTTGTCGTGCAGCACGATGTCGCTGGCGAACAGCTTGGGCATGCCGGTCGCGTAGTACTCGACGATGAACTTCTTCAGCTCGACATCGAAGGGCAGGTCCTGCACCACCACGCCGCTGGGCATGGACAGCAGCGCCGTCGACGAGCGGCTGCCCTCGGGCACGAACAGGTTGGCGCGGAAGCTCGGGTTGGACGTGCCCAGCCGGTTGACCGCCGTCATCTGGTTCAGGTCGGCGCCCTGGTAGATCTGCTTGCCCTGCGCCCACATGATCGCGCGCACGATCAGGTTGCCGTCCAGCAGCCCGCCCAGGCAGATCAGCACGATCGCCGAATGCGCCGCCAGGTAGCCGATCTTGTGCGCCGCGCCCTTGCGCGCGCCGATCATCACGCCGCCGGTGCGCACCTGCGCGCGCGCCTTCCAGCCCTCGGCCGCCAGCCAGGCGTTGACCTGCGCCAGCGCCGCTTCCGGATTCATGTGCAGGTAGCCCAGCGCCTTGTGCCGGAAGGCCTGGAGCGACTGCTCGCGCATCGTCTCCTTGTAGGTCTTCAGGTCGCGCAGGATCTTGGGCGTGTGCCGCGCGATGCACAGGCTGGTCGACACCACCAGGAAACCCAGCATCAGCAGGAACCACCAGGCGCTGTAGACCGTGTAGAGATCGAGCCTGCCGAACAGCTCCGACCAGAACGGCCCGAACTGGTTGACGTAGTTCGTCATCGGCTGCTGCTGCTGCACCACCGTGCCGATCACGGAGGCGATGCAGATCACCGTCAGCAGCGCGATCGCGAAGCGCATCGACGCCAGCAGCTCGAGCGCGTCGTCGAGCGCGACGCGGGCCATCGCGGGGGCCGCGGGCCGGAGGGGACGGTCGGGGGACTTCTCGGTCATGGGCGGCATTCTCGTCGCCCGGCGTGCCGAACCGGGCGAAGGCCGTCAACCGTCAATGGACCTCAGCGCAGTCCGGCGATGTAATCCGACACCGCCTTGATCTCGCGATCGCTCATCTTGGCGGCGATTGCCAGCATCTGCGGGCTGTTCGGACGGCCGCCGGCGCGGAACGCGGTCAGCTGGGCCTCGGTGTAGTCGCTGTGCTGGCCGCCCAGGCGCGGGTACTGCGCCGGGATGCCGGCGCCGTTCGGGCTGTGACAGCCGGCGCAGGCGGGCACCTGCTTGTCGGCGATGCCGCCGCGGTAGATCTTCTCGCCCAGCGTGATCAGCTCCTTGTTCTTCGCGAAGCCGGGCTTGCTGCCCTTGCTGGCGTAGAACGCGGCGACGTTGCGGATGTCGTCGTCCGACAGCGGCGCGGCCATGCCGGACATCACCGCGTTCTTGCGCTTGCCCGACTTGAACTCGTGCAGCTGCTTGGCGAGGTAGTCGGCGTGCTGGCCGGCGATGATGGGATTGGCGGGGCTGCCGCGGGAGCCGTCGGCGGTGTGGCAGGCGGCGCAGACCTGGGAGCTGATGGCCTGACCCTTGGTCAGATCCGGCTTGGCGGCTGCTTGCGGTTCGGCGGCGATGGCGGCGCCGGACATCAGAACCATGCTCGACAACAAGAAAGCGGCAGTCTTCATGAATGTTGAGGGTCGGGTGAGCGCAAGCGCGGGATCTTACAATGGCACCTCTTTTGAGCCCCGCAGCGCGATGACCGATTCCAACAAGAAACCCGCTTCGGCGGCCCCAGGGAAACCCGCAGGCCGAGGCACGGGTCGTCCGGGAGCACCAAGAAAGAAGCACGGGCCCGGCAAGACCGGCATGCGCGCGAAGGCCAACGCCAAGGCCAAGGCCGACGCGAAGGCCCGCGAGCAAGGCCTGGCCCCCGCCGCCAGACCCGTCAGCAGCGAGCCGCTGAGCCCTGCCAAACGCGCGTTGGCCTGGACCCACACCGCCCGCTTCCTGACAACCGCGAGCCAGCTCCGCCACCTGCCGGTCAACGGCGTGCTGCCCGCTGACGCGCGCGCCGCGCGCGAAGCCGCCGAGGCGGCCGCCGAACTCGACGACGAGCCCTTCGACGATGCCGATGTCGGCGCGCCCGAAGGCGATGCCGGCTCCGCGATCCCGGGCGAAGGCGAGGCGCTGGCGCAAGACCTGGCGCCGCGCCAGCTGCCGGAGATCGCCTTCGTCGGCCGCTCCAACGCCGGCAAGTCCACCGCCGTGAACACGCTGGCCCAGCAGAAGCGCCTGGCCTTCGCGTCCAAGACGCCGGGCCGCACGCAGCACATCAACCTGTTCGCCGTCGGCCCGCGCGACGCGCCGGACGCGCTGTTCGCGGACCTGCCCGGCTACGGCTACGCGGCGGTCGCGCGCGACGCCAAGCTGCGCTGGCAGCGCGTCATGGCCGACTACCTCAGCGAGCGCGAATCGCTGTCCGGCGTCGTGCTGATGGTGGACTCGCGCCTGGGCCTGACCGACCTCGACAAGCAGCTGCTGGAGTTCGTCTCCGACCGCGTGACGGCCGGCGAGGTCAGCCTGCTGGTCGTGCTGACCAAGGCCGACAAGCTCAACCGCAAGGAAGGCGCCGCGATCGTGGCGCAGGTCCAGAAGGACCTGGCCGTGCTCGCGACCGAGGACTCGGACATCGCGATCACGCTGTTCTCGGCGCTCAGCAAGCAGGGGCTGGAGGACGTCGCCGAGGTGATCTACGACTGGGCGCATCGCCCGCCGCGCGACCCTTACCGCGAGGATGACGAGGATGGCGACGATGGCGGAGGCCTCGACGCGGCCGGCGCCCAGGAAGACGGCGGCCCCGCCGGCCAGTGACCGGCGCGCTTCAGGTCACGGGCGGCCGATGAACACGTAGAAGGCGGTGCCGCCGCGCGGCGCGTAGCCCACGCCCACGTACAGCGGCCCCAGCCCCGTGTCCGAGCCCAGGAACAGGCTGCTCGCGTAGCGCATGTCCTTGAGGCTGATGTCGTGGCGCGAGAGCCAGGTGTTGCCCGCCTCCAGCGTGCCGCCGACGAAGAACCCGCGCGAGAACAGCGGCGAGTCGTTCAGCCGCCGGTAGTAGGTCGCCCGCGTGAACAGCAGCGAGTTGCCGCTGAGCTGGTTCGGGTTGTAGCCCGACAGCTGGTGGAAGCCGCCCAGCGTGTCGCCGCCCAGGCCGGTCTCGTCCGGCTGCTGCGACGCGACGCCGCGCGCGTACAGGCTGAAGGTGTGGCCGCCGAAGCTGCGCACCACGTTCCCGTCCATCTTCAGGCGCAGGAAGCGGCCGCTGTTGAGGTTGCGGTTGTCCTGCCGGCCGCCCTCCGCGTCGACGTTGAAGCGGTAGCCGTGCTGCGGGAAGTTCGCGTAGTCCAGCTGGTCGACGACGGTGCGGAAGCGGAAGCCCCGCTCATAGCTGGTCCAGCGCAGCTTGCCCATCTCCGGCGTGATGGCGGTGATCAGGTCGGGCCGCGCGTGCCGGATCTGGCTGATCACGCCCAGCCGCACCTCGCCGAGCCGGCCCCAGGGCTGGCCGATGTCCAGGCCGATCGACGCATCGCGCCGCACCAGCCGCGCCTGGCCGAGGTTGGCGTCGTCCGGGTCGTTGTTCCCATAGACGATCTGCTTGCGCTGGTTGGCCTCGGCCCAGACGCTGGCGAACCAGTCATCGGAGATGCCCAGCCTGATCCCCAGCGGGTGGTAGAGCTCGGTGTACAGCCGCGGCGTCTCGCCGATCGTGACCTGGTTGCGCCACTCGGTGCCCTTGTCGGTCAGCCAGTGGCGGTTGTGGCTCACCCGCAGGTTGAAGAAGCTGTCGCCGCCCGAGTCGGTCGACAGGTCCATCCCGACCCGGAAGTAGTTCGGCCCCCAAGGTTTGTCCTCCATGTTGAAGACCAGCGTCTCGCCCTCGGCGCGCTGCTCGACGTGGTAATCGACGCGGTTGTAGTCGCCGCTGGAAGAGAGGAAGCGCATGTCGCGCTCGGCGTTCTCGTTGTTGAAGGCCTGGCCGGGCTTGGACTCCAGCTGGCTGCGGAAGCGCTCGGGATTGGTGTTGTCGGAGCCTTCCAGCTTCACCGCCGCGAGCATCACCGCCGGCGGCTTCAGGCCGGTGCGCGCGATCTGCCAGTCGGCGTAGGTCCGGTCGTCGACGGCATACGCGCGCAACTGCGGCAGCGCGCGCTCGGCGGCCTCCTCGCCGGCGCGGATGAAGGCCTGCACCTTGTCGAAGTCGCCCGAGCTGAGCGCGCCCAGTTGCGGCGTGATCAGCAGGTCCTCGCCGGCGCTCATGCTGGCGATCGAGCGCTGCACGTTCTGCTCGGTGAGGATGTTGATCATCTGGGCCGTCAGCCCGATCAGCGAGTTCAGCGTCTCGCGCCCGCCCACCGGCGTGCCGACGTTGATCGCGATCAGCCGCGTCGCGCCCATCTCGCGCGCGACGTCCACCGGTAGGTTGTTCACGAGGCCGCCGTCGCCCAGGATGCGGTCCTCCCACTCGACCGGCGCGAACACGCCCGGCACGCTCATGCTGGAGCGCAGCGCCAGCGCGAGGTCACCCTCGGCGAGGATGCGCTCGTGGCCGTTCTCCATGTCGGTGGCGACGGCCCGGAACGGCGTCGGCAGCCGGTCGAACTGGCGCACGTTGCGCACCGGCAGCGTCAGGCGCCGCAGCAGCGCCTCCAGGCCGCGGCTGGACAGCGTGCCGGTGGGCACGCGGATCTCGCCGTCGCGCAGCCCGAACTCGATCGTGGCGGAGAACTCGAAGTCCTCCTCCTTGCGGCGCTGCGAGAGGTCCTGCCGGTCGACGCGGCTGGCGAACAGCCGGTCCCAGGCGATCTTCGTCAGCTCCCGGTCGAGGTCGTCGGCGGACATGCCGCTGGCGTAGAGCCCGCCGATGATCGCGCCCATCGAGGTGCCGGTGATGATGTCGACCGGGATGTGCTCGCGCTCGAGCACCTTCAGCACGCCGACATGCGCCAGCCCGCGCGCGCCGCCGCCGGACAGCACCAGTCCGAGGCGGGGCCGCTGGGCCTGGTCGGCCGCGGGCGTCGGCGCCTGCTGGCCGGCGGGGGGATTGGGCGGCACCGTCTGCCCGGATCCGGCCGGGGCGGCCCATGGGGACGAGGCGGCCGAGGCGGCGATCGTGGCGATCAGCATCAGGCCACGAAGACCGCGAGGACCACGCACGCGGCGCGGGCCGGTCGACAGGCCGGAGGAAGGGGGAAGGGCGCGGGAATCTCGGGACACGGCAGGCATCGGGCAGGGGACGGCCCCGCGGCGACGGCGCGAGGCGGGCGCATTGTGACCTGAACCGGCCCGCCGGTCCCGCGTCCGCGCCTGTCCGTCAGTGACCCGGCGCGCGGTCCAGGTCCTGCATCAGCGTGCCGATCGCGCGCTGCAGCAGCGGCTCGTTCTCGAGCTGCGTGATCAGGCCGTTGGCGACCAGCTGTTCCAGCGCGCCGCGCGTCAGCGAATGGCGCTCGTCGGACACCTGTCCGATGAACAGGAACATCTGCCGGCTGTCGCTGATCCACGCCACCTGCGCGGTGATCCATTCGCTCTGCAGGAACAGGTGATACCAGCCGCCGATGTGCACGCCGGCGATCCAGTCCTGCAGCGCGGCGCGCGCATGCGGCGAATGCTCCTCGCTGTAGAGCGCGACCGGCACTGTCGGCAACTGGCCGCGGTCGACGCGTTCGAAGGCCCAGCGAGAGGGGAGCTGCGACTCGCGCTCATCGAGCAGCTGCTGCAGCAGTTCCTCGGGCGTCTGCGCCGGGCGGCGCGGCGCGGGCGCGGCCGGCGCCGCGTGCTCGACCGCCGGCAGCCCACGCAGCACGCGGCCGTGCTGGCGCATCAGTTCGTCCAGGAAGGCCTGGCGCTGCATTTGCGGCAGCGCGATCGCATCCATGCCCTGTTCCAGCGCGCGGATCAGGTCCGGCAGCTGGCCGCGCAGCCGCTGGCGCGCGGCCTCGTCGGGCTGCGGCGAGACGCTGTTCAGCAGCGCGTCGACGAGTTCGATGTAGGTCTGCGCCTCGACCGCGTCGCGGCCATGCTGCACCATCGCCTGCGCGATGACCTCGACCCAGGGGCCGAGCAGGAAGCGGCGCATCAGCTTGCCGGCATGGGCGTCGTCGAGCTGGTGCTGCAGCTGGTCGCGCAGCATGCGCTGCCATTCCTGGCGGCGCTGTTCGCGGTCCAGCCGTTCCAGCGCCAGCGCGCTGCGCTGGCCGCGGGCCTCGGCCTGCGCCCGGATGTGGGCGTCGACCTCGCTCAGCGCCTGCTGGAACTGCAAGGCCGACGGATGCGCGCTGTCCAGCAGCGGCTGGATCACGCGTTCCAGGAACTGGAGGAAGGCCTTCAGCTCGCTGTCGTCCGCGCGCTGGAAGCCGGCGCCATGGGCCGCGATGCGGTTCAGCAGCTGCCAGGTCGGGTGATCCTGCCGGCGCAGCAGCGTGGCGTCCGCGCGGGACAGCCGCACGATCGCCACCTGCAGCCGGCCCATCAGCACCTTCAGCGGCGGCTGCAGGCTGTCGTCGGCCAGGATCTGGTCGTACAGGCGCGAAAGCAGGTCGGTCCCCGGGGCGCCGACACCCGGTCCCAGTCTCGGCGCCGGGCCGGGCGCGGGTGCAGCGCCGTTGACCGGGCGCGCGACGGCCGGCGCGAGTTCGGCATTGCGCGTGTTCATCAGGTCCAGCTTCATCGCGACCTGGTCGAGCGTCGCGTTCTGCGTGCTCGGCGCCTCGGTCACGCTCTTGAACTGGCGCAGGCGCAGGTCCGATTCCTTCAGCGCGGCGCCGTGGCTCGTCAGCATGCCGGCCAGATGCGCCTGGCGCAGACCCTGGCAGAGCCGGGCGTAGATCGGTTGCAGCTTGGTCGCGAGCGGGTGCGCCGCCAGACGCATCAGCGCGTAGCGCCGCTCGGCGTCGAGGTCCACGCCCTCGATCGCGCGCGCCAGCGCCTGCGCGAACAGCGCCGCGCGCAGCGGGTTGTCGTTCTTCAGCGGCCGGGCGATGCCGCGCAGCGCCGCGAAGAAATTGCCCAGCTGATGCAGCTCGGCCTTGGACTGGTCCTCGATCGCCGAGATCACATGCGCCAGCGCCACATCCTTGAGCGCCTGCCCCTCGTCGACCAGGCTCAGCGCGAGGTCGTCGAACGGCCCGCCGCGCGCCTGGGTCTTCTGCCGGTCCTTCTGCAGCGGATCGCCGCCCTCGCGGGCCAGCGTGAGCAGCCGGGTCAGCGAGGCCTCGAAGTCGGACGCGAAATGCGCGCGCCGCTTGGACCAGCCGGCGAGCAGCTGATGGTGCTCGAGCCGGCTCTTGAGCTCGTCCTGCAAGCCGTTGTAGACCGCATGGGCAAGCCCTGGCACGTGCGAGAGGGTCTCGTCGACGAGCGTCTGGAGGGAGGGCGAAGATGCTTGGGCCATCTTTTGTGACAAGTTGTCAGCGCATTATGGTCGCCCCCGATTCATGTGACATCCCCCAGGCCCGTGGGGCCGTGCGAGCTGGGGAAAGCCCGATGGTGACCCGCCGTTGTGGCCAGCGGTGTCAGGCGATTCTGGGCGAACCGCGGCATGCGGCGCGGCAAGCCCGGCGCCCGAAGCGTATCCAGGCGCAACAGGATGGGCTTCATCCGCTTCGCCGTCCAAAAGAAAAAAGGGGTCGCCGAAGCGACCCCTTTCGAGAGCGGTGACGGGCGGCGCGAGGCGCCGACCGTCCGGCTCAGGCGGACATCACATGTCCATGCCCATGCCGCCCATGCCGCCAGGCATGGCCGGAGCCGCGGACTCGTCCTTCGGCGCTTCGGCGACCATGCACTCGGTCGTCAGCATCAGCGAGGCCACGGACGCGGCGTTCTGCAGCGCGGTGCGGGTCACCTTGGTCGGGTCCAGGATGCCCATCTCGATCATGTCGCCGTAGGTGCCGTTGGCGGCGTTGTAGCCGTGGTTGCCCTTGCCGGCCAGCACGTTGTTGACGACGACCGAGCTTTCCTCGCCGGCGTTGTAGACGATCTCGCGCAGCGGGGCTTCGATGGCCTTCAGGATCAGCTTGACGCCGGCGTCCTGGTCGGCGTTGTCGCCCTTGATCTCGCCAGCAGCCTGACGGGCGCGCAGCAGCGCGACACCGCCACCGGCCACGATGCCTTCCTCGACGGCGGCACGGGTGGCGTGCAGCGCGTCTTCGACACGGGCCTTCTTCTCCTTCATCTCGACTTCGGTGGCGGCACCGACCTTGATGACGGCGACGCCGCCGGCCAGCTTGGCCACGCGTTCCTGCAGCTTCTCGCGGTCGTAGTCGCTGGTGGCTTCCTCGATCTGGGCGCGGATCTGCTTGACGCGCGATTCGATGTCGCCGCCGGCGCCGTTGCCGTCGATGATGGTGGTGTTTTCCTTGCCCACTTCGACGCGCTTGGCCTGGCCCAGGTCAGCCAGCGTGACCTTCTCGAGCGACAGGCCCACTTCCTCGGCGATCACCTTGCCGCCGGTCAGGATGGCGATGTCTTCCAGCATGGCCTTGCGGCGGTCGCCGAAGCCCGGCGCCTTCACGGCCACGACCTTCAGGATGCCGCGGATGGTGTTGACCACCAGGGTCGCCAGCGCTTCGCCGTCGACTTCTTCCGCGATGATCAGCAGCGGACGGCCGGCCTTGGCGACGGCTTCCAGCGTCGGCAGCAGGTCGCGGATGTTGGAGATCTTCTTGTCGTAGAGCAGGACGAACGGGTTGTCCAGGATCGCCGACTGCTTCTCCGGGTTGTTGATGAAGTACGGCGACAGGTAGCCGCGGTCGAACTGCATGCCTTCGACGACGTCCAGCTCGTTGTTCAGCGACTTGCCGTCCTCGACGGTGATGACGCCTTCCTTGCCGACCTTGTCCATCGCCTCGGCGATGATCTGGCCGATCGAGTCGTCGGAGTTGGCCGAGATCGTGCCGACCTGGGCGATTTCCTTGGACGTCGTGGTGGCCTTGGAGGCCTTCTTCAGCTGCTCGACCAGGGCGGTGACGGCCTTGTCGATGCCGCGCTTCAGGTCCATCGGGTTCATGCCGGCGGCCACGTACTTCATGCCTTCGCGCACGATGGCCTGGGCCAGCACGGTGGCGGTGGTGGTGCCGTCACCGGCGTTGTCCGAGGTCTTGGAAGCGACTTCCTTGACCATCTGGGCGCCCATGTTCTGCAGCTTGTCCTTGAGCTCGATCTCCTTGGCGACCGAGACACCGTCCTTGGTGACGGTGGGGGCGCCGAACGAGCGCTCCAGCACCACGTTGCGGCCCTTGGGACCCAGCGTGACCTTGACCGCGTTGGCCAGGATGTTCACGCCTTCGACCATGCGGGCACGGGCTTCGCCGCCGAAGACCACGTCTTTTGCTGCCATGTGTATTTCTCCGAAATCGCTATCTGTATGAATTCAGGTCTGTGCGTCGCGCCGATTACTTGGCGACGACCGCAAACAGATCTTCCTCGCGCATGACGAGCAGTTCTTCGCCGTCGACCTTGACGGTCTGGCCGCTGTACTTGCCGAACAGCACGCGGTCGCCGACGGCGACGTTCAGGGCGATGAACTCGCCCTTGTCATTGCGCTTGCCCGGGCCGACGGCCAGCACCTCGCCCTGGTCGGGCTTCTCGGCGGCGTTGTCGGGAATGACGATGCCGGAGGCCGTCTTGGTTTCGTTTTCCAGGCGCTTAACGATCACGCGATCGTGCAGAGGACGCAGTTTCATCAGATCTCCTTGACTGTTCAGACTTGATTCCTGGGCCCGCCGGGCGCTCATCGCCCCGGCCAGCCCATCACAAGAAGTAAGCCCCGGGTCTCGCGGCTCGGGGCTTGTTAGCACTCGACGATCGCGAGTGCTAGCAGCAAGGATTATATGGACGGGTCTTGACGTTTCAAGGGCGGCGCGTGGAACCCCATCCGATGACATGGTCCAGCGACCACCGGCCGGGGCCGCGGCCCAGCAGCAACAGCATCGGCGCGGCCCAGCTGAGGTGGGTGGGCCAGGCCGCCGGGTAGACGAAGGTCTGGATCACCGCCGTCATCCCCAGCACGCCGAGCGCCGCCAGCCGCGTGCCCAGGCCCAGTACGAGCAGGATCGGCAGCAGATGCTCCGCGCCGGTGGCGAGGTAGGCGGCGATCCCGGGCGGGATCAGCGGCAGGGCGTAATCCTCGCGGAACAGCAGGAAGGTGGTGTCGGTCAGGGTGAAAAGGCCCTCCACCTTGGTCCGGCCGGAGAGCCAGAACACGCCCGCGATGCTGAAACGGCAGGCCAGGGCGATCAGGTCGAAGGAGATCCATCGCTCGAGCCGCTCCCGCGCGGCGGCGAGCAGCGCGCCCAGGGAGCGGGAGGCCGGCGCGGCGGCCGGGACGGTGGAGGAAGTCGTGTTCATGGCGTGGTCTCGGTGAGGTTGGCGAAAGCGCCGTGCTGGAGCAATCGACCCAGCGACGCGCCGGGGTCGAAGGCGGGGAACCGGGCCAGGACGCCGTCCAGCGCGCTCCCCAGCGGCTGGCCGGCGGCGCAAGCGTCGAGCAGCGCGCAATCGGCGGCGTCGATCTCGAGCGCGAGGACCGCGTCTTCAGGCCGGCTGAGTAGCGCGCCCTGTCCATTCCAGTGCGGCGGATTGGGATCGGCGGCGGCGGCGCGGGCGGCTTGCCACAGGCTGAAGACCGGCCAATCCGGGCTCCAGTGCCAGCGCGCCGCGGGATGAGGCGCGAGCCGGGCACGGGCGAGCCGGTCCGCGTCGAGCCGCGTCAGCGCCGTCACGCCGAGCACCGGCGCATCCGCCGCGACATGGCTGTCGCTCCAGAGCCGGTCCAGGCGGGCGACGGCGCTCAGCCAGGGCAGTTCGCCGTCGGGGAGCGATTGGTCGAGGAAGGCGGGAAAGCGCTCGCCGTAGTGCTGGAGGTCGCCGCCGGCCGGCGGATCGGCGCGGACGAAGTCGAGCACGGCGGCTTCCATCCAGGCGTCGCCCGTCAGTCGATGAACTGCCGGATACAGCGATCTCAGCGCGTCGGCGCAGCCCTTGAGCACGGTGTTGCGGTACACGGAGAAGCCGGCGGCCGGTCTGTCGGCGCCAGCGGGCGCCCACAAGTCGCGCCAGAAGTTCTCCTGGAATTCGGCGAGCGTCATGCCGGCACCTCCTGCGCGAGGCGTGCCGCCTCGAACACGCCCTGGGCGCGCTCGCGTTCCGCGAGCAACTCACTGAAAGGCGGCAGGTCGCCGTCGCGCTCGAGCAGCGTCGGCTTCGGGCCGATGCGCGCGGCCAGGCGCTCGAGCAGGGCCCATACCGATGCGGCGACGGGCGCGTCATGGCTGTCGATCAGCAGGCCGCTGGCCGGGTCGGCATCGGCACGATGGCCGGCGATGTGGATCTCCATCACCGCCGCGCCGTCGAGCGCATCCACCCATGCCGCCGCGTCGACGCCGACATTGGCCGCGGACACGGCGACGTTGTTCACGTCCACGAGCAGGCCGCAGCCGGTGCGGCGGACCAGCTCATGCAGGAAGTCGACCTCGTCCCAGTCATGCGCGAGGCGCAGGTAGTGGGAGGGGTTCTCGATGGCCACCCGCCGGCGCAGCGCGTCCTGCAGGCGGTCGATGTTGGCGGCGACGCGGTGCAGCGCCTCGGTCGATCGTGGCACCGGCAGCAGGTCCGGCGCGTAGGCGCCGCCGAAGCGGCTCCAGGCCAGGTGCTCCGAGACCAGCGCCGGCTGCAACCGGTCCGCCAGCGCGGCGAAGCGCCGCAGGTGTTCGGCGTCCAGCGGGCCGGGCCCGCCCAGCGACGCCGAGACGCCATGCAGCGACAGCGGATGCGCCGCGCGCAGGGCCTCGAGCAGCGCCAGGCGCGGGCCGCCCGCGACGAGGTAGTTCTCGGGATGGACTTCAAACCAGAGACCCGCCTGGCGCGCGCCGAGCGCGTCCTCCGCGAAGTCCGGCTTGAAGCCCAGGCCCGCACCCAGCGCGTGTGTCATGGCGCGGATCCGGTCAGGACTTCACCGGCGCCAGCGAGCCCATGCCCTTGGGCGTCTTGATCGCGGTGCAGGTGCCGGCCGGCACGTACTTCCAGGCGTTGGCCTGATAGTCCGCCTTCGCGGTGCCGGCGCAGGTCGTGCCGGGGCCGGCGGCGCAGTCGTTCTTGCCGGCCATCGCGACGCCGAAGCAGCGCTCCTTCTCCGGCGCGGCGGGCTTGGTGTCCTGCGCCATCGCGGAGGCGGACAGGGCGGTTAGCGTGACGAGGGCGAGGCTCAGGGTGGTCGTCTTCATGGGGCACTCCTTGTGCGGTTGAATGAATGGCGTGATGCCAGGGACGTTCCAGGCGATTCCTGGTGCGATCCGGAAGCTAGTTCGCGGCGGATCCGCCCGGGGTTACAGCGGCACGAGAAAACACATCAAATATTTTTTGAAGGGCCGCTGTAACCTTCCGACCCCATGACACGAATAGATCCCGTGATCGCGACCGAGCATGAGCTGCACGACCTTTTCGTCGCCGGGCTGGACGGGGATGCGGCGGCCTACCACCGCTTCCTGCAACGCCTGGGAGCCCTGCTGCGCGGGTACTTCCGCCGCCGGCTGCAGCAGCTGCCGGACGAGGTCGAGGACCTGGTGCAGGAGACGCTGATGGCGGTGCACACGCAGCGCCAGAGTTACCGGCGCGGCGAGCCGCTGACGGCGTGGGTGCATGCGGTGGCGCGCTACAAGCTCGTCGACCTGTGGCGCCGGCGTGAGCGCCACGACGCCTTGAACGATCCGCTGGACGACGACCTGGCGGTCTTCGCGAGCGCCGATCACGAGGCGGGCGAGGCGCGGAGGGATCTGGGCCGGATGCTGGAGCAGTTGCCGACGAATCAGCGGCTGCCGATCCTGCACACGAAGCTGGAAGGGCTGTCGGTGCAGGAGACGGCGCGGTTGACCGGCATGAGCGAGTCGGCGGTGAAGGTGGGCGTGCACCGCGGGCTCAAGGTGCTGGCGCGGCTATGGAAGGACATGACATGAAGACGGACGAGCTGATCGGCCTGCTGGCCCGCGAGGCCGGCCCGGTGCCGGCGCACGCCGGCGAACGGCGCTTCGCGCTCGCGCTGATGGTCGGCGTGGCGCTCGCGCTGGCGTGGGTGCAGGGCGCCTACGGGATCCGCGCCGACCTGGCGGCGGTGATGGGCACGGCGGCGTTCTGGCAGAAGGTGGCAATGCCGCTGACGGTCGCGGCGACGGGGCTGATCGTGGTGTTCCGGCTCGGGCATCCGGGCGTGCGCATGGGCGGCTGGTGGCTGGGCGTGTGGCTGCCGGTGTCGCTGCTGTGGATCTGGGCGGCGGCGGTGTTGTGGATGGCGGAGCCGGCGGCGCGCGCGCCGCTGGTGCTGGGCGCGACCTGGCGCACCTGCGTGTTCAACGTCACGGCGACCGCGCTGCCGATCGGCGTGGCCTTGCTGTGGGCGCTGCGGGGCCTGGCGCCGACGCGGCCCGCGTTGACGGGTGCGGCGGCGGGCTGGCTCGCGGGCGCTGTGGGGGCTTGCGTCTACTCGCTGCACTGCCCCGAGATGGCCGCCCCCTTCGTCGCGATCTGGTACGTGCTGGGCATGGGGCTGACGGCAGCGCTGGGCGCGATCGCCGGGCGGCGCTGGTTGAGATGGTGATCAGTCGGCGAGGCGACGATGCGGGTGCCCTTGAGCGGCGAACCGTGCCAGCAAGCCAGTCGGCCCGAGGATGTGATCTGGCGAGAGAACGACGGTGATCTGCCGCTGCCAGCCCGGGGTCTGCCGCAGGCGGGCCTCGAGGCGGTTGAAGAGGAGGTCGTTCCATTCCTCGACGGTGGCCTTCGTGATCGACGGCGTGGCTTCGGGGCCGTACTGCTCGTCATGCAGGAGGGCTGAGAGCGCCTCGTCATCGGGTTGTCGGGCTGCGAGCCGATGGGCTCGCAAGAGCTTGTCGATGCCCGCCACGGTGGGCATGTCTCGTCGATAGTCGCTCGCCATGTCGGCCGGCGGCACTCGTTGCAGGGAGTCGAGCCACTCGACATAGGACGCCAAGCCGAAGATCGGCCGACGCCCGGGCGCGCCGAAGTGCGTGAGGACCAGGGCCTCGGTGCCCTTGCCGAGGGACTGACCGAGCGCACTCGCGGCCGCCTGCGCGCACACCGTGCGTTGAAGGTGGATGTCCCAGGACTCTCGCCCGAGCGTGACATCGGGTTCGCGCGTCGCGCAGTCCTCGAGCAGTTCGGGTTGCACCGGGGAGGCTGGGAGAGGGGCGTTCGTCGACGTGGGCCGGTACGTCGGCTCGGTCCGTGCGATGACGGCGTTGGAGATGAGTTCCAGCAACAGCACGTCGGCACCCGCCGTCGCGCGTTGAGCGGCGGGCGAAAGGACCTCGTCGGGGCCGCCCACCGGCAACGCACCGATCAGCGACACGGTGCGATCGCCCAAACGGAGTTCCCAGACGGGCTGGGCCCACGCGAACTGCAGCGGGCAGATGAGCAGGAGCAGCCAGGCGGACAAGCGCAAGGTATTCAACTGTGGCTTCATGGGAATTTCAAATGCGGAGAGGGGATGCCGGCGGCCCGGCCAATGGCTGGCCCGCCGGCGGGGTGAGCTCAACGTCCAGCGATCACGTGGCGCTCATGCGGCGTGCAGAGTCCAGCCGATCGAACGAGTTCTCATAGTTGGCCGCCGTCGGGTTGTTGGACGAGCCGCCATAGGCGCCGAATCCAGCACCAATGGCGAGCCCAGCGACGGTCAGGCCGGCGCTGCCGACGCCCGCATAGCCCAGCGAAGCGCCGACCATGCAGCCGGCGGTGGCGGCAAGCAAGCCGTAGCCTTGGGCCGCGGCGCCATACGCCGCCTGCCCGGTGGTGGTGCATCCATTCGCCATCTTCCCCACGGAGCCCTTGCCGCCGTAGACCAAGTCCATTTCTTCCAGGGTCAGTTCTTGCATCGACATGAAAAGTCTCTCTTTCAGATCAACACGGTCTGGTGTGCGACGCGCCCAGTCCGACTGCGCGATACCCGACGGGTATGCAGCCAGTCTGCGCAGCGCTCGGGTTGTCGCCAGCAAGGGCGAAGCGGGATGGACTTTCCGGCGCGCGTCGTGCAACCCGGCTTGCCGTACCGAGCCGGAATGGCACCAATGAATGGCACCTGCGCGTCGATCGATCCGGGTGGAGGATCCCGGATCCTGAATGGGAGTCAGGCCGCCGGCCCGATGAACTGAGCAGCGTTTGCTAGTTCCCGCTCATGCTTGCATTCACGGCGGCAGGGAGAAAACGAAGGAATCGACGGCCGTCGTCGCGACGGCCCCACAGGCGCTCAGTCGATGTAGGACAGCGGCAGCGCCGTCGTGAACTTCAGCTCCTCCATCGCGAAGCTGGAGCTGACGTCCGACAGCTGCGTCCCCGCGATGAGCCGCTTGTAGACCTGGTCGTAGGCCGCGATGTCGGGCACCACCACGCGCAGCAGGTAATCCACGTCGCCGCTCATCCGGTAGAACTCGACGACCTCGGGAATCGCCTCGACCGCCGCCCGGAACTGCTCGAACCAGCCCTGCGAATGCATGCTGGTCCGCACCGACACGAACACCGTCACGCCCACATTCACCTTCCGCGGATCCACCAGCATCACGTTGCGCGTGATGACCCCGGCTTCCTTGAGGCGCTGCACCCGGCGCCAGCAGGGCGTCGTCGACAGCCCCACCTCGGCGGCCAGGTCGCTGACCTGGATCGAGGCGTCCTGCTGCAAGGCCGCCAGGATCTTCCGGTCGATGGAATCCAGTTTCGCCATTTCATCAGTCCTTGGTATCCAATTGCCGAAATCGGCTATGCAAAGGCGGATTTTGCATGCGGATTCCACGGGTGGGTTCCGACAATCGCTGGCCATGGAAATCTATCTCGACGCCAACGCCACCACCCCTGTCCTGCCGCAGGCCCGCGACGCCGCGCTGTCCGTGATGGCGCAGGCCTTCGGGAATCCGAGCAGCATCCACGGCAGCGGCCTCAAGGCGCGCGCCCGGCTCGATGAGGTGCGCGCCACCGCGCGCCGCGTGCTGGGCGCGCCCAGCGGCCGGCTGCTCTTCACCAGCGGCGCCACCGAGGGCATCCAGACCGCCGTCCTGTCCGCGCTGACGGCGCTGCGCCAGCGCCGCGAGGCGGGCGAGGCCATCCCGCCGCGCCTGCTGTACGGCGCCACCGAGCACAAGGCCGTTCCCGAGGCCCTCAAGCACTGGAACGCGCTGCTGGGCCTGGACCTGGAGATCGCCGCCATCCCCGTCGGTCTCGACGGCCGCCACGACCTGCGCTGGCTGCGCGCGCAGGCGAGCACGGCGGGCCTGGTCTGCACGATGGCCGCCAACAACGAGACCGGCGTGATCAGCGACCTCGACAGCATCGCCGACGCGCTGCGCGGCACCGGCGCCCTGTGGCTGGTCGACGGCGTGCAGGCGCTGGGCAAGCTGCCGTTGCTGCTCGGCGAGCGGGCGATCGATTACGCGCCGTTCTCCGGTCACAAGCTCTACGCGCCAAAGGGCGTCGGCATGCTCTACGTGCGCGACGGCGCGCCCTTCACCCCGCTGCTGGCCGGCGGCGGACAGGAAGGCGCGCTGCGCTCCGGCACCGAGAACATGGCCGGCATCGCCGCGCTGGGCGCGGTGCTGGACGCGCTCGAACAGGGCGGCACCTTCGCCTCGCTGGGCGAACTGCTGGACCGCCGCCAGCGCCTGGCCGATGCGCTCACTGAGGCCTTCCCCGGCGTCGTCTTCAACGCTCCCTTCGACATCAGCCTGCCGACGACGCTCAACGTGTCGGTGCCGGGACTGAGCGCGAAGCTGCTGCTCGACCTGTTCGACGCCGCCGGCCTGCGCGTCAGCGGCGGCTCCGCCTGCGGCGCATCCAAGGCGCAGCCGAGCTATGTGCTGCAGGCGATGGGCGTGCCGGCGGCCAGAGCGGCCTCGGCGGTGCGGCTGTCCTTCGGTGCCGCCGATGCCCAGGCCACCATCGACGAAGCCTGCCGCCGCCTGCGCGCCTGCGGCGCGTCGCTGCGCGCGACCTGCCAGGTGCCGGCGTCCGGCGAGACGCCCCAGGCGCCGGAGCGGGTGACGCGCTTCGTCGTCGATGGCGCCTGCTGCTACGTCGTCGCCGATGCCGGCAGCCAACGCTGCGTGGTGGTCGATCCGCTGCCGGAGCTCACCGGCACGCTGGCGCAATGGATGCGATGTCGCGGGCTGACGCTGGCGGCGATCCTGGATACGCACAGCCACGGCGATCACGCCTCGTCGGCGCAGGCGCTGCGCGACGCGATGCTGGGCCTGCTCGATGGCGCAGCGACGGCGGATCGCGTCGATGGGCTGGGCTGGCCGACGGGGGCCGAGGCCATCGTGCTCGGCGGCCACCGGCTGACACGGCTCGCGCTGCCGGGCCACACCGAGGATTCGACCGCCTACCTGCTGCACACCGGCGACGCGCTGGTCGCGGCGTTCGTCGGCGATACGGTGATGCCGGGCGCGCTGGGCCGCAGCGATTTCGCGCAGAGCGCGCCGAGCGCCTTTGGCGCGTCGCTGAAGACGCTGGAGCGCCATGTCGGCGCCGACGGCCTGCTGCTGCCGGGCCACGATTACGACGACCGCTTCGCGACGACGCTGGGCGTGGAGTGCGGCGCGCAGCCGCTGCTGGAGGGCGTGCTCAAGGGCCGGCTCAGCGTCGAGGCCTTCGCGATGGAGAAGGCCGCGCTGGAGCGCGACCTCGCGCCCACCGAATACCAAACCATGGCCTGCGGCGCGCGCGTGGACTGCGCGCGGGCAGCGGAGCGCGTCGAGCTCGACGTCGCCGGCCTGCAGGCGCTGCTGTGCGACGGCGTGGGCCCGAAGCCGGTGCTGGTGGACGTCCGCGAGGCCTACGAGGCGAGACTGAGCCCGACCGAGGAGCTGGCGCCGGAGTCGGTGCCGCTGTCGACGCTGGTCAATGCGCTGCCACGCTGGAGAGCACTGCCGGCCGGCACGCCGGTGGTCTTCTTCTGCCGCAGCGGCAACCGCAGCGCGCAGGCGGCGCGGGCGCTGCGCCGCCTCGGCCATGGACAGGCCTTCAGCCTGGCCGGCGGACTGGCGCTGTGGCCGGAGACCAAGCCGGCGACTCCGTTCGACGCGATCGCGGTCTAGGCCAGGGTTCCGGCCGCGACGCCTCTGCGCCTGGACGCCTCAGCGGACCTCGCGCGGCGGCCGGCGCGCCGCGCAGGCCGATGCCGTCTTGCTGTTGTCCAGCGCATCCGGGCCATGGCCGCGAGGGAAGTCGAACGCGATCCGCATCACGATGTCCTGCGGGTAGTTGCCGAACTTGCGGCCGAACAGGTTGAGGCCGCCTCGATTGCGCGCGTCGTCCTTGACGCCCAGCCTGACCTTGATGTGGTTGGTCTGTGGCAGGTCCAGGTCGGCGATCTTCACCGCGCCCAGCGCGACGCCGTCGATCATCGAGCCCGTCTCCCCCACGCTCCATTGCTTGAGCAGCCCATGGGTCGTGCGGTCCACCTGCCACCAGCTCGGCATCAGCAGCGACGGCTTGCCGCCGTAGTCGCCAGGGCTGGTCCAGGTGCCGATCTCCTGGTCGTTGATCCACAGCGTGATGTCCGACGGCCAGTCCTCGTTGAACTGCGGCGCCTCGGAGCAGATCTCCATCGACAGTTCCAGATGGCTGGGCACCGCGCCATAAGGCAGGTTGTTCGGGAAGGCATAGTCGACGTAGCCCGAGCCGCCGAACCACAGCAACTGCGCGTAGACGTGTTCCGGCTCGAAGAAGGAGCGCGAGTCGTCCAGCATGCCGATGATCTTGGTCTCGCTGACCAGGCCGCAGGTGGGCTTGGCCTCGACGTGGCGGTAGCTGCCGATCGGCATGCTGATGGAGATGACGTTGGGCTGCGACTCGATCGCCGCGCCGGGCAGCCGCAGCCGGACCTCGTCGTAGCGCTTGGAGCAGAGCTTCTGCTGGCCGCGCGTGCCGGGCTCGACCTCCACCGACACCAGTCCCACCGCCTGCAGCTGGTTGATGTTGAAGCTGACCGTGGAATGCGGCAGGTTCATCGCCGACGCCAGCTCCGACACGTTCAGCACCTGGTGCGTCAGCAGGCCCAGCAGGGCCTGCCGCGTGTCCGAGGCCAGCGCCTTCGCCACCGCGAGCGCCGCATCGCCCTCCACCATCAGGATCCGGCTGCCCGAGACCTCCACCATCGCGCGTTCCCCCGAAAAGATTCGCGAGTTTATGCGGAGCATCTCCGTCCTCCGAGGTCATGGGGGAAGGTCCGATCATTACTAACAATTGAATTCGCGATAATGCCCGGCATGAACTCCGCATCCCACGACGGACGAGGCGAACGCGCCGACCGTCCCGGCCGCGTCCACCGCCGCCGCAACCCGCTGACCGGCGGCCATGTGCTGGTCTCCCCGCATCGCACCCAGCGCCCCTGGCAGGGCGCGCAGGAGGCGCTCGACGACGCGCCGCTGCCGGCCCATGACCCGGATTGCTATCTCTGCGCCGGGAACACCCGCGCGAACGGCCAGCGCAACCCGGACTACACCGGCCCCTTCGTCTTCACGAACGACTTCGCGGCGCTGCAGCCGGCGCAGGGCGACGAGGATCGCATCGCCTTGCCGGATGTCGACGGCGCCGACTTGATGCAGTCGCTGCCGGTGGCCGGCGAATGCCGCGTGCTGTGCTTCTCGCCGGACCATGCGCGCACGCTGCCGGAACTCACGCTGCCCGAATTGCGCGCCGTGGTGACGGCCTGGATCGAACAATCCGCGGACATGGGCGCGCGTCACCGCTGGGTGCAGGTGTTCGAGAACAAGGGCGCGGCGATGGGCTGCTCCAATCCCCACCCGCATGGGCAGGTCTGGGGCCTGGACCAGTTGCCGGACGAGGCGCTGCGGGCCGACGTCCATCAGCGCGACTACCTCGCCCGCCACGGCGAGCCGCTGCTGGTGCGCTATGTCCGCGACGAGCTGGCGGCGAAGGAGCGCCTCGTCGTCGAGACCGCGCACTGGGTGGCCGTCGTGCCGTACTGGGCCGCCTGGCCCTTCGAGACGCTGCTGCTGCCCAAGGCGCACACGCTGCGCCTGGATGCGATGACGCCGGCGCAGGCCGACGACCTCGCCGAGGCCGTGCGCCGGCTGACGACGCGCTACGACAACCTGTTCCAGTGCTCGTTCCCGTACTCGATGGGCTGGCATGGCGCGCCGCATGGCGCCGGCCGTCCGGACGACGCGGCCCATGCCCACTGGCAGCTGCACGCGCACTTCTATCCGCCGCTGCTGCGCTCGGCGACGGTGCGCAAGTTCATGGTCGGTTTCGAGATGCTCGGCGAGGCGCAGCGCGACCTCACGCCCGAGACCGCCGCGCAGCGGCTGCGCGAGGTCAGCGACACCGTGCATTACCGGCAGGCGCGCCGCGCCGCCGCATCGGAGGGCGCATGAGCCAGATGTCCTCGACCCCGCCGCGCGATCGCGCGGCGGAGGGATTCCGGCGTGCCTTCGGCCGCGCCGCCGAGCGCATGAGCCGCGCGCCCGCGCGCGTGAACCTCATCGGCGAGCACACCGATTACAACGAGGGCTTCGCGATGCCTTGCGCGATCGACCGCGACACGGTCGTCGCCGCGGCGGCGCGCGAGGACGACGTGGTGGAGGTGCTGGCCTGCGACCTGCCGGATGGGGCCGGCGCGGGCGGCGGCGCGCTGGGCCGCTTCCGCATCGGCGAGGCCGCCGACGTGGCCTCCAGCCCGCAATGGCTGCGCTACGTGCAGGGCATGGTCGCCGTGCTGCGCGAGCAGGGCCATGCCGTCGGCGGCGCGACGCTGGCGATCGCCGGCAACGTGCCGCAGGGCGCGGGATTGAGCTCGTCCGCCTCGCTGGAGATGGCGGTCGGCCAGGCGCTGTCGGCGCTCAACGGCTGGACGCTGGCGCCGGCCGCGATGGCGCTCGCGGGCCAGCGCGCCGAGAACGTCTACGCCGGCTGCCGCTGCGGCGTGCTGGACCAGCTGTCGTCCTCGCTCGGCGTCAAGGACCATGCGCTGCTCATGGACTGCCGCTCGCTGGCGGTGCGCGCGATCCCGATGCCGGCGGACCTGGCCGTGCTGGTCGTCGATTCCAAGATCCAGCGCGGCCTGGTCGACAGCGAGTACAACCTGCGCCGCCAGCAATGCGAGGCGGCCGCGCGCGGGCTCGGCGTGAAGGCGCTGCGCGACGTCAACGACGCGCTGTGGTCGCGCCTGGGCGGCACGCTGGACCTGGTGGTGCGCCGGCGCGCGCGCCACATCATCTCGGACAGCCGCCGCTGCGCCGGCCTGGCCGACGCGCTGGGCCGCGGCGATCTCGCCGCGATCGGCCACCTGATGCGCGAGTCGCACTGGTCGATGCGCGATGACTTCGAGATCACGGTGCCCGCCATCGACGCGCTGGCCGCGCTGATGCAGGAGGTGATCGGCGACCACGGCGGGGCGCGCATGACAGGCGGCGGCTTCGGCGGCTGCGTCATCGCGCTCGCGCCGCGCGCGATGGTCGGCGAGATCCGCGCCGCGGTTGAACGCGGTTACCGCTCGCCCGATGGCCGGGCCGCCGAGGTGCATGTCTGCGCCGCCTCCGACGGCGCCGGGGTGCTCGCGTGAAGCGGCCGCTTGCCTGAACGCAAGCTGATTCCGTCGGACGACAAGCGCCGCCGCTGAGTTCCAACGCGAAGGACTGAGGACCACTTCGGCCGCCCCGCCGCACCAACGGCGCGGGCGGGCCCACTGCGCCTGCCGGGCCGGTTGAGCGCGCTCGTGCTCTCTCTTCAACTCCCTCTCCCGCTTGCGGGAGAGGGCAGGGGTGAGGGCCAGCGGCCTCCCGCCCGCCATCCCCGCGCATTGACCACGAAGGAGTTCCCATGCGTCACGCTCGTCCGGCTTCGCGCCGCCGTCTCGTCCTCGGTGCCTTGTCGACTGCCGCGATCGCGGCGCTCGGCGGCCGGGACGCCATGCCTGGCGCGCTGGCCGCGGAGAAGAAGCTGGTCCTGGGCTTCTCCCAGATCGGCGCGGAGTCGGAATGGCGCACCGCCAACTCGGCGTCGATCAAGTCGGCGGCCAAGGAGGCCGGCATCGAGCTGAAGTTCGCCGACGCGCAGCAGAAGCAGGAGAACCAGATCAAGGCGCTGCGCGCCTTCATCGCGCAGAAGGTCGACGTGATCGCGTTGTCGCCGGTCGTGGAGACGGGCTGGGGCACGGTGCTGAGAGAAGCCAGGGCGGCCGGCATCCCGGTGATCCTGACCGACCGCACGGTGCAGGAGACGGACCAGAGCCTGTGGGTCACCTTCATGGGCTCGGACTTCGTCGAGGAAGGCCGGCGCGCGGCGCGCTGGCTGGTGGATCGCGTGAAGGACCGGCCGGCGGACCAGGACATCCGCATCGTCGAGCTGCAGGGCACGGTGGGCGCGGCGCCGGCGCTGGATCGCAAGAAGGGCTTCGAGCAGGGCATCAGGACCGACCCGCGGTTGAAGATCGTGCGCTCGCAGACAGGGGACTTCAGCCGGGCCAAGGGCAAGGAGGTCATGGAGGCCTTCCTGAAGGCCGAGGGCCGCGACATCGACGTGCTGTACGCGCATAACGACGACATGGCGATCGGCGCGATCCAGGCGATCGAGGAGGCCGGGCTGAAGCCGGCCCAGGACATCCTGATCATCTCGATCGACGGCGTGAAGGGCGCGTTCCAGGCGATGGTCGCGGGCAAGCTCAACGTGACGGTCGAGTGCAGCCCGCTGCTGGGGCCGCAGCTGATGCAGACGGTGAAGGACCTGAAGGCGGGCAAGACCGTGCCGCGCCGCATCGTGACCGAGGAGGGCGTGTTCCCGGCCGAGGTCGCGGCCAGGGAACTGCCCAAGCGGAAGTACTGATGACGCCGGTGCTGCAGGCGCGCGGCGTCGCCAAGGCCTTTCGCGGCGTGCCGGCGCTGGTGGACGCGGCGCTGACGCTGCGCGCCGGCGAGGTGCAGGTGCTGATGGGGCAGAACGGCGCGGGGAAGTCCACGCTGATCAAGGTCCTCACGGGCGTGCAGGACCGGGACGCGGGGGAGATCGTGCTCGACGGCGCGGCGTTTGTGGCGCGATCGCCGCTGGAGGCGCAGCGGGCGGGGATCGCGGTCGTGCATCAGGAGGTGCAGCTGTGTCCGAACCTGTCGGTCGCGGAGAACGTGCTGGCGGGACGGTTTCCGAAGCGCTGGGGAGGGGTGGCGATCGATTGGCGGCGGGTGCGAGAGGAGGCAGGCGCGGCGTTGGCGCGGCTGGGCATCGAGGCCGATGTGCGGCGGCCGCTTGGCGACCATCCGGTGGCGGTGCAGCAGATGATCGCGATCGCGCGGGCGCTGCATCAGCGGGCGCGGGTGCTGGTGCTTGATGAGCCGACGTCATCGCTCGATGAGGCGGAGACGGTGAGGTTGCTCGGGAAGATCAGGCAACTGCGCGAGGAAGGGGTTGCCGTGTTGATGGTGACGCACTTCCTCGATCAGGCGTACGCGGTGGCGGATCGGTTCACGGTGCTGCGCAATGGGGAGTTCGTCGGCGAGCGGCTGGCGGCGGAGCTGCCAAGGATGGAACTCGTCACGCTGATGCTGGGGCGGGCGTTGAGTACTTCCACCGCCGCTGGCCCTCACCCCCACCCTCTCCCGCAAACGCTGCTGCTTACCAACTCCCTCGCCCCCCGCGAGGGGGGAGAGGGCAGGGGAGAGGGGGTGCTTCGAAGGGCAGCAGCGCTGTGGCACGAGCCCCCTCTCCCCTCCCTCTCCCCGCTGGGGCGAGGGGGTAATACGGGCGGCGCCCGATCGTCTGACCCCCTCGCCCGCTTGCGGGAGAGGGCGGGGGAGAGGGCCAGCGGCGATGGCGGTGCAGCACTCTTCTCGCCCCAAAGCCCGCCTGCGGGCGAGGGCCAGCGGCCGTCGATCCTCGCCGCCCTGGGGCTGGGCCGCCGCGGCGCGGTCGAGGACATCACCCTCCAAGTGTCCGCCGGCGAAGTACTGGGCCTCGCCGGACTGCTCGGCGCCGGCCGGACCGAAACCGCGCGTCTGCTCTTCGGCGCCGATCGCGCCGATGCCGGCGAAATCCGCGTCGATGGCCGCCCGCTGCGCCTGCGCAGCCCGCGCGACGCCGTTCGCGCCGGCATCGCCTTCTGCCCCGAGGAGCGCAAGGTCGACGGCATCGTCGCCGAGCTCTCCGTGCGCGAGAACATCCTCCTCGCGCTCCAGGCCCGCCGCGGCATCTTCCGCACGCTGTCCGCCGCCGCCCAGCGCGAGCTGGCCCAGCGCTTCATCACCCAGCTCGGCATCAAGACCGCCGACGTCGAGACGCCCATCGGGCTGCTCTCCGGCGGCAACCAGCAGAAGGCCATCCTCGCGCGCTGGCTCGCGACGGCGCCGCGCTTGCTGATCCTCGACGAACCCACGCGCGGCATCGACATCGCCGCCAAGCAGGACCTGATGAACGACGTGCTGACGCTGTGCCGGCAGGGCATGGCCCTGATCTTCATTTCCTCCGAACTGCCCGAAATGCTGCGCGCCAGCCACCGGGTGACCGTGCTGCGCGAGCGCCGCCAGGTCGCTGAGTTCGACGCGCGCGGCCTGACCGAGGAACGGCTGCTGCGCGTGATGGCCGGCGCGGAGCACTCCGCATGAGCGCCGCCCGACATCGTGCCGATCACCACGCCGGCGCGCGCCACGCGGCCTGCGTGCTGCTCGCGCTGTGGGCGCTGAACGCGGTGCTGAACCCGCAGTTCCTGAGCCTGCGCTGGCAGGACGGCCATGCCTACGGGCCGCTGATCGACATCCTGAATCGCGCGGCGCCGCTGATGGTGGTCTCGATGGGCATGACGCTGGTCATCGCCGTGCGTGGGATCGACATCTCGGTCGGCGCCGTCGTGGCGATCGCGGCGGCGGTCGCGGCGTCGCTGGTCACGCGCGACGGCGCGGCGATGCCGATGACGGCGGCCCTCCTGGGCGCGCTCGGCGCCGCCGCCCTCTGCGGCCTGTTCAACGGCCTGCTGGTGGTCGCGGGCGGCATCCAGCCGATCATCGCGACGCTGATCCTCATGGTGGCCGGCCGCGGCATCGCACAGCTCATCACCGACGGCCAGATCATCACGATCTATCACGCGCCCTATTTCTTCCTCGGCGGCGGCTTCCTGCTCGGCCTGCCGTTCGCGCCCTGGCTGGCACTGGGCGTGGCGGCGCTGTTCGGGCTGCTGAAGCACCGGACCGCGCTGGGCCTGTTCGTGCAGGCCAGCGGCGCCAACCCGGCCGCCGCCCGCCTGGCCGGCGTGCAGGCCGCCGGACTGCTGCTGGCGCTGTACATCGCCTGCGCGCTGTGCGCCGGCCTGGCGGGCCTGATGATCAGCGCCAACATCAAGAGCGCCGACGCCAACAACGCCGGCCTGCTGCTGGAACTCGACGCGATCCTGGCGGTCGCGCTGGGCGGCAGCTCGCTGCTGGGCGGGCGTTTCAGCCTGCGCGGCAGCCTGCTGGGCGCGCTGATCATCCAGACGCTGACCACCAGCATCTACGCGCTGGGCATCGCGCCCGAGGTGACGCTGGTGGTCAAGGCGGCCGTGGTCTTCGCCGTGTCGATCAGCCAGGCGCCGGTGTGGCGCGACTGGCGCGAGCGCCGTGGCCCTCGGACACGGCGATCCGCGGGCGACCGCCGCCACGGAGCCTCGGCATGAACGCGCGCGCTCTCGTGCATGCGCGCGACCTGCCGAGCTGGGCCTCGGTCGCGCTGCTGGTCGTGGCGACGCTGGGCGGCGCGGCGGCCTATCCCGGTCTGCTGGGCAGCCAGGTGCTGCTGAACCTGCTGATCGACAACGCCTTCCTGCTGGTGGTCGCGGTGGGCATGAGCTTCGTGATCCTGTCCGGCGGCATCGACCTGTCGGTGGGCTCGGTCGTCGCGCTGACGACGATGCTGCTCGCACTCGGCGTCGAGCGCGCGCGGTTGCCTCCCGCGCTGCTGGTGCCGCTGCTGCTGCTCGGCGGCGCGGCCTTCGGCGGGTTGATGGGCGCGGTGATCCATGTCTTCGCGATCCCGCCCTTCATCGTGACGCTGGCGGGCCTGTTCCTCGCGCGCGGTCTGTGCTACCTGCTGAGCCTGGATTCGATCCCGATCGCCGATCCGGCGCTCACCGCCTGGTCGCAGGCGCGCTGGCCGCTGGGCCCGTTCGGCGAGATCACGCCCGGCGCCGTCTGCGCGCTGGTGGTGCTCGCGCTGGCGGTGGCCGTGTCGCGCGCGACGCCCTTCGGCCGCGCCGTGTTCGCGATCGGCGGGCAGGAGGGCTCGGCGCGGCTGATGGGCCTGCCGGTGGCCGCGACGCGCATCGGCGTCTACGCGCTCAGCGGCCTGTGCGCGGCGCTCGGCGGCGTGCTCTTCGGCGTCTACACGCTGTCCGGCTACGGCCTGCATGCGCAGGGACTGGAGCTGGACGCGATCGCCGCCGTCGTGATCGGCGGCGCGCTGCTCAGCGGCGGCACGGGCCATGTGCTGGGCGCGCTCACCGGCGTGCTGATGCTCGGCCTGATCCAGACGCTGATCCTGTTCGACGGCAGCTTGAGTTCCTGGTGGACGCGCATCGTCATCGGCGCCCTGCTGGGGCTGTTCTGCGGACTGCAGCGGCTGATGGTGCTGTGGCACGGCCGAGGGATTTGACCGCCTTGCCAACTGCCTCTATGCTCGCCGATTGAAAGCGCTTTCAAGCGCGCTGATTCGACAAGCACGAGAGGCATTCCCATGACGGAGACAACTTCGGCCGGCGCGTCCGTGCCGCTGCAATGGACGCTGTCCGCGAAGGGCGCGAGCCTGGCCGACGCCACCCGCCTGGCGGCGCAGCCCGAGCTGGCGTTGCAGCCGGTGGCCCGGCTGATGGCCGATGCCGCGGTGGCGGGCATGTCCAAGGTGGTGGTCAACAGCGCCAAGCGCTTCCAGCGGATCGAGGGCTTCGGCGGCGCGTTCACCGAGGCGGCCGCGACCACGTGGCAGAAGCTCCCGCCGGCCGAGGCCAACGCGCTGCTGCATGCCTACTTCGACGTCAACGCCGGCCACGGCTACACGTTCAACCGCGTGCACATGAACAGCTGCGACTTCTCGCTCGGCAACTACGCGCATGCCGAAGTGCCCGGCGACGAGGCGCTCGAGCACTTCAACATCGATCGCGACCGCCGCGCGCTGCTGCCGATGATCCAGGCGGCGATGAAGGTCGCGCCGGGGCCGATGAAGCTGCTGGTCTCGCCGTGGAGCCCGCCGGCCTGGATGAAGTCCAACGGCGAGATGAACAACGGCGGCAAGCTGCTGCCTCGGTACGCGAAGGCATGGGCGCAGTGCTTCGTGCGCTTCATCCAGGCCTACGAGGCCGAAGGCGTGCCCATCTGGGGCGTGTCGGTGCAGAACGAGCCGGACGCGGTACAGCGCTGGGACTCCTGCGTCTACAGCGCGGAGGAGGAGCGCGACTTCGTCCGCGACCACCTCGGCCCCGCGCTGCATGCGGCGGGCCTGCAGCGCATCCGCATCGTCGTCTGGGATCACAACCGCGACCAGATGGTGCAGCGCGCGGATGTCGTGTACTCGGATCCCGAGGCATCGAAGTACGTGTGGGGCTGCGGCTTCCACTGGTATGTCGAGGACCATTTCGACCACGTCGGCCTGCTGCACGACGCCTACCCGGACAAGCAGCTGCTGTTCACCGAGGGCTGCCAGGAGGGCGGGCCGCACATCGGCTCGTGGCTCACCGGCGAGCGCTACGCGCGCAGCATCATCAACGACCTCAACCGCTGGACGGTGGGCTGGATCGACTGGAACCTGCTGCTCGACGAGACCGGCGGGCCGAACCACGTCGGCAACCTGTGCAGCGCGCCGATGCTCGCGGACCGCGAGCACAACCGGCTGATGCCGCAGAGCTCGTACGACTACCTCGGCCACTTCAGCCGCTTCATCAAGCCCGGGGCGCGGCGGGTGCTGTGCTCGGCCAGCAGCCAGGACCTCGAGTGCACGGCGGCGGTGAACGAGGACGGCAGCGTCGCCACGGTCGTGATGAACCGCAGCGACCGGGCACATCGCTTCACGCTGCGCATCGACGGGGTGGCGGGCGTCGTGTCGCTGCCGCCGCGCAGCATCGCCACCTACGTGCTGCCGCGCTGAGAGCCGGATGTCCGAGTCGAGCGCGAACGGCGCGAAAGGCGCGAAGGACGATCCGCGAGTTGCGCGAACGGGACCGAGCCGGCGGGCGATGCTCGCGGCGCTGACCGCGCCGGCGTGGTCGGGCACGCTGGTCGTGCCGGCGCTGGCGGGCCCGCGCGAGGTGCTGACCATCGCGGCGTTCCCGCTGATGGACGAGATCGCCAAGGCGGCGATCCCGGCCTGGCAGGTGATGCATCCGGACGTGGAGCTGCGCATCCTGATGCGGCAGTACAGCGACCACCACACGGCGATGACGACGGCGCTGTCGACGGCGGTCGGCCTGCCGGACGTGATGGCGCTGGAGTCGAGCTTCGTCGGCCGCTTCGCGCAGGGCGGCGGGCTCGAGGACCTGCGGCAGGCGCCCTTCGGGATCGAGGCGTTCCGCCCGCGGCTGGTGCCCTATGCCTATGACCAGGCGATCGCGCGCAATGGCGCGGTGGTCGCCGTGCCGGCCGATATCGGGCCCGGCACGATGCTGTATCGCAAGGACGTCCTCGAGCGCGCGGGCGTCGCGGCGCAAGAGCTCACGCGCAGCTGGGACGGCTACGTCACCGCGGGCGAGCGCATCAAGGCGGGCACGGGCGCGTACCTGATCGCCAACGTGCAGGAGATCAAGGACATCCTGATCGCCGATGGCCTGCGGCCCGGCGAGGGCATCTACTTCGACGGCGATTCGCGGGTGCTGGTGGATTCGCCGCGCTTCGAGCGCGCCTTCGAGGTCGCGCTGCGCGCGCGGCAGAAGGGGCTGGACGCAAAGGTGCCGGCGTGGTCCAACGACTGGGGCGCCGGCTTCAAGCAGGGGCGCCTGGCGACGGAGCTGTCGGGGGCCTGGCTGGTCGGACAGCTCAACGCGTTCATCGCGCCGGAGACCAAGGGCTTGTGGCGCGCGTCGTCGCTGCCGGGCGGCGCGCATGTGCCGTATGGCGGGACCTTCTACGCGATCGCGCGCAAGTCCTCGCCGTCGCGCAAGGCGCTGGCGTGGCGCTTCATCCAGCTGATGACGCTGGATCCGAAACGGCAGCTGCAGGCGTTCAAGAGCTACGACGCCTTCCCCGCCTTGAGGGACGTGCACGAGGACCCGTTCTTCAGCGAGCCAGTGGACTTCCTCGGCGGACAGCGGGCGCGTCTGCTCTGGCGCGACGACGCGCTGAAGATCACGGCCTTGCCGGTCCACAAGCAGAACAAGTTCGCGGAGGAGGTCGTGCAGACCGAGCTCGACAAGGTGCTGCGCGGGCAGAAGACGATCAAGGCGGCGCTTGCCGACGCCGCGCAGCTGCTGGAGCGCCGCGCGAAGCGGTGAGGCATGGGAAGGGACTTCATGAAGCAACGATTGACACGGCACCTGGCTGCCGTGCCGCTGTTGGCGGCGCTCACGATCGACGGTGGCGGCGCGATCGCGCAGACGGCGACGGGGAAGGGCGGGGCGGCGTCCGGCCCGATCGGCGTGCCGTCGGGTTACTCGCTGGTGTGGTCGGATGAATTCGACCAGGCCGGGCTGCCCGACGAGGGCCGGTGGAGCTACGACACCGGCATGAACAAGCAGGGCTGGCACAACCGCGAGAAGCAGTACTACGCCGGGCCGCGCGCGGAGAACGCGGCGGTGAAGGACGGCCGGCTCGTGATCACGGCGAGGAAGGAGGCGCTGTCCTCGCGGCCGGATTGGGGCGGCCAGCAGTACACGTCGACACGGCTGATCACGAAGGGCAAGGCGGAGTGGACCTACGGCTACTTCGAGATCCGCGCGAAGCTGCCCTGCGGCAAGGGCACCTGGCCGGCGATCTGGATGCTCGGCAGCCAGGGGGACTGGCCGGCGGCGGGCGAGCTCGACATCCTGGAGCACATGGGACGCAAGCCGGACTGGGTCTTCAGCACGGTGCACACGAGCTCAGGCCATGGCGGACATGGGGTCGGGCAGGGGCGCAAGCTCGCGACGGCGTGCGACGCGTTCCACAACTACCAGATGCTGTGGACGCCGAAGGAGATCCGATTCGGCATCGATGGCCAGGTGCACGCGGCGTATCCGAACCTGGCGCAGGGAACGGCGCAATGGCCGTTCGACAAGCCGCAGTTCCTGATCCTCAACCTCGCGATCGGCGGGGACCTCGGTGGGGAGATCGACGACGGGATCTTTCCGATCGGGTACGAGGTCGAGTATGTGAGGGTCTATCAGCCGAGCAGGTGATGCCGCTCACGCGGCGAGCGCCACGGCGTCGGCTCCCGCCGGAATCCGCATCGGCGCTTGCGGATCCGTCACCGCGCGCCAGACGGCCTCGGCCACGTCCCGCGCGTGCGTGACCGGTGTCGACGCATCGCGCACCGCGGCGAAGACCCGATCGCGGAACGCCCTGTAGGGTTCGGGCACGTCGACGGGCATCAGCTTGCGCGCGTTCTCACCGAAGCTCGTGCTGGGCGACCGGCCCGGCAGCACGAGCCGCACGCGGACATCGAACGGTGCCAGCTCCAACGCGAGCGATTCGGTGAACGCATTCACCGCGGCCTTGCTGCCCGTGTAGACGGACAGCAGCGGCAGCGGCTTCAGGGTCACGCTCGACGTGACGTTCACCACCACGCCCGCGTGCCGCTCCCGGAACTGCGGCAGCACCGCCTGCGTCATCGCGATGGTGCCCAGCACGTTCGTGTCGTAAAGCGCGCGGGCGCTCTCCATGTCGACGCCTTCCAGCGGCGCGAGCAGGCCAACGCCTGCGTTGTTGACGAGCGCGCCGATCGGGCCGGCAGTCTCGACGCAGCGACGGATGCTCTCGCCATCGGTCACGTCGAGCGGCAGCACGCGCAGACGATCCGAACCCGGCAGCAGGTCCTGGCGCGGCGCGCGCATCGTTGCCACGACGCGCCATCCCTGATCGAGGAAGAAGCGCGCTGTCTCCAGGCCGAAGCCGGAAGAGCAGCCGGTGATCAGAACGGTCTGAGGCGTGGAAGTCATGGGCATCGAGGAACTCCTTCGGATTGACGATGCCCAGACGATAGGGAGCAAGGACAGGACTGACTACACTGCGAAGTCCATTCCTTTGTCGAGATCGTCCAGATGGTCGACCCGTTGGCCGAAGTGGTTGCCCTGCTGCGGCCACAAGCGCCGTTCTCCAAGCTTGTCGTCGCATCGGCGCCCTGGGCCGTGCGGCGCAGCGAAACCGGCCGGCCGTTCTACTTCGCCGTGCTCGAAGGCGCCTGCCATCTGACCGTCGACGGCCCGGCGCAGGGCGAGACGATGACGCTGCGCGCGGGTGACTTCGCGTTGATCCCCGCCGCTCGCGGCTTTGCGACGTCCAGCCTCGACCGACAGCCGCCGCGCGAGGGCGAGCGCGTGACCACGCCGATCGCGGCGATCCCCGGCGGCGCGCGAGTCGGTGATCCGGCGGGCGCGGTGGACGTCCGCATGCTCGTGGGCAACTGCGTGCTCGGCTCGCCGGACGCGGCGCTGCTGGTCTCGCTGTTGCCGCAGTGGGTGCACGTGCGCGGCGAGAGCCGCCTGTCGACGCTGGTGCAGCTTGTCGGCGATGAATCCCGCGCGGCCCGGCCCGCGCGCGACATCGTGATGTCCCGCCTGCTGGAGGTGCTGCTGATCGAAGCTTTCCGTGCGACCTCGAGCACCGCCGCGACGCCGGGCCTGGTGCAGGGGCTGACTGACCCGAAGCTGGCGCTGGCGCTGCGCCGCATGCACGGTTCACCGGCGCATCCCTGGACGGTGGCCGAGCTCGCGAAGGAGGCGGCGATGTCGCGTTCCGCGTTCTTCGAGCGTTTCAGCCGTGCGGTCGGCGTCGCGCCGATGGCATATCTGCTCGCCTGGCGCATGGCGCTCGCGAAACAATGGCTGCGGCAGCGCGAGCTGTCGATCGCGGAGATCGCCGAGCGCGTCGGCTACAGCGCGGTCGGTCCGTTCGGGGTGGCGTTCACGCGGCAGGTGGGCATGCCGCCGGGAAGATTTGCGAAGGTTGATCCACTGGATGTCGAAGTCTGAAGTCTCCAAGGCCGCCACCGCGCTGGGCCTGATCGCCATCCTGTTCTGGAGCACCTCCGTCGGCGTCAACCGCAGCACGATCGAGTTCCTCGGCCGGACCGGCGCGCCGGCGGTGCTGTTCACCGCCGCGGCGCTGCTCCTGCTGCCCACGCGTACTTCCTTGCGCGAGCTGCCGCGCCGCTACCTGTGGATCGGTGCCACGCTGTTCGTCGCCTACGAGCTGTGCTTCGTCCTCGCGCTCGGACTGGCGCGCACGCGGCACGAGGCGATCGAGGTCGGCATGGTGAACTACCTGTGGCCCAGCCTCACGGTGCTGTGCTCCGCCGTCGCCGGCCGCACGCGGCTCAACGCGTTGATGCTCGGTGGCCTGGCGCTGGCGCTGGCCGGCGTGGTGACGGCGTCGTCACCGCCGGAAGGCCTGTCGCTGAGCCGCTTCTTCCACAACGCCGCGGCGAATCCGCTGTCCTATGGCCTCGCCTTCATCGGTGCGATCGTGTGGGCCCTGTACAGCACCTGCACGAAGTTCATGGCCCAAGGCAGGAACGGCCTCTGGTTCTTCATGGCCTTGAGCGCCGCGGCGTTCTGGATCTGCCATGCGCTCGACGGCGACCGGCCGCCGATGACCTGGTCCGCGCATGTCGTCATCCAGGTCGTGCTGGCGAGCGCGGCGGTGACGCTGGCCTACACGCTGTGGAACATCGGCGTGCTGCGCGGGAACATCCATCTGCTCGGCCTGGCGGCCAACGCGACGCCACTGCTGTCGGCGCTGTTCGCGTCCGTGCTGCTGAGCGCGCCGCTGCCCGGCGTGTTCTGGATCGGCGCGGCGATGGTCGCGGCGGGGTCCTTGCTGGCGGCGGCCGGATCGCGGAGATAGCCCGCGCGCAACGCGCGGTTGCAACCGCGCGGCGGTCCCGCATCGGCGTGTCATTGACGCGCCGCTACGATTCGCTTCCGATAACGACCCGCGCTTGAGCGCGGGCTGAGGGAAGGTGATCGATGGCTGCGAAAAACTGGCCGCGCGAAGGCGCGCGGGTGCTGGCGTTCCGGGCGCCGCGATGGGAGGGCTTGAACGGCACGCCGTTCGCGGCCGCCATGATGACGATGCTGGCGGTGCTCTACGGAGTCGCGTTGCAGCGGATCGCCATCGTCGGACCGGCTACGTTCTATTGGACCGGACTGCTGAACGGCTGGCTCGCGTCGCTGCTGTCGATCTGGATGTCCTGGATCGTGGTCCGGTCGGCGCCGGGCGAGGCGCAAGCTTCCGACGTCGGCACGCTGGTGACCCTCCAGATCGCGGCCACTTTCGCGCTCACGGTGATCGATGGCGTGGCCTTCCTGGCGCTGCGCTTCGCCTTCGGCGATCCGATGGCATGGCCACTTGCGCTGCGGTGGGCGACATGGCTGCTGCCGGCGGTCTGGGGTGGACTGAGCAGCCTGCGTCTGCTGTGGCGGATCACGGGTGCATGGCGGGTCCGCGCTGGCGCTGTGCTGGTGGCGCTGATCTCGTTGGCGATCGCCGATTGGGCGCAGCCCATGATCGTGTGGTGGCCGGACCGCACCGCGGCGGCATCAAAGGACGGCGCGGATGAGGACAGCGCGGCCGATGACGATGCCGGCCCCGGCCTCGTCGTGGACGAGACCGTCCTCGCGATCCAGCCCCGCGTGATCGACGACGCGCTGAAGTCGCTGCCGGCGTCGCAGCCGGACCGGGTCAACGTGTACGCGGTCACCTACGCGCCGTACGAGAGCGAGGACGTCTTCATGAACGAGAGCGAGGTCGTCGCGCGGACCATGGCCGAGCGCTTCGGCGCTGGTGGCCGCACGGTCCAGCTCGTGCTGAACAAGAAGACCTCGAAGACGCTGCCCTGGGCCACCCAGGCGAACCTGCGACGGACCATCGACCGGATGGCGTCGCTGATGGATCGCGAGAAGGACGTGCTGTTCCTTCATCTGACCTCGCATGGCGGCAAGGACGCGAGCCTGGCGACGATGTCCTGGCCGCTGAAGATCGATCCGGTGACGCCGGCGCTGATCAAGCAGTGGCTCGACGAGGCGGGCATCCGCTGGCGCGTGATCTCGGTCTCGGCCTGCTATTCGGGAAGCTGGATCGCGCCGCTGGCTGGCGATGGCACGCTGGTGATGACGGCGGCCGACGCGGATCACACCTCCTTCGGCTGCGGATCCCGCTCGCCGCTGACCTTCTTCGGGCAGGCGATGTACGTCGACGCGCTCAAGGACAGCAGGTCCTTCTCCGAAGCGCATGCGAAGGCTCGCCAGCTGATCGAGGTCCGCGAGAAGGAGGCCGGAAAGAAGGATGGCTACTCCAATCCGCAGATCAGCGAAGGCGCCGCCATCCGTGAGGTGCTCAGGCGGCTCGAGGCCGAACGGCAGGCAGCGCACTGATGCCTCGCCGCCTCAAGCCGCACATCCTCGGCACGGTGCTGCGCACAGACACGGACATCGACCCGACCTGGGCAGCATGAGAAGCGCATCGACCCGCTGTTGAGCGGGGGCGAGGCATGAGCCGGGCGAGGCGTTGCTTCGTCAGTTGGCATCCAGCATCTTGAGAATTTCGCGCCGGGCCTGATCCGCTTCGACCGCCTGGTGCTCCACTTCCTCCGCCTCTGCCATGAGCAGCCGGAGCTCGGTCGCCAGATGCGCACGCCGGTTGGCCACCACGGAGTCGTAGAAGACCTCGACGTCCTCGAAGCGGCGTAGCGCGACCCCGGGCAATTCGACGCCAGCGGCTGAATAGAGCTGTTGGAGATCGGTGCGCTGCGGAGGTCGATCGGACACCATCGCCGCTTGCAGCCGGGCGAGACGATCCCTCAGGGCGACCGATCGGTGCACAGCCGTCTGGAAGCGGGCCTTCAGATCGGCGGCCCGCTGCGTGGCGTGTCCCAGCGCAGCCGGCGAGCATGCGGCGGCCATCGCATCATTGGCATCAACAGGCATTTGCGGTTCCATGCTCATTTCTATGCTCCTCGGCGAATCAATCCGTCGCTGTAGCTGATCGCCGAGATTGCATACAGCAGGGTCAAGGCAGAGACGAACCAGTCGAACGACTGAATCCGAGAGGGGGTGCGCTCTTTGTCGGCCGCGAGGACTCGGTTCCAGACCTCGGACACGGGCATGGCGTGATGCAACTGACCAAGGATGTCCGCGCCGATCGCCAACAGGGCCATTTCAGGCCTCAGGGATTTGGTGGGAAGGATCATGGGGCGACTCCGTCTGGCTCGCGCTCGAAGATATGGCAGTTCTCGAAACAGTAAGCCAGCAGCGCTTGGGCCGCGACCTGCTGTTGCGGCGGAACGTGGCCGATGCCGGTCACGAAATCAAAGAGCGCGGCCATGATGGCTCCAGGGGCAAGGCCCTGCGCTTTGAAGTACTCGTACTTGGCACTGAATAGCTTCGCGATGCGGTCTCCGAGCAAGGGCGGGTCAGGCTGCGCGAAACGCTCGATGAGCAGCGAAGTGTTCATCCATCCTCCGGTGATCAGCATCTTCCAATGATTGGGAAGGTGGTTGTAGTTGAGCTTGTCCATCGGCGCCGGACGAAGGTCGAGAGGGCGGAAGTCGATGGCCTCCGCGGCCATTTCAAGATCGCGGATCAGCGATCGCAGCACCGTGACATCGATGCTCTCAACGTCCTCCCGCGAAGCTGCGGGCCCAAGCAATGTGGCCAAGCCATCCAGACCGAGCGCGAAGACGGCCTCGGCGAAGGATTCAAGCCCGAAGAAGCCGAATTTGAGCGCAGGATGCGCGCGCTCGATCTCCTTCAACTTGACCACCGCCTCGATGGGCATGCCATCAATCAGGTTGTGGACGAAGTGCCACTCCCTCAAGAGATCCGGAACCTTGGTCATGGCGGCAATGAAGTCATCGTTGATCTTGCGGACCAGCTTCGCGACTTGATTCGTTTGGCCGTTCAAGGCGCCGAAGCACTGGAACAGCTGACCCGTCGAGCGAAGGTAGCCATCGCAGCCTTTGTCGCCCCGCTTGCCGAATGGACGAACCTGAACGAAGTCTTCGCCATGCCGCAGGCGCATCACTTCAGAGAAGAAGCGCTGGAAGGCGTCGCCTCCGCTTTGCCGCAGCCGACGTTCCAGGGCGATACGCCACCAATAGCGCTGTTCAACGGTGATCTCTTGATGGCGTGGCACGGCGATCCTCGCAGCGACTCGCCGCAAACCATCGCGGCGATTCGGAAATTCTGCGGTCGCCTGAGCCGGGTGAATTTCACCCCTGTACCAACGGCGCAACGGCCCTCATGGCGCGAAGCATGCGTCAGCAGTCCCTGCTGCCAGGGGCGGTCAATTCGATTCCTACATTTGGGGGAGTCCGATCACTCCACATGGTGTGCCGGGATCGGTCCATTCACCCCTGCCAAGCCTGGCAACGCTTGTTGGAAGGTGCATCGATCCAGCAGGAGCTCGGCCCCTTCGGCGGGTCGCTGCTCCACGGCATGTTGAGCGATCGCTTCGGCGTGACCTGGGTGTTGAGCGTGGTCACGCCAATGCCGGTCTGAACGTCAGCGCGCCGCGCTCCGGCGCCGCGTGATCAATCCCAGCGCGGCCAGCCCCAGCGCCGCCAGCAGCGCCGACGCCGGCTCCGGCACCGCCGCCACCGGCAGGTCCATCGACGCATTCAGCGGCTGCGCGCCGCTCCACAGGAAGTTGAGCCCGTGGTTCAGGTTGCCGGGATCGGTGATCAGGCTGATCTGCGCCAGTCCGCCCTGCAGCGCGTCGAAGTGCAGCGTGCCCAGCAGCAGCGAGCCCTGCCCGCTGTTGGCGACACCGGGGAACGCCGAGCCGCCGAACTGTCCCGCGCCCAGCCATCCGCTGTCGTCGTCCCAGCCCGCCGAGGGCGTGAAGCTCGAGAACGACAGGCGCGCCGGGTCGTAGCTCAGCCGGAAGCCGAAGGACAGCAGTTCTTCGTCGGCCGCCAGCCCCGCGAAGGGCTCCGAGACGCTGATCAGCAGATCCACGCCCTGGCCGGCCGTCGCCGGCGCGGCCGGCGTGAGCGACACGGTGGCGGCCTGCGCCGAAAGGGAAGAGAGCGCGAGCGCGGCGATCGCGAGCAAGGGCTTGAAGTTCATGGTCATCCTCATTGGGCGCTGAAGAGCTGGTACCAGACGCGGTAGTCGGCCTGCGTGACGCACTTGTCGCCATCCATGTCGGCCAGCGGCTCGAAGCGCGCGTCGCCGGCACAGCTCCCGATCGCGTTGCGCAGCGTGTCGCGGTCGGCCGCGGTGACGGCGCCATCGCCGTTGACATCGCCGTTCCTGCGCACCTTCACCGGCAGGCGCGGCGCGGCTTCGCCGTAGCCATCGTTGAGGAACAGGCCGAGGAAGTAGTCGCCCTCGGGCTGCCCCGCGAGCGAGAACACCTGCGATCCCGACGGGCTCGCGACGTAGTTCCACTTCAGCGAGCCCGGGCCGCCCGGCGTCATGCCGACGCGATACAGGCCGATCCAGTGCGTGTTGCCGGCAGGCAATCCGGTCCAGCTCACCGACACGCTGCCGCTGACGCGCACGCGGTCGGCGTCGGCCTTGAACGTCGCCTGCGGCGTGCCCGGCGGCAGCACCGGCGGCGCGTTCCAGGTGACCTGCGCGAGGCCGTTGAGCACTGGATCGGTGTAGTCCAGTCCCGCGCCCTCGACATGGCCCGCCAGGCGCCGCTGGAACGCGTTGTCGCCGTCGATGGTGACCAGCAGGTCGTACCAGCCGAAGCTCGCCGTCACGGCGCGCACGTGATCGCGGCTCGATCCCGCGGGCACGTCCACGGTCACCACCGCCTTGTCGCCATACGCGTTGTCGGCGACACGGAAGCGCATCGGCTGCGTGCTCGCGTTGCGCAGCGTCAGCGTGACGCTCGCGCTGGCCGGCTGTTCCTTCAGGCTGGCCGCGGCCAGGCGGCCGATGCCGTCGAAGCTCATCCGGAACTCGCGCAGGAAGCCGTTGTCGCCGTGCACCGCCAGCTGCATGCCGGCGCTGCCCCAGTTCCAGACCTCCTGGTCGATGCGCTTGCCCGGCTCGACGGTGTAGTGCCACGGACCATCGGCGCGCAGCGTCGAGTACACGATGAACGCGGCCGTCGCGCTGCCTTCGTTGGCGAAGCTCAGCGCGAACTGGCGCGCGTTGGTCGCCGCGATGCCCTCGACCGCCGAGCGGTAAGGCAGCGGCATCGCGCGGCGCGGCACGCCGCTCGCCGCCTTCTCCTGGCGCGGCAGGCTCTGATTGGCCGGCGGCAGCGCGTCCTTCGTGCCCCAGCCCTTGAAGTACACCGCCGTCGCCGGCACGCCCGATGGGAAGTCAGTGCCGCCGGACTTGAAGTCGAAGGCACTGGTCATGTCGCCGCAAACCGCGCGCCGCCATGGCGAGATGCCATTGCACTGCACGCTCGAGCGCGCATAGCCCTTGCCGTTGACCAGCCACTCCTCGGTGAAGCGGATCAGCGAGGTGTGATCGAACAGCTGCGAGCAGACGCGCCCGCCCTTGCTCCACGGCGAGATCACCATCGTCGGCACGCGCGGGCCCAGGCCGACCGGCTGGCCGCCGGCCACTTCGCCCTGCGTCGCGTTGGCCAACGTCGCGCGGCCGCGGTCCGCGTTCAGCGGTGCCATCACCGACGGCATGTGGTCGAAGAAGCCGTCGTTCTCGTCATAGGTCAGGATCAGCGCCGTCTTCGACCAGACCTCCGGCGACTGCACCAGCGCCTGCAGCAGCCGCGCGGTGAAGTTCTCGCCGGCATTGGGCGTGTCGGACGGATGCTCGCAGTACTCGGACGGCGCGCAGATGTAGGACACGCGCGGCAGCTGTCCGCCGCGCACGTCGGCGGCGAACTGATCGATCAGCCATTGCCCTGTCGTGCCCGCGGCGTTGGCCTGCGTCGAGCCCGCCGCCATCGCCCGCCCGCGGCGGTACAGCGGCGAAGCGCTCGTCAGCTTCTGGCCGTTCGCATCGACGCGGAAGTTCTTGAAGTACTGCAGGTAGTTGTCGCCGTAGTTGTCCCACTCCTGGTAGACCTCCCAGCTCACGCCGGCCGCCTCCAGCACCTCGGCATAGGTCTGCCACTCGTTGCCCTTGGCGGCGGGGTTGTCGTTGGCGATGTCGGCGTTGTAGACGCCATTCGTGACGTTGTAGAGCTTCGAATCGGCGATGCCCGTCATCACCCCGTTGCTGTGCCCGCTGAGCGCGTAGAAGCGGTTCGGATCGGTCGGGCCGAAGATCGAGCAGTGGTACGCGTCGCAGACCGTGAACGCGTCGGCGAGCGCGTAATAGAAGGGCAGGTCGCTGCGGTCGAAGTAGCCCATGGTGCGCGGCGACTTCTTGGCGATCCACGCGTTCCAGTCCTTCCACGCCGCCTCGGTGCCCTTCCAGCTGTGGTCCAGGCCGACGCGCAGCGCATTGGTGTTGCGGATGTCGAAGTGGTAGGGCAGCACCTGCGAACCGGCCGTGTTGCCCGGCTGCATCCACACCGGCTGGCCGGTCGGCAGCGCGATCGGGCGCGGATCGCTGAAGCCGCGCACGCCCGACAGCGTGCCGAAATAGTGGTCGAACGAGCGGTTCTCCTGCATCAGGATGACCACGTGCTCGATGTCGGCGAGGCTGCCGGTGGCGTTGTTGGCCGGCGTGGCCAGCGCCTGGCGGAGGGTCTGCGCGAACGAATGGCTCGTGGCCATGCCGGCGACCGCCGCGGTCAGGAAGGACCGGCGGGATGTCGTGCTCATGAAGCGCCCCTGAGGAGGTCGTGAAGCGCGTGATTCTTTGGTTGCAGAAAGACAGCCGCGTGAAGCCACCGTGTCATGGGGCGATGTTTCGCCCCGGGCCGGTCTCGAAAGGTTTCCTATGACCGTCATAAGCGCAATCGACTGGACCACCGGCCCGCGGGTGAAGAGACTTCGTCCATCCCGCAACACCTGGCCCCATCGCCGGATCGTGATCCCCCAGCTCGCGCTCTGCCATCCGAGAGTGGTGAGGCCGGCTCGCCTGATCCATCCTCACCCTCCGTTCCCCGTTCCACCAGAGACCCCGTCACAGAGAGAGACCTCATGAGCAGTGAAAGCAAGTGCCCGTTCTCGGGCAAGAAGAGCATCCCGGCCTCGGCTGGCACCCGTTCCAACCGCGACTGGTGGCCCAATCAGCTGAACCTGCGCATCCTGCATCAGCACACGCCGGACACCAGCCCGATGCCGGCCGGCTTCAACTACGCCGAGGAATTCAAGAAGCTCGACCTCGCCGCGGTGAAGCGCGACCTGACGGCGCTGATGACCGACTCGCAGCCCTGGTGGCCGGCCGACTGGGGCCACTACGGCGGCCTGTTCATCCGCATGGCCTGGCACAGCGCCGGCACCTACCGCAGCGCCGACGGCCGCGGCGGCGCCAGCGCCGGCAACCAGCGCTTCGCGCCGCTCAACAGCTGGCCCGACAACGGCAACCTGGACAAGGCCCGCCGCCTGCTGTGGCCGATCAAGCGCAAGTACGGCAACCGCCTGTCGTGGGCCGACCTGATGATCCTGGCCGGCAACGTCGCGATGGAATCGATGGGCTTCAAGACCTTCGGCTTCGCCGGCGGGCGCGAGGACATCTGGGCGCCGCAGGAGGACGTCTACTGGGGCGCCGAGACCGAATGGCTCGCCACCAGCGACAAGCCGGGCAGCCGCTACTCGGGCGAGCGCCAGATGGAGACGCCGCTGGCCGCCGTGCAGATGGGCCTGATCTACGTGAACCCGGAAGGCCCGGACGGCAACCCCGATCCCGTGGCCTCGGGCCGCGACGTGCGCGACACCTTCGGCCGCATGGGCATGAACGACGAGGAGACCGTCGCGCTGGTCGCCGGCGGCCACACCTTCGGCAAGGCGCATGGCGCCGGCGATCCGAAGCTGGTCGGTCCGGAACCGGAGGCCGCGCCGCTCGAGGCGATGGGGCTGGGCTGGCTCAACCAGTTCGAATCGGGCCAGGGCGTGCACACGACCACCAGCGGCATCGAGGGGGCATGGAAGCCCAACCCGACGACCTGGGACAACGGCTATTTCGACATGCTGTTCGGCTACGAGTGGGAGCTGACCAAAAGCCCGGCGGGCGCGCACCAGTGGGTGGCCAAGGACGTCAAGCCCGAGCACATGATCCCGGACGCCCACGATCCGTCGCGCAAGCACGCGCCGATGATGACGACCGCCGACCTGTCGCTGCGCATGGATCCGGTCTACGAGCCGATCTCGCGCCGCTTCCACCAGGATCCGGCCGCCTTCGCCGATGCCTACGCCCGCGCCTGGTTCAAGCTGACCCACCGCGACATGGGCCCGAAGTCGCGCTATCTCGGTCCGGAAGTGCCGGCCGAGGACCTGCTCTGGCAGGACCCGCTGCCGGCCGTCGACCACGCGCTGATCGACGCCAGGGACATCGCCGCGCTGAAGGCGCAGATCCTCGCCTTCGGCCTGACGGTGAGCGAGCTGGTGTCGACCGCGTGGGCCAGCGCCTCGACCTTCCGCGGCTCCGACAAGCGGGGCGGCGCCAACGGCGCGCGCATCCGTCTGGCGCCGCAGAAGGATTGGGAGGCGAACCAGCCGGAGCAGCTCGCCAAGGTGCTGTCCGCGCTCGAGACGGTGCAGCGCGACTTCAATGCCGCCGCGGCCGGCGGCAAGCAGGTCTCGATGGCCGATCTGATCGTGCTGGGCGGTGCCGCGGCGATCGAGCAGGCGGCGAAGGAGGCTGGCCATCAGGTGGTGGTGCCGTTCACGCCGGGCCGCGTCGATGCGTCGCAGGCGCAGACGGACGTCGAGGGCTTCGCGGTGCTGGAACCCATCGCCGATGGCTTCCGCAACTACCTGAAGACGAGCTACAGCGTGCCCGCCGAGGCGCTGCTGATCGACAAGGCCCAGCTGCTGACGCTGAGCGCGCCGGAACTGACCGTGCTGGTCGGCGGCCTGCGGAGTCTTGGCGCGACCACGGGCCCCGACGGCGTCCTCACCACGCGGCCCGGCGTGCTGAGCACGGACTTCTTCTCGACGCTGCTCGACATGGGCATCGCCTGGAAGCCGACCTCCGAGGCCGCCGAGCGCTATGAAGGCCGTGACCGCGCAACGGGTCAGCTGAAGTGGACCGCGACCCGCGCGGATCTGGTGTTCGGCTCCAACTCGCAGCTGCGCGCGCTGGCCGAGGTCTATGCCAGCGATGACTCGCAGGAACGCTTCGTTCAGGAGTTCGTCGCCGCGTGGACCAAGGTGATGAACCTGGACCGCTTCGAACTGAAGTGATCCTCAAATGCCGCCGGGGCGGGAGGCGTCCGGTTCCGGACACCGCCCGCCCCGGCGCGCAGTGTTCATCGGCCCGACGCGGCGCCGGCTGGCGCTGCGATCGGGCAGTCCCTGGGGATCAGGGCTTGTCGACGGTCACGGTGACGAAGTTCTTCGTCGGGTCGGCGCTGACGGCCACCTGCACGCCGCCGTAGGGCAGTTGCACCACGGCGTTGCAGGCGTAGGCGCCGCCGGTCGAGCTCAGGCAGGCGTTGGCGGCGCGGTAGCGCATGCCGTCATACGGCGCGTTGTAGGTGAGCTTGTCCGTGTGGCTGTCGTTCGCGAAGCTGCGGCTCACCAGGCCGGTGACCGGATCGGCGGCCGTGATCGTGTTGGCGTCGGCCACGGTGGTGCTGAGGCCGGCGCTGTTCACGCTCAGCTGCCAGTAGCCGGCGACACGGCTGACGGCCGGCAGGGCCAGCTTGTCCTTGGCGGCCAGCACGGTGACCGCGCCGTCGTCATGCTGCGCGACCAGGAAGTTGCGGCCCGACGCGTTGCGGAAGGCGAAGACGCGGGCGTGGTCGCCTTGCGGGTCGTCGGCATAGTCGAAGCCGCCATTGGCGTTGGCCACGAGGCGGCCCTTGGTCTGCGCGTCGTCGGCGCAGGCGCCGTAGCCATTGCAGTTGTGCGACAGACCGTTCTTGCCGTCGGCGGTGAAGACGGTGTCGCCAAAGCCGGCGTAGCCGGTGACGTCGTAGTTCACGAAGTCGTAATTGCCCGCGAGCGCGGCGACCTCGAGCTTCTGCTCGGGGAAGGCGACGCCGACCTGGCCGCCCGTGCCGATGCCGGAAGTGAAGATGACGATGCCCGAGCGCGAGACCAGGGCGCGGGTGCCGGCGGGGTTGCCGATCTTGTAGTCGCAGGCGGCGTTCTTGGTCAGCGGGAAGGTGCCGTCGGTGCCGGTGACGGTCATGGCGGTGGTGTCCACCTTCATCAGCGAGTACTTGGCGCCGGTGAGGTCCAGCACGCGCAGGGTGCCGGTCTTGAAGCCGGGGCAGTCGCCGGGGGCGGCGGCGAGCACGGTGCCCAGCACGGAGCCGGTGGTGTCGCTGCCGGACTTGTTGCTGGAGGCGACGGCGCCGGCCAGGTCCGAGAGGGCCGCGTTCGCGCCCTTGAGCAGGGTGCCGAGCTTGTCGAGCACGCCGTCGTAGCCGGCGCCGCTGCCGGCGGTCAGCGAGCCGCCGACGATGTCGGTGACGGCGCTGGTGTTGAGGCCGGCGTTGGTGAGCGATTGCAGCAGCGCGGTCTGCGCGGCGGCGACGTCGCTGGCGGAGATGGCGGTGTTGGCCGCGAAGCCGGAGACGAAGGTCTTGGGATCGCCGCCGGCGAGGCGGGCGATCAGCAGCTCGGTCAGCGGCGTGATGTTGACGGTGGTGGCGGCGCTGCCGGTGCCGGCGGCGACGGAGTGGAGTTCGGTCTTGCCGTCGCTGCTGGTGGCGGTCAGCACGCAGGGCAGGGCGCCGTTGGCGATGGTGGCGGAGAAGGTGCCGGTGGCCGACGCGGTGACGGTGGCGGTGCCGGTGGCGCAGGTCAGCTTGACGGAGGCGCTGGCCAGGGCGGCGCCCGTGGCGGCGGTGCCGGTGACGACGAGGGACTGGGGCGCCGGGTTGGGCGCGGGCGACGAGGAGTCGCCACCGCCGCCGCCACAGGCCGCGAGCAGCACGGGCAGGAGGGCGGCGGACGCCAGGGCCGCGGTCGCGGTCGATCGGTTCTGGATCTTCATAGGGGCAGCTCTTTCGCTTGGTTTGTGCTTTCTGGGGCCAGCGACCGGAGACGGTCCGCGGCGCGAGAAATTTTCTGCTGTGTAAAGCGGTTGGTTCGCTGTGCGGATAGCGAAAGAGGTCCGTCGCACAGGAATTTGTGAAGTCCGGCTCAGAAGAAGCAGGAGGGTTGTGGCGAAGATGCCGATCCGCGCCGATTCGTCCGTGACGTCCTGCTCAGAAAGTGACGCGCTGGATGGCGAGGGGGTCAGACGATCGAGCGCCGCCCGTATTACCCCCTCGCCCCCGCGGGGAGAGGGAGGGGAGAGGGGGCTCGTGCCACAGCGCTGCTGCCCTTCGAAGCACCCCCTCTCCCCTGCCCTCTCCCCCCTCGCGGGGGGCGAGGGAGTTTCTTGAGGCAAGGGCGAGGGTCAGGCCGCCGCCGCCGCCTTCGGCGTCACCGCCGGCGCATACCGCATCACGTACTGCTGATGCGTCGGCAGCTGCCGCACCGTGTGCTCGATGCGCTCGCGCATCTCCCCAAGGAAGCCGCCCAGCTCGCGGTCGTCCATCAGATCCGCGATCGGATGATGCTGCTCCGGCATCAGCCCCTGGCCCAGCATCACCTGGATCCATGAGTTCTCCGTGAACAGCTCATTCGGCGCGCGGAACACCCGCCCCGTCTCGCGGAACAACTCGATGCGGTGCCGCAGCGACTCCGGCAGCGCCATCTCCCGCATGTCCCGCCACATCGGCGAGTCCGTCCGCTTCGTGACGTGGTAATGCAGCACGATGAAATCGCGGATGTGCTCGAGTTCATCGGCCATCTGCGCGTTGTACTCGTCGATGTCGGACTGCCGGATCCCGTCCTTCGGGAACATCTGCATCAGCCGGATCGCGCTGCGCTGGATCAGGTGGATGCTGGTCGACTCCAGCGGTTCCAGGAACCCGCTCGACAGCCCGACGCCCACCACGTTGCGCTTCCACACAACCTCGCGCTGTCCCGGCTTGAACCGGATCACCCGCGGCGCGGTCAGCACCTCGCCCTCGATGTTGCCCATCAGCGCGGCCTGCGCGGTCGCGTCATCCGTGTAGCGGCTGCTGAACACCACCCCGTTGCCCACGCGGTGCTGCAGCGGGATCTGCCACTGCCAGCCCCAGGGATGCGCGATCGAGCGCGTGTACGGCACCGCGTCGCGCACCGACGCCGTCTGCACCGCGATCGCGCTGTCGCACGGCAGCCAGTGCGACCAGTCCTGATAACCCACCCCCAGCGTCTGCCCCAGCAGCAGCGAGCGCATGCCCGTGCAGTCGATGAAGAGATCGCCCTCGATCTCCGAGCCATCCTGCAGGCGCAGCGCGCGCAGGTCCCCCTCGGGCCCGTGGCGCAGCACCTCGGCGATCTTCCCTTCGACGCGCTTCACGCCGTGGCCTTCGCTCAAGCGGCGCAGGTAGCGGCCATAGAGCGTCGCGTCGATGTGGAACGCGTAGTTCATCCCCGCGCGCGGCAGGTGCGCGAAGCGCTGCTCCTGCGCCGCGCGCAGCTCCAGGCAGTAGTCGCCGTACGCCGTCGCCAGCCCGCGCTCGCGGCCCTTCAGCCAGAAGTGCTGGAAGCCCGCCGTCCAGTGGTCGGTGCCGGTCGTGCCGAACGAGTGGATGTAGTCCTCGCCGACATCGCGCCAGCCCTCGAACTGGATGCCGAGCTTGAACGTCGCCTGCGTCGCCGACATGAACTCCTGCTCCGCAATGCCGAGCAGGTGGTTGAAGGTCAGCAGCGTCGGGATCGTCGCCTCGCCCACGCCGACGATGCCGATCTCGTCGGACTCGACCAGCGTCAGGTCGAGCCCGCGTCCCAGCGTCTTCGACAGGCAGGCCGCCACCATCCAGCCGGCGGTGCCGCCGCCGGCGATCACCACGCGCCGCACCGGGCGGCGATTCATCGGGTCCTGGCTCATCGGGCGCTCCTCAGCGTTGCAGGCGTTGGATCAGGTGCGCGCGCAGATGGCGCGCGCCGTCATCGGTCAGCGGCGCCAGCGCATGCCGCGCGTGCTCGGGGACATGCGCCGCGGTCTCGCCGTCGGCATGGAAGACGTAATGGCCGAAGATCCCCTCCCAGGCCCGGCGCTGCGCCGGCGGCAGGTCGCGCATCGTCAGCAGCGCCAGCATCAGCGCCGTCACCGGGGAGTCCATGTGCTCCGGCGACTGCCGCCACCAGTAGTTGATCAGCGCGTTGAAGCCCTCCAGGGCCTCCACGTGATGCCACCACATGCTGGGGATGTAGAGCGCGTCGCCGGGCTCCAGGATCGCGTCCTGACCGTGCGCGAGCGCCTCGGCGAAACGCGGGTAGCGCACGAAGTCGGGCCGCTTCAGATCGACCAGGCTGACCGGTTGACCGGCCGGCGTGAAGTCGAGCGGGCCGACGTAGAGATTGGGCAGCTGCTCCGGCGGGAACAGCGTGAAGTGGCGCCGTCCCGCCACCACGCAGGCGATGTTGTCGGGCACGTCGTAGTGCGGCGCGATGCGGCTGCGATTGCCCAGCCACACGCTCACCAGCGGATCGGGATGGCCGACGTCCAGGTCGTTGCGCGCGCGAAAGCCCGGCAGGCAGGTGTCGACCGAGGTCGAGCCGATGTAGAAGCAGGGCGGCCGCGGATCGCGGCGCAGCTCCAGCAGCGCCTCCAGCACCGCCGGCAGCGGCGCGTCCTGGCGGCCGAAGTTGTAGCCGGTCAGGTCGTCGTTGTAGAAGAAGCGGCCGTCGATCTCCGGCGGCCCGGTCATGATCGCCACCGCCTCGTCGCGCCAGCACTGGCGCAGGTAGTCGACCGCCGCGCGATCGGACCGCCGCGCCGCCTCGACCATCGGCCAATGCGCGACCAGCCCGCGCAGCACGACGGGCTGCGCGGCCTCCAGCAGGCCCTCGGGCAGCCGGCCTGGCGCGGCCGCGATCTCGCGGATCGGCTTCACGCGCCCTGGCGGCGATGCCGCTCGATCAGGCCGCGCAGCTGCGACATCGACGCCACCGCCATGTAGATCGGCTCGAGGTGGCCGGCGCGCTGCAGCGCGGCCAGCGCCTCGCCGTCGAGCGCCGCCAGCCGTTCCTCATGGATCGCGTGGAAGCCGGCGATGCGCGTGATCGCGCCCTCGCCGGACTCGATGTCCAGCACGAAGGATTCGACCAGCCGGTGCGTCAGCAGCGCGTCCATGAACGCCGGCAGCGCCAGCATGCCCTCGTGGATCGCGCGCAGCAGCGAGGCGGCGCGCTCGACGTGGGCCGTCGGACGCCCGTCGGCATCGAAGAGCGCGGTGTCGCCATCCTCGGCCAGCCGCACGCGCGGATGCGCCAGGTCCACGTGCAGCTGCAGCTCGCCGTCCCCGCCAGGGCCGCCGCCGCGCCCGATCATGAAGGGCTGGCGCTCCACCGACCAGGGCAGGTAGTGCGCGTCCCAGACCGTGTCCGGTCCGGACTGCGCGAGGAACAGGTTGCGCCCCTCGGCCAGGCCGAACAGCGCCACCGGATGCAGGCCGCCGCCGTCGTCGCGGAAGACGATCGGGTAATGCGCCTGCGCGTTGCGGAACTCCGCGGGAAACAGCGGCGCGCTCATCGCCGCGTCGCCGTAGGCGCTGCCAGGGCGGGTCACGACGCGCATTGCGCCGTGGTCGCGGCCGTTCAGGAGGACTGTGGTCATGAGGGCAATCGTGGTCGAACGGGACGCGCCGCGGAAGAGGAGAAGTCTGGAGGCCAGGTCGCCGGAAATGGCCCGGCGCGCGGATCGGTGAGGACGCCGCGCGCCGGGAAACGCCAGGAGACCTTCCGGCGAGCTCAGAACTTGTAGCGCATGCCCAGCATGTAGCGGCGTCCGGTCTGCGTCACCGAGAACACCTCCTCCGAGGTCCGGCCGTGCTGGCGCAGCACCGAGTCGCCCAGGTTGATCACTTCCGCCTGGAAGCTCAGCCGGTCGCTGAAGTTGTAGCCCAGGCTCACGTCCACCTGCGAGTACGGCTCCGTGTAGATCGGCGCCGAGCGGCCCAGCGTGTTGCCGTCATTGACCGCCGCCAGGAACTTGTCCCGCCAGTTGTAGGCCACGCGCACGCTGAAGGTGCTGTTCTCGAAGAAGCCCACCAGGTTGGCCGAGTCGCTCAGCCCCACCAGCGCGTACTGCTGGTCGAAGCTCATGTTGTCGTACTTGAGCCCCGACTTGACCTTGGTGTAGTTCGCCGCCACGCCGAAACCGCTGCGTCCGAACGCGTGCTGCACGTTCAGCTCGAAGCCGCTCAGGCTGTTGGACCGCGTGTTGGCCGGCACCGTGATCTGGAAGTTGGCGACCGGATCGTCCGGCTGGCCGACGATGTCGCCGGTCGCATGGCCGTTCGCGGTCCCCGTCTTCGTCACGCCCGGCTGGCCGTTGAAGTTGTTGAGGATGTAGTCGCGGATGCAGGTGATGTCGCCATTGCAGGCGCCGGTCGTCTGCGCCGCCTGGTAGTACTTGCCGCCGATCGGGGTGTGCAGGTTGAACGGGGTCATGTTCACCAGCGTCGACCCGATGTAGTTCGAGATGTTCTTGCGGAAGTAGCCCGCCGCCACGTAGCTCGAGGGCGCGTAGTAGTACTCCAGCGAGAAGTCGATGTTCTTGGACTTCAGCGGCTTGAGCGCCGGGTTGCCCTGCGCGCCGGTGCCGCCGTTGATGCGGGCCAGGTCGTTGAGCGTCTGGCCGCCCTGGATCGCGTCCCAGCCCGGCCGGCCCAGCGAGGTGCCATAGCTCGCGCGCAGCTTGAGCTTGTCGGTCAGGTCCGCGTCCCAGTCGATGCTGGGCAGCCAGTACTTGTAGCTGCCGTCCAGCGTCGTGAAGCCGGGCGTGCCCTTCTTCACCGTCAGCTCGTTGTTGGAGCCCCAGCTGATGCCCGTGGCGATCGGCACCAGCGCGCTCGAGGTGACCTTGGTCTTCTCGTAGCGCATGCCGATCGTGGCGCTCATCGGCACCCACAGCTCCCACTCGTGCGTGTACTCGGCGTAGGCGCTGGTGGACTTCTCGCTGGTGCGGCGGTCGGTGTCGAAGACGCTGGACGCGAGGTACTTGTCGGCCGACAGCGGGCTGTTCGGATCCTTGGCCTTGGCCGCCGCCGCGGCGGCCGCGGCGAGGTTGCGCACCGTGGCGAAGTCGAAGGTGTAGAAGCGGCTGAACAGGCGCGGATCGCCGCCACCCGAGATGTTGCCGAAGAAGTCGTGCAGGTTCTGCTGCTGCCAGACGTTGTCCGGGTAGTCGGCCTCGCTGGTGGCGCCGCCCCAGGTGTCGAGCTGGACGTTGGAATACGCCGAGCGGTTGCGCACCTTGGACAGGCCCAGGCCGAAGTCCAGCTTGGACTCGTCGCTGATCTTCCAGTTGCCGCGCAGCTGCTGCTGGTCCACCTGCGACTTCATGTAGCTGTTGCGGAAGGACGAGCCCGTGACCTTCTGCAGCGCCGGATCGGCCACGCCATCGATCATCAGCACCGGCAGCTTCTGGCTGAAGTCCACCGTGGTGGTGCCGCGCGTGTAGCTGGCCGTGCCGATGACGTTGTTCGTGCCCCAGGGGCTGTCCGCGCCGGAGGTGGCCGTGGAGTGGTGGGCGTCGAACTCGAAGCGCAGCTTGTCGCTCGCCTTCCAGTCGAGGTTGAAGCCCAGCGACTGGTTCTTGTTCTTCACCGCGAAGTCGGCGCCGCCCATGGCGATGTCGGCGGGGCTCTTGGTGGCGTCGATGATCTCGCTGTAGGTGAGCGGCGCCGAGACCGGCCCCTGGGTCCAGGAGCTGGTGGACGGCCCGAAGTTGAACCAGGCCGAGACGTCGTTGCGGCGCGTGTGGATCTTGTTCTGCGACGCGGTGTAGTCCACCGTCGCCACCAGCGACTTGACCGGCGCGAACTGCAGCGTCAGCTGGCCGTTCGTGCGCTCGCGGCTCACGCCGTTCATGTTGTAGTTCAGGTTCTGCGGCACCGAGTAGACATCGGTGGGACCCGGCCGGTTCGTGATGCGCTCCGAGCCCGGCTGGCCGGCCTGCGGGATCGATCCCCAGCCGCCTTCGTCGCCGCGGAACGGCAGCCAGCCATTGGGCACGCCGGCGCTGTTGTAGCCCAGGTCGCGCTTCTGGAAGCTGCCGCTGAGCGCGATGCCGAACTTGCCGTCCGCGAAGGTCGAGCTGTAGATGCCGGAGACTTCCGGCGTCACGCTGTCGCCCTTGAGGTTGTCCGGCAGGCGCGAGTTGCCCGCGTCATGCACCGCCTTCACGCCGATGCTGGCCACCGTCTTCCTGGTGTCGAGCGGGCGCGCGGTCTTGATGTTGATGGTCGCGCCGATGCCGCCGGTGGGCGTGCTGGCGCGGCTGGTCTTGAAGACCTCCAGCGCGGAGATGGACTCCGAGGCCAGGTTGGCGAAGTCGAAGGCGCGCGAGTTGGACGGACCGGTGTCGGCGATCGTCGAGGCCGGCATCTGCCGGCCGTTCAGCAGCACCAGGTTGAAGTCGGGGCCGACGCCGCGCACCGTGACCTTGGAGCCTTCGCCCATCGAGCGGTCGATCGACACGCCCGAGATGCGCTGCATCGATTCGGCCAGGTTGGTGTCGGGGAACTTGCCGATGTCCTCGGCGACGATGCCGTCGACCACGCCGCGCTGCTGGCGCTTGAGGTTCAGCGAGGTGTCCAGCGACTGGCGGATGCCGGTCACGACGACCGTGTCGATCTGCGCATCGGCCTTGCGCTGCGCGTCGGAGGCGGCGGCATCAGGCGCGGCGGGCGCCTGCTGCGCGTGCGCGGCGGCGGCGAGGAACAGCAGGGCGCAGGCGGCGGCCACCGGCTGGCGCTGCGGACCGCGGCCGGGCCGCTGTCGGGTGGGGTGGACGTGCTTCATTTGTCTCCTTGTTCTCTCAGTCTTGGCCATGACCCCCCTCGATGGCGGGCCCGAATGATGCAGGGCAAGCTGGTGCCGGTCGCGTTGCCGGATGCGTCTGAAAGCGCTTTCAGAATTTATCCGCTTCGGCTCCGGGTCCTCTACTGACTTTCCCTAGCGAGGGATCCGCGCCACAGCGGCGCGGGGTACTGCGGAAAGGGGAGCCGCCTTCAGGCGGCGGCGGTGGCGCTGGCGGCCAGGGCGGCGCGTGGCTCGAGCGCGCGCGCCTCCGCATCGAAGGCCAGCGCATGGCTGGCGTCGGCGAGCAGGCGCACCGCGTCGCCGTCGTGCAGCGAGGCCGCGCCGGCGGGCAGCTTGGCGGTGATCAGGCCGGGCAGGCCGTCCACCTTGAGATGCAGGATCGAGACATCGCCCAGGTGCTCGGCGAGCGCGACGGTGGCGGGCACGGCGGCCGGCTCGTCTGGCGCGGCCAGGCGCAGGTGCTCGGGCCGCAGGCCGAGGCGTTTCGCCGCTGGCCGCGCGGCGCCGCCGAGCGCGTCCCACAGCTGGCGCGCGGCGCCCGGCGTGTTGGCGTCGGGCCGCTCGATGAAGTTGATCTTGGGCGCGCCGAGGAAGCCGGCGACGAACTCGTTGGCCGGATGGCGGTAGAGGTCCATCGGCGCGCCGAGCTGCTCGATGCGTCCCTGGTTGAAGACGGCGATGCGATCGCCCATCGTCATCGCCTCGACCTGGTCGTGGGTGACGTAGATCATGGTCGTGCCGAGCTGCTGATGCAGCCGCGTGAGCTCGATGCGCATGTCCACGCGCAGCGCCGCGTCCAGGTTGGACAGCGGCTCGTCGAACAGGAAGACCTTGGGCTTGCGCACGATCGCGCGGCCGATGGCGACGCGCTGGCGCTGGCCGCCGGACAGCTGCTTCGGCGTGCGCTGCAGCAGCTCGGTGATGCGCAGCACCTCGGCGGTGCGGCGCACCTGCTCCTCGCGCTCGGCGCGGCCCACGCCGGCCATCTTCAGCGCGAAGCCCATGTTCTCGGCCACCGTCATGTGCGGATAGAGCGCGTAGCTCTGGAACACCATCGCCGCGCCGCGGTCGGCGGGGCGCAGGTCGTTGGCGCGCTGGCCGTCGATCAGCAGGTCGCCGCCGCTGATCTCCTCCAGGCCCGCGATCATGCGCAGCGTCGTGCTCTTGCCGCAACCCGACGGGCCGACGAAGACCATGAACTCGCCGTCGCGCACGTCCAGGTCCAGGCCTTGGATGACCTCGTGATCGCCGTAGCGCTTGCGGATGCCGCGCAGCGTGACTTGTCCCATGACGGTGCTCCCGCTCAGCCCTGGCGCCCGGCGCGCCGTTGCAGCACGAAGTCGCGGTACGCGAGCGCGCTGTCCTTGGGCGTGCGCTGCAGCGTCGCGTAGTCGACGTGCACGATGCCGAAGCGCTTCTCGTAGCCGGACGCCCATTCGAAGTTGTCCATCAGGCTCCACACCATGTAGCCGCCCATGGGCACGCCCTGCGCGATCGCGTCGCCGACGGCGGCGATGTGCGTGTCCAGGTAGCGGGTGCGGTCGGCGTCGTGCACGCGTCCGTCGGCGCCGACCGGATCGGGGAAGGCGCCGCCGTTCTCGGTCACGTACAGGCGCCGGGCCGCCGGATAGTCGCGATGCACCGACACCAGCAGGTCGGTCAGGCCCTGCGGGTAGACCTCCCAGCCCATGTCGGTGAGCTCCAGGCCGCTGGTCCTGGCGTCGAAGCTGCCGTCCGCGCTGGCCATGCCGCGCGAGTAGTAGTTGATGCCGACGAAGTCGATGGGCACGCGGATGCGGTCCATGTCGCCGTCCTCGATGCACGGCGCGTCGTCGCCCAGGTGCTCGATCACGTCCCGCGGGTAGTGGCCGTTGAACAGCGGATCCATGTACCAGCGGCGCAGCTTGCCGTCCTCGAGCCGGGCCTTGGCGCGGTCGGCGTCGGAGTCGGTGGCGGGATACATCGGGGCCATGTTCAGCACGATGCCGAGCGAGGCCTGCAGCCGCAGCTCGCGCATCGCGGTCACGGCCAGGCCGTGGCTGAGCAGCAGGTGGTGCGAGACCTGCGCGGCCAGGCGGCGGTCCTTCAAGCCGGGCGCGAAGACGCCGCTCTCGTGGCCGAGCTGCGCGACCACCCAGGGCTCGTTGTGCGTGGCGATCGAGACCACCTTGTGGCCCAGCCGCCTGGCGATGCCGACGGCGTACTCGACGAAGCGCTCGACGGTGGCGCGGTTGCCCCAGCCGCCGATGTCCTGCAGCGCCTGCGGCAAGTCCCAGTGGTTCAGCGTCAGGTAGGGCTTGAGGCCGCGCGCCAGCAGGCCGTCGACGAGCCGCTCGTAGAAGGCCAGGCCGGCCTCGTTCCATTCGCCATCGCCGCTGGGGCGCACGCGCGGCCACGACACCGAGAAGCGGTAGGCCTGCACGCCCAGGTCCCGGATCATGTCCAGGTCCTGCTCCCAGCGCGCGTAGTGGTCGCAGGCGACGTCGCCGCTGCTGCCGTCGGCGATCGCGCCGGGCTGGCGGCAGAAGCTGTCCCAGATCGATGGGCCCTTGCCGTCGGCGTCATGGGCGCCCTCGATCTGAAAGGCGCTGGTGGCGACGCCCCAGACGAAGTCGTCGGGGAAGCGCTTGGCGGAGGCGGTCGGCAGGGTGGAGGATGACATCGGGGCAGGCGTGCTTATGGTTGTTGGAAGGCGGGATGCGGATGCGGATGCGGATGCGGATGCGGATGCGGATGCGGGGGCGGGCGCCGGGCGTCACTTCACCGCGCCGACGGTCAGGCCCGAGATGAGCTGACGCGAGCACAGGACGAAGAGCACGATCAGCGGCAGCGTCGCGATGGCGGAGCCCGCCATCAGCGCGCCCCACTCGGTGTCGACGGGGCTTTGCAGGCTGCGCAGCGCCAGCGGCAGCGTGTACATGTCGGGCGAGCGCATGACGACCAGCGGCCCGATGAAGTTGTTCCAGGACGAGATGAAGGTGATCAGCCCCAGCGTGCCGAGCGCCGGCTTGAGCAGCGGCAGCACGATGCGGGCGTAGATGCCGAGCTCGCCGCAGCCATCCATGCGGGCGGCCTCGACCAGCTCGCGCGGGACCGCGGAACTGATGAACTGGCGCATCAGGAAGATGCCGAAGGCGCTGGCCGCGCCGGGGATGTAGAGCGCGCGCGGCTGATCGATCCAGCCGAGCAGGTCCATGATCATGAAGCTGGGGATCATGTTCATGAAGCTGGGCAGCAGCATGGTGCCCATCACCAGGCCGAAGAGCGCCTTCTTGAAGCGGAACTCGTACATCGCGAAGGCGTAGCCGCCCATCGAGCAGAACAGCAGCGTGAGCGCGGTGTTGCACACGCCGACATACAGGCTCAGGCCGAGGTTGCGCCAGAAGGGCAGGCGCTGGGTGAGGATCGCGACGTTGTTCAGGAAGTCGTCGCCGAACCAGAGCGGCGGCGGCAGGCTGAAGATCTCGGTGCGCGAGTGCGTCGCGAAGACGAACATGAAATAGAACGGCGCCAGCATGATCAGCGCGCCGGCGCCCACCAGCAGGTAGGCGGCCCAGGCGGTCATGCGGGGCGGCTGGGCGGCGCGCGGCGCGGCGGCGTCGAAGGGGGCGGGCATCGTGGTGCTCATGGTCGGGCTCGGGCCTCAGTCGCCCTTGCGGCGGAAGGCGCGGTTCGTCAGCCACGTCAGCGCGGCCACGATGAAGAACAGCAGCCAGGACATCGCGCTGGCGGCGCCGAAGTCGTTGAAGTCGAAGGCGTTGCGGTAGAGGTAGACCGCGGCGCTCATGCCGGCCTGGTCGGAGCCGCCCTTGCCGCCGGTGAGGATGAAGGGCTCCTCGAACAGCTGCAGGCCGCCGATGACGCTGAGCGTGACGCCGAAGAAGATCATCGGGCGCAGGCTGGGCAGCGTGATGTGGAAGAACTGCTGCAGGCGGCTGGCGCCGTCCATGGTCGCGGCCTCGTAGAGATCGGGCGGGATGGTCTGCAGCGCGGCCAGGTAGAGCACGACGTTGAAGCCGACGTAGCGCCAGAACACGATCATCGAGATGGCGGGCTTGAGCGCGTCGGGGTCGTTGAGCCAGTCGACCGCGGCCTGCGGCACCAGGTGGCCGAGCAGCGGGATCTCGCGCAGCGCGGCCAGGGCGAGGTTGATCAGGCCGTAGTCGGTGGAGAACAGCGAGCTGAACAGGATCGCGATGGCGACGGAGGAGGTGATGTAGGGCAGGAAGTAGGCCCCGACCATCGGATTGCGCCAGCGCTTGAAGGCCAGGTGCAGGAAGGTGGCGAGCGGGATCGCGACCAGATGCTGCGGGACGCCCGAGGCGATCGCGAGCCAGCCGGTGTTGCGCAGCGACTTCCAGAACCATTCGTCCTGCAGCGCGAAGGCGAAGTTGTCCAGGCCGACCCAGTGCATGGCGGCCAGGCCGCTGGTGGGCTCCCAGCTGTGGAAGGCCAGGTAGAGCGAGAACAGCAGCGGGAACAGGCCGAAGACCGCGAACAGCAGCAGGAAGGGCGCGAGCAGCGCGTAGGGCGCGTGGCGGGGCGACAGGCGCAGGGCGGAGGGGAGGCGCAAGCTCATCGTCGGAATCCGGGTCAGCGGCGGGCGCGTTGCTGGAGCAGCCGCTGCGCGTCGGCGAGCGCGGTGGCGATGTCCTTGTCGCGGTCGAGGACCTTGTCGAGCTCGGTGTCGATGACCTCGCGGGCGAAGGCGTCCTGCTTGTGGACCGGGAAGGCGCGGATGTGGGCGGCGGCGTCGCGCCAGTCGCGGCGCGCGGCCTGGCCGCCGAGGAAGGGCAGCGGCTGGTCGTAGAAGGGATCGGTCTGGGCGTCGACCAGCGCGGGGAAGGCGTCCTGCGCCTTGAACGCGGCGAGCTGCTGGGCGCGGTTCGTCGTCATGAAGCGGATGAACTCGTAGGCCAGGGGCTTGCGGGCGGCGTCGCCGTGGCGGGCCATCGCGAAGAAGGTGCCGCCATAGGCGGCGAAGGCGCCTTCGGGGAGTTGCGCCGCGCGCCACTTGCCGCGGGTGCCGGGGGCGAGCCAGCTGTTGAGGTGGCCGGCGAGCCAGGCGCCCGACATCTGCGTCGCGATGCCGCCGCGCTTGAAGCCCTCGGTCCAGTCGGAGGACCAGGCGGTGACCTTGGCATCGAGCTGCTGGCGGCGCACGGCGCGCGCGAGCTCGAAGGCACGGACGAAGCGCGCGGAGGTCACCAGCGGGCGGGAGTCCTTGTCGAAGTAGAGGCCCTCGCCGGGCTGCAGGCCGGTGCGGATCAGGATGTCCTTCATGTCGCGGGCATGGGCCAGCAGGTAGGCGCCGGTCGCGGCCTTGAGCTTCACGCCGGCGGCGACGTAGCCGTCCCAGCTGGCGGTGAGGTCGGTCTCCTTGAGGCCGGCTTTCGCGAGCAGGTCGGCGCGGTAGAGCAGCGTGCCCGGGCCGATGTCCGTCGGCACGGCGAGCACGGCGCCCGCGGGCGTGGTCGCCTGATCGAAGGCGTAGGCGGTGAAGCGGTCGCGCTCGCGCGTGAGCTCGTAAGGGGGCTTGGACAGGTCCTCGAGGCCGGTGCCCTGAGCGAAACGGCCGAGATAGCCGATCTCCAGGGCCATCACGTCCGGCAGGCCCTTGGCGGTGGAGAGCGCCGTGGTCATCGCGGTGTGGTGGTCATTGAGCTCGCGGCTGACGATCTTCACCTCCACGTCGGGATGCTGCGCGCGCCATGCGGGGAGGGCGGAGCGGACGATCTCGTCGATGGCGGGGAATGCGGCGACCGTCAGGGTGGTTTCCGCGATGGCAACGCCCGGCCCCGCCAGGCTCATGCCCAGGGTCAACGCCACCGCCGAGATCCATCGGACCCACTGCCGCATGCTGCTTGTCTCCGTCATTCGCGTCGTTATGAAAGCGCTTTCATGGTATCGATGTCAACGGAGGAACGTAACAGGGTTATCGCTAGGAAGGCCGTTGGCCTTCAGTCCAGCAGCGCTTCGCGCTGTGAGTCGATGCCCCTCTCCCCTGCCCTCTCCCCGCACGCGGGGCGAGGGAGTTGACTTCGCAGCATTGAGCGTCGAATGAATCCCTCTCCCCGCGAGTAGGCAGAGTGCCGAGCATGCAACTCCCTCGCCCCGCTTTGCGGGGAGAGGGCAGGGGAGAGGGGTCTTCGAAGTACGGCAGCGCCGCGAAGCTCAAATCGCCCGTGTCGACGACCGCGCGATCAGCCGAGGCTCCGGGAGCTGCGCCGTCGGCGTCTTGTCCGCGAGCAGGTCCAGCAGCGCCTGCGCAGCGCAGCGCCCGAGCTCGAGCCCAGCCTGATGGATGGTGGTCAGCGGCGGAATGCAATGCGCCGCGCCCGCGAGATCATCGAATCCGACGATCGACACATCCTCCGGCACGCGCAGTCCCCGCCGATACAGCGCCAGCGATGCCCCGAACGCCATCTGGTCGTTGGCCGCGAAGATCGCGGTGAACGGCTCGCGGCTGTCGATGAGCCGCTCAACCGCCATCAACCCGCTCTCTTCATGGAACATGCCCGGCAGCACCAGTGCCGGCTTGTACTTGACTCCCGCTGCCTCCAGCGCCGCCCGATACCCGCGCAGCCGCTCCTGCGCATCGGGGTGGACCGGGTCTCCAGCGATGAACGCGATCTTGCGATGCCCCTGCGCGAGCAGATGATGCGTGGCCAGGCGCGCGCCTTCGAAGTCGTTGAAGTTCAGCGAATACAACCCCTGCGCCTTCAGCGTCCGTCCGGTGACCACGACCGGCAGTTCCTTCGCGAGCTTGCGCAGCGCCTCATCGCTGAGCCGGCCGGTGAGCACGATGAGCCCATCGACGCGGCGCGCGCGCAGCGTGTCGATGCAGCGCTGTTCTTCCTTCGCGTTCCAATGCCCGCTGGCGAACAGCGGGATGAATCCGGCGGCGTCGAGGACCTCCTCGACGCCGCGCAGCGCGACGCCGTAATAGGGGCTGTCGATGGACTGGGTGACGACGCCGACGCTCTGCGAGCGCCCGCCGGCGAGCACGCGCGCGATCGGGTTGGGGACGAAGCCGAGCTCGGCGATGGCGCGGTCGACGGCGTCCTTCTTTTCCTGGCTGACGACGGCGGTGCCGTTGAGGATGCGCGAGACGGTGCTCGGCGAAACCCCGCTCGCTTCGGCGACCATGCCCAGCGTCACCTTGGATGACGGGCGGGCGGTCTTGGTGCTCTTCATGGGCGGGATAGCGTTGTCGTGGGCGCGGGCGAGTTTAAGGGACGAGGGCGGCGGGGCGACCAGGGGGATGACCACGCATTTTGACTTTAAGGAAGGATGCTCGAATGCAAAAATTTCAAGTTCTTGCCGAAATTCTTCTTCTTTCAGAAGTTGATCGGCCCAAACATGGCGGGGTGAGAAGTGGATATGCTCCACACCACAAGTTTGAGGGTGTCGATTATTTGATCAGTGGGTTTCACCGTTACGAGGATGACGCGTTGCACTTCCCGGGTGAAACCATCTCCGCAAAGATTTCATTTCCCAGTTGGGAGCATTTTGGTGATGATATTTCAGTGGGGGATCGGTTTGAGATTATGGAAATGGATCGGCTTGTCGGCTCCGGCATAATCAAAAGGATCGAAGGGTAGATCCAATTGAGGTGGCGCCCGATGTTTTGAAAGGTCGCAGAGAAATTGATGGCCGATTCAACTTTGGCTTTGTAAGGCCGACTTCCAAGAGAGTGCTGATGGCAGATAAAGATGATCTCTTCAGGGACCTCGCTTCAATGCTGGACTATTGGACAAAGTCTAGTGTGGACGCAGCCTCGGACCCCAATGCCAATATTGAATGGGTCGATGACGCTCAAACCTATCGGGCACTGCAACTGGCAGTGGCCGAAGGGTCGGTCAGTCAAGAGAATATTCGTCGAATGGTTTCCGAATGCCTGCAAGGCTTCGCTATTTCAATGCTAACCGCCTTGGATGGGGGTACGGCTTTGGCTGAAAAGGGCCGACTCTTCGTGGTGGACCAAGATGGAAATAAAATCGGAGAAGGCCTGCACGCAGAATTCGTAGGGTATCTCATTAGTACAGGGCGACTCTAGCGCCTATAAGGGATCACCTCTTTCGGCATGGCGGGCTAATAAGGCTCAGGTGCTGAGGCCATTACAGCGCCCGATGCCCTCGCGGGGAGGCGCTGGTGACGTCGCCGTCCCCGCTCAAACCGTTAAAAACCCACGCTTCCTCGCCGCCTCTGCGGCGCCCCTCCGGGCCTTCCCGGAGTCGTAACACTCGGTTGCAAGACTCGCGGCGTCTTCAGAAGTACCGGCCTCCCAGGTCCCGCCCGATGTCCCTCAAGCACCGTCTCGCCCTCGTCGCCCTCTTGTGCGGCGCGGTCTGTCTGCTCCCCACCGCGCAGCTCGGCTTCAATCTGCTGAGCGCCTTGCGCAACGTGCAGGCCCAGCGCGCCGCGCTGCCCGCCAACCAGGCATGGCAGCGCGTGATCGCCGATCTCTCCGATCACCGCATGGCCTCCGCCACCGCGTCCTCCCATCCCGAGCAGGCCGCCGCGCGCGACGCCGCCGCCGCAAAACTCGACAAGGACTTCGATGCCGTGCTCATCGAACTCGCGCGCGTGCGCCACAGCGAGCCGCTCGTCGACGACGCGAAGCAGATCCACGAGGAGTTCAAGGCGCTCCACGGCAAGGGCGTGAACCAGATGCTGCAGGTGCAATCGCCGCAGTACCGCGTGCTGCTCGACCACCTCTTCGACGCCGTCTCGCAGCTGAACGCGCATTCCGACCTCGTGATGCAGCGCGAAGGCGCGACCTACTTCAACATCGTCGCGGGCCTTCAGGTCGCGCCCCGGCTCACCGACACGCTCGCCGAGCTCGGCGCGATCGCGTCCGCCGCCGCGGTCGACGACGTCGCCGCCGTGGGCAATGCATCGGGCCGCTACCGCGCGGATCTGCGCCAGCTCACCGCCGCCTTGCGGCACGCGGCCGCCGCGGACGCGGAACGCGCCAGCGACTACACCGGAGCGCTCCAACGCGTCGCGCAGCAGCGCCAGGTCGTGCTGGAGGCGCTCGACGCCTCGGCCAAGGACGTGAACTACCCGCTCGATCAACTGGTCGCGACGCTGAAGAAAGGCACCGTGCTGCAGTCCGAGCTGTCGGCCCGGATGATGGACACGCTCGCCCAGCGCCTCGACGAGAGCGAGACCAGCATGTCGCACCGCCTGCTGCTCACCTCGATCGTCGTGATCGGCGGCCTCGCCGCGCTGGGCCTGCTGCTGTGGCGCACGCTGCTGGGTGTGTGGCGTCCGATCCATGAGGCCGAGCAGCTCACCGAGCGCATCGCGCAGGGCGATCTCACAGCCGACTCGTCGTGGCACACGAGGGATGACCTGGGCCGGATGCTCGATGCGATCCGCTCGATGCGCGACCGCCTGCGCGGCCTGGTCACGCAGATGCAGGTGGCCTCGGGCGAGATCCACGGCGCCGCCGACGAGATCGCCTCCGGCAATCAGGACCTGAGCATCCGCAGCGAGCAGGCCGCCGCGCGCGTCCAGGAAGCCTCGAGCAACGTGCAGGGCCTGTCCGAGACGCTCGATGCCACGGCGCAAGCCTCGGAGCGCGCCCGCTCGCTGGCGGACGAGGCGAGCGCGAGCGCGGCCGCCGGCGGCCGCCTCGTCCAGGGCTTCGTGGACACGATGAGCTCGATCGGCGCGAGTTCCAAGCGGATGTCGGAGATCGTCTCGGTGATCGACGCGATCGCGTTCCAGACCAACATCCTGGCGCTCAATGCGGCCGTCGAGGCGGCCCGCGCGGGCGAGCAGGGACGCGGCTTCGCGGTCGTCGCCGCCGAGGTGCGCAACCTCGCCAAGCGCAGCGCCGACGCGGCCGGCGAGGTGAAGGTGCTCATCGGCGAATCGGTCGCGCGCGTGGAGCGCGGCCAGTCCGAAGTGCAGACCGCCGGTGACGCGATCGCCGGCATCGAGCGCGGCATCGGCGCCGTCAGCGCCGAGATCGGCCGCATCGCCCACGAGATCGCGGACGAGGCCACCAGCCTTCAGCAGCTGCGCGGCACCTTCACGGACGTCGAGCGCATGGTCCTGCAGAACGCCGCGCTGGTCGAGGAAGCCGCCGCGTCGGCGGCCTCGCTCAACGATCAGGCGGAGCGGATGAATGAACTCGCGTCGGCGTTCCGATTGAGCTGAGTCGACCCTGCAGGGCGACTCTGGCGTGCGCTTCGATCACAGCCCGCGCCACAGGTTGGCCGCACCGAGCGCGATGAACACGAGGAACAGCGTGCGCTGGAAGGTCGCCGCGCTGATGCGCGCCCGCACGGCGGCACCGAACGCGAGTCCGACGATCGCCCCCGCCAGCGCCACGAACGGCGGAATCGACAGCAGCGTGCCGCCTTCAAAGGCGTGCAGCCGCGCCGCCAGCGCGAGCGTCGCGACGGTGAAGGACAGGCCGAGCGCCTGGATCATCGTGTCCTTGTCCAGGCGCAGCGCCTGCAGGTAAGGCACCAGCGGCAGCACGAAGACCGCCGTCGACGCAGTGACGAAGCCGGTCGCGAGTCCGGCGGCAAGGCCGATCCACCAGGCACTGTGCGAGACCTGCGGAACGGCGGGCTTCCACAGGCCCCAGAGCCCGTACACGACGAGGATCGCGCCCAGCGCGAGCCGTGCGTCGATGGGCGCGAGCGTGCTGAGATCGGGGCCCCAGACGGTCGTCGCCACCATGCCGATCCAGACCGGCCAGAGCGTGGCCATGAGCCGCCGCCATGCGGGACCGAGGCATTGCGCGGCGTTCGTGACCAGCGACGGCATCACCAGCAGCGCCGCGGCCTGCGCGGGTGCCATCCAGAGGCCGAGCAGGCTCATGGCGACAGTCGGCAGGCCCATGCCGGTGATGCCCTTGACGCCACCGGCCAGGATGAACACGAGGGCGATGCCGAGCCAAGGCGCGAGCGCCGAGAAGGAAGTGGAATCCATGGGCGCATCTTCCCGGGGCGGTTCGCTGCTGTCGATCCCGACGGGCGATGGATATACCGCTCAGCGGATGACGCGGTGACTCCGAAGAGAGAGGGAAGAGAAGGCGAACCGCGGGACCACCGCTTGCCGAGCCGGTTATCGTCCGGCATCCACCTCGCCGTCGTGCCGCATCCACCGTCCATCTCCGCCCATGACCGAGTCCCTCTCCTCCCGCTCTCCGCCGCTCTTCGTCGTGTTCAACCGCGCCTCGGGCCATGGGGACCGGGATGAGGTCGGCCCCGCCGTCGAGGCCGCCTGCCGGGCCGCCGGACGCGTCTGCGAACTCCTGCCCGTCGAATCCCCCGACCAGCTCCCCACCATCGCGAGCGACGCCGTGCGCCGCGCCCGCGATGCGGATGGCGTCGTCGTCGCCGCGGGCGGGGACGGCACGATCAACTGCGTCGCGCAGGCCGTGCTCGGCAGCGGCTGCGCCTTCGGCGTGCTGCCGCGCGGCACCTTCAACTACTTCGCCCGCACCCATGGCATTCCCGCCGACCTCGACGGCGCGCTGCGCGTGCTGCTCACCGAAACCGCCTCGCCGGTGCAGGTCGGCCTGCTCAACGAGCGGGTCTTCATCGTCAACGCGAGCCTCGGCCTCTACCCCCAGTCGCTGGAGGACCGCGAGGCCTGGAAGCAGCAGTTCGGCCGCAGCCGCCTGGTCGCCGCGGGCGCCGTGCTCGCCACCATCCTGCGCGGTCATCGCAGCCTCAGTCTCACGATCGAACTCCATGGCCAGCCACGCAAAGTGCGCACGCCGACGGTGTTCGTCGGCAACAACGCGCTGCAGATGGAACAGGTCGGGCTGCCCGAGTCGCGCGCCATCGACGGCGGCTCCCTCGCCGGCGTGATGCTCAAGCCGGTCGGCCGATGGGGCCTGCTGAAGCTGCTCCTGCGCGGCGCGCTCGGCCGGCTCCGCGACGCCGACCAGATCGTCAACTTCGCCTTCCAGCGGCTCACCGTCCGCCCGCATCGCTTCGGCACGCGGCGCGTCAAGGTCGCCACCGATGGCGAGGTGCTCTGGATGACGCTCCCGCTACGCTTCGAGGTCGCGCCGCATCCGCTGATGCTGATCCGCCCCGATGGCCTCGCGCAAGAGCGGCGTCAGGCCCAGGCCAGCCTCGCGGCGGCGGAATCGGAGGCCGGTCGATGACGGTGGTGCTGCAGGTCTCCGATCCGCACTTCGGCACCGAACGCCCGATGGCGATGGCCGCGCTGGAGCGCCTGTGCGGCGAGCTGCGGCCGGACCTGGTGCTGATCACCGGCGACATCACCCAGCGCGCCCGCGCCATCGAGTTCTCGCGCGCCAAGGCCTTCCTCGACAAGCTGGAGGTCCCCGCGCGGCTGATCATCCCCGGCAATCACGACATCCCGCTCTATGCGCTGCACACGCGCTTCCTGCATCCCTACCAGCGCTATGAGCGCGTCTTCGGCCCCGCCCAGGACGGCGAGTTCGAGGCCGACGACCTGCTGCTGATCGCGCTCAACACGACGCGCCGCTATCGCCACAAGCATGGCGAGGTCTCGGCGCCGCAGATCGAGCGCACGGCGCAGCGGCTCGCGCGGGCGCGGCCCGGCCAGGTGCGCATGATCGCCGTGCACCAGCCCGTGGCGGTGACGCGGACCTCCGACATGGTCAACCTGCTGCGCGGCCACGCCGAGGCCGTGAGGCGCTGGTCGGAGGCCGGCGTCGATGCCGTGATCGGCGGCCACATCCATCTGCCCTATGTGCTCCCGCTGCATGAGCGCCGGACGGACCTGCCGCGGCCCGTCTGGGCGATCCAGGCCGGCACCGCGCTGAGCACGCGCGTGCGCGGCGGGATTCCGAACTCGGTCAACGTGATCCGGGCGGGCCCCGGCCGCGCCGCGTTGGCCGAACGCTGGGACGTCGACGAGACGGCGGGGCTTTTTCAGCGCGTGAGTTCGACGCCGCTGTTCTGAACGGCGGCGCGGCGCCGGCGGGCCCAGCGTGCGAACTCGATGCTGACGATGGACACGGTGAGCCAGGCCGCGCCCGACGCGAAGCCGGCCAGCACGTCACTCGGGAAATGCACGCGCAGGAACACCCGGCTCGCGCCCACCGAGAACGCCAGCCCCGCGGCCAGGATCCAGGCCGGCACGTGCCAGCGTCTGGGCAGCAGCCGCACCGCCAGGTAGGCCAGCATGCCCATCGTGATGATGGTGCCGGAGCTGTGGCCGCTCGGGAAGCTGAAGCCGTCCTCGGTGAGCCAATGCGTCGGATGCACCGGGCGGGCGCGCTCGAAGACCTGCTTCAGCAGCGGATTGAGCGCGGCGTTGCCCAGCATCGCCAGCGACCAGCCGAGCGACAGCCCTGGCCGGCGCAGCGCCAGCAGCAACAGCGCCACCACCACGCCGATGCCGATCAGCGTGTCGCGGTTGCCGACCGTCGTCAGCAGGAAGAAGGCATGCAGCGCGGCATCGGGCACCTGGTCGATCATCGCGACGATGAAGGCCTCGTCGAGCTGGCCGAGCGTGTGCTCGGTGTGGAGCGCCTCGGCGATCTCGGCGAACAGCATCGCGCCGCCGACCAGGAAGGCGAAGCCGGCCGCGAAGCGCAGCAGCAGCGCGGCGGGGGAGAGCGGTTCGGGCCTGGCGGGCGCGCCGCCGCGGTCGGGCAGCAGCGCGCGCGAGCCGATCCAGGCGGTGAGGACGACCACGAACAGCAGGACGCCGTAGATCGTCAGCGCATGCCGCCCGGCGAAGCTGGCGGCGTCGAGGAGGGAGACGGAAAACATGCGCGCATTGTGCGTGGTGGGTGTTAACGCGCCGTTTGCATGAAGCCACCGCCTTCCGACAACAGCCACGGATACTTCTTCATCGACCGCCGGTACATCCACTCGAACAGATCGACGGCGACGGACACGTCGTTGCGCTCGTAGACGCCAAGCAGCGCGACGACATGGTCATGCGGGTCGATGCCGCTGAAGCTGAGCGGCGCGCAGTTGCCCCGCAACAGCGGCTTGTTGGCGCATAGACGTCCGGTCCGCTTGTTGCCGTCCCGGAAGGCCTGCAGGTAAGCCAGATGCAGCCAGAGGAAGAACGAGGCTTCGACGGGATTGCGGATCGCCGACGCCTTGGCGGCGATCTGCTCGAGCATCTCCCGCAGCAGGGGGAAGTCCTTGGACGGCCTGTAGGCCGTACCCTTGATGTAGATGCCAACGCCGCGGACCCTCCCGCGTTGCGCCGCGGGCAGCAGGCCGTCCATCAGCGCCTCGTGCACATCCAGGATCAATTGCAGGTCCAAGCGATCGTCCGGTCGAGACGCCAGGATCTCCAAGGCGTGATGATGATTGAGCACCATCCGCGCGTGCTCGCTCCGCGCCGCCGCGCCGTTCTGGAGGTCGGGGCTGAGGCTCAGCAGCGCGTTCGACTCCGCGCGCGACAGCGCGCAGCCTTCCAGCTTCGACGAGGACCAGCAGAAGTCCGCCACGAAGTCCGTCATCAGGCTGAGCGCTCCGTGGAACTGGCACCGCCCCTTGTCCCATCGCGCTTCCGAATGGAGCGAACTGGCCAGTGATGGCGGCAGCAGCGAGTCGACGTTGGGCTGGTAGGCGTCAAGAAACTCGCGGCGATAGGGCGTCCGGGTACGAAAGTCGACCGGGATCTCCATGAAGTCGAACATCTGCCGCGATCGCTCGGACCACGCCGGCGCGCCTGGCAGTGACGGGTCATAGGCCGCTTCTGGTTCGGCGAGTTCCATCGCCGCCGCTACCGGCATATCGAAGAGAAGGCTCATCGCTTACCTCGTTCAGTCATGGGTGCTTCGCCGTTGTCCGTCAATGCGGCCGGCCCGCCGCGATCCAGCTGTCGATCAAGGGCTCATCGATGTCGAATCGCAACGCGTGGCGAGGCGCCAAGGTCCTGAGCCGTTCCGCCAGCAGCTCGCCGAACTCTCCCGCATCCGACGGCTCCAGGCACTCGAACGCGATGGCGGCCGCGGCGGATCGCCGCTCCACGACCACCGCGCGGATCACGCGCAGCAGCTCATCCCGGAAGCGGGCGACGCGGACGTCGATGCGCGGCCGTGTCGCGAGCAGGGCGACGTACTTGCGCATCGACCTCCGGTACGTGTGCACGAACAGATCGGCGGCCATCGAGAAATCCTGGCGCTCGTACACGCCGAGCATGGCTCGCCCGTAGTCGAACTCATCGATGCCTTCGAACGAGAGCGGCGCACAGTTGCGCAGTAGCAGCGGCAGGTTGGCCACCACGCGGCTCGTGCGCTTGTTGCCATCGGCGAACGCCTGCAGATACGCAAGGTGGACCCACAGGAAGAAGGCGGCCTCGACCGGGTTGCGGATCGCGGCGGCCTTGGCGAGCACCAGATCGAGCAGATCGCGGAGCGCGTCGGGCCGCTGCTCCGGCTCGAACGCCGCGCCAACGACCTCGACCTCGTGCGACCGGATCCGGCCTTGGTCGAGGCGATCGGACAGGAGACCGTCCATCAGCAGGTCGTGGACCGCGAAGACGAACTCCACGCTGAAGCGCTGATTGGGGGCCGCATGGACCAGATACTCGACGGCGTTCTTGTGGTTGATGAGCATCCGCACCTCGTCATCGTGGGCCGAGCGCGGATCCTCGATCAGCCTGCCCAGGCTGAAGATCGCCTGGCTCTGCTTTCGAGACAGCGGGTTGCCTTCCAGCCTCGACGACGACCAGGCCAGGTCGAGCACGAACACCTCCTCGACGGCTCGCGCGAAGGCGCCTCGCGGCAGCGTCTCGTACCACCGGCTGGCCTGGAACAGCTGATCGGCCAGTGCCTTGGGAAGCAGCGAGGACGCATTGGGCACATAGCGCTCGACGAGAGACCGGTCGTGGCTGGCGAGCGGCCGGTCGGACAAAGGGACGTCCAGCCGTGCCTGCAGGCGCAACGAGGCCTCGGACCAGTCGACCGGACTACGGTCGTCGGGGAGATACGGCGCGCCGGGTTCCGCCGCGCGAAGCCATGCCGGCTCGCGACCACCGAAGGGGACACGCCCCGGCGCCCGAGGCATCGTCCATCCGGCTTGAATCACTGCATCCATTGCTCACCCCGCTCTTCGGACAACAAGGCGACGATGTTGCGATCCGAATGCGGGTGACCCGGCCAAAAAACAGGTGGCGGCGGCGCGACCTGCGCTCGACTTGACGGACCCCGACTGGCGCACCCCCTTTGCGGCGGCGCGAGGATGTCGCGCGACGACCGCGCGCGGAAGCCGCGCCGCAAAGAAAAAGGCCGGACCTCGCGGCCCGGCCTTTCCTTGCAGGAGCGGACGCTGGTCTGGCGTCCCGAAGAAACCCGGTCAGTACATCATCCAGCCGTTGCGCGCGACGCGGCGCAGGGAGAAAGCGAGGTCCGGACGCTCGGCCGACTGTTCCTCGGCGGCGCGCAGGACGGCTTCGCGGGGGCGGAGTTCGGCGACGGTGTGCACGGCGCCGACGACGGCCCGGCCGGCGCGCAGCGCCAGGCCCACCAGACGCTCGCCGGCCGCGCTCGCGGTGCGGGCCCGGGCTGCGTCGGCAGCCATCACTTGGACATTCAGCGTGGTGGTGATCATGGCGTTTCCCTTCTGTTTCGAGGCACCGGACGAAGGTCCTGGCGCCGTGGTCGAGATATTGCGGTTTTTACGTAGGGGACGCCAATTGCGCTTCCGAATCGGGTCATCACTGGCGGAAATGCCCCGTGACGGAATTAGCATCCGCCCGATGAGCACCCCCCGCCCCGTCAACTTCCGGACGCTCGACCTGAACCTGCTGCGCGTCTTCGACGTGGTGATGGAAGAGCGCCACGTCACCCGTGCCGCCCACCGGCTGTCGATCACGCAGCCCGCCGTCAGCAACGCGCTGCGTCGGCTGCGCGAGGCGACCCACGAGGAGCTCTTCATCCCCACCTCCACCGGCGTCGAGCCCACGCCGCATGCGCAGGCGCTCTGGCCGGTGGTGCGCCGCGCGCTGTCCAGCCTGCAACTGGCGCTCGAGCCGCAGGTCTTCGATCCCCGCGCCGCCGGCAACACGGTCAGCTTCACGCTGGCGATGGCGGACGCGACCGCCGCGCTGGTCGTGCCGCAGCTGGCGCGGCGCTTCCTGGAGGAGGGCATCCACGTCGGGCTGCGCGTCGTGCCGCTGACCACGCGCGATCCGCGCGAGCTGCTGGAGCAGGGCTGGGCGGACCTGGCGATCGGCTTCTTCCCCGACCTGATGGAGCAGCTGCAGGTCGAGGACGACAGCGCCGCCTTCCGCCGGGAGGCGCTATACGCGAGCCGCTATGTCTGCGTGATGCGCGCGGACCATCCGCTGGCCGAGCCCGGCGCGCTGACGCTGGACGCGTACTGCGCCGCGCAGCACCTGCGCGTGAGCTTCGGCGGCCGCGCGCATGGCTTCGTCGACGACGCGCTCGCGCAGATGGGGCGCAAGCGCACGGTGGCGATGACGGTCAACAGCTTCTTCACCGGCGCGATGGCGGTGCAGCAGTCCGACCTGATCACGGTGCTGCCGGACAGCTTCGTGCCCGCGACCGGTTTCGCCGGCCAGCTCGCCTGCCGCTTGCCGCCCTTCGCGCTGCGCGGCATCGACATCAGCCAGGTCTGGCACGTCCGTGCCGAGATCGATCCGGCCCAGCGCTGGCTGCGCCAGGTGATCGGGGAGATCGCCGATGTCGTCGCGGCCGGCGCGCGGGCGCTGCCGCGCACGGGGGCCGCCTGACACCAGGGCCTGGCCGCGGGCTGCGGCCTAGCGCATATCGGTCATTGCCTTCGCCGTCGCAACGCGGAGCATCGCGGGCTTCTCATCGAGGAGCCTTCATGCAACGCGGACTCACCGGACACCACGAACCATCCATCGCCGGCGGCGAGGTCTGCCGCGCCTTCGTGCCCCGGCCGCTGCCACCGGTGCCAGCACTGAGCTTCGACGCGGATCTGCAGGAGCGCCTGAGCGCCGCGCACCTGGCGATCGGCCGGCTGGACGGCATGGTCTCGCGGATGCCGGAGACCCCGGTGCTGCTCTACGGCTACGTGCGCAAGGAAGCGGTGATGTCGTCGCGCATCGAGGGCACGCAGTCGTCGCTCTCCGACCTCCTGCTGTACGAAGCCGATGGCGCGCCGGGCGTGCCGCTGCATGACGTGCGGGAGGTCTCCTGCTATGTCGCCGCGCTCGATTGCGGGCTCGCGGGGCTGAAGGCCGGCATGCCGCTGTGCACGCGTCTGATGAACGACATGCATGCGCTGTTGATGAGCCATGGCCGTGGCGCGGGCAAGGCGCCGGGCGAGATCCGGCGGACGCAGAACTGGATTGGCGGACGGTCGCCTCGCGCAGCCCAGTTCGTGCCCCCGCCACCGAACCGCTTGCCTGGCTGCCTGTCCGACCTAGAGAAGTTCCTCAACGATCAACCGGCGCCGACCGCGACCTTGATCAAGGCGGCGCTGGCACATCTGCAGTTCGAGACCATTCATCCCTACCTCGATGGCAACGGCCGTCTCGGCCGGCTGCTGATTCCACTGATCCTGGTCCACGAGCGTGTCCTGCGGGCGCCGCTGCTTTACCTGTCGCTCCATTTCAAGCGTCACCGGGAAACGTACTACCGCCTGCTGCAGGACGTGCGCGAGCACGGCGACTGGGAAGCCTGGCTGCGCTTCTTCGCGACGGCGGTGGCGAACACGGCGTCACAGGCGGTGGGCACGGCCGAGGCGCTCGCGGCATTGAGGGTCATCGACGGCGCGCGGATCCGCTCGGCGATGCGGGTGGACGACGCGCTCCTGCAGGTTCATCGTGCCCTGTGCCAGCGGCCGGTCGCTCGCTCCGCCGACCTCATGGCGCTCACCGGCCTGGACTCGGGGGCGGTCGGCCGCGCGGCCGCGATTCTGACGGAGCTCGGTCTGCTGCGCGAAGCGCCGGGCTTGGCCGGCGACTGCATCCATGTCTATACGGATTTCCTCAACCTGCTGGACCGGGAGCAGGAGGAGGATCTCCCCCGTCCATCGGAAGCGGCGGATGGGGTATCGCCCTCCCGGTTTGTCTTGATGCCCTCTTGATCCAGTCCGGGCTACGCTCGCCGGATCAAGCCGCTCACAAGAACGAGGGACCATGCTCATCAACTGCGTCGCCTACCGCGACGGCCGCCGGCTCGCCGACATCAGGCCGGAAGAGATCAGCGACTACCTGAAGCTGCCCGACTGCTTCGTCTGGGTCGCCCTGCGCGATGCCGCGCCCGAGGAAGTCCTCGCGATGAAGGAGGAGTTCGACCTCCACGAACTCGCCGTCGAGGATGCGCTGCACGGGCAGCAGCGGCCCAAGGTCGAGGAGTACGGCGACACGCTGTTCGCCGTCATGCAGACCGTGCAGTTCACGCCCACCGACGAACTCTGCACCGGTGAGGTGTCGATCTTCGCCGGCAGCAACTTCGTGCTGTCGATCCGCAACCGCGTCGCGCAGAACCTGCTCGGCGTGCGCGCCCGCGCGGAGAAGGAACCGCACATGCTCAAGCGCGGGCCCGGCTTCGTGATGTACGCGATCATGGACGCGGTCGTGGATCGCTATTTCCCGGTGATCGAGGCGCTGGAGGCGGAGCTCGACGCGATCGAGGGACAGATCTTCGAGCCCGGCGTCACGCGCGAGAACATCCGCCGGGTGTATGCGCTCAAGCAGCGCGTCACGACGGTGAAGCACGCGGTATCGCCGCTGCTGGATGCCGTCGGCAAGCTGGTGCGCGGGCGCGTGCCGCCGATCTGCGAGGACACGCGGGAGTACTTCCGCGATGTCTACGACCATCTGGAGCGCATGCAGTCGGCGCTCGACACGCTGCGGGATTCGGCGACCACGGCGATCCAGGTCCATCTGTCGATGGCGGCGATCGAGGATTCGGAGATCACCAAGCGGCTGGCCGCATGGGCAGGGATCTTCGCGGCGGCGACCGCGTTCGCGGGGATCTGGGGCATGAACTTCGAGGTCATGCCGGAACTCAAGTGGCGATGGGGATATCCGGCGGCGCTGGGCGTCATCGCCGCCACTTGCGGCGTGCTGTTCTGGCGGTTCAGGCGAGCGGGCTGGCTGTAGCGCTCCCGGTGGCGGCCTCGCTCCTTCTTCTTACCCCCTCGCCCCAGCGGGGAGAGGGAGGGGAGAGGGGGCTCGTGCCACAGCGCTGCTGCCCTTCGAAGCACCCCCCTCTCCCCTGCCCTCTCCCCCCTCGCGGGGGGCGAGGGAGTTCTTGCCCCAGCGCTGCTGCCCCTGGAGACCGGCCTCAGATGAGCGCCGCGATCGCCTGCCCCATCTCGGTCGTGCTGGCCTCGCCGCCGAGGTCACGCGTGCGCGGCCCCGACGCCAGCGTCTTCTCGATCGCCGCCAGGATCGCGTCATGCGCCGCCTGTTCACCCAGGAACTGCAGCATCAGCGCCCCGGACCAGATCATCGCGACCGGATTGGCGATGTTCCTGCCGTAGATGTCCGGCGCCGAGCCATGCACCGGCTCGAACAGCGACGGGAACGAGCGCTCCGGATTCAGGTTGGCCGACGGCGCCAGCCCGATCGTGCCGGTCGTCGCCGGTCCCAGGTCCGAAAGAATGTCCCCGAACAGGTTGGACGCGACCACCACGTCGAAACGCCCCGGCTGCAGCACGAAACGCGCCGACAGGATGTCGATGTGCTGCTTGTCCACCGTGACCGACGGATACCCCGCGCCCACCGCGTCGGCCCGCCCATCCCACCACGGCATCGAGATCGCGATGCCGTTGCTCTTCGTCGCCACCGTCAGATGCTTGCGCTCGCGGCCCTGCGCCAGCTCGAATGCGTACTTCAGCACCCGGTCCGCGCCGAAGCGCGAGTACACCGACTCCTGGATCACGATCTCCCGATCGGTCCCCGCATACATCACGCCGCCCAGGTTCGTGTACTCGCCCTCGGTGTTCTCGCGCACCACGAAGTAATCGATCTCGCCCGCCTTGCGATTCGCCAGCGGGCAGGGCACGCCCTCGAAGAGCCGCACCGGCCGCAGGTTGATGTACTGGTCGAACTCGCGGCGGAACTTCAGTAGCGAGCCCCACAGCGACACATGGTCCGGCACCGTCGCCGGCCAGCCGACCGCGCCGAAGAAGATCGCGTCCTGTCCTTGCAGTTGCGCCTTCCAGTCGTCCGGCATCATCTGCCCGGTCTGCTGGTAGTAGTCGCAACTGGCCCATTCGATGCGGGTGAACTCGAAGCGGATGCCGAAGCGCTTCGCGGCGGCTTCCAGCGCGCGCAGGCCCTCGGGCATCACTTCCTTGCCGATGCCGTCGCCGGGAATGACGGCGATCTTGTACGTCTTGCTCATGGTCGTGCTTTCAACGGGAGATCAGTAGGGCGAGCCGGCCGGCGCCGGCTGCGGCGGCGCGAGGTCGAAGTCCGCGGCCAGTCTACGCGTGGCCTGCGCGAGCAGCGTCACGTCGATGCCGACGGCGACGAAGCTCGCACCGAGCGCGAGGTAATGGCGCGCGAGCGCCGCGTCGCCGGTCAGCGTGCCGGCCGCCTTGCCGCTGGCGACGATGGTGCGGATCGCGCCATCGATGGCGGCCTGCACCTCGGGATGGGTCGGCTGGCCGCGATGACCCAGCGAGGCCGCCAGGTCCGCGGGCCCGATGAACACGCCGTCGACGCCGTCCACCGCGCAGATCGCCTCCAGGTGCCTCAGCGCCGTCGCGGTCTCCGCCTGGACGAGCACGCACGCGTCGCCATCGGCCTCGTCGAGGTACTGGCGCCGCAGCCCCCAGCGCGACGCGCGCGCCACCGCCGCGCCCACGCCTCGCACGCCGTGCGGCGGATACCGCGTCGCCGCGACCACGGCGGCCGCCTGCTCCGGCGTGTCGATCATCGGCACCAGCAGCGTCTGCGCGCCGATGTCGAGCAGCTTCTTGATGCCGTCCTTGTCCGCGTTGACCGCGCGCACCACCGGATGCGACGGATAGGGCGCCACGGCCTGCAGCTGCTGCAGCGTGCTGGTCAGCTCGTTGGGCGCGTGCTCGCCGTCGATCAGCAGCCACTGGAAGCCGGCCGTCGCGCAGACCTCCGCGCTGTAGGCCTGCGCCATCGAGAGCCACAGCCCCACCTGCGGCTGGCCGGCCTTCAATGCGCGCTTGAACGGATTGGAGAAGTCCATGGCCGCGGGCGCGCTCATGCCAGGCCTCCCTGGCAGACGTACTTCAGGTGCTGGTAGTCGTCGAGCCCGTGCGTCGAGCCCTCGCGGCCGTAGCCCGATTCCTTGACGCCGCCGAAGGGCGCGGCCTCGGCCGCGATCGCGCCTTCATTGAGGCCGACGATGCCGCTCTCCAGTGCATCGGCGACGCGCCAGGCGCGGGCGATGTCGCGGGTGTAGAAGTAGGCGGCCAGGCCGAAGGGCGTGTCGTTCGCGGCGGCGATGACGTCGTCCTCCGATTCGAAGCGCAGCACCGGCACCACCGGGCCGAAGGTCTCTTCCTGCCAGAGCTGCATCGCGGCCGTCGCGCCGGTCAGCACCGTCGGCGCGAAGTAGTTGGGGCCCGCGGCGACGTCGTTGCGCACGCGCGTCCCGCCGGTGACGACCCGGGCGCCGCGCGCCACCGCGTCGTCGACATGGCGCTCGATCTTCTCGACCGCGCGGGCGTTGATCATCGGCCCGATCTGCGAATCGGCCCGGCTGGCCGGCCCCACCTTGAGCGCGCCGACCCGCGCCGCGAGCTTCTCGACGAACAGGTCGTGGATGCCCGCCTGCGCGAACACGCGGTTGGGACACACGCAGGTCTGGCCGCCGTTGCGGAACTTGGCCGCCATCAGGCCGTCCACCGCCGCGTCGACATCGGCGTCATCGAAGACGATGAACGGCGCGTTGCCGCCGAGCTCGAGCGAGAGCTTCTTCAGCGTCGCGGCCGACTCGCGCGCCAGGTGCTTGCCCACCGGCGTCGAGCCGGTGAAGGTGATCTTACGCACGCGCGGATCGATGAGCCACGCGTCGACGACCTCCGGCGTGCGCTCGCGCGACGCGCAGACGATGTTGAGCACGCCCGGTGGCAGGCCGGCCTCGACCGCGAGCTCGACCAGCGCGAGCGAGGTGAGCGGCGTGTCCTCGGCCGGCTTGGCGACGACGGTGCAGCCCGCGGCCAGCGCGGGCGCGATCTTGCGGGCGATCATCGCGGCCGGGAAGTTCCACGGCGTGATCGCCGCGACGACGCCCACCGGCTCGCGCAGCGCCAGCATCCGCCGGCCCTGCACGGGCGCTGGGATGACCTCGCCGTTGGCGCGCGTCGCTTCCTCGGCGAACCACTCGACATAGCTGGCCGCATAGGCGATCTCGGCGCGCCCTTCGGCCAGCGGCTTGCCCTGCTCCTGCGAGATCAGCGCGCCAAGCCGGTCCTGGTCGCGCAGGATCAGATCGTTCCAGCGCTTGAGCATCGCGGCGCGCTGCCTGGCCGGCACCGCGCGCCAGCCAGGGAAGGCGGCGTGCGCGGCGTCGGCCGCGGCCCGCGCGTCGTCGGCGCCGCTGTCGGGCACCTCGGCGATGCGCGCCTCGTCGGCCGGGTCGACGACCGGGAAGCGGTCGCCGGATGCCGCGTCGCACCAGCGGCCGGCGATGTGGTTCTTCGTTTGCATGGGGTGGTTCAGGTCAGCTGACGATGCCCAGGTGCCAGGGCACGAACTCGTGGTCGCCCAGGCCGAGCAGTTCGCTCTTGGTCGGCTCGCCGGACGCGGCGCGCAGGATGTGGTCGAAGATGCGCCGGCCCATCTGCTCGATGCTCAGCGCGCCGTCGATGACCAAGCCGCAGTTGATGTCCATGTCCTCCTCCAGGCGCGTGAACATCGGCGTGTTGCTGGCGAGCTTGATCGTCGGCGCCGGCTTGGAGCCGAACATCGAGCCGCGCCCGGTGGTGAAGCAGATCAGGTTGGCACCGCTGGCGATCTGGCCGGTCGTGGCGACCGGGTCATAGCCCGGCGAGTCCATGAACACGAAGCCCGCCTGATCGATGGGCTCGGCGTATTCGTAGACCTGCTGCAGCGGCGTGGTGCCGCCCTTCATCGCCGAGCCCAGCGACTTCTCGAAGATGTTGGCCAGCCCGCCCGCCTGGTTGCCGGGGCCGACGACGCCGTTGAACTGGCCGTTGTGGCCGCGGGTGTATTCCGCCCACCAGGCCAGCCGGTCCAGCAGCTTCTGGCCGACCTCGGCGCTGACCGCGCGCCGGGTGAGCATGTACTCGACGCCGTGGATCTCCGGCGTCTCCGACAGGATCGCGGTACCGCCATGACGCACGAGGATGTCCATCGCCGCGCCCAGCGCCGGATTGGCGCCGATGCCGGAGAAGCCGTCCGAGCCGCCGCATTCCAGGCCGATCTTCAGGTGCGCCGCGCTGACCGTCTGGCGCGCGATGTCGTTGGCCGCCGGGAGCATCTCCTCGACCGCGCGGATGCCGGCATCGATGGTGGCGCGGGTGCCGCCGGTCTCCTGCATCACCAGCGTGCGCAGGTTGCGGCCGGGGACCAGATGCTGCGACGCGACCAAGTCCGCGACCTGGTTGCGCTCGCAGCCCAGGCCGACGATCAGCACGCCCGCGAGGTTGGGGTGTCTCGCATAGCCGGCGATCGTGCGGCGCAGCAGGTCGAAGTGGGGGCTGGGCGAGGACATGCCGCAGCCGCTGGTCTGGGCGAAGGCGACGACGCCGTCGACGTTCGGCCATGCCGCGAGCCGCTCCGGCGTGAAGTGCGCGGCGATGCGGTTGATCGCCGTCGACGAGCAGTTGACCGAGGCGACGATGCCGATGAAGTTGCGCGTCGCCACGCGGCCGTCGGCGCGCACGATGCCCTGGAAGGTCGCGCGCTCGGCCTCGGGCACGTAGTCGATGGGCCGCACGTCCGCGCCGAAGGCCGGATCGCGATGGAAATCGACCAGCGCGATGTTGTGCGCGTGCACGTAGTCCCCGGCGTCGATGTCGCGCGCCGCGACGCCGATCACCGCGTTGTACTTGCGGATCGGCTCGCCGGCGGCGATGCGGCGCGCCGCGATCTTGTGGCCGGCGGGCACCTGCGCCTTCAGGCGCAGCCCGAACTCCGGCAGCGCTTGTCCCAGCGTCAGCACCTGGCGCGCGATCAGCACGTTGTCGTCGCGGTGCAGGCGCAGCAGCGGCGAGGCGCCCGTGTCGGCGGTGGAAGAAGCGGTCATCGTCGGGGTCTCTCGCTCAGCCCTTGGCCAGCAGCTCGCGCAGCTTCAGGCGCTCGATCAGCTGCGTGTCCTTGCGGTAGGTGGCCTGGACGTACTTCTCGTAGTCCGGCTGGTCCAGGTACATCACCGGCGAGTCGATGCGGTCGCAGGTGGCGATGAAGTCGGGATCGGCGGCGGCCTTGCGGAACGCGTCGCGCAGCCTGGCCACGATCGCCGGGTCCATGCCCTTGGGCGCGCCGATGCCGTTGGGCGCGTCGACGACCAGGGGGTAGCCGCTCTCCTTGAGCGTGGGCACGCCGGGGAAGTCCTTGGTCCGCGTCTCGCCCCAGGTGGCCAGCAGCCGCAGCTTGCCGGACTTCACATGCGGCGCCCACGAGCTGGAGTCCGCCACCGCGTCCACCTGGCCGCCGAGCAGGTCCTGCAGCGCCGGCGCGCCGCCCTTGTAGGGGATGTGGTTGAGCTGGATGCCGGCGAGCAGGTTGAACTCCTCCATGCCGACATGCGTCGCGCCGCCGATGCCGGCGCTGCCGTAGGTGATCAGGCCGGGCTTGGCCTTGGCCGCGGCGACGAACTCGGCCAGCGTCTTCCATGGCGACTCGGCGCGCACCACCAGTCCGAAGGTCTGGCCGTTGACGCGCGCCAGGTAGGTCAGGTCCTTGAGCGGATCCAGCTGCACGGTGCGCAGTTGCGCGAAGCGCGTCACCGAGATCGGAATCTGGCCGATCGTGTAGCCATCGGGCTTGGCCTGCGACAGCACCTTGGTGCCGAGCATGCCGGAGGCGCCGGCGCGGTTCTCGATGATCACGGTCTGGCCCAGCGCCTTGGAGGCGGCCAGGCACAGCGCGCGCATCGTCACGTCGGCGGTGCCGCCGGCCGGCCAGGGGCAGATGAAGGTGAGGGCGCGCTCGCCCGGGTAGGCCGCGGTGGCGCCCGCGAGGCGCGGCAGCGACAGCGCGGCGGCACCGAGGCCTGCGGCGCCGGCGAGCAGGACGCGGCGGCGGTCCGTGCGGATGGTCATGGCTTGTCTCCTGGTGGTCTTTGCGCCGCATTGTGGGCATCGGCTCCATGCACCTCAAATGAAGAACTGGACAGCCTTCATGTCATGAACGGCATGAAGACTAAGATGCGCCCCCATGAGCCAGATCGACCGCGTCCTGCGTTCCAACCTGAAGCTGCGCCACCTGCAGATGCTGGTGGCGCTGGACCAGTTCCGCCACCTGGGCCGCGCGTCGGAGTTCCTCTCGCAGACGCAGCCGGCGGTATCGAAGTCGCTGGCCGAGGTCGAGCGCATGTTCGGGCTGACGCTGTTCACGCGCTCGACGCGGGGCACCGAGCCGACGCCGTTCGGCGAGGCGGTGGTGCGTTTCGCGCGCTCGGTGCTGTCGGACTACGCCCGCACCCGCGACGAGATCGCCGCCGTGGCCAGCGGCGCGGCGGGCCGGGTCAGCGTCGGCGCGATGGTGGTGGCGACGCCCGGCGTGGTCGCCGGCGCGGTCGAGCGGCTCAAGCGGCAGTCCTCGCTGACGACGGTCCACATCGAGGAGGGCGACCTGACCCGGCTGCTGCCGCGCCTGCGCACTGGCGAGCTCGACGTCATCGTGTCGCGGCTGGAGCCCGGCTACGCCGCGCCCGACCTGACGATGGAGCCGCTGTACGAGGAGCCGATGCGCATCGTCGTGCGGCCCGACCATGCGCTGGCCACCGCGCGCAAGCCCCGGCAGCCGCCATGGGCCGCGCTGGCGCGCATGCCCTGGGTGATGCCGCCGCCCTGGGCCTCGTCCCGGATCAAGCTGAACCAGCTGTTCTATGCGCAGCAGCTCGACCCGCCGAGCGACATCATCGAGAGCGCGTCCTTCCTGGTCACGCTGACCTTCCTGCGCCAGCGTGGTGCGGCGGCCTTCGTGGCGGACAACGTCGCGCGCACCCTGGCGCGCGAGGGGCTGGCGGCCGTGCTGCCGATCGACATCCCGATCGAGCTGCCGCCCGTGGGCCTGATGACGCTGCGCCAGCGCCGCCCGACGCCGGCCGCGGAGCAGTTCATGGCGAACTGCCGCGAGGCCGCGGCGGCTCACCAGCCCAGGGCGGCGTCGCGGAAGCTGTCCAGGGCGAGCTCGTAGTTCATCTCGCCGAGCAACCCGGTCAGGCGGACGCTGTCCGCGTTCCACAGGTCCACGACGTAGCGCCAGGCCGGCGCCAGCGAGCGCGGTTCGGCCTCGTCGGCGGGGATCTCCGCCTCGATCGAGGGCGGCGGCAGGTCCGAGGGCAGCATCAGCCGCGACGGCGCGGCCGGCCGGTCCGCGTCCTCGTCGTAGAGCGCGGTGCCGGCGCTGGCGTCGATGCCGGGATCGATGCGCCAGCGGCCGTCGGTCTGCACGGTGATGCGCGGACGCAGCCAGGGCTCGTGGGCGCGCGGGTTGACCAGGTGGCAGCTGCGGCGGCGCGCGTCCACGACCAGCAGGCTCAGCACCGAGCCGCGGCCGTTGGCGCGTTCCTCGATGTAGTCGGGGTGCTCGGGCGGGCCGTCGACGTCGACGACGAAGTAGCGGTCGTCGATCCACTCGCCCGATCCATTGATCGAGCAGCCGAAGGTCAGCTCCTGCGGATAGGGCAGCAGCCGGCCGTCCAGCCACAGTGCCGCGCCATAGGGCGCCTCGAAGACGCCGTCGTCGCGGGGGTACTCGGGCAGGCGGCCGTCCTCCCACCAGACCACGGCCCGGTGCAGGCGTCCGGGCGCGTCGGCGATGCGGAAGCCCGCGGTGCGCCATTCCGGCCAGGAGGTCCAGAGCCGCGCCTCGACGCGCTCGTCCAGCCCCATCGCGCGCAGGTCGCGCGTACTGGCGTGCTGCAACAGATGCTGTGCGAAGTGCCGCCACATCGCGTGGCCGAGCCGGCGGGCGATGTCGTCGGCGTCGCGCAGCCAGTCGAGCAGCAGCGGCACCACCGGTGCCTGGCGGGACCAGAGCGCATGCGCGGCGACGGACTGCGCCCAGCGCCGCTCGAGGGCGCGCGAGGCCGTCGCCGAGGGGCTGGCGGGCGCGGCGGCATCGGCCGGGGACGGGCTGCCGGAAGTGGAGGAGGCAAGTCCGGCGGGTGGCGGGAGGCCGACCGGAACGGGCGGGACGGGGGAAGGGGGCAGGTGGTACAGCGGCATCAGGTCGGGTGCACCGGAAACGACGGGACCGGTGTCGACCGGCCTGGGGCAGATGAGGTTCCCGGCGCGGCGGCGGACCGTCGCCGCCCTGGGGGACGCCTGCCGGCGCCCCCGGGGCCGGGTCTTGCCCTGGGTCTCCTTGGTCGGAAAAAGCTGCCGGGCGCGTGTGGGACAGTCGGTGCCTCGATTCCCTCCGGCGATTGACTCCCCATGACGATGCCCCGATCCCGAGCTCCGATGCCCCTTGGCGCACTGAGCGCCGCCCTGCTGATCCTGACCGCCGCGCCAGCGCCGGCGGCCGAGCCCTCCGCGCCGGTGGCCGTCGCCGAGGCGGCCACCGCGCCAACGCCGGAGCTGGTCGACGCGCTGGTCGAGGCTGGCCGCGTCGACGAAGCCGCCGCGTCGCTGGACCGGCTCGACGACCGCCCGGCGGCGCGGCTCACGCGGCTGCGCGTCTGGCTGCGCACGCAGGACTTTCCGCGCGCGCTGCCCTTGCTGAAGGCGCTGGCCGCCAAGCCGGCACTGGGCCCCGAGGAGCGCACCGTCCTCTACGACGGCCTGCGCGCCCGGGACGACCTGGCCGAGATCGACCGCCGCACGCGCACCACGATCGAGCACGGCACGGCCGACGCCGTGGACCTGCTCGCCGCCGGCGAGCTGGCGCTCGCGCTGCACCAGGATGAACGCGCGAAGGGGCTGCTGGACCGCGCGCTCCAGGCGGCGTCGACCTCCCGCGAGAAGGGCGAGGCGCTGCGCGCGCTCGGCCAGTGGTCCTACCAGCAGCGCGATTTCGACACCGCCTTCAAGCGGCTGGAGGAAAGCATCGCCTGGCGCCGCGGCGCGGAGACGCTCGGCGCCCTGGCGGAGACCTTCATCCGCCTGGCCCGTACGGCCGACGCGACCGCCGCCGCGCAGCAGGCGCTCGAATACAACCCGTACGACGAGCACGCGCACTACCTGCTGGGCAATGGCTACGCGCGCCGCAACTACACCGAGCTGCGCCGCGACGAGGGCGCCCGCTTCGACGAGGCCGAGCGCCTGGTGCGCCGCGCCTCGGACGCGCTCGAGGCAGGCGATCCCGGTCAGGCGCGGGCGCTGTCGCGCCAGGCGCTCAAGGCCTGTCCGGACCATGGCCGCGCGCACGCGGTGCTGGCCAAGGCGCTCGAGTTCCAGCGCCTGGCCGTCGAGGTGCACCGCGAGGGCTACGAAGCCCGCTTCGCCGCGGCGCCGATGCCCGAGGTGCCCGGCATCGAGCGCTACGTGCTGAACTGGCAGGACCTGTCGCCGCGCATCCGCAAGCGGGTCGCGCTGTCGGTGGCGCCGTGGAGGAGCTACATCCCGGTGCTGGTCGAGGGCAGCGCCACGCACTACATCAAGCCGATGTGGCAGCGTCTGTCGGAGACGCCCAAGCTGGAGTCGCTGCGCGATGCGCGCATCGACACGGACTCGCGGCTGTGGGACGACGTGCGCGGCGCCGGCGGCCACAACACGGTCACCGGCTTCGAGGACGTCGAGCGCCTGATCGCCGACCGCTACAACACCGTGCTCCATGAGCTGTCGCACCAGGTGCACGGCGTGCTCGGCCCCGACGACTGGCGCGAGATCGAGGCGCTGTACCGCGCCGCCAAGGCGCGCGACGCGAAGACGGGCAAGGCCTTCCTGTCGCGCTACGCCAGCGGCACGGTCTGGGAGTACTTCGCCGAGGGGGTGAACGCGCAGGCCTCGCCTCGCCGCGACGCCTACGACACGCGCGAGATCGTCCGCGAGCGCCTGGCCGAGCTGGATCCCGACCTGCAGCGCCTGGTGCTGAAGCTGCAGGCGCGCACCGACGCGAGCGCGAGCCTGCCCATCGCGATGAGCAACGAGGCCGGGCGCCGGCTGGAGACCGGCGACGTCGACGGCGCGCTCGAGCAGCAGAAGCAGGCGCTGGCGCTGGCGCCGGACAACGAGGCGGCGCAGCTGGCGATGCTGCGCATCCGCGCGATCCGCGGCGATCGCGCGCTGGTGGGCCCGCTGGCCGATGCGGCGCTGGCGGCCCATGGCGGCAGCGCCAACGTGCGCGTGGCCGTCGCCGAGGCGCGGCGCTGGCTGGGCGTGCCGCTGCCGGCGGTGGCCAAGGAGCTGCGCGCCGGCGGCGAGCGCATGAACGCGGAGGATTCGCTGCGCGTGAACCTCGCGGCGGGCGGCGTGCTGCGCGACCTGGGCGATGTCGAGGGTGCGATCGCCGCGTACGACGCCGCGCTCGCCGCGCAGGCCGACAAGCCCGAGGCGCTGTGGGGCAAGGCGACCGCGCTGGCGCTGGCCGGGCGCTGGGAAGCGGCGTTCGCGCTGTACGACCGCGTCGTGCGCGAGCGCTCCGGCCTGATCGAGCTGCGCATCGACCATGCGCAGGACCTGCTGATGGCGCGGCGCCTGGACGCCGCGCGCGATGCCTTGCGCGCGGCGGCGCTGCTTGATCCGGAGGATCCGTCGGTGCTCGCGCTGCAGGGCTGGCTGGCGCTGGAGGGCGGCGATGGGGCCGGGGCGCTGAAGGCGGCCGATCGGGCGCTGGCGATCGCGCCGTGGCTGGACCTCGCGCTGGCGGTGAAGGGCGCGGCGCTGCGCCGGCTGGACCGCGCGGCGGAGGCCGAGGCGGCGTGGAAACCGCTGCGCGACCGGATCGCCGCGGGCACGCCGCCGGAGTACGTCTACTTCAAGCCGCGCTCGGCCTGGATGCTGGCGCACGCCGTCGGGGCGCGCGAGCTGCAGGTCTTCGAGCGGCTGGGGATGGGCGCGCCCGGCGGTGCGGGCAAGGAGGGCCAGGGAGGCGGGGGACATCCCATGCCTTGAGGATGGTGTCGCGTGACGCGCCCCTGTCCGGATGTCACGATGCCGGGAACGACACAGGGAGCGTCATGCCATGGCCGACACCGCGCCGGACGAGCGCGACCCATTCGGCGCGCGCCGCGCTCGCGCGCGGATCTGGGACCGCAAGGGATCTCAACCCGGGACGCCGTCGCCCCTGCGGCAACGGACCGCCGTCGTCACGGTGCACGGCGTCGCGGACCAGGCGCCGGGAGACACCGTCCGCACGCTGGCCTCGCTGCTGACCACGCGGCCGCCGGACGGCGTGCGCTACAGCGAGGCGGCTTCCGACTGCCTGATGCTCCAGGTGCCGCCGCTCGAGGGCAGCGTGCCGGCGATGCCCGATCCCCACGAGACGCCGCCCGCGATGAAGGCGCTGCGGCAATCGCTGCGCTCCGACTTCCTGCGGCCCGGCTGGCTGGACCGGGCGGCGCAGGGCGAGCATCAAGGGGCGGTGCGGGCCCGGGTCGCGAGCTACGAGGCCTCGGTCCGGACCGCGCCGGCGGCGGATGCGCCCCGCGACCGGCTGACGGACGAGCGCCCCGACCTCGGCCTCGCCTTCACCGACTACCTGCTGTTCAAGGCGCAGCGCGGCGGCACGGCCGCGGAGCCCTACGAGTGCCGCCGCATCTGGCTGACGCGCACGGACGCGTCCGGCGCGCCGGACGACAACGCCCGGCGCATCGATTTCCACGAGATGTACTGGGCCGACCTGTCCCGCCTGTCCAGTGCCCTGCCGCCCATCCTCACCGAGCTGTTCACCATCCTGTTCCGGCTGTCCAAGCTCGCCCGCGACACGATCGACCACGCGCGCAAGGGCGCCGAAGTCGCGAAGGCCTCCCCCGCCGCCCAGCAGGGCTGGCGCCGCCTCTCGCGGCTGCAGACGGCGCTCGACTGGGGCTTCGCCCACCTGCTGGCCAACCTGTTCCTGCAGTCGGTGCTGACCGGCCTGTTCATCGTGCTGATGTCGGTGCTCAACGGCGGAGCGGGCGCCGGATCCGGTGACGGCGGCACGGCGGCGAACTCCGCCAAGCTGGTGCTGGCCGTGGTCGGACCCCTGCTGGCGGCCTGGTGGCTCGCCTACCGATGGATCAGATCCTGGCCGGCGCGCACGGTGCTGGTGCTGGAGGCCGTGCTGGCCGGCACCGTCCTGTACCTGGGCTACGCGACGCCGTGGGTGCTCGGCCTGGCCCTGCTGACCGCGCTCGCCGTCGCCTGCGACGCCGGGCTGCGCGTCGCCGATCGCCGCTTCGTGTCCACGCGCCGGATCGGACTCGTCTTCCTCGCCGTGAGCTACGGCATCATCGCCGCGACCATGCGGGACGCGCCGTCGGTGTTCCCGCCGGCTTTGGATCCTCCGGGCTTCGGGCCCGCGCAGCCGGTGCCGCCGGAGGCGGACGTCTGGGTCTGGTGGACCCAGGCCGCGCTGCGGGCTTTCGAGGTGTCGCTGCTGGGCAGCTACCTGTGGTGGGGCGTGGCCGCCTTCATGCTGCTGTTCTGGATCGCGCGCGGCCTGCGGCAGGCCCGCCTGGGACCGGAGGCGCGCGCCAGCGTCACCACCGCCCGGCTCGGGCTCTGCGTGTCGCTGACCTCGTTCACGGCGGTCGGCATGGTGATCTGGGCGACCTCGCACCAGGTGCTGGAGAACGCGGCCGGCAAATGGGGCTACCGCCCCTGGCTGTTCGAGCTCCAGCAGGAGGTGGCGGCCGACTTCTGGGGCTTCCAGCTGCTGCTGGAGCCGCTGAGCACGCGGGTGCTGCCGGCCGAGAGCTTCCTGACGCTGCGCTACGTGTACAGCACGGCGAGCTTCTGCGCCGTCGCGCTGCTGCTGTTCGCGCTGATCCTGTACATCCTGGCGATGCTCGTGCCCAGCGTGCTGGCGGAGCTGGAGCGGGGTATCGGCAGCCCGGGCGACCTGGGCCGCTGGCTGACGGACAGCCATGAGCGGCTGGAGGGCTTCGTGTCGCTGGTGGCGCTGGTCAGCGCGGCCGTGGGCATCGTCATCGGGCTGCTGCTGCTGATCGAGGCGACGCAGCTGTTCGCGCCGTTCTTCATCGCGGAGCTGAAGCTGCTGCTGATCATCGGCGGCCTGCAGTCGCAGGCGATGCTCGCGCCCTTCGTCACCGGCTCGGTCTCGGCGCTGGGCGCGCTGTCGCTGCTGGGCCGCACGCTGTCCAAGTACGCGCCCTGGCTGCGCGCGCCGCTGGACGCGATGCTGGACATCGACAACTACCTGCGCGAGTTCCCGCGCGGCGCGATCCCGCGGGCGCGCATCTTCGCGCGCTATGTCGCGCTGCTGGAGCACTTGAAGGAGCAAGGCGCCACGCGCGTGGTCATCGTGGCGCACAGCCAGGGCACCGTCATCACGACGGACCTGCTGCGCTACCTGGCGTACCGCGCCCGCCGCGGCGACGGCAGCCGGGCGGCGCTGCTGGGGCAATGGCTGGACGAGGTCGAGGTCCACCTGTTCACCGCCGGCAGTCCGCTGCGGCAGCTGTACGCCGCGCGCTTCCCGGATCTCTACCGCTGGGTGCTGGAGGGTCCCAAGCTCGGCGACCTGGGCGTCGACCGGTGGACCAACGTGTTCACGGCCGGCGACTACGTGGGGCGATGGATCTGGCAGCCGGCGCCCGAAGGCGTCCAGCACACGGCGGCCTTCTACGATGCGGGCGCGGTCGCGCTGGACGACCCGCCGCGCAAGGACCTGTGCATCGGCGGCGGCGCCCACACGCACTACTTCGATCCGGATCCCGGCAGCGACGCGGTGGCGCGCTGCATCGACGAGTTGATCAGGCCCTCAGCGCCGCCGGCGCCACCACAGCCACGCCCCGGTGACGCCCATCGCGAACAGCGCCAGGCCCACCAGGCCCGTGATCACACGATTGGCCAGGCCGAATAGTTCGCCCGCGTGCAGCGGATAGATCCACGCGGTGGAGCGGCCGGCGAGGTCCAGCTCGTCCCAGCGCTGCTGCGCCAGCACCCGCCCATCGACCGGGTCGGCCCAGATCGAGGACAGGCCGTTGGGATGCGGCTCGCCGGCGACGCGAAAGCGCAGCCGCACCGGCTTGGCGTCCGTGGTGCCGAGCTGCACGAAGCCCAGGCGCGCCTCGGGCCAGCGCGCGCGGGCCTGCGCCACGATGAGGTCGAGCGGCACGCGCTCGCCATGGTCCTTGCCGACCTTGGGCGGCTTGGGCGCGGTGTCGCCCGCGAGCGCGTTGACCCAGCCGCCGATCGGCCGCCAGGCCATCCAGGCGCCGCTCGCCACGCCCACCGCGATCAGCAGCCCCAGCACCGCCCCGCCGAAGCGGTGCAGGTCGAACAGGCCGCGCGTCGTGCCCTTGTCCAGCTTGAGCTTGAACGCGTGCCGCCATTGCGCCGCGTTCATCGGCCACCACAGGATCAGGCCGGTGACCAGCAGCGCGAGGTAGGCGAGCGCCGTGATCGCGAGCACCGCCTTGCCGGTGTCGCCGAGCAGCAGCGCGCTGTGCAGCTCGAAGACGGTGTTGGCGAGCCCCTCGGCCTCGCCGCGCCGGCCGAGTTCGCGCACGGTCACCGGATCGAGGTAGATCGTGCCGTCCCAGGCCGCGCCGCGGATGATCGCGCGCAGCGACTCGCCGTCCTCGCGCGGCGGACGGATCGTCAGCGTCGCCTTCGGGCCGAACTCGTCGGCGGCGCGGCGCCGCAGCGTCTCCAGCGGCTGGCGCAGGGTCTGCGCGTCGGCCGCGTCCACCGCGGCAAGGGCGGCCGGCGTCCGCGCCGGCGCGCGGAACAGCTCGGGATGCATCGCCTCGTCGAGCGGGCGCAGCACCGTCATCAGCGTGCCCAGCAGCGCCGCCGCGGCGAGCAGCATCCCGAGCGTCAGCCCGGTCCAGCGGTGCAGCCACATCCAGAGGCGGCGGGCGGTCATCAGGGCCATGGGGCGCTCCGTCGCCATCAGAAGTCGACCTTGGCCGTCAGGCGCAGCGTGCGCGGCGCGCCGACGCCCAGCAGGCCATTGCCGGCGGTGCTCCAGTAGTCCTTGTTGGTCGCGTTGTCGAGGTTGGCCTGCAGGCTCACCGCCTTGCCCAGCAGCGCGGTCTGGTAGCGCGCGCCGACGGACAGCGTCTCGTAGCCGCTGATCCAGGCCTGGTTGCTGTTGTTCACCGCGCGCTTGCCGACGTGATAGACGCCGGCGTTCAGCGCCAGGCCGGGCACGGCGGGGACGCGGTACTCGCCGAACAGGCTGAGCGTGTTCTTGGGCGTGTTCTCCGGCGTCTTGCCGAGCTCGAGCGGATTGGCCGAGCCGACCTTGGTGATCTCGGCGTCCAGCACCAGACCCGAGACCACCAGCGCGAAGTCGCGGCCGATCTCGCCGCTGGCGGAGAACTCCAGGCCGCGGTAGCGCGTCTCGCCGCCGACCTGGAACACGCGGTTGATCGTCGTGGCCAGCGCGCGGTCGGTCTGGAACACCGCGGTCTGCAGCAGCACCCGGGCCAGGCGCGCCTTCACGCCCAGTTCGTGCTGCTTGCTGACGGCGGGCGCCAGCACCTCGCCGGCGTTGAGCGCGTTCAAGGGGGCGGTGCCGGTCTCTTCCAGGCCGCGCAGCGCGCTGGCGTAGACGCTCATGTCCTTGACCGGCTTCCACATCACCGAGACGTTGGGCGTGATCTTGTCCGCGCGGTAGGTGGCCACCGGCGTGGCGGGGTTGGTCGCCTCGCTGCGATAGAAGGTCTTGCGCAGGCCGGCGAGCACCTGCCACTGCGAGCCCAGCGACACGCGGTCGAAGACATAGAGGCCGCGGTCGTTGATTTCCGACGGATAGCCGGCCTGCTTGAGCGTGACCGTGGGCTGCGGCAGGTCGACCGGCGCGTACAGGTTCTGCGCGGCGCTGGCGGTGGCGCTGGTCCAGCCGTCGGAGGCGCGGCGGTTGTAGGTCGCGCCGAAGGTCAGTTCATGGCCGATGCCGGCGGTGTCGAAACGGCCGATCGCCTCGACGCGGTGGTTGGTGTTGGTGTAGGCCTGGCCCTTGAGCACCGTCGTCGTCGCGGTGCCGGCGCCGGTGCTGTTGTCATATGCGCCGAAGGTCGTGTAGTTGCGGTCGCGCGAGGTCTTGGCGCGGCCGGTCTCGACGCTCAGCACCCAGTCGTCGCTGAGCGCGAAGTCGCCGCGCACCAGCAGGTTGGTCGCCTCGGCGTCGTAGCGGGCCCAGTCGCCGGCGAGGTTGGTCTTGTTGTCCGGCACGCGCGGCAGCGTGATCGTGCCGTTGACGGCGGCCGGCAGCGAGATCGCGGCCTGCTCGCTGACGTTCTTGCGGTAATGCTCGACGTCGACCTTGAGGTTGGCCCACGAGGCCGCGCGCCAGTCGTAGGCCACCGAGACCAGGCCGCGATCGCCCTTGTAGCGGTCTATGCCGGTCTCCTCCTTGCTGGTGGCGGCATTCAAGCGCAGGCCCATGCTGTCGCCGGCGCCGAAGCGGCGGCCGATGTCGACGTGGGCCTTGATGCCGCCATGGTCGTTGACGGTGGTCGTCAGCGAGGTCACCGGCGAGGGGCCGGCGCGCTTGGTCACGAAGTTCACGATGCCCGACGGCGGCACCATGCCGTAGTACATCGACGAGGCGCCCTTCAGCACCTCGACCTGCTCCTTGTTCTCGAGCGGGATGTCGATCAGGTTGACCACCGGCAGGTTGCCGTTGAGGCGGTAGTTGCCGCGGTTCTCCACGATGATCCCGCGGATCGACAGGTTGTCGTAGGTCGAGCCGCTGACCTGCGAGCGGGTCACGCCAGCGGTGTTCTTCAGCGCGTCATAGAGACCCTGCGCCGCCTGCGCGTCGAGCAGGTCGCGCGGCATCACGTTGTTGGTCAGCGGCACGTCCAGCGGGTCCTGGTCGCGGAAGGCGCCGACCTGCACGGTGGTCGGCGCGAAGGTCTTCGTCCGCACGCCGCTGACGACCACCTCGTCCAGCAGCTTCTTCGCCGGTTCGGAGGCGGCTTGCGCGCGGGCGGCGAGCGGCGCGGTCAGCGCGAGGACGGACAGGGCGATCAGGGACAGGCGCGGCGCGGCGGCGCGGGAGGCGGTGGACGGCATCGGAAGGGGTCAGGACGGGGGAACGAGGGGCGAAACGGGAGGGCGGAAGGGGAGGGCGGAAGGCCGCGCTCAGTGCGCCAAACGCGATACGTTATCAAATGCGAATAGTTCGCAACTTTCTGGGGTTGGAATTCGTGCGCATCGCGCGCACGCGGGGCGAGGAGGCTCGCGAACGCGGCCAAACCGTGGTGCGGGCGCCACCCAGCGCCGTCCAGCGCCGCCTTGCGCGAGGCCGAGACCGGCGCGGGTGGCTCGTTCGAGGGACGCGTCCGGTTCCTGCCAGCCGGCGGCAGGAGGGCGGCCTAGCATCCGGCGTCATTCCTCCGACCCGCCCCCCAGTCCTACCGAAGAGGCCCCCCATGAGTCATCCCACTCCGAGCCTGGCCGACAAGGCCGCCACCCTGCGCGCGCTGCATGAGCGCCCCGCGCCCTTCGTCATCGCGAATGCCTGGGACATCGCCTCGGCGCGGATGCTCGAGGCGGCGGGCTTCCCGGCGCTGGCGACCTCGAGCGCCGCCGCGGCCGAAGCCGCCGGCAAGCGCGATGGCCAGCTGACCCGTGACGAGACGCTCGCCCACGTGCGCCTGCTGGCCGGCGCGACGCCGTTGCCGCTGAGCGCCGACCTCGGCAACGGCTTCGGTCATCGTCCCGAGGATTGCGCGCTGACGATCCGCCTCGCGGCCGAGGCGGGCGCGGCCGGCGGTTCGATCGAGGATTCGTCGAGCGAAGGCGGCGCGGCCATCCTCGACTTCGACCTGGCCGTCGAGCGCGTCGCCGCCGCGGTCGAGGCGGCCCGCGCGCTGCCCTTTCCGTTCGTGCTGACCGCGCGTTCGGAGAACTTCCTGCACGGCGTCAACGACCTCGATGACACGATCCGCCGCCTGCAGGCCTTCGAGCGTGCGGGCGCGGACGTGCTGTTCGCGCCGCTGCTGCCGGACCTCGACGCGGTGCGGCGCGTGTGCGCGTCGGTGTCCAAGCCGGTGAACTTCATGGCCGGCGTGCCGGGGCGCTCGTTCACGGTGCGCGAGCTCGGCGAGGCCGGCGTGCGGCGCGTGAGCCTGGCGATGTCGCTCTACCGGCACGCGATGAAGGCGGCGCGGCTGGCGGCGGAGGAGGTCCGCGACCAGGGGACCTTCGGCTACCTCGAGCGCTGAGGCGCGGAACGGCCGAGCAGGAAGCGGGTGAGCTCGGCCGGGAATGTGTAGGCTGGCGACGGGGCTCCGTCTCAGCTCACGGTCAGATTGCTCGCCGCCATCTTCAGCGCGGGCGCGTGCGCCTTCTTCCGGTAGAGCTGCGCGGGCCGGTGGCTCCCGCCGCTGGTGAAGGCGCCCGGGATTTCCTCGATCACGTCGAGCTCCTCGATGCGCCGGCGGAAGCTGCGCTTGTCGAGCTCCGCGCCGAGCACCTGTTCGTAGGTCCGCTGCAGCTCGCCGAGCGAGAACTCGGCCGGCATCAGGTGCACCGGCAGCGATGAATACAGCGTCTTGGAGCGCACCCGCTCGGCCGCCGTGCGCAGGATCTGCGCGTGATCGAAAGGCAGCGAGCGCAGGCCGTCGACCGGCGCCCAGCGGAAGCGCTCGCCCGCGGCGTTCAACTGGCCCGGCACCACCGCGTAGTAGCTCACCGAGAGCGACCATCCCCGCGAGTCGCGATGCATGCCCGAGAAGGTCCGGAGCTGCTCCAGATACGGCGACACGATGCCGGCCTTCTCGCGCAGGATGCGCGCCGCCGCGTCATCGGCATCCTGATCCTCGTCCGTGTGGACCCAGCCGCCCGGCAGCGTCCAGGCGCCCAGCGCAGGCGCCTTGTCGCGCTGCGCCAGTCCCGCGTGGAGCGCGCCCTCCAGCAGCGTCAGCAGCACGATGTCGACGGTGACGATGGGGCGTTCGAAGTCCACGGCGTGACGTTCTTGTTAGTGCGCGAAGGCACGAATTATGGCGATCCGGCCGCGGGCCCGTCAAATGCGCAACGCGGATCAGTAATTCAAGCGAGAAACGTCTGGTTTCATCCCCGTTCACTTCCTTCCACTTTCGCAATCGCCGCTTAGTGCAAAAAGGCACGAAGTGGGATATGCTGGCGTCACGACATCCCGAACGACACGAACGGAGTAGCTCATGACCCAGACCGCCCAACTGCTGATCGTCGACCCGCAGAACGACTTCTGCGACATCGCCGGTGCCGCGCTGCCGGTCACCGGCGCCAACGCGGATCTGCAGCGCCTGGCCGCGCTGGTGGACCAGGCGGCCGGCGCGATCGCGGACATCGTCGTGACACTGGATTCGCACCCGGTCTACGCGATCGAGCGCCCGGCGTTCTGGCAACAGCCCGGTGCGGACGGGGCGGCACAGCCGGTGGCGCCCTTCACCCAGATCAAGGCGGAGGATGTCCGCGCCGGCCGCTTCGCGCCGCGCGATCCGGCCTTGCGCGATCAGGTGCTGGGCTACCTCGACGCCCTCGAGGCCAGCCCGAGGAAGTACATCCTGATGGTCTGGCCGGCGCACTGCGTGGTCGGCACCTGGGGCCACAACATCCATGGGGAGCTTGCCGCCGCGCTGGGCCGGTGGGAGGCGGCGCGGCTGCGCACCGTCGAGAAGGTGCTCAAGGGCCTGAACCCGATGACCGAGCAGTACAGCGCCGTGCGCGCCGAAGTGCCGGTCGCGAGCGATCCGCGCACGCAGACCAACCGCGCGCTGGTCGACCGCATCGTTGATTTCCCGGGCCTGACCTTCATCGCCGGCGAGGCCAGCAGCCACTGTGTCGCCGCGACCGCGGAAGACCTCTTCGCCGGGATGAGCCCGGAGCGCCTCGCCCGCGTCGTGCTGATCGAGGACGCGATGAGCCCGGTGGGCGGCTTCGAGGCGGGCGCCAAGGCTTTCGCCGAGCGGGCTCGCGCCCTGGGCGTCAGGTCGATGACCGCGGCACAGGCGCTCGGCGCGCTGTCGGCCTGAGACGGAGCGTCACGATGAACGACACGCCTGTCATCCGCTCGCTGCTCGAGACCGATCTCTACAAGTTCACGATGTGGCAGACGCTGCTGCATGCCTTCCCCGCGAACGACGCCGAGTACCGCTTTGTCTGCCGCAACACGCCGGCCTTTGCGCTGAGCGAGCTCTGCGAGGCGGTCAATCGCGAGCTGGACCATCTCTGCACGCTGGGCTTCAGCGACGAGGAGCTGGCCTACCTCGGCGGCCTGCGTTTCATGAAGTCCGACTTCATCGATTTCCTGCGCATCTTCCGGTTCCAGCGCCGCTTCATCGACGCGCGGCCGGGCGAGGGCGCCCAGGCCGGTCAACTCGTGATCGTCGCGAAGGGGCCGCAGGTCCACGTGATGGGCTTCGAGATCTTCGTGCTCGCCATCGTCAATGAGCTGTACTTCCGCCGGCTGTGCGGCGGCGATCGCGCGGCGGTGCTGGCCGAAGGGCGCGCGCGGCTCGCGGCGAAGATCGGCCGGCTGCGCGACTACGCCGCCGCCGTGCCGCGCACGATGGGCGCCCAGGCGTATCCGTTCGAGTTCTTCGACTTCGGCCTGCGCCGCCGTTTCGCGGGCGACTGGCAGGACGAGGTGGTGGCGACGCTCAAGCGCGAGATCCCCGAGGTGCTCAAGGGCACGTCGAACGTGGAACTGGCGCGGCGCCATGGGCTGATCCCGATCGGCACGATGGCGCATGAGTACCTGCAGACCTATCAGGCCGTCGGCGTGCAGCTGCGGTTGTCGCAGCGGGCGGCGCTCGAAGGCTGGGTGCAGGAATACCGCGGCGACCTCGGGATCGCGCTGACCGACGTCATCGGCATGGACGCGTTCCTCGGCGACTTCGATCTCTACTTCGCCAAGCTGTTCGACGGCCTGCGGCATGACAGTGGCGATCCGGTGGCATGGGGCGAAAAGGCGCTCGCGCACTACGCGGCCCTGCGCATCGACCCGCGCGCGAAGCGGCTGGTGTTCAGCGACGGGCTCGATTGCGACGAGGCCTTCCGGCTGCATGCGCACTTCGCGGCGCGCGTGCCGGTGGGCTTCGGCATCGGCACGCATCTGAGCAACGACCTCGGACCCAGGCCGCTGAACATCGTCATGAAGCTCGTCCGCTGCAACGGCCAGTCCGTGGCCAAGCTCTCGGACGCGCCCGGCAAGACGCTGTGCGATGACGAAACCTTCCTGAACTACTTGCGGCAGGTCTTTGGCGTGAAGGCCAACTGAGGAGCGAAGTCATGCTCAAGATCACCCTCGCGCAGATCAATCCGACCATCGGCGACCTGGATGGCAACCTGGCGCTGCATCTCGACGCGGCGCGCCGCGCCCGTCATGAGGGGGCGGACCTCGTCGTCTTCCCGGAGCTTTCGCTGACCGGCTACTACCCCGCCGACCTGCTCGACGAAGAGGACTTCCGTCAGCGCCTGGACGTGGCCCTGGATCACCTGCTGGCCGCGACGCGGGAGGTCGGCGGCCTGCACTGGGTGGTCGGCGTGCCGACGCGCAACCCTGGCACCGGCAAGGCCTATCGCAACTCCCTGCTGGTGATTCGCGACGGCGAGGTGCTGCTCGACTATCACAAGCAGCTGCTGCCGACCTACAACGTCTTCGACGAGCGCCGTCACTTCGAGCCCGGTCCCGATGTCGCGCGCGTGCTGCGCATTGGTGGCGCGCAGGTCGGCTTCATGATCTGCGAGGACGGCTGGAACGACGACGGCAAGGACTACGCGATCAATCCGTTCCAGCGCCTGGCGGACGCGGCACCTGATCTGGTCGTCTCGATCAATGCGAGCCCAAGCCATGTCGGCAAGCGCGAGCTGCGTCATGCGGTGTTCCGGGCCGCGTGCTGGCGGCATCGCCTGCCGCTGGTCTTCGTCAACCAGATCGGCGGGCACGACCAGCTCGTGTACGACGGCGCCTCTTTCGCGATCGAGCCGGAGCCGGGCGTCGTCTTCGAAGCCGCGCGCTTCGCTGAGCACATCGTCACGCTGCGCTTCGAAACCGACCGCGGCACCTTCGCCCCGCGCGACGGCGGGCCGCTGCCGCCGCCCAGCGCCGGCCTCGACGCCATGGCGTTCTATCGCCAGCAGATCGTGCTCGGCCTGCGCGACTACGCGCGGCGCTGCGGCTTCGATCGCGTCGTCGTGGGATCATCCGGCGGCATCGACTCGGCGCTGACGCTCGCGCTGGCGGTCGAGGCGCTCGGCGCGGACCGGGTCATGGCCATCACGATGCCCTCCCGCTTCTCCTCCACGGGCAGCGTCGAGGACTCGAAGGCGCTGTGCGCCAACCTCGGCATCCCGCTCGAGATCTGTCCGATCGAGGACATCGTCCGCCAGGTCGCCGACACCATGGCCGCAAGCACGCTGGCGCTACGGCCCACCGGGCTGGCCCTCGAGAACCTGCAGGCCCGTGTGCGCGGCACGCTGCTGATGACCGTGTCCAACGCTCACGGACCGCTGCTGCTGACGACCGGCAACAAGAGCGAGATCGCCGTCGGCTACTGCACGCTCTACGGCGATACCAACGGCGGGCTGGGCCTGATCGGCGACCTGTACAAGACCGAGGTCTTCGCGCTGAGCCGGCACCTGAACGAGTCCGCCGGGCGCGAGATCATTCCTGCCGCGATCCTCGACAAGCCGCCCAGCGCCGAGCTCGCGCCCGATCAGCGCGACACCGACAGCCTGCCGCCCTACGAGGTGCTGGACGAGGTGCTCAAGCTCCTGATCGAGGGCGAGCGGCTGGCGCCGGATGAGCGCGGTGCCGCGGAGGCGGCGGCCGCGGCGCTGCGCGCGAGCGACGAAGGTCAGGCGCTGATCGCGCGGATCAAGGGCATGATCGCCCGCAACGAATACAAACGCCGCCAGGCGCCGCCGATCGTGCGGCTGCGCGCCCGGGCCTTCGGCAGCGGCCGGCAGTTGCCGATCGCGGCGAAGCACGGCTGAATCCCCGATCTGGAAGGACCCCGCATGACTCGCAAGACCGTCGCCGTCGTCGTCGGCCGTTGGCAACTGGTGCACCTCGGCCAGGAGGCGCTGTTCCAGGCGGCCTTCGGTCTGGCCGACGAGGTGATCGCCGTGCTGGGCTCGTCGCACCGGGCGCGTGATCCGCGCAACCCTTTCGTGCATAAGGAGCGCCGGCAGATGCTGCTGGCCAACCTGTCGCCGGCACAGCGCGAGCGCCTGCACGTGCTGCCGGTGCGCGACTACTTCGACGACAAGCGCTGGAACGCCGCCGTCACCATGGGCGTGCGGGCGATCGCGGGCGAGGACGCCGACATCGTGCTGGTCGGGCATCAGAAGGATCACACCAGCTACTACCTCCACAACTTCCCACGCTGGCGGCAGCAACTGGTGGACCGTCTGGCCGACGTCGACGCGACGGCGATGCGGCAGGTGTTTTTCGAGGCCGACGACCCGGATGCCGCGCTCACCGTGATGGCGCCCTACGTCAGCGCGCCGGTGCGGGCCTGGCTGCAGGCCTGGAGCCGGCTGCCCGAATACGCGAAGCGCAAGGCCGAGCACGCCGCCGTCGCCGCCTACCGCAAGAAGTACACCGCGGTGGCCTACATGACGGGTGACGCGGTCGTCACCGTCGGTGATCACGTGCTGCTGGTGCGGCGCAAAGGGCCCTTCGGCGAGGATCTCTGGGCGGTGCCCGGCGGCCACCTCGACCGCGGTGAAAAACTGGTGGCCTGCGCGATCCGCGAGTTGATCGAGGAGACGCGCTTCCCCTTGCTGCCGGCCTCGGTGCTGGCGGCGCTGCATGGCGTCGCGACCTTCGAGGATCCGCTGCGCAGCGCGCGCGGCCGCTTGATCACGATGGCGCACCACTTCAAGTTCGGCGAGATGGGCTCGCTGCCGGAGGTCGTCGGCTGCGACGACGTCAAGGAGGCGCGCTGGTTCCACCGCGACGAACTCGCGGCGATGGAATCGCGGATGTTCGAGGACCACTTCGTGATCCTCGACCACTTCCTCGGGCTGATCGAGGACTGAGGCGCCGCGGGCCTCAGAGGCCCAGATCGCTCAGACCCGGATGGTCGTCGGGACGACGTCCCTGCGGCCAATGGAATTGGCGGTCCGCGGCCTTGATCGGCTGGTCGTTGATGCTCGCGTGGCGATGCGTCATCAGGCCATTCGCATCGAATGCCCAGTTCTCATTGCCGTGGCTGCGATACCAGTTGCCGGCGTCGTCGTGCCATTCGTAGGCGAAGCGCACGGCGATCCGGTGGCCGTCGAAGGCCCAGAGCTCCTTGATCAGGCGGTAGTCCAGTTCGCGGACCCACTTGCGCTCGAGGAGGGCTTGCGCCTCCGCCCGACCGCGCGGGAACTCCGCCCGGTTGCGCCACTGCGTGTCGGGGCTGTACGCCAGCACGATGCGCGCCGGATCGCGGCTGTTCCAGGCGTCCTCGGCCAGACGCACCTTCTGGATCGCGGTCTCACGGGTGAAGGGGGGCATGGGCGGGCGGGTTTCCATGGTCAGGGCCTTTCGTTGGTAGATGTAGACAGGTCTGTCTACATGCCCGATTCTGGCGATGGTAGACAGGTCTGTCTACAATGACCCCATGAACTCGAGTGACGACATCGATCCGGGCATGGACCTTGGCGAGCTGCCTGCCCGCGACCGCATCCTGCGCGCCGCGCACGACCTGTTCTACGCCGAGGGCATCCGCGCCACCGGCATCGACCGCGTGATCGCCGCGTCCGGCGTCACCAAGGTCACGTTCTACCGGCACTTCCCGAGCAAGAACGACCTGATCCTGGCCTACCTCGACCTGCGCCATGAGCGATGGATGCGCTGGTTCACCGCTGCCTTGGCGCGCCACGGTGGCGCGGCGAAGGGCATCGCCGCGTTGCCGCCCGCGATGGCGGAATGGTTCAACGGCCAGGCGCTGGGGGACTTCCGAGGCTGTGCCTTCCTCAATGGCGTCGGCGAGATGGGCCCCGCGCTGCCCGAGGTCGTCGAGGTCACGCGGCGCCACAAGGACGACATGACCGGCGCCATCGCGGGTCTGCTGCCTGCGTCCCGGCAGCGCAGGAAGCTCGCGGCTGCGCTGGCGCTCGCCGTCGACGGCGCCATCGTGCAGGCGCAGTACGCCGCGGACGCGGCGCCGGTGCTGAAGGGACTGCAGTTGATCGTGGACCGGCTCATGGACGAGGCCGTGCGCTGACGCCTGGGCGACGCCGCCGTGCGCGGCTCGCCCCGCGTCCAGGCCTTCAAGGGGAAACGAGGAAGCGGGCGCCCGGAGCGGCGCCTACGCTCGCTTCGCCGCGGGTGCCCGGAGGCGCCTCGCGCAGAACTTCCCATTCACGAAGGAGACCGCGATGGATCGTCGTTCCTTGCTCAACACCTCGGCCGCGATGGCCGCGGGCGCGGTGGCCGGCTGCGCCTTGCCCGGCCAGGCGCAGTCGACCGCGAAGACGCCTTTCGACCTGCCGCAGACCACGATCCCGATCGTCGGCGGCGACCAGCGCTTTCCGGTGCGGCGCATCTACTGCATCGGCCGCAACTACGCGGCGCATGCGCGCGAGATGGGCAGCGACCCGACGCGTGAGCCGCCGTTCTTCTTCCAGAAGCCGGCGGACGCGATCCAGAACGTCGCGCCGGGCACGGTCGCCGACCATCCCTATCCGACGCTGACGAAGAACTATCACTACGAATGCGAGCTGGTCGCCGCGCTGCACAAGGGCGGCCGCGACATTGCGCCGGAGCAGGCGCTGGACTGCGTGCTGGGCTATGCGATCGGGCTGGACATGACCCGCCGCGATCTGCAGCGCGGCATGGGCGACCAGAAGAAGCCGTGGGAGATCGGCAAGAGCTTCGACCATTCGGCGCCGATCGGCCCCCTCCATCCGGTGCAGGCGCTGGGTGGCCATCCGTCCAAGGGCGCGATCTGGCTCAAGGTGAACGGCCAGACGAAACAGGATGCGGACCTGAGCCAGATGATCTGGAGCGTGGCCGAGCAGATCTCGCAGCTGTCGCGCGCGTTCGAACTCAAGCCGGGCGACATCATCTTCAGCGGCACCCCGGAGAACGTGGGTCCGGTGGTCCGCGGCGACGTGATCGACTGCCACATCGACGGGCTTCCCAATCTGGGACTTCGCATCGTCTGAGCCGGGGCGGGTCTCGCCCTTCGGCGGGAAACGGGGGGCGTTGCCTCATTCCGCAGCATCCCAATGAATTCCTTGCGGGAACAAGTACTTGCGACATCCTTGCCCGGGCAGCCAACAGACTTGTCCACAGAGGCCGTGGACAGACCGAAGGGACCGTGCACAACTCGTGGGAACTGTGAGCAACTTGGAATCGGGAACGCAGCTTGCCAATCGGATCCCGGAGGGGGTGTCAAGACCTGACGCCCGCTGTCCGCCCGGTTTATCCCAATGCCTTGTTTTGAGGCATTGAAAGCTTTTTCCTTTGGTGACAACGGGTTGTTGAACCCCTGCAGAGGCAGCCAACAGACTTGTCCACAGTTCGCGGGGATAGCCGCGAGGTCCGCGAAAACGACTTTGGATGGCCCGTCGGGATCACTGCCTCATTTCGCGGCACTGCAATGTTTTCCGTGACGAATCAACGGCTTGCAGCATCCCTGCCCGTGGAGCCAACAGACTTGTCCACAGAAGCCGTGGACAGTGTGGCCGGCGCTGGCGCGGGGAGGGTGAGGCGGGCCTCAAGGCCCCCATCGGGACGATTCCGTAGGGTCAGCCCGCCCCCCATCGCGGTCGCGAGCTGCTGGGCGATCGCTAGCCCGAGCCCGGTGCCGCCGGTCTCGCGGTTGCGCGAGGTCTCCAGCCGGTGGAAGGGCTTGAACACCGCCTGAAGCTGGTCTTCCGGAATCCCGGGACCCCGGTCCAGCACCGCGATCGTCAAGGTGGGGGCCGGGTCTTGCGCGGCGCTGCGCGTGACCTCGATCTCCGCCGCGCCGCCGAAGGCCAGCGCGTTGTCCACCAGGTTGACGACGATGCGGCGCAGCGCCTGCGGCTGCGCGACGATGGGCGCGCCCGCCTCGCCGCTCAGCGTGACGGCCTCGCCCGCGTCTTCGTAGTCGCCGGCGATGCTGGCCAGCAGCGCATCGGCGTCGAGCCGGGCCGATGGCTCCGAGGTGCCGTGCAGCGTGCGCGCATAGGTCACGCCTTCGCGGACCAGCGCATGCATCGCGTCGAGGTCCTGGCGGAACTTGTCTCGCAGCGCCTCGTCGGCCATCAGGTCCGCGCGCAGCCGCATCCGCGTGATGGGCGTCTGCAGGTCGTGCGAGATCGCGGCCAGGATCTCCACCCGCTCCGCCGTGTAGCCCGCGATCCGCTGCTGCATCGCATTGAACGCGCGCGCCGCGCGGGCCACCTCGGCGGGGCCGCCTTCGGGAATCAGACGCGGCGTCAGGTCGGGCCCGAGGTCGTCCGCCGCCGACGCGAGCGCGTTCAGCGGCCGCGTGACCAGCCGCACCACGGTCCAGGTGCATAGCGCGAGCACGATGAGCTGCGCGCCCAGCACCCACATCACCCACTCGGGAACGGGCATGTCGACGCGGCGCGCGTTCACCGTCACCGGCGCGCCGTCGCCCAGGCGCACCAGCAGCTGGTACTGCCGAGCCCCGACCTGCGCCGCGCGCTCGAGCCGGAACGGCGCCATCGCCTGCGTCAGCGCGTCGACGAAGGCGCCGCTGAAATCGGACTGATCCACCGGACCGGCCTTCGGATCGATCTGGTCGGCGAGCGCGAAACGGTAGTTGGGCCGTTCGAGCCGGTCCAGCCACGCCGCGCGCTCGGCCGCGGGCAGCCGGTCCAGGACCGCGATGCCGGTGGCGATGTCGCGCTCGACACCCGACATCATCAGCGCGCGCAGGGCCATCGACCGCTCCTGCCGGATCGCGACATAGGCCAGCGCCTGCGCGATCGCGATCCCCAGCACCATCAGCCAGAAGACGCGCGCGAACAGCGTGCGAGGCGCCCTCATGCGCGCGTGGCCAGCGCCCGCCGGACGAAGTCCAGGCGGTCCTGGCCCCAGAACAGCTCGCCGTCGACGACGTAGCTCGGCGCGCCGAACAGGCTGGCGTCGATCGCGCGCTGCGTATTCGCCTCGTACTGCGCGCCGATGTCCGCCTCGGCCGAGCGCGCGAGCCGCTCGGCCGGCAGGCCCTGCTCCGCCAGGATGTCCGTCAGCGTCGCGTCGTCGGCGATGTCGCGCTGCTGTTCCCAGACCGCGCGCAGCAGCGCGCCGGTCACGCGCATCGCCGCGCCGGGGCCGTCGGCCTGGTCCACCGCGATCACCAGCCTCGCGGCCTTGTGCGGCACGACGGGGAAGAAGGCGGGCTCCACATGCATCGGCATGCCGAGATGCGTCGAGAAGCGCCGCAGCTCCAGCAGGCGATAGGCCTGCCGCTGCCTGGGCCGCTGCGACAGCGGCAGCCCGCCGGACACCTCGAACAGCTTGAGCAGGTCGATCGGGATCAGCCGCACGGTCGCGCCCGCCTCGCGCGCGATGGCGGCGAAGCGCTCGTGGCCGAGGTAGGTCCAAGGGCTGTGCGGGGCGAAGAAGTAATCGATGACGCGGCTCACGGGGATCTCCGATGAAGGGCGCGGCGCCGGCGCCGCAGGCTGGTTTATAGGCGGGCGCGGCGCGCTTGTGGGCGGCTTTGTATTCCCGTGTATCCGCTGCGCGGGCAGGAGACACAACATTGCCGGTGACGGCGTGGGGACGGGGCAGGACCGGTACATTGCGCCTCATCCCGTTCGAAGCGTTCCGCCACCGCCCCATGCAGACGACCGCGCCCACCCTGGATCACGTCCTGATCGTCGACGACGACCGCGAGATCCGCGAGCTGCTCACCACCTACCTGACCCGCAACGGCCTGCGCGCGACCGCGGTGCCCACGGGCCGCCACATGCGCATCGCGCTGGAGACGGCGGGGCCCTTCGATCTGGTGATCCTCGACCTGATGCTGCCGGGCGAGGACGGCCTGTCGCTGTGCCGCGACCTGCGCGCGGGCAAGCACAAGGCGACGCCGGTGATCATGCTGACGGCGCGGGGCGACGAGGCCGACCGCATCCTGGGCCTGGAGATGGGCGCCGACGACTACCTGGCCAAGCCCTTCGCGGCGCGCGAGCTGCTGGCGCGGATCAAGTCGGTGCTCCGGCGCGCGCGCATGCTGCCGCCCAACATGCGCTCGAGCGACGAGTCGCCGCGGCTGGCCTTCGGCGAATGGGTGCTGGACACCATCGAGCGCCACCTGGTCGACCAGGAGGGCACTGTCGTGCCGCTCAGCGGCGCCGAGTACCGGCTGCTGCGCGTGTTCCTCGACCATCCGCAGCGCGTGCTGAGCCGCGATCAGCTGCTGGGCCTCACGCAGGGGCGCGAGGCCGAGCTCTTCGAGCGCTCGATCGACCTGCTCGTGAGCCGCCTGCGGCAGCGGCTGCGCGATGGCGCGCGCGAACCGCGCTACATCAAGACGGTCCGCAGCGAGGGCTACGTGCTGTCGATGGCCGTGGAAGGCCGCGGCTGAGGGGCGGCGCAGCGCCATCTCTGACGGCGCTCGACCTCACGAGGGCTGCTTCAGCAGCGCCTGGATCTGCGCCTCGGTCTGCTGGTACGCGCCCTCGCCGAAGTGCGAGTAGACGACCTTGCCCTGCTTGTCGATGAGGTACAGCGCCGGCCAGAAGCGGTTGTTGTAGCTCTTCCAGGTCTTGAAGTCGTTGTCCTGCGCGACCGCGTGGTGGATGCCCAGCCGCGCGATCGCGTCCTTCAGGCCGGCCGTGGAGCGCTCCTCCTCGTACTCGGGCGAATGCACGCCGACGACGACCAGGCCCTGGTCCTTGTACTTCTCATGCCAGGCCTTCACGTAGGGCAGCTGGTTCAGGCAGTTGATGCAGGTGTAGGTCCAGAAGTCCACCAGCACCACCTTGCCCTTGAGGCCGTCCATCGTCAGCGGCGGGCTGTTGATCCAGGTGTTGATGCCGGTGAAGGCCGGCGCGGGTTTGCCGTCCATGCCCGCGCCGCCGAGCAGCGAGGCCGCGGCGGCCGTGCCCGACATCGGCGGCAGCGACAGCAGCACCGTCGCGGCGGTGGCGGCGCCGGCGAGCACCAGCGGGAAGACGGAGCGGCGGAGGATCGATCGCATGGGGAAGTCCTTTCCAGTCAGGCAGCCGGGGCTGCGATGGCATGGATTCTTCGGATCCGGGCCCGGCCGCGATACGGGTTCCGTATGCCCGTGTATCCGGCGGGGCAGGGAAAGACGTTCCGATGCTCGCCGATACAGCGCCGCGCGTTCAGCGCAGCAGATGCAGCGCCACCTCGGTCAGTTCGCGCTTGAAGCGGACCGGATCGTCCGGCAGCGGCGACACCGCCCGCAGCACATGGCTGTAGGCCACCGTCTTGCTGATGCCCTGCATCAGCAGCGAGAACAGCAGCGTCGGATCGCAGCGATGCAGCTCGCCCGCATCCATCGCGTCCTGGAACAGCGGCAGGGAGACCTCGTTGAACGGCCGCACGATCGCGTCCACCAGCACGTTGAGCCGCTCGCCTTCCTCGGCGGTCGCCGTCGAGAAGAAGATCCCGATGTCCGGATGCTCGAAGACCCGGTCGATGAACAGCAGCAGGCAGCGCTCGACGCGCTCGCGCGGCCCCAGCGACGCGTCGCCGCGCAGCGCGCCCGTCGCACTCAGCATCGGATCCAGCAGCACCTTGATCTGCTCGACCACCGCCAGCCACAGCGCCTCCTTCGAGCCGAAGTGGTGCGCGATCAGCGCCGGATCGACATCGGCCTGGCGCGCGATGTCGCGCACGCTGGTGGCCTCGTAGCCGCGCAGCGCGAAGCTGCGCCGCGCCGTCCTCAGCAGATGGTCCGCGCCTGGTGCACAGTCCGCGCTCGGCCGCCCGCGCCGCCGGGGCGCCCCGGCTGACTTCGGGGTCTTGCTCATTCGATGCCCGCCTTTGTTATATTCATCAAGCGTTGAATTATTTCAGGCTTTGACGCCGGATTGTCGGCGGACGTGAAAGGCGGTGCGGCATGCACAGGGATCTCGCAAGCGACCCAACCCGTGACGGTTGGCTGCGCACGGTGTCATGGCTCGGCAACGGCGGCGTGCCGGACGGGCTGCTGGCCTCGCCCTCCCGGGCGGGCATCACGCGCGCGTCGCCGACCATCCACGTGCTGGACCGTCCCACCCCGCGCACCGCCGCCATCTCCTGGTCCGACCCCGGCGCCTGCCATTACGGCTACCAGATCTGGGACATGGTGCCGTCCAGGCGCGATGGCACCTGCGTGCTCAGCGGCTGCGCCATCCGCGCCGGCGACATGATCTACACGCCGCGCGTCGACGAGCCGTCGCCGATCAACGCCGGGGAGATGATCGCGGCGGCCTTTGTTGACGCATGAAGTCGACGCGTGAGCCTCACAGGACCACGAACAGGCCCCAGACCACGGCCGGCGCGATGACGGTGACCGCCGCGCCGTAGAGCAGCAGCAGGCGGAAGAAGCGGTCGCGGTCCATGCCCTTGGCATTGGCCAGCACGAGCGCGCCATTGGTCGAGAACGGGCTCACGTCCACGATCGTCGACGACACCGCCATCGCGGCGATGAACCCGATCGCCATGCCGGCGTTGTCGCCGGTCAGGAAGGGCACCCCGAGCGGAATCAGCGAGCCCAGCACCGCCGTCGACGACGCGAAGGCCGACACCACCGCCCCCACGAAGCACAGCAGCAGCGCCGCCAGCAGCGGCGAGGTCAGGTCCGCGACGCTGTTGCCGACGTAGGCGATCGTCCCCATCTTCTCCATCACGCCCACGTAGGTGCTCACGCCGACGATCAGCATGATCTCCGGCCACGACACCTGGCCCAGCGCGCTCTTCTGCAAGCGTGGCTGCATCAGGCTCAGCGCCAGGCCGATGGTGATCGAGACGAAGCCGATGTCCAGCTTGTAGCCCAGCGTCAGCACCGCCAGCAGCAGCAGGCCCAGCGCGGTGATCACCTGATGGAAGTCGGTCCGCGCGAAGGTCTGCGTCTGCACCTGACCCAGCATCGAGGACCGGTTGGCCGCGACCCGCTGCCCCTCGCCATAGGAGGCGGCCTCGGCGTCGCCGAAGATCTGCGGGCCGCCCTGCGCGCGCGCCACCGGCGCAATGGGCGCGATGTCGGCGTCCTCCGCCACGCGGCCGCGCCGCACCAGCGCCGGCCCGCCCAGCGCGATGAACAGGCCCAGCGCCACCGCGAAGTTCACGCCGAAGCTCGCGAGCATGGTCGTGATCTCGCTCAGCGGCAGGCCGGCCTTGGCGACGATCTTGTTGGTGATGCCGCCGTAGATGCTCATCGGCGAGAAGCCGCCGGCCTGCGCGCCATGGATGACCATCAGGCCCATCATCAGCGGATGGATGCCGTGCCGCGCCGCGAAGCCCAGGGCGATGGGCGCGATGATCGCCACCGCCGCCGGACTGACCGCGCCCACCGAGGTCAGCAGCGCCGCGATCAGGAACATGATCCACGGGATGGCCGCGATGCGGCCGCGCACGCCGCGCACCGCGAGCCGCACCAGCCAGTCGATCGTGCCGTTGTTCTGCGCCAGCGCGAAGAGGTAGGTGATGCCCGCCAGCGTGAGGAACAGGTCGGCGGGGAAGCCCGCCATGATGGCCTTGGCGTTCATGCCGGCGACCAGCGTGCCGACCAGGAAGGCGCCGACGAACGCGAGCACGCCCATGTTGACCGGCAGCGCCGTGGCGACCACGAACATGGCCGCGAGCGGCAGGATCGACATCCAGTGAACCGTCATGCTTGTCTCCGGTGGCGGCGGCTCCGGCATGTCGAACGCCGGCCGCCTTGTGTCTTGTGTCTTGTGTCTTGTGGGCCGGACGGTATCGGCGGCGTGGGGCCGCTTCAATCAAGCACGTCAAGAGACCGTTACGGCCGCTGCAACGATCGAGGGTGAACCCGGGCGCTCAGCCCGCGCAGCGGGCGATCCAGGCGAGCACGCCGCCGAGGGTGCGGAACTCGTCGGCGGAGCGCGCCGGGATGGACGGGTGACGCTGCTGCCACAGCCGCGCGAGCGCCTGGCCGCCGCCGATCTCGAGCACGCAGGATGGCGCGCGCGCCGCGAGCTGATCCATCACCTCGTCCCAGCGCACCGTCGCGGCGATCTGGCGCGCGAGTCCGCTTCTCGCCTCCTCGGCACGCCACACGCGATTGGCGCTGCTGTCGAAGAGGGGAAGCGATGGCGTCTTCAACGGCACGGCGGCCAGCGCGTCGTCGAAGGCCTCGGCGGCCTCGCGCATCAGCGGCGTGTGCGACGCGACCGACACCGCCAGCCGCGTGCTGCGCCCGCCCCGCGCGATGACGGCCGCTTCAAGCGCGTCGAGCGCGTCCAGCGGTCCGCCGGCCACGGCGGAGTCCTCGCCGTTGCGGATCGCCACGCTGGCGCGCGTGCCACTGAGCAGGACCTCCAGCGTCCTTGCATCGATGCCGGTGATGCCGCTGAGGCCGCCGGGTTCCCGCGTGCTCGCCTCATCCATGAAGGCGGCGCGACGGCGGGCGAGGGCGATCGCCTCGTCGGCGGTGAACACGCCGGCCGCGGCGCAAGCGGCCAGTTCGCCCACGCTGTAGCCCGCCACGGCGTCGACCTCGAGCGAGGCGGCCTCCATCGCCGTCCGCAGCTGCGACCACGCCGAGAGCCCCGTCGCGGTGAGCAGCACCTGCGCATGCGCATTGACGCGGGACCAGGCCGGATCGGAGAGCGCGGCGCGCCAGTCCTCCACGCCGAGGATCGCGCGCAGGCGCTGAAGCCGCTCGTCCTCGCGCAGCCACGGCAGCATCTCGGGATGCTGGTTCCCTTGACCGCTGAAGACGATGGCGACACTCACGTCACCGCTCCCGTCACGGCCCCATCCCGCTGCCGAGCGCGCCTATCCTGCGCATCCAGCAGAGGGCGGCGAGCATGTCGGCCGAGCCGCCGGGCGAGAGCCAGCGGGCCTCGAACTCGAGCGAGAGCCGATCCGCGCGGCGCATCGCGTCCGGATGGGCCGCGCCGCCGAGATCGAGGAACTCGCGCGCGGCGCCTTGCGCGAAGCGCAGGCCCGCCAGGCCGCCGCGATGCGCGAGGTTGCTGTCGTCGAGGACGGCCATCAGATGGAAGAAGGTGTCGAGCCGCGCGCGTTCGGCCGAAAGGCCTCGCGCGAATGCGGCGCGCATCGCCGGGACGCCGGTGTCGAAGACCGCCGGAAAGCCAAGCGCCGCTTCCTCCGACGCGCTGCGGAGTCCGAGCTGTCGCGCCGCGATGCCGCCGGGCAGCGAGGAGGGGCGCGACGCGCGTTGACGGAGCGCCTCGCCCCAGCGAGCGATCAGCGTCGAACGGATCGCCGTGGGCGTCAATGGCCAGCGCGTCGCGGCGGCCGCACCCGCTGCCGCGCACAGCAGCCCGAGCAGGAAGATCGCGCCGCGATGCGTGTTGACGCCGCTCGTGGCCGCGAACATGCGGGCTTCGGCGTGGACGCCGGCGCGCTCCAGCTCGGAGAAGGGCGCGCCGCGCGCGCCGAGATCGGCGATCTCCACGAAGTAGGGCCGCAGCGCCGCCATGCTGCGCAGGAAGGTCCGCGCGTCCATGTCGCGGTGGCTGCCGCTGCTGCTCAGCGTGACGAGGCCGGGTTTGGGCGACAGCGCCAGCTCGTCGTGCAGCGCGAGCACCGCGGCGCGGCCGAGGTCCTCCGCGCTCAGGGCGAGTGGCGCGGACGCGGGCGCGATCGACAGCATCGCCAGGCCCTCAGGCCGCGGCCTTGAGGGCGCGGACGATCTCGCCCAGCGAGGTCGCCAGCCGGCTGCCGCCCATCGACTTCACCAGGATCGAGCGCGTGCCTCCCGCGCGCCAGGTGAGCCACTCGCGCCACGACACGGCACTGTCGCCATCGAAGACGAGCTCGCCGTCCAGGCGCAGGCCAGCGATCTCGGTGCCGGCCAGCAGCGCGGCCATCGCGTCGGCCTGCTCGGCGCCGGTCACGCCGAGCCAGAGGTCGGTGTCGGAATCGGTCCGCACATGGGCCATTCCGGTCAGCGCCTGCCAGCCGTAGCTGCCGTAGACGCGCGGCTGGACGCCGCCGGCCTGCGCGGCGCGGCAGAACTCATCCCAGGCCGGCCGGGTTCGCGCGGGCAGCAGCTTCGTGATCGCGCGGGCGGCCGGGAACTCGTCGAAGAACAGCACCTCGCGACGCGCCAGGCTCACGCCGATGCGGCGGGATTCCCAGCGCAGCGGCGCGGACAGCCCCGCCGCGATCCAGTCGGGCTCGCTGCCCGCGTCGCAGCGCTGCTGCGTCACCACCAGCGGCAGGCCGCGGGAGGACCACAGCGTCAGGCATTCACGCTCGACCGGATCGCGCGCGTTCGCGCGCAAGCGGTCCCATGCGGCCGGCGTCGGACGGATCAGTTGATGGCGATGAAGTCGCGTCATGACGGCGTCTCCCGGAATGGATGTCCGCGATCAGGCGGCGTCGAGCACGCGCTGCATGACCGAGGCCGCGAGGCGCCGGCCGCCGCGCGCCGCGCCCTCGATGGCGCGGCGGTCCTCGGCCGTGGCGTCGGCCAGCGCCTGCCTCAGCGCCTCGCGCAGGTCGCCGCGCCAGAGCCGCCGCACGCCGCCCATCGCGACGTAGTTCTCGACGCCCGGCGCGAAGACCGGGTTGAACTTGGAGAGCTCCTCCAGCATGGCCTCCGGCAGCTTGGTCACGCGCGACATCGCCGGGATGCGCATGACGCGGATCTCGGCCTCGGGCAGCGCGTCGCAGGCATCGGCGATCAGCCCCGACGTGATGAACCCGCCGGACAGCGCCTGGTCGTAGACGAGGCCCAGCACGCGATGGCCGCGGCGCCGCGCCAGGTCGATGGCCATCCCGAGATGCGCCATCGCGCGGTTGATGCCGAGCAGTTCATCGCGCCGGCGCAGCTGCTGCCCCTGGGTGTCGATGAGCAGCAGGATGGCCCTGCCGGGATGCCGGGCGATGGTGTCCAGCACGACGCGCGCCTGCGCCAGCGCGAGCCGGACGCCGATCGGCGCATGGTGCGTCGTGCCGACGACGGTCAGCGGCTGCCCGTCGACCTCCGCCGTGCCGTGCAGGAAGTCGCCGTCCAGGGTCAGCATCTCGGCGGAACCGAACAGCGTGGCGGCCAGGGTGTTCCAGTCCATGTCTTGTCCTTCCGGGGGTCAGCGCGCCAGCGCGCGCAGCGGCACCACGTCCGCCACGTCCAGATCCGGCACGCGCGCCGCGTCCTCGACGCCGAGCCGGCGCCACAGCGCGGCCGCGTCGTCGCCGTCGCCGTCGCCGTCGACCGGCGCGTCGAGGAGCGCCAGCCGCGCGGCGAGCAGCGCGTGCTCGGCTTCCAGCGACTCGGGCGTGACCGGCCGCGCGGCGGGCAAGGCCTTCATCGCGTCGATCGCGGCCTGGCGGAAGGCGGCGACGTCGTCCTCGACCAGCGCATCGCAGTCGCCCGTCAGCCAGCGGTGCTTGCCGCCGGTCGTGCGCCAGACCAGCGCGCGATCGCGGGCGTCGAACTCCTCGACGCCATGGGAGGCCTCGATCACCTCGGGCCCGGACATCGCCAGGCGGCCGACGTCGCTCATCACGACGCTGTCGAGGCAGCGGGCCACGATGCCCATGCCGCCGAAGCATCCGTTGGCCGCGCCGATCAGGCCGATGACCGGGATGCCGGCGTCGCGGACGTCGAGTACCGCGCGCATCACCTCGGAGACCGCGATGAGACCGGCATTCGCCTCGTGCAGCCGCACGCCGCCCGAGTCGAGCAGCAGCAGCACCGCCGCGGGGCGGTCGCGCAGCGCGCGGCGCAGCAGTCCGGTGAGCTTGGCGCCGTGGACCTCGCCCACGCCGCCGCCCATGAAGGCGCCTTCCTGCGCGGCGGCGAACACCGTCCGCCCATCGAGCGTGGCGCGGCCGATGGCGATGCCGTCATCGAACGCCGAGGGCACGCCGAGCTGCGCCAGATGCGGGCTCATCAGGCGCTCCTGCGGCGGCAGCCACTCGTGGAAGCTGCCCGGATCGAGCAGCAGGGCCAGGCGCTCGCGCGCCGGGCATTCGGCATAGGACTGGGCGGTCATGGGCGCAGCTCCTGGACGGCCTGGTCGAGCCGCAGGCTGACGACGGCGGGCGTGGCGCCCATGTCGTTGATGGACACACGCACGCCGGCCAGGCCGTGACGGCGATGGAAGTCGTCGAGCACCGCCTGCCAGATCGGCGCGAAGCCGCGCGCCGAGGTCTGCACGCGGACCGCGCAGTCGGCGCCGTCGCCGGGCTCGAGCATCACCTCGAGGTTGCCGGAGCCGACCACGCCGACCAGCACCGGCGCGAAGGCCGGCACGGCGCGCGTGCCGGCGAAGCGGAAGTCCAGGGTCTCGAGACCGGGTGGGAGGGGTGTCATGGCGTGTCGTGGTCGTGCGGTCGTGCGGTCGTGCGGGCGGGGGGGCGCGGGCTCGCGGCTCACCAGTTGCGGAAGCGCTTCGGCGGGCGGTACAGGCCGCCGGAAGCGCGCACCAGGTCGCGCATGCCGCGCGCGGCGAGCAGGTTGCGGGTGGCCAGGCGCGGATCGATGCCCAGGTCCTCGGGGCGCCGGATCACGCCGCGGTCGCGCAGGTTCTCCACGGCGCGGCGGTCCCGGCCCAGGCCCACCGCGGTGTAGCCGGCGACGCCGCGGATGGCCTGCTCGCGCTCCGCGTCGTCGCGGCACAGCAGCAGGTTGGCGATGCCTTCCTCGGTGAGGACATGGGTGACGTCGTCGCCGTAGATCATGATCGGCGGCAGGTCCATGCCGGCCTGGCGCTGCAGCTCCCAGGCGTCCAGCGTCTCGACGAAGGCGGGCTGCATGTGCTCGCGGAAGGTCTCCACCATCTGCACCACCAGCTTGCGGCCGCGCGGCGTGGCGGCGGCGCCGCTCTGATGGGCGCGCGCCTCCTGGCCCGCCTTCAGCCAGGCGGGGCTGGCGTGGCGGCGGCCGCGCGCGTCGGCGCCCATGTTGGGCGCGCCGCCGAAGCCGGCGATGCGCCCCAGCGTTGCCGTCGAGCTGTTGCCCATCAGGTCCATCTGCAGCGTCGAGCCGATGAACAGGTCGCAGGCGTAATGCCCGGCCGCCTGGCAGAACGCGCGGTTGCTGCGCAGGCTGCCGTCGGGGCCGGTGAAGAAGACGTCCGGGCGCGCGCGCAGGTAGTCCTCCATGCCGAGCTCGGAGCCGAACGAATGCACCGACTCCACCCATCCGGCCTCGATCGCCGGGATCAGCGCGGGATGCGGGTTCAGCGCCCAGTGGCGGCAGATCTTCCCCTTCAGGCCGAGCGATTCGCCGTAGGTGGGCAGCAGCAGTTCGATCGCGGCGGTGTCGAAGCCGATGCCGTGATTCAGGCGCTGCACGCCGTACTCGGCGTAGATGCCCTTGATGGCCATCATCGCCATCAGCACCTGGATCTCGCTGATCTGCGCCGGGTCGCGGGTGAAGAGGGGCTCGATGAAATGCGGTGTCGGCGCGAGCACCACCATGTCGATCCAGTCCGCCGGCACGTCGACGCGGGGCAGGGCGGTGCCTTCGGGCAGCAGCTCGTTGACCTGCGCGATGACGATGCCGCCCGAGAACGCGGTCGCCTCGACGATCGCGGGCGTGTCCTCGGTGTTGGGACCGGTGTAGAGGTTGCCGTGGACGTCGGCGGCCTGGGCCGCGATCAGCGAGACCTTGGGCGTGAGGTCGACGAAGTAGCGGGCGAACAGCTCGAGGTAGGTATGGATCGCGCCGATGCGCAGCCGGCCGGCGGAGAGCAGCTTGGCGAGCCGCGCGCCCTGCGGGCCGGAGAAGCTGAAGTCGAGCAGGCTGGCGATGCCGCGCTCGAAGACGTCCAGGTGCTCGGGCAGCGCGATCACCGACTGCACCAGGTGCAGGTCGTGGATGCGGGCGGGATCGAGCTGGACCAGCGCCTTGGCCAGGAAGTCGGCCTGCTTCTGGTTGTTGCCCTCGAGGCAGACGCGGTCGCCGGGCCGGAGCACGGCGTGGAGCAGGTCGACGATGGCGCCGGTGTCGACGCGCTTGCCGGTCAGGCGCGCGCCGAGCGCGTCCCGGGCCGCGGCGAGCCGGGCGGCGCGGTCGCGGGCCTTGGTGTCCATGGGGATGCGGTCCATGGGCACGGACGGTACGGGGGGCGCGGCGCCCGATCAATCAACCGCGCCGCCCGACGGTTACGGCGAGCGGAACGGTCGGGAACGGTCCGGTGGCGCTCGATGGGCGGTCAGCCGCCGGCCAGGCGCAGCGTGCGGCTGGCGGCGAGCAGCGCCAGCAGGTTGGGGTCGCGCTCGCGGGCGCGGAGGAAGCACAGCGCGATGGTCTGGCGCACGGCGTAGCGGTCCTGCAGCGGGACCAGCCGGACGCTGGGCGGGAGCACGGCGCGCACGCGTCCGGGCAGCAGCGTGCAGCCGATGCCGCCGCCCACGAGGTTCATGAGCGAGAAGATGTCGTTGGTCTTCATCACGATCTGCGGCTCGAAGCCGGCGATGCGGAAGGCGTCGAGGAAGCGGCTGTAGGTGACGAAGCCCTCCTGCAGGCTGACGAAGCGTTCCTCGACGCAGTCCTGCAGGTCGATCGCCTCGCGGCGGGCGTAGGGCGAGCCGGCCGGGGCGGCGAAGTAGAGGGTGTCCTCGAACAGGGCGTGGGTCTCGATGTCGGTGGCGCCCTCGGGCAGGCCCATGACGGCGGCGTCGAGGGTGCCGTCGCGCAGGCGCTGGGTCAGGTCGGCGTTGGAGCCCAGGATCAGTTCGGCCTGCACGTCGGGCTTGCGGGTCTTGAGCGCCATGATCATGGACGGCACGGTGCCGCTGGTCAGCGAGTACAGCGAGCCGATGCGGATGCGTTCGGCCGCGTAGCCGGCGAGGGCGCGGGTGGCGTTGATGCCCTCGTCCATGCGCTGGAGGATCTCGCGGCCGACGTCGGCGAGCGCGTGGGCGGCGTCGGTGGGCTGCAGGTTGCGGCCCTCGAGGCGGAACAGCGCGCAGCGCGTGCCGGCCTCCAGCGAATGCAGCGCGCGGTGCACGCTGACGGCGCTGGTGCCCAGCTTCTCCGCCGCGCGCGCGAGGCTGCCGCTCTCCAGGAACGTGATCAGGATCTCGAGCTTGCGGAAGGTGATCTCTTCGCTGATGCGGGGGAGCATGGGCAGGCTGCGGCGCAGTGGGGGAAGGCGCTCATTGTGCGGCTGGCGAAGGCGGGGTGCAGATATTGCGGAGCCGGACCGGCGCTGCTCCCACATGCCGGCGCTCAAGAGTCTTCGCTGAATCGCGCCAGGCGACGCCGTCCAATGGCGATTCCAAGGCAGCCGGGACGACATCGATCGAGGAGGGACGGTGCCGTCTTCCACCTGAAGCTGCATGTCTCGATCGAGGCCAATCTCTCAATGAATTGAGGATCGCGCCCCGGCGAATGACGCAGTGCAATGGGCACCATGGAATGCAATCAACACCTGGGCCCCTTGCTGCGGACGGCCCGAGAGACCATCAACGCTCCGCAGCCCATGATGTTCGAACCGGCGCGGGCGACCTTCCGCGGCCGATATGGCCGGAATCTCGCTGCCACGCTGCGCCGTTGCGAGCGACGGCAGGGGTGGTACCGGGATTTCCTCCTCGAAGACGATGAAGATCCGCTGGCGTTCGTCGGCGGCGGCGTCGCGGGAGGCAAGGTCGACGGCGCCGCCCGGATCATTGAATTCATCCTGACGCGTTCGACTCACCCCCTGCGCGGGCCCGCCGCGCGAGGCGATCTGTTCGACGCCATCGTCGACATGACCGAGTCGGCAAGGATCCTCGTGATGGTGGATGACATCGTTTCGCGCGATATCCCGTCGCATCTGGCGGCTGAGCTCGACGTCGACTTTCGCGGCATCACGCTGGCTGACGATCTGGCGCCCGTGATCTTCATCAACGGCGCGCTGGACATGGAGGAGCGCCTGCGCTCGCTGGTGTGGCATCTCGCCTTGCTCTGGCTGGGGATCTCGGGCGTCAGTGGCGAGAGGGCCAGCGGCGAAACGATCTGTCCCGTGGCGCGCTGGTGCGATGAGGTGGCCGGCTTGGCCATCGGCGCGCTCACTCGAGCCGCGTACGAGCATTCGCTGGTGCTGGACCCCGCTCCCAAGCCCGACGTCTGCATGCAAGCGACCACGCGCGCCAGTCGCCGCTTCTCCCGCGCTCTGGTGGATCACACCATGAGTTCCAGGACTCAGTTCACCGAAGCCTTCCGGCTGCTGGGCGTTCCCAACAGCGACCTGTTCATGGCCATCGGCCGCTCTTTCGAAGGCAGGACCTGAGATGGCTTATCTGCTTGACGCCAATACGCTTCTGGAAGCGAAGAACGTTCACTACGGCATGGACTTCTGTCCGGCCTTCTGGCGCTGGCTGACCGTCAGTCATGCGGATGGCCAGATCTTCAGCATCACGCAGGTCCGGGACGAACTCCTCGACGACGTCATCCGTCCATGGGTGAATGCGCAATCGCCCGATTTCTTCCTCTCCAAGGACGCGACGGTCGAACTGAAGCTCGGCGAGCTCGTGCAATGGGTCAACCGACAGAAGCTGCTTGATACGGTGATTCTGGAATTCATCGACTCCGCGGACATGTACCTCGTGGCTCACGCGATGGCGCGTGGCCATACGGTTGTGACCTGGGAAAAGTCTGCTCCCGAATCGAGGAAGAAGATCAAGATTCCAGACGTGTGCGCGGCCATGGGCGTCCGCTGCATCGAGCCGCATCTGATGCTTCGCGAGCTGAGGGCCCGCTTCGTGCTCGGACCCGTGCACGAGCCCTACGAAGGGGCGAATCTTGCGGGCGTCGATTCTGCGAGAAGCACTTTTGCGGCGGATGCTCAGGAAGCTTTGCTGACTTCGGTGCCAACGGGAACCGCCTGACTCGAACAAGCTTCCAGCGCGTCGTCCAGCCGCGCCTGCCAGTACGCGTTCGTGGATGACGGGCCGGCGACCTTGGTCAGCGCCTTCAGCGGCTCAACCAGCCGTGGGTCGGCGAGCGCCTCCGCGGCATCCAGTTCGTAGACATGGCAGTCGGGCGTGAGCAGCTTGATCAGCGCTTCGACGATGCCGTCGTCTCCACGCCGCGCGAGCCCGACCAGCGCTTCCCCGCGCACATCGAGGTCGTCATCGCTCAGGTTGCGGCGCAGCGCCGCGCGGATCTCCGGCGTGTCGTCGTCGCGCAGCGTGCCCAGGCCGAAGGTGGCCCAGTCCCGCACCTCATTCGACGGATCGGAGGAAAGGCGGATCAAGCCTTCGATCGCTTCTGGCTCTTCGTAGGACCCCAGCGCCACGGCGACCTGCCATCGCATCTGGCTGTCCGTGCTCGTCGCGAGCCGCAGCAGCGCCTCCACGCTGGCCGCGTGCGGCCGGTGGCCCAGTCCGCCCACCGCCGCGCGGACCACGTCGTGATGCGGGTCCGACAGACCCCGCAGCAGGAGCTGCTGGGTCTCGGCCTCCGCGAACATGGTGCATTCGCCTTGCACCCGGCGCGTCAGCTGGCTGGCGATCGACAAGGCGACGGCGCGGCGCCGCGCGCGCGGGCTCGCGCTCATCGCGGTGATCGTCGCCAGCAGCGACGGCGACCCTCTCAACTGGAGTTCCTGGATGGCGCGCCAGCCGGCGTCGGCATGCCAGTGCCGCAGCGCCTGGCGCAGCAGGCGGTCGGTGCTGTGAGACTTCAGCCGGGAACGGGCAAGGCGTTTCATCGGGGCAGGCTCGAGGACGCGAAGCCTCGACTCTATCCATCCGGCCCAACCCCAGCCGATCGCCGCCCGGCCGATCAGCGCGTCGCCGTGTCGTCCTCGCCCGTCGGCAGCCGCAGCGCACCGGTGTTGTAGTCGTACTCGAACACCTCGCCGTGCCGCGCCCAGGTCACCGCGGTCTGCAACACCGCATCGGCCTCGGTGTCGTCCAGGTGCTCGCTGAGCAGGCGCAGCACCGGCTTGTCCGGCATCACGCCGCTCGGCTCCTGCTCCAGGCTGTGGCGGATGTGCGCGATCAGCGGCACATGCGCCATCAGCTGCTGGCCGAAGAGGTCGCGCCGCAGGCCATGCGAGCCCTCGACGTAGCGCCGCCCCAGCGGCGTCAGCTGCAGGTCGCCGCTGTCGAGCTGCGCCAGCCCCAGCAGCGCCAGCGCGTGCGCGACGGGCAGCAGCTCCGAGTCCGGCAGGCCCGCCTCCTCGCACAGCTGCGGCAGGTCCGCCCGGCCGTCGAAGGGCGATTCGGTGAGCAGCTCCAGCAGGCCGTCCATCCGCGCCACGTCCGCCGCCGGCAGGCGCTCGGCCAGCGGGGCCGGCGCCGTCGCCGCGTCCACCGCGCCGGCCGTGCGCGCCGGGCGCGCCGCGCCGGCCGTCATCAGCGCATAGACCTCGTCGATCAGCGCGCGCACGTCGGCGCTCTCCGGATCGCGCGGCCGCGGCAGCTGCACCGACAGCTGGCAGCGGATCCGCCCCGGGTCGCTCGCGAAGATCAGCACGCGGTCGGCCATCATCACGGCCTCCTCGATGTTGTGCGACACCACCAGCATCGCCCGCGTCGGCATGTGCCCGCCGTCCCACAGCTCCAGGATGTCCTCGCGCAGCCGCTCGCCGGTCAGCACGTCCAGCGCCGAGAAGGCCTCGTCCATCAGCAGCACGTCCGGATCGGTCACCAGCGCGCGCGCGATGCCCACCCGCTGCCGCATCCCGCCCGACAGCTCGCGCGGCAGCGCGCCTTCGAAGCCGCCCAGCCCGATCAGCGCGATCGCCGCCTCGGCCCGGGCCTCGCGCTCGGCCTTGGCGACGCCGCGCGCCTCCAGGCCCAGTTCGACGTTCTGCTGCACCGTCAGCCACGGGAACAGCGCGAACGACTGGAACACCATGCTCACGCCCCGCGCCGGTCCCGACAGCGGCTGGCCGCGATAGCGCACCTGGCCCGCGTCGGCCGGCACCAGCCCGGCCATGATCCGCAGCAGCGTGCTCTTGCCCGAGCCCGACTGGCCCAGCAGCGCCACGATCTCGCCCTCGCGCAGATGGAAGTCCACGTCCTCCAGCACGGGCCGCGGATGGCCGTCGGCCGAGCGGAAGCGCTTGCCGACGCCGTGGAGTTCGATGATGGATGCGGTCATGCCGGTGTCCTCACAGGTGCATGCGGTCCTCGGCCAGCCGGTACAGGCGCCGCCAGACGAAATGGTTCAGGCTCATCACGAAGATGCACATCACGCCGATGCCCAGCGCGATGCGCGGGAAGTCGCCCTTGGCGGTCATCTCCGCGATGTAGCTGCCCAGGCCATGGGCCTGCAGCGTGGTGTCGCCCCAGGAGACGTACTCGGCCACGATGCTGGCGTTCCAGGAGCCGCCGCTGGCGGTGATCGCGCCGGTGACGAAGCTGGGGAACACCGCCGGCAGCAGGTAGCGCCGCCACTTGAGCCAGCCGCTCAGGCCGAGGTTGCGCGCCGCGTGGCGCAGCTCGGCCGGAATGCTGGACGCGCCCGCGATGACGTTGAACAGCAGGTACCACTGCGTGCCGAAGATCATCAGCGGCGACAGCCACACGTCCGGGTTGAGCTTCCAGCGCACGATCAGCACCACCACCACCGGGAACAGCAGATTGGCCGGGAAGGCCGCCAGGAACTGCGCCACCGCCTGCAGCCGGCCGGACCAGCGCGGGTTCATGCCGATCCAGATCCCGACGGGCACCCACACCAGCGCGGCCAGCGCGATCAGCACCATCACGCGGATCAGCGTCAGCAGGCCCAGGCCGAAGACATGGCCGGCCTCGCCCCAGCCGACCTCGCTGTGGACGAAGCGGATCAGGTGGTAGAGCGCCACCATCACCGCCGCGGCGATCACCGCGTCCCAGGCGCGCTGCCAGGTGGCGCTGGCGATGCGCGGCCGCGCGCGGATGGAGGTGCCGTCATGGTGGCGGCGGAACCAGACCAGGCTGCCCTCGAGCCGCGCCACGGTCCAGGCCGCGACGCGCCGCGTCAGCGAGGTGCGGCGCAGCCAGTTCAGCATCCAGGAGTTGGGCGCGGCGTCGGTGCCGCTGTCCTCGAAGCGGAACTTGTCCGCCCACGCCACCAGCGGCCGGAACACCAGCTGGTCGTAGAGCAGGATGCCGACCAGCATCGCCACGATGGCCCAGCCGATGGCGCCGAGATCGCGGGCCTCGATCGCCAGCGCGATGTAGGAGCCCACGCCGGGCAGCTTGATGCTCTGGTCGGAGACCGCGATCGCCTCCGACGCGACGACGAAGAACCAGCCGCCCGACATCGACATCATCATGTTCCACAGCAGCCCGGGCATCGCGAAGGGCAGCTCCAGGCGCCAGAAGCGCTGCCAGCCGGAGAGCTGGAACACGCGCGCGGCCTCGTCGAGCTCGGACGGCACGGTGCGCAGCGACTGGTAGAGGCTGAAGGCCATGTTCCAGGCCTGCGAGGTGAAGATCGCGAAGATGGCCGCGCATTCCACGCCCAGCAGGTTGCCGGGGAAGAGCGCGATGAAGCCGGTCACCGTGATCGACAGGAAGCCCAGGATGGGGATGGACTGCAGGATGTCGAGCATCGGCACCAGCACCTTCTCGGCGGCGCGGACCTTGGCGGCGAGCACCGCGAAGACCGCGCTGAAGAGCAGCGCCAGCACCATCGCGGCCAGCATGCGCAGGTTGGTGCGCAGCAGGTAGTAGGGCAGGTGGGACGGGTCCAGCGACAGCGGCAGCGGATCGCCCAGCGCGAAGGGGCGGGCCATCTGCGCGGCGCCGTAGGCCAGCAGGACCAGCAGCGCGAGCACCAGCGGCAGCAGGGCCCAGTCCCAGCGGTTGGTGCCGGCCTCGACGGCCGGGCGCGGATAGTAGTGGCGGCGGTCCATGAGCGTCGCTTTCTCGTTCTGCATGGCGCGCGGGGCGGCCTCCCTCGAAGGCCTGCCGCGCGGAGCTGCGCAGGATGCCCGGGCCGCCCTTCAGAAACCTGTCCGGGGTCTGGCCGCAGCCTGTCGCGTCCGCGAGCCTAGCGCCGAAGTCCTTCGGCGGCGTCGAAGCACGAGTTCAGCAAGAGGCCATCGCGGCGCTCCTTCGGGCAGATGGCTCGGCTGTCATGTTCGTTTCATAGAGTGCCGGCATCCGCTCACCGCCTCGTCCTCGGGACCCACGCATGACCTCCACCGCTTCCGCCATGGCGCCGACCCACGCGACGCCCTATCCGCATCTGCAGGCCGTCGTCTTCGACTGGGCCGGCACGCTCGTCGACCACGGCTCGCTGGCGCCGACGCAGATCTTCGTCGACGCGTTCGCGACCTTCGGCATCGCATTGACGCTCGACCAGGCGCGCGGCCCGATGGGCCTGTCCAAGCGCGACCACATCCGCACGCTGCTCGAGGATCCGCGGTTGCAGTCGCAATGGCGCGCGCGCCTTGGCCAGCCGTCGACCGATGCCGACATCGACGCGATCTACGAGCGCTTCATGCCGATGCAGATCGAGAAGGTCGGCCGCTACTCGCAGCCGATCCCGGGCGCGCCCGACGTGCTGGCGGCGCTGCGGCGCGCGGGGCTGAAGATCGGTTCCTGCTCGGGCTATCCGCGCCAGGTGCTGGATGTGCTGCTGCCACAGGCCAAGGCCGATGGCATCGAGGCCGACTACGTCGTGGCGGGCGACGAACTCCCGGCAGGCGGCCGCCCGGGGCCGTTCATGGCGCTGGCCAACGTGCTGGCGCTGGGCATCGGCGACGTGCGGGCCTGCGTGAAGGTCGACGACACGGCGCCGGGCATCGAGGAAGGCCGCCGCGCCGGCATGTGGGCCGTGGGGCTGAGTCTGTCGGGGAATGAGACCGGCCTGACGCTCGAGCAGTTGCAGGCGCTGCCGGATGCCGAGGTCGCCGCTCGGCGCGCGGCCGCGGCGGAGCGCCTCCTGGCGGCGGGCGCGCACCTGGTGATCGACTCGGTCGCCTCGCTGCCGAAGGCGCTGGCCGAGATCGACGCGCGGATGGCGCGCGGCGAGCGCCCTTGAGCGCGGATTGACGCCGGGGAGGGCATCCCCTCCAATGCGCCTTTGCTTTCACGGGGCACGCGGCATGGGATGGACGCTCTTCGGATCGGCGGCATCGGGCTCGACGGCGGTCGAGGCGGCGCTGATCCTGCTCGGCATCGACTTCGACCTGATCGAAGGCGCCACCTGGGCGGAGGAGGCGGCCCGCGTGCGGGTCGGCGCGACCAATCCGATGCGGCAGATCCCGACGCTGGTCGACGACGGCGGCCGCGTCATGACCGAGAGCGCCGCGATCCTCATTCATCAGGCCGATGCGCATCCACAGGCGCGGCTTGCGCCGCTGGTTGGTGATCCGCGGCGGCCGGAGTTCCTGCGCTGGATGGTGTTCGTGTCGTCGGCGATCTACTCGCTGCACTGGATCAAGCCCGACGTGACGCGCATCGGCGCCCGGCCGGAGCAGCGCGATCAGGTGGTTGACGCGGTGCATGACCGGATCGCGTTCTGCTGGAGCGTCATGGACGCGCAGGTGACGCCGGGGCGCTACCTGCTCGGCGACGAGCTGACGGTGCTGGACCTCTACGTGGCGGTGGTGTCGCGCTTCGGCCCTTGGCGCGAGCGCTTCCACGAAGCGGCGCCGCGGATGACGCCCGTGGTCGAGCGTGTCGATGCCGACCCGCGGCTGCAGAACTTCTGGCGCGCAAGGTTTCCGCTCGAGGACTGAGGCGCCCTCTTTCGCCCGCAAGCGGGCGAGGGGGTAAGACAGGGCTGCCCGCACTTGCCTTGCGCAAGAACTCCCTCGCCCCCCGCGAGGGGGGAGAGGGCAGGGGAGAGGGGGTGCTTCGAAGGGCAGCAGCGCTGTGGCACGAGCCCCCTCTCCCCTCCCTCTCCCCGCGGGGGCGAGGGGGTAAGAAGGAGCGAGTGCCGCCGCCGTGCGAAGCGCGTGCGCGCCTCGGCGGACGTCGCGGAGCCCGCTCCTATCATGGCCGGCGAACCTTCCGCCTTCCTCCGTCTTCCCTTTCGAGGTCGCCGTGTCCGCCACTCCTTCCCCTGCTTCCCGCCGCAAGTTGCTCGTCCTGATGCCGACGGCCGAGACCCATCTGTCGCAGCTCCGCGCGCACCACGACGTGATCTACGCCCCGACCGCCGAGGCGCGCGCGGCGGCGATCGCCGAGCAGGGCGGGGACATCGAGATCGTCCTGACGATCGGCGCGATCGGCCTGCGCGCCGACGAGATCGCCGCGATGCCCAAGCTGCGCGCGGCCGCCGCGCAGGGCGCCGGTTACGAGGCGATCGACGTGGCCGCCGCCAAGGCGCGCGGCATCACGCTGTGGAACGGCGCGGGCACCAACGACTCCTGTGTCGCCGATCACGCGATGGCCTTGCTGCTCGCCTCGGTGCGGGCCTTGCCGCAGCAGGAGCAGGCGCTGCGCGCCGGCGTCTGGCGCGACGCGCTGCCGCTGCGCCCCAGCGTCAACGGCCGCCGGCTGGGCATCCTGGGCATGGGCACCATCGGTCTGCGCATCGCCCGGCGCGCGCTGGCCTTCGACATGGAGGTCGGCTATCACAACCGCCGCGAGCGCCATGACGCGCTCGGCTGCCCGTACTTCGCCACGCCGGTGGAGCTGGCGCGCTGGGCCGACTTCATCGTGGTGGCCGCGCCGGGCGGGCCGGCGACGAAGCACCTGGTCAATGCCGAGGTGCTGAAGGCGCTGGGGCCGCAGGGCCACGTGGTCAACATCGCGCGCGGCAGCCTGGTCGACACGGCCGCGCTGGCCGCGGCGCTCGCCGCCGGCGAACTGGGCGGCGCCGCGCTCGACGTCTACGAATCGGAACCGAAGCCGCCCGAGGCGCTGCTCGGATTCCCCAACGTGATCCTCACGCCGCACATCGCCGGCTGGTCGCCGGAGTCGGTCCAGGCGACCATCGACTTGTTCCTGGAGAACGCCCGGCGCTGGGAAGCCGGTGAGCCGGTGCTCACGCCGCTGTGAACGCGTCGGGCCTTCGTCGAGTGCGTGAAGCGCAGGACCCGACGCCGCGGACGAAAAAAATCCGCTGCCCCGGTGAGGGCAGCGGACCAAGACTTGAGAACTGAAAAAGACAGGTCCCCTCGAGAGGGGACCGCGGCTCCGCGAACGGAACTCCGGAGGCGCCGGCTCGCTAGGATCTCAACCCAGCAGACCCGTCGCCAATCCCAGGCAGGACATGACGCCGATGCACACCACCCAGGCATCCGCGTTGTTCAACGAAGACCAGACCGTTTGCTTGAGCATCTGCATTGCCATCTCCTGTGGCAGCCGTGAATGGCTGCGATGGATGGAAATGTACTGTATGCCCATCCAGTATTCAACAGGGAACTGCCGGATTGTGCGGATTCGCCTCGCCGGCCCGCATGCAGCTCAACGGCGGCGCTTGGCCTGGCATGCCGGATCCGAGCACAGGCCATACAGCGCCAGCGCGTGCTCCACCAGCTCGTAGCCGCGCTCCTCGGCGATCTCCCGCTGACGCTGCTCGATGCCGGCGTCGTAGAACTCCTCGACCCGGCCGCAGGCCAGGCAGACCATGTGATCGTGGTGCTGCGCCGAGTTGAGTTCGAACACCGCCTTGCCGGACTCGAAGTGCTGGCGCGCCAGCAGTCCCGCCTCGACGAACTGCATCAGCACCCGGTACACCGTCGCCAGGCCGATGTCGGCGCCGTCCTGCAGCAGCAGGCGGTAGACGTCCTCGGCGCTGAGGTGGCGCTGGGTCGATTGCTCGAAGATCTGCAGCACCTTGATCCGCGGCAGCGTGGCCTTCAGGCCGCTCGATTGCAGGCTCTCGATCTGGTGTTTCGGGGAGTCGGGCTTGTGGGAGTCAGGCATTGCGGGGAAGCGATCGGGCGGACTGGCGATCAGGCGGCCGCGGTTTCGGGTGATTGGGTCTCGTCCAGGTCACCGGCGGCTCCGGCGGCGCGCCTGGCACCTTTCCTCGCGCCCTGCGGCTTGCGCAGCCACAGGTACAGGCCGCTGCCCAGCACCACGATGGTCGCCACGTCCAGCAGGGCCCAGAGGATCTTCATCGGCATGCCGCCGTAGTCGCCGAAATGCAGCGGCTGCGACACCAGCAGCGCGGTCAGGTACCACGGCAGCTCGGGCGCGGCGGTCAGTTGCGAGGTCCGGGCGTCGATCAGCAGCGGCTGCAGCAGCTTGGAGGTCAGCGGCGTCGACCCCTTCAGGAAGAAGGTGTTGTGGTGCGGGCTGGAGAACGCGGTCCCCGGGAAGGCGATGAACGAGACCTTGCGCTTCTCGCCGGCGTGCATCGCCGTGTCCAGCGACCCCTGCAGCGGCGCGCGTTCCCCGGCCTTGAGCAGCGGCTGGTCCTTGTAGGGCGCCAGCAGCGCGCTGACCTTGTCGTACTGCCAGTACTGCACCAGCAGCTCGGCCCAGGTGTTGATCATCCCGGTCGCGCCGACGACGAAGCACCACACCAGCGTCGCGATGCCGATCAGGTTGTGCAGGTCCAGCCATTTCACGCGCGTGGACCGGTCCTTGCGCACGGCGCCGAAGTCGAGCTTGCGCATGAACGGCGCGTAGAGCACCACGCCGCTGACCAGCGCGATCAGCAGCAGCAGCCCCATGAAACCGAGGAAGAGCTTGCCCGGCAGGCCCGCGAACAGGTCCACGTGCAGCCGGAACATCAGGTCCATGAAGCCCTCGCCGATGCGGTACTCGCGCACGACCAGGCCGGTGCGCGCGTCGACGGCGACGGACTTGTAGTCCGCGGTGGGCTCCGGCGTCGCGGCGAGCGTGAACCACCACAGGCGGGGGTCGTCCTCGTTCTCGCCGGCGTACTGGATGATCAGCTTCGGATGCTGCGCGTTGGCGGCCCGGGCCATCGTGTCCAGCGAGACGCGCCGCCCGTCCATCGCCGCGGGCAGCTCGGGCGCCTCGATCTCGTCGCCCAGCAGGTGTCCGATCTCGTGGTGGAAGATCAGCGGCAGGCCCGTCAGGCACAGCAGCAGCATGAAGAGGGTGCAGATCAGGCTGGTCCACTTGTGGAGCCAGGTCCAGATCCGGATGGCGCGCGAGCTCAGCATCGTCGGGTCCTCTGGAGTTCAGTCCGCCCGCTGGGGCCGCCAGGCAAACCAGGCGATGACCAACACCGGCACGCCCAGCCCGACCCAGGACCAGGTGTCGCCCCAGTCGTCGGAGACCAGCGCCGTGAGCAGTCCGGACGTGCTCAGCAGGCCCAGCGCGATCGGCCAGGCCCAGAGGCGGCGGGATTCGGGAGAAAGCATGACGCGGCTTTCCTGCAAATAACAATTATTCGCATTCTAGAGGCAAGGCCGCGCTTGCGGTGCTCGCGTGAGCGTGCGTCGGGGCGAGGAAAGGAAAGCGCGGGCGGCGTGGCGCCCGCGCGGGGCGCTCAGGCCGGCGCGCGGGCGCCGGCGGGTTGGCCGACGCGTTCCGCGCGCGCCGCGTCCTGCCGGGCGAGGTACTGGTGGATGCTGGCCACGACCTGCGCGCCTTCGCCGATCGCGCCGCCGACCCGCTTGACCGAGCCCGAGCGCACGTCCCCCACCGCGAACACGCCCGGGATGCTGGATTCCAGCAGCTCGGGCTTGTACTCGGACAGCGGGCAGGCGCAGGCCCGGCCGGTGATGATGAATCCAGCCGCGTCGAGTTCCAGCCCGCAATCCGCGATCAGGCCCGTTTCCGGCTCGGCGCCGATGAACATGAACAGGTGCTGCAGCGCCAGCCGGTGCTCCTTGCCATTGCGGCGGTCCCGCCAGGAGACGGCCTCGAGCGCATCGCCTCCCTCGAGCCCACAGAGCTCCTGATGCGGCTGCAGCTCGATGTTGGCGGTGCCCTGGATGCGGTCGATCAGATAGCGGGACATGGTGGCCGCCAGGCCCGGCCCGCGGATCAGCATGATCACCCGGGCCGCGTGATTCGCGAGGAACACCGCCGCCTGGCCGGCCGAGTTGCCGCCGCCGACGATCACGACCGTCTGCCGGCTGCAGATGCGGGCCTCGATCGGCGAGGCCCAGTACCAGACGCCGCGGCCCTCGAAGCGGGAGAGCGCCTCGAGCTCCGGGCGGCGGTAGCGCGCGCCGGTGGCGATCACCGCGGTGCGCGCGCGCACGGTGCGGCCGTCCTCGAGCGACAGGCGCAGTTCGTCCTCGACGCCGTGGCGCTCGCAGCTCATCGCCGTGACCTTCGCTGGGATCAGCATGTCCGCGCCGAACTTCTGCGCCTGGACGAAGGCCCGGCCCGCCAGCGCCTGGCCGGAGATGCCGGTCGGGAAGCCGAGGTAGTTCTCGATCCGGGAACTCGCGCCGGCCTGTCCGCCGAACGAGCGGCAGTCCAGCACCAGCACCGACAGGCCCTCGGACGCCGCGTACACCGCCGACGACAGGCCGGCCGGCCCGGCGCCGATGATGGCGACGTCATACAGCTCGGTGCGCTCGCGCATGTCGACGATGCCCATGCAGCGCGCGACCTCGTCGTCGCTCGGGTCGACCAGCACCTCGCCGCCGGGGCAGATGACCAGCATCTGCACGCCCTCGGTCATGTACTGCGCGGCCAGGGCGCGGGCGTCGTCGTTCTGGTCGGGCTCGAGCTGCTGGTGCGGGTAGCCGTTGCGGCCGAGGAAGCTGCGCAGCCGCATCACCGGCGCGGCCTTGGCGCGGCCGATCAGCGTCGCGCCGCTGGCGCCGGCCTCGATCAGGCCGACGCGGCGCAGGATGAAGGCGCGGGTCAGGCGCTCGCCCAGGTCCGCCTCGGCGATCAGCAGCGCGCGCAGCTGCGGCGGGCTGACGTCGACGGCCTCGACCTCGGTCTCGGCGATCGCGTCGATGAACGACGGCCGGCCGCTGAGCTGGCCGACCTCGCCGAGGAAGCCGCCGGGGCCGTGGCGGTGGATCGGCGTGACGTGGCCCAGGCTGTCGCGCTGCGAGACGGTGATCTCGCCGCTGAGGATCAGCAGCATGCCCATGCCGGCGTCGCCGGCGCGGACCACCCATTCGCCTTGGGAATACCGCCGGAAGCGGCCGAAACGCGCCACCCGCGCGATGTCGGCGACGCCGAGCGCGGGGAACATCTGGGCACCGCGCGTCTCCGCGATGTTGGGCTGCTGGACCTGGGCCATGGAACCTCCTGGCGCGCACCCTAACCGACGCGCGTGCCAGCGGCAAGCGCCGGAAGGGAGAGTAGGATCGCGCGCCATGGACCTCCCCTCGCATCAACTGACGATGACGGTGCTGATGACGCCGGACATGGCCAACTTTTCCGGCAATGTCCACGGCGGCACCATCCTGAAGCTGCTCGACCAGGTCGCCTACGCCTGCGCGAGCCGCTACGCGGGGCGCTACACGGTGACGCTGTCGGTGGACCAGGTGATGTTCCGCCAGCCCATCCACGTCGGCGAGCTGGTCAGCTTCCTGGCCTCGGTGAACTACACCGGCACCTCGTCGATGGAGATCGGCATCAAGGTGGTGACCGAGAACATCCGCGACCAGGTGGTGCGGCACGCCAACAGCTGCTTCTTCACGATGGTGGCGGTGGGCGAGGACAGCCGCCCGGTGCCGGTGCCGCCGCTGACGCCGGCCACCCCGGACGAGAAGCGCCGCTGGGAGGCGGCGCTCGAGCGCAAGAAGCTGCGCCAGGAGCTGCAGCGCCGTCACGACGAGCTGCGCAGCTCGTCGCTCCCCGGCTGATCAGCCCTGCAGCTGCGCCGGATCGAGGTACTGCTGGCGGAAGGTCTCGAAGTCGATCGTGTCGGCCGCCTCGATCGCGGCCTGCGCCTCGAGCGACGCGCGGGCGGACTTCTCGAAGCGCGCCATCAGGCCCTCCGGCAAGGGCTGCTCGAGCACATGGCGGCGCGCCGCGTCGGACTGCGCCGCGACGAAGCCGAGGTGCGAGTTCTCATGCCGCTCGCGCATCGCCGCCAGCACGCGGGCCGACGGCAGCTGATCCGGCTGCTCCCAGCGCTCGGCCGCCTGCGCCAGCGCCTGGCGATACAGCGAGCCGCCCAGCGCCGCGTCCACCTTGGCCGCGATCGGCGCGAACTCGGCCAGCAGCTCCCGGCCCCAGTCGCGCAGCAGCACCTCGCCGCCGCGGCGTTCCAGCTTCAGGCCCGGCTCGCGGCCGGCCGACGCGGTGCGATGCTGGTTGCGCGCCAGCGCGCCCAGTTCGTCCGGCGTGTCTTTGGGGCTGTCGGTCAGCCAGCAGTGCAGCAGGAAGACGTCCAGGAAACGCATCGTGCTGGCCGCGATGCCGACCGGCTCGAACGGGTCCAGGTCCATGCAGCGGACCTCGATGTACTCGACGCCGCGCTCGCGCAGCGCATGCAGCGGACGTTCGCCGGAGCGGATCGTGCGCTTGGGGCGGATCGTGCCGTAGAACTCGTTCTCGATCTGCAGCAGCGTGGTCGAGAGCTGGTTGTACTCGCCGCCCGGGCTCACGATGCCGACCTTCTCATAGGCGGCGTACGGCCGCGTCAGCGCGTCCTGCAGCGAGGCGGCGTAGCCGTCCAGGCTGTTGTAGCTGACCGAGAGCGAGGCCTGCGCGTCGCTCTGGTAGCCGAGCCGGCCCATGCGCAGCGAGGTGCCGAAAGGCATGTGCAGCGTGCCGTCGGTCAGGGTCTGCAGGCCGTGCTCGCGGCCGGCGACGAAGCTCGCGCACAGCGCCGGCGAGGCGCCGAACAGCGTCAGCAGCAGGAAGGAGTGGCGGCGGAAGTTGCGGATCAGCGCGAAGTGGTCCGCGTTGTCCAGGCCCGGCATCGACCAGTTGTAGTGGATGCCGGAGATCGTCTGCATGCGCCGCCCGTAGCGGTGGCTCAGGCCCATGCGGTAGACGCTCTTGGCGCGGCCGATGTTGGAGGCGCCATAGCGGCCGATCGGGATGGTCTCGTCGGCGGGCAGCAGGCAGGGCATGCTGGATGCCCACATCAGTTCGTCGCCCAGGCTGCGCACGACGGCCTGGTGGATCTCGGTGAGCTCGCGTTCGCAGGCCTCGGCGGAGGCATGCACGCCGGTGATCAGCTCGAGCTGGGATTCGCTGAAATCGGTGGTGACGGTCTCATGCGTCAGCGCCGAGCCCAGCGCCACCGGATGCGGCGTGAGCGCCAGCGAGGCGCCGGTCGGCAGGGCGCGCAGGCTTTCCTTCTCGACCCCGCGGCGCATGCCCGCCAGACGGGCCGGATCCAGGGCCTCCAGTCGCTTCAGCCAATCGTTCAAAAGCCGCTCCTCATTCACTGTGGGCGCGCAAGTTAACAGAACTCAGTGAAACCCGCTCGTCTGGGCGTTATGCGGATTGTGTTAGGCGCCGGCGGGTCCGGCGCAGCTGCTGATCGGAGCTGAAACCGGCCGCCAGCGCGGCCTGCGCGGGACGTACCCCTCGTGCGATTTCACGCCTTGCCAGTTCCAGGCGGATCGCGCGCAGGTAGTCGAGCGGCGTGGTTCCGCCATGCTGCGCGAACAGCCGCGTGAGGTGCCGCGGCGTGACATGCGCGGCCTCGGCCATGCGGGCCAGGCTCCAATCGGCGCGCGGATCGGCGCAGACGGCGTCCTGCGCGCGGTGCAGCGCCGGGTGCAGGTGATGGCGGTGCGCCAGCATCGGCGAGAGCTCGGGATCCTGCGGGCCGCGGCGCAGGTAGACCACCATCACCTGCGCGACCGAGGCGGCGATCGCCTCGCCGCAGTGCTCGGCGATCAGCGCGAGCACCAGGTCGATGCCGGCGGTGATGCCGGCACTACTGGCGAGTGGCCCGTCGAGCACGAAGACGCGGTTCGATTGCACGTCGGCGCGCGGCGCCGCGGCGCGCAAGGCGTCGAGCGATTCGTGATGGGTCGTGCACTGGCGTCCGTCGAGCAGGCCGGCGCGCGCCGCCAGCAGCGCGCCGGCGCAGATGCTGAGCAGCCGGCCCTGGCCGCCGGCCAGCAGCGCGGACCCTTCGTGGTGCAGCCAGCGCTCGATGCGCAGGTCCTCTTCGCGCTCGGCGACACCGTCCGGCGCGTCGCCGGGATGCGGATGGCGGCGGCCGCTGAGGATCAGCCAGTCGCGCTCGCCCAGCGCCGGCAGCGGCTCGAGCGCGGCGAGCATCAGCCCGACCGAACTGGCGGCCGACGCGGACGCGCCGCAGAAGCGCAGGCGGAACGCCTCCGGATCGCCGCGCCGGCGCAGCGCCTGGTTGGCCAGGCGCAGGGCCTCGGCGGCGCCGGCCAGGTCGAGCAGCAGCGTGTGCCGCTCGGCCAGGATCCAGACGTCGATGGGAATGGCGTCGGAAATGGACATCGCCGCAGTATGCACCGGAGCCGATGGCGGCGCTTTGGCGGCACTCAGGCGGCGCGCGCGAGCGCCTGTTCGACGGTCACGATGTCGGCGAATCGGCCCTGCAGCGCGACCTCGGTGCGCAGCTTGATGTCGTCCACGCCCACGACCGCGCCGCTGGCATGCGGGATCGGGAAGGTCAGTGTCGCCTCGGTCACGTAGTCGACGGTCCAGCCCTCGTCGCTGGCGTGGCGGGTCGTGGTCTCGCAGCATTGCTCGGTGCGGATGCCGGCCACGATCAGGCGGCGGATGCCTTGCTCGGTCAGCCAGACCGACAGGCCGGTGCCGACCAGCGCGCTATGGCGGCGCTTGAGGAACTCCGCGGCGATCGGCACCTGCGCCAGCTCGTCCATCGGACGGACATGGCCGCTGACCAGCGAGAACGGGTTCTCCGCCGTGGCCGGTCCGTCGGTGTGGAGGATGCGCACGATCGGCAGCCCGCGGGCGGCGGCGCCGTCGAGCAGCGCGTTGGTGCGTTCCAGGAAGGCCAGCCAGTCGGTGTCGTTCCAGTACGGGCGGTGGCGGAACGACTCCTGCACGTCGATCAGCAGGACGGCGGTGGCGGGCGAGGGGCGGCGCGGGAGGCGGTGGTCATCGAGGACTCCATCGGTGGGTTGATGGGGTCCATCGTGCCGGCGGGGGCGCGGTCCGTCGCGCCGCCGACGGACCGGTCGCGGTCAAATCAGGACATCGGCGCGGACGATCACTCGTCGCGCGGCGCGCGCTGCGCCAGCGGCAGCTTGGCCTCGACGTCCAGCGCCTCCCAGCCCTTGCGGCCGATGCGGCGCAGCGTGTCGATGTTGGCCTCGTAGATCGCGTCGGTGTCGGGCATGGTCTCGACGGCGCGCTCGATGCTCTCCTCGCGCAGCAGGTGCAGCGTGGGGTAGGGCGAGCGGTTGCTGAAGTTGTCGACGTCGTCGGCCTCGGTGCCCTCGAACTGGTAGTCCGGGTGGAAGCTGGCGACCTGCAGCACGCCGTCCAGGTCCAGGTCCTCGACCAGCGCGTCGGCGGCGCCGAGGAAGTCGTTGAAGTCCAGGAAGTCGTTCAGCACCCAGGGATGGACCAGCAGCGTGGTCTCGGTCTCCTCCGGATCGGCGCGGTTGAGCAAGAGCAGCTCATGCGCCAGGTCCTTCAGCAGCTCCTCCGGCGTGCGCGCGGCGCTGACCACGGTGCGCAGGCGCTGGTTGACCTCGACGCTCTTGGCGAACGGGCACAGGTTGAGCCCGATCACCGCCCGCTGCAGCCAGCGCTGCGTGTCGTCGCGGACGGTCTTTTCCTGGTCGGGCTGAAGCGGTGCGGTCATCGGGCGTGGGGCGGGAAGTCGTTGTTGTCGGAAAAGGGGCGGCAGGAAGAGGGCGCCAGGAAGAGGGACCGTTCAGCCCCGGGCCGGCCGCGGCTGCTTGAACCACGCGTCGACCAGCCGCACCCACATCGAGCCGCCCAGCGGGATCAGCTCGTCGTTGAAGTCGTAGCTGGGGTTGTGCAGCATGCAGGGGCCGAGCCCATGGCCGCCTTCGCGGTGGCTGCCGTCGCCGTTGCCGATCAGGAAGTAGCAGCCCGGCACTTCCTGCAGGTAGTAGCTGAAGTCCTCGGCGCCCATCGTGGGCTCGAACTCCTGGACATTGGGCGCGCCCAGCATCTCGGTCAGCACGCCCCGCACGAACTCGGTCTCGGCGGGGTGGTTGATCGTCGGCGGGTAGTTGCGGTGGAACGAGAACTCGCACTGCACCTCGAAGGCGTCGCCGGTGGCGGCGGTGATCTGCCGCATGCGGCGCTCGATCAGGTCCAGCGTCTCCAGCGTGAAGGTGCGGACCGTGCCCTGCAACTCGCAGCGCTCGGGGATCACGTTGGTGGCCTCGCCGGCATGGATCATCGTCACCGAGATCACGCCCGCGTCGATCGGCCGCTTGTTGCGCGTGATGATGGTCTGGAAGGCCTGCACCAGGTGCGCCGCGACGACCACGGGATCGGTGCCCAGGTGCGGCATCGCGCCGTGCGCGCCCTTGCCCTTGATCACGATCTTGAATTCGTTGCTCGACGCGAAGACCGGCCCGGTCTTGAGCGCGAACTGGCCGGCCGCCATGCCGGGCCAGTTGTGGATGCCGAACATCGCCTCCACCGGGAACTGCCTGAACAGGCCGTCCTTGATCATCTCGCGGGCGCCGCCGCCGCCTTCCTCGGCCGGCTGGAACACCACGTGGACGGTGCCGTCGAAGTCGCGGTGCGCGGCCAGGTGCTTGGCCGCCGCCAGCAGCATCGCGGTGTGGCCGTCGTGGCCGCACGCATGCATCTTGCCGGGGTGCTTGCTGGCGTGGGGGAAGGTGTTGTGCTCGGTGATCGGGAGCGCGTCGATGTCGGCGCGCAGGCCCAGCGCGCGGCCGCTGGCGCCGCCGTCACGGCCGTGGATGGTGCCGACCACGCCGGTCTTGCCCAGGCCGCGGTGGACCGGGATGCCCCACTCGGCCAGCGCCTGGGCGATCAGGTCCGAGGTGCGGTCCTCGTGGAAGCAGAGCTCGGGATGGGCATGCAGGTCGCGTCGCAGCGCGGCGATGGCGGGCGCGTCGGCCAGGATGGGTTCGATCAGCTTCATGGTGCGGGCACTCCGATGTCGTCGCGACAGCGCGTCGGGCTTGCCGCGAAGGCCGCGCCGCCGTCCAGTCGAATCGGGGAGGCGCCGCCAGAAAAGCCGCGGCGCCGCTCACGGCGGCGCCGCTGATGTCGGGCCAGTGTACCCGCGCGCCCGGAAATGGGGCGCGGACGGGGGCGATCAGCGCTTGACGCGTCCGTCGCTGGTCAGCAGCGTCATCTCGACGAAGCTCGATCCCACGTGCCGGTTGGGCCGGAAGTTCACGTTGAAGCCGCCGACGTTGAAGTTCTGCAGGCTGTCCAGCGCGGCGACCAGGCCTTCGCGGGTCGGGCGGGTCATGCGGCGGATGCCTTCGCTGATGACCTTGGCGCCGATGTAGCCCTCGATGGCGGTGTAGTTGAACTTCTGGCCGGCCTTGGTCGCGGCCTGCTGGTAGTCGTGGACCACGCCGACCTGGGTGCCGAACGGATAGGGCATGACCTGGCTGACGACCACGCCCATCGCGTCGGGGCCCAGCTCGTCCTGCAGCGCCTGCGTGCCGACGAAGGAGACGTTGTAGAACACGCCGCCGTAGCCGGCCTTGCGCGCGGCGCGGATGAACGCGGCGCAGCTCTTGTAGGCGCTGATCATGACGATCGCCTCCGGCGGCGAGCCGGTCTGCACCAGGTCCTTGACGGCCTTGGCGACGTCGACGCTGTTGCGCTCGACGGTGGAGGTGGCCTGCGGCTGGAGCGACAGCGGCTTCATCGCGCGCAGCACGCCGTCCAGGCCCGCCTTGCCGTAGGCGTCGTTCTGGTGGAAGACCGAGATCCGCATCAGGCCCAGGTGGGTCAGCTGCTTCACGATCAGGGCGGTCTCGTCGTAATACGAGGCGCGCACGTGATAGACCCAGGGGCTGAACGGATCGCGCAGCGCCTCGGCGCCGGTGAAGGGGGCGACGAAGGGGATCTTGGCCTGGTTGACCAGCGGCAGCGCGGCCAGCGAGGTCGGCGTGCCGACGTAGCCGAACAGCGCGAACACGTCGTCGGCGATCAGCTTCTCGGTGTTGGCCTTGCAGCGGTCGGGCTCGTAGCCGTCGTCCAGCGTGCGCAGCTCGATGGTGGTGCCGTTGATGCCGCCGGCGGCGTTCTGGGCGTCGAAGAAGAGCTTGGCGCCGGCCTGCATCTGCAGGCCCAACTGGGCGGCGGGGCCGGTCAGCGGCGCGGACTGGCCCAGCACCAGACGCTTGCCTTGCGCGCGGACGGCCGTGGGAATCGGAAGGGTGGCGAGCGCGCCCAGGGCGCTGGCGGAGGCGAGGAGTTGGCGGCGATCCAAGAGAAGCTCCCAGGGGGTGCGATAGATGTTGTGGCGCGCCGGACGGCAGGCGCCAGGGGGCTCGACACGACCTATTCCGGCCCCCCAACGCGCGAGCTTAGCGTTTCGTGAGTCCAGCGTTGTCGCGATGTTCCGTAAGAAAACGCAAGGTGTGGCGCCTGTGCAATAGTTGACGCCCGTTGTCCGCCTTCCGAGAACCGACCGTGACCCCCTTGCCACAGGCCCCCGGCCATGATGATCCGGCCCTCGCCCGGACGCCCGCATCGCGCACCGGCGCGCCCTCGCGAGTGGTGAAGGGGGCCTGTCCGCACGACTGCCCCGACACCTGCGCGCTGCGCATCACCGTGGAGGACGGCAAGGTCGTGAAGGTGCAGGGGCAGCCGGAGCATCCGAGCACCCATGGCGCGCTGTGCACGAAGGTGTCGCGCTATCCCGAGCGGACCTACCACGCCGAGCGCGTGCTGCATCCGCTCAAGCGCGTCAGCGCCAAGCATGAGCCGCCGCGCTTCGAGCGCATCGGCTGGGACCAGGCGCTCGCGGAGATCGCCGGCCGGCTGGGCGCGATCGCGGCGCGCGACCCGCAGGCGATCCTGCCGTACAGCTACGCCGGCACCATGGGCCTGCTGCAGGGCGAGGCCATGGCGGGGCGCTTCTTCAACCGGCTGGGCGCGTCCTGCCTGGACCGCACCATCTGCGCGTCGGCCGGCGGCGCGGCCCTCACGGCGACCTACGGCCACAAGGTCGGCATGCATCTGCCGTTCTTCGCCGAGTCGAAACTGATCCTGATCTGGGGCAGCAACTCGATTGCCTCCAACCTGCATTTCTGGACCTTCGCGAACCAGGCCAAGCGCGAGGGCGCGAAGCTGGTCTGCATCGACCCGCGCAAGACCGAGACCGCCGACAAGTGCCACCAGCACCTGGCGCTGCTGCCGGGCACCGACGGGGCGCTGGCGCTGGGACTGATGCATGAGCTGATCGCCAACGGCTGGCTCGACCACGACTACATCGCCCGCCATGTCGAGGGCTGGGACGAGCTCAAGGCGCGGGCGCTGGCCTGGACGCCGGAGCGCACGGCGGCGGAATGCGGCCTGACGGCCGGCGAGGTGCGCGGCCTGGCGCGCGACTACGCGACCACGGCGCCGGCGGCGATCCGGCTGAACTACGGCATGCAGCGCGTGCGCGGCGGCGGCAACGCGGTGCGGCTGATCGCGCTGCTGCCCTGCCTGACCGGCGCATGGCGGCATCGGGCGGGCGGGATGCTGCTGTCGAGCTCGGGCTGGTTCGCGCCGTTCAAGAACCCGGCGCTGGAGCGCCCCGAACTGCGCGCGGGGCGGCCCTCGCGGACGATCAACATGAGCACCATCGGCGACGACCTGCTGCGCGAGGCCTCGGCCGGGTTCGGCCCGAAGGTCGAGGCGCTGATCGTCTACAACAGCAATCCGGTCGCGGTGGCGCCGGAGTCGCCGAAGGTGGTGGCCGGCTTCCAGCGCGAGGACCTGCTGACGGTGGTGCTGGAGCACTTCATGACCGACACGGCCGACCTGGCCGACTACGTGCTGCCGGCGACGACGCAGCTGGAGCACCTGGACATCCACACCAGCTACGGCCACACCGACGTGCTGGTGAACGAGCCGGCGGTGGCGCCGCTGGGCCAGGCGCGGCCCAACACGTGGATCTTCCGCGACCTGGCCGCGGCGATGGGCTTCGACGAGCCGGCCTTCCAGGACGACGACGAGGCGCTGCTGCGGCAGGCCTTCCGCGACGACATCGACCTGGCGGCGCTGCGCGAGCGCGGCTGGTTCAAGCTGCCGCTGGCCGAGGCGCCGTTCGCCGAGGGCGGCTTCCCGTCCAGGGACGGCAAGGCCGATGCGCGCGGCGCGGACTACGTGCCCAACTACGAGAGCCGCGCGAGCGCGCCGGCGCTGGCGGCGCGCTATCCGCTGGCGATGATCTCGCCGCCGGCGCGCAACCACCTGAACAGCACCTTCGTGAACGTGAAGAGCCTGCGCGACATCGAGGGCGAGCAGGTGCTGGAGATGAGCGCCGGCGACGCGGCCTCGCGAGGGCTGGCGGATGGCCAGCCGGTGCGCGTGTTCAACGATCGGGGCAGCTATGTGTGCCGGCTGGACGTGAGTCCCCGGGCGCGCGAGGGCGTCGTGCACGGGCTGGGCATCTGGTGGCGCAAGCTGGGCGCGGACGGGCGCAACGTCAACGAGGTGACGCATCAGCGGCTCACCGACATGGGCCGCGCGCCGTGCTTCTACGACTGCCTCGTCGAGGTGGCCGCGGCCTGAGCGGCATGAGGGCATCGGAGGCGCGATGACCGGACGGCGGACCGCGTGGACGCGATGGGCCTTGCTGGCGCTGCTGGCGGCGCCGCTGCTGATGCTCGGCGGCTGCGCGCAGCTGTCGTACTACGGGCAGTCGCTGTCGGGACACCTGTCGCTCGTGCGCTCGGCCAAGCCGGTCGACGAGTGGCTTGCGCAGCCTGACCTCGATCCGGAGGTGCGGCGGCAGCTGGTGCTGTCGCAGTCGATCCGCGACTATGCCTCGTCGGCGTTGAAGCTGCCCGACAACGGCAGCTACCGCCGCTATGCCGATCTCAAGCGCGGCGCGGCGGTGTGGAACGTGGTGGCCACGCCGGAGCTGAGCCTGCAGCTCACGACCTGGTGCTATCCGATCATGGGCTGCGCGGGGTATCGCGGCTACTTCTCGCCGGACGCCGCGCGCGAGGAGGCGCAGTCGCTGCGCAAGGAGGGCCTCGAGCCTTATGTGTACGGTGTGCCGGCCTATTCGTCGCTGGGATGGAGCAACTGGCTGGGCGGGGATCCGCTGCTCAACACCTTCATCCGGTATCCGGAAGGGCAGTTGGCGCGAATGATCTTCCACGAGCTCGCGCACCAGGTCGCCTATGCGAGCGACGACACGGCGTTCAACGAGAGCTTTGCGACGGCGGTCGAGCAGATCGGCGTCGCGCGCTGGATGAAGGACCGGCCGGAGGCGCTGCGGGAGGATGAGCTCTCGAGACAGCGGCAGGATCAGGTCCAGGCCTTGCTGAAGGCCACGCGCGAGCAGCTGCAGGAGGTCTTCCGCAGCACGGCCAGCGACGACGAGAAGCGCGCGGGCAAGGCGGCGGCGTTCGCGAAGCTGCGCGCCGACTACGCGGCGATGAAGCGCGACCAATGGGGTGGGGATACGCGTTTCGACCGCTGGGTGGCGGGCCTGAACACGCCGGCGCTGGCGATCCAGGGCAGCTATACGGACCTGGTGCCGGACTTCGTGCGCCTGTTCGAGCGGCAGGGCGGGGACTGGGAGCGGTTCTATGGCGAGGTGAAGCGCCTGGCCGGGCTGCCGAAGGACGAGCGGCGAGCGCAGCTGACGCGGTGATGACAGACTCCCCCCGAGGCGGGAGGCTGACGGCCCTTTGAGAAATGTCATGGCGAGCTGCTGACTCTCTCCCCGCAGCAGTCCTAGAGTGATTGGCTTCTCATCTCTCGATGGAGCCTTCATGATCGCCTTCAACCAGATTCGTCGAGCGGAGCGGCCCAAGTGGAGTCGAGCCCGCGCTCACGGCGTCCAATTGATTCCGGCTTGTCTGTACGGCTTCTCGCCACCGCGCGGGCGTAGCGGCATTGTGGTGAACCCAGGCGCACAACGTGTTCTGGAGTGGTGGCCGCATTCTCGTCAACAGGCGCTCTACGCCGTGATTGCCGCCAATCGATTGAGCTTTGAGCCAAAGGCGAATGGGTGCGAACTCGCCGAGCTGTCGGAGAGGTTCCAGCATCACTGCATGGTGGTGCGGCGGACCCCGGAACTGGTGACCATCATGGCGCTCTACAACGAGCTGCCGACGTGGGGGGCGAACTGAGCATGGCAAAGCGAGGTGTCCGTTGCAAGGAGGCTGCCGGTCTCCTTCCAGGCAATCAGTTCCACCGCTGCGAGCATGCACCCGCCGACTTGATCGTTGCGGGACATTCGTTGGCGAAATTGCTGGATGACGCTGGCGAGGAGGGTATGAAGGAGCTCCCCCTCTTGACGTGGTTCGGCGGTTCCACCGCGCGAATCGCGCTGTTGGCGCATGCCGGACGGCACCTCGTTCCCACGCATGTCGCGCGCGAACTCTGCCTCGGCGACATGCGAGCTGACTTTGCCCTTCCGCAAGTGCCCAAACAGTTCAACTTGGCGCCCCGCCTGCTTCTCGTCGAATGCCAGGGCGCCCTCCCGAAATCCTTGTTCGAACAAGGCAGTCGGAGGCTGCTGTATTGGGGCCATGACTTTCTCGATGGATTCAGTCAGCTGGTCGATTGGCACTTTGTCGATCATCACTCGACACTGAACCAGGCAATCGCCACGTTGACCGCTGGATGTGGCCGGGAGATTGAGGTGTCGTTTCTCCTGGTGGCAGGCTTGCAGAAGTTCTCGAAGGACCGCCTGTCGGAGCGTCGTCTGGCTTCTTGGGCTCAGACCTTGACGATCGGCTCGAACTTCCGGATCAGCCGGTTCGACGACATTGCGCAGGACGCGCTGGGCTGGGCGAGTGATTGCGCGGAATGGGCGGACGTTCACGCGCGCAACCCCCTCGCCCCGCAACGAGCGCCGGAGATGTCGGTGGGCCGCCTTCCAAGGCGTTCCTCGCGTACCCGTAGAAGCGGCAAGGCCGCCCTTGCGGGGCGGCCTCGAGGCGAGTCCGGCGCGGGCGCCGGCGCTTGAAGGGCTTACTTCAATCCTTCGACCAGATCGATGTATGCCTGCATGGCGTCATCGCTGGACTTGCCTTCATGGGCCTTCCAGGCGTCCCACTTGGCGCGGTTGACGAAGTCCGTCATGCCGGGGCGGTCCCCCTCGACATCGCCGGCCGTGGCCTGCTTGAACAGCGCGTACAGCTGCAGCAGGGTCTGGTTGTCCGGCCGCTCGGGCAGGGTCTTGGAATCGGCGACGGCCGCGTCGAACTGGTCCTTGAGGCTCATGTGTGTCTCCCGTGGCGATGAGCAGGGCGTCCCGTTGGCGACAATCAGGACGGATCGCCGCGATGTTACCCACCCCATCCCCCGCCGCGGACTGGGGCCGCCTCTCTAGATGACGCATCATCCGGGCTTCGCCGCCGCGACATCCGCCCCCGCCGACCAGGAGACCGCATTGCCCACTTCCGCCGCGCCCGCACCGAAGCCCGCCCAGGCCGCCAGGACCGCCAGGTCCCCCCGGCCGGCCGCTCCCGGACTGCCCCGCGGCGCCGAGCCCATGTCCAAGGTCGACACCGCCTGGCTGCGCCTGGACACCGAGGCCAACCGGATGATCATCCACGGCGTGCTGTTGCTGAAGCCCGCCATCGCCCTCGAGGACCTGCGTGCCCGCGTGGCCGAGCGCCTGCTGCGCTTCCCGCGTTTCCGCCAGCGCGTCGTCGAGTCCGGCGACAGCGCCTGGTGGGTCGAGGATGCCGAGGTCGACATCGCCCGCCACGTCGTTCCCGAGACGCTCAAGCGCCGCCGCGGCCGGCCGCTCGAGCGCGCGCTGCAGGACCGCCTCGCCGAGCTCGCCGCCGAGCCGCTCGATCCGGCGCGCCCGCTGTGGCAGCTCCATCTGATCGAGCATTACGACGGCGGCAGCGCGCTGATCGCCCGCGTCCATCACTGCATCGCGGACGGCATCGCGCTGATCGCGGTGCTGCTGTCGATCACCGACGGCGGGACCGCGCCGCCGCTCGCGCCCAAGGAGAAGGGCGGCAGGACCGCCAGATCGAAAGCCGGCGGATCCACGCCGTCCACCGGCGCCGCCGAGCCTCTTGAACCCGAATGGCTCGCCGATGCCATGGTCAAGCCCATCAACGCCTGGACCGTGCGCGAGATCCAGGAACATTCGGCCCCGGGCGCCAAGGGCGGCTCGCCGGCCGAGCGGCTTGGCCGGCAGGTGCTCCAGGACGCCGCCGCGCTCACCGAGGCGCCCGACGATGCCAGGACCCGCCTCAAGGGCAAGGCCGGCCGCGACAAGCGCGTCGCCTGGGCGGCGCCGCTGTCACTGGACGCGGTCAAGGCAGTGGGCAAGTCGATGAACGTGTCGGTCAACGACGTGCTGCTGAGCTGCGTCGCCGGCGCGATCGGCCTGTACCTGCGCGAGCAGGGAGACGACCTCCAGGACCAGGAGATCCGCGCGCTGGTCCCGGTCAACCTGCGTCCGCTGGAGACGGCCTGGCAGCTCGGCAACCGCTTCGGCATGGTGCCGCTGCCGATGCCGGTGGGCATCGCCAATCCGGTCAAGCGGCTCTATGCGGTCCACGCGCGGACGCAGGCGGTGAAGGACAGCCTGCAGCCGGCGCTGTCGCTGGGATTGATGGCGACCTCCGGCTCGGTCGAGAAAGCGGCGCAGCGCGCGATGCTCAAGACGCTGTCGCGCAAGGCGACCGCGCTGATGACCAACGTGCCGGGCCCCGCGCAGGCGCTGCAGCTGTGCGGCGCGGCCGTCGAGCGCGTCATGTTCTGGGCGCCCCAGGCCGGCGACATGAGCCTGGGCATCAGCATCCTGACCTACGCCGGCCAGGTGCAGTTCGGGCTCATCGCCGATGCTGGCCTGTGTCCCGATCCGGAGCGCATCGTGGCCCACTTCGAGCCCGAGTTCCAGCACCTGCTGACGCTCGCGTTGATGCTCCCCTGGGAGGCGAAGGACTGAGCGCCGGCCGTCCGGCCGCGCCATGCAGAACGCCGCCCTCGGGCGGCGTTCGTCGCTGTGGAGGGACGCCTTACCGGGCGGCCTTCTTGGCCGGCTGCGGACGGCCGGCGGCGGTCGGATAGGCATTCATCACGCGGACCGGATCGGCGCTGGCCAGGTACTCGGCGTACTGGGTCTGGCCGCAGGCGACCGCCTGGCCGGCGGTGGCTTCGCCGCGGTACTCGCCGCGGTTGTAGACGAAGCGGTATTCGTTGGCGTCGGCCGGCTGCTCGAACTTCACCGCGTGCTGGCTGGCGCATTCGGCGCGCAGCGCCTTGGCGTCGGCGTTCTCGGCGGTGGCGGCTTGCGCCAGCGGAGCGATCAGGGCCAGCACGGCGGCGGAGATCAGGATGCGCTTCATGGAGTCGGTCCCTCGATGTCGGTGAATGCGATATCCCTAATTTATAGGGTGTCGTTTTCCAGCGCCAACCGCGACCAGGGGGTCCGGCTTCGCACGAATCCAGGGTTTCTTCGGAGGCCCGCCAGCGGTCGCGATGCTATCGAGGCCGCGCCGCGGGGGTCAGGCCGTGCCCGCGCCGGCCGGCTGGTACTTGCCGGCGAGCTGGAACAGGTGATCCCGCGAGCCGGGCTCCAGGTACGGCAGCAGCAGCCCCAGCACATGGAAGGCGCCGCGCATCAGCGCCTCGCCGGCGCGCTCGGGCTCGAGCGCGTTGCGCGGGTCGCGCACGTACTCGTAGCTCAGCCAGTAGCTGAGCAGCACCACCATCGCATTGGCCGTCGGCACGGCCTCGCGCACCTGCATCGTCAGCGCGCCGCTGGCCTGCAGCCCGCCCAGCAGACCCGCCATCGCCTGGGTCTTCTGCTCCAGCACGTGCTGGAAATGGGTCTCCAGCTTGCGGTTCTTGGACAGCAGGTCGTTCAGGTCGCGATACAGGAAGCGGTGCTGCCAGATGAGCTCGAACAGCATGTGGAAGAACAGCCAGGCGTCCTCCACGTTGCGCACGTTGTGCACCGCGGCCAGCAGCTCCGACAGCGCCTTGTCGTAGCGGTTGAACAGCGCGTTGATCAGCTCGTCCTTGGCCGGGTAGTGGTAGTACAGGTTGCCGGGCGAGATGCCGAGTTCCGCGGAAATCAGCGTGGTCGAGACATTCGGCTCGCCGAAGCGATTGAAGAGGTCCAGCGTGACTTCGAGGATGCGTTCGGCGGTTCTGCGCGGCTTCTTGGTGGCCATGGGCCCGTGGGCGAGGTGGGGGGGAAAGTGGCCGCATTCTGTCATGTCCCCAGGCGGGCGCGGGACAGGGCCGCTGCCTACAATCGCCGCCCATGCCCGCAAGCTCCCCACAACAGCCGGCCGCCATGCCCGCGCCGGCCGGCGGTCCGCCCGCCCTGCGATTCAACAACGTCAGCAAGACCTACCGCGCCGGACAGCTCCGCGCGCTGGACGGTGTCAGCTTCGACATCCAGCCCGGCGAGTTCTTCGGCCTGCTCGGTCCCAATGGGGCCGGCAAGACCAGCCTGATCAGCATCCTGGCCGGCCTGTCGCGCGCCAGCGGCGGGCAGGTGTCGGTGCTCGGCCATGACGTCGTGGACGATTACGCCAAAGCCCGCAGCAAGCTCGGCATCGTGCCGCAGGAGCTGGTCTTCGACCCGTTCTTCAGCGTGCGCGAGACGCTGCGCATCCAGTCCGGCTACTTCGGCGTGCGCAACAACGACGACTGGATCGACGAGCTGCTGCTCAACCTCGGCCTGGCCGACAAGGCCCACAACAACATGCGCCAGCTCTCGGGCGGCATGAAGCGCCGCGTGCTGGTCGCGCAGGCGCTGGTGCACCGTCCGCCGGTCATCGTGCTGGACGAGCCCACCGCCGGCGTCGACGTCGAGCTGCGCCAGACGCTGTGGCAGTTCATCGCGCGCCTGAACCGCGAGGGCCACACCGTGCTGCTGACCACGCACTACCTGGAGGAGGCCGAGGCGCTCTGCCACCGCATCGCGATGCTGAAGCAGGGGAAGATCGTGGCGCTCAACCGGACCTCGGAGCTGCTCGCCGGCACCGCGTCGACGATGCTGCAGTTCAAGACGGACTCGGCGCTGCCGCTGGCGCTGGCCGGGCGCGCGCGCAGCACCGGCCGCATCGTCCAGATCACCGCGCACGACGCGGCGGAGGTCGAGGGCATCCTGGCCACGCTGCGCGAGGCCGCCGTCCCGATCGAGGACCTGGAGATCGGCCGCGCCGACCTCGAGGACGTCTTCATCGAAATCATGCAAGGGGGCCGCGCATGAGCGCCAGCCACTTCCCGATCCGCCTCGAAGGCGCGCGCACGCTGTTCTACAAGGAGGTGCTGCGCTTCTGGAAGGTCGCCTTCCAGACCGTGGGCGCGCCGGTGCTCACCGCGGTGCTGTACCTGCTGGTGTTCGGCCATGTGCTGGAGGACCACGTCAAGGTCTACGGCACCGTCGGCTACACCAGCTTCCTGATCCCCGGCCTGGTGATGATGAGCGTGCTGCAGAACGCGTTCGCGAACAGCTCCTCGTCGCTGATCCAGAGCAAGATCACCGGCAACCTGGTGTTCCTGCTGGTCTCGCCGCTGTCGCACTGGGCCTGGTTCCTGGCCTACGTCGGCGCGTCCGTCATCCGCGGGCTGATGGTCGGCGCGGGCGTGTTCATCGCCACCGTGTGGTTCGCGCCGCCGGGCATGGCCAATCCGCTGTGGGTGCTGGCCTTCGCGGTGCTGGGCGCCGGGCTGATGGGATCGCTGGGACTGATCGCCGGCCTGTGGGCGGAGAAGTTCGACCAGATGGCCGCCTTCCAGAACTTCATCGTGATGCCGATGACCTTCCTGTCGGGCGTCTTCTACTCGGTGCATTCGCTGCCGGCGTTCTGGCAGGGCGTCAGCCACCTGAACCCGTTCTTCTACATGATCGACGGCTTCCGCCATGGCTTCTTCGGCGTCAGCGACGCCTCGCCGTGGATCAGCCTGGGCGTGGTGGCGATCGCGCTGGCGATCGTCGCGGCGTTCGCGCTGGAACTGCTGCGCCGCGGCTACAAGATCCGTCACTGAAAGCGCCCGGGTAGAATCCCGCCCCATCATGGCCGATCCGACCCCCGCAGAAGTCCAGAGCTACATCGCCCAGGGTCTCGCTTGCAGCGAGCTCCAGGTCGAGGGTGACGGGCGCCATTTCTTCGCGACGATCGTGTCGGCCGAGTTCGAGGGCCTGAGCCGGATCAAGCGCCACCAGCGCGTGTACCAGGCACTGGGCGATCGCATGCGCGAGCAGATCCACGCGCTGTCGATGAAGACGCTGACCCCCGCCGAGTTCGCGCAGCAAGGCAGCGCGTCTCACCATCACTGACAGCCACCCGGCCGTGAGGCGGGTGGCGGTGTGGCCCGTCCGGTGAACCCGCTGCCGTCCCGCTGAACAGCCCGAAGCGCTTCGTCGCGAGGCGCGCGTTCACCGAGGACATCGCATGATCACCCTGGCACTCTCCAAGGGCCGCATCTTCGAAGAGACCCTGCCGCTGCTGGCGGCGGCCGGCATCTCCGTGCTGGAAGACCCGGACAGCTCCCGCAAGCTGATCCTTCCCACCAACCAGGCCCAGGTGCGCGTCGTGCTCGTGCGCGCGACCGACGTGCCGACCTATGTCGAATATGGCGGCGCCGACCTCGGCGTGGCCGGCCGGGACGTGCTGATCGAGCATGGCGGCCAGGGCCTGTACCAGCCGCTGGACCTGCGCATCGCGCAGTGCCGCATGAGCGTCGCGGTGCGCGACGACTTCGACTACGAGAACGCCGTGCGCCAGGGCTCGCGGCTGCGCGTGGCGACCAAGTACACCTCGATCGCGCGCCAGCACTTCGCCGACAAGGGCGTGCACGTGGACCTCATCAAGCTCTACGGCTCGATGGAGCTGGCGCCGCTGACCGGCCTGGCCGACGCCATCGTCGACCTCGTCTCCACCGGCAGCACGCTCAAGGCCAACCGGCTGGTCGAGGTCGAACGGATCATGGACATCTCCTCGCGGCTGGTGGTCAACCAGGCGGCGCTCAAGCTCAAGCGCGAGGCGCTCAAGCCGCTGATCGACGCGATCGGCTCGGCCATTCCCGCCGCCTGAGGCCAGAGACCCGGAGTTCCCCATGACGACGACCCTTCGCACCCTGAGCACCACCGATGCCGACTTCGACGCGCAGTTCCAGCGCGTGCTGCACTGGTCGGCCGAGACCGACGCCGAGATCGAGACGCGCGTCGCCGGGATCCTGGCCGACGTGCGGGCGCGCGGCGACGCGGCGGTGCTCGAGTACACGGCCCGGTTCGATCACCTGCAGGCCGCTTCGCTGGCGGCGCTGGAGCTGACCCGCGACGAACTGAAGGCCGCCTTCGACGGCCTGCCCGTCGAGCAGGCCAAGGCGCTGACCCAGGCCGCCGAGCGCGTGCGCCGCTATCACGAGCGCCAGAAGCAGGCCTGCGGCGAGAGCTGGAGCTACCGCGACGAGGACGGCACGCTGCTGGGCCAGAAGGTCACGCCGCTGGACCGGGTCGGCATCTACGTGCCGGGCGGCAAGGCCGCGTATCCGTCGAGCGTGCTGATGAACGCGATGCCGGCGCAGGTCGCCGGCGTGCCCGAGATCGTGATGGTCGTGCCCACCCCGCGCGGTGAGAAGAACCCGCTGGTGCTGGCCGCGGCCTACGTCGCCGGCGTGCACCGCGCCTTCACGATCGGCGGCGCGCAGGCGGTGGCGGCGCTGGCTTTCGGCACCGCGACCGTGCCGCGCGTGGACAAGATCACCGGCCCGGGCAATGCCTACGTCGCCAGCGCGAAGAAGCATGTCTTCGGCCAGGTCGGCATCGACATGATCGCGGGACCGAGCGAGATCCTCGTGCTCGCCGACGGCACGACGCCGCCGGACTGGGTCGCGATGGACCTGTTCAGCCAGGCCGAGCACGACGAGCTCGCGCAGAGCATCCTGCTGTGCCCCGACGCGGCCTACATCGCGCAGGTGCGCGAGGCCATCGAGCGCCTGCTGCCCGGCATGCCGCGGCGCGACGTGATCCGGGCCTCGCTGCAAGGGCGGGGCGCGCTGATCCAGACGCGCTCGATGGAGGAGGCCTGCGAGATCAGCAACCGCATCGCGCCTGAGCACCTCGAGGTCTCCAGCGCCGATCCGCATCGCTGGGAACCGCTGCTGCGCCATGCCGGCGCGATCTTCCTCGGCGCCTACACCAGCGAATCGCTGGGCGACTACTGCGCCGGGCCCAACCACGTGCTGCCGACCTCGGGCACCGCGCGCTTCTCCTCGCCGCTGGGCGTCTACGACTTCCAGAAGCGCTCCAGCCTGATCGAGGTCAGCGAGGCCGGCGCGCAGCTGCTGGGGCCGATCGCCGCGACGCTCGCGTACGGCGAGGGCCTGCAGGCGCACGCGCGGGCGGCGGAGTTGCGGCTCAAGCGCTGAGCCGGCTCGCGCAGATTTCACGCGGTGACCGGGGGCAAACCCTGGCCCGTGGATAAACCGCCACTTTCGCCGCTGTTTCGCTGCTCGCCCATTTGCGCGCCGATCTAGCATCGCTGCTGCCTGCTCAAGAACAAGGACGGCGAAGCATGAAGATTTCTGACCTGCGCGTCGGCGTACGCATTACGTTGGGATTCGCGGCGGTGCTGCTGGCCACCGTGCTGGTGGGCGTAGTCGCGATCACCCGCATCCAGGTGATCCAGGGCAACGTCGAGGAGATGGGCTCCGACTGGATCCCGTCCATCAACGCGATCAATGCCTTGCGGGGCCAGCTCAACGAGCTGCGCCGCGCCGAGATGTCCATGTGCCTCAAGGACGTGATCCTGGAGGTCGAGCAGGAGCAGGAGCGCATCAAGACCCTGCGCGAGAAGGTCCTGCCCGGACTGGCCAAGGACTACGAGGGGCTCATGTCCTCGCCCGAGGAGACCGCGCAGTGGAAGGTCGCCAAGGACAAGTACGCCGCCTTCCTCGTCATCCAGGACAAGCTGATCGCCGCGCGCAAGGCCGGCAATCGCGGCGAGTACCTGGCCACCGTCTCCGGCGAGTCCGGCGCCGCCTTCGCCGAGGTGGTCGGCGCGGTGCAGAAGCTGGTCGACATCAACACCGAAGGTGGCCGGCAGAGCGTCGAGGAATCGCGCCTGGCCTACAAGGCGGTGCTGACGACGATGACGGTGCTGATCGCCAGCGCGCTGGCCGCCGGCATCGCCATCGCGATCTACCTGACGCGCAGCACGGTGAAGCCGCTGACCGACATGGTCGGCGTCGCGAGCCGCGTGGCCGAGGGCGACCTGACCGTCGACATCGACACCTCGCGCCGCGATGAACTGGGCCAGCTCGCGCAGGCCCTGTCGGCGATGCAGGGCGCGCTCAGCCGGTCGCTGTCGACGGTGCGCACCAGCGCCGAGAGCATCGCGATGTCGAGCAGCGAAGTGGCCGCCGGCAGCAGCGATCTGTCGGCCCGCACCGAACAGATGGCGTCTAGCCTGGAAGAGACCTCGGCCACGATGCAGGCGCTGACCGACACCGTCCGCATGAACGCCGACGCCACGCGCCAGGCCAGCCAACTGGCGCTGAACGCGAGCCAGGTCGCGGACCGCGGCGGCGTGGTGGTGTCCGAGGTCGTCAACACGATGGACCAGATCAATGCCTCGTCGCGCAAGATCGCCGACATCATCGGCACCATCGACGGCATCGCCTTCCAGACCAACATCCTCGCCCTGAACGCGGCCGTCGAGGCGGCCCGCGCGGGCGAGCAGGGCCGCGGCTTCGCGGTCGTGGCGGGCGAGGTCCGCTCGCTGGCGCAGCGCAGCGCCGAGGCGGCGCGCGAGATCAAGGCGCTGATCGGCTCCTCGGTGGAGCGGGTCGAGGCGGGCGCGCGGCTGGTCGGCGACGCCGGCGAGACCATGCGCGAGATCGTCGGCGCGGTGCAGCGGGTCACGGACATCATCCAGGAGATCTCCTCCGCCACGCAGGAACAGAGCACCAGCCTCATGGAAGTCGGCCAGGCCGTGCGGCGCCTGGACGAGGTCACGCAGCAGAACGCGGCGCTGGTCGAGGAGTCCTCGGCCGCCTCCGAATCGCTGCGCGAGCAGGCGGGCAGCCTGCAGCATGTGGTGGGCCAGTTCCGCCTGCACGGGTAAGGGAACCAGGGCTTCACGGCACACGAAGTTCGTGCAACACGAACTTCGTGTTACCCTGCGGCCCTCATGAAGAACGTCACCGTCACCATGGAAGACAGCGTCGCCGAGTGGGCGAGGCTGGAGGCGGCGCGGCGCAACACGAGCGTGTCGCGCCTGGTGGGCGAGCTGCTCGCCGAGAAGATGCGCCACGACGACGCCTACGAGCGCGCGTTGCAGGACTGGCTGCATCGCGAGCGCACCTGGGCTTCCGACGGCCAGCCCTACCCGGGACGGGAGCTGCTGTGAGCACCGCCATCGACGCTTCCATCGGCGCTTCCATCGAGCTGACCTGTCCGGTGTTCGTCGACACCTCGGTGCTGATCCTGAGCGAGGACGGCGCCGACCCCGCGAGACGGGCGCAGGCGATGCTCTGGCTGCGCGTGCTGTGGCAGCGGCGGCTGGGCCGAAGCTCTAGCCAGGTGCTGAATGACTTCTACCGCGCGGTGACGACGCGCATCGCGCCGGCCATGCCCAACGGCGATGCCCGCGCCGAGGTGCGCCGTTACCAGCGCTGGGCGCCGTGGTCGACGGATCACGCGACGGTCGAGTCGGCGTGGTCGCTCGAGAGCCGTTTCGCGCTGCCCTATGCCGACGCGCTGATCGTCGCCGCCGCCAAGGCGCAAGGCTGCGAGACCCTGCTGAGCCTGGCGCTGCCGCACGGGCAGCTCTACGACAGCGTCCTGATCGTCGACCCGCTGCGCGCGCTGCCGGCGGGCGTCTCCCCGTCCGATTCCCTTCCTTCCCTGGCCGTGACCCCATGAAAGCGTCCCTCGACCGAGCCCTCGGCGTGCTGCGCGACGACGTCCGCGCGATGCACGCGTACCAGGTGCATGCCTCCGCCGGCCTGATCAAGCTGGACGCGATGGAGAACCCGTTCCGCCTGCCGCAGGCGCTCCAGCGCGCCCTGGGCGAGCGTCTGGGCGCCGTCGCGATCAACCGCTATCCGGGCGAACGCACTCAGCAACTGGCGCAGGCGCTGGCCGATCACGCGAAGCTGCCGCAGGGCAAGGCGCTGATGCTGGGCAACGGCTCGGACGAGCTGATCTCGCTGCTCGCGATGGCGGTCTGCAGGCCGGGGCAGCGGGTCGCCGTGCTGGCGCCGGTGCCCGGCTTCGTCATGTACGAGCTGTCCTCCAAGTACCAGCACCTGGACTTCGTCGGCGTGCCGCTGACGGCGGAATTCGAGCTCGACGAGGCCGCGATGCTGGCCGCGATCGCCGAGCACCAGCCGGCGATCGTCTACCTGGCCTACCCGAACAACCCCACCGCGAACCTCTGGGACGAGGCCGTCATCGAGCGCATCGCGCAGGCCGCGCCGGGGCTGGTCGTCATGGACGAGGCCTACCAGCCCTTCGCCGCGCGCGACGCGATGGCGCTGATGGAGCGTCATCCGCAGGTGCTGATCATGCGCACGATGAGCAAGTTCGGCCTGGCCGGGGTGCGCATCGGCTACCTGATGGGCCACGCCGAGCTGATCCATCACATCGACAAGCTGCGCCCGCCCTACAACATCAGCGTGCTGAACGCGGAAGCGGGGCTGTTCGCGCTCGAACATGCCGGCGAGTACGAGCGCCAGGCCGCCGCGCTGCGCGCCGAGCGGGAGAAGCTCCAGGCCGCGCTGGCCGCGATGCCCCTGGTGCGCGCATTCCCGAGCGAAGGCAACATGATCCTGGTGCGCGTGCCCGACGCCAACCGGCTGCATGCCGACCTGAAGGCGCGCGGCGTGCTGGTCAAGAATGTCTCCGGCATGCATCCGCTGCTGGCCGGCTGCCTGCGCCTGACCGTGGGCGCGCCTGACGAGAACGCGGCGATGCTGGCGGCGCTGGGCGCCGGCCTCGAGGCGGTCTGAAGCTGTCCCGTCCCCCTGATTTCGCTGGAATCCCCATGAGCTCCGAACGCATCGCCGAAGTCCGCCGCGACACCAAGGAAACGCAGATCCGCGTGCGCGTCAACCTGGACGGCACCGGCCAGTCGACGCTGAACACCGGCATCGGCTTCTTCGACCACATGCTCGACCAGATCGCCCGCCACGGGCTGATCGACCTGGACATCGAGGCCAAGGGCGACCTGCACATCGACGGCCACCACACCGTCGAGGACGTCGGCATCACGCTGGGCATGGCGGTCGCGCAGGCGATCGGCGACAAGAAGGGCCTCACCCGCTACGGCCACAGCTACGTGCCGCTGGACGAGGCGCTGTCGCGCGTGGTGATCGACTTCTCCGGCCGGCCCGGCCTGGAGATGGACGTCAAGTTCACCGCCGGCTCGGTCGGCGCCTTCGACACGCAGCTGACCTACGAGTTCTTCCAGGGCTTCGTCAACCACGCGCTGGTGTCGCTGCACGTGGACAACCTCAAGGGCCACAACGCGCACCACCAGTGCGAGACGATGTTCAAGGCCTTCGGCCGCGCGCTGCGCATGGCGATGACGCTGGATCCGCGCTCGGCCGGCGTCATCCCGTCGACGAAGGGGACGCTGTGAGCAGCGCCCCCCGGACCGTCGCCGTGGTCGACTACGGCATGGGCAACCTGCGCTCGGTCTCGCAGGCGGTGATGGCCGCGGCGCAGGACCAGGGCGTGCGGGTCGTGATCACGTCGCGGCCGGAGGACGTGCTGGCCGCCGAGCGCATCGTGCTGCCCGGCCAGGGCGCGATGCGCGACTGCATGCGCGAGCTCGCCGGCAGCGGCATGAAGGAGGCGGTGCTGGACGCGGCGGCCAACAAGCCGCTGATGGGCGTGTGCGTCGGCATGCAGATGCTGCTGGACCATAGCGAGGAGCAGGACACGCCGGGCCTGGGCCTGATTCCCGGCCGCGTGAAGCGCTTCCGGCTGGACGGGCAGCTGCAGCCCGACGGCAGCCGCTACAAGGTGCCGCAGATGGGCTGGAACCGCGTGCGCCAGCGCCAGGCCCACCCGGTCTGGGGCCAGGTGCCGGACGAGAGCTGGTTCTATTTCGTCCACAGTTTTTATGCCGAGACGTCGGACCCGCGCGACAGCGCCGGGGAGAGCGAGTACGGCCTGAGCTTTACCTGCGCGGTGGCGAGGGATAACATTTTTGCCACCCAATTCCACCCCGAGAAAAGTGCCGCGTCCGGGCTTGCCCTGTACCGCAATTTCCTGCACTGGAAGCCCTGACCCGCGGCTTCCCGCCGCGCGTTGGAAGCGCCATTCCCGGGTTTCCGCGTCCTCCTTTCCCCACCCTCAGCCCACTCGGCCATGCTGCTGATTCCCGCGATCGACCTGAAAGACGGCAAGTGCGTCCGCCTCAAGCAAGGCGACATGAACGACTCCACCACCTTCGGCGAGGACCCGGCCGAGATGGCCCGCCGATGGGTGGACGCCGGTGCCCGGCGTCTGCACCTGGTGGACCTGAACGGCGCCTTCGCCGGCAAGCCGGTCAACGAGGCCGCCATCAAGGCCATCCTGCGCGAGGTCGGCGACGACATCCCGGTGCAGCTGGGCGGCGGCATCCGCGACCTGGACACGATCGAGCGCTACCTGGACGACGGCCTGTCGTACGTGATCATCGGCACCGCGGCGGTGAAGAACCCCGGCTTCCTGAAGGACGCGGCGTCGGCCTTCGGCGGCCACATCATCGTGGGCCTGGACGCCAAGGACGGCAAGGTCGCCACCGATGGCTGGAGCAAGCTGACCGGCCATGAGGTCGTGGACCTGGCCAAGAAGTTCGAGGACTACGGCGTCGAGGGCGTGATCTACACCGACATCGGCCGCGACGGCATGCTGACCGGCATCAACATCGACGCGACGGTGACGCTGGCGCGGGCGCTGTCGATTCCGGTGATCGCCTCGGGCGGGCTGTCGAACCTGAGGGACATCGAGGCGCTGTGCGCGGTCGAGTCCGAGGGCGTCGGCGGCGTGATCTGCGGCCGCGCGATCTACACCGGCGACCTCGACTTCGCCGCCGCGCAGCAGCGCGCCGACGAGCTGAACGGGGCCTGAGCGGTGCTGGCCAAGCGGATCATCCCGTGCCTGGACGTGACCGGCGGTCGCGTCGTGAAGGGCGTCAACTTCGTCGAGCTGCGCGATGCCGGCGATCCGGTCGAGATCGCCGCCCGCTACAACGAGCAGGGCGCGGACGAGCTGACCTTCCTCGACATCACCGCGACCAGCGACGGCCGCGACCTGATCCTGCCGATCATCGAGCGGGTCGCGTCGCAGGTGTTCATTCCGCTGACGGTCGGCGGCGGCGTGCGCGCGGTCGCGGACGTGCGGCGCCTGCTGAATGCCGGCGCGGACAAGGTCAGCTTCAACTCGGCGGCGGTGGCGGATCCGGAACTGATCCGCGCGGCGTCGGAGAAATACGGCGCGCAGTGCATCGTCGTGGCCATCGACGCGAAGCGGCGCGTGAACGCCGACGGCAGCGCCGGCTGGGACGTGTACACGCATGGCGGCCGCAAGAACACGGGCCTGGACGCGATCGAGTGGGCCACGAGGATGGCTGAACTCGGCGCGGGCGAGATCCTGCTGACCAGCATGGACCGCGACGGCACCAGGAGCGGCTTCGACCTGGCGCTGACGCGCGCGGTCTCGGACGCGGTGGGCGTGCCGGTGATCGCCTCCGGCGGCGTGGGCTCGCTGCAGGACCTGGCCGACGGCATCACCCAGGGCGGCGCCGACGCGGTGCTGGCGGCGAGCATCTTCCATTACGGCGACCACACGGTGGGCGAGGCCAAGGCGCTGATGGCGTCGCAGGGCATTCCGGTCCGTCAATGAGCGGCGCCCAGGAAGCGCGCGCCAAGGCGCGCGGCGGGCCCGGCGAGGTGCGCATCGTCGGCGGCCTCTGGAAGCGCTCGAAGCTGCCGGTGCCGGTCAGCGAGGGCCTGCGGCCCACGCCGGACCGCGTGCGGGAAACCGTCTTCAACTGGCTCGGCCAGGACCTGGACGGCTGGCGCGTGCTGGATGCCTTCGCGGGCAGCGGCGCGCTGGGCTTCGAGGCCGCCTCGCGCGGCGCGGCCAAGGTCGTGCTGCTGGAGCGCGACGGCAGGCTGGCTGCCGCGCTGAAGACGACTCTGAAGCGGCTCGACAAGGACGGCTCGGTCCCGATGACGATAGAGAACGCCGATGCGCTGGCGTGGATGCGGCGCGCGGCGCCTGGGAGCTTCGACCTGGTGTTCCTGGATCCGCCGTTCGCGCAGGACCTGTTCGCCCAGGCGCTGACGGCCGCGGCGCCGCTGCTGGCCGAGCATGGGTTGATCTACCTGGAGTCGCCGGAGCCGGTGGCCGCGCCCGAGGCGCTGGGCTTGTCCGTGTGGAAGGAAGGGCGGGCCGGGGCGGTGCACTACCGTCTGCTGCGCCGCGGCGGATAATCCGCGCCCATGACCTCGCAGACCCTGCTGACCGCCGTCTACCCCGGCACCTTCGACCCGATGACCCTCGGCCACGAGGATCTGGTGCGCCGCGCCAGCCGGCTGTTCGAGCGGCTGGTGCTGGCGGTCGCGGCGGGGCATCACAAGAAGACGATGTTCGGCGTCGACGAGCGGCTCGAGATGGCGCGCGAGCTGGTGGCGCCCTATCCCAATGTCGAGGTGCTGGCCTTCAAGGGGCTGCTGCGCGACTTCGTGCTGCAGAACGACGGCAAGGTCGTGGTGCGCGGGCTGCGGGCGGTGTCCGACTTCGAATATGAATTCCAGATGGCCGGCATGAACCGGCAGCTGATGCCGGAGGTCGAGACGGTGTTCCTGGCGCCGTCGGACCATTACCAGTTCATTTCGTCGACCTTCGTGCGCGAGATCGCGACGCTGGGCGGCGAGGTGTCCAAGTTCGTCTCGCCGCTGGTGCGGGAGCGGCTGGAAGAGCGCGTCGCCAGGAACCGCGTGGAGCAGTAAGCCATGGCCTTGATGATCACGGATGAATGCATCAACTGCGACGTGTGCGAGCCGGAGTGCCCGAACCAGGCGATCTCGATGGGCGAGGAGTTCTATCGGATCGACCCGGGCAAGTGCACCGAGTGCGTCGGTCACTTCGACGAGCCGCAATGCGCGATGTTGTGCCCGGTGGCCTGCATTCCGGTGAATCCGGCGCACGTCGAATCGCGCGAGACCTTGATGCAGAAGTACGTGCGGCTGACGCAGCACACGGCTTGAGTCATCGGCCTGCCTGGATGGGCGCTTGAACAAGTGACTCGATAGCTGAGGATCAAAGCGTCCAGCGCTCGCCGTAGGCCGGCGGAGCCGGCCAGCGATCCGCCTGCGGGGACTCGTGCGGATGCGTCTGCCGCCATCGGCGCGCCAGCATCCATCCGCCATGGCTGACCACCAGCGCGCCCTTGGACCAGACTGACACGCGCTCCAGCAGCGCTGCCAGCGGTTCGCCGCCTTCCGGCGCGTGGCGCGCGAAGTCGGCGACCCACGCATCGATCTCCGCCTTCGGAATCTTCGCCCACGGCCGGCCATCCCAGGCGCCGAAGTCGATCTCCGCGAGCGCCGCGTCGATGCGATGCCGCCAGCCCCAGCGCCTCAACCAGCGTCCGACCTCGGCGCAGCGCCGCAGTGGCGACGTCCAGACCTCATGCGCCAGCCGGTGCCGGCGCGCATGGGATTGAATGCGCCGGGCGAGCCGCTTCGCGCGGCGCCGGTCCACCGGCAGGTCGCAGCGTGCGCCGACGCACAGGCCTTTCGCGCCTTCGGGGCGCGGATGGCGCCACACGAGGATGGGCGCCTCCGGCAATTGCGGCGATCCTGGCGATCCCGGCTCGCTCGACGCGCCCGACGTCATCGCGTCACTCCGCCGGGAACAGCGGCGCCAGCGCCAGGAAGGCCATCAGCGCGCCCAGCTCCACGATCTGCTGCGTCGCGCCCAGCGTGTCGCCGGTGTAGCCGCGCAGGCGGCGATCCAGCATCGACTGCATGTAGAAGGTCAGCCCCGCCGACACCACCACCGCGCCCAGCATCAGCGGCACGTTCTCGGGCATCAGCCAGGCGCCGGCCAGGCTCGCCAGCACCACCAGGCCCAGCGCGATCGTCAGGCCCGGGCCGCTGATCTGCGTCGCCAGCGGCTTGGCCTTCGCGTGCTCGGCATCGCCGGCGTAGGGCAGCGCATGCAGCAGCCAGACCGGTGCCGCGCGCGATGCCACGTGCGCCCACACCACCGCCAGCAAGGCCAGCGCCGGGTCGGTATCGACCAGTCCCAGCAGCACGGTCGCCTTCAGGCCCAGCACCAGGATCAGCCCCAGCGCGCCGTAGCTGCCGATGCGCGAGTCCTTCATGATCGCCAGCGCCTTCTCCCGCGACACCGCGCCGCCCAGCGCGTCGCAGCTGTCGGCCAGGCCGTCCTCGTGGAAGCCGCCGGTGAGCCAGACGCTCGCGGCCATCGCGAGCCCGACCGCGACGGTCGCCGGGAACACCAGCTGCGCCGCCCACAGCACCAGCGCCGAGAACCCGCCCACCACCAGGCCGACCAGCGGGAAGTAGCGCGCGCATTGCTGCAGCCAGGCCGGCTCGAAGCCGACCCAGCGCGGCACCGGCACGCGGGTGAAGAACTGCAGGGCGACGAAGAACAGGCGGAATTGATGCATGACCGGGACCGACGAAACGGCCGCGATCATACGGGCGGGCTCAGCGCGAGCGCTCGCGCTCCAGCAGCCCTTCGTACGCGATCGCGACGTTGGCGCAGAAGATGTCCAGCAGCTCGCGGCCCTCGTCGTCGAGCGGATCCGACAACACCATGTAGAGCAGGCTCTCGTTGCCCGAATAGGTCCGGTAGTAGCCGATGAAGCGCCCGTCCTCGAAGCTGCTGCGGCGCGTGAGCAGCGCGCGGTCCAGCGCCTCGCGCACGTCGCCGGGCAGGTCGGAGACCTGCGCGTCGGCCAGCAGCCCGTGGTATTCGGAGGTGGCCGCCAGCACGCGCAGCCGGCCTTCGGCGTGCGAGGCGGCGTACATGCGGCTCGCGCACAGCCCCTTCGCTTCGTAGCCCAGCATGTGCCCCACCTGCTCCAGCAGCGCCGACGCGAAGTGGCGCAGGCTGCTGGAGTCATGCAACTGGGTGATCGCGTCGATCGAGCGCCGCAGCGCCGCGCGCGATTGCGACAGGATGACGATGTCCCGGTACGAGCGCAGCGCCGAGTAGAAGACGGTGATCAGCTTGCGCTTGGTCAGCTCCGTCTTCTCCTTGTAGTCGTTGATGTCGTAGGTCTTGATGACGTGTTCCTCGGGCGCCTGCCCGGGCTGCCCGGTGCGCAGCACGATGCGCACCTGCGTGTTGCGCAGTTCCTCGCGGATGAAGCGCGCCACGTCCAGCCCGGCGTGCTCCGACTCCATCACCACGTCCAGCAGGATCAGCGCGATGTCATGGCGGTCGCGCAGCAGGTCGCGCGCCTCGGAGCCGTTGTAGGCATTGAGGAACTGCAGCCGGCGGCCCGCGAACTCGAAGTCCGCCATCACCAGCTGCGTCACCTGATGCACCGCGGGATCGTCGTCGACGATCATCACCACCCACGGATCGAGCACGCGCGTCCGGGTGTCCTCCCCCGGTTCCGGCAGCTCGTCGGCGAACACCATGTCGGTCATCGGCTCCTCCCTCGCTGGCTCCTGCTGTCCGGGCCATTATCAGCAGCGGCCATGACAAGGGAATCCGGACATGCGCGGCTTCCCGCGCCGGATGTGCGCTTCGCACGCCATCGCACGCCATCGCGCGCAGGGATGCGGCGGCCCGCGGCGCAGACGTGGCGGAGGCCGTCCGTCAGAAGCTGGGCTCGAGCGGTATCGGGCCGGTCCGGTCCACGCCCTGGCGCGCGCGCTTGGCCTCGTACATGCGCATGTCGGCGCACTCCATCAGCGCCGTGGCGTCGCGCCAGTCCTCGGGACAGCGTGACGCGCCCATGCTCGCGCGCAGTCGCAGCACGCGTTCGATGTACGGGAAGGGGCCCTCGACCGCCGAATGGATCCGCTCCAGCGTCGACTCCAGCACCGCCGCCGATCCGGCGTGCGTCAGCAGGATGGCGAACTCGTCGCCGCCCAGGCGGGCAACGGTGTCGGACTCGCGCGTCGCGGTCGCCAGGCGGCGGCTGAACTCGATCAGCGCGGCATCGCCGGCGGCGTGGCCCAGCGTGTCATTGATGCGCTTGAGCCCGTCCATGTCCAGCAGCACGACGGCGATCGGCGGATCGCCGCGTTCGACTTCGGCGGTCGCATGGCGCAAACGGTCCATGAAGAGCGAGCGATTCGCCAGGCCGGTCATGTCGTCGTGGGTGGCGCGATGGAAGAGGTCATCGCGCCCGTAACGGGTGGCCCAGTACATCGCAGCGCCGAGCACCTTGGACATCAGCGAGAGCACGTCCACCTGGCTGCTGCCGAAGCAATGCGTGCGTGATGAGAACGCCTTGAGCACGCCCACCGGCGTGCCTTGATGCACCAGCGGCAACACGACCATGGAACGCAGGCCGACGCGGCGGCAGGCCTCCAGGTCGACGCGGCTGTCGGACTCGATGTCCTCGCAGATCAGCGGGATGCCCTGGCGCAGGCAGGTGCCCGAGAGGCTGCCCTCGCGCCGCACGCGCACGCCGAGCTGATGCGAGGCCGCGCCCGCGACGGCGCGGTAGACGAGGTCCTCGCCCTCGGCGAGCTCGATGGCGGCGCCGTCGGCGTCGACCAGGTCCAGCGTGCCATGGACCGACAGGGACATCACGCCCGCGAGGTCCAGGCCCAGCTGGGCGACCTGGCTGTGGATCTCGATGATCCGGAGTAGCGCTTCACGGCTCGGCATCAACCGCCCCGACCGATCAGATCGACTCCCTGATCCGCGCCGGCGTCCTTTCGCGCGCGCACTCGCGTGCGTCGATGCGCGGGACTGCCTGCCGGCGTGCCGTCAGTCTAGACCTGGCGCCTCCGCGCTTCACCCCCTGTTTCCGGTGACGTGGGATTGGCGCCTCGGGGTTTCCCGCATCGCAGGCATGTCTTTACGCAGTGGATACCGGGCATGCGCAGAATCGCGCCCCATGCCAGAAAGCAAATCCACTTCTTCCGGGCCGGCCCCGTCCACCGTGCCCGCCGGGGCTCAGCCCGGAACGCCCGCCGCGATGCAGGCGTTCACGCCCTATCAGAAGCTTGCCGCCGCGCTGATGGCGCTGCTGCAGTTCTCCGTGGTGCTGGACTTCATGATCATGTCGCCGCTGGGCGTGATGATCATGCCGGCGCTGAAGATGAGCTCGGGCGAGTTCGGCACGGCCGTCTCGGCCTACGCGTTCAGCGCCGGCGTCGCGGGCCTGCTGACGGCCGGCTTCGCCGACCGCTTCGACCGCAAGCGGCTGTTGCTGTTCTTCTTCGGCGGCTTCCTGCTGGGCACGCTGTGGTGCGGGCTGGCGACGAGCTTCGTCTCGCTGCTGGCGGCGCGCATCGTCACCGGGCTGTTCGGCGGCGTCATCGGCTCGATCATCATGGCGATCACCGCCGACCTGTTCCCGCCCGCGCAGCGCGGCCGGGTGATGGGCCTGCTGCAAGGCGGTTTCGCGGCCAGCCAGGTGCTGGGGCTGCCGTTCTCGATCTACCTGGCCCGGTACGACTGGCACGCGCCTTTCCTGGCGATCGTGCTGTTCGGGCTGATCGCGCTGCTGGTGATCGCGCTCAAGCTGCAGCCGGTGAACGCGCACCTCGGGGCGGCGGGCACGGGCCAGCACAGCGCCTCGCGCCATCTGCTGCAGACGGTCCGCATCCCGCGCCAGCAGCTGGCCTTCGCGCTGACCGCGCTGCTGACGACCGGCGGCTTCATGCTGATGCCCTTCGCCAGCGCCTTCGTGGTGCACAACGTCGGCATCCCGCTGGACCAGCTGCCCATCATCTATCTGATCACCGGCATCTGCACGCTGGTGTTCTCGCCGCTGATCGGCCGCCTGGCCGACCGGCTCGGCGCGATGCCGGTGTTCTATACGGGCTGCGTGATCACGATCGCGATGGTGGCCTTCTACACCCGGCTCGGCGTGTCGCCGCTATGGGTGCTGATCCTGGTGAACGTGGTGATGTTCGTGGGCATCTTCTCGCGCATGATCCCGGCGCAGGCGACGCTCGCGGGCGTGCCCTCGCCGGAGCAGCGCGGCTCGTTCAACGCGATCAACTCGGCGCTGCAGCAGCTCGCGGGCGGGCTGGCCTCGCTGGTGGCGGGCCACATCGTGTTCATCGGCCCGGACGGCCATGTCAACGACTTCGACCATGTCGGCTACGTCGTCATCGTCTCGACGGCCGTCGCGGCGCTGCTGATGCGCCAGCTGGTGCGCGGCGCGCCGGCCGCGGGCGCTACAGCTGCACCCGCGAACCCAGCTCGATGACGACGTTGTCGGGCAGCCGGAAGTAGTCGGCGGCGCTGCCGCCGTTGCGCGCCATGGTGGCGAACAACTGGCGGCGCCAGCGCGCCATCTCCGAGGCCTGGCCCTTGGCGGCCGGCACCACGACCTCGCGGCTCAGGAAGTACGAAGCCAGGAAGGGGTCGAACTGCAGGTCGTGGCGCGCGCAGCGGCCCAGCGCGGCGGGGATGTTGGGCTCGTCCTTGAAGCCGTAGCGGACTTCCACGCGCCAGAACCCGGCGGGCAGCGGCTCGACGGTCAGCTGCTGGTCCTCGGGGACATAGGGCACCTCGTCGAAGCGCACGGTGACGAGCACGTTGCGCGCGTGCAGCGTCTGGTAATGCTTGAGGTTGTGCAGCAGCGCCGGCGGCACGACTTCCGGATCGCCGACCGGATAGACCGCGATGCGCTCGGGCCGGTTGCCGGAGATGTCCTGCTCCAGCGATTGGAGGAAGGGCCGCAGCGGCAGGTCGTCGCCGGCCGCCTGGGCGTGCAGCAGCTCGCGGCCGCGGCGCCAGGTGGCCATCACGGCGAACAGCACGAGGCCCATCGCCAGCGGGAACCAGCCGCCCTGCATCACCTTCAGCGAGCAGGACATCACCAGCACCGCGTCCACGAGCAGGAAGCCGGCGGTGGCGGCCCAGGCCAGCGGCGCGGGATAACGCCAGGCGTGGCGGACCACGAAGTAGGTCAGCGCGGTGGTGATCAGCATGGTGATCGTCACGGCGATGCCGTAGGCGGAAGCCAGCGCGGAGGAGCTCTCGAAGCCCAGCACCGCGAGCAGCACGGCCACCAGCAGGGTCCAATTGATGGCGGGCAGGTAGACCTGGCCCATCGCGTGGCTGGAGGTGTAGAGCACGCGCATGCGGGGCAGCAGGCCGAGCTGGATGGCTTCCTTGGTCAGCGAGAACGCGCCGGAGATCACTGCCTGCGATGCGATCACCGAGGCCAGCGTCGCCAGGATCACCACCGGCAGCAGGGCCGCGGCGGGGAAGAGGCGGAAGAAGGGGTTGTCCAGGGCGGCGGGATCGCGCATCAGCAGCGCGCCCTGGCCGGCGTAGTTGAGCGCCAGCGTGGGCAGCACCAGCGCGGTCCAGGCCAGGCGGATCGGCCGCTTGCCGAAGTGGCCCATGTCGGCATAGAGCGCCTCGGCGCCGGTCAGGGCCAGCACCAGCGCGCCGACGACCAGGAAGAGGGCGGGGCCGCGCTCGCGCAGGAATTCCAGGCCGCGCAGCGGGTTGAGCGCCTGCAGGATCTCGGGGGTCTGGGCGATCTGGTGGACGCCGGCCAGGCCGAGGACGGCGAACCAGACCAGCATGACCGGCCCGAACAGCACGCCGACGGCGGCGGAGCCATGGCGCTGGATCAGGAACAGGCCGGTGAGCACGACGAGCGAGATCGGCAGCACGAAGGGCTTGAAGGACGGGGTGACGATCTCCAGTCCCTCGACGGCGCCCATGACCGAGATGGCGGGGGTGATGACGCTGTCGCCGTAGAACAGCGCGGCGCCGCAGACGCCGACCAGCAGCAGCACGCGGCGGCGCTGGGGCGTCGAGCCGGCGGCGCGCACGGCCAGGGCGGTGAGCGCCATGATGCCGCCCTCGCCGCGGTTGTCGGCGCGCAGGATCAGGACGACGTACTTGAGCGTCACCACCAGCATCAGCGCCCAGAAGATGGCGGAGACGGCGCCGATGATGGTGTCGGGCTGCAGCGTCACGCCGTTGGCGGGGTTGAGCACCTCGCGCATGGTGTAGAGCGGGCTGGTGCCGATGTCGCCGAAGACGACGCCGAGGGCGCCCAGGGTGAGGGCGGCGAGTCCGTGGCGCGGGCCGTGATGCGGGGACTCCCCGGACGGCGGAACGGAGGAGGGCGCGGGCCCGGTGGTGGGATTCACCATGAAGCAGGCGTCCGGTTGGGGGACGCGGAAACGGAGGCGGCGTGACTATCGCACGCTCGGTGGGGGACCGGAGAGCCTTTCGTTACGAGGTCGGCATGCCTGCCTCCCTAGAATTAAGGGTTTCCACCGGCCGAAATTCACACACCATGCCCACCGAGATCCGGCGCCTGAGCGGCGCGGCTGCCCTGTCCGCCCTTTTATCCCTCGCGGCGCTTGCGTCGCAGCCGGCGCTGGCAGCCGGTCCCGTCATCGACACGATGGCGCGGATCAAGGACACGCACACGATCACGCTGGGCGTGAGGGAGGCGGCAAGGCCGTTCTCGTTCGTCAATGAGCAGAAGCAGGGGCAGGGCTACTCGGTGGACCTGTGCCTGGCGGCGGTGGACGAGATCAAGCGGGACTTGAAGCTGCCCGACGTCAAGGTGAACTACGTGGTCGTGACGGGTGCGGACCGCATTCCCAAGCTGCAGAAGGGTGAGATCGACCTGGAGTGCGGCTCCACGACCAACACCAAGGCGCGGCAGGAGCAGGTGGACTTCAGCTACACGATCTTCGTGGCCGGCATGCGGGTGCTGGTGCCGAATGGCTCGAAGGTGGAGACGGTCAAGGACATGGACGGCATGACGATCGCGCTGAGCAAGGGCACGACGTCGGAGAAGCTGTTCAACCAGCTGAACAACTCGGGCGAAGCCAAGATGAAGCTGGTGCAGTACGCCAACAACAACGAGGCTTTCAAGGCGCTGCGCGAGGGCAAGGCGCGGGCGTTCGCGCAGGACGATGCGCTGCTGCTGGGGCTGGCGTCGAAGGAGAAGGCGCTGGACCAGCTGGGCCTGGGCCAGCTGGCGTTCTCGGTGGAGCCCTACGGGATCATGATGCGCAAGGGGGATGCGCGGCTGGCGTCGGCGGTGGACCGGGCGCTGAGCCACGTGTACTCGAGCGGCGAGATCGAGCAGCTCTACGCGAAGTGGTTCCAGACGGCGTCGCTGGCGATCCCGATGAACCGCCTGACGCGCGACGGCTTCAAGCGCCCGAACAAGGAACCGGGCGTGGCGATGCTGCTGGGGTATTCGATCTGATCGGATGCCTCGCGGAAATCGCGACGGAAAAGTGAAAGCGGGCCTGCGGGCCCGCTTTGCGTTTGGGGCACGGAATGCGGAGTCGGTAGAGGCAAGACCTGACGCCGTGACGTCGCCGTGATATCCGTAAGGGTCTGGGAATCTCCCGCCAGCGTCATTTCCCTTTGGCAGAATCGCGCCCGTTCAATCAGGGAGAGAGGCTGACTCGAGGCCGAGCGCGATAGACGCTCGCCCGGGCGGACCACGATGCGACGACCACCCGCGGTGGCGCGCGCGGCTTCCTGATGGCTTGCCAAACCACATCAGGGAGTACTCGCGTGAGCGACCCAACGCATCGATTCATTCCCGCCGGACGGCCGCTGCGCAGCCTTCTGATCGCTTCCGGCCTCGGCTTGACCGCCTTACCCGCAATGGCCTCGCGCGATTGCTGGACACTCTGGACGCCAAACGGACCTCTCGGGTTCTATAGCCGAGTTGATTCGGATGCGACCCGAAGCTTATCCAGGGACTGCCGGGACACCTTCGACGCGGTCAGTGCGGCGGCAACGTCGGCGACGAACGCCGAGGCGCAGAAGCCTGTCAGATATTCCGATTTCACTCAAACGACTGAGATCTTTCCTGCCAGTTGCAAGCCAGAACCCGAATACAGGCCCAACGCGTTCCCCGTAGCCACTTGCACTTACAAGTATCGGTCGACCACGGTCTTTGATTACAAGCCGAACGAGCCAAGCATCCTCGACGGCGAGTCGTGGTTCCAGTTGCAGATGACCTGCGGAGAGAAATTCCGCACCAGGCCTCTGAACAACTTGGCCAGCAGCTGCAAGCCGATCATCGACCGGGATCTCTTCATCCATGACAGCTGCCAGCGTCAACCGGAGGTGGATCCGGAGGTTGGAAACCCCATCAATCCGCTCACCGGCGTGAAGCGGCAACCCGAGAACCTGTTTTCCTGGGGACGCGGTCACTCGCTGAAGATGACCTACGTGAGCGTGCCGATGCCGGAAAGCGGCACGATCCATGAAGGCGGCTCCAATTCGTTCGGCCGGTACTGGTTCAGCAACCTGCACAAGCAATGGGTGAGCCAGCGCAATCCCAAGGCGATCGAGCTGTTCCAACGCGGGATGGGGAACTGGAAGTCATTCGGGGATCAGGCGGACCCGACGGAGCGGGACACCTGGCCGCGAGCCAATGGCGCGCAGATGCTGTACTTCGACCAGAGCGCCCGCGCGATCGAGGTGTTCCGCGCCGATGGCACGCTGGCGACCATCGCCTACATCGACGGTCGCCGGCTCGACTACACCATCGTCGCGACCCCGGCGGGCGGGGACTACTCGGAGAGCCGGAATCTCGTCAGCGCAATCCGCGACGAGACCGGCCGGCAGATCGCCTTCCAGTACAAGGCGGTTGATCTGAAGTACGCCGCAATCAAGAGCATCACGGACCCAGCGGGCGCTGTGCTGCCGCTGACGTATGACGACGCGGGGAACCTCACGTCGATCACCTACGCGGACCAGACGACGAAGCAGTTCCTGTACGAGAACACCGCGTTCCGCCATTTGCTGACGGGGAGACTGGATGAGAGCGGCGGGCGCATCGGCACCTATCGCTATGACGATCAGGGCCGGGCCATCTACTCCCAGTCCGGATCGCTGAACCCCTGGACGATCACGTGGACGGCCCCGCCCAAGCTTGCAGAGCCGACGGAGTACTACGACGCTCAGCTCGACGCTTTCGTGCGGGTGCACGTGCACACGGATGCGAAGCCGGTGGACGCGCAGGTCACCGCGCCGGATGGTCGGCAATCCCTGTGGAACGGCACGGTGGTGGGGAACCTGCAGTTGCTGGCTGCGCAGAGCCAGCCGGCTGGCGCCGGATGCTCGGCCTCGACCGCGGGCGCCTCGTTCGACCCGTCAGCCAATGTCACGCAGCGCGACGACTTCAATGAAGGCCGCACCTGCATGGCCTATGACTCGCGCAACTTGGAGGTGACGCGCTTCGAGGGCATCTCGACGGCGAAGACGTGTGAATCGGTGACGGCGGCCTCGCTGCCGGCGGGCGCCCGGATGATCAGCTCGCAGTGGCATCCGGATTGGCGCCTGTCGACGAGGACCGCGGAGCCGCGCCGCATCACGACGCTGGTCTACAACGGCCAGCCGGATCCGTTCAATGGCAATGCAATCGCGAGCTGCGCACCGGCCACGGCCACGCTGCCGGACGGCAAACCCATCGTCGTGCTGTGCAAGCGCGTCGAGCAGGCGACGACCGATGAGACCGGCGCGCAAGGCTTCAACGCGACGCCGCAAAGCGGCGTGGCCGCACGCGCCACGAGTTGGACCTACAACGCCACGGGGCAGATGCTCACGGAGACAAACCCGCTGAGCAAGGTGGTCGTGACCAACGTGTACTACGCCGACACGACGGCCGATCACACGCAGGGTGACCTGCAGTCGACGGGCAACGTGCTCGGCCATCTGACGCAGTTCCCACGCTACAACGCGTACGGCCAGCCGCTGGAGATGATCGACACGAACGGCATCTCGACGACCTATGCGTACGACGCGCGCCAGCGCCTGCTGTCGACGACGACGCAAGGCGCGATCACCCGCTACGAGTATTTCCCCACGGGCTTGCTGAAGAAGGCGACGCAGCCGGATGGCAGCTTCGCCACCTATGAATACGACGATGCCCACCGCCTGGTCGCAGTCGCTGACTCCGCGGGGAATCGCATCGAGTACGCGCTCGATCAGAACGGCAAGAGCACGCAGGATGCCGCGAAGGACCCTCAGGGGACGCTGCAGCGGACGATGAGCCGCGTGTACGACGCGCTCGGGCGCGCGCAACAGACGACGGGCAGGGAGTAAGCAATGAATCGACAAGACAGGCACTCCAAGTGCCGGAGCGTGATCGCGTCTGCGATCGCAATGGCCTTCACCGCGATCGCATCGATCGCTCACGCGGCGACGCTGCCACCACCACCGGTCTCGCCCGCGCCCGTGACGGACTACGAGTACGACGCCAAGGGCAATCCGACCAAGGTCATCAAGGCCAAGGGCGTCTCCGGCTTTGGCTTCGCGACGTCAAACGCGTATGACGCGCTCGATCGTGTGAAGACCAACACGGATGCTCGCAACGGCGTGACGACGCTGGGCTACGACGGCCTCGATCAGCTCAAGCAGGTCACGGACCCGAGGCAACTGGTCACCTCGTACCAGCGCAACGGTCTGGGCGATCTGAATCAGCTCACCAGCCCCGACACCGGCACCGCCAACAGCACCTTCGACGCGAACGGCAACCTGCTCACGAGGACCGACAGTCGAGGCGTGCTGGGCACCTATGCATATGACGACGCGGATCGGATGACCTCGGCGGTCTACACGAAGAGTGGTCAGCCGACGCTGAGCTACTCGTGGACCTATGACCAAAAGGACGGCGTCTTCGGTTTCGGGGTCGGCCGTCTCACGACGGCCACCAGCCCGGCCGGGAACACCAAGTACGGCTACGACGGCTTCGGCCGAGTCGTCAGCGTGATCCAGACCGTTGGCTCAGTGGTGCTCACCACCCGCTACGGCTACGACTTGGCCGGACATATCACCAGCATCACCTATCCCTCGGGACGCGTGCTGACCATCGCCTATGCCAACGGCCAGCCGGTCAGCATGAGCCTGGCCAAGGACGCCAGCAGCACAGCCAGTCCGCTGATCAGCCAGATCCAGCTGACGGCTTTTGGCGCTCTGCAGAGCTGGCAGATGCAGCTGAACTCCGGCGCCAAGCTGCAGGAGCGGGTCTATGACCAATACGGACGCCTGGTCCGTTACCCGCTCGGCTCGGTGGTGCGCGACATCACCTACGACGCAGCCGACCGCATCGTCAGCTACACCCACCTGGATGCCACCACCGGCCAGGTGACCGCCGAAGCTCAGGCGATGAACCAGAGCTTCAGCTACGACGAGATGGGCCGGCTCACCGGCATCGTCACGCCGGCCAACTCCTGGACCATCGGCTACGACGCCAACGGCAACCGGACCAGCGTCAAGCTCAACGCCACGACGCGGACCTACACCACGGCCAGCAACAGCAACCGGCTCACGAGCATCGCCAACCCTACGCGCAGCTTCGGCTACGACGCGGCGGGCAACACGCTGAGCGACACGGGTCTGGCGTACACGACGACGATCCGGCTGGACAACCGGCTGGGCACGCTCACCAAGAACAGCCTGACGACGACCTACCAGTACGACGCGGGCGGGCAGCGGGTGCACAAGGAACACAGCGCAGGGCTGAGGGACTTCGCGTACGACCAGCAAGGGCATCTGCTGGGCGAGTACAACACCGCAGGTGTCGTGCAGGAGTTCGTCTGGCTGGGCGACACGCCGGTGGTGGTGATCGTTGGATCGGTGGCGTCGCCGCTGCCCCTGCTCGCGTACGCGGATCACCTGGACGCACCGCGCGTGCTCATCGACAAGACCGGTGCCGCGCGCTGGCGCTGGATCAGCGAGCCCTTCGGCACGACGCAGCCGGAGCAGGCGCCAGCGGGGCTTTCGCCGATCACGTTCAACCTGCGCTTTCCGGGGCAGTATTACGACAGCGAGTCCGGGCTGAACTACAACTACTTCCGGGACTATGACGGGACGACCGGGCGATATATCCAGTCTGACCCGATCGGTTTTGAGGGTGGAATCAATACGTACGCTTATGTTGGCGGCCATTCCGCGATGTCAGTAGATCCATTTGGACTCTTGGAATGGACAACAAATCGACGGACCGAACCTTTGGTTCCGGGCCAACCCTACACCTCCATGCCGGGAATGCCTTCGAGACCGGCCGGCCCCAGAACCGGCGGAAATACATCAATGGACTGGACGGTTTCGGCTCAGTGCGAATGCGAGGCGGGCGGCGCCAAGCTGAAGGAGTTCAAGGTTCAGTTCAGTACCATCGCACGAGTTCGAGGAGGACTTTCGAAGCCCGCTACCGCTTTCGCCACTAATGGCGAACTGGATCATGTCCGGGACTACGAGGCGTGGGCAGGAGGCTCAGGTCGTTCCTCCGCAGAGAGTTTGGAGGCGCGGATGAAGGGTTACAAGTTCAATAGCGTCGAGGAATGTCAGCGGCTGGCCGCTGAACGGATGTCAGCGGAACTCACCCGCAGCGCAATTCCGGCAGTCAAGGCGACCATCAATAAATGGGATGATTCAAAATTGCACGAATACCGGGGGCAATAAAAATGAAAAAGTATCTTCTCGCTGTTTTTCTGCTTGGGCCGGCTCTTGTCGCTCACGCGGCGGATCGTTGTCTTTTATCCGCCGAGCGCCAGGAATTTCTGTGGATCACGCTCTCAAAGGCTGTGCCAATTTCTTCGAAAGAATTTGAAGCTGAGTTCAAAATTGACAACAAGGGAAAAGCAACAGTTCATGTCGATGTCATCGAAGAAGGCGGGAAACGCTTCATCAGTGAATCCCAAATCAGCTATCAATTTCCCGACGTGAACGGGCAATGGGTAACGCTGCTTTCCGTCCCCGGTACATTCTCCGGAGGGACACCTCTTGCCATTCGACCTGGAACGACGGAGGTGATTCATGTGCCATTGCCGCCGAATGATCTCTTCTTGAATTTTCACGGACGGGCGCGAGCAATCTTTCGACTCTCAAGGCGCGGTATGTGTGCCGTGTCAGAGCCATTTCGAGCAGTCGTTGAGGACGGGCGTATCCTGTCCTTCCAGGACGGCCGGTAATTGATTCTTGCGACGCATTCGGCGGCGGCTGGCTTTCATCTCGGTTTCTTAATCACACACTCTCGTAAGCGCGTGGTTGCGTCTGCATTCTCGGAGTGGTCAATTCGCCGCACTTATCTTTGCTGGCGCATTCCGCCGGCCTTCGCCTCTCTCTCGCAATCCCTGATCACCAGATCCAGCAGCAATCCCGCCTGCGTCGCATACGTCCACTCATCGCTCTTGAGCAGCGTCGCCACCGGCGTCGCCTTCCCGCCGGCGTGGTCGATCAGCGCGACGTCATACGTCCTTGTCGCGTTGTCGAAGACCACCTCCGCGTCCATCGACCTCGTCAGCGTCACCGCCATCCGGCGCCTCTCCCTGCCGCTGCCTTGCTCAACCTCCAGCGAGCATCCCTCCCTCAGCGCATAGCGCCAGCGCTCGCCCGGCGCGTCCTTGCCGACGACGTTCAGCTCCGCCACGCGCTCCGCGTTGTTCATGTCGAAAGGGCTCACGATCGGCCGGTCTTCGCCGGGATAGCCCTCCGAGCACGCGCCCAGCATCGCCGCCGCCATCAGCAGCGCCGCGGCCTCAAGCCGCCGCATCGCTGAGCTCCCGGATGCGCGTCACCAGCACCTTGTCGATCGTCTTGCCGTCCATGTCGACGATCTCGAAGCGCCAGCCTTCCCAGTCGACCGTGTCCGCCTCCCGCGGCAGCCGGCCGGTGAGCAGCATCATCATCCCGCTGAGCGTGTGATACCGGCCGCGCGCCTCCTCGGGTACCTCGTCCAGCCCCAGGCTGTCCTTGAGTTCCGGCACCGGGATGTGCCCGTCGAGCAGCCACGAGCCGTCCTCGCGCTTCACCGCCCATGCCGACGCCGGATCGCGCGGCTGGAACTCACCCGTGATGGCCTCGACCAGGTCATGCAGCGTCACCAGGCCCTGCACCTCGCCGTACTCATCGATCACGAACGCCATGTGCACCGCCGACGAGCGGAAGTTGGCCAGCAGCTCCATGCCGGTGATCGTCTCCGGCACGTACAGCGGCGGCGCCAGCCGCTGATCCAGTCGCGGCGCGCGATCGCGCAGCATCTCCGACAGCAGCTGCCGCGCATTCACCACGCCGGCGATGTCGTGCAGCCCGCCGCGCACCACCGGGAACAGCGCGTGATCCGACGCCTCGATGCGCGCGAGCGTCGTCTCCATCGGATCGTCCAGGTCCAGCCACACCACGTCGCCGCGCGGCACCATCAGCGAGCCGATCTGCCGGTCGTCCAGCCGGAACACGTTGCGCACCATCGCGTGCTCGTGCGACTCGATGACGCCGGCGCTGGTGCCCTCGGCGAGCACGGCGTGGATCTCCTCCTCGGTCACGTTGAACGCGGCCGACTGCTTGACGCCGAGCAGGCGCAGGAGCGCGTTCGTCGAGCCCGACAGCAGCCGCACGAACGGCTTGGTCGCCACCGCGAGCGCCGCGATCGGGCGCGCGACCAGGCGCGCGACGGCCTCGGGGTTGGACTGGCCCAGGCGCTTGGGCACCAGCTCGCCGAGCACGATCGAGAAGTAGGTGATCAGCACCACCACCAGGCCGGTGGCGCCGCCGCTGGCGTACTCGGCGGGCACGCCGTTGGCGGTGAGCCAGGCGGCCAGCGGCCCGGCGAGCGCCGCCTCGCCGACGATGCCGTTGAGCACGCCGATCGAGGTGATGCCGATCTGGATGGTGGAGAGGAAGCGGGTCGGGTCCTCGCCCAGCTTGACGGCCGCGGCGGCGGCGCTGTCGCCGTCGTCGATGAGCTTCTGCAGGCGCGCGCGGCGCGCGGTCACCAGTCCGATCTCGGACATGGCGAACAGGCCGTTGAGCAGGATGAGGGCGAAGAGTAGGGCGATTTCCATGATGACGACGTCAGGAGCACCGGCCCGGCGAGGGACGGCGCGGAGGCACGCGGGCGCGATGGCACGGCGTGCGGCGATGAAAGGGGGAGGGGACTCGCGCCGCGTGGCGCGTGGCGCGAAGGGGCCAGGAGGCCTGGCGGCCTAGAGGCGCATCAGCCGCGAGGTGGCCGCAGCAGGGGCTGAGGCGAGCGCTGGGGCTCGTGGCAGCGAGGCGCCGGCAGCGGCGCCCAGACGGGCGCGGCGAGCCGCATGGGCGCGGCGTCCGGCTTGCAGTGGTCGGGCATGTCGTCCGAGGTGTCGCCGAGCTCGAAGAGCAATGAGGCGATGTCGGCGGCGTGGTCGTCGCCCGTCGCCGCGGAGGCGGGCGAGGCGATCGCGGGATCGGCGGGCTGACCGTCGATCAGCAGGTGCTGCGCATGCGCGACGCCCGCGGCGAACATCGTCACCCCGGCGGCGGCGATGCCGTAGGCGGGAACGAGGATCGTCAGGACGAGGATGCGAAGCCAGCGGGTCACGGGGCGGGATTCTATCGAGCGGCTCCGGGCCAACGCCCCAAAGGGCTGTTCACCGCGCCTCGGAGGAGCCGGTTGGCTCGATCGGCTCATCCGCGCTGTCCCGAATCCGCAAGCCTTCTTCGCCCAGTCTCGCCCGGCTTCGCGCCGCGCCGCGGTGTTCGCCCGCGCGCTCGCCATCATGGGCGTTCGCACGAGTTGGCGCCCATTGCAGTACGGGCAACACAGCGCCACTTCCCCGTTCAACCCAGAGCGGCCGGAAGACGGCGCCGCCGCGGCGCCTCACGCCTCCCGGCCGCATGAGGACCGCCTGATGCCGTCTCCCATCTCTTCCGCCTCCGCCTCGCCCTCGCGCCACGTCGAGCTGCGGGTCTCCGACACGGCGCTCGCCGCGCCCGCCGCGACGGCGTCCTCCCCCGCGCCCTCCGCCGCACAGGAATCGCCGATCACCAGCCGCCGCTCCGTCGACGCCGCCGGGATGCCATCCCCTGACGGCTCGGCAGCCTTGCCGCCTCGCGTGGCCTCCCCGCAGTCGCCCGCGGCCGATACCCACGCCGCCCCGCATGCCGACGCGTCCAGCTCCCTTCTCGCCAGCGTCGTCGGTGGCGTGACCGGTGCGCTCGGCACCGCGGGCGGCGCGGCCCTTCAAGGCTTGTCGAGCACCCAGGACGCCGTCGTCTCCGCCGCGAAGGCGCTGTGGTCCCTCAGCGACCTCCGGACCATGCTGCAACCCCATGCCGACGACCGGTCCTTCCTGGCGGTGCTGCGCGGCGCCGAGCCGGGACCCGACCAGGCCTTCACCTTCGCCCGCTGTCGCGAGCAACTGACCGCCCTGCGCGGGATGGTCGAGGGCGAACCGGGCATCGAGCCCCGTTTCAAGAAGACGCTGATGAAGGACATCGAAGCGATCGAGCGCGCCATCGATCCGCTGGAGCACGGCACCTCCGCGTCGGGCCGCGCGGCCAAGGCGCTGCTCAACCTGGTCAACCTGTGGCCCGTGATCGTGCCCAGCCCGCTGCTGGCCAACCAGGCCAAGACCTTCGCCTACACCGTGGCCGCCGCGGCCAAGGCCGTCGTCGGCGTGGCGGGCACCACGCTGCGTCCCACCGCCGACGGGCTGCCCTTCCCGCTGGGGGGCGGCGAGCTCGGCCGTCAGTCCGACGAGGTCCACTTCTATCCGGCTCTGCTCAACGCGATCTTCCTGTCCGTCGAGATGTCCAAGCGCTACGGCTCCGAGTCGGTCCGCCACCACGCCGAGGCCGTCGACCACAGCAAGGTGGCGCATGCCGGTTTCGCCGCCGCCGCCGGCACCATCCTGATCGCTCCCTTCGTCTGGGGCAGCATCAGGAACGGCGCGGCCAAGGCCGTCGCGCTCGGCGCGAACGCCGTGGCGGCCGGCATGGACAAGGCGGGCTTCTCCGGCCAGGCCGGCACGCTGCGCCGCCAGTTCACGCCGGGCCAGGTCGGGGAGGCCGTGCACGCCGAGCTGTCCCAGCTCTGGCAGGGGCTGGAGGATGGACGCCAGGCGCTGCAGCAGGCGCGCCGCGATTTCACCGATCCGGAGTCCGGCCTGGAGCTGACGCGCACGCTCAACTCGCAATGCACGCATCTGCTGGCCTCGATCGCGCAATGCACCAAGCGCCTGGACCAGGCCTTCCATCTCGGCGCGGCGCAGGAGCCCACCGGTGCCTCGATCCCGCGCGAGCCGCAGGCCCACCCCGACTTCGCGTCCAAGCTCGCGCTCACGCTGTTCGCCGCCGGCGTGACCGGCACCACCGTCTACCTGATCCAGCCCGACCCGATCGGCACGGTGGATCTCGCGGCCGACAGCGTGGTGGTCACCGCGGTCATGGCGCAAAGCGCCTGGAACCGGCAGACCACGCGCCAGGATGCGATGGAGCGCTTCAAGGGCATGGCCGCGACCAGCATGGTGATGGCCATCGCGCTCACCGCCGACAAGCTGTCCAAGCAGTTCACGCCCAAGGGCATGATCGAATCCAGCGCCTCCGCGCCGTACTACGCGAGCCTGGTCATGACCGCCATGGCGATGACGATGCCCGGCCCCGTCGCGCGCGGCGCGGAACTGGCGATGAACTGGGGCGGCGGGCAGCTCGCCGCCCTCGGCGGCCAGGTGGTCAACCTGTTCAAGGGGCCCGATGGACAGGCGCTGGCCACCATGACGCCGCGCTCGCCGGAGGAGCTGCAGGCGCAGGTGGCCCGGATCGGCGCCTATGTGGCCAGCCTGCCGGAGGAGCAGCGGCCGGCGTACGAGCAGCTCGCCGGCGAGAGCATCCGCCGGGCCATCGAGCAGGCCGCCGCCCAGTCGCCCAGCGCCTCGCCGGCGCGCGCGTCGGGCGTGTCCATCGAGGAGATCATCACCCAGCCCGCCTGACGGCCCGCCCGCTCACGCCCTGTCGCTGACGCCGGCCGAATCGAAGCTCGCCATCTCGTCGAGCACGCGGCAGGCCGATTCCAGCAGCGGCCAGGCCAGCGCCGCGCCGGAGCCTTCGCCCAGGCGCAGCCCCAGGTCCAGCAGAGGCTCTGCCTGCAGCGCGTCCAGCATCAGCCGGTGGCCATGCTCGTTGGAGCGGTGCGCGAAGACGCAGCGCTCCAGCACCGCCGGCTGCAGCCGCGAGGCCACCAGCACCGCCGCGCCCGTGATGAAGCCGTCGACGACGATCACCCGGCGCTCGAGCGCCGCCTGCAGCACCGCCCCGACCATCATCGCGATCTCCAAACCGCCCAGCGCGGCCAGCGCCGACAGCGGCTCCGTCGCGCGCGGATGCCGCTCCAGCGCGCGCGTCAGCACCGCCAGCTTGTGCCCCAGCTGCGCGTCGTCCAGCCCCGTGCCGCGGCCCACGCAGTCCTTCAGCGCATGACCGCCCAGCCGCGCCAGCAGCAGCGCCGCCGACGAGGTGTTGCCGATGCCCATCTCGCCCAGCAGCAGCGCGTTGCCGGGCCGCTTCTGCAGCAGCGTCTTGCCCGCCGCCACCGCCGTCGCGCATTCGTCCGCCGTCATCGCCGGACCCTCCAGCATGTCGCGGCTGCCCATCGCGATCTTGGCGATCAGCAGCCCCGGCCGCGGCTCGAAGACATGCCGCACGCCCGCGTCCACGACGCTCAGCGTCAGGCCATGCTGGCGCGCCAGCACCGACACCGCCGCGCCGCCGGCCAGGAAGTTCTCGACCATCTGCCAGGTCACGTCGGACGGATAGGCCGACACGCCATGCGCCGCCAGCCCGTGATCAGCCGCGAAGACCATCATCTGCGGATCGGCCAGGCGCGGCCGCTCCGTGCCCAGGATCATCCCCAGGCGCAGCATCAGGCCCTCGAGCCGGCCCAGCGCGCCCAGCGGCTTGGTCTTGCGGTCGATGCGATGGCGCAGCGCCGCCGCGAGCGCGTCATCGTGCAGCGAGGGGATCTCGGGGATCAGGTCTTGGGTGGTCATGGTGGACGTCTCGGACTTCAGGAGGAAGAGGGAGCGACGGGCGCCGCGGGAACCGGGGCCGGCGACAGCAATCCCATCAGCGCGCCGGGCGCGAAATGGCGGTCGATGTAGTCGGCCAGTTCATCGAAGACCTGGTCGAGCGGGCGCACCGGGCGCGCGAACAGCGCGGACAGCACCCGCTCGTCCTCGAACAGCCCGTGCAGGTAGTGGCCGAGCACCGGCCCGTGCTGCCAGCCCAGCGGCTCGCCCAGGCCATCGAACAGCACCGGCCGCGCGGCGGGCAATCCGGGATGCTGCGCCGTCCGGCCGTGGTGGATCTCGTAGCCGCGCGCCGGCAGGCTGCTCAGCGCCGTCCACGGCGCGTCGAGCGAGGGCGCGAAGTGGCATTCGGTCTCGCGCAGCAGCTTCTCGCGCTCGAACAGCGTGACCAGCGGCAGCAGCCCCAGCCCCGGCGCGTTGCCGTCCAGGCCATGCGGATCGACCAGCGCCTCGCCCAGCATCTGCAGGCCGCCGCAGATGCCCAGCACCGGCCGGCCCGCGGCCGCGTGCGCCGCGATGACGAGGTCCAGCCGCTGCGCGCGCAGCCAGGCCAGATCGGACGCCACCGCCTTGGAGCCCGGCAGCACGATCCAGTCGGCGCCGTCGAGCTCGGCCGGCTCGCGCGCCCAGCTCAGGCGCACGCCGGGCAGGTTGCGCAGCGGCTGGAATTCATCGAGGTTGGAGAGCCGCGGATAAGCGACCACGGCCACGCGCACGAGGCCGCCCGGGCCTGCGCCGCCGCCGGTCGCGCGGTCGTCGAAGACGCCGTCCTCCTCGGGCAGTCCGTGGCCGCGCCACATCGGCAGCGTCGCGATCGTCGGCACGCCGGTCATCCGTTCCAGCATCTCCGGCCCGGGCGACAGCAGCGACGCATCGCCGCGGAAGCGGTTCAGCACGAAGCCGCGGATCAGCGCGCGCTCGTCCGCCGGCAGCAGCTGGTGCGTGCCGAACAGATGCGCGAAGGCGCCGCCGCGGTCGATGTCGGTGACCAGCAGGCAGGCCGCGCCGGCCTCGCGCGCGGTGCGCATGTTCACGTAGTCGCTGCTGTGCAGGTTGATCTCGGCCGGGGAGCCCGCGCCCTCGATGACGACGACATCGTTCTCCGCCAGCAGCGCATGGAGCGCGCCGCGCGCCTGCGCCCACAGCGCCTCGCTGCGCGCGCGCCAGGGCGCGCGGCTCAGCGCCTCGTCGACCTCGCCCAGCACCACCACCTGCGAGGCGGTGTCCTTCTCCGGCTTGAGCAGCACCGGATTCATGCGCACCTCCGGCCGCGCGCGCGCGGCCAGCGCCTGGAAGTACTGCGCCGATCCGATCTCGCCCTGACGGCCGGCCAGACCCGGCACGACCCGCGCGTTGTTGCTCATGTTCTGCGCCTTGAACGGCGCGACGCGCAGCCCCTGGCGCGCGTACCAGCGGCACAGCGCCGTGGTCAGGAAGCTCTTGCCGGCGCCGCTGGTCGTGCCCAGCACCATTACGGCCCGGCCGCGGGGGGCGCTGCTCATCGGGTGTCTCCTTGCGGATGCGTCGTGTCGAAGGCGCCGTGCAGCGACGGCTCCGGAGGTGTCGGCGCATGGCCGCCGAAGCCGCGCATCGCGGCTTCGAGCGCGTCGACCGCGCCGGGCGCCTGCACCGACACGCGCACCAGGCCCGGCAGGCCGAACGAGGTCGCGTCGCGCAGCTTGATGCCGAGCGCGCGCAGCCCGCGCAGCAGTGTCTCCGGCTCGGTCTGCCACGGCGCGGGCATCGCCGCGAGCCAGAAGTTGGCCACGCCGCCGCCGATCTGGTCGAAACCCATCGCCGCCATCCGCGCCCATTGCTCGGCGCGCCAGTCGCGCAGCAGCGGCAGCGAAGCCTCGAGCTCATCGCGCACCGACGGCGTGGTCCAGGCCTCGAGCAAGGCCTGGCCCTCGGCGGACAGCACCCAGCTGGGCGCGAGCTCCGCGACGCGATCAATCCAGAGTCCGTCGCGCGGTCCGATCAGATAGGCGCCGCGCACGCCGGTCAGCCCGAGCGCCTTGTTGGGGCAGACCAGCCGCCAGGCGCCATCGGCGATGGCCTGCGGCAGCGCGCAGCCGCTGCCCAGGCGCAGCGCGCCATAGGCCTGGTCGACGACCAGCTGCGAGCCGCTCTGCCCGAGCGCGAGCGCCACCGCCGTCCACTCGGCGGCGCCGAAGCTCTCGCCGGTCGGATTGTTGGGATCGCAGACCCAGACCAGCGATGGCAGCGTCAGCGAGTCGGCCAGCTGGAAGGCGTCCTCGTAGCCCGAGACCTGCATTCCGAGCGCATGCGCCGCCGCGGCGTAGTCGCCGAAGCCGGGCTGCGGCACGCACACGCGCGTCACGCCGGACAGCATCGCCGCCAGCGTGAGCCGGCGGATCGCCTCAGAGCCGCCGGAGGCCGGCAGCACGCGGTCGTGGTCGACGCCATGCCAGGCGCCCAGGCGCGCGCGCAGCGCCGCGTAGGCCGGATCGGGATAGCGCAGCCGGTCGGCGCGCAGCACCGCGTCGAGCGCGGCCGGCGGCGGGCCGAGCGGATGGGCGTTGGTCGAGAAGTCGTGGCGCACCGGCGGGCCCGCGTCGGTGCCGCCATGGGTGCCGCCGTGATTGCGGGGCATGACGCGGCTCATCGCGCGCCTCCCAATCCCAGGCCGGAGACGAGCGCGAGCGCGAAGCCGCCGCGCAACGCCGTCGTGCCGAGCATCATGAGCGCCGCCAGGCCGAGCAACGCCGAGCCGGCAAGGCGCTGCGCGCGGTGGAGGTCGTCGCTGACGACTTCGCCGCCGCCGGGGTTCAGGCGATAGACGCCCGGCTTGCTGAGCGCGCGCCCGAGCCGCAGCGCCATCGCGCCCATCGGCCAGCCGCCATTGGGCGACGGCGTGCGCGCCGCCTCGCGCCACAGCGGCGCGATCAGCGCCGGCCGCGCCGCGACCAGCGCCAGGCCCGTCAGCCGCGCCGGAATCCACGACAGCGCGTCGTCCGCGCGCGCCGCCCATTTGCCGGCCCATTCCCAGCGGCCGCGGTAGCCCCACATCGCATCGGCGGTGTTGGCGAAGCGGTAGACCGCGGCGCCTGGCAGTCCGGCCACCATGAACCAGAACAGCGGCGCCACGACCGAATCGTTGAGGTTCTCGGCGAGCGTCTCGATGGCGGTCTCGCGGACTTGGGCCGGCGTGAGCGGCCGCGTGTCGCGGCTGACCAGGCGCGACAGCTGCGCGCGTCCCTCGTCGAGCGAACGCGCGAGCGCGGTCTCGACCGCGCCGACCTCGTCGCGCAGCATGCGCCACGCGAGCATCGGCTTGAGCGCGATGCCCAGCAGCAAGGCCGCCGCCGCCAGGTGCCAGGCGCCGAGCCAGGGCTCGACACCGGCGATCACCGCGGCTTCGATCGCCCAGGCGAGCACGGCGACGGCCGCCACGCCCAGCGTCCAGGCGAAGGCGCCGCCCAGGAAGGCCGCTTGCGCCGACAGTGCGCACAGCCGCTCGCCGAAGAGCGCCAGGAAGCGCCCCATCCACACGACCGGATGCACGCGCGCGGGCGGCTCGCCGAAGCATCGGTCGAGCAGCAGCGCCACCGGGATGGCGAGGGCGGGTAGCCAGGGCATCGAAGTCATGAGGGCGTCGGGCGGTGAGGCGGGCCGTATGGCGAGCAGCGTGGCGAGCGGCGTGGCCGGAATCAGGCGCGCAGCTTAGCGGTCAATCCTCGATGCCGCGCTGCGCGGGCACGCCGGCCTTGAAGTGGTGCTTGATCATGGTCATCTCGGTGACGGTATCCGCGAGGTCGATCAGCTCCTGCGGCGCGCCGCGCCCGGTCAGGCAGACGTGCACGTGGGACGGCCGCGCGCGCAGCGTCTCCAGCACCGGCTCCAGCGGCAGCCAGCCGTAGCGCAGCGGATACATGATCTCGTCGAGCACGACGAGGAAGTGCTCGCCGCCCAGGATGGTCGCCTTCGCCCGTTCCCAGCCGTCGCGCGCGAGCTGCGCCGAATGGTCCAGGTCCTTGCTCTTCCAGGAGAAGCCGTCGCCCAGGCCCTCGATGGGCACGCCGATCTGCTCGAACAGCCGGTGCTCGCCGAAGCGCGCGCTGGGCACCTTCATGAACTGGTAGATGTGGACCTTCTTGCCGCGGCCATGCGCCCGCAGCGCCAGCCCGAAGGCGGCGGTGCTCTTGCCCTTGCCGTTGCCGGTATGCACGAGGACGAGCCCGCGGCGCTCGCCGCTGGGGATGATGCGCTCGCGGTCGACGGGCGGTTGTTCGATTTCCATATCGGTGTTCCGTAAGTAGAGACCTGTCGGGGACCGTCTCGGTGGCTGATGGGTTCCCTCATCCTCCGCATGAACTCCCTCGCCCCCTGCCGGGGGCGAGGGGGCAGGGCTGCCCGCACCTGCCTTGCGCAAGAACTCCCTCGCCCCCCGCGAGGGGGAGAGGGTAGGGGAGAGGGGGTGCTTCGAAGGGCAGCAGCGCTGTGGCACGAGCCCCCTCTCCCCTCCCTCTCCCCGCTGGGGCGAGGGGGTAATACCGGGCGGCGCGCTTCTTGCATCAGCGGCGGTGGAAGTGCTGAGAACTCCTCGTGATAGTCAGATCCGCGCGCGCAAGCTGAGCCGGAAGGTCCGTGGCTCCATCGGATGGACGAGCCGCCCATCGATGCCCGCGCCCCCATTGCAGCCCGCGCCCTCGGCGCGCGTGCAGGCCGCGCCCCAGTACTCGATGTCATTGGCCTTGGTGTCGAAGACGTTCAGCACGTCCAGCCCCACCTGCCAGCGATCGCTGACCTGATACCCCAGCCGCCAATTGGCGGTGAACACGGCGCGCGACTGCTGGGTGCCGGTCTCCTCCAGCGCGTAGGCGCCCATGTAGCGCAGCTTGATGCCGCTGGACCAGCGCCCGGCCGGTGCCCAGTTGGCGGACAGCGACGCCGACAGCGGCACCGCGTTGGGCACCCGTCGGCCACTCCCGAACGCGTTCTCCGTCGCCTCGGCGAAGCGCGCGCGGGACCAGGCGACGTCCGCGTCGATGAGCCAGTCGCGGCCCGCCTGCACATCGTTGGACCACTCCAGCCCCACACGCCGCGACGCCCCGCGCGCCTCGGTCACGCCCTCATCGCCGACGAAGACCAGCTCCGACGCCAGGTTGGCCTGCCACAGCGCCAGGCTCGTCGTCCAGTTCGCGGCAGGCTTGGTGCGCAGTCCCAGCTCCGAGCTCTTGGTGCGCGCCAGCAGCGGCAGCGGGTCCGTCGCCGAGCCGTCGGCCGGATTGACCTTCGTCGTCGCGCCGCGCGCATCGTTCGAGCGGAACGCCCGCGCCCAGTGCAGATAGACCTCGGTATCCGCCGCGACGCGCGCGATCAGGCCCAGCTTCGGGCTGAACTGCGACTGGCGCGCCTTGCCGCCGTTGTCCATGTTGAACTCGCCACCAGTGGGCGTGATCGTCGCGCGCATCGTGTCCCAGCGTCCGCCAACGGTACTGCGCAGCCAGTCGGTCCATCGGCTCCCGAGCTCGACGAAGACGCCGGCGCTGTCCTGGCTGACGCGGTCCTCGCGGACCGTGTGCGTGCGCACGCGGTCCACCGTGTCGTAGAGCCCGAGCGTGCCGATGCGGTCATGCCGCCACTGCAGGCCCCAGGTGAGCTGCTGACCGGCCGGCAGCCAGGCCGCCGGCAGCTGATGCTTCAGCGAGCCGCCCCAGAGCTTGCGGTGATCGGCCTGTTCATGCTGGTCGCCGTCCGGCCCGTTGATGAAGCCCGACGGCGCCGAGAACAGGTTGAGCGCGTAGTCGATCAGCCAGGCATCCGCGGTCCACTGGCCGGTGCCCTGGTTGTAGACGAAGCCGCCGCTCAGGCTGTGACGGTGCGTGCGTCCGCCGTCATTCGGCGACAACGTGCCATAGCGGCCGATCTCGCCGCTGTCGATGGCGCGCTGCGGCACATGCTCGCTGGCGCGCCAGCCGGCGCTGTAGCTCAGCAGGTCGACGTGCGCGCCATTGCGCTCATCGCCGCGCGTCAGCCGCAGCGCCGCGTTGCGGCGATGCAGATCCTCGGGCTGGTCCCACGGACCGTCGTAGCGGCTGCCTTCCACCGCGCCCAGCAGCGTCCAGCCGCCACCGGCCTTGGCGCTGCCCGCCGCCAGCGCGCGCTGATAGCCGTAGGGCCCCGCCGTCAGTTGCGCGAAGGGGCGCTCGATCTCGCTCGCATAGCCGAAGCGCGCGGCGCCGGTGGTCGCGAAGTCGCCGTCCTCGGCCGCGAAGGCGCCCTTGCGATAGCGCAGGCTCTCGACCAGCTCCGGGATCAGGAAGTTCAGGTCCATGTAGCCCTGGCCATGCGCGTGGCTGGCCATGTTGACCGGCATGCCGAGCACGAAGGTCGCGAAGTCGCTGCCGTGGTCGAGGTTGTAGCCGCGCAGGAAATACTGGTTGGCCTTGCCGTCGCCGCTGTGCTGCGTGACGGTCATGCCGGGCATCGCCTCGAGCAGCTCGGCCGGACGCAGCAGCGGCCGCAGCGCGAGACGCTCGACGCCGACCTCGCCCTCGGAGGCGGTGTCGGCCTCGCCGAGCTGGGCGCGGCTGCTGACGCGGACGGTGTCCAGCGTGCGCGGCTCAGCCGCGTCCTGGGCCTGCGCCGCGCAGGCGAGGCCGGCCATCACGCCGGCGATCGCGGTGATCGTGAGGGCGTGGTTCTTGTTCGGATTCATGCGAGGCCCTGAGCGAGGCGGAGGTCGTTGTTGTCGTCGTCGTGGAGGCCGTTGCCGCCACTGCCGTGCCGCGCGCCCGGCGCGCGCCGCGATTGCCACATCGCGCCGCCGCACATCAGCAGCGCCATCGCGATCCAGGCGAGCGCCTGCTCAAGCGAGCGCTGCGTGTTCACACGCGGAGAGGGTTTCGGCGCGTCGGGCACGCGCTGCAGCGCGAGGCCGCGCACGGCTGGCACCGGTGGCACGGCAGGCGTGGCGCGCGCCGGCGCCTTCGCGGCCGGACGGGCCGCGGCGGCGGGCGCGGTTTGGCGCATCGAGGGCACGACCTGAGGCAGCTGATCCGCCGTCCAGCGCCGCACCGCGGCCAGCTCGTTGCTGAGCGGCGCGGCCTGCGTCAGGTCGCGGTACAGCGACGCGAGCTCCTGCCGCGTCTGCGCGTCCGGCTTCCAATAGCCCATGCGATCGGCCTGCACCAGCCGCTCCAGCGCCTGCGCATAGGCCTGCGGGTTCTGCTTGAGCCACTCGGGCACGCCCAGCCGGTGCTTGTCCTTGACCAGCACGTCGAAGAAGCTCTGCCAGTGGTCCGCGCGCACCGTGCCCGGCGCGACGTGCTGCCAGCCGAAGCTGTACTGCACCGCCTTGAGCACCTGCAGCGCGCCGGCCCAACCCTCGGCCTTCTGCGCCTGCAGCCAGCCGGGATGCAGATAGCGGCTCTGCATCTCGAGCGCGATCGCCTGCGCGGCAGTCTCGGTGTGCTGCTCCGCGGCGTCCTGCAGCTGGCTCACGTGCAGTGCGACACCGCGGGTGTTGCCCGCGACCTTGGCCGCCGCCGCCAGCCCGCCGAGATACTGGAACGGGTCATCGCTGCTGACCATCGCGTAGAGATGGCTGCTGCGCGACATCAGCGCCGCGTCGGTGTGGCGCAGGTGCGCGCCGAGCGCCTCGCGCGCCTGCGCCGGCGGCACGCTCAGCGGCTCGCCATCGACATAGGGCTGGCTCATCGTCGACAGGAACAGCTGGCCGAGCCGCGGATCGGTCTGCCCGTCCTGGCTCTTGAGGCCGTTGTCCTGCACCGCGTCGGCGATGCCGGTGCCGTAGTCGCCGGCCGGATTGCCGAACACGCGCGCCTGGGCCAGGGCCTGCGCCTGCGCGGGCTTGAGGCCGACCTTGCGCAGCTCGGCCGCGACCTGGCGGTTGTTGCTGGCGATGGCGTTGTCGGGCTCGGCCTCGCCGGCCGCGGCGACCGCCTGGTCGAGCAACTTCATCAGCGCGGGGAACTGGTCGCGGTAGGAGCCGGTGATCGAGAGCAGCACGTCGACGCGCGGCCGGCCGAGTTCGGCCGGGCTCAGCAGCTTGATCGACGACGGCCGGCCGGTCGCGTCCCACACCGGCACGGCGCCGAGCGCCACCAGCGCCTGCGCCTCCATCACGCCCTGATGCCGCAGCGTCTCGCCGGCCCACAGCGACAGCGCCAGCCGCGTCGGCGCGGTGCCCGTCCGGCGCTGCTCCTCGTACCAGCGCTTGAACAGCGCCTGCGCGGCCTCGAAGGCCTGCCTGGTCGGCAGCCGGTTGGGATCGAGGCCGGTGAGGTTGCGCCCGGTCGGCAGGCTCTCGGGATTGCGCAGCAGATCGCCGCCATAGGCCGCCGGAATGAAGCGCCCGTCGAGCGCGCGCAGCAGGCCGGGCATCTCGCCCTCGGTCGAGAGCCGCGCCGACATCTCCTGTGCCCGCAGCGCGAGCTGGTACAGCGCGGCCTGATCGATCGGTTTGCGCGCCGCGCGATTGGGGACGAAGGCTTCATTGCCGGACGCCGGCGTGGAGGGCCGCAGGTCCAGCTGGCTGGCGGCCTGCGGATCCTTCAGCGCCAGGTCGAGCCAGCGCGCCGGCCGTGCCTTGGCGACGCCTTCATGGTCAATGAGGAAGGCCTCGTCGATGTCCTCGCCGAGCGCCTCGATCAAGGGCACGCGCAGCAGCTGCAGGATAGAGCCGCGGCGCTGCGCCTCGTCGGGCACGACGCCGAAGACCGCGAGCCCCTTGGGCTGTGAGCTCTGCGCGAGACGGTCCAGGTAGGGATGCAGCAGCTCGAGGTAGCCGCTGAAGTTGGCCGCGATCTGCTCGGCGGTCCAGCCCAGGTCGTGATGCAGGTTGTGCTCGACGAACTGCTGGATCATCTGCCGCTCCAGCCCCTGCCGCGTGGGGCCCGGGTCGACGGTCTCCCACTCATGCATCAGCTCATGCATGTGGGCCATCTTGGCGTTGAAGCCGGCCGGCGCGAAGCTGGGCGTGCGGTGGCTCACCATCAGCGCGCGGCCGCGGCGCTTGGCGGTGAGCGCCTCGCCGAGGTTGTCGACGATGTAGGGATAGATCACCGGCACGTCGCCCAGCGGCAGCCAGACCGGATCGCGCACGTCGGGGCCGCGGATCTTGCCGGGCGCCCATTCCTGCGTGCCATGCGTGCCGAAGTGGATCACCGCGTCGGCCTGCCGCGCCCACAGGTAGGTGGCGAGGTAGTGGTGCGACAGCGGCGTCCTGCTGCGATGCATGAACGGGTCCTGGCCGTTGCGCAGCGTTTCCTCGCGCGGCGGCTGAGGCAGGACGCTGAGCGCGCCTAGCTTCAAGCGCGGAATGACGAACACCGGCTCGCCATGGAAGCGCACGACATAGCGGCTGGCCGACGGCGCGCCCCAGCGCGCGACGATGGGCTCGCGCACCGCCTGGGGCAGCGCGTCGAACCACGCGGTGTAGCGGGCCAGCGGCAGCGCCTCGGCCTGGCCGGCCTCGAGCAGCGCGAGCGGATCGGTGCCCGGGTAGTAGGCCGAGAGCAGCGGCTTCAGGCCGGAGATCCAGTCCGCCTCGGCCAGCGGCGTGACGGTGTAGCCGGCGTCCTGCAGGCCATGGCTGACGCGCTCCAGACTGCGCGGCACGTTGAGGAAGGACGCGCCGAAGTTGCTGCCGCCGGGCGGATAGTTGTAGACGAAGGCGACGAGGCGCTTGTCCGCATTGGCCTTGGTCTGCAGCGCGACCCAGCGCGCGGCCTTGCCGGCGACGCTGGCGGCCTGGCGATCGATGAGCTCGGGCTCGCCCTGCTTCGGATGCGCGACGACGACGACGGGATCGATCAGCCCCGCCGCTTCGGGCTGGGCGAAGTAGAACGGGATGTCGGACTGCGCGAGACCGGTCTCGCTGCCTTCCCACGCGGCCGCGGCATCCTGGCGATAGGGCTGCGTCTGCAGCACGGGCATGCCCCAGCGCTCGAAGGTGGGCTGCAGGCTCGCGCCTTGCGGCAGCAGGCTGTGGTTGACGATGACGCGGGCCTGGACCTGGCCGTCGCGCTCCAGGAGCTCGGACAGCGGCTTGTCGCTGAACTGGCCGCTGAAGGCCGCATAGGCGAGCAGCCCTTGCTGTCGGAACATCGCGAGCCAGCGATCCAGCCACGCGGTGTTGCCCTGCACGAAGTGATAGCGGTGGAGCAGGATCGCGACCGGCTCGCCCTTCAGGCCCTGCGAGGCGGCCCAGGCGCGAAACTCGGCGGCATCGGCGAAGAGCCTGGGCGCGCCGGGAAAGTGGACGCCGCGCTGCGGCACCAGCTGCGGCGGGCCGAGGTCGGGCAGCGGCTTGCCATCGAGCATCGCGCGCGCCAGCGCGAACGCCGCACGGGTGTTGGCGGGACCGCCGGCCTGCAGATAGGCACGCGGGCCGCGCTCGGTCCCGGCAGGCTCGCCGGCCGGGATCCACAGCACGCGCGAGGCGGGCAGCGCGGCGCGCTGCAGCGCCGCGTCGACGATCTGATGCAGGCGCGCCTCCGCCGTCGCATGCGGCGCATCGATCCAGACGAGGTCCGCATCCTTCAGCGCGCGCTCGAGCGCGGGATCCCTGTCCAGCGGCGCGCCGCGCAGCGGGTACTCGATCTGGCGCACCTCGAAGCCGGCGGCGCGGCCCTCGCGCTCGACCAGCGCGTGCTTGGCCGCGGGCGTGATGTCGACGCTGAGGAACAGCAGCCGCGATGCGGCGCCCGCGAGCAGCGGCACGCACAGCGCGGCCGCCGCGACGCCGCGCGCGAACAGGATCGCGGGTTTCATCGCGGCGTCGCGTCCTTGGCCTCGGCGGCGGAGCCGCCCTCGGGCACGTAGATGATGGAGCCGTCCTTCATCTTGTAGGCCACGCCGGCGCGCTCGCCCTGGCCCTCGGCGCTGCCGCCGTTGCCGCGGTACTTGATCTCCTGGCCGTCCTTGCGCACGACGATCTCCATGCCGGGCTGGCCCGGGTTGCGGATGATGGTCTCGTCAGCCTGCGACTGCTGCTGCAGCGCGACCGCGGTGAGCAGCGCCACGACCAGCACCAGGAACACGTCCACCAGGTTGACGGCGGACAGCATCGGATCGTCGTCCTCCTCGGCGAGGATGGACAGCCGGCGGCCGGCGCTCATGCCCAGCCCTTCTCGGCCTTGACGGCCAGCAGCTCGGCCAGCAGCCAGCGGCGGCGGATCGAGTAGACGACCAGCGCGATCGCCGCGGCCGCCAGCGCCAGGACGACACCCGAGAACGCCGAACTGAACACCGCCAGCGCCTGCTGACCCTGACCGGCGGCGACGCTCTGCAGCGCCGGGCCCAGCGGGACCATCGTCGCGATCAGGCCCAGCAGCGGCGCGACGCGGCCGAGCAGGCGCGGGGCCTCGAGGCGGCGCACGATCTGGAGTTCGAGCGCCTCGAGGTTGCTGTCGTCACCCACGGTCAGCAGACGGAAGCCAGGACGGCGGCGCTGCACCGCCTCCATCAGCGTGGCGCCAGCAGTCCACAGCGCGTAGACAAAGCCCAGGGCGACAAGAATCAACACGGGCCACAGCAGGGCCTGAGCGATGTGGGAGAAGCCGGATTCGAGCAGCATGATCGGGACTCAGTTCCTGGAATGGGATTCGGACACGGACTCACCGCCGAAGAACGCGGCGATGGCGGCCGGGTTCGACGGGAAGTAGTGATGGACATAGCTCGCGCGCAGCGGGCCGCAGGCATAGAGCGCCTCGGCCGCGCGGCCGGCATTGGGATTGCGCGCGGTGGCGATGGGCACGAGCGGCGTGTCCATCGTGGAGTAATGGAAAGTGTGGCCGCGCAGCTCGCCCTCGGGCCAGGCAACGGCCTGCAGGCCAAGCGCGGCCAGACGCTTCTGCAACGCGGCTCGGCCTGGCATCAAGGCAGCCATCGGATGAGCAGCGCCTTCGCTGTCGCTCAACTCGTCAAGCAGCACCAGCATGCCGCCACATTCGGCCAGCAAAGGCCTGTCGGCCGCCAGGTGCGCCTTCAGGTCCGCGAAGAAACGCGGATGCGATCGCAGCGCCTGCGCATGCAACTCGGGGTAGCCGCCAGGTAACCACAGCGCATCACACTCGGGAAGATCCTCGCCCGCGATCGGACTGAACTCCCGCACCTCGGCACCAAGATCGCGCAGGAGATCGAGGTTGGCCGGGTAGATGAAGGAGAAACAGGCATCGCTGGCGACGGCGATGCGGCAGTCCGCCAATCGGCGACCGAGCACGAGACCGTCAACCGGGCCCCCCTTTTTTCCATCTCCCTCCTTTGCTTGCCTGCCGGCAAGCAAATTCCCTCCTTGAGTTCCAAAAAGGGGGACCCGGTCGCCGGTCTCCGATACACCCAGCCGCGCGCCGAGATCCCAGGCATCAGCCCAGGCATCCAGCTGGGTGTCGAGCGCGGGGAGCTCCAGCGCCTGGACGAGACCGAGGTGGCGCTCGGGCAAGGAGAGATCGTTGTCGCGCTTGAGCGCTGCAATCAACGGAAGATCCTCGGGCAGACCCTCGGCGACCATGCGGGCGTGCGCGTCGCTGCCCACGCGGTTCGCGACGACACCCGCAACGTCGATGTCATCACGGAATCGAGCGAGGCCCGTCGCCAAGGCCGCGAAGGTCTGCGCCATCGCCGAAGCATCCAACACCACAATCACCGGCAGACCGAAAGCCGCAGCCAGATCCGCACTGCTCGGCTTGCCATCGAAGAGACCCATCACACCCTCGACGAGGATCAGGTCAGCCGCCTTTGACGCGTCGTCGAGCAGTTGCCTGCAATGCGCCTCGCCACCCATGAAGAGATCCAGCTGATAGACGGTGTGCCCGCTCGCGCGCGCCAGGACCATCGGATCCAGATAGTCCGGGCCCGTCTTGAAGACGCGCACACGCAAGCCGCGCCGGCGCGCGGATCGCGCGATCGCCGCGGTGACGCTGGTCTTGCCCTGGCCCGAGGCCGGCGCGCTGATGAGGAAGGCAGGACAGCCCGTCATGACATCGTTCCTTCAAGCATTGAGCGCCACCCACCGGCCCTGCACCTGCAGGATCAACAAGCGGTGGTGGAAGACGCGCTGCAGCGCGTCATGCGTGGCCGGATCGTCAGGCGGTCCCTGGTGGACGATGCGGCCGTCATCCATCACGACGAGCATGTCGGCCTGCAGCGCGACATTGAGTTCATGCAGGACGCTGACGACCGCGCCACCACTCGCGACCCGCTCGCGCACGAGCCGCGCCCAGTCGCTCTGGTGCGGTGGGTCCAGGTGAGCCAGCGGCTCATCCATCAGCAACACGCCGGAGCGCACCGCCAGCGCCCGCGCCAGCAGCACGCGCTGGCGCTCGCCGCCGGAGAGGCTGCCGAGCGCGCGCTCGCGCCAATCCCAGCTCTGGGTCTGGCGCATGGCGTGCTCGACGGCCGCATGGTCCGCGGCGCTCGCCGGCGCGAGCCACGGTTGATGCGGCAGCCGGCCCAGCATGGCGACGTCGTAGGCGGTGAGGTCGTCGGAGGCCGTTTCGTTCTGGCCGAGCCACGCGACATGGCGCGCGCGCTCCTTGGCCGGCCACGTGGACCACGGCCTGCCGTCGAGCGTGAGCGCGCCGTCGAAAGGCAGCAGCCCGGCAATGGCGCGCAGCAGCGTCGACTTGCCGGCCCCATTCGGACCGACGACGGCGGTCCAGGCGGCGGGAGCCGGCGCGAGCGTCAGCGGCCGCAGGACCTCGCGCGGGCCCAGCGAGAGCGAGCGCAATTCGATGCGCAGCGCGGGCACGTGGCCGAGATCGATGGCCGGCGCCGTGCCGGTGGCATCGCGCCCGGCGGTGAAGCGGGCGGCGTCGTTCATCGCGCGCCTCCGGGGCCGCCGAAGTGGGCCTTGCGCCGGTGCATGAGCCACAGCAGGTAGCTGCCGCCGAGCAGCGCGGTGATGATGCCCACCGGCAGCTCCTGCGGCGCGATGACCCAGCGCGCGGCGATGTCGGCCGCGAGCAGCAGCGCGCCGCCGGTGAGCGGCGAGAGCAGCAGCAGCGCGCCATGCGTGGTGGGGCCCCAGCTGCGCACGAGGTGCGGCGCGACCAGGCCGACGAAGGCGATGAGGCCGCATTGCGCGACGGCCGCGCCGGTGGCCAGCGAGAGCGCCGCGATGAGCAGCAGGCGGATGAGGGTGAGCCGCTGGCCGAGCGAGCGCGCGGTGTCCTCGCCAAGCGTGAGCGCGTCCAGCGCGCGGCTGCTGCCCAGCGCGACCAGCAGGCACAGCGCGAGCGAGGCGGCCATGACCTGGACCGCGCTCCAGCCGACGTAGCCGGTGCTGCCGAGCATGAAGGCCTGCATGGCGCGCAGGATGTCAGGGTTCATGAGAGTGAGCAGCGCCGATCCCGAACCGAGCACGACGCCGACGACGACGCCCGCGAGCAGCAGGCGCAGGCTCTGCGTGACGCCACGCGCGAGGACCAGCGTGAGCAGCACGGCGCCGATGGCGCCCACGAAGGCGGCGCCCGTCATGCCCACGCGCAGCGCGAGCGCGGCCGCGGCCGGTGAGACGCCCATGACGAAGAGCAGCGCGGCGACGCCGAGCGAGGCGCCCGCGGAGCAGCCGAGCAGGTAGGGATCGGCGAGCGGGTTGCGGAACAGGCCCTGCGCGATGGCGCCGGCGAGCGCGAGCAGCGCGCCCGCGAGCCAGGCGCCGATCGAGCGCGGCGCGCGGATGTCCCAGAGGATGAGGCGCATGGTGTCGCCGCCATCGGTCCAGGGACTCCAGCCCATGCTGCCGATGGCCAGGCCCAGCGCGAGCAGCACCGCGCCGAGCGCGAGCAGCGCGACGAGTTGCGCGAGCGTGCGGCCGGTCATGGCGTGCATCAGCGCATGCCTCCGGGCGGGGCGTTGAAGGGGACGGTGGGCAGCGGCACCGGGCCGATGGCGGCGTCGCGCAGGCAGCGCGCCATCAGCGCGGCCGCTTCGGACATGCGCGGGCCGGGACGCACGAGGACATCGGACTCGGCCGGGATCCAGACGCACAGGCGCTGGTTCTTGACCGCGCGGATGGCCTGCCAGCCCGGCCGCTGCGGCAGGCCCGGCGCATTGCGCTGGCCGACCATGATGACCTGCGGGTCGGCGCGGACGATGAATTCCGGATTGAGCTTGGGGAAGGGGCCAAGTTCGGCCGGGATGATGTTCTTCGCGCCCAGCCGCGTGAGGATCTCGCCCATGAAGGAGGCCGTGCCCGCGCCGTAGGGACCGGCGTCGACCTCGTAATAGACGCTGAGACCGCGCGCGCCCGGCGGCAGGGTGGCGGCGCTCTGCGCGATGTGGCCGTCGATGCGGTTCCACAGGCGCCGCGCGTCGTCCTCCTTGCCCAGGATCTGGCCGACCTTGCCCAGCACGCGCTGGACGTCGGCCATGCTCCTGGGCTCGAGCGCGACGACCTTGAGCCCCAGCCCTTCGAGCCGGTCGATGACCCGCGCCGAGACGCCCAGCAGGACGACGTCCGGCTTGAGCGCGACCAGCGCCTCGATGCTGGTGTCGTCCAGGCCGCCAAGCCGCGGAAGCTTCTGCACCGACGCCGGATAGTTGGAGAAGCGGTCGACACCGACGACCTTGGCGCAGTCGCCGAGCTCGCAGAGGGTCTCGGTGAGCGAGGGCAGCAGGCTGACGATGCGCTGCGGCACGGCGGGCAGCGTGACGGCATGGCCGCGATCGTCCTTCAGCGCGATCGGCGCGGCGGTCGCGGTCGTGGCGGCGAGCGCCATGGCCAGCGCGCCCGCGACGCCCGCCACGCCCAGGACGCCGAAGACGCGCGGCGCGCGTGGCAGGAGGTCCATCGGATTCATTCGTCGCACTCCAGGTTCTGCAGGTTCTCCGCGTCGACCACCGGCCGCGTCCACGGCTGGCCGGCCACCATCAGGGTCAGCCCGCCGCACTGGCGCGCGACGAGCTGGTTGAGCCGGCCGAGCTCGTCGACATAGGCGCGCACGTCGCGTCCCATCGGCATGACGCCCCAGCCGACCTCGTTGGAGACGAAGACCACCGGCGAGGCGAGCTGCGGCAGCAGGCGCTGCAGGCCCGCGCATTCGGCGCGCCAGTCGTCCAGACGCGGCGCGCCGTCCATCGGCATCAGCCAGTTGGTGAGCCAGAGGGTCAGGCAGTCGACGACCAGCAGCCGGCGCGGCGAGGACTGCGCCCGCAGCGCGTCGCACAGCCGCAGCGGCGTCTCGACGGTGTCGAAGCCGGCCGGGCGGTCGGCGCGGTGGCGGGCGATGCGATCGCGCATCTCGTCGTCATGCGCCTGGGCCGTGGCGATGACGGCGACCTGGTGGCCCGGCGAGCGCGCCCAGCGCAGCGCGAGGCGCTCCGCGTGGCGCGACTTGCCGCTGCGTTGGCCGCCGACGATCAGGTGATGAGCGGGCATGCGGGTCTCCGTGGCGGTGGGGTGCCGGTGGGCGATGCCGCGACCTTACAGCGACGGCGTGTAGCGCAGCGAGACGAACCAGGTCCGCGGCGCCTGCTGGTAGTAGTTCGCCGTCTGATACGCGCGGTTGAAGGCGTTGTCGACGTTGAGCTGCACGCGCCAGTCCTTCGCGACCGCGAACTGCGCGTCGAGATTGAGCAGGCCGTAGCCAGCCAGGCGCGTCTTGTTGGCCGCATCGTCGAAGCGCTGGTCCGAGCCGACGACGTTCGCCCCCAGCGTCCAGGCACCGAGCGCGGTCTCCGCGCGCAAGGTGCCGAAGCGCCGGGCGCGGCGCTGCAGGACCAGGCCGGTGCGGGCGTCGGTGGGATCGAGGAAGTCAACCGTGGCACTGAGCCGCACCGGACCCAGCGGCGCGCCGCCCTTGAGGCTGGTGCCCTTGAGCAGCGCCCGCGCGACGTTGGTGTAGCAGCCCAGCGTCGCGTGGCAGCTGCCCGCCGCGCCGAAGGCGATCAGGTCGGTGACGCGGTTGTGGAAGGTGGTGACCGCGAAGTCGAAGCCGCCCTGGCCCCAGGCCAGGCCCGCCTCGCGGTTGTGGGCGCGCTCGGGCCGCAGCGCCTCGACGCCCGGCTTGGACGTGTCGGGGCCGTAGATGCTGCCGCGCTGGTAGAGCGTCGGCGCGCGGAAGGCATTGCCCGCCGAGGCCGTGACCCGCCAGCCGCCGCCGAGCTTGTAGCCGGCCGCGAGGCTGCCGGTGTCGATGCCGCCGAACTCGCTGTCGTCGTCATGCCGGCCGTGCGCCTGCAGGCTGAAGGCGCCCAGCGTGGCGAGGTAGCTCAGGCCGATCGCGTTCTGGCTGCGCGTGTCCTTGCCGCCGGCCAGCAGGTCGGCGTTGACGAGGCGGTCCTCGCGGCGCTCCAGCACGCCGTTGAGCTGGTGCTGGTCGTTGAACCGGTAGAAGCCCAGCAGCGAGACGCTGCGGATGCGCGTCTTCGAGAGGTAGGGCGCGCTGGGCCGGGTCTCGTAGTTCTCCTCGGACTGGCCGGCGGACAGCTGCGAGGACAGCGCCTCGGACCAGGTCGACTTGAGGCTGAGCCTGGCGGCCAGCGTTTCGGTGATGCCGCGGTCGTCGGCGTTCTTGCCGGCGTCGTAGCCGACGTCGCTGCGGCTCTTCAGGCCGAGGAACTCGAGGCGCTGGCCGTCGGCCACGCGGCCGCCCAGGCGCAGGCTGCCGTTGTAGTTGCGCCAGCCGTCGCGGTCGGGGTTGTAGCTCTTGTTGTCGGTGCGCGTGTAGGCATTGAAGCCGGTGCCGCGGTCGACCGCGAGCGAGGCCGCGTAGTCGAAGACCGCGCTGCCGCCGCTGACGACCACATCCGCCTTGGCCTGGCCCAGGTTGCCGCCGCCCACGCCGAATTCCCAACGCGCCGGGCCGCTGCCCTGACGGGTGAAGATCTGCACGACGCCGCCGATGGCGTCGGAGCCATAGAGCGCGCTGGCCGGCCCCTTCAGGACCTCGACGCGCTCGATCAGCGACAGCGGGAGGTTCTCCCAGCGCGCGCCGCCGGTGGACTGGCCGTCGATGCGCACGCCGTCGATGAGGACGACGGTGTGGCGCGTCTCGGCCCCGCGCACGAAGACCGAGGTGGTGTTGCCCGGACCGCCGTTGCTGGTCATCTGCAGGCCGGCGACGTTGCGCAGCAGCGCGGCGACATTGCCGAAGCCCTGGCGCTCGATGGTGTCGCGGTCGATGACGGTCAGGTCCGCGGCGATGTCCGACAGCTTCATCGGGCTGCGCGAGCCGGTGACGGTGACGTCGTCGAGACGGGCGGTGGAGGAGGGCGCGGATTGCGCCGAGACGGCCGAGGCGAAGGCGATCGGCGTGAGGACGAGCAGCGAGCGGGCAGCCAGGCGCGCGCGCGAGACGAACGGAAGCATGAGGAGCGGACCAACGACGGTTCAGGATCCTGCTCACCCGCAGGACGCCTGAGGAAACGGCACCGCCGGCGGCGTCCCGATTCATCGGGATCGGCCGGAAGGCACCACCTGTTGGCCGGTATCCGGGCTGGTGGCCGCTGCCTGCATCCTTCCCAGCGCTCGCGCGCCAGTGGACACGGGGACAGGCAGTGCCGGCGGCGAACCGGGCCTCCTGCATCAGGATCCCGGTCGCGCGGCCGGCGGCCACTTACCGTTGCGGGGACAGCTCAGGTTGGCGAGCGCCTCGGGGACGCGCCGGCTTCCTGATTCCCGTTTAACTGCACGGACGCAATGTCCGCGCGAGCACCAACGGCGCGCATTCTAGCGAGACCTGGCCTCGCCGCCTGTCCGCGCCTTGCCCGCCTTGGGCTCCTGGGCTGACTTTGGCGGTTTGGGAGACCTGGGCGCCTTCGACGGCTTGGCGACCTTGGTGGTCTTCGTGGTCGGCGTCGGCGGCAGCGAGGGCTCCGGCGACTTCGGCACCTTGGGCTTCTTCTTCGGCGGCTGCTTCGGATCCTTGGGCTTGGGCTTCTTCGGATCGGCTGGCTTGGACGGGCGCGTCGCCGCCTGCTGGGCCGCCAATCGGCCGTCGATGCCCGCGGCGGGCGGCGGCGCCGCCGCGGCGAGCCGCTCGCGCTCGCGCTGGCGCGCGGCGAGCTCGCGGGACTCGGCGGCGGCGCGCCGGCGGGCGTCGGCCGCGGCCTTCGGATCGACCTCGTCCTTCGGCAGCTCGAGCGCGCGGCCCTGGCCGTCGGGGCAGGGGCCATCGCGCAAGTCCTGACCCTGCGGGCCGCAGCGGTGATAGGTGCGCGGCGCATCCTGCGCCGGCGGGCCGGGCGGCGTCCGCTGCGCGTGCGCCGCGCCGAACATGAGGACCAGGAACACAGTCGTCAGGATCGGGGCGGCGCGAGGCGGCATGTCAGTCTCCGGAGGTCGGGGGCGCCGGGGGAGGCGCGGTCGAATTCGAGGGTGAGGTCGACGGCGAACTGGCGCTCGCGGTCGAGGACGTGGCGGGAGCAGCGTCGGCGGCAACTGCGCCGGGCTTCGGGGGCAGGGTGGCCGGTCTGGGCGGCTTGGGCCGCGGCGGCTTCGCATGCAGCAGCGCCACGGCCTTGGCCATGTCGCCGGCGGTCATCAGCTTGAAGGCCTCGAGGGACTTGCCGATGCAGTCCTCGACGGCCTGGCGCTCCGCCACCGGCGGCTTGCGCAGCACATAGCCCGCCACCTCGCCCTTGTGGCCCGGATGACCGATGCCCAGCCGCAGGCGCCAGAAGTTGCCGCTGCCCAGCTGGGCCTGCATGTCCTTCAGGCCGTTGTGGCCGGCATTGCCGCCACCCTGCTTGAGCTTGAACTCGCCCGGCGGAATCTCGAGCTCGTCATGGATCGCGAGGATCTCCTCCGGCTCGATCTTGAAGAAGCGCGCCAGCGCCGCCACCGACTTGCCCGACAGATTCATGTAGGTCATCGGCTGCAGCAGCCAGATCGGGCCGGACGCGCCCGGCGCGTCGTTCACCCGCGCCACCAGGCCGTGGTACTTCGTGTTCAGCTGCGGCGTGACCTTCAGGCCGCGCGCCAGCGCGGCTATCCACCAGAACCCGGCGTTGTGGCGGGTGTCCTCGTATTCAGGGCCGGGATTGCCCAGGCCGACAAAGAGACGAATCATGGAGCGGAATTATCAGTGGCCAGCCCAAAAGCAGAAGGCCCCGCGAGCGGGGCCTTCCTTGGAGGGGGTTCCAACGGGAACTCCCGCGCGGATCGCGGTCCTCGTCAGGTCCGCGTCCGCTGGGCAAGAAATTACTTCTTGCCCTTCTTCTTGCCGGCTTCCGGCGCCGGAGCGGCGGCGACGACGATCTCTTCCACCACCGGCGGCACCGGGGTCGCGACGACCGGGTTCGGCTTGCCGTGCGTGACGATCTTGATGTGATCGGCCAGCTTCAGGTCGTTCACGTGGATCGAGTGACCCATCGTCAGACCGCTCAGGTCGACTTCGATGAACTCAGGCAGCTGCTGCGCCAGGCAGGTGATTTCCAGCTGGGTCAGCACGTGGTTGACGGTGCCCTTGTCGGTCTTGACGGCCGGCGATTCGGCTTCGCCCACGAAGTGCAGCGGCACCTTCTTGGTGATGCGGGTCGTGGCGTCGACGCGCTGGAAGTCCACGTGCAGCACCTGCTGCTTGTACGGGTGCATCTGATAGTCGCGCAGCAGCACTTGCGTGGCCTTGCCGTCCACTTCCATGTCGAGGATGGAGCTGTGGAAGGCTTCCTTCTTCATGGCGTGGTACAGCGCGTTGTGGTCCAGCTCGACCAGGGCCGGCTCGCCGGCACCGTAGACGATGCCCGGAACCTTGCCGGCGTGACGCAGGCGGCGGCTCGCTCCGGTCCCCTGCAGCTTGCGCTCGAAAGCGACGAATTTCATATCAATCTCCAGATGGACGCGGCGCCACCATTGACGCCGCGGATGAAGGCCCCGCGACCAGGTGCCTTCGTGAAAAGGCCGCCGTCCTCGCGGACCGCGGCCTGAACGCTTGTGATCAGAAGTTGTTGTTCTGCTCCGAGAACAACGAGGTCACCGATTCGCCGTCCGAAATGCGGCGGATGGTCTCGGCGAACAGGAAGGCGACCGACAGCTGACGGATCTTGCCGCAGGCCTTGGCGGCCTCCGACAGCGGGATCGTGTTGCTGATGACGACTTCGTCGAGATGCGAGCCCGCGATGCGCTCGATCGCCGGGCCCGACAGGATGGGGTGCGTGCAGTACGCGAAGACGCTCTTGGCGCCGCGGTCCTTCAGGACCTCCGCCGCCTTCACCAGCGTGCCGGCGGTGTCGATCATGTCGTCCATGATCACGCAGTTGCGGCCGTCGATCTCGCCGATGACATGCATCACTTCCGAGACGTTGGCGGCCGGGCGGCGCTTGTCGATGATGGCCAGGTCGCAGCCCAGCTGCTTGGCCAGCGCCCGGGCGCGCACCACGCCGCCGACGTCGGGGCTCACGACCACCAGGTCGCTGTAGTTGCGGGCCTTCAGGTCCGACAGCAGCACCGGCGAGGCGTAGATGTTGTCGACCGGGATGTCGAAGAAGCCCTGGATCTGGTCCGCGTGCAGGTCCATCGTCAGGACGCGCTCGACGCCGACGGTCTCCAGCAGGTTGGCCACGACCTTGGCCGAGATGGGCACGCGCGTCGAACGCGGACGGCGGTCCTGGCGCGCATAACCGAAGTAGGGGATCACGGCCGTGATGCGGCGCGCGCTGGCGCGCTTCAACGCATCGACCATGATGAGCAGCTCCATCAGGTTTTCGTTGGTCGGCGCGCAGGTGGGCTGGACCACGAAGACGTCGCGGGCGCGGACGTTCTGTTGGATCTCGACAGCCACCTCACCGTCGGAAAACCGACCGACCACGGCCTTGCCGAGCTCAAGGCCCAGATGCGTGGCGATTTCTTTGGAGAGGGACGGGTTTGCGTTACCCGTGAAGAGGACGGTATTGAGCAGCACAGCGGGCCATCCTTAGATTTATGGCCCGGTGGCCAACCCAGCGGGTCCCGGATTGAACTAACTGAGAATTTGGCAGGGGAGGAAGGACTCGAACCCTCGCATGTCGGAATCAAAATCCGATGCCTTAACCAACTTGGCGACTCCCCTACACAGGACATTGTTCGTGGAACAACACCCTACAACCTTCAATCCGCCGCCCAACCCCGCAGGGGATGAACCGTCAGACTGCGACACATCCTTCCGACCCAACCGTCCGGCAGTTCCGAGAACTCGCCTTCCGGTGTCGCCTTGAGATTGCTCTCCAGGCCGGTGACCTTGTCAATTTCCCGCATCGCGATTTGCTTTGCGTGCCGCTCCGCGCTTTGTGTCGCGTTCGGCGAGGGCTGAACTATAGCAAAAACTGCACTGCCTGAACCCGTCATCCGAGAATTTTCGTAGCGGGTTTGCAACCATTCAAGCGCTGTCGATACTTCGCGGCTGGCAGCTTCGGCGGGCGGTTGCAGATCATTTCTGCCCCATCCTTCGTACAGCTGCTGCACGAGTATTTCCGGCGTTTGGTGATCGCCAGACATACTGTCCTTGCGTTCACCCGAGCTATTGGCTTCGTTGCTGTGAAAACCCGTAAATCCAGTTTCCGGGAGTTCTTCGCTGCGTTTGCCGTTCGCTGCAGGAAAGCCCGCTACTATAGCCACGCTTTTTGACCTTTGCAACAGGGGGCTCGAAAAAATTTCCTTGGTGCCGATGCTGACCGCCGGTTTGACGACCGCCAGGCGCAGTTCCGGCACCTCGATGGGCGTCAGAAGCTCGCCGATGCCCTCGACGAAGGCATTGCGCCCGCCGACGAAGAAGGGCACGTCCGCGCCCAGCTTCAGCGCGATCGGCAGCAGCCGCTCGCGCGGCCAGTTCAGCCCCCAGAGCCGGTTCAGCGCCAGCAGCGTGCTGGCCGCGTCGGAAGAGCCCCCGCCCATGCCCGCGCCCGAGGGCAGCCGCTTCTCGATGTGGATGTCGGCGCCGAAGGCGCAGCCGCTGGCCTGCTGCAGCGCCCGCGCGGCGCGCAGGCAGAGGTCGTCCGGCGGCAGCGCGTCACCCTGGTCATGACGATGCAGCGCGCCGTCGGCGCGGCGCTCGAAGTGCAGCGTGTCGGCCCAGTCGATCAGCACGAACAGCGACTGCAGCAAGTGGTAGCCGTCCGGCCGCTTCCCGACCACGTGCAGGAACAGGTTGAGCTTGGCCGGCGCCGGCACGTCGTAGAGCGCCTTCAGCGGCGCCGCGGGAGCGGAAGAGGTCATGGACGTCGACATGGCGGGGGAGTATGCCGCCGGGTTCGCGGGAGTTTCGAGGGCGGCGCGCGTGCGATTGACAAACTGCCCGTGATTCCCCCGTGAAAACTGCTCGAAAAATGCCCCGCGATATTTTGTGGATATTGGCGGCGAGGCGCTGAAAGGATCAGGGCGTGGCGGCCGCGTCGAGTTTCAGCCGCAGCGTCGCCAGCGGCTCCGGTCCGTTCGGATTGAGCCGCTGGGCGGAGATCAACTGGTCCGCGAAGCGCCGCAGGTCGACCTGCCAGCCGAGCTGCTGGAAGCCCTGCTCGCCGGCGGCGCGCGACGGCGCCTGCGGCCAGGGGCGGCCGCGCAGCCAGTCGAACAGCGCCTGCACCGGCAGCGGCTCGCCGAGCAGCTCCTGCGTGAGCGCGTCGATGTCGTCGTAGGCGCGGTCGCCGTCGGGCGTCTTGAGCCAGGCCGAGCCCGGCTGCCAGCTCACGCGCGCGACCAGGCTGCCCATCGGGCTGCTCATCTCGAGCTGGCCGCGGCGCGGATCGCCGAGCAGCTCGAAGCTGGCATTGACGTTCTGTCCGCGCTGACCGGCGGACGGCGGCACGATCAGTCCGAACTTGCCGGTCAGCCGCGGCGCGTTGGCGAGCGCGGCGGCCTCGGCGTCCGAGGCCTTGGTCACCGAGCTGCAGCCGCCGAGCGCCGCCGCCGCGAGCACCGCCGGGCCGGCGAGCGCGGCGAGCGCGCCGCCGTTGAACTGCCGCCGCCGCATCAGGGGCGGACCTGCAGGCGCTGCATCGCGGACTGGAGCGCCTCGTTGCGCGGATCGCGGCGGGCGGCGTCGGCCAGGAGTCTGCGCGCCTCGTCCTGCTTGCCGGCGTTCCAGAGCACCTCGCCGAGGTGGGCGGCGATCTCCGCGTCGGGCCGCGAGCCGTAGGCCTGGCGCAGCAGGCGCTCGGCCTCGCCGAGGCGGCCCAGGCGGAACTCCACCCAGCCCATGCTGTCGACGATGAAGGGCTCGCCCGGCGCGAAGCTCAGCGCCTTGGAGATCAGGTCGCGCGCCTCCTGCAGCCGCTCGTTGCGATCGGCCAGCGAGTAGCCCAGCGCGTTGTACGCGTGGTAGTGCTGCGGCTTGAGCTGGATCACCTTCTGCAGCAGCGCCTCCATCTCCTGCGCGCGGCCCAGCTTCTCGGCCATCATCGATTGCTCGTAGAGCAGGTCGGCGTCCTCGGGCGCCTTCTCGATGGCCTGGCCGAGCAGGTCGTAGGCGGCCTGCCATTGCTTGTTCTCGCGCAGCAGCTGGGACTCGGCGAGCACGCGGGCGCGGCGGTCCTGATCGCGCTCGGAGGGCAGTTGCTGGAGCAGTTTGCGGCCCTCGTCGAGCTTGCCCTGGCGCGCCAGCAGCGAGGCGCGGCGGTAGGCGATGTCGAGGTTGCCCGGCGCGGCCTCGAGGCCGGCCAGGCGCTTCTCGGCGGTCTTGAAGTCACCGCGCATCTCCGCCGCCTGCGCGAGCAGCAGCTGCCCCTGCAGCCTGGCTTCCTTGTCGGCGCGGTCCAGGCCGGCGGCGGCGATGGCGCGCTCGGCCAGCGTCGACGCGGCCGGCTTGTCGACCAGCTTCAAGTAGCGCTGCAGCGCGTCCTCGGCGGCGTCGGGATGCTGCAGGTCCAGCTCCAGCGAGCCCAGCGCCAGCCAGTGGCCGGGCTCGTCGGGCGATTCCTGCGTCAGCAGCCGGAACTCCCGCGCCGAGTCGCCGGGCCGCTGGGCGCGGGCCAGCGCGCGCGCGTAGGCCAGGCGCAGCGACTGCTTGTCGGGATGGGCCTGCAGCTCGGCGGTGATCAGGGCCTCGGCCTCGGGGCGGCGCGGCAGCAGCTCCAGCGCCATCAGCAGCGGCTCCTCGCGATCGGGGAAGTCCTTGGCCGCGGCGCGCACGTGGACCAGCGCGGTCTCGTAGTTGTCGGCGTTCTTGGCGAACTGCGCCAGCACCAGCAGCGCGGCGAAGCGGGTCTCGGGCTTGGCGGCGGCCTCGCGCAGCATCGGCTCGAAGGCCTCCTGCACGCGCGCCGGTTCGGGGTTGCGCTGGAACAGCCCGGGCAGCGACGCGACCACCGAGCCGCGGCTGTCGGCCGGCGTCAGCACCAGCAGCGAGCGCAGCACCGGCGGCACCTCGGCCGGGCGGTTCAGCAGCGCGAGCAACTGGACCAGCGTGCGGTGCGCCTCCAGCGAGGTCGGCACCGAGTCGCGCCAGGCGCGCGCGGCGATCACCGCCTGGTCGCCGGCGCGGGCCTGCAGCGCGATCTGGACGACGCGGCGGAACAGGTCCTCGTCGCTGCCGCGGCGGGCGGCGTCCAGCAGCACCTGGTAGGCGACGCCGGGCTGGCCGCCCTGCAGTTCGAGCTCGCCGACCAGCAGCTGATAGAACATCGGCGCGTCGAGGTCGGAGTTGACGACCGGCTCGGAGGCGGCGGAGGCGGGCGCGTCCGCAGCGGCGGGCGCCGAGGGTGCCGCCGAGGGAGGCGCGGCCTCGCTGGGCGGGGCGGTGCGGGCGTGGGCGGCGCAGCTCAGGGCGAGGGCGGCGAAGAGCCACCGGGGGTGGCGCACGAGGGCGGGCATGAGGAGACTCCTGAACTGTCCTGGGGGGCCTGGCGGGCAGGCCGTGGACCATTCTAGGAGGGGCAGCGCAAGGCCGCGCCTATGATCCGGGGATGCCCGAGTTACCGGAAGTTGAAGTTACACGACGAAGTTTTGCCCCGGCCATCGCGGGGGCGCGCGTGCTCGACGTGCGGCTGGGGAAACCGCTGCGCTGGCCGCTCGGCGTGGCGGCGCAGCGGCTGATCGGACGGCGGGTCGGCCAGGCGCAGCGGCGCGGCAAGTACCTGTGGCTGCCGCTGGAGCCCACCGGGGAGCAGCCCGGCCATCCGGACGAGGAGGGCGGCGGGCTGCTGATGCACCTGGGCATGTCGGGCTCGCTGGCGTTCCGCGAGCAGCCGCCCGCGGCCGGCCCGCACGATCACTTCGACCTGGTCACCGACCGCGGCGTGCTGCGGCTGACCGATCCGCGCCGCTTCGGCGCGGTGGTGTGGTCGGACGGCCTGGACGTGGAGCCGGCGGCCAAGCTGCTGGCGCGCATCGGGCTGGAGCCCTTCGACATCGAATTCCACGGCCCCTATCTGCATGAGGGCTTCCGCGGCCGGCGCGTGGCGGTGAAGCAGGCGATCCTGGCCGGCGACGTGGTGGTCGGCGCGGGCAACATCTATGCATGCGAGGCGCTGTTCCTGGCGGGCGTCGATCCGCGCGTGGCCGCGGGCAAGCTCAGCCGGCCGCGCGCGGCGACGCTGGCGGCGGCGCTGCGGCAGGTGCTGGGCGAGGCGCTGGAGGCCGGCGGCAGCACGCTGCGCGACTTCAAGGACGCGCACGGCGTGGCGGGCAGCTTCCAGATGCAGGCGCGGGTGTACGGCCGCGAGGGCGAGCCCTGCCGCCAGTGCGGCACCAAGATCCGGCGCATCGTGCAGGGGCAGCGCTCGACCTTCTTCTGCCCCGTGTGCCAGAAGCGATGAGACGGGGAAAGCCCGGCGGCGCGCGGCCGGCCGTCCATCCGCCAGCCAGCTTGAACGAACGACTCCGATGACCGACGACGACCTGAGAGCCCGCGTGGACGCGGTGCGTGGCGATTTCGCGCCGCGGCTGCTGGCGTGGCAACGCCGCGAGGGGCGGCACGACCTGCCGTGGCAGAACACGCGCGATCCCTATCGCGTGTGGCTGTCGGAAATCATGCTGCAGCAGACGCAGGTGACGACGGTGCTGGGCTACTACCGGCGCTTCCTGGAGCGCTTCCCGGACGTGGCCGCGCTGGCCGCGGCGCCCGGCGACGAGGTCATGGCCGCGTGGGCCGGGCTGGGCTACTACAGCCGCGCGCGCAACCTGCACAAGTGCGCTCGGGCGGTGGTCGAGCGGCATGGCGGCGCCTTTCCGCGCAGCGCGGCCGAGCTGGCGGAGCTGCCCGGCATCGGCCGCTCGACGGCGGCGGCGATCGCGTCGTTCTGCTTCGGCGAGCGGGTGGCGATCCTGGACGGCAACGTCAAGCGCGTGCTGGGGCGGCTGCTGGCCTTCGATGGGGACCTGGCCTCGTCGGCGCAGGAGAAGCGCCTGTGGCGCGAGGCGCAGGCGCTGCTGCCGGCTTCGCCGGAAGACATGCCGGCCTACACGCAGGGCATGATGGATCTGGGCGCGAGCCTGTGCGCGACGCGCAGTCCGCAATGCCTGCTGTGCCCGGTGAGTTCGCTGTGCGAGGGGCTGGCGGAGGGCGAGCCGGCGCGCTATCCGATCAAGACGAAGAAGCTCAAGCGCGGGCAGCGCGAGAGCTGGTGGCTGTGGCTGGAGCACGAAGGGCGCGTGTGGCTGCAGCAGCGGCCGCCGGAGGGCGTGTGGGGCGGGTTGTGGACGCTGCCGCTGTTCGACGACGAGGCGGCGCTGACGGCGCAGAGCGCGGCGCTGGGCGTGGCGGCGCCGGAGATGCTGCCGCGGGTCAAGCATGTGCTGACGCATTTCGACTGGCTGCTGCATCCGCGGCGGGCGCTGCTGCCGCGCGAGACGCGGCCGGCGGGCGAGGGCGTGTGGGTGGCGCGGGAGCGGCTGTCCGAGTACGCCTTGCCGGCGCCGCTGAAGAAGCTGCTGGACTGAGCGGCCCCGCCTGCCTCAGGGGTTCCGCCGGTCTCGTGGAGGGGCTGCTCCGGTATGCTCGCGCGATCGCCGCGCAGCGGCCAAACACGACAGTCAGGGACATCATGTCGAACGCCTTGCCCAGGCCCTCCGCCGCGCTGAAGAGCGCGCTCGAATCCGCCTTCATCGCGCTGCTGGCCAGCGGCGTGTGCCTGTGGTTCCTGATCAGCGATTCGCAGATGGATGACGTGGATCCGGCGCGGGCGGCGATGTTCGGCATCGGGCTGTTCGCGGCGCTGGTGGCGCACTGGGTCTACATGGGGCTGGCGCTCAGGCGCGCGGGACGCGGCGTGGTGCTGTGGATGATCGCGCTGGTGTGCCTGGTGCCGTTCTCGTCGGTGGTGCTGGGGATCCTGCTGTTCAACCAGGCGCAGGAGATGGAACACCAGGCGCAGGAAGAAGGCGGCGCGAGCGCGGCTTGAGGGGGTTTACTGCGCCGCCCGGCTCTTCTTGCCCCCTTGCCCGCTTGCGGGGTGAGGGCCAGCGGCGGTGGAAGTGCGCAAGCCCGATGGTGCTCCATAAGGCGTCAAGCGCTCAGCCGTTGCCCATGCGGTGAATTCAGCATGGACCCGGCGAGCCTGCGCCGCGATGTCCGGCGGCACGCGGTCGCCGGTCTGGAACCGGAAGGGATTCGCGCGGGCCTGCGCGGCCACGCGCAATTGGATGAGCGCATCGCGCTCCGCGCGCCGCTGCTTGAAGCCGATGCTGAGGCTCTGCAGCTCAGCGTCCAGTGCGCGCAGTTCCTTGAACGTCGCCTTGCCATCCGGACGGGCGACCACCCGCTCGATCTCCTTCCCGAGCTTGACGCGGTCCTCGTAGAGCTTCCCGCTAGTGGGCATGCTCCAATGCTCGGGCTTTCGCTCTCGCTCCTGCCCTCGCCACTGCTTCTCCAAGGCCCGCAGGCTTGCGAGCAACTGCATGGTGGCCTCGGGATTGATGCGCTGGTCGAAGCGTGCTTCTTCCAGCCACTGGCGCGCCTGCTCCATCGATGGCGGCCGAGGCTGCTCCCCGCGCCGCGACCGCGCGCCGTGTCCCCGCATGACGGTCAGCGCCTGCGCCACGGTGTCCCGGAGTGTTCGCCCGGCACGGGTGCCGCGCCCGTTGCCCAGGCGGTCGAGGACCTCCTGCAAGACCGCTTCGATCTCGGCGGCCAGGGCGTCACGGGCCGCGATGGCCGGGGCATCCGCTTCGCGGGACGGCGCGGCGACGGACGAGAAGCAACAGACGAGGGAACGGAAGAGGCTCATGGCAACCGGGTCGGATGAAAACCGCTCTGTGGTTGCCAGACGCCATCGCGCCCAATGGAAAACCTTCTGTCCGAGGAGGCCCGCTCAGCGGGCGTCGAGTTCCCGATGGCGCTTGAGCACCTGCCCGTGGAAGGCGAACTGCTTGGCGAGCGTCTCGACGAGATACACCGAGCGGTGCTGCCCGCCGGTGCAGCCGATGGCCACGGTGAGATAGCTGCGCTGGTCCTGCGCGAAGTTCGGCAGCCATTGCGCGATGAAGGCGCCGATCTGGCTGAGCATCAGCCGCACCTCGGGCTGGCCTTCGAGATACGCCGCCACCGGCTCGTCGCGCCCGCTGAGCGGACGCAGTTCGCGGTCGTAATACGGATTCGGCAGCACCCGCACGTCGAAGACGAAATCCGCGTCGTTCGGCACGCCGTGCTTGAACGCGAAGGACTCGAACACCAGCGTCAGCGATGAACCGCTGACCCTCACCAGGTCCCGCAGCCAACCGCGCAACTGCGCCGGCCGGAGCTGGCTGCTGTCGATGACGGTGGACTCCATCCGCAGCGGCGTCATCAGCTCGCGCTCGAGCGCGATCGCCTCCTGCAGCGCGCGATGCAGGTCGCCGTCGTGGGGCTCGTCCTGGCGCGCGCGCAGCGGGTGCGGGCGGCGGGTCTCGGAGAAGCGGCGCAGCAGCGTGTCGTCGTCGGCGTCCAGGAAGATCGAGCGCAGCGTGACGCCTTCCTGGCGCATGGTCTTGATGTGCTGCAGCAGTTGCGGCAGCGAGCCGGCGCTGCGCACGTCGACCGCGATGGCGACGCGGCGCCAGCCGCGCTGGCGTTCGAGGTCCAGGAACTGCGGCAGCAGTTCCGGCGGCAGGTTGTCGACGCAGAAGAAGCCGGCGTCCTCGAGCGCATGCATCGCGATGGACTTGCCGCCGCCGGACATGCCGGTGACGAGCACGACCTCGCCGCGCGGCGAGGTGGCGGTGGGCGTGGCCTGCGGCGCGGGCACCGGGGCGGTGTTGGGCGCGCTCACGGTTTCACCTTCCTGCTGTTGTTGGCGGCGCCGGCGGGGCTCGCGGCCTGGGCCGGCTCGGCGCGGGCGGAGAGCTCGAGCATCTCCTGCGCATGCGCGAGCGAGGTCGACGACAGCCGTTCGCCGCCGAGCATGCGGGCGATCTCGGCGGTGCGGGCCTCGCCGGCGATGGGGCGGACGTCGGAGTTGGTCTTGCCGTCCTTGAGCGCCTTGGCGACGAGGAAGTGCTGATCGGCGCAGGCGGCGACCTGCGGCAGGTGCGTCACTGCGAGGACCTGCACGCGCTGGCCGAGCTGCTTCATCAGGCGGCCGACGGTCTCGGCGACGGCGCCGCCGACGCCGGCGTCGATCTCATCGAAGATCAGCGTGCCGGCGCCGCTGTTCTGCTGGCTGGTGGTGACGGCGATGGCCAGCGCGATGCGCGAGAGCTCGCCGCCGGAGGCGACCTTGGCGAGCGGGCGCGGCGTGCTGCCGGCGTGGCCGGCGACGAGGAACTCGGCCGACTCCAGCCCGAAGCTCTGCGGCTCGTCCTGCGGCAGCAGCGCGACCTCGAAGCGGCCGCCGGCCATGCCGAGCTGCTGCATCGCCTGCGACACCGCGCTGGACAGCGCCGGCGCCGCCTTGGCGCGCGCGGCGCCGACGGTCTTGGCTTCCTTCTGGAAGCGCTTGAGCGCGGCGGCCTGCCTGGCCTGCAGCGCGTCGAGATCCGAGGCGGCGTCGAGCTGCGCGAGCTCGGTCTTCCATTCCTCGAGCAGCGCCGGCAGTTCGGCCGGCTGGCGGCGGTAGCGGCGCGCGAGCGTGACCCAGGCCGAGACGCGTTCGTCGAGCTGCTGCAGCCGGTCGGGGTCCAGGTCGGCGGCGTTCAGATAGGAGCCGAGGCTGTGCGCGGCGTCCTGCAACTGGGCCTGCGCGCCGAGCAGCGCGTTGACGGTGTCCTGCAGGCCGGCGTCGTACTCGAGCACGTCCTGCAGCGCGGACAGCGCTTCGTCGGTGAGCGATTCGGCGTTGATCTCGGCCTCGGCGATGCGCTCGAGCGCGCCGCGGGCGGCGTCCATCAGCGATTGCGCGTGCGACAGGCGCTGGTGTTCGGCGTTGAGCTCCTCCCACTCGTCGCTGTGGGGGGCGAGGCGGCCGACCTCGGTGACCTGCCAGCTCAGGCGCTCGTGTTCACGGGCCAGGTCGGCCTGCTTCGATTGCGCGGCGGCGAGGGCCTCGGTGGCCTGGCGCCACTCGGTGAAGGCGGCGGCCATCGGCCGGGTGTCGACGCTGGCGTAGCTGTCGAGCAGCTCGCGCACGCTGGCGGGGCGGGTCAGGCCTTGCCAGGCGTGCTGGCCGTGGATGTCGAGCAGGTGTTCGGCGAGTTCGCGCAGCTGGGCGACGGTGGCGGTGCCGCCGTTGATCCATGCGCGGCTCTTGCCCTGGGCGTCGATGACGCGGCGCAGGAGCAGGGTGTCGCTGGCGCCGTCGCTGGAGGCTTCGAAGCCGGCGTCCTCGAGCCAGGGGGCGAGGGCGGCGGGGCGGTCGAACTCGGCGGCGATCTCGGCGCGGGCGGCGCCTTCGCGCACGACGGCGGCGTCGCCGCGGGAGCCCAGGGCGAGCTGGAGGGCGTCGATGAGGATGGACTTGCCGGCGCCGGTTTCACCGGTGAGGGCGGAGAAGCCGGCGGAGAAATCGAGCTCGAGGGCCGGGACGATGACGAAGTCTTTCAGGCTGAGGCGGCGAAGCATCAGGTGTTTCCTTCGTTCCAGCGGAGTTTGCGGCGGAGGGTGGCGTAGTAGCTCCAGCCGCGCGGGTGGAGGAAGGGGGCGCGGTGCTGGGAGCGGCGCACGGTGATGCAGTCGCCGTGCAGGAGGGAGGCGAGGGCTTGCATGTCGAAGTTCACCGAGGCATCGCGGCCGGCGACGATGGTGAGGCGGACCTCGCCGGAGTCGGGCAGGACGATGGGGCGGTTGGACAGCGCGTGGGAGGCGATGGGCAGCAGGACCCAGCCGGCGATGCCGGGGTGGAGGATGGGTCCACCGGCGGAGAGGGCGTAGGCGGTGGAGCCGGTGGGGGTGCCGACGATGACGCCGTCGGCGCGCATGTTGGCGACGAACTCGTCGCCGACGTCGACGCGCAGCTCGACCATGGCGGCGGTGGCGCCGCGGGAGACGACGACGTCGTTGAGGGCGACGCCGGAGAAGATCTGCTCGCCGTCGCGGATGACGGCGCCTTCGAGGAGGGAGCGGTGTTCGATCTCGAAGTCGCCGTTGAGGATGGGGGCGAGGGCGTCCTTGAACTGGTCGGCGGAGATGTCGGTGATGAAACCGAGGCGCCCCTGGTTGATGCCGACGAGGGGGAGGCCGTAGCGGGCGACCTGGCGTCCGAAGCCGAGCATGGTGCCGTCGCCGCCGACGACGATGGCCAGGTCGCACTGGGTGCCGAGTTCGGCGTGGGTCAGGGCGGGGAGGGCGGTGATTCCGGTGGAGTCGGCGGTTTCCTGTTCAAGGGAAACATCCAATCCCTGGGAGGCGACAAAATCGGCAATCTCTTCCAGGATGGGGCGGATGCCCCGCGACTGGGGTTTTCCGACGATGGCCACGTGACGGAAGCGCTTGGACATAGCGGGGAATTACACCACAGGGATGTGTACGGACCGGGGGCGTGCGGGGGCGGCGCTGCCGGGTTCACTAGAATGAAAAACATGCTCGACGACCGCGCGAAAACACTGCTGAAGGCTCTGGTGGAGCGGTATATCGCCGATGGCCAGCCGGTGGGCTCGAGGACGCTGTCGAAGGCGTCGGGGCTGGAGCTGAGTCCGGCGACGATCCGCAACGTGATGGCGGACCTGGAGGAGCTGGGTCTGATCGCGAGCCCGCACACGAGCGCGGGGCGGATTCCGACGGCGCGGGGGTACCGGCTGTTCGTGGACACGCTGCTGACGGCCAAGCCGGGGATGCCGCACGGCAGCTTCGAGAGCCAGTTGTTGCCGGACCAGCCGCAGCGGGTGATCGCGAACGCGGCGCAGCTGCTGAGCAGCCTGTCGAGCTTCGTGGGGGTGGTGACGTCGCCGCGGAAGACGGCGGTGTTCCATCACATTGAATTCCTGAGGCTGGGCGAGCGGCGGGTGCTGGTGATCATGGTGTCGCCGGACGGGGACGTGCAGAACCGGCTGGTGTTCACGGCGCAGGACCTGACGCAGGGGGACCTGACGGAGGCGAGCAACCGGCTGAACGCGCACTACACGGGGCTGAGCCTGGACGTGGTGCGGGACCGGCTGAGGTCGGAGGTGGACCAGTTGCGCGGGGAGATCGCGAAGCTGATGAGCGCGGCGGTGGACGTGGGGCAGCAGGGGCTGAAGGAACACGAGCCGATGGTGATCTCCGGCGAGCGGAACCTGCTGACGGTGCAGGACTTCAGCCACGACATGGGCAGCCTGAGACGGATGTTCGACCTGTTCGAGCAGAAGACGCAGCTGATGCGGCTGCTGGATGTCTCGAGCCGGGCGGATGGGGTGCGGATCTACATCGGCGGCGAGAGCCAGGTGGTGCCGGTGGAGGAGCTCTCGATCGTTTCGGCGCCGTATGAGGTGGATGGCGAGGTGGTGGGGACGCTCGGGGTGATCGGGCCGACGCGGATGGCGTACGACCGGATGATCGAGATCGTGGACATCACGTCGAGGATGGTGAGCAACGCGCTTTCGCAGAAGTAAGCGGGTGGTGGGGCGCGAGAGCGTGCTTACAATCCGCCCCTTCGGCGCAACGCCGGAGACGCGAACCCGCCAGGGTTCGTATATGCGCATTACCCCCAGGGGGCCGTTAGCTCAGTTGGTTAGAGCAGAGGACTCATAATCCTTTGGTCACAGGTTCAAGTCCTGTACGGCCTACCATTTGCCTGAGATCTCCATCTCAATGCGGATGCCCCGATGGATACGCTTTCCCCATCCCAAAGGTCTGCCCGAATGTCACTAATTCGGGCGAAGAACACCAAGCCAGAACTGTTGGTAAGACGATTAGTCCGTGACCTTGGTTATACATATCGTCTCAACGTGAATGATTTGCCGGGAAGGCCGGACTTGGTCCTGAGCTCACAACGGAAAGTGATCTTCGTCCACGGCTGCTTTTGGCATCAGCACGGAACGTGCTCGAGATCACGCATTCCTAAAACACGCCAAGAATTTTGGATTCCAAAATTTCAAGCCAATAAGGCGCGAGATGAGCAACAAATCTCGGATCTCGAGGCAATGGGTTGGTCAGTGCTCGTCATTTGGGAATGTGAGATTGGCGATGCGAGCCTTCTCTTTCCAAAACTACTAGAATTTCTCCTTAGCTGAGGGGTGGGAGCTCCTTGGTAGGTTCGCCGGGATGTCCCTCTCGCTCCGCCTTATCATCGGCCGATTCGGCTGTCGCCAAGTCGTCCTGGAGTACCTCGGGTAGTTTCCCCATTTCTAGCATGAACTCTTCAAAAATGTCGCCCGCATTTTTGAAGATTCTGTGCTGCACAAAATGTTGGTCAATGCTAGTCTCAATGACGCTCAACGGGATCTGATCGGTTTTTATATCCTTCGCAAAGCCTCTTCCTGGATGAAGGGTATCCCACGGGGATCGTCCATTTGCTCGAGTATCCGCGCTATCGCCGTGCTTTCCGAAACCAAAAAGAATACTTGCTTCGAGATTCCATATCGGATTCATCAACCGAATCAGAAAGTTTTCCGCAGCTCGTTGCCAACTCCCCGCCACGACTAAATATCTAACCTCAAAGTCATCCAGCTTCAAATTTTCGGCCTGGCGAATGGATCTGGCATGATCTCTCAAGCGAACATAAAGTCTCTCCCCTTGCTTGACGACGTCATTTGAAGAGGGATTGTCCGGGTCCGCTTTTCCCACATATATCGGATGAGGAAGACCCTTCAGAGGGGCATATTTTGGGAAGTCTCCATTATAGTAGAGAGCGTAGACGCCGGCGCCATAAAAGCGGTCGGCTTCAATCTTCGAAAAGGGGCACGGTGCCTGCGCGGTCAGCGCCAGCGCAATCATTCTTCCCACAAGATTCGGGTCTGTTGGGTCGAAGATTGCCTCTGGCCGTCTAATCTGATCAATGAGCCAGGCGTCCTGCTCTAGTAGAGCCCTTAGCCGAGCAAATTTCGCGTCAAGGGACTTCCTATCACGGCTCCGCTCGGCGATTAACGCGACAGCTGCGGGAAGCTCGTCATGGACGCGCTGCAGGTCGTCCAGTAGGAGGTCGACCGCCCTAGCGGGCTTCTGACCAGTGACCCGCCCGAGCACTCTTAGCTTGGACTCGAGCACATGAATCTCCGATTCGAGCGATCGGATTAGATTGGCCGAGGCGCCGTCAAGAGTCGTTTGCAGGCTATCAATTGACTCCTTCAGGCGAGCCACCGCTTCTTGGGCGTCGCGCGCGAGTCTCGCAGATTTGGAGCTACGAGCAGTCCTGCCGGCAGGAGATGGCGTGAGTTCGAATTCTTCAGACATTGTGGTGACTCCCTTCACCACATTCTCGCACTACTCAAAGATGCTATGCATCCGGTTAAGCCAGTAGTGCGACCAGGCTTTTGGCTACAGCCCGGCCTAAATCTACAGGTACGGCATTTCCTAGCTGCCGCATGACCTCCCCCCACGAGCCCGAGAAGTGATAGTCATCCGGAAATGTCTGAATCCGCGCGCTTTCCCGAATCGTGAAGTAGCGCACAGTTCCATCCAGCCGCCTCAACATATTCTCTCCGCCGGGGACACCATGATCACCTGCCTTAAGGGCTTTGCTCGGCTCGTCCAATGGGCTCCCGGTATGACCAGGGTAGATACGCGCCCCCGGCTGGAATCGATGGGCTTGTACCCTGTTGTTCGGATACCGCTCCGGATCGGGGAGGTCGGCGATTGCGTCCCGGACCGTGGCCCAGGGAGCTCCGTGCACAGGGCCGCCATTCTTTAGACGCTCAATTCTCTTAACCAGCAGAGCGCCTGCTTCCGGCCGCTGCTTTTTGTGAACCTTATGACGGTCCCAATAGATCCCAGTGACATATTGGTCATGAACCAGGCGATCTAGGGTATGTGTCGGCGAAGGGAATGAATATTCTTTGTCGATATCAGATCGAATGCCGACAAAGACCACGCGATGGCGGCGCTGGGGTACTCCATAATCGGCGGCATCGAGAACCTTATAGGTGACACGATATTCTGATTTGGCGCCTCTTGACTTTTGTCGCGCCAGCCGTTCAAGATGATCGATCCACTCCTCCCCTTTTTTTGCTACCACGGAAGGGAATTCCATCTGTAGCAAAATATAGGAGAAGTAATTTGAGAAGCTCGGCCGCGTCAGGCCTCTCACATTCTCAAAAATAAACACCTTTGGCTGTATTTCGCGAATTGCCCGTACAGCCTGCGGAAACATGTCGCGAGCGTCTAGGAAAGCTTGGTGCTTTCCGCCCATTGAGAAGGGTTGGCATGGAGGGCCACCACTTACAATGTCTACACCACTAAACTTCCGAAAATCGAGTTGCCTGACGTCTGCTTCGATCGGCAGTGGCCAGTGATCCACAAGGCTGTGATTCAGCTCAATATTTCTTCGAATTGTGGCGCAAGCGTCCGAATTCCATTCCACCACCCCTCGGTGCTGAATATTGGCTTTTGTCATCCCTAGCGCTAAGCCGCCCGCCCCGGCGAAAAGCTCCAGTGATTCGAGACTGTGGACGGCTATGTGTTTCGGCGAATTAGCCATATCTTTATGGACCAGCATGAACTTCGTGCTCACCACCGGACTGCCCTTTGGCTTTATAAATGCCAATATGAAGTGAGGCTGCGCAGTGCGCAGCCCCTGTGTCACCGGTTGAGAGAGGTATTGCGAGTCGCACTGTACATTAATACAGCGGTCTAAGCCAGTGCTCTCTTGCTAGGAAGAGTGCTGGCTGGTAGCCGTCGCTAGTCATGCCATTCGTGGCGCCAATGTGCCTCCCTAGGCCATAGCTCTGTCGACTCCGAGAGGTGGTTCTTCGGGTGGGGAAGCCAGCATGGGGGGGCGTCGGCCCTACTTGGGCACTTTTGTGGCGAAGACACAAGCCTTTGCGAGCGTCGGACTGGCCAGCAGAGGCCATATAAACGGCCCTGCGGTCCATTCGAGATCTTTTCCGCCGGCCTGTTTCAAGAGGATAAGAGCAGGTGCGCCCCGGCCAGCTTCCTTTATTTGGGTACGCAATTCAGCGGTGCCCAAGATTGACAGCCCTGATCGGTCCCCTGATTTTGACTTTGAAAGAGCTCGCCCATCTTCAAATAATATGAGAACGCGACCCTGGGAGTCTCTCGCATAATACTCAAGGAGTCCCCGCATTGCGTTCCAATCGAAGAAGGTTCCCGGATCGGATACCAGACTCTGCTCGCAATGTTCGAGAATGCTCAGGGCATCGCTAATGCTGATTTCCTTAAAAGTCCCTTCATTGCCTGTTGGGATGAGCGATTCGACGGCTTTTGTGTGTCTGCGGAGGTCTGTCTGTGCGGCGGTATTGAAATTGGTCGGTGTAAGAATATCATTAGGCTTGATCGCAACCACATTGCTCATTGAGATCTTATTTGGCGCACATGGGACGATTCCATTCTTGGCATCATTCTGAATAAAGACTACTCCTTGCGCGTGTGCCCCAGTGTCAAATGCCTGCCGCAAAGTGGCCTCGAGATCATTTATTAAGGCCAGCCTCTGAAATACTTCCGCTGAGGTGTAGAAGCGAGTTACTGCTAGGTCCGCCGGTGGGCGCGCACCGTACATTCTGGAATGCTGAAGGACCGTATCCGCTTGCATTCGTTTGGGACTTCTGCCGTAATAGAAGGCCAATAGATTTGGAATCGTTATACCCCTGTCCAGAATGCTACCTCCAATGAAGAGATTTGCCTTGGTTCGGAGTCTCAACTCAGCAGTCTTTGCGTCTAGCAATGGTTCGAGCTCGACGTCGGAGTTTACGAGTTGGATGTTTAGTTCGCCGTCGAGGATTAGTTCTTTGACATATCGAAAGCACTCGTCTTCTGACGGCATGTGCCCGTGGTCTGCATTAACCGATCGCGATATGTCGTCGTAGGCGGTCTTGAAAACTTCTCGTAAATTGGGGTCGTCGTCTTCGACTGCTGCCCGTTCGAACGCCTCAACAATCCTTTCCACCGTCTCGTGCTGCCATTTGTGAGCGTCACGCTGAGTATCGTTGTGCATTATCATCGAGTACTTTAGCTGCCGAGCGTCTAATGCTTTCTGCTGAGCGCGACGAACTGCTACGGAGAGAAGGAATGTCATTATGCTCAGGCGAAGAACCTTGATGTTTTCGCTTGACCAAATTCTGTCCACGCGAATCGTGCGCCCATCTTTCGACCTAAGAGCATCTTGCTCCTTCACAGGCACCGGAGTGAAAAGATAGTATCTTGGGTCATCCGGGCCGTGTCCTCCAAAGTAATCATCGCCCCCTACGTATGCAGAATGAATGGGTAGCAACTCCGTGAAACTTGGACGTTTCGGATAGAATACTTCTGAATTCGCGTCCGAATGCTCGTAACCTTCCGGTTGGAGGTAGAGGGCATATGGAGTTGCGGTTACTTGAAGAAAGGAGATTCCTGGAATCTTTGCCCTTAGGGAATCCATTTCACTCGCAATCGCTCCCTGATCAAATTCCTCGGAATCCTTTTTCTTTGCGAATCTGACGCTGGCCAGATCAGCCTCGTCGTCGACCAATAGCACGCGCCGCTTACTCAAGTCTGGATAATCTTCTTCGAAGAATCTTCTGATTCGGCGGAGATTCTGAATTTGCTTCTTTGCGACTATTATCAATTTTCTTCTAAGTTCGGAGCGCCGCAGAGTAGGTGGTGCAGACATGATGTCGAAAACCATTACCTCATCGTTTTCGATGAAGGGTTCGAAATCGCTCGATATTCTCTTTACCGTCTGTTGTGCAAGGGTGCGAGTTCCCTTTGTCAGGACGATTGCAATGTCGTAATCGCGGTCAAACGCACGAGCGATCACGCCTAGGAAACCGCGAGTCTTGCCCGACTGAATCTTGCCTAATAGCATGCCGGGCTTTTTGGGATCCCGCGCGTTTGCTAGTTGATCCACTACTCGCTCCACGCAGCGCTGAAGAGCCTCGTCGTGCTCGCGTGCTTCCCGAAGAATTGAATAGAATCCCATATCTTCCTCCCCTTGATTGAGTTTGTGACTGAAACCGCTATCTGCACTCGTGTAGTTGAATGCTGGATTCCTTTTGTTGGATCCGTAAGAGTAGGTTCGAGTTGAAGCGTATGCTGTCTTGTCCAATATGTGCCCTTCGATGGCAGTTTGGACAGATTGCAGCGACATTTGCTATGGCATCGTCGCCATCGTCCGCCAATCTTGTAATGTGATGAACTTCTAAGAAGGGGCGGCCAAATGGGTCGTAAAAGGGCGCTGGATCGCCACAGGCTTCGCATATGCCCTTAGCGCGGAGGTGGGCTAAGCGCTTGACGGCCTGGCATCTGGCTCGATAAAGCGAAATGGACAAGGCGGGAGATCTGTCGCTTCGAGCCGTGTCGTGAAGGTATTCACGTAGTTGTCGCTCGTTAGACGGTTCCTCTTGTCTTAGATCTTCTTCGACAGCGGCGGTTGAATCTGAAGCTGACGTGTCGCAAGGAATCAGATAAAACCTAAATAGCCGATCTCCGCGCCGTATTCCGGAGGCCGGTTCAACGGTTTCGAACCCTGCAGCATTGAAGGCTCCAGCGAAACGAAAAAGCTTTCCATACTTCCCCGTCTGAGACACTTCAGCGCGCCGCGGTTCTCTTGGGCAGAAGAGCAAGATGCTTCTTAGGCCCGTGGCAAGAAGGCGATTGGCAGGATTTTTGAGTGTGTGATCGCCGGAAACGCCCTGGCCAAAATAATGCCAGCATCCGTTGGAGAGCATTTCATCGGCGTAACCAGCAATTTTTCCGTGTCGGCCTCCGGAGGTACAGATGAGAGTGCCAGGTGATAGTTCTCCCCATAGGACTCCGGATCGCAGTTGCTTGCTGCCAACGAATGACTGCAAGAGGTCGCGACGGTACTCTGCGCCTAATACAAACGGATGCATTTCAGGCTCTCCCCAGACCATTGCGCTTCGGATGCTTTCGATCCGGCGCACTTCTTTGCGTGAGGATGCTAGTTACTGCGACCGGGGAAGGAACCACCCAATTGCGGGGATGGAAAATACGGGGTGAACGAAAGAGCCCTAAAAAGATGGCGGGCGCCGCAATTTCGCCGATGAATGGCTTTGACGGGGGCGCACGCTGCAGTAGTTCGTGGGCATGCGCGCATCTCACTTGAGAGCGCGCTGGGGCGATCAGGCCACGCGATTCCAGGACGTCCCCCCGGTCGACTTTCACGCCGCCCTCGTCCCCCTACAAACCGGGTATGTCGAGCACCCATAAAACTGCTCCCCAGCGTTGGGTCCACGTTTAGCGGTGCGCCTGACCATCGGGCTTGAGCACAGCGGGCAGACGACCATCGTCATCTCCGCGCTGTCCCGCTCGTCGCGCACCGTCGCAGCCTTCCCAGGCCCACCCGTCCTCGCGACGTCCAGCAGCTCCTTCAACCTTCCCCCATCCACCAGCCTGACATTGCGCCCCTGCGCGAACGCCATCGCCTCGTTGGTGAACCTCCCCGACGTCACCACGAACCCGCTCGCCGCGCCTCTGGCCGCCATCACGCCGTAGAGCTCCCGCACCACGTCGACGCCGACCTTGTAGGCCTTCCAGTGCTTGCACTGCACCACGTAGGTCTCGTTGCCGTTCGTGACCGGCTTGCGCAGCACCAGGTCGATGCCGCCGTCCGGCCCGCCGCCGCCCGTCTCCACCACCACATACCCCTTGCGCCGGAACGCCTCGCCGATCAGCACCTCGAACTCGTGCCAGGTCATGCCGTCCACCGCCGCCGCGTCCTGCGCTCGCGCCGCGTCCTCCAGCAGCTTCCCGCGCCGGTAGCGCCTGGCCGCCGACACCGCCGCCGCCATCAGCAACACCCCCGGCACCGCGTACTGCCCCACCAGCGCGAACGCCCGCAGCGCCATGCCGAGGTAGAGCTTGTCGATCTGATGAATGCCTTGCGCCGGGTCCGCCGCCGGCGGCGCCTGCGACGCCCACGCATGCAGCGCCACGTACGCCACCGCCGCCAAGGCCACGCAGGCCCACCACGGCATCAACGCGAAGAGATCGATGACCTCCCGCGCGTCGCTCTTCTTCCTTCTGGCCATTCGGCTCTCTCCCTGAAGACGAGCGCCGAGTATCGCGAGCACCACGCCCCCTCAGGCCCGCCCCGCCGAGCCCGGTCCCCGATGTCGTTATCGAGTTCTCGAATTGCCACGCGGCGTGCGTCTCCCGACGCGCGCCTCATGCCGTCAACCGATGCTCGTGGTACGGCCGCTCCCGGTCGCGCGTCAGGCGACGACGACGGTCGACGGCTCCCTTGACGGAGGAGAGGCGTCGCGGCGAAACCAGGCTCGCCGATTGCTGCACCGGCCATCGGAACCGCAGCTCAAGAGGCGCGACATGACCCACTTCCTCTTCGTCCACGGCGCCTGGCATGGCGGCTGGGGATTCGCCGATCAGGCGCAGCGACTGGGCGCTCGCGGGCACACCGTCTGGCGTCCCACGCTCACGGGACTCGGCGAGCGGCAGCACCTCGCCATCGCGCCCGTGAACCTCGACACCCACATCGAGGACATCGTCCAGGTCCTGCAGTGCGAGGACCTGAAGGACGTCGTGCTGTGCGGCCACTCGTATGGCGGCATGGTCGTCGCCGGCGTGGCGGACCGCTGCGCGGACAGGCTCAAGGCGCTCGTGTTCCTCGACGCCTACGTGCCCAAGGACGGCGACTCGTGCTGGTCGCTCGCGGGGGAGTTCTATCGGCAGCTGTTCATCAAGAACATCGGCGCGGATGGGAGGTCGGCGCAGCCGCCGTCCTTCCTCAAGGAGCGCGATGCCCGATTCGTCGCGCAGCCGCTGGCGACGCTCACCCAGCCGTTGAGGCTGCGGCGGGGAGGGGTGGAGGCGGTCGCCAGGCGGGGCATGGCGTGGGCCTCGCGGCATGAGCACAGCCCGTTCACCGAGACCTATGAGCGGCTGCGCAAGGACCCGGAGTGGGACGTGCAGGCGATGGCGTCCGGGCACAACCTGATGGGGGAAGCGCCGGAGCAGACGGCGGAATTCCTGCTGCGATTCGCCTGAGGCCCGGGGCTTCGCCAAGAACTCCCTCGCCCCGCAAAGCCGCGCGGTCGCTCCACACGAACTCCCTCGCCCCGCGCGCGGGGAGAGGGGAGGGGAGAGGGGTGTGGCTTGCCGCGCGAGTCTGAGCACTGCGCAGACCCCTCTCCCCCACCCTCTCCCCGCTTCGCGGGGCGAGGGAGTTGAATGCGGCCGTTCCCGCGCGAGGAAGAGCCTCTCGCCTTGCGCGGTCTCGCCGCACGAACTCCCTCGCCCCGCGAGCGGGGAGAGGGGAGGGGAGAGGGGTGTGGCTTGCCGCGCGGGTCCGAGCACTGCGCAGACCCCTCTCCCCCACCCTCTCCCCGCTTCGCGGGGCGAGGGAGTTGAATGCGGCCGTTCCCGCGCGAGGAAGAGCCTCTCGCCTTGCGCGGTCTCGCCGCACGAACTCCCTCGCCCCGCGCGCGGGGAGAGGGGAGGGGAGAGGGGTGTGGCTTGCCGCGCGAGTCCGAGCACTGCGCAGACCCCTCTCCCCCGCCCTCTCCCCGCTTCGCGGGGCGAGGGAGTTGAAAGGCAGGCTCTGTCCGCAAGAGGGGCGAGCAGTCGAGTGCTCTCCGCCGCGTTCAGCGCCCGTGGGCAAAACGCGCGCCCGGCTCGCTCGCCGTTTCCGTGAACTCTGACAACGCCGCTTCCCCGCCACGCCGATAAGCTCCCGGCCTCCTCCTCCTCTTCTTCTCCGTCGCGTCCGCGCGGGGCCTCGACCGTGAAGTACTCGATCGCCCGGACCGCCTGGAAACTCCTCGGTCTCCTCCTCGCCGCCACCGCCGTCCCCGCCACCGCCACCGCCACCGCCACCGGCACCGGCACCGGCACCGCCACCGGCATCGGCACCGGCACCCGCACCGGCACCGGCACCGGCACCGCCAGCGCCACCGCCAGCGGCACCGCCAGCGGCACCGCCGCCAGCGCCTCCACCCCCGACGACGAAGACCAGCTCGAGGCCCTCCTCAAGCGCGAGGTCCAAGGCCCCTCCCGCTACGCCCAGAGCCTCATGGACGCCCCCGCCTCCGTCAGCGTCCTCTCCCGCCAGGAATCCCTCGCCCTCGGCCACCAGACCGTCGGCGACATGCTCGGCCGCCTCCCCGGCATCTACCTCGGCAACACCCGCAGCTACAGCACCCTCGGCGTGCGCGGCTTCAGCCGCCCCGGCGACTACTCCTCCCGCGTCCTCATGGCCATCGACGGCCAGCGCGTCAACGACGCCATCTACGACCAGGGCCTCCCCCAGCTCGAATTCCCCATCGTCGCCGACTGGGTCAAGCGCGTCGAACTCGTCCAGGGCCCCGGCTCCTCCATCTACGGCAGCAACGCGCTCCTGGGCGTCGTGAACGTCGTCACGCTCGACGGCGCCGATGCCCCCGGCCTCTCCGCCCTCGCCAGCGCCGGCGCCAACGGCCAGCGCCGCGCCGAGCTCCACTACGGCGCCGCCAACGCCGCCGGCGGCGACCTCTTCCTCGGCGTCAACCTGCAGCGCAGCGCCGGCGAGGACCTCTTCCTCCCCTCCCTCGGCACCCCCGGCGGCTGGATCCGCGGCCTGGACGGCGAACGCCAGACCGCCGTGCTCGCCAAGTACCGCCTCGGCCCCTGGCGCCTGTCGATGTCCGCCGTCCAGCGCGACAAGGACGTGCCCACCGCCCCCTACGGCACCCTCCCCGGCGTCTCCGGCACCCGCTACACCGACCGCCAGCTGATGCTCGACGCCGCCTACGACGCCGGCTGGCAGGACGACCTGCGCCGCAGCCTCCGCCTGAACCTCTCCCAGTACGACTTCCGCGGCCGCTACGTCTACGGCCTCTCCCCCGACCTCATCCAGAAGGACGAGGCCTACGCCCAGTGGCTCACCCTCGACGCGCGCGTGCTCTGGCGCGGCCTGCTCAACCACGAGCTGATGGCCGGCGCCGAGCTCCGCACCTCCCCCTACGGCGTGCAGCGCTACTACCAGGTCGACCCCTACGAGTCCACGCTCGAGTCCCACGTCACCCAGGACTCCGCCGCGCTCTTCGCGCAGGACCAGTGGCGCATCTCGCAGGCCTGGCAGCTCACCACCGGCCTGCGCCTGGACCACGCGCGCGGCTTCTCCCCCGCGCTGTCACCCCGCGCCGTGCTGGTCCACCGCCCCGACGAGCGCCAGACCCTCAAGCTCATCTGGGCCCGCTCCTTCCGCACCCCCAACCTGTACGAGCGCTTCTACGACGACGGCGGCGTGTCCCAGCTCGCCAACGCCGCGCTGCGGCCCGAGCGGCTCAGCTCCACCGAGTTCGCCTGGGAATACCTCCTGCCCACCGGCCAGGCCCTGGGCCTGAACCTCTACGACACCCGCATGAACCGCCTCATCGAGCAGCAGCCGCTCAGCGACGCGCTCGACGCGCCCGTGCAGTTCGTCAACCGCGGCCGCGTCAGCCTGCGCGGCATGGACCTGTCGGTCGAGCAGCGCAGCGGCGGCGGCTGGCTCTGGCGCGCCAGCGCCTCGTGGATGCACGCGCGCGACGACCAGGGCGAGCGCCTGAGCAACGCCCCCGGCTGGATGGTCAAGGGCCATCTCATCACGCCGCAATGGCACCAGTGGCAGCTCGGCATCGAAGGCACCGCGCTCGGCGCGCGCCAAGGCCGCGCGCGCGTGCCGTCCGAGGCCTTCCTCAACGCGCACCTGCGCTACCGGCTCGATGCGCGCCAGACCCTCGCGCTGCACGTCGACAACCTGCTGGACCGCGCCAACTTCGATCCCTCCTCGCCCGACGCCCAGCTCGACGTCATCCCGCAGCCGCGCCGCGCCTGGCGCCTGGATTGGCGGATCGCCTTCTGACCGCACCGACGATGCCGATGCGCCGCGCCAACCCCGCATGCCGCCTCCGCGACCGCCTCCGGCGGCTCGCGGCGCCGGCCTTGCTGGGGCTGCTCGCGTGCGGCGCCGCGCTCCCGCTGCGGCAGGCGATCGCCCAGCCCGCCGGCCCCGACGCGTTGAAGGCCGAGGTGACCTACCGCGCCCTGATGTTCGTGACCTGGCCCGCCGAACGCGAGACCGGCCGCTCGCTGCAGCTCTGCACCGCCGCCGACAGCGCGCTCGAGGCCTCGATGCAGTCGCTCGCCGGCCGGCCGATCCGGCACCTCGCGATCGAGGTGCGCCGCGTCACGCGGCCCGAGCAGCTCGGCGGCTGCCATGTGCTCTACCTCGCCGAGCCGCGTCCCGCCTGGCGCGCCGTGGCCGATCGCGCGCCGCTGCTCGTGCTGTCCGACGCCGCCGGCATGCTGGACCAGGGCGCGCAGCTCAACCTGCAGGTCGAGGACGGACGCATCGTCTTCGACATCGACCTCGACGCCGCCCGCCGCGCCGGCCTCACCATCAGCGCCAAGCTGCTGCGCCTGGCCCGCTTCGTGCGCCATCAATCGACCCCGCCATGAACGCCAAGATCCTCGATGCCCTGGAGCGCTGGCGCGAGCTGGCCGTGTCGCTGGCCGCGCTGCTGACCTTCGCGCTGCTGCTCAGCGCGATGCAGTACTGGCGGCTGCAGGATCGCGAGCTCGAGGACCTGCGCACCCAGGCCGGCATCGTCGCGCAGACCGCCTCCGCGGCGCTGGTCTTCGACAGCCGCGAGGATGCCGGCGAAATCCTGCAGGCGCTCAAGCAGAACCCGGCCACGCTGCGCGCGCGGCTGCTCAAGCGCGATGGCAGCCTGTTCAGCGTCTACCAGCGGCCGCCGGCGCAGCGCTCGCGCTTCGAGGACTGGGCGGGGCAGGTGGCGCTCGAGGTGCCGGTGCTCGCCAACGAGCGCGTGGTGGGCACGCTGTTGCTGGAGGCGAGCCGGGCGCCGATGTGGTGGGACCTGCTGCAGTTCATCGGCGCGACGCTGGGCACGCTGGCCGCGACCGGCGCGCTGGCCTGGCTGCTGTCCAAGCGCCTGCGCGCCCAGATGCAGGAAGCGCAGCGCCGCACGCGCTATCTGGCGCGCTTCGACGCGCTCACCGACCTGCCCAACCGCGAGCATCTGCGCCAGCTGCTGGACAAGGTGCTGAGCCACGACAGCAAGGCGGCGCTGCTGCTGCTGGACCTGGACAACTTCAAGCAGATCAACGACCAGTTCGGCCACGCGGCGGGCGACGCGGCGCTGCAGGCGGCGGGGCAGCGGCTGCGCCAGCTCTGCCGGCCGGGCGACATGGCGGCGCGGCTGTCGGCGGACGAGTTCGCGGTGCTGCTGTCGCCGCGGCCGGACGCGGCCTCGCTGCAGGCCTACGCGGCGCGGCTGCAGAGCGGTCTGGCGCAGCCGCTGTTCTTCGATGGCCATTGGCTGCACCTGCGCGCAAGCACCGGCGCGGTGCTGCTGCCCGATCAGGCCGCCACCGCCAGCGACGCGATGCGCTGCGCCGACGCGGCGATGCGGCAGGCCAAGCAGATGGGCAAGGACAGCTTCCAGCTCTTCACGCCGCAGCTGGGGCAGATGCTGCAGTCGCGGCTGGCGCTGGAGAACGATCTGCGCGAGGGCCTGGCGCTGGGGCAGCTGCGGCTCGCCTACCAGCCGCAGTACGACGCGAGCCGCCGCATCCGCGGCCTGGAGGCGCTCGCGCGCTGGCATCACCCGGAACGCGGCTGGGTCTCGCCGGTGGAGTTCATCCCGGTGGCGGAGTCCTCGGGCCTGATCGTGGAGCTGGGGCTGGCGCTGCTGGCGCAGCTGCGGCTGGACCTGGATCGATGGAAGGCGCGCGGGCTGGCGTGCCCGCCGGTGGCGATCAATCTCTCGTGGGAGCAATGCAGGAAGCCGCAGCACCGCGAGCGCTTCCTGCAGCAGCTCAAGGTGCTGCAGCTCAGCCCGCGGGAGGTGGAGTTCGAGCTGACCGAGAGCCTGAACTTCGAGGACATCGACAAGCCGGACTCGTTCGTCTTCACGCTGCAGGGGCTGGGTTACGGGCTGGCGATCGACGACTTCGGGACGGGGTACAGCTCGCTGGCGTACCTGCGGAGGCTGCGCTGCCGCAAGATCAAGATCGACCGGTTCTTCGTGCACGGGATGACGAGCAACGACGACTCGCGGATGCTGGTGGAGTCGATGGTGCGCGTCGCGCATGCGATGCGGATGACGGTGGTGGCGGAAGGCGTCGAGCTCGAGGCCGACGAGACGGCGCTGATCGCGATGGGCTGCGACCTGATGCAAGGCTTCGGGTTCTGCAAGCCGGTGCCGCCGGAGGAGGTCGAGACGCTGCTGGCTTGAACGCCATCGCGCCGCGAACTCCCTCGCGCCTGGAACTCCCTCGCGCCTCGAGCCCCCTCGCGCCTCGAACTCCCTCGCGCCTCGAGCCTCCTCGCGCCTCGAACTCCCTCGCCCCCGGCAGGGGGAGAGGGCAGGGGAGAGGGGTCTTCGCAGTACCTGCACTCGCGTACTTCGACGCCCCCTCTCCCCTGCCCTCTCCCCGCAAGCGGGGCGAGGGAGTTCTTTCTACGCGCCAGGGGAGCTACGCGAGGGAGTTCGAGGCGCGAGGGAGTTCTTCTACGCGCGAGAAAGTCAGCTACACCACCTGCTCAATCGCCTGCTTGAGCAGCGACAACCCCAGGTCGATCTCCTCGTCGCTGACCGTGAGCGGCGGCGCGATGCGGAACACGCCGCCCATCATCGGCAGCTGCACGATGTTCATGCTCAACCCGAGCGACATGCACGCCCGCGTGATCGCCGCGCCGAGCTCCGGTGCGGCCTCCTTGCCCGCCTGGCTCTTGACGATCTCCACCCCCAGCAGCAGCCCGCGTCCGCGCACGTCCCCGATGCAATCGAACTCGCGCTGCAGCCGCCGCAGTCCCGCCTCCAGCCGCGCCCCGGCCGTGCGCGCCCGCTCGACCAGCCCATCCCGCTCGACGATCTCCAGCACCTTCAGCCCCACCGCCGCCGGCAGCGGGTCCGAGACATGCGTCGTGTAGAACAGGAACCCGCGCTCATGGCAGCGCTCCTCGATCTCCGCCGTCGTCAGCACCGCCGACAGCGGGATGCCCGCGCCCAGCGTCTTGGACAGCGTCAGGATGTCCGGCGTCACGCCGTCGCGCTCGCACGCGAACATCGCGCCCGTGCGCCCGATGCCGGTCTGCGCCTCGTCGACGATCAGCAGCATGCCGCGCTCGCGGCACTTCGCGTGCAGCGCGCCCAGATAGCCCACCGGCAGGTCGATCAACCCGCCCGAACTCAGGATCGGCTCCGCGATGAAGGCCGCGAGATTGCCGCTCGACTGCCGGTCGATCAGATCGAACGCATAGTCCAGCTCCGCCTGCCAGTCATAGGCGCCATGGCGCTCGAACCGCGGCCGATAGGGATTGGGCGCCGGAATCGCGAACGAGCCCACCGCCGCCGGCCCGTAGCCCTTGCGCCCCGCGCAGTAGGTCGCCGACGCCGCCACGCCTGTCATGCCGTGCCACGACTGCGCGAAGCTCACCACCTCGTAGCGGCCCGTGTAGAGCTTGGCGAGCTTGATCGCCGCTTCGTTCGCTTCGGCGCCGGTGCTCAGCAGCATCGCGCGCTCCAGCCCCGCCGGCGCGATGCCCGCCAGCCGCGTCGCCAGCTCGACGACGGGCCGGCTCAGCATGCCGCTGAACAGATGGTCCAGATGGCTCGCGTGCTCCGCGATCACGGTCGCGACCTCGACGTGGCCATGCCCCAGCAGCGAGCTCATCTGCCCCGAGGTGAAGTCCAGGATCGCGCGGCCATCGGCGTCGTAGACGAAGCTGCCGCGCGCGCGCTCGATGATCAGCGGCTCGAAGCTGCCGCCGTAGCGGATCAGGTGCTGGCGGGAACGTTCCCAGAAAAGCGGATCGGCATTGCGCGACATGAGGTCCTCCATCAACCATCGAGGACCTGGAGCGTAGGGAGATCACCGCCGCCGCGGTAGCCAATAGTTTTGATGGCTGCCATCAGCGGCGCTGTCGCTCCCGATCGCGCTCCCGGTCGCGCTCCCGATCGCCTTGCCGTCGCGGCTTCAGGCCATCGGCAGGAACTTGCGGACGTGGGCCGCGAACGCCGCGGTGAGCGGCGTCGGCCGCTCCCGGTCGAAGGCCAGCGTCAGCGCGACCGCCGGCAGCGGCGGCAGGCCGCGGTCCTCGCCGAGGATCTCCAGATCCTCCGGCACCGCGGCGCGCGTGAGCACCGTCACCGCCTGTCCCGAGCGCGCCATCCCGAGCAATCCCGCCAGGCTGCTGCTCGCGTAGGCGATGCGGAACGCGCGCCCCTGCGCCTCGAGCGCCTGCCGGGCCAGCACATGATCGAGCGCATCGGGCGCGCCCAGCGCGAGCGGCAGCGGCGTCATGCCGGTGACCGGCGTGCCGCGCCGCGCGACCCAGACGAGCGGTTCCTCGCGGATGACGCCCGCATCGGTGCCCGCCGCGACCGACACCAGCGCCAGGTCGGCCGCATGGCGCGCGAGCAGCTCCAGCAGGCGCGGCGTGGGCGCGCACACGACTTCCATCTGCACCTGGGGATGCAGGCTCGCGAAGCCCTGCAGCAGATGCGGCAGCAGCGAGACCGCGTAGTCCTCCGGGCAGCAGAAGCGCAGCAGGCCGGCCATGCGGACGCCGCGCAGCTCGGCGAGCGCCTCGTCGTGCTTGCGCAGCAGCTCGCCCGCATGCACGAGCAGCCGTTCGCCGGCGGCGGTGAGCGTCACGCCCCGCCCGGTGCGATGCAGCAGCGGCTGGCCGGCGACGTCCTCCAGCCGCTGCATCTGCATGCTCAGCGCCGACTGCGTCCGCCCCACGCGCGCGGCGGCCTTGCTGAGCGCGCCGGTCTCGGCCACGGCCATCAGGCTTCGGAGCAGATCGATGTCGAGGGAGGCGGTCACCAGAAGGAGGGAGGGGGAGAAACGGCGGCCATCCTAACGGGGAAGGGAAATGAAAAGAGGACGCCGCGGCGCCCTCATTGGCTCAGGGAATCAGCCGCTAGTGTTGGTCGTTGAACACTCGGCCCGCCCACTTCACCATGCAGTACATGATGGCGCCGCCTTCGCTCACCCCGGGCAGTGCAGCCGTTTCGTAATAGCACTTAACGGGATCGAAGGGCCCGGACGGGTCATACCCTTCCGGCACCGGGACTGGCGCCCGCCCTTCAGGCGTACCTGCCCAGCTATCTCCGCCGAAAACCATATCGATCTCGTTGTCGGTCAAGACTTGCATATTCGCTTTCGAAGTTTCCGAGATTCGCTCGGAGCGAGCGGACGAGAAACGTCCACGAATCGAAAGCTATCAGCCTGATGGTCCTCTGCATATTCCTCATGAAAGCCGGCAAATTTTTGTGTATCGACGGATTCGGCGAGATGGCAAATGGAGGCTAGTTAATCTGGTTGGTCGCATACATGGGTAATCGGGAAACTCCTCGCGGTGTCGAGTTTCCGCATGACTAGGATGCGGCTCCCGATTGTTTTCGCCTTGACCTATGCCTCGGTATATCGACCGCCTGAAAATCATTCCATCCACGTATGGAAAGCTGGTCAGAATATTGAAATGGGCCCCGCTGCTGATTCTCATCGTGCTCTTGGGGAAATGGCCCGCGTTCCTTGGCGGGACTGGCGGATGGTCAATATCCGAGTCCAGATTCGACGGAGACCTCCGGCTGTTCCTGAATCTCGAGATGACCCTCATGGGACTGGCGCTGCTGGGCGCATTGACCTGGTGGCACATCGGCCCGCGATGGCTGTCGCTTCTCCGCCCGGCCGTGGCCATCGGCCTCCCCGTGTCGATGGCAATCCTGTTGATCACCTTCGGGACGGCATTCGCCGTCAATCCCGAAGTCCTCCACAACGAATTCCGCCCCATCAATCCGCTTGAGCAGCCGCAAGCCTGGCTGGTCGCCATGGCGACGCTGCTGCTCGGAGCGTTGCAGCAGGAGATCTGGGGCCGCGCGCTTTTGCAGTCCACGCTGCAGCGGATGTTTGGCAACAGGTGGATCGCGCTCGCGCTCGCCGCGCTGCTGCTGGCGGCTGATCAGCCCGGCCGCCGCCTGGACGCCTTCTTTGCCGCTGGGCTTCTGGGCGTCGTCTTCATCCGCACTCGATCGATCGTCTGCACCACCGTCATTCATGCGGTCCTGGACCTCGCGGTGGGCGTTCTGCAGGGAGGCCCCTTCATGGCCGCGGCGCTGCTGGACCCGGACCAGTTCCGGGCCATGAGGGCGGCCATCTCCCTGGGCCCGCTGCTGCTGGCCCTTGGCATCGAGCTCTGGTACCGGCGCTCGACGCGCGGACCCCATCCGGTCAAGACCTTCACGAAGCATCTGCTGGTCTTCATGTTCGCCTTCGGCCTGCTCGCATTGACAAGCAAACTGTCCCGTCCGCTGTGGATCGAATTCGCGAAGCACCATGAATGGCTGTCGCCTCACATTAGGGAGGCCCTGTCGTGGATGGTCTCTAGCGGGATCACCGTGACCGTCCTGGCCTGTCTGCGCTGGGGACCCTCCTGGCGGACGCTCCTGGCCATCCATCCCCGCGTGACCTTGAGCCTGGCGCTGGCCGTGGCCGTGATGCCGCCCCTGACCGCGGCGATCGCCATGCCGGAAGCCTTCCGCATTGCGCAGTTCGACCCGCTCCCCCTCGATCAACTGCTCCGGCCGATTCTTCAGGTCATCGCCGGATCGAGCTGCGAAGAAGTGTCCGATCGTGCCTTCATGCAGTCGCAGCTCAGCAAGCTCTTCTTCAGCAAGTGGGCGGGGGCGCTCGTCAGCGGATGGGGCTTCGCCATGTCGCATCCGCCCGGACGGATGGCGCTCGTCCTGCCCGCGGCGCTGCTGCTCGTGATCGTGTTCATGCGGACCGGGTCCATCTTCTGTACGTCGGTCCTGCACACGACGATCAACGCCTCCTATGGACTGGTCTGCCTCACCAATTTCACGCGATCACCGTTCATTCCCTACGAGACGTTCAACGCGGCCAACCCGCTCTTCGGCGGCATGCTGCTCGCGCTCACCATCGCCTTCGAATGGTGGTGGCGCCGCTCGGAGCGCGCACGCACGGGGCGCCTCGCGCCTCCCCCGAACGAGAGAATCCCCGGCTTCGATCCCGCGTCACTATCGCCGTGACTCCACCCTCGTCACTCCGATGCAGTACCGCTCCGTTTCCCGGCTGGCGCTGGCCGCGCTCGCCCTTGCCGCCCCCGCGGCCCACGCCGAATCGACTGTCACCGTCTACGGCCGCCTCAATGTCTCGCTCGAGCACGCCGATGCCGGCCACTCGCCGCGCGATCGCGCCGTCGATCGCGAGTCCAACAACCGCTCCGTGATCGGCTTCCGCGGCGCCGAAGACCTGGGCGAGGGCGTGCAGGCGCTGTTCCAGATCGAAGGCTCGCTCGCGGTGGACACCGGCGCGGGACCGTCGCTCGCCAATCGCGATACGCGCGTCGGGCTGCAGACACCCTATGGCCTGCTGTTCGCCGGACATTGGGGCACGCCCTACCTGCTCGCGACGAGCGGCTTCGATCCCTGGTATCCGACCACCGCCGGCTACATGGCGCTGATGGCCAACGGCTCCGCGCCGACGACCAACCACACCGCCAACACCGCCTCCTTCGACCGGCGCCAGCAGAACATCGTGCAGTACTGGACGCCCGCATGGAACGGCCTCACCGGCCGTGTCGCCCATGCGTTCAACGATGGCGACACCGGCCCCCGCGGATCGCGCCCGGACCTGTGGTCGGCGTCGATCGCGTGGGACAGCGGTCCCTGGAATCTCGCGCTCGCGCACGAGCGGCATCGCGGCTATCAAGGGCCGGGCCTCACCGACTCGGCGACCAAGATCGGCGCCGCGTACCGCGTCGGCGCGTGGCGCCTCGCCGCCGCCGCCGAACGGCTGCGCTACGAGACACCGATCGGCGCGCTCAGGCGCGATGCGTTCTTCGTCACCGCGAACTGGCAGGTCGCCGCGGCGCTCAACCTGCGCGCGAGCTTCACCCACGCCGGCGATGGCAAGGGCCCCGCCGGAGCGCGCGTGGGCTTCGTCTCGGCGGGCGGCGACACCGGGTCGCGGCAATGGACGCTCGGCGCGGACTACGCGCTCTCGAAGCGCACAGGGCTTTACGCGTATGTCTCGCGCATCGACAACCAGGCCCGCGCCGCCTACGACTTCGCGATCAATCCGCTGGGCATCGGGGACGGGGAGAAGCCGACGGTCGTGGCGGTGGGGGCGAGGCACAGCTTCTGACCAACTCCCTCGCCCCCCGCGAGGGGGGAGAGGGCAGGGGAGAGGGGGTGCTTCGAAGGGCAGCAGCGCTGTGGCACGAGCCCCCTCTCCCCTCCCTCTCCCCGCTGGGGCGAGGGTGTAGGAACGAGCGAGCGCTGCCGGCAAGAACTCCCTCGCCCCCCGCGAGGGGGAGAGGGCAGGGGAGAGGGGGCGCTTCGAAGGGCAGCGGCGCTGTGGCACGAGCCCCCTCTCCCCTCCCTCTCCCCGCTGGGGCGAGGGTGTAGGAACGAGCGAGCGCTGCCGGCAAGAACTCCCTCGCCCCCCGCGAGGGGGAGAGGGCAGGGGAGAGGGGGTGCTTCGAAGGGCAGCAGCGCTGTGGCAAGAGCCCCTCTCCCCTCCCTCTCCCCGCTGGGGCGAGGGTGTAGGAACGAGCGAGCGCTGCCGGCAAGAACTCCCTCGCCCCCCGCGAGGGGGGAGAGGGCAGGGGAGAGGGGGTGCTTCGAAGGGCAGCAGCGCTGTGGCACGAGGCCCCTCTCCCCTCCCTCTCCCCGCTGGGGCGAGGGTGTAGGAACGAGCGAGCGCTGCCGGCAAGAACTCCCTCTCCCCCTGCCGGGGGCGAGGGGGTTTACTGCGCCGCCCGGCTCTTCCTGCCCCCTCGCCCGCTCGCGGGAGAGGGCGGGGTGAGGGCCAGCGGCCGCCGCAGTGCGCCATCCCCATCGGACCGTCTCCCCACAGATCCCCTCGTCATATCGATATGACCTCGTCCCGGGACGACTGGTGGCAACATCGGCCCTTCCTACGAACAATGAGGGGCCTCATGAAAGCTCTCCGCACTTCCCTGATCGCAGCCGCGCTGCTCGCCGGCGCTTCCCTGGCGGCCCACGCCGCCGACCTGCTCGACGACGTCAAGGCACGCGGCACGCTGCGCGTCGCCGTCGAGGGCACCTATCCCCCCTTCAACTTCAAGGACGCCAAGGGCCAGCTCGACGGCTTCGACGTCGACATCGCCAAGGCCATCGCCGCCAAGCTCGGCGTCAAGCCCGAATTCACCACCACCGAGTGGAGCGGCATCCTCGCCGGCCTGCAGGCCGGCAAGTACGACGTCATCGTCAACCAGGTCGCCGCCACCGACGAGCGCCGCAAGACCTTCGACTTCTCCGCCCCCTACGTCACCTCCTACCCGCAGCTCATCGTCCGCGCCAACGAGTCCCGCAAGCTCCAGTCGCCCGCGGACCTCAAGGGCAAGAAGGTCGGCGTCGGCCAGGGCAGCAACTTCGCCGACCTCGCCAAGAGCTGGGACGGCGTCGAGGTGCGCACCTATCCCGGCGCCACCGAGTACCTCCAGGACCTGGCCACCGGCCGCATCGACGCCGCCCTCAACGACAGCCTGCTCATCCCCTACCTCAAGGAGAAGACCAAGCTCCCCGTGAAGGCCGGCGCCGCCATCGGCACCCCCGCCACCAACGCGATCCCCTTCCGCAAGGGCAGCCCGAAGTTCCAGGCCGCCATCGACAAGGCGATCGCCGACCTCCAGGCCGACGGCACCTACGCCAAGATCTCCACCAAGTGGTTCGAGCGCGACGTCAGCAAGCCCATCGACAACAAGTGACCCCCCGGCGGCCGCCGCCCGGCCTCAGACCGCCGCGCGCGGTCTCTCGTCGAGCCGGCCGCCCTCCAGCACCACCACGCGCTGCGCGCCGGCGATCGTGTCCGGCCGGTGCGCGATCAGCAGCCGCGTGACCGGCAACTGCGCGAGGTTCGCTGCCACCGCCCGCTCGCGCTCCACATCGAGGTGGCTGGTCGCCTCGTCCAGCGCCAGGATCCTCGGCCCGCGGTACAGCGCCCGCGCCAGCAGCAGCCGCTGCTTCTGTCCGCCCGACAGCCCGCTCCCCAGATCCCCCACCAGCGTCTGGTAGCCCATCGGCATCCGGCAGATGTCCTCGTGCACCAGCGCCAGCGCCGCGCAGGCCTGCACCCGCGCCAGATCCGGCCGCGCATCGAAGAAGGCGATGTTGTCCGCCAGCGAGCCGGTCAGCAGCGCGTCCTCCTGCATCACCGTCCCGATCTGCGCGCGCACGTTCTTCAACCCCAGCTGCCGCATCGGCATGCCGCCGTAGCGCACCTCGCCCTCGACCGGCTCCAGCAGCCCCAGCAGCAGCTTCATCAGCGTCGTCTTGCCCGCGCCGCTCGGCCCCGTGATCGCCACGCTCTGGCCCGCCGGCACCACCAGATTGGCATGCCGCAGGATCCAGGGCTCGCGATCGCCATGACGGAAGCTGACGTCGCGCAGCTCCAGGCTCGCGTCCAGGTGCGCGAGGTCGCTCGCCGGCACCTCGTCCGCCTCCGGCGGCTCCAGCGCGATGTCGGCAAGCCGCTCCGCATGCAGCCCCAGCATGCGCAGCTCCACCGCGTAGTCGATCAACGCCGACACCCGCCCCGTGAACTGCGTCTTGTAGCTGAGGAACGCGAACAGCATGCCCACCGTCATCGCCGAAGCCGCCGATGCCCCGGCGGCGCCGCCTTGCTGGACGTCCAGGATCAGCGTCGCGCCGAGGTAGAGCACCAGCAGGTTCTCGATGCCGAAGATGAAGGCGTTGGCGGTGCTCATCGCCATCGACAGCTTGGCGGTGCGCACGTCGCGGTTCTGGACCTCGACGATCAGGTTCTGCCATTGCGCGCGCCGCTCCTGGTCGCGGCCGAACAGCTTGAGCGGCATCATCGCCCGCAGCGTCTCCAGGAAATGCGTGCTCTCCCGGGCCGCGACGACCAGGCGCTCCGACGAGGCATTGCGCAGCGGACCGTAGCCCGCCCATCGCAGCAGGCCATAGAGCACCACCGCCGTCATCACGACCAGCGCCAGCGGCCACGCGTAGACCAGCATCATGACCAGCGCCGCGACACCCATCAGGCCGTCCAGCACCGCCTCGATGGCCGCCGTGGTCAGCGTCTTCTGGATCGCGTCGACCGCGCCGAAGCGCGAGGTGATGTCGCCGAGATGGCGCTTCTCGAAGAAGGCGACCGGCAGCCGCAGCAGATGCGCGAAGGCGTTGCCGCGCCATTGCAGCGACAGCGTCTGCGTCAGCAGGATCAGCATCCACGAGCGCGCCAGGCCCAGCGCCGTCTGCGTCACCAGCAGCAGGCCGAAACCGGCGACGAGGAGCTTCAGCAGGTCGCGGTCGCCGGAGGTCAGCACGTCGTCGACGATCAACTGGTTGAACAGCGGCGCGACGATCGCGAACAGCTCCAGCACCAGCGCCACCAGCAGGATCTGCGTCAGCGAGCGGCCCAGGCCCAGCACCTGCCCGGTCAGCGCGCGCAGCGACACGCGCGGCGGCCGTGCCGCCGAACTGAACTCGGCATTGGGCGTGAGTTCGACGGCGACGCCGGTGAAATGCGGCGAGACCTCGTCCAGGCGCATGCGGCGCTCGCCCACGGCGGGATCGAGCAGCGTGACGGTGTCGCCGCGCAGCTTCGTCATCACGACGAAGTGGTTCATGTCCCAGTGCAGCACGCAGGGCAGCGCGAGCTGGCGCAGCTGCGTCAGCTCGAGCTTCAGCGGCCGGCCCGAGAAGCCCAGCCCGGCCGCGATGTCGAGCAGGTCGCGCAGGGACAGGCCCTTCAGCGCCGAGGGGAACCGGCGGCGCAGCTCGGGCAGCGTGACGGGCCGGCCATGCGCCGACGCGATCATCGCCAGGCAGGCCAGGCCGCATTCGGCGATCTCGGCCTGGAGGATGGGGGTGGGGCGGGACATGGGCTCAGACCCGTTTCGCGGTGGCCAGCAGCGGCTCCAGCAGCCATTCCCAGATGCGCCGGTGCTCCAGGCTGACGTCGGCCTCCAGCGCCATGCCCGCGCGCAGCGGCAGCTCGCGGCCGTAGGCGGCGATGTCCTGGCGGTCCAGCCGCACGTCGATGCGATACAGCGGCTCGTTGGCCTGCGCGGCGCTGACCAGCGCCTGCGCCTGCCCCGCCGGCAGATCCTGGGGCGCGATTGGCGTCGGGCTCACGTGGGCCACCTCGCCGCGGGCCATGCCGAACTTCTGGTACGGGTAGGCCGCGTAGCGCAGCCACACGGCCTGTCCCGGCTGCACGAAACCCACCATGCGGCTGGGCGCGTAGAGCTGCGCGACCAGCCGCGCCGCGGGCGTCTCCGTCTCGTCCTTCCCCGGCCGCGAGCCGGCGGTCAAGGTCACCAGGGTCTGGCCGGCCTGCACGGACTGGCCCGCATGCAGGGGCAGGGCGCTCACCAGGCCATCGCGCGGCGCCGTCACCGCGACGCCGGCGCGTGCCTCCAGTTCGGCGCGTTCCTGCTCCAGTTGCGCGACGCTGCGATCCAGCTGCGCCAGCGAGGTCTCGAGCGCCGTCGGAATGGACGCCAGGTCCGCCTGCAGCCCCTTGGCCTCGCGCATCAGGGTCTCGATGACCCGCTGTCCGCTGCGTTCGCGGGCGCGGAGGTCCAGCAGCGCCTCGTCCTTCTCCTGTGCCTGCGTCTGCGGCACGAAGCCGCTGGCCGCGAGCTCCGCGTAGCGCTTGCGGTTCCGATGTCCGAGCTCGACCCGCTGCCGGACCATGTCCAGCTCCTCGCGCGCCTGCGCGGCTTCGGTGTGCAGGCTCCGCAGGCGATCGCCGATGGTCTGGCGGCGCTCGTCGGCCTGCCGCTTCTGCAGCAGGCGTTCCAGGTCGAGGCTGGCCCGCCGCGCCTGGATCGCGCGCAGGTTGAGCGCGCCCATGTCGCCGCCGTCGAGCAGGCGCTCGCTGCGCACGCGCACCAGCGGCTGGCCCTGCCGGACCGGCTCGCCCTCGCGCACGAGCAGTTCATGCACCTGCCCGGCGAGCGGCGAGGCCACATGCAGCAGACCGCCGGCCGGCATCAGCAGGCCGGGCACGCGCGCCTTGCGCGCCACCTCGCCGATGACGGCGAAGGCGATCAACGCGGCCGCGAGCGCCAGCGCGATGCCCGCGACCAGGCCGAATCCAGGCCGGCGCGCCACCCGGATGGTGCCCAGCCAGGAGGCTCGCTGCGATTCCATGACTGCCGCTCGAAACATAGGCCGCGCTTCCGTCCTCGATGCCGCTCCTGCGGCGAAGGAAGCACATTCTTCGGGCGTTTCGATGGGTTGCAAGGAAGCCGGGTGGGTGGCTCCTAAGGAGGATTGATCCGTCTCCGGAATCGTGCCTCTTCGAGCAATCCGGCGTGCCGCTGACCTGACTTCGTTGGGCGGCTTCCCGATATCGGTCAGGCCGCAAGCAGGAGTGGTGAGTGGGAGTGGGGTTGCGGTCGGGCCTGAGAACAGGCCGTCACAAGTGAACTGACGGAAATCGGTCAGCGGCGGCGGCGGAGGGCGGCGTCATTCGAGGGCGGAATGTGGCGCGGCGCCCACGCCGGGGTGGGCGAGGGCGCCGCGACATCCGCAGCACGCGGCCCGGTCGAGCGGGCTCGGCGAGGAGGAACGCTTACTTCTTGCGGTCCTTCATGTGGGCGGCCGCGTACTGCCTGACCTGATCGAGCGTGACCGAGCCGGTCTTCTGGGTGTCGATCTCGTCGAAGTGCTTGGCCAGGCGCGGCATGCCGGCCTGTGCCTCGGCCTTGGTCAGCTTGCCGTCGTGGTCCGTGTCCGCGGCGGCGAAGCGTTCCTCGAGCTTCTGGCCCGGCTTGGCGTCCTGCGCGTGCGCCGGCAAGGTGGTCAGGGCAAGGGCGGCGATCAGGGCGCCGGCCATGGCGGTCAACACTGCTTTCATGGGAACTCCGCTGAAGTGGAGCCCGCAGCGTCGCATCGCCAGGCGCTCGGTTGATGAGGCGGCGGTAAAGCTTCGTGAACCGGGGGGATCGTCGAAGGGCCTTGCCAAGTGCCGGATTGTCGCGACAGCGTCGCGACAATCTGTCCGGCCCAGCGTCGGTCAGTCCACCTGACTACACTGTCGCCCCTTCCCTCGAGCCCCTCATGCAGCCGCTTCTCGACGCCATCGCCACCCTGTCACGGCCGACCGAGGCCTGCCGCCTGTTCCACGGCCGCGGCGGCCTGCATCCGGGTTGCGAGCAATGGGCGCTCGACTTCTATCCCCCCGTCTGGCTGCTCACCAGCTTCGCGCCGGTGCAGGAGGACGAGCTCGCCCGCATCGGCGACGCGCTCGCCGCGCGCTGGGCCGTGATCGCCCCGGGCGAGCCGCTGCACTGGCTCTTCCAGCTCCGCGACGAGAACCGCCCCGTCAACCGCCTGATGGCCGGCGCCATTCCCGATGAGCATGTCGTCGAGGAAGACGGCCTGCGCTTCCTCGTCAACCTGCCGCACGGGCAGAACCACGGCTTCTTCCTCGACATGGCCGAGGGCCGGCGCTGGGTGCGCCGCTGGGCGCGGGCCCATCCCGGCGGACGCGTGCTCAACCTGTTCGCCTACACCTGCGCGTTCTCCGTCGCCGCGCTGCACGCCGGCGCGGCCTGGGCGGACAACTACGACATGGCGCGCGGCCCGCTCGCCACCGGCCGCCGCAACCACCAGCTCAATGGCGTGCAGGACCGCGCCGCGTTCCACGCGCACGACATCTTCAACTCCTGGGGAAAGATCCGCCGCGGCGGTCCCTACGACCTCGTCGTGCTGGACCCGCCCAGCTATCAGAAGGGCAGCTTCGTCGCGACCAAGGACTACGCCCGCCTCGCGCGCAGGCTGCCCGAGCTGCTCGCGCCCGGCGGCCATGCGCTCGTGTGCCTGAACACGCCCAAGCTCGGCACGCCATTCCTGAGCGAGCTCCTCGCCGCCGAGGCGCCCGGGCTCGAGTTCATCGAGCGCCTCCCCAATCCGGCGAGCTTCGCCGACGTCTCCGATGAACGCGCGCTCAAGGTGCTCGTGTATCGCCAACCGGCGTCGCCCATCTGACGCACGCGGCGGCTACCATCCGCCGTCTTTCCTCCGCCGTCTTTCCGCCTATCCACCGCCATCAGGGAGAGCCTCATGGGCCTGTACGCCAGCTTCCGACCGATCGACGAAGACACCGCGCAGTCGCTGCGGGAGGACCCCGAGGCGATCGAGCGCCTCTTCGACGAGGACGTGGAGATCGAGGATCCCGCCGATCTCGGCATCGTCGACGTGGACAAGGCCTGGCATGGCCTGCACTTCCTGCTGGGCGTGATCGCCGCGGCCTCCGGCGCGGGCGAGGAGGCGCCGCTGGCGCAGGCCCTGCTCGGCGGCGAGCCGGTCAGCGAGGACGAGGACGTGCGCGTGCTCGACGCCGCCGAGGTCCGCGAGATCGCCGGCGCGCTCGAGCCCATCACCGAGGACCAGCTCCGCGAGGCCTTCGACCCCGAGGCGATGGCCGCCGCCGACATCTATCCCGACATCTGGGTGCGCGACGGCGAGGAAGCGCTCGACTACCTGCTGCATTACTTCCCGGTGCTGGTCGGCTTCTACCGCGCCACCGCCGCCAGCGGCCGCGGCGCGCTGCTGACCATCGGCTGAGGCGCCCGCCGGCCGCGCCGCTTCAGAAGGTCCGCTCCTCGATGGCCGCGCGGACGCGATCCAGCGCGGCGCGCAGCCGGCCGATCTCCACCGAGCCCAGCGCGAGCCGGATCGCATGCGGCACGTGCCGCCCCGTCGCGAAGGGCTCGGCCGTCGACACCGACACGCGCTCGCGCTGCAGCGCCATCGCGACCTGGTCGGCGCGCACGGCCTCGCCCAGCGGCAGCCACACGAAGTACGAGGACGGATGCCCGATCCGCTTGAGCGGCCCGAGCCGCTCCGCCACCAGCCGCTGCCGCCGTGTCGCGTCGGCGCGCTTCTCGGCCTCCAGGCGCGCGACCGTGCCGTCCTCCAGCCAGCCCGCGGTGATCGCGGTCATCACGCCGGGCGTGTTCCAGGTCGTGGCGCGGATCGCGCGCTCCATCGCGCGGACCCGGTCCGCCGGCGCCACCGCGAAGCCGACCCGCAGCCCCGCCGCGACGCTCTTCGAGAAGCCCGACACGTACACGGTGCGCTCCGGCGCCAGCATCGCCAGCGGCGGGGGCGGATCCTCGGCGAGGTAGGCATAGGCGCCGTCCTCGACGATCAGCAGGCCGTGCCGGCGCGCGATTGCCACCAGCTCGCGCCGCCGCGTCGCCGCCATCACCCAGCCGAGCGGGTTGTTCAGCGTCGGCATCGTGTAGATCGCCTTGACCCGCCGGCGCCGGCACAGCGTCTCCAGCGCGTCGAGGTCAGGCCCCGCGCCGGCCGCCGGGACCGCCACCAGCTCCAGCCGCTGCATCTCGGCCACGAGCCGGAAGCCCGGATAGGTCAGCGCGTCCACGGCGACCACGTCGCCCGGCTCCAGCAGCGCCATCAGCGTCACGGCCAGCCCATGCTGCGCGCCGTCGACGATCAGCACCCGCTCCGCCTCGACCGGCAGGCCGCGCCGCGCCAGGTGGCGCGCGATCGCGGCGCGGTCCGCGAGGCGGCCGCCATGCGGCTGGTAGCGCAGCAGCGCCTCCAGATCGCCGGCACCCGCGAGCTGCCGCAAGGCGCCGCGCAGCAACTCCGCCTGACCCGGCAGCGACGGGTAGTTGAAGCTGAGGTCGACCATGTCCGCCGCCACCGCGTCCAGGTCCACGCCCTGGCCCGGCGCCAGCGCGGTCTCCTTGACGAAGGTGCCGCGCCCGGTCTCGCCGCTGATCAGGCCCATGACCCGCAGCTCCGCGTACACCCGCGTGGCGGTCACCAGCGCGATGCCCTCGCGCCGGGCCAGCTCGCGGTGCGTCGGCAGCCGCGTGCCGGCCGCGATCGCGCCGGCGCGGATGTCCCGCGCCAGCCGGTCCACCACGGCCTTGTACCTGGGCTCCGCCATCGCACCCTCCCTGTACCCATGACAATTTTTTGATTGTATTGATCGAGACGGATAGGCTGGCCGCTTTCATCGCATCGAGGCAGGGCGCCCATGGACACCGCATCGCGAGGCTGGCTGAACGGATTCATCGGCGTGCTGATCTTCAGTGGCTCGCTGCCGGCGACGCGCGTCGCGGTAGCGGACTTCGATCCCGTCTTCCTCACCGCCGCGCGCGCGTCCATCGCCGGCGCGCTCGCGCTGCTGGCGCTGGCCGTGCTGCGCGCGCCGCGCCCGGCGCGCGCGCAGGCCTGGCCGCTGGTCATCGTCGCGATCGGCGTCGTCATCGGCTTCCCGCTGCTGACGGCGCTCGCGCTGCGGCATGTCACCTCGGCGCATTCCATCGTCTTCATCGGCCTGCTGCCGCTGTCCACCGCCGCCTTCGGCGTGCTGCGCGGCGGCGAGCGCCCGCGCCCCGCGTTCTGGGCCTTCTCGCTGCTGGGCAGCCTGCTCGTCGTCGCCTTCGCCGCCGCGCAGGGCCTGAGCGCGGCGCCCGCCGGCGACCTGCTGATGCTCGCGGCCATCGTCGTGTGCGGGCTCGGCTACGCGGAAGGCGCGAAGCTCTCGCGCGTGCTCGGCGGCTGGCAGGTGATCTGCTGGGCGCTGGCGCTGTCGCTGCCCTTCATGCTGGGGCTGGCGCTGTGGCGGCTGCCGGCCAGCGTCGCGGGCGTCGGCGCGGCGGCCTGGGCCGGGCTTGGCTACGTCTCGCTGTTCAGCATGCTCATCGGCTTCGTGTTCTGGTATCGCGGCCTCGCGCAGGGCGGTATCGCAGCGGTCGGCCAATTGCAACTGCTGCAGCCGCTGTTCGGGCTCGCGCTCGCGGCGGGCCTGTTGCGGGAATCGGTGAGTCCGGCGATGCTCGCGGTCACCGTCGCCGTGATCGGCTGCGTCGCCGGGGCCCGGCGCTTCTCGCGGCCCCGCTGACGCCGCCGGCGCGCGGCCCGGACGGAGGCCATCACCCGATGGCGCGCCCGCTCGCGGCGCGCAGCATCGTGCAAGCCTCCCGTCGGATCAGGCAAGCCGCGCCGCCGCCCGCCTTCCTAGACTGCGGAGCGTCCCGACGCAGCGGACAGGAGGTCGACATGGTTGCGCGTTTCGCAAGGGAATCCTCGTGGCCATCGCCGTGCGCGATGGCCTGCACGGCGGTGATGGGCCTGCTGGCCGCGCTGCCGCCGGCCCAGGCCGCCGGCAGTGGCGACAGCGGCGGCTTCCAGCCGACCCCGGTTTCGGCGACACCGGACCGGCAGGCGGGCCTGGCCGCCTTCGCGCAGATGGAGCGCGTGCTGCTCCATCCGCGATGTCTGAACTGCCACGTGCCCAGCGCGCCGCTGCAGGGCGACTTCAGCCGCGTGCACTACCCGCCGGTGCAGCGCGGCGCCGATGGCAAGGGCGTCGCGCCGCTGCAGTGCGCGACCTGCCACTCGACCGCCAACAGCCCGCTGCCGCACGCGCCGCCGGGCCTGGACACCGACGGCCGCCCCGGCTGGCACATGCCGCCCGAGCACATGAAGATGTCGTGGATCGGGCTCAAGGGCGCGGCGCTGTGCAAGGTCTTCCGCGAGCCCCGGACCAATGGCAACCGCTCGCTGGCGATGCTCGAGCAGCACATGGTCACCGACCACCTCGTCGCCTGGGGCTGGCAGCCCGGGCCGGGGCGCACGCTGCCGCCGCTGGACAAGACGGGTTTCGACGAGCAGGTCCGCACCTGGATCCGCAACGGCGCGCCCTGCGACGCCACCGAGCCGCTGCGCAAGTCCATCGGCACGACCAGGGCGGACGCGGCGCGCGAGGTCGTCGACCATCTGCGCGCGCTCGCCGCGAGCAACGACAACAACGCTTCGAGGAGCCAGCCATGATCTCGTTCCGCCTGAATGGCCAACCGCAGCAGGTCGACGTGCCGGGCGACACGCCAGTGCTGTGGGTCCTGCGGGACACGCTGGGCATGACCGGCACCAAGTTCGGCTGCGGCATCGCGGTCTGCGGCGCCTGCACCGTGCACATCGACGGCCAGCAGCGCCGCGCCTGCGTCACGCCGATCGAGTCCGTCGCCGGCCAGCAGATCACCACCATCGAGGCGGTGGGCGCCGGCCGCGTCGGCCAGGCGGTGCAGGAGGCCTGGGTCAAGCACGACGTCGTGCAGTGCGGCTACTGCCAGAGCGGCCAGATCATGGCCGCCGTCGCGCTGCTCTCGACCAATCCCAAGCCCAGCGACGCCGACATCGACGCCGCGATGAGCGCCAACCTCTGCCGCTGCGGCACCTACGTGCGGATCCATGCCGCCGTCAAGGACGCCGCGCTGGCGCTCGCCTGAAGGAGCCCGCCATGCGACCCATGTTCCAGTACCTGAACGGCGGGCTGCCCGAGGCGCTCGACGCGCCCGCCGCGGCGCTGCCGGGCGGCCTCGGCCGCCGCGTGTTCCTGAAGATGAGCCTGTCGTCGGGCTTCGCGCTGTACGCCGCCGGCGGCAGCGCGCAGAACGCGACGCAGGGCGCGACGCAGGGCGGCAGCGGGCCCGGCGCGCCCGAGGCGCTCAAGCCCTTCCAGCAGCCCTCGGCCTTCGTCGCCATCGATGCCGAGGGCATCGTCACCGTCACCATCGGCAAGATCGATTTCGGCCAGGGCGTGCAGACCGCGCTGCCCATGCTGGTGGCCGAGGAGATGGACGCCGACTGGAGCAAGGTGCGCTGCGAGCTCGCGCCGGCCGGCGAGGCCTACAAGGATCCGTTCTTCCACATCCAGATGGTGGGCGGCTCCACCAGCATGAAGGCCTCGTGGCAGCAGTACCGCGAGATCGGCGCCCGCATGCGCGCGATGCTGCTGGCCGCCGCCGCGAAGCAGCTCAACGTGCCGGTCGCGCAGCTGCGCACCGAGTCGGGCAGCGTGGTCGCGCCGGACGGCCGGCGCCTGGGTTACGGCGTGCTGGCGCAGGCCGCGTTCGCCGAGCCGGTGCCCGCTGGCGTCGTCCTGAAGACGCCGGCGCAGTTCAAGCTGATCGGCAAGCCGATGAACCGGCTCGATGCGCGCGCCAAGTCCAGCGGCCGGCAGGACTTCGGCATCGACCTCAAGCTGCCGGGCCTGCGCACCGTCGTCATGGTCCATCCGCCGGTCTTCGGCGGCCGCGTCGCGCGCTTCGACCCGGCGCCCGCGCTCGCCGTCCCCGGTGTCGAGGAAGTGATCCAGGTGCCGCTCAGCGGCGGCGCGGTGGGCCTGGCCATCGTGGCCAGCGGCTTCTGGCCGGCGCGCAAGGCGCGCGAGCTGGTCCGGGTCGAGTGGGACCTCGGTGGCCTGGAGCGCGTCGACAGCGCCGCGCAGCTCGAGCAGTACCGAGCGCTCGCCCGCACGCCGGGCACGGTGGTCGAGAAGGCGGACACCTCCGCGCTCGACGCGGGCAAGCCCGGCCTGGGCCGGATCTCGGCGGAGTACACCTTCCCCTACCTCGCCCACACGCCGATGGAGCCGCTGAACTGCAGCATCGACTTCCGCGGCGACCGCTGCACGGTGTGGGTGGGCTCGCAGTTCCAGACCGTGGATCAGGCGCAGGTGGCGGGCGTGCTCGGGCTCAAGCCGGAGCAGGTGACGCTGAACACGATGACGGCCGGCGGCGGCTTCGGCCGGCGCGCGACGCCGACGTCGGACTACCTCGTCGAGGCCGCGCAGGTCGCCAAGGCGCGGCACGCGGCGGGCAAGAGCGGGCCGATCAAGATGATCTGGTCGCGCGAGGACGACGTGCGCGGCGGCTACTACCGGCCGTCGCATCTGCACCGCGTCGAGATCGCGCATGACCGGCAGGGCAACGTCGTCGCGTGGAAGCATGTGATCGTCGGCCAGTCGATCACGATGGGCACGCCCTTCGAGGGCTTCACGGTGAAGAACGGCGCCGACTCGACGATGACCGAAGGCGTCGCCGAGAGCGCCTATCCGTTCCCCATCGCGCTGGAGGTCCATCACCCGAAGGTCAACGTGCCGGTGCTGTGGTGGCGATCGGTGGGGCACACGCACACGGCCTTCGTGATGGAGACGCTGGTCGACGAGCTCGCGCGCGCCGGCCGGCAGGATCCGGTGGCGTATCGCCGCAAGCTGCTCGCCAAGCATGAGCGGCACGTCGCGGCGCTCGACCTGGCGGTCGACAAGTCGGGCTATGGCAAGAGGAAGCTGGCCAAGGGGCGCGCCTGGGGCGTGGCCGTGCATGAGTCCTTCAACACCGTGGTGGCCTACGTGGCCGAGGTGTCGATGAAGGACGGGCGCCCGGTGCTGCATCAGGTGACGGCGGGCGTGCATTGCAACCTCGCCATCAACCCGCGCACGATCGAGGCGCAGGTGCAGGGCGCGCTGGTGATGGGCCTGGGCATGACGCTGCCGGGCGCGGCGATCACCTTGAAGAACGGCGAGGTCGAGCAGGGCAACTGGAACGACTACCGCGTGCCCATCCATCTGGACGCGCCGCAGGTGGCCGTCTTCATCGTGCCTTCGGCCGATCCGCCGACCGGCATGGGCGAATGCGGCGTGCCGCCGATCGCGCCGGCGATCGCGAACGCGGTCGCCGCGCTGACCGGCAAGCGGCTGCGGAGCCTGCCCTTCCCCGCGTGAAGTTCCCGGCGTGACGTTCCCGGTGTGATGCTCGTGGCGTGCTCAGGCGCGCGCCACGTTCCTCAGCCACGGCTGCGCGGCCCAATGCGCGCGCGCGAAGGCCTCGATGCGATCCCGGTGGGTCATCGACAGACCGATCGCATCGAGCCCTTCGAGCAGCATCTGTTGATGGCGCGGGAGCATCTCGAAGCGCGCCTGGACGCCGCCCGCGCTGCGCAGCGTGAGCGCGGCGACGTCGATGCTGACGCTGCTGCCGGGCATCGCGTCGGCCTCGTCCATCAGGCGGCGGACCTCCGCCTCCGGCAGCGTGACGAGCAGCAGCCCGTTGCCCATCGCATTCGAATAGAAGATCTCGCCGAAGCCCGGCGCGACCACCCCGCGGATGCCGGCCTGCTGCAGGCCCCAGACCGCGTGCTCGCGGCTGGAGCCGCAGCCGAAGTTGCTGCCGCCGATCAGCACCGAGGCGCCGGCGTACGCCGGCTTGTTGAGCACGAAGTCGGGCCGCTCGCGGCCGTCCGCGTCGAAGCGCAGGTCGTACAGCAGTCCGTCGCGCAGGCCGCGCTTGTCGATGCCGCGCAGGAACTGCTTGGGCATGATCTGGTCGGTGTCCAGGTTCTCCAGCCTCAGCGCCGCGCTGCGGCCTTCCACGTGGCGGACGGGATTCATCGCGCGTTCTCCTGCGTCTTTTCCTGCGTGTTTTCCTGCGTGTTCTCCGGGGTCGGCTGCGGCGCCAGGCGGCGGACGTCGGTGAGGCGGCCGGTCACCGCCGCGGCGGCGGCCATCGCGGGGCTCATCAGGTGCGTGATCGCGCCGCGGCCCTGGCGGCCTTCGAAGTTGCGGTTGGTCGTCGAGGCGCAGCGGATGCCGTCGGCGAGCACGTCGTCGTTCATCGCCAGGCACATCGAGCAGCCCGGCTGACGCCATTCGAGGCCCGCGTCCAGGAACACGCGGTCCAGGCCTTCCGCCTCGGCCATCGCGCGCACCGCGCCTGAGCCCGGCACCACCATCGCGCGCACGCCCGGCGCGACGCGGCGGCCGCGCAGCACGGCGGCGGCGGCGCGCAGGTCCTCGATGCGGCCGTTGGTGCAGGAGCCGATGAACACATGCTGGACCGGCGTGCCTTCCAGCGCCGCGCCGGCATTCAGCCGCGCGTAGCGGAGCGCGCGCTCGGCGCTCGCGCGGACCGGACCTTGCTCCATGAGCTCGGGATCGGGCACGCGCGCGTCGATGGGCGCGACCTGGTCGGGGCTGGTGCCCCAGGTGACCTGCGGCGCGACATCGGCGGCATCGAAGCGGTGCTCGGCATCGAAGACCGCGCCGTCGTCGCTGCGCAGCGTCCGCCAGTGGGCGAGGGCGGGCTCGCGCCAGACGCCGGCGAGGTCGGGGCAGCGCGCGAGCACGTACTCGATCGCCGTCGCGTCCGGCGCGATCAGCGCGCCGCGCGCCCCGGCTTCGACCGCCATGTTGCACAGCGTGAAGCGCGCCTCGACCGACAGCGCATCGATCGCTTCGCCGCGGAACTCGACGACGTAGCCGCGCGCGCCCTGCGCGCCGATGCGGCCGATGATCGCGAGCACCAGGTCCTTGGCCGTCGTGCCGGCCGGCAGCGTGCCGTCGACGTGGATGCGCATGTCCTTGGCCACGCGGTAGACCAGCGTCTGCGTCGCCAGCACGTGCTCGACCTCGGTCGTGCCGATGCCGAAACCCAGCGCGCCCAGCGCGCCATAGGTGGTCGTGTGGCTGTCGCCGCAGATCACGACCATGCCGGGCCGGATCATCCCGTGCTCCGGCGCGACCACGTGCTCGATGCCCTGCAGCGCGTCGGTCGTGTCGAACAGGCGGATGCCGTGCCGCTCGCAGTTGGCCTTGAGGTTGGTGGCCTGCAGCGCCGACGGCGGATCGGCGATCACGCGCAGCCTAGGCGCGACCGGATGGGTCGGGATGATGTGACTGACCACCGCCACGTTCTGGCCCGGCATCGCGACGCCGCGGCCTTGCTCATGCAGGCCGGTGAAGGCCTGCGGGCTGGTGTACTCGTTCATCAGGTGCAGGTCGCAGAACAGCAGCACGTTCTGCGCATCGAGCGCGGCCACCGTGTGGCTGTCGACGAGCTTGCGGTAGAGCGTGCGCGGCGCGGTGTCCGGGCGCGCGCCATGCGGAGGCGGGGCGGTCATGGCTGGCCTTCCTGGAGGTGGGGGGCGGTGAGGAAGGGCAGCACGCGCTCGAGCACCAGCGCGGGGGCTTCCTCGGGGAGGTAGTGGCCGCAGGGCAGGGCCTCGCCGCGCACGTCGGCGGCGACGCGGCGCCACAGCGCGAGCGGGTCGAAGCAGCGGTGCACGACGCCCTGCGCGCCCCACAGCGCCAGCAGCGGCATCGTCAGCGCGCGGCCGGCGGCGCGGTCCTCGCGGTCGTGATCGAGGTCGATGCCGGCGCTCGCGCGGTAGTCGCCGCACAGGCCGCGCGCGGTGCCCGGCAGCGCCAGGCAGCGCTGGTACTCGGCCAGCGCCATCGGATCGAAGGGCGCCAGGCCGGCGCTGCGGCGGCCCATCACGTCGCGGACATAGGCGGCCGGATCGGCCTCGATCAGCCGCTCGGGCAGCGGCGCCGGCTGGATCAGGAAGAACCAGTGCCAGTAGGCGCGCGCGAAGGCGTCGTCGGCGCCTTCGTACATGGCCAGCGTCGGCGCGATGTCCAGCAGCGCGAGACGGCGCACGGCGCGGGGCGCGTCCATCGCGAGCCGGTGCGCGACGCGCGCGCCGCGGTCATGCGCGAGCACGTCGAAGCGCGTGTGTCCCAGCGCCCGCATCACGGCGAGCATGTCGGCCGCCATCGCGCGCTTGCTGTAGGCCGCGTGATCGCTGCCGCTCTCGGGCTTGGACGAATCGCCATAGCCGCGCAGGTCCGCCGCGACCACGGTGAAATGCGCGGCCAGCGCGGGCGCGACCTTGTGCCAGATCGCGCGCGTCTGCGGATGGCCGTGCAGCAGGAGCAGCGGCGGCCCCGAGCCGCCGACGGTCGCCTCGATGCGCACGCCGTCGGCGGTGGCGACGCGGAAGTGGCGGAAGCCGGGGAACAGCGCGTCGAGCGCGCCGCGGCCGGCGATCGCCTCGGGCAGTCCGGTGAAGGCGGCCGGGGCGTTCATGGCGGGGGAAGGGGGCATGCGGTCTCCTGGGCGGGCTCGGCATCGACGGCCAAGGCCTCGTCGGCCACATTCTGGAAGTGAATCGGCAGCACATAATTTCCGTCTCGGCAGTTCTTTCGTTCCTGGAGTTCATCAATGGACGGCTTCTCGGATCTGGCCTTCTTCGCGTTGCTGGTGAAGCAGGGCAGCCTGGCGGCGGCGGCGCAGCAGCTGGGTGTCACGCCGCCGGCGGTCAGCAAGCGGCTGGCGGCGATCGAGCGCCGGCTCGGCGTGCGGCTGCTGCAGCGCACGACCCGGCGCATCGGGCTCACGCCGGAGGGCGAGACCTACCTCGTCGACGGCGCGCGCGTGCTGGAGGAGCTGGAGGCGCTCGAGCGCACCGTGGCGGGCAGCCGCGCGGCGCCCAAGGGCCTGCTGCGGATCGCGGCCAGCTTCGGCTTCGGGCGCAAGCACGTCGCGCCGGCGCTGTCGAAGTTCGCGCGCCGCTTTCCCGACGTGGAGGTGCAGCTGGAGCTCACCGACCGGCCGGTCAACCTGATCGAGCAGGGGATAGACCTGGAGGTGCATGTGGGCGAGCCGCCCGACGCGCGCTTGACCGCGCGGCTGCTCGCGCGCAACCGGCGGGTGCTGTGCGCCTCGCCCGCCTATCTCAAGCGCGCGGGCGAGCCGGCGTCGCCGCGCGAGCTGGCGCGCCATGCCTGCCTGTTCATCCGCGAGAGCGACGAGACCTTCGGCACCTGGCACTTGCGGCAAGGGGCGCGCAAGGAGACGGTCAAGGTGCGGGGGCCGCTGGCGGCGAATGACGGCGAGAGCGTGCTCGCATGGGGCCTGGATGGACACGGCGTGCTGATGCGCTCGCTGTGGGAGGCGGCGCCGATGCTGCGCTCGGGGAGGCTGCGGCCGGTGCTGGCGGAGTGGGCGCTGCCGCCGGCGGACATCCACCTCGTGTATCCGCCTCGCGCGCAGCTCGCCGCGAAGACGCGCGCGCTGGTGGACTTCCTGCTGGAGCGCTTCGAGCCGCATCGCGAGGAGGGCGGCGACGGCGGATGGTGACGGCACGCCCCAGCGTCAGGGGACTCGCCTCTGCTTGACGAACTGCGCAGAATCGGCGGCACCACAGGGACACGGGCCATCGGCCCACGCAGGGAGGATCACCATGAAGGCATATCTGGCCGAACTCATCGGCACGTTCTGGCTCGTGCTGGGCGGCTGCGGCAGCGCGGTGCTCGCGGCGGCCTTTCCGCAACTGGGCATCGGGCTGCTGGGGGTGTCGCTCGCCTTCGGCCTGACGGTGCTGACGATGGCCTTCGCCATCGGGCACCTCAGCGGCTGCCACCTGAACCCGGCGGTGTCCGTCGGCCTGTGGGCCGGCGGGCGATTCGACGGGAAGCGGCTGCTGCCCTACATCGTGGCGCAGGTCATCGGCGGGGCGCTGGCGGGCGGCGTGCTCTATCTGATCGCGAGCGGCAAGCCGGGGTTCACGGTGGGCGGGTTCGCGTCGAACGGCTTTGGAGAGCATTCGCCGGGGGGCTACGCGATGGGCGCGGCGCTGCTGTGCGAGGTGGTCATGACGGCGATGTTCCTGTTCATCATCATGGGCGCCACGGACAAGCGCGCGCCGCAGGGCTTCGCGCCGATCGCCATCGGGCTGGCGCTGACGTTGATCCATCTGATCAGCATCCCGGTCACCAATACCTCGGTGAATCCGGCGCGCAGCACCGGCGTGGCGCTGTTCGCCGAACCGTGGGCGCTGCAGCAGCTCTGGGCGTTCTGGGTCGCGCCGATCGTCGGCGGGCTCATCGGCGGCGCGGCGTACCGCGCGCTGGCGAGCGACTGAGATTCGAGCTCTCCCGCAAGCGGGAGAGGGTGTAAGAAGCGCGCCGGCCGGTATTACCCCCTCGCCCCAATGGGGAGAGGGAGGGGAGAGGGGGCTCTTGCCACAGCGCTGCTGCCCTTCGAAGCACCCCCTCTCCCCTGCCCTCTCCCCCCTCGCGGGGGGCGAGGGAGTTCTTGCCGGCAGCGCTCGCTCGTTCCTACTCCCTCGCCCCAACGGGGCGAGGGAGTTCTTGCGCAAGGCAAGTGCGGGCAGCGCTCCTTCTTGCACCCTCGCCCGCTTGCGGGAGAGGGCAGGGGTGAGGGCCAGCGGCCTTCGCAGGAGGGCAATTTGTCCTAGGGCGTTCTGTCCTAGGACGATCTGTCCCTTCCGCGCGCGTTCGAAGTTGAGAACACTTCGACCCCATGGACGCCCTGATCCTCGCGCGCATGCAGTTCGCGCTCAACATCACCTTCCACATCCTGTTCCCGACGATCACGATCGCATTGGGCTGGGTGGTGCTCTTCATGCTCTGGCGCTGGCGGCGCACCGGCGAGTCCCCCTGGCTCGCGGCCTACCAGTTCTGGACCAAAGTCTTCGCGCTGAGCTTCGCGCTCGGCGTCGTGAGCGGCGTGACGATGAGCTTCCAGTTCGGCACGAACTGGCCCGGCTTCATGGAGCGCGCCGGCAACATCGCCGGACCGCTGCTCGGCTACGAGGTCCTCACCGCCTTCTTCCTCGAAGCGGGCTTCCTCGGGATCATGCTGTTCGGCCGCGAGCGGGTCAGCCCGCGCGTGCACTTCATCGCCACGGCCACGGTCGCCTTCGGCACGACGCTGAGCGCGTTCTGGATCCTCAGCCTCAACTCCTGGATGCAGACGCCGGCCGGCCACGAGATCCGCGACGGCGTCATGCATGCCGCCGACTGGTGGGCGGTGATCTTCAACCCCTCGTTCCCCTACCGCCTGGCCCACAAGCTGCTCGCCTCGGGGCTGACGGTGGCCTTCCTGCTCAGCGGCGTCAGCGCCTGGCAGATGCTCAAGGGCGTCGCGCGGCCGGAGACCCGCCGCGTCATGCGGCTGGGGCTCACGATCGGCGCGGTGCTGATCCCGATGCAGATCGTCGCCGGCGACCTGCATGGCCTGAACACGCTCAAGCACCAGCCGGCCAAGATCGCCGCGATGGAAGGCGTCTGGACCACCGAGCGCGGCGCGCCGCTGCTGCTGTTCGCGCTGCCGGACGAGCAGGCGCGGGAGAACCGCCTGGCCATCGGCATTCCGCGCCTGGCCAGCCTCATCCTCACGCACGATGCCGACGGCGGGATCCGCGGCCTGAATGAGTTCGAAGGCGCGCATCCGCCGGTCAGGCCGCTGTTCTTCGGCTTCCGCGTGATGGTGGGCACCGGCGTGCTGATGCTGGTCTTCGCCTGGGGCGGCTGGTGGCTGTATCGCCGCTCCGGCTGGCAGCGCCTGCCGCGCGGCTGGTTGTGGGGCCTGGCGCTGATGAACTTCTCCGGCTGGATCGCGACCGTCGCCGGCTGGTATGTCACCGAGATCGGCCGGCAGCCCTTCATCGTCTACGGGCTGCTGCGCACCAGCGAGGTCGCGGCGCGCAACCCGGGCTCGATGGTCGCCGCCTCGCTGGCGGGCTATGCCACCGTCTACCTCGCGCTGCTCATCGCCTACATCGCCGCCATCAAGCGGATGGCGGAGAAGGGCGCCGCGCCCGCATCTGCGGCCGCGCCCACGCCGGACCTGGCGCCCGTGATCTCGAGGACCTTCGCATGAACGCGCTCCCCACCCTGAATGCCGCGGAGGGCGGCGTGCTGCCCGTGATCTTCATGGCCCTGATGGGGCTCGCCTTGCTGATCTACGTCGTGCTGGATGGCTACGACCTCGGCGTCGGGATGCTGTCCGCGGCGGCGCGCGAGGACGAGCGCGATCGCATGATCGCGTCGATGGGTCCGTTCTGGGACGCCAACGAGACCTGGCTGGTGCTGGCCGTGGGCCTGCTGCTGATCGCCTTCCCGAAGGCGCAGGGCGTGGTGCTGACGGCGCTCTACGCGCCGGTGGCGCTGATGCTGCTGGGACTGATCCTGCGCGGCGCGGCCTTCGACTTCCGCGCCAAGGGCAATCCCGCGCACAAGCGCGGATGGGATCGCGCCTTCGCGGCCGGATCGGCGCTGGCCTCGCTCACGCAGGGCTGGATGCTGGGCCGGTACGTCACCGGTTTCGATGACGGCGCGGGGCCGCTGGTCTTCGCGGCCGGCATCGCGCTGGCGCTGACGGCCTGCTATGCACTGCTGGGCGCGGGCTGGCTGCTGATCAAGACCGAGGGCGGGCTGCAGCGGCGCGCCGTCGCATGGGCCAAGCGCGCGTGGCCGGCGGTCATCGCCGGGCTGGTGGTGGTGTCGATCGCGTCGCCGTGGCTGAGCGGCACGGTGAGGGCGCGCTGGTTCGACATGCCAGGGATCATCGCGCTGGCGCCGCTGCCGCTGATGGCGGTGCTGTCGCTGGCGGCGCTGCGCGGGCTGCTGAGCTCGCATCGCGTGCTGGGCAAGCTGTGCTGGGCGCCGTTCGCGCTGACGGTGGTCGTGCTCGCGCTGAGCTTCTTCGGGCTCTCGTACAGCCTCTATCCGTTCGTCGTCATCGACCGCATCACGCTGTGGCAGGCGGCCGCGGCGGACGAGTCGCTGCGCTTCATGCTGGTCGGCGCGGTGCTGACGATGCCGGTGATCCTGGCGTACAGCCTGTTCTCATACCGGGTCTTCAAGGGAAAGGCGACGGCATTGGCCTACTGACGGCGCTCCTCGGGTCAGCGACCGCGAGAGGAGAAGATGGCAACATCGCCACTTCCGCCGCGAGGCGCGTCTCTCCCAAAGAATTCCATGGACATCCCGTCGTTGCTTTCCCTGGCCGAGTTGGCCTGGCCGGTGCTGCTCAAGGGCACCGGCTACACCCTGCTCTTCGCGGTGATGGCGATGATCTTCGGGCTGCCGCTGGCCGGGCTGATCACGCTGGTGCGCGTCCTTCGCCTGCCGGTGCTGGACAAGCTGACGGCGGTCTACGTGAGCGCGATGCGCGGCACGCCGCTGCTGGTGCAGGTCTTCATCGTCTACTACGGCCTGCCGAGCATCGGCATCGAGTTCTCCCCGCTGGCCGCCGGCGTGCTGACCCTGACGCTGAACGTCGCCGCCTACATGAGCGAGACCCTGCGCGGCGCGATCGGCGCGATCGAGCAGGGCCAGTGGCTGGCGGGCACCTCGCTGGGCCTGAACCGGCATCAGACGCTGCGCTACGTGATCGGCCCGCAGGCGCTGCGGGCCGCCGTGCCCAGCCTCTCCAACAGCCTGATCTCGCTGATCAAGGACACCTCGCTGGTGTCGGTGATCGCGGTGACCGAGCTGATGCTCGCCACCAAGGAGGTGATTTCCACCACCTTCCAGCCCTTTCCGCTCTACATGGCCGCCGCGGCGATCTACTGGGTGCTGAGCTTCGCCTTCGAGCAGGTGCAGAAGTGGATGGAGAAGCGGCTGGCCTACCCGCATTGAGCGGCGGGCCCCGTCAGGCGCGGGCGGGCATCGCCCGCCGGTCCGCCTGGAGCCGCGATAGTCCCTGCCCATGAGCGCCGCCCCGATGACCCACACCCCCTCGCATCTCTCCATGCATCTGCGCCTGGTCGGCATGGCGGTGCTGTGGGGCGCGTCCTGGCCCTGGGGACGGGTGCTGGCGCAATCCATGCCGCCGCTGGCGGCCGCGGCTTGCCGCTTCCTGATCGCCGGCGCGATCCTGATGCTCTGGCTGGCCAGCACCGGCCGCCTGGCGGCGCTGCGCCACTGGACCGCCCGCCGCTGGGCCGGCATGGCGCTGGCGGCCAGCTTCGGCGTCTTCGGCTACGCGACCTTCTTCATGAGCGGGCTCAAGCATGTGCCCGCCGGCAAGGGCGCGCTGGTGATCACGCTGAATCCGGTCATCACGCTGCTGCTCGCGGCGTGGATCTTCCATGAGCGCCTGAACAAGCGCATCGGCCTGGGCATGGCGCTGGCGGCCGTCGGCGCCGTGGTCGTGATCACCAAGGGCGAGCCCTGGCATGTGCTCGACGGCCGCGTCGGCATCGGCGAGCTGCTGCTGCTGGGCGGCGTCGGATGCTGGGCCGCCTACACGCTGATCGGCCGCAAGGTGATGGCCGGCGTCGACGCCTTGGCCACGACCGCCGTCACCGCCGTGATCGGCGCGTTGATGCTGCTGGCGCTGACGCTGGCGGTCGAGGGTCCGGCCGGCGTCGCCGGCGTGCTGGCCGCACCGCGCAATGCCTGGCTGTGCATGGCCGGCATCACCGTGGGCTCGACGGCGCTGGCCTATGCCTGGTACTTCGACGGCGTGAAGGCGCTGGGCGCCGGCGCCGCCGCCGGCTACATCACGCTGGTGCCGGTGTTCGGCGTCGTGTTCTCGGCGATGTGGCTGGGCGAGGTCGTCGACGCCTCGCTGCTGGTGGGCGGCACCATGGCCATCGCGGGCACGGCGCTGATGAACCTCGGCCGGCGCTGAGCGCTTCGCCGCCCGGCGCCGCGTCCAGCGGCCGGCGTTCAAGCTCCGGCGTTCACTTGCGGGCCGAGCCCAGCAGCACCACGCCGCCCACCGCGATCGCCGCCACGCCCGCCCAGAGCGGGACGTTGACGCGCTTGGTCTCCTCGACCTTGAGTTCGATCGGACCGATCTTGGCGGCCGTGTTCTCCTTCGTGTACGAGAAGCCGCCATAGATCAGGCCCAGCACGCCGGCGACGATCAGGATCACGGCGAAGAGTCGAATGCCACCCATGGCGCCCTCCGGAGTCAACTGTTGTGGTCGCCCATTGGAGCGCCTGTGTGGGCTGGCGCACGTAGGACGGCGCCGCATGCGCGCGTCGGGCGCCGCCGCGCGGAGAGAATGCGCCGATGCATCCGCTCCGAGTCCTCGCGCTGACGCGCCGTCATCCTTCCGCGATCCTGCTGGTGGTGCAGCTGCTGGGGCTGGTGCTCTACCCGCTGCTGGAGACCAGCCGCTGGGCGCCGCTGGCGCTGGGGGCCTTCGGCATCGCCGTGCTGGTCTTCACCACGCGCATGGTGCGCAGCACGCCGGGCCTGACCTGGATCAGCGTCACCATCGCGCTGCCGGCGGTCCTGCTGCTCCTGCTGCAGGCCTTCCTGGGCATGCACGAGCTGCTGCCCTGGTCCTCGGCGCTGGAGGCGCTGTTCTACTTCTACGCCGCCGCCAGCCTGATCGCCTACATGATGAGCGACTGGCACGCCACCACCGACGAGCTCTTCGCCGCCGGCGCGACCTTCACGCTGCTGGCCTGGGGTTTCGCGCACGCGTTCGTCGTCGTGCAGACGGTCCAGCCCGGCAGCTTCGCCGCGGCGGTCGATCCGCAGTCGCCGCGCACCTGGACCGAGCTGATGTTCCTGAGCTTCGCGCTGCTGTCGAGCACCGGCATCGGCGACGTGATCCCGGTGCGGCCGCTCGCGCGGGCGATGACCACGATCGAGATGTTCGTCGGCGTCATGTACCTGGCCGCCGTCGTGTCGCGGCTGATCGGGCTGACGCTGATCCGCAAGCGCCAGCTGTCCGACATCGATTGACGCGCGCGAGGCGCGACCGCGCGCCTCGCACCTCGCACCTCGCCTTGCGATTCGTCAAGGCCGGGCCCGCGCCGGTGCAGCCCGCGCGCGAAGCGGCCTGGCCGCGGCCTATCGTCGCCCGCTTTTCACAAGGATCCAGCGTGATCAAGGGAGCGGCGATGCCGATGGAACTCTTCAACGCGGGCGGGCATCGCTGCCTGATGTTCAGCGACTTCGGCCATGACGACGGCGTGCAGGCCAACCAGTTCCTGATCGTGGACGGCAACACCGGCGCCGTCATCGACCCGGGCGGCAACCTGGCCTACAACGACCTCTACATCGGCATGACGGGCTGCTTCCCGCCGCACCGGCTGTCGGCGATCCTGGCCTCGCATGCGGATCCGGACATCATCGCGTCGCTGGACCGGTGGATGACCGCGACGGCGGCGCCGGTCTACATCTCGACGATCTGGGAGCGCTTCGTCCCGCACTTCTGCAAGCCGGGCAAGACCGCGGGCCGGGTCATCGGCATCCCGGACCGGGGCATGCGCATCGCCGTCGGCGCCAGCGAGCTGGTGGCGCTGCCGGCGCACTTCATGCACTCGGAGGGCAACTTCCAGTTCTGGGATGCGACGAGCGGGATCCTGTTCTCGGGCGACCTGGGGGTGTCGATCGGCGTCGACCCGGGCCAGCCGATCGCGGAGCTGGGCCCGCACATCGCGTCGATGGCGGCCTTCCACCGGCGCTACATGGTCAGCGGCCGGGTGCTGAAGCTGTGGGCCGAGATGGTCCGCCCGCTGCCCATCCGGATGATCGTGCCGCAGCACGGCGCGCCGCTGGTGGGCGGCGCGGTGGGGCAGTTCATCGACTGGGTCGGCACGCTGAGCTGCGGCATCGACCTGGTCACGCAGCGCGATTACGCGATGCCGTGATCAGGGCCTGATCAGGGCTTCGACGGAGGATCGTCGCGGCGCAGCAGCCGGTCGACGCCGGTGGCATCGGTGGCGCGGGTGGTGAGGTCCTTGGCCCAGGCGAAGCCCTTCTTCGCCGCGCCCATCGCCTGCGTGGCCGCGTCGGCGGTGGTGCTGCGGACCTGGTCCGCGCTGGGCAGGCGCTCCTGCGTCCAGGTGGCGGCCTTCTTCGCGGCGTCGGCGGCCTGGACGGCGGCCTCGCCGGCCTGCGCGCGCACCTGGTCGATCGATGGCAGCCGCTGCTGCGTCCAGTCCGCCGCGTCGGCCAGCGCCGTCTTCACCTGCCCGGCCGCGCCGCCCGCCATCGTGACGGTCTGGTTCCAGCGCTTGGACAGCTCGCCCGCCGGCGCCGTCGCGAGCAGGCGCACGACGGTGTCGAGCGCCTCGGTCTCGGCGGGGGTCAGCGGGCCGCCGGCCTCGAGCATGCCGCGCATGAAGACGCCCAGCTCCTTGGCGATGGTGGCGTGGTTGCAATCGGGATTCAGGTGCAGGAACCCGGCGCCCTCGGCGGCCATCGCCTCGAGTTCGCTGCCGCCGAGCCGCGCCTCGACGGCGGCGACCGACTGCTCGACGAAGCCGCGGTCCAGGCCCCAGTCGGCGATCAGGTGGTCGATCAGGTATTGGCGCTCGGCGGGCTCGACGGCGCCGTCGACGGCCGCCAGGCGCAGCGACAGCGGCGCGATCAGGTCGAACAGCGCCAGGCCCAGGGTGTCCAGCGGGGTGTTGAGGTACTTGGGGATCTCGATGACGCGATCGCCCTTGGTGGCGCTGAGCAGCCGGTACATGCCGTAGCAGGCGCCGCCCGAGGCGAGGGCGGCGAGCGCGACCCAGCCGATCGGCGTGGCGGACGCGCCGAGCAGCGACGCGACCATGCCGGTCTTGGCGACGGCCGCGCCGGCGCCCGCGGCGCCAAGGACGTCCCAGACCTCGCGGCCTCGGTTGATCATGCGCAGCGAGGCGTAGGCGGCCTCGCCGATGGCGAGCTTGGCCTTGAAGCGCAGCGGGTCGGCGACCACGCGGTCGACGCCCTTGAGTTCGGGCGGGGGCAGCAGCAGCGGCGCGGAAGCGGTCATGCGGAAGGCTCCAGACGAATGGGGAGGAGTCTAGCGAAGCGGCCAGCCGTCCCCATCGCCGGAATCCGGCGCGCCGGATCAGCGTTTCACATACGCATCGATGGCCTTGCGCGCCAGGAAGGACTGGTCGCTGAACAGGCCGTCCATGCCGATCTTCAGGAACGCGTCGATCTGGCCCGCCAGATTGCCGATCGCGGCCGGGTCGGCGCTGCTGTCGAACTCGTCGGGCAGGAAGTTGTTCTCCGCGCGGAAGGTCCAGCCATGCACGACCAGGCCCGCCGCGTGCGCGTCCTTCACCAGCGTCGTCGGCGTGCCCAGGCGGCCCGCCACCAGCGGGATCATCAGGCTCGTGTTGGCGCCGATGCCTTGCGCGTAGCTGGCGATCTCGGCCAGCCCCGCCGGCTTGGCCAGGTCGGCATAGGTGCGCCGGTCGCCGCTCAGCGTGAAGTCGTAGGGCTGGCCCGAGCCATTGAGCAGCTGCACCAGCGGCACGCGCGTCATGCGGTTGAGCTTGCGCAGGTTGCCCACCTCGAAGGACTGGATGAACACCGGCGCGTCCGCGCCGCGGTACTCGTACTTGTTGAGCAGCCGCACCAGCGGCTCCTCCAGCGGCTTGCCGATGCCGGCGAAGTAGCTCGGGTGCTTGGTCTCCGGATACACGCCGATGCGCTTGACCTTGCGGCCATGGCCGTGGCCCCAGCGGCGCTCGTTGCCCTCCCTGGTCTCCAGCGCCTCCCGCTCCCGGCGCGCGTTGGCCTGTTGGACCAGCTGCAGCACTTCCTCGAAAGTCGGGATCTCGAACATGTCGTTGAAGCGCGCGTTGGCCGGACGGATCTGCGGGATGCGCTCGCGGGCGCGCAGCGTCTTCAGCTCGGCGAGCGTGAAGTCCTCGGTGAACCAGCCGGTGATCGCGACGCCATCGATCGTCTTCGTCGCCTTGCGGGACGCGAACTCGGGGCGGTCCGCCACGTCGGTCGTCGCCTCGCGGACCGAGCCGTCGGGATTCAGGATCGCGATCGCGTTCTCGTGGCGCGCGACCAGCACGCCATCCTTCGTCAGCACCAGGTCGGGCTCGACGTAGTCGGCGCCCTGTTCGATCGCCAGCCAGTACGCGGCCAGCGTGTGCTCCGGCACGTAGCCGCTGGCGCCGCGGTGCGCGATCAGCAGCGGCTCCTTGGCGCGCGGCGGGTGTTGCCCGTCGTGGGCGGAGGCGCCCGCCGCCAGGGCGCAGGCGGCGACGGTGGCGAGGACGGCGGTGCGAAGCAGCTTCATGCGGGACTCTCCATCGGACGAGTGAAAACGTTCAGGGCGATCGCCAGCGCGTGGGAGCGGCGTGACGATCGCGTCGTAAAAACGTGAGGCCGTGAGGCGTCCGAAGGGTAGGGGGCCAGGGATGAAGCTTTGATGATGGGCGCCGGCGGAGACGTCCCCTGAAACAGGTCTTACATCCCGCGATCAAGAAGCCAGCGGGAGCACCTCGTCGCCATCGGCGGGCCGGCAGTCGGCGCCCAGCGGCGTCCAGCCGCGGCGCACGACGACCTCGCGGCCGGACGCGCAGAACTCGATGCGCTGCGCGCGCGGCGCGAGCCGGTGGGCGAAGGCCTCGAGCGCTGGCGGTGTGGAGACACGCAGCCGCATCGCATACAGGTCGTCGAGCGGGTGGTCGTCGGTATGGATCAGCGGCACGAACTGGGCCGCGAACATGACCGCGTGGGAGCGCACGACCACGGGCGCCGGGTCGTAGCCGAGCTCGCTCAGCGAGTGCTGGGCCCGCGCGCGCGAGGGAGCCTCGAGGCCGCGGTCCTCGGGGGGCGGCGCCCAGGCGAAGCCCATCAACTCCGCGACCCATTGGTTGCAATTCTGATAGCGCGTGCTGAAGGCGAAGGCGCTCGCGCTGTAGCGCGGCGACAGCAGCGCGAGCGCGAGCCGGTTGTCCAGCGCGCGATCCGCGAGCCGGGCGCCGTCCTCATCCGGCAGCGTGACGATCGAAAGCCGGATCGGCGCGGTGTTGCCGGCGCTCAGCAGGAAGCCGGCGAGGCCTTGGTCGTAGAGCCTGGCGCGAGACTCGTTGCAGGCGTAATAGAGCTGCCTCACTGACCAGGGACCGTTGCGGCTGTCCTTCAGCGCGAGGCCGGCATGCGAGTACAGCAGCTGGAAGCGGCTCAGGTCCGTGCCCGAGCGCGAGACCAGCGCCGCCGAGGCGCCGCTCGCCTCGAGCGCGCGGCGCGCCATCGCGACGACCTGCAGCTGCCGGTCCTGGTCGGTGGCGCTGAGATCGACGGGGCGGTCGCAGAACTGTCCGGCGTGGACGGCCGGCGCGGCGGCGAGCGCCGCGATCAGCGCCGCCGCCTTCCAGCGGATCACAGGGTCACCGGATGGGATTCGAGTTCGCGATGCCAGTCGTCGCGCAGCGCCAGCAGGAAGGCCTGCTGGTTCTCGGCGCGCGCGAACTCGTAGCCGTAATCGCGCTGGCGCGCCAGCACGCGGTCGCCGACGCGCAGCGGCTGGCCGGCGACGGCCTGCTTGGGAACGTAGAGGAAGAACTCGGTGCCGCCTTCGGCGCGCACCGGTTCCAGGCGCAGGCGGGTAGTGTCGGGGCGGCCGGCGGCGTCCTCGACGGCGAGGACCTTGTACTCGCCCTCGGCGACCTTGCGGTCACGGCTGGAGCTGTCGCTGGACTGGCCGATGGAGTCGGACAGCTGGCGCGAGGAGACCGAGCCGGCGCTCGAGGCGGAGGTGGCGATGCTGTCGGCGTGCGCCGGCGCGGCGGCGAAACCCGCCAGCGCCGCCGCGGCGGCCATCACGGAGAAGAGGGAAGGGAAGGGGGAAGGGAAGGGGGAAGAGCGGGAGAAGCTGTGGCGCATAAGACCGTCCATGTGCAAGTCGATCCGGCCGCGAAGCGGCGGCCGGCCCGGGCAAGCATAGGCGAAGGCGGCAATTCACGCGTCCGGGTCGGCGCACTGCTCGAACACCTGCTTCACGCGATCGATCTGGCTTTCCATCGCCTGACGGTCAATCTCGTGCTCCAACCGGTAGTCCGCGATCACCCGGAGATGGCGCAATTTGGCGAGCAGTTCACCCAGTGCCTCCGATCGATCCATGAGCGCCTTGCCGCAGAACGGATTGGGCTCGCTCAACCGATCGATCAACTGCGCGTGGGTGCCGCCCCGTGACCGGCAGGTGCTTTTGTAGGGAAGGAGCCTCTCCCATCGCTGACAGCGGTGATACGACGCGTAATAGGCCCGGGAGACGGCTGAGCGGCGCCGGGCTTCCGTCTTTGCATTCCGGGCTTGATCCTCGGCATCGCGCCGGAGCAGCTTGGCGGTGATCTGCATGGCCTTTCACTCCTCGTCATCGCCATCTTCATCGTCCCCCTCCTCCCAGGCTGGCCTTGGCGGCCAATGCGCGGGGTCGTAGGGATGGACAGACTCATAGCTCACACTGAATCCGGCGCGCCCGGCATGGCAGGCGCTCTTGAGCCGCCACAAGTCCTCGCTCAGCTTCAGGGCGCGATAGCTGTCCGTGTCCACGGACAGTTCAAGGTGCACATTCTGGAAGCCGCATTCGTCCAGCCAGAAGCAGACGCCCACCGGCCCTGCGCACAGCGGAACCTCCTTCATCTTCAGCACCGCCAGAGCCAACCGCAAGATGAGGTAGGCATCGATGCATCGCATCTCCTTCTCCTCAAACACCGCGGTCAGCTGCTGCGCGAGGGCGCCCCAGTCAACCACCTCCTTGTTGTTGACCGGCAAGTCGCATAGCGGCCACCGATGCACCTTTTCCGGATACCTCAACAGATGGACCAGGGCATCCACACCATCCGCCCACGCGCCGGGCGGGACGATGGGCAAGCCGCTGCCCTCCGGCGCGCCAGTCACGGCCGCCTCGTGCGTCTCGGCCATCGCCACTTCCTTCAACACTGCACTCATCGCGCTCATCCTTTCTCGACTGCACATTCATCCCGAATGCCCTGCAGTCTGACGATGAGCGCGTCTCGATTCACTCCCTCCGAAGAGCGCTTCGCCGGGGGATACCGGTTCGAGTAGGCCGGTCCCCCAACGCATATCGATAGTGGGGATGGATGTTCGCGGGGTCAGGACTTGCCTGACCCGCACGATCAGTTCAGCTCGCCCGTCGGCACCACCGGCAGCACGATGCTCGACGGCCGCTGCGGTCCCGCCAGGATCGTCGTCACGTTGCCATCCGCCTGCGCCTGCTGCGGCCCCGGCCAGATGCCCTGCGCCTGGTTGCTCGCGCTGACCGCGATCCGCAGCCGGTGCCCCGCGCGCACCAGCGCCGCCACCGGGAAGACCTCCACCGGCACCAGCATCGGCTCGTTCGCCACCACCGGCTGCACGGCCGCCGTGGTGAACGGATGCCACGGCTGGATCATCGTCCCGTTGACGAAGCGCGAGCGGCTCGGATCCACCGCGCGGTGCGCCGCCGACATCAGCCCATGCGTCAGCGGCTTGACCGCGCCGGTCGCCGGATCGACGTCGTCGATGCGCACCGACAGCGCCGCCTGCGTCCGCGTCGACGAGATCCACAGGTCCGCCTGGATCGGGCCGTTCAGGTAGAGGTCCTGCGCCATCGGCGCGGTCTCGTAGATCGCCGCGCCCTGCAGCGACTCGACGCGCGCGCTGTCCGTGTAGCAGGGCCGCGGCAGCAGCCCCGCCAGGCCCAGCGTCCATTGCACCTGGCTCGCCGAGCAGTCGCTGTGATCGCGCACCTGCACGCTCGCGGTGAACAGCGTGCCCAGCGCCGTGCCGCGCGTGGCCGTCGGCGCGGGCGGCTCGGTCACGGTCCAGCCCGCCGCCGCCGCCGGCATGCGCGCCGCGAGGCTGCCATCGGGCTGCAGGTACCAGCGCTGCGGCGCCATGCGCGGGTGCGGCCAATCGCTGGCCGTCGCGAAGCGCGGCGCGCCGCCGCTGCCATAGCCGTCGACGAACTGCGTCACCGTCGGCAGCGCTTGCGCGCCGGTCTCGCGCCCCTGCAGGTACTGGTCGAACCACTGCAGCAGCAGCGAGGTGGTGCTCGGCGGCCCGAACGACGGCGCGCCGCCATAGCCGCCAATGCCCGCCTGCACCGATTGCAGATGCGCGCCCGGCAGGATCGCGAGCTTGGCCGGCACGTTGCGCTTGAGCTGCTCGTACAGCAGCGGCTGGTCGCGCTGGAAGATGTCCAGCGACGCGCCGACGACGAAGGTCGGCACGCGGATCTTCCCGGCGCTCTCGATCGGCGAGCGCGAGGCCCAGAAGCTGCCGTCGTCGGTGGCGATGCCGCTGGCGCCGCCGACGAAGCCGTCGAAGGTCGGCGCGTACCAGGCGCCGATCGCCGCGACATGGTCGTCCGTGGCCGCGTTGATCTGGCTCGCGAACCAGGGATTGAGCAGCAGCTCCGGCGCGTTCGCGACGCTGAGCGACTGCGTCAGCGGCAGCCAGGTGCTGAGGAACTGCGCGTTGAACATCCCGCCGGTGGCCGCGACGCCGCGGAATGCGTCGCCCATCGGCACCTGCGCGAAGGCGGCCTTCACCGCCGGATGCTGCTGCCCCGCGGTCAACAGCGAGCTGATGCCCAGGTAGGAGGTGCCCGCCACGCCGATGCGGCCGTTGAAGAAGGACTGCCGCGTGACCCAGTCGACAGCCTCGCGATAGGCCTGTTGCTCCTCTGCGCCGATCAGCTGCGTGACGCCGCCGCTCATGCCGGTGCCATGCGCGTCGATGGCGACGGTGACATAGCCGCGTCGCACCATGAACTGGTCCAGGCCGCCGATCAGCAGCGTGTTGCCGCCCGCGGGCGTGAACACGCCGAGGAACTGGCCGACATCGATGCGGTAGGCGGTCTGCGTCAGCACGACGGGGAAGCGCCCCGGCTTCGGAAAGCCGAGGAAGTCCGCCGGCATCGACACCAGCACCGCCAGTTGCCGGCCCGACGACAGCCGGATGAACTGCAGCGGCAGCGTGACCGCGCGTGGGTAGTCCGGCGCGCGGGTGTAGGCGGTGGCGGGCCAGGCCGCGGAGGCATTGGCGGTGATCGCGGGATTCGGCGCGCTCAGGGCGGCGCGCGTGCCCAGCGTGGTGGTCTGGGCGAAGGCGCCGGGCATCGGCGCCGACATCGCGCCCGCCAGCAGTGCGGCCGCGGCCGCTCGGGCGATGGATCGCGGCGCGAGGCGCCGGGCGTCGGAAGAGGCCAGGGTCATGTCTTGTCTCCGTGGCCCGAAGGATGGGATGGCCGCTCGGGCGGCTCTGTGGGATGGGCCGGCCGACCATACCGGGCCGGCGCGCCCGTGGGCATGAGGGAAATCAGGAGTCCGATGGGTATGCGGCTTGCCGAGCCAGCTCCGCCGCCAGCGCGCGGAAGGCCTGCGCGCTGGGACTCGGCGCGTGGCCGCGATGCCAGATCATCGCGAGCTCGCGCACGATCCGGACGTCGCGCACCGGCAGCTCGACGAGCACGCCCGCCGCCAGTTCCTCGGTCACCGAGCGCCGTGACACCCACGACACCGCGTGGCCCAGCCGCAGCAGCCGCTTGATCGCGTCCGGGCTGCCGATCGAGAGCTTGGGCGCCAGCGTCAGCCCGAGCGCCGCATAAGCGCGCGCGACGACCTCGCGGGTGCCCGATCCTGGCTCGCGCATCACGAGCTCGGCCTCGCCGACCTCGGCGGCGGTGAGCGCGCGCCGCTCCGCCAGCGGATGCTTCGCGCCGGCGACGGCCACGATCACGTCCTCGCCCAGCGGCAGCGCGTCGAAGGCGGCGGTGTCATGCGGGCCCTCGATCAGGCCGAGCTGCGCCTCGAGCGCGCGCACCTCGTCCTGCACCTGCCCGGTGTTGGAGACCGACAGCGCCAGCGACACCGCCGGATGGCGGCGCCGGAATTCGTCCAGGATCGCCGGCAGCACATAGGCGCCGGTCGTGCGGCTGGCCGCGATCGCGAGATGGCCGCGGCGCAGGCCGGCGAGTTCCTCGACCGCGGCCTCGGCCGCGTCGGCCAGCTTGAAGATCTGCGCGCCGAAGCCGGCCAGCAGGCGTCCCGCCTCGGTCGGCTGCATGCCGCGCGGCAGGCGGTCGAACAGCGGCACCCCCAGGCGCTCCTCCAGCGCGCGGATCTCGCGCGTCAGCGCGGGCTGGCTGACATGCAGATGCTCGGCGGCGGCGGTGACGCTGCCGGTCTCGACAACGGCCTGGAAGGCGGCAAGGTGGGTGAAATTCATCGGGAAAGGGCGACCCTCGTCATGGGATGCCTGAAAGGCATGGATTTGATCAGAAAGATGTATTTTTCATATCCATGGGCGGTTTCTAGAGTTCAGGGCATGGATACCTCGTCCTCCCTCATTCACCGCGCGATCCGCGGTTTCACGCCCAACTGGTTCGCGTTGACCATGGGCACCGGCGCCACCGCGCTGGTGCTGGCCGCGTTGCCGCTGGGCGCCGCCGGCGAACCGGCCCATGCCGCCGCGCACGCGATCTGGCTGCTGGACGCGCTCGTCTATGCGCTCTTCCTGGCCCTGCTGCTGGCACGCCTGGCGCTGGAACGCGGCGCGCTCGCCGCGCTGCTCGCGCATCCTCAGCAGTCGCTGTTCTTCGGCGCGCTGGCGATGGGCCTGGCGCCGGTGATCAACGGGCTCGTGCTCTTCGAAGGCGCCCGCTCGCCCGGCGTGATGTCCTGGACATTGGGCCTGTGGGTCGCCGACGCCGCGCTGTCGGTGCTCGTCGCCGTGGCGGTGCCGTACTGGATGATCACGCGTCACGACCATCGCCTGGAGCGCGTGACCGCCGCGCTGCTGCTGCCGGTCGTCGCGCCCGAGGTGGCCGCCGCCAGCGCCGCCGTGCTGGCGCCGCACCTGCCCGCCGCGACCGCGCAATGGGTCGCCGGCGCCGGCTATGTGCTGTGGGGGATCTCGGTGCCGCTGGCCTTCTCCATCCTGACGCTGGTGCTGATCCGCCTGATCCTGCACAAGCTGCCGGCGCGCGAGCTCGGCGTCACCAGCTGGCTGACGCTCGGGCCGATCGGCACCGGCGCGCTGGGCCTGCTGACCCTGGGCGAAGCCGCCGCGCACGCCTTCGCCGGCACCGGCCTGGCCGCCACGATGGCCGCCGCGCGCGACCTCGGCCTGATCGGCGCGCTGCTGCTCTGGGGCGCCGGACTGTGGTGGCTCGCCAGCGCGCTGCTGTTCACGCGCCATTACCTGTCCGCCGGCTGGCGCGGGGGCCTGCCGTTCAACCTGGGCTGGTGGGGCTTCACCTTCCCGCTGGGCGTCTACACGCTGGCGACGCTGCAACTCGCCAAGGTCACCGGCTTCGCGGCGTTCGCCGTGATCGGCCAGGTCCTGGGGACCGCGCTGATCGGGCTGTGGACGCTGGTGCTGATCCGCACGCTGGCCAGCCTGGCGCGGGGCGCCTCCCCGGACGCGCGGGGCGCCGGACCGTGCAGCCTGTCACGCGCGCGGCCCCTGCCGATGTCGGGTGCCGCGCCCGCGGCCGCGCTGTAGGTCAAGCCCCTACACGCCGTCCCGCATCCGGCGCTCATCGGGAGATGGAGCCGCTGGATGGCGTGCCCGCTCCGGGAAGCGGACCATGGCAGCCATGAAAGTCGCTGTCATCGAAGATAACGTTCCGGTGCGCCAGCTCCTGGTGCGCCGCGCCGAGCAGCTCGACGGCATCACCGTCGTGGCGCAGGCGTCCGGCGAGGACGAGGCCGTGGACGCCGTGCTGGCCACCACGCCCGACGTCGTGCTGCTGGACCTGCGCCTGGCGCAGGGCACCGGCCTGTCGGTGCTCAGCCGCCTGCGCGGCCATCGCTACACGGGCCGCGTCTTCGTGCTGAGCGCCGATGACGCCGGCACCTGCGCCCCCCTGTGCCGCCGCCGCGGCGCGGATGCCTTCTACGACAAGGCCTTCGATTTCGAGCAACTGCTCAGCGATCTGCACGAGCTGTGCCGCCGTGGCGCAGCGCTGGTGCCCATGAACGCCGGCCCGCGCGCCGACCTTTGCGCCGCCGCCCACGGCTGACCGGACCTCAGGAGGACCCGCCATGAAGCTCGCCATCCCTCTGCCCTCGCTGCCGAAATTCCCCCGGCTGCGCCGGTGGTCGATGCCGGCGCTGCCGGCGCTCTCCTGGTCCGCTCGCGGCCGCATGGCCCGGTGGCTGCTGCTGGGCAACCTGCTGATGGTCGCGGCGCTGGTCGCGATGTCGGCACTGAGCCTGTGGAACCTGCGCCTGACCGACACCGATCGCGCCCGCGACGTGGTCGAGAACCTGGCGCAGAACATCGCGGTCGAGGTCGGCGCCGAGATGCGCAACACCGACAACGCGCTGGCCACGATCGCGCTGCGCTACCGCAGCGCGCGGCCGTCGCCCGACCAGACCGCGATGGTGGCCCACCTGGTCGAGGAACAGCGCGGCCTGCTGCCGCAGGTCGCGGCGCTGCGCGTCGCCGACGTCAACGGCACCGTCGTCACCGGCCTGATGCCCGGCGAGCGCCCCTTCAACATCGGTGACCGCGCCTACTTCGCCCAGGCCCGGGTGACCGACGCGATGGTCGTCTCCGAGCCCTTGAACAGCCGCACCCAGGGCCACTGGTGCGTGATCCTGGCGCGCCGCCTGATCGACCACGACGGCAAGTTCGACGGCATCGTCTACGCCGTCGTCACCGCGCAGCACTTCGTCGACCGCTTCAGCGGCGTGGCGCTGGGCCCGTCGGGCGCGGTCTCGCTGCGCTCCGAGGGGATGAACCTGGTGGCGCGCTACTCCGCCCATGAGCCCAGCTCCACCAAGGGCTTCGGCAAGAAGGCGCTGTCCGACGAGGCGCTGCGCTCGCTCGCGCAGAACCCGGAGCGCGGCGTCTACATCACGCCGACGGCGCTGGACCGCGTCGAGCGCATCACCGCCTACCGCAAGGTGCCGGGCTACGGCATGACGCTGTTCACCGGCATGAGCACCGAGTACTTCCTCGCCGGCTGGCGCGGGCAGGCCGTGCAGCAGGCGCTGCTGGCGGCGCTGGTGGCGCTGGCCGTGGCGGCCGCGTCGGCGCTGATCCACCGCATCCACCGCGGCGAGCGCCGCGCCCGCGACGCGCTGCAGCAGCTGGCGCGCGAGCAGGACGCGATGCTGCAGAACGACCTGATCGGCATGGTCCGGATCCGCGATGAACAGGCCGTCTGGGGCAACCCGGCGCTGGAGCGCATGTTCGGCTACGGCCCGGGCGAGCTGGTCGGCCGGCCCTCGCATCTGCTCTTCCTGAGCCAGCAGGAGCACGCCCGCGTCCGCGATGCCGGCAGCGCCACGATCCGCTCGGGCGGCCGCTTCCACACCCAGCTGCGCATGCGCCGCAAGGATGGCGGCGAGTTCTGGGTCGACCTGCACGGCACCGTGCTGTCGGAGACGGAATCGATGTGGATGCTGGTCGACATCGACGGCCTCAAGCGCAGCGAGGAACAGGCCCAGCACCTGGCCCTGCGCGACGTGCTGACCAACCTGCCCAACCGCCGCCTGTTCGAGGAGAAGGTCGGCGACGCGATCAACGCGGCGCGCCGCACCGGCCGCGGCTTCGCGGTCTGCTACCTGGACCTGGACGGCTTCAAGCCGATCAACGACCAGCATGGCCACGAGGCCGGCGACGAGGTGCTGACCGAGGTCGCCCAGCGGCTGCAGGACCTGGTGCGCAGCAACGACGTGGTGGCGCGCCTGGGCGGCGACGAGTTCGCGATCCTGCTCTCCGACGTGACGCGGCCCTCTGACGTGGAGCAGACGCTGCAGCGCTGCCTGTTCTCCATCCAGCGCCGCATCACGCTGGACAGCGGCGAGAAGGTCTCGGTCGGCGCCAGCATCGGCGCGGTGCTGGGCGGCGGCGAGGACGGCTGCCGCGAACTGCTGCACGCCGCCGACGAGGCGATGTACGCCGTCAAGCGCAGCGGCAAGGGCCAGATCCGGCTCGCCGGCCAGGGCCATTCCGAATGGGCGGTGGCGGCTTGACCCCGCAATGAGCGACAGGATCCGCGGCCGGCCGGGCCACAGGGCAGGGCGACTGGCGTAGCGCGGCGCTCAACTCCGGGGCACCATCGGCCGATGTGACGGGAAGCGCCCCTGGAGGGCCCGCGGCGGCGACCGCGCCCGCGCAGGGGATGACTTCAAGGATCAACCAAGGGAGGAAGCATCACATGAACATCGGAACCTGGCGTCTGTCCACGCAATTGACCGCATCCTTCGTGCTGCTGGTGGCGCTGTGCGCGCTGGTCGGCGGCATGGGACTGCTGCAGATGAGCCGCGTCCACGAGGGCACCACCGAGATCGCCGAGGACTGGCTGCCCAGCATCCAGAACATGGCGGCGATCCGCGTCAAGGCCAACCAGATCCGGCGCATGGAGCCGGACCACCTGCTGTCCACCGATCGCGAGGAGATGGCCCAGATCGAACGCGCCATCGAGCACGCCCGCAAGGAGTTGATGGCCGCCGAGCAGGCCTATCAGCCCTTCATCTCGAATGACGAGGAGCGCCGGCTCTACGCCGAGGTGATCACGGCGCGCGACCGCTATTTCGCGACCCAGGAGACGCTGCTGAAGCTCTCGCGCGACGACGGCGCGGACGCCCAGGCGCGCGCCTTCTTCCGGTCGGAGTCGCGCAACAGCTTCAACACGTGGGTCAAGGCGATCGAGCGCACCGCCGACTACAACGCCAGCGGCAGCGAGCAGTCGCGGCTGGCCGCCGCCCAGGGCTACGTGGCCGGCCATCGCTGGACGCTGCTGCTGACGCTGGCGGCGGTGGTGATGGCGGTCGGGCTGACCTGGCTGCTGACGCGCCACGTGCGGCGGCTGCTGGGCGGCGATCCGGCGGAGGCGGCGCAGCTGGTGCGGCGGGTCGCCGCGGGCGACCTCAGCAGCGAGATCCATGTGCGGCCTGGCGACCAGCACAGCCTGATCGCCGGCCTGCACGCGATGCAGATCGGCCTGCGGCAGGTGGTGGGCGGCGTGCGCCAGGGCAGCGAGTCGGTGGCCAGCGCGAGCGCGCAGATCGCGATGGGCAATGGCGACCTGAGCCAGCGCACCGAGGAGCAGGCCAGCGCGCTGGAGCAGACGGCCGCGACGATGACCGAGCTCGGCGAGACGCTGCAGCAGACCTCCGAGCACGCGCAGGAGGCGGACCGGCTGGCCCGCTCCGCGAGCGAGGTGGCACGGCGCGGCGGAGCGGTGGTGACGCAGTTCGTCCAGACCATGCATGGCATCGACGAAAGCAGCCGGCGCATCGCCGACATCATCGGCACCATCGACGGGATCGCGTTCCAGACCAACATCCTGGCGCTGAACGCGGCCGTCGAGGCCGCGCGGGCCGGCGAGCAGGGCAAGGGCTTCGCGGTCGTGGCCTCCGAGGTGCGCGCGCTGGCGCAGCGCAGCGCCGAGGCGGCCAAGGAGATCAAATCGCTGATCACCGTCAGCGTCGAACGCGTGGAACAGGGCTCCGGACTGGTCCAGGAAGCCGGCGCGACGATGACCGAGATCGTGGCCGCGATCGGGCGGGTGACCGAGGTCGTCGGCGAGATCAGCAATGCGACGCGGGAGCAGTCGGCGGGCGTGAACCAGGTGGGAGAGGCGGTGAGCCAGATGGATCAGGTGACGCAGCAGAACGCGGCGCTGGTCGAGGAGTCGGCCGCCGCCGCGGAAAGCCTGCGGCAGCAGGCGGACGCGCTGGTGCAGTCGGTCGCGGCCTTCCGCCTGCGCTGAGCGTTCCGCCCCCGGCTCCCCCGCTCAAGCGGCGCGGGGGCCGTGGCGCAGGGTGAGCAGCGTGCCGAGCGTGATGGCGGCCGCGGCGAAGGTGGGACCGCCGAGCGCGCCGATGTGGTCGACCAGCATGCCGCCGCCAATGGCGCCGCTGGCGATGGCGATCTGGAAGGCCGCGACGAGCAGGCCGCCCGCGCCCTCGGCCTGGTCCGGCGCGACGCGGACGATCCAGGTCTGGAAACCGACCGGGAAGGCGCCGAAGGCGAAGCCCCACAGCACCACGGCGACCGCGGTGACCCAGGTGGAGGAGCCCGCCAGCAGCAGGCTCGCCGCCAGCACCACGATGAGCGAGCCGCCCGCGACGATGGCGCGGCGTTCACTGCGCTCGGCGATGAAGCCGCCCGCCAGGTTGCCGAAGAAGCCGCCGATGCCGTAACCCAGCAGGATCGCGGAGATGGCGGAGACCGGCAGGTGAGTGACGTTCTCCATCAGCGGACGGATGTAGGTGAAGCCGGCGAAGTGGCCCGAGATGACCAGCAGCACCGCCAGCAGCGCGACGCGCACGCCCGGCCGCGTCAGCAGCTCGCCCAGCACGCGCAGGTCGGGGTTGTCCTTGGGCGCGAGCCGGGGCAGGGTCAGCACCTGCGCGGCGAGCGTGACCACGCTGAGCGCGCCGGCCGCGATGAAGGCGCTGCGCCAGCCCCAGACCTCGCCCATCCAGGCGCCGATCGGCGCCGCGCAGACGGTGGCGACGGAGACGCCGGCCAGGATGACCGACATGGCGCGCGCGAACAGGCGCTCGGGAACGAGCCGCATCGCGAGCGCCGCGGCCATGGACCAGAAGCCGCCCAGCGCCACGCCCAGGATGACCCGCGCCGCGAGCAGCATGCCCAGGCTGGACGCCGTGACCGCCATGGCGTTGGACAGGATCAGCAGCAGCGTCAGGACGACCATGACCAGACGCCGGTCCAGGCGCCGGGTCAGCAGCGGGATGGACGGCGCCGCGACCGCGCCGACCAGCGCCGTCGCGGTGACGGTCTGGCCGGCCGCTCCAGCGCTGACGCCCAGGTCGGCCGCCATGGCGGTGAGCAGGCTGGCGGGCAGGAACTCCGCCGTGACCAGGCCGAAGACGCCCAGCGTCAGCGAGGCAATGGCGCTCCAGTGCGCATGGCCGCTGTCGTGAACGGCGGGTGGCAGGGCCGCGGGCGGGGAAGCCGGCGGGCGGGTGTCGAGGCAATCGGTGCAAGAGGAAGTCACGGCGGAAGTCAAGGCAGTGGCAATGGGGATCAGCTTACGGATAGCATCCTGGCGTTTCCATGACGGAAGAGCCGAAATGCTTGACGAATCCTCCAGAGCTGTTGCCGTCCCCGGCCCCGTGCATGCGCGCGTTGATGTGCCCGTTCATGTGCCTATGACCGGGCCGCTCCCGCCGTCGCCGCTCAAGCCGGCCGACTTGCTGACGCAGATCCTGCTGGGCCTGCGGCTGGAAGGCGTCGAGTACGGCCGCTGCCTGCTGCGCGCGCCCTGGGCCATCGCCTTCCCGGCGCGGGCCGAGGCGCGCTTCCATTTCGTCGCGCGCGGCGGCTGCTGGCTGAAGACCGGCGGCGGCGCCGAGTGGGTGCGGCTCAATGCCGGCGACGCGGTGCTGCTGCCGCGCGGCAGCGCGCACGTGCTGGCGAGCGCGCCGGACCTGCCGGCCGTGGAGATCGATTCGCTGTCGCGCCGTGCCGTCGCGGACGACATCTACCTGGTCGGCGCGCAAGCCGAGGCCGAGGCCGCGGCGAAGGCGGCGCCGTCCGCCGAGCCGGTCGACGTGGTGTTCTGCGGCGCGATGCGCTTCAACCTGGACCCGCTGCATCCGCTGCTGGCGATGATGCCGGACGCGATGCGCGCCAACGACCTGGCGCGCCGCGATCCGACCGTGCCCGCGTTGCTCGAGGCGATGGAACGCGAGGTGGCGCTCGATCGCATCGGCGCCTGCGGGATCCTCGCGCGCATGGCCGACGTGCTGGCCGCCAGCATCATCCGCGCCTGGGTGGAATGCGCCTGCAACGACGCCAGCGGCTGGATCGCCGCCGTGCAGTGCCCCAGCATCGGCAAGGTGATCGCGGCGATCCACGCCGAGCCCGAGCGCGACTGGAGCGTGCCGGAGCTGGCCGGGCTGATGGGCGCGTCGCGCTCGCGCTTCGCCGAAGCCTTCACCCGCACCGTCGGCGAGAGCCCGGCCAAGTACGTGGCCAAGGTGAAGATGTTCCAGGCCCGCCGCTGGATCGCCCATGACGGCATGCGCGTGGCGGTGGCCGCGGACCGGCTGGGCTATGACTCGGAGGCGTCGTTCAGCCGCGCCTTCAAGCGCATCGTGGGCCAGCCGCCCGGCGCGCTGCGCCGCTCGGCCGCGCGTCCACCGGGCTAACCCGGAGTCGGCCGCCTTTACATCCCCGCATCGCGGGGGGTGGCCCTCCGATCGGCCCCGCGCCAGGGGGTGGCACGCAAGTCCTGGTGGCATCGGGAGTTCCCGCCGGACCTTCACGTTTTCGTGAAATCTGGCACGGGTCGTGCTTCACGCTCGGCCGTCCGGAACCGCCGTGTCCGCGGTGATCCCGCGCGGCCCGCCCCACTTCAAAAGGAAGCCCGATGTCCACCCGAGTCAAGCGCATCAAGAACACCTGGCTGCCGATCGCGGCGCTGGCCCTGGGGGCGGCGACGTCCGCCCAGGCCGCCGCGGTCTTCCTGGAAGGCGGCACCGATGCCGGCGAGTCGATCGCCACCGCCGTGACCTTCGCCGGCTCCAGCCCCGTCGACGCGATCCGCGGCACGCTGGACGGCGGCGCCGACGCCGACATGTTCGCGGTCTACCTGACCGCCGGGACCGCGTTCTCCGCGACCACGACCGCGTCGGGCTTCCCCTATAACTTCTTCGACACGGTGCTCTACCTGTTCGACGCGGCGGGCAAGGGCCTGATCGCCAACGACGACGACGGCAACGCCGGCGGTTCGCAATCGACGCTGAGCGGCTACATCCCGACCGTCAGCGGCCTGTACTACCTGGCCATCACCGGCGCGAGCTACACGCCGGTGAGCGGCGGCGCGGCGATCTTCCCGTCGCTGCTGGGGCAGGGCGGCAACGTGGCCGCGAATCCGGGCGCGGGCGCGCTCACGGGATGGAACAGCATCACCAGCGAGTCCGGCGACTACGAGCTGGTGCTGACCGGCGCCCGCACCGCGGCCGCCTCCGACGTGCCCGAGCCCGGCAGCCTGCTGCTGGCCGGCGCGGCGCTGGGTGCCGCCGGCCTGATCCGCCGCCGCAAGCCCGCCGCCGACAAGACCAACGCCTGAGGAGCCGGCCCATGACGACGAATTCCCGCACCTTCCCCCGCCTGCGCGTCCTGACGGCGCTGATCGCGCTCGCCGCCTGCGGCACCGCCCACGCGCAGCACGCCCGGCTGGACAGCGCGCTGTCCGACATGGTCGACAAGCAGGCCGCGCGCAAGCTGCTGCGCAGCCTCGCGGTCGAGACCGACACGCCGCAGCCGCTGGTGGCGTCGATGACCGATGAAGAGGGCCGCGTGCTGGTGGACATCTACCTGGATGCCGGCGCCTCGCTCGACGCCTTCACCGGGTCGCTGACCGCCGCCGGCGCCCGCGTCACCGGCGTGAATCCGGCCTTCGGCAACGGCGCGATCTCGGCCTACGTGCCCCCCTCGGCGCTGGCCTCGCTGTCCGCGGTCGACGGCCTGCACCTGATGAAGCTCACGCGCCGTCCGCAGCGCAACGTCGGCGCGGTCACCTCGCAGGGCGCGCCGGTGATGCGCAGCAACGTCGCCAACGCCGCCGGATGGACCGGCGCCGGCATCACCGTCGGCGTGCTGTCCGATTCCTACGACCAGTCGCCGCTGTCCTTCACCACGATCCGCGCGGCCAACGACATCGCCACCGGCGACCTGCGTCCGCCCAAGCTCGTGATCGACAACGCGGCGAGCCCGAGCAACACCGACGAGGGCCGCGCGATGATGCAGATCGTGCAGGACGTGGCCCCGTCCGCGGACCTGTGCTTCGCCACCGCCTTCGCGGGCGAGGCCGCCTTCGCCGCCAACATCCGCCGGCTGCGCACCGATCCGGCCTGCCGCGCCGACGTGATCGTCGACGACGTGTTCTATTACGACGAGCCCTTCTTCTCCGACGGCCAGGTCGCGCAGGCCGTCACCGACGTGGTGACCAGCACGGCGCTGGCGGGCCGGCCGGTGTCCTACTTCTCGTCCGCCGGCAACCAGGGCTCGGCCGGCGGCGACGGCTCGATCGACATCCCCGCCGCGACCTTCTCGACGGCGCCGGCCAACCTGGGCAACGTCAACCTCGCGTCGCTGGCCACCTGCACCAGCTCGCCGTCGTCCGGCAGCACCAAGGCCGACACCGGCGGCGGCTTCCTGGACTTCGGCGGCGGCACCTACGCGCTGCCGGTGACCTACACGTCCTCGGGCTCGACGCTGCTGATGCAGTGGGACGACCTCTTCTATCAGCACAAGGTCACCACCGACCTGAACTTCTACCTGATCAACAGCGCCGGCAACTGCGTCTTCGCCTTCGCGGCCAACAACATCAACACCGACTACGGCATGGAGCAGGTCGGCCTGTCCGGCGGCGCCAGCGGCAGCTATCGCATCATGGTCGGCCGCACCAGCGCCGGCACGAAGCTGGCCTCGCGCGTGCGGCTGCTCAACCTGCAGGGCTGGGGCGGCCCGGCCTTCCAGGTGCGCAACAGCCCGACGACCTTCGGCCACAGTGCCGCGGCCGCCGCCAACAGCGTCGCCGCCTACCGCTACACCTTCCCGGCCACGCAGCAGAGCCCGTTCATCCCCGCGTTCGAGAGCTTCTCCAGCCCGGGTCCGGTGACGATCGCCTTCGACGCCGCGGGCAACCGGCTGCCGGTGGCCGAGACGCGCAAGAAGCCCGACATCGCCGCGCCCGACGGCGGCAACACGACCTTCTTCTACAAGAACTCGGATTACGAAGGCGACGGCTTCAACAACTTCTTCGGCACCAGCGCCGCCGCCCCGCATGCGGCCGCCGTCGCCGCGCTGATGCTGCACAAGGCCGGCGGCCCCGGCACGCTGACGCCCAAGCAGGTCAAGAGCCTCCTGCAGGGGACGCCGGCGGCGCGGGTGATTCCGTTCTCGGGCGGCGCCGCCGTCAAGGGCTGGAGCCTGTACGACGGCTTCGGCCTGATCGACGCGGTCAACGCGCTGGGCAAGCTGCCCTGATCCCGCGCCGCGCGCCGGTCCTCGAGGCCGCCGTCCGAAAGGCCGGCGGCCTCGTCCATTTACGGCTGATTTCAAGCGGTTGCATTGATGTTCCCCCGCGTACCGGAGGGCCCGCGTCCCCCTTGTTCGCGGGGGGGCTGGAGGCCCGATGGCCACGGGGGCAGGACCCATTCTTGCTATGTCCCCTCCGACCCCGGAATGGAGGGCCCGGGGACCCCTGGAACGAGGCGGTTCCGTCATGGTGCAGGGCTACACTCGCCGCTCTCGCGAACGCGCAGAACGCCTCCTGGCCGGGCTCGCGGACAGATAAAACTACCAAGGTCGACAACATGCAGGTGATCAGGACTCGGGTCCTCGGGATTGAAGCGCGGCGCGCCGGCTCGGCTGGCGCGATCGCGGCGGCCGTTCTTGCCGCAACGATGCTCGCCGCCTGTGGCGGCGGCAGCGGCGCGAAGGCTTCGCAGACCGCGGCCAAGGTGAACAAGGAAGAGATCACCGTCCACCAGATCAACTTCGTGCTGCAGCGCCAGCCCAACCTCAAGCCCGAGCAGGTCGAGGCCGCCTCGCGCCAGGTCCTGGAGCGCCTGATCGACCAGGAACTCGCCGTCCAGAAGGCCCAGGATCTCAAGCTCGATCGCGATCCGCGGGTGGTGCAACAGATCGAAACCGCCAAGCGGGAGATCATCGCCAGGGCCTATGCTGACCACCTGGGCGAGACGGTGACCAAGCCGTCCGACCAGGAAATCAAGCAGTACTACAACGACAAACCGGCACTTTTTGCCGAGCGTCGCATCTACAACTTGCAGGAACTCAACATCGAGGCGAAGCCGGAGCAGTTCGAAGCGATCCGCGCCAAGCTCCAGGGTGCCAAGACCCTCCCCGAATTCGTCGACGCGCTCAAGGCCGACAACTTCAAGTTCGTCGGCTCCCAGATGGTGCGTTCGGCCGAGCAGATCCCGCTCAACAACCTCGACGCCATCGCGCGCCTGAAGGACGGCCAGTTCATCATGAACAGCCACCCCGGCGGCCTGACCGTGCTGTTCCTCGCCGGCTCGCAGAGCCAGCCCGCGACCGAAGCCCAGGCGCGTCCGTCGATCGAGATGTTCCTGCTGAACCAGCGCCGCGCCGAACTCGTCGCCAAGGACATCAAGTCCATGCGCGAGAACGCCAGGATCGAATACGTCGGCAAGTTCGCCGAAGGCGCGGCCTCCGCGCCCACGGCCGCGCCTGCCGCGTCCGACAGCCCCACCGCCGCCAGCGGCCCGGTGGACAACAACGAACTCGCCAAGGGCCTCGGCATCAAATGATGAACCTGCGTCGCTTCCCCCTCCTTTCGCTGGCCGCCACCGCCGTCCCGGCGCTCCTGGCCGCGTCGATCGCCACGGGCGCCATCGCCCAACCCGCCACTCAATCGGCCACGCGCCCCGCCAACGCCCCCGCGCCGGCCGGCCTGTCCACCGGCGCGGCCGCCGAGTACCGGCTCGGATCGGGCGACGCGATCAAGATCAGCGTGTTCCAGAACCCGGACATGACGCTGGAGACGCGCGTGTCCGAGTCGGGCACGATCAGCTTCCCGCTGCTGGGCGTGGTGCGCATCGGCGGTCTGTCCGTCAGCGAGGCCGAGAGCCGCATCGCCGAGGGCCTGCGCAAGGGCAACTTCGTCAAGCAGCCGCAGGTGACGATCCTGGTGCTCAAGGTCACCGGCAACCAGGCCAGCGTGCTGGGCCAGGTGAACCAGCCCGGGCGTTATCCGCTGGAGGTGGCCGACACGCGCCTGACCGACCTGCTGGCCAACGCGCGCGGCGTCTCGCCCGCCGGCGGCGACCTGCTGGTGCTGACCGGCCAGCGCGGCGGCAAGCCGTTCCGCCTGGAGATCGACCTGCCGACGCTGTTCGGACCGGGCGGCCGCGAGCAGGACGTGGTGGTGCTCAACGGGGACGTGCTGTGGGTCGAGCGCTATCCGATGGTCTACATCTACGGCGAGGTCCAGAAGCCCGGCCAGATCCGCCTGGAACGCGGCATGACGCTGCTGCAGGGCCTGGCCGCCGGCGGCGGTCTGACGCTGCGCGGCACCGAGCGCGGCATCCGCGTGCATCGCAAGGACGCTGCCGGCAAGGTGCAGGAACTCAAGCCGGCCATGGACGAGTCGCTCAAGGACGGCGACGTGATCTTCGTCCGCGAGAGCCTGTTCTGACGCAGTAACCCCGGGTTCCTGTCCCGGCGAAGGAGTGCATGGTGACGCCCAGCAAGTTGATGTCGATCATCCTGGCCCGCTGGCAGCTGGTGCTGCTGGTGGTCATGGTGACCACCCTGACGGCGCTCGGGGTCAGCCTCGTGCTGCCCAAGCGCTACCTGGCCAGCGCCTCGGTCGTCGTGGACGCCAAGCCCGACCCGGTGTCGGCGCTGATCTATCCCGGCATGGCCTCGCCCGCCTACATGAACACGCAGGTGGACGTGATCGCCAGCGATCGCGTCGCGCTGCGCGTCGTGCGCGACCTGCGCCTGACCGAGCTGCCCGAATTGCGCGAGCAATGGCAGGCGCAGGGCGCCGAGGGCTCGATGGAGCAATGGGTCGCCGCGTTCCTGCAGGCCAACATGGAGGTCAAGCCCTCCAAGGAAAGCAACGTGCTGACGGTCAACTACCGGTCGCCGTCGCCCCAGGTCGCCGCGCAGATGGCCAACGCCTTCGTCAAGGCCTACATCGCCACCACGCTGGATCTGCGCGTCGAACCCGCGCGCCAGTACGCCGGCTACTTCGACCAGCAGGCCAAGGCCGCGCTGGACCGGCTGGAGCAGGCGCGCGCCAAGCTCTCGGCCTACGAGCGCGAGCACGGCATCCTGGCCTCCGACGAGCGCCTGGACGTCGAGAGCGCCCGCCTGAACGAACTGTCCTCGCAGCTGGTGGCGCTGTCCTCGCTGGCGACCGAGTCGCGCAGCCGCTCCGGCCAGGCCGCGCGCAGCGGCGATCAACTGCCCGATGTGCTCGCCAACCCGGTGGTGTCGCAGCTCAAGGCCGACGTCAGCCGCGCCGAGGCCAACCTGCAGCAGCTCAGCACCCGCTACGGCGACAACCACCCGCAGGTGATCGAGGCCAAGGCCTCGGTGGCCGATACGCGCGCCAAGCTGAACGCGGAAATCCGCCGCGTGACCGGCTCGGTCGCGGTGACCAGCACCATCAACAGCCAGCGCGAGGCGGAGACCCGCGCGCAGATGGAGGCGCAGCGCGCCAAGGTCGTCAAGCTCAAGGAAGCGCGCGATGAAGCCAGCGGCCTGATGCGCGAGGTCGAGAGCGCCCAGCGCGCCTACGAGAACATCACCACGCGCCTGACGCAGACCAGCCTGGAAAGCCAGTCCACGCAGAGCAACGTGAACCTGCTCGCCGAGGCGACGCCGCCGCTCAAGCCCGCCTCGCCGCGCGTGGCGCTGAACACGGCGCTGGCCTTCGTGGCCGGCCTGGTGCTGGCGGTCGGCATCGCGCTGCTGCTGGAACTGCGCGACCGCAAGGTGCGCGATGCCGACGACGTGATGGCCGTGCTGCCGCTGCCGATGCTGGGCGTCCTGCCGGCGCCGGGCAAGCGCGCGGCGCTGCCCTCGGCCGAACGGCGCCTGCTCGGTGCCGGTCCCGGCACCGCCAGCCGAGGAGCCGCCTGATGTCGGATCTCAAGGAACCCATTCCCCTGGCTCACAGCAAACCCGTGGACGGACCTCTGAACAAGCCCTCCTCCGGCAGCGGTGCCGGCGTGCATGACCGCTCGATCGGCGCCATCATTGCCGAGACCCGCAACCTCAGCGCCGACCAGGTCGAGCGCGTGCTGCAGTACCAGCGCGAGCGTGGCATCCGCTTCGGCGAAGCCGCGGTGGCGCTGGGCTACGCGAACGCCGAGGACGTGCTGGAGGCGCTGTCCAAGCAGTTCCACTATCCGTACGCCCCCAACGAACGCAAGACGCGCAGCCCCGAGCTGGTGGCGCTGAACCAGCCGTTCTCGTCGCAGTCGGAAGTCTTCCGCGCGATCCGCAGCCAGATCACGATGCGGCTGTACCGCGAGGGCGAGCCGCGCCGCGCACTGGCCGTCATCAGCCCTGACACGCTGGACGGCAAGAGCTACTTCACCGCCAACCTGGCGGTGACGCTGGCGCAGTTGGGCGGCCGCACGCTGCTGGTCGACGCGGACCTGCGCCGCCCGCGGCAGCACGAGATCTTCGACGTGAACAACCAGTCCGGCCTGTCCTCCATCCTGTCGGGCCGCAGCGAGCCGCGCGTGATCCAGCAGGTGGAGGGGCTGAACAGCCTGTTCATCCTGCCGGTGGGCGCGGTGCCGCCCAATCCGGTGGAGCTGCTGGAGCGGCCCGCCTTCGGCCTGCTGATGCGCGAGCTGGCCGGCAAGTTCGACCACGTGCTGGTGGACACCTCCGCCAGCCGCTACGGCGCGGACGCCGCCATCGTCGCGTCGCGCTGCGGCGCGGCGCTGGTGCTCGCGCGCCAGAACCAGTCGCGGGTGAGCGCGCTGCAGGACCTCACCGACAGTCTGGATGGCGTTTCCACCACGCTGGTGGGCACCGTCATGAACCAATACTGACACCGGATACCGGGCGAGACGTCACAGCGGCCGGCAGAGCCGCGAACATCGACCACAGGCGGGGCCGCGGGGCCCGTGCCGCCGCATGTCCGGAACCACCAGCAGGGATCGCAGTGAACGCCATGACGCAGAATGTCCTTCCCGGCGCGCCGGGCCGCCCGGGCGCGGCCTTCTGGGCCGCCAACCGGGTCGCGCTGATCGCGCTGGCGATCGGCCTGGTTGCGCTGTACGCGCCCACCGTCGTCGACTTCCTGCGCGGCCCGTGGCGCGGCGACCGCAATTCGCATGGGCCGATCGTGCTGGCGCTGTCGGCCTGGTACTTCTACTTCCAGACCCGGCGCATGGCGCGGGAGGGCAAGTCCTTCCGCCCCCGCCCGGCGCCGGTGGCCGGCTGGACGCTGGTCGCGCTGGGGCTGCTGGCCTACGTGCTGGGACGCTCGCAGTCGATCGCCGTGCTGGAGATGGGCTCGCTGATGCCGGTGCTGCTCGGCCTGGCGCTGGTGCTGCTCGGGCCCGAGATCGCGCGCCGCTACGGCTTCGCCTTCTTCCTGCTGCTCTTCGCGGTGCCGCTGCCTGCGTCGATCGTCGACGTCATCACCCAGCCGATGAAGCTGGCCGCCTCCTGGGGCGCCGAGACCCTGATGTACGCCTTGGGCTACCCGATCGCGCGGGCCGGCGTGATCCTGCAGATCGGTCCCTACCAGCTGATGGTCGCGGACGCCTGCGCGGGCCTGAACTCGCTGTTCACGCTCGAGGCGCTCGGCCTGCTCTACATGAACGTCGTGCGCCATGAATCCGTGTTCCGGAACGTCGCGCTGGCGCTGCTGATCGTGCCCATCTCCTACTGCTCCAACGTGATCCGCATCCTGATCCTGGCCTTGCTGACCTACCACCTGGGCGACGACGTCGGCCAGGGGTTCATGCACGAGTTCTCCGGCATGGCGCTGTTCCTGACCGCGCTGATGCTGATCGTCGGCGTCGACGGCCTGCTGCGCGGCCTGTCGCTGCGCTGGAACCGCCTGCGCGCGGCGGCGGGGGGCGCGCGATGAGCCTGCCGATGCCATCCTCCAAGGGCACGCCCCCGGTGAGCACCGCGTCCGCGGGTGCGGCCGACGCGCCGCCGCGTTTCTCGCGCCGCGCCTGCCTGACCGGCGCCGCGCTGATGGGCGTCGCGGCCGCCGGGGCGTGGCTGGCCACGCCGCGCCTGCAGGCCGTCACCGGCGCGCCCAGCCTCGATGCGGTCGTGCCCAAGGCCTTCGGCGATTGGCGCGTCGTGGCCGACTCGACGACCCAGGTCGACGTGGCGCAGGGCGTCGAGACGGTGCTGGAGCAGCCCTACGACCAGACGGTGATGCGCACCTATGCCAACGGCCACGGCGAGCAGGTGATGCTCGCGCTGGCCTGGGGCGAGCGCCAGCGCCAGGACGTGAAGGTGCACCGGCCCGAGGTCTGCTATCCCGCGCAGGGCTTCGCCGTGCGCGTCAGCGAGGCCGGCCGCCCGATCGCCACCCGAGGCCGCGCGCTGCCGGTGCCCACGACGCAGCTGCTGGCCGAAAGCCGCGGCGGCGGCTTCGAGGCGGTGCGCTACTGGATCCGCATCGGCGACAGCTACGGCGGCGACGGCCTGGCCGCGCGCTGGTACATCCTCAATGAAGGGCTGGCGGGGCGCATTCCCGACGGCATCCTGGTGCGCGCCTCGCAGCGCCTGGCGCAGGCCGGCGCCGCGCCGGCGTCGCAGGCGCTGATGGAACGATTCCTTGCCGAGCTGGTGGCGTCCGTCCCGGCCTCGGCCCGCGGGATGCTGGTCCGATGAACGCGGCAAGCAAGGGCCTGAACCCCTACGGCAACGACCGCCGCTCGCGGCTGCCGGCGCGGCGGACGCTGGCGTGGGCGCTGGCGCTGGCCGTCGGCTGCATGGTCCTGGGCATCGCTTGCGTCGTCATGGGCGACCTGGCGGCGCAGAAGCCGGTGTTCTTCGTCGTGCTGCCGGTGGCGCTGATCGTGGCCTTCATGTTCCTGGCCAATCCGAAGGCGCTGCTGCTGACCATCATCCTGCTGCGGGCCATCGGCAACCCGGTGCTCGAGGAGGCGCGCTTCGCGAGTTTCGGCGGCCTGGGCGGCCTGGTGAACCTGGCGGTGATCCTGCTGGCCCTGGTGTTCTGGATGCGCGAGCCGCGCCGCATCCCGCGCGTGGCCTGGATGGTGTGGCTGCCCTTCATCGTGACGCAGGCGGTGGGCCTGCTGTACTCGCCGGACCGGCTGCCGGAGCTGCGCACCTTCCTGGGCACGCTCAGCACGATGGCGATGTTCGTCGTTGCCTTCTACGTCGTCGAGGACTGGACCTCGTTCGACCGCATCCTCAAGCTGGTGATCTGGTCCTCGGTGCCGGTGGCGCTCTACACGCTGGTCGCGATCGCGCGCGGCGACGTCCACGTCACCAACGACCCGGCGGCGATGGGCCGCTACAAGGGGCCGTTCTCGCACCCCAACATCCTGGCCTTCTACCTGGTGCTGATGCAGGGCGTGCTGCTCTACCTCTGGAAGAACGCGCGCACGCTGGCCACCACGACCACCGCCGCGCGGCTGGCCATGGCCTTCTACCTGCTGGTCCTGCTGGCCCTGCTGGCGGCGACCAAGACGCGCAGCGCATGGATGGCCGCCGGCGCGATGTTCTTCCTGTACGGGCTGCTGTTCGAGCGCCGCTTCCTGCTCTACCTGCTGCTGGTGCCGCTGCTGGCGCTGCTGGTGCCCGACATCCGCGACCGCGTGCTCGACATCGGCCAGGGCAACGTGGTGGTGCAGTACGCCAAGCTGAACTCCTTCACCTGGCGCCGCGTGCTGTGGGAGGACGCCATCGCGTGGATGGCGCCGATCCGCTACGCGTTCGGCTACGGCTCGGGCGGCTTCTTCTTCAACTCGCCGACCTTCTTCAGCCTGAGCGGCGGCATGACCACCGGGGCGCACAGCGTGGCGGTGCAGATGCTGTTCGACGTCGGCATCGTCGGCCTGGGCGCCTACTACTGGAAGTACTGGCGCGCGGCGCAGATCTTCTGGCGCTTCCGCCGCGAGGACGCGCTCCTGTCGGCGATGTTCATCGCGCTGCTGATCGGCTACGTGGTGGTCTCGCTGTCCGACAACATGCTGAGCTACCTCGTCTTCAACTGGTTCTTCTGGTTCGTGATGGGCGCGGGCTGCGCCATCGTCTGCCATGAGAAGGCCGACATCGGCCACCGGCCGCGGCGCGCCGTGCGCCGGGTGGCGCGACCGTGGGCCGTCACGGAGCCGGCATGAGCGGCGCCGCAGCCCGGTCCCCGGTCCTGGACGGCGTGCGCGGCCTGAGCATCGTGACCGTGCTGGTCGCGCACCTGCTGCCGCTCAACGCCCTCGGACCGCGGCTCAACGAATCGGCCGGCATGCTGGGCATGGCGCTGTTCTTCGTGCTGTCCGGATATTTCATTGGCAAGCAGGTGTTGATCCAGTCGCACCCGCTGGAGTTCGTGGCCAAGCGGCTGCTGCGCATCCTGCCGCTGGCCTGGCTGGTCGCGGTGGTGGTCGCCGCCATCTGGCACTTCCCGCCGTCGGCACTGGCCTCGCACCTGCTGTTCTACGCCAACCTCAGCAGCCCCGGCATGCGCGTGCCGCTGGACCACTTCTGGAGCCTGTGCGTCGAACTGCAGTTCTACGCGCTGGCCACGCTGCTGCTGTTCTTCCGTCCGGGCGTGGCGCGCATCGCGGTCCCGGTGCTGCTCTTCGCCGTGACGGCCTATCGCGTGTACATGAGCGGCTACAGCGGCAGCATCACCTGGTACCGCATCGACGACATCCTCGCGGGCTTCGTGCTGGCGATCCTGCTGCACTCGCCGAGCCGGCGCGAGGCGCTCGAGTTCTTCGAGCGGCCCGTGGTCCTGTGGATCGCCGCGGCGATGCTGTGCCTGACCTGCTACAGCGTGGACGGCAACTTCGCCTCGTTCGTGCGGCCGTATGCCGTGCTGGTGCTCACCGGCGCGCTGATGAGCCAGCCGCGCTCGGCGCCGTCGGTGTTCCTGTCGCGCCCCTTCTGGGGCTATCTGGCGGCGGTGTCCTTCGCGGTCTACGTGCTGCATGTGCCGTTGGAGCACACCTGGCTGGGCTCCGGCGATGTCACCGAAAAGTACCTCAAGCGACCACTGCTGCTCGCAGTGATCTTCCTGCTCGCGCATCTGTCGACGTTTTACTTCGAGCGACACTTTATTGCGATGGGCCACCGAGTGAGGATGTCCAATGACCCGGTTCGTAGTGTTTGAGGCTGGACGGATGTCGTCGATGCTCACAATCCGTTCCGTCATCCCCGTGACCTGGCTGCTGTGCGGCGTGATCGCCGGCGCGGCCGCGACCGTCTGCCTCGATGCGTCGGCCCAGCCTCAAGCGGCTGCACGCGGCGACAAGTCCGATGCCGCCGACAGGAATGATCCGCAGGCCCGCGCGGTGCGCCATCTGCGTTTTGGCACGCCGGACCGGCCATTCGCGGCGGACTCGCCGTGGAACGCGCGCCCCATCGGCGTGACGCTGGGCACCGACGAGATCCCCCGGGCCCGCAATTACCCGACGATGGAAGACGGCAAGTGGTCGACCGGCGTGTTCGTCGCCTCGCCCGACGACAAGCCGGTGACCGTGATGCCGCTGCCGGGCCGCCAGGGCATCTGGGATCCGGACGCGGGAGCGATGCGTGACCGGATCACCATCCCGCGCTGGCCCGCCGGCGTCGAGCCGGCGAGCGCCGCCGACGGCCACGGCGACATCGTCGATCCGGTGGATCGCGTGATCCATTCGTTCAACGTGCTGCGCTTCATCGATGGCCAATGGCGCGCGGACCAGTACGCGTGGACCAAGCTGGACGGCCGCGGCTGGGGCGAGCCCGGTCATTACTTCCAGGGCGCGCGCGCCGCGGCGGTGCCGACGATGGGCGGGCTGGTGCGCGCCAAGGAGATCGACGACGACGACGAGGTGTTCCGGCATGCGCTGGCGATGTCGCTGACGCACACGGGCCTGTCGCCGGATCCGGCCTACATCTTTCCCGCGACCTCGGCCGACACGGGCGCGAAGTCCAACACCGGCAAGATTCCGCAGGGCGCGCTGATGATGCTGCCGCCGGACTTCGACACCGAGCGCATCAAGGACCCGCTGCTGCGCAAGGTCGCGCGCACGCTGAAGGTCTACGGCGCCTACGTCGTGGACCGCAATGTCGAGACGCCCTACGTCATCTACGTCGAGATGGGCGCCAACAAGTCGCCGATGAAGCGCGGCTGGCATCCCGAGTTCGCGGCCGAGCTGGACCGCGTGCGCGGCGCGCTGCGCCAGGTCGTGGCGGTGGAGCGCTGGGTCGACGGCAACGGCCGGCCCATGTCGATGCAGGCGCCGCAGAACCGGTTCTCGCTGCGCGGCCCGTGGCGGCCCGCGGGCGGCAGCGACGCCGCGATGAAGTCGGCCTCGACCAGCGCGACCGGCGCGACCGGCGCAACCGCCGCCGCCCCCTCGGGTGACCGGCCGGGCGCCGGCTTCGATACGCGCCGCCAGGCGGTCGTGTTCCCGCCGGGCGACGGCGTGATGGTGCTGGTCAACGATTCCGGCCGCGGCCTGCAGCCGGTCACGTGGGCCAAGCCCGAGGCGGGCAAGCGCTACCGGTTGACCGCGACCGCCACCGGCGGCGCGAAGCTGCAGCTGCAACTGCTGGATGCCGATCGGCGCACGACGCTGTTCGACAGCGGCGAATTGGCCGATGGCGCCAGCAAGACCTTCGAATGGCCCGAAGGGCAGGGCGCCGTGCGGGTGACCGTGCGCAGCGGCCCGGGACCGGGCGAGTCGTCGGTGGGCGGCACGCTGGTGCCCGTGGACGGCGCCGACAAGCCGATGGACAAGGCCTCGCCGAGGAGCGCCCGATGACGCTGCGCGCGCACCGCGATCCCGACTGGGCCGCCGACGTCGCCCGCTGGGGCCTGGGCCGCATGCCGCTGCGCGAGCAGTCGATGTGGGCGCTGTGGGTCTACCGCTACGGCCGCCGCGTCGACGCGGCGCCGGCGGGCTTCGCTCAGAAGCTGCATCGCGGCTTCCACCTGCTGCTGCATACGGTCGTCGAGACGCTGACCGGCATCAGCCTGCCCAAGCAGACGCGCATCGGCCCGGGGCTGCGGATCTGGCACTTCGGCGGCATCTTCGTGAATCCGGGCACCGTGATCGGTGCCGGCTGCACCTTGCGCCAGGGCGTGACGCTGGGCAACCGCGTCGACGGGGGACCGTGTCCGGTGCTGGAGGACGGCGTGGAGCTCGGCGCCTATGCGCAGGTGCTGGGTGGCGTGCGGCTGGGCGCCGGCTGCAAGGTCGGCGCGATGAGCGTCGTGCTGCAGGATGTGCCGCCCGGCGCGACGGCCGTCGGCAATCCGGCACGCATCCTGCATGGCACGCGGGCCACCTCGCCGGTCGCCGGGGCGTTCGTGCCGGCCCGTGCCGGGAACGATGCTTGCCCTCGCGACGAGAACCCCGGCGCCGCTGCCGGCCATGACAAGAACAAGCTTCCGGCCCCCGTGGATGGTCAGGAGTCTGGGAGTTTGACCCTTTGAAGATCGCCTACCTCGTCAACCACTATCCGAAGGTCAGCCACACGTTCATCCGCCGCGAGATCCTCGCGCTGGAGAAGCAGGGCCAGGACGTCCTGCGCGTGGCGGTGCGCGGCTGGAACGATCCCGCGCCCGACGCGCAGGACCAGGCGGAGAAGGGCCGCACCCACTACCTGCTGCGCGGTGGCGCGGGGGCGCTCGGCGGCGCGCTGGTCCGCGAGGCGCTCCGCGCGCCCGGACGTTTCCTCGGTGCGCTCAAGCTCGCGCTGCGCATGGGGCGCCGCGCCGACCGGCCGCTGCCGCTGCACCTCGTGTACCTGGCCGAGGCCTGCGTCGCGCTGAAGCTGACGCGCGATGCCGGCGTCACGCACGTGCACGCGCACTTCGGCACCAACTCGGCCGAAGTCGCGATGCTGCTGCACGCGCTGGGCGGCCCGGGCTACAGCTTCACCGTCCACGGGCCCGAGGAATTCGACAAGCCCGAGTTCCTGCACCTGGGCGAGAAGATCCGCCGCGCGCGCTTCGTCGTCGCGATCACGTCCTTCTGCCGCAGCCAGCTGTTCCGCTGGGTGGAGCGCGCGCACTGGGCCAAGGTGCAGGTCGTGCACTGCGGGCTGGAGCCGGGCTTCCACGCCGGCGCGGACACGCCGCCGACCGGCAGCCGCCTGCTGGCGATCGGCCGGCTCGCCGAGCAGAAGGGCCACCTGCTGCTGATCGAGGCCGCCGCGCTGGTGGCGAAGCACCGGCCCGACTTCGAGCTGGTGCTGGCCGGCGACGGCGAGCTGCGTCCCGCCATCGAGGCGCGCATCGCCGAGCTCGGCCTGCAGCGCACGGTGCGCATCACGGGCTGGATCGGCAGCGACCAGGTCCGCGCCGAGTTGATGGCGGCGCGCGCGCTGGTGCTGGCCAGCTTCGCCGAGGGCCTGCCCGTCGTCGCGATGGAAGCGATGGCGCTGGGCCGTCCGGTGGTGAGCACGTCCATCGCCGGCATCCCCGAACTCATCGTGCCCGGCACGCACGGCTGGCTGGTGCCGGCCGGCGACGCGCAGGCGCTGGCCGACGCGATGCGCGAGTGCCTCGACTGCGACGACGCGCGCCTGGCCCAGATGGCCGACGCGGCCCGCACGCGCGTGCTCGCGCGCCACGACGTGGACACGGAGGCCACGCGGTTGCTCCGGCTTTTCAGCGAGTACGCCCATGCTTGACCTCGTGCTGACCGTGATCCACGCGCTGTTGATCCTCGGCACGCTGGCGCTGGCCTTGCCGGCGGGGCTGCTGCTGACCCAGGTCCTGCTGGCGATGAAGCGCCCGGCGCCGCTGCCGCAGCAGCCGCGCCCGGGCCGCATCGCCGTGCTGATCCCGGCCCACGACGAGGGCCACGGGGTGCGCGCGACGATCATGCAGACCCTGTCGCAACTGGGCCCGGACGACCGCGTGCTGGTCGTGGCCGACAACTGCGGCGACGACACGGCCGCGCAGGCCCGCATGGTCGGCGCCGAGGTCGTCGAACGCCAGGACGCCGAGCGCCGGGGCAAGGGCTACGCGCTGGACTTCGGCGTGCGCCACCTGGAAGCGCTGGCGCTGCGCGAGGGCCATGCGCCCGACGTCGTGATCGTGCTGGACGCCGACTGCGTGCTGTCGCCGGGGCTGATCCCGCGCCTGGCGAGCCTGGCGCAGGCGCACGGCCGGCCGGTGCAGGCCAGCTACCTGATGCATGCGCCCACGCCCGGGCTCAAGGCGCGTGTCGCCGAGTTCGCGATGCGCGTGAAGAACCTGGCGCGCTCGCGCGGCATGTTCCGGCTCGGCCTGCCGTGCCAGCTGCTGGGCACCGGCATGGCCTTCCCGTGGGTCGTCGCGCTGCGCGCGCCGCTGGCCAGCGGCCATCTGGCCGAGGACATGCAGCTCGGCGTGCGCCTGGCCCGCGAGGGCACGCCGCCGCTGTTCTGCGAGGACGTGCTGGTCACCAGCGTCTTCGCCGCCAGCCAGGAGGGCGAACGCAGCCAGCGCACGCGCTGGGAGCACGGTCACCTGTCGCTGCTGGTCGGGGAAGGGCCCCGGCTGCTGTGGGATGCGCTGCGCCGCGGCCGCTTCGCGCAGGCGATGCTGGTGATGGACATGCTGGTGCCGCCGCTGGCGCTGCTGGCCGGCCTGCTGGTCGTGGCCGTGCTGGCGCAGGCGGTCTGGGCGCTCGCCACGGGACTCGTGGCCGGCCTGGTGATCGCGCTGCTGGGCGTCCTGGCGCTGGTGACGGCGATCGTCATCGCGCGGCAGCGTTTCGCGTCCGACCTGATCGGACTGGGCGAGCTGCTGAAGGCGCCGATGTACGTGCTGGCCAAGCTGCCGATCTACCTGAGCTTCGTCGTGCGCCGCCAGACCGAATGGGTGCGCACCAGACGCGACCATTGACGCGCCGGAACGCACCATGACGGACACCCGCATGACCCCCGACGCGCCAGCCGGCGCGAACGCCGCGTCCACCACGGCCTGGATCGCCCGCTGGCGCGCCATCCTGGACGCGCTCACCGTGGTCGACGACGAACGCGGCGTCGAGGACGGCCTGCTGCGCGATTTCGCCGGCGTGCAACGGCCGCGCGTGGTCGCCTTCGTCAACGCGCATGCGATGAACTTGGCCGCGACCGATGCCGGGTTCGCCGCCGCGGTCGCCGAGGCCGACTGGGTGCTGCGCGACGGCTCCGGCATGAAGATGCTGATGGGCCGCCTGGGCCGCGCGCCGGGCTTGAACCTGAACGGCACCGACCTGATCCCGCGCATCGTCGCGCGGCATGCCGGCCGCCGCATCCTGCTGCTGGGCACGCGCGATCCGCAGCTGTCCGCGGCGGCCGCGAAGATCCGCGGCGAACTCGCGCCGGGCGCCGCCATCGAGGCGCTCGACGGCTTCCGCGCGCCGGCGGCGTATGTCGAGCGGGCGCTCGCGTTCGCGCCCGACCTGATCGTGCTGGGCATGGGCATGCCCAAGCAGGAGCAGGTCGCGCAGCAGCTGCGCGCCGCGCTGGACCGCCCCTGCCTGATCGTGTGCGGCGGCGCGATCCTCGATTTCCTCGGCGGCGGCGCGACGCGCGCGCCGGCCTGGATGCGACGCCTGGGCATCGAGTGGCTGTACCGGCTGGCGCGCGAACCGCGCCGCCTGTTCAAGCGCTACGTGCTGGGCAATCCCCTGTTCCTGGCGCGCGCGCGGCGGTATGCCGCGGCGACCGCCGTCCCGCGTTCGTCAGCCTGAAATGCCAGCGCCGCCCCTCGCCCGTTCCGGAGGTACCCCCATGTCCCAGCCTGATCCACGGCCTCAGCCGATCGAGCATGCCAATCCCCGGCAGCAGCACGTCATCGCGATCGACCTGGTGCGCTTCGTCGCCGCGGTGCTGGTGCTGTTCTCGCATCTGGCCTTCAGCATCGGCGACCGGCCCGACAGCCGCCCCTACGAGCTCAGCGGCGGCACCTTCCCGCAGCCGCTCATCCCCTGGCTGTCGTTCTACGGCTGGATCGGCGTGCAGGTGTTCTTCGTGATCTCGGGCATCGTGATCGCGTACTCGGCGCGCGGCGCCACGCCCTATGCCTTCCTGCGCAGCCGCGTGGTGCGCCTGGTGCCGGCGGCCTGGGTGTGCTCCACGCTGACGCTGGCCGTGCTCGCGTGGCACTACAGCGGATTCACGACCGAGCTGATGCGCGGCTACCGCCACAGCATGCTGTTCATGCCCTGGTACCCGTGGATCGACAACGTCTTCTGGACGCTGGGCGTGGAGATCTTCTTCTACGCCTCGGTCGGCGTGCTGATCTGGCGCGGCAGGGAGAAGGCGATCGGCACGCTGGCCGCGGCGCTGGGCTGGATCTGCCTGGCCTACTGGGTCGCGTACAGCCTGGGCCAGAGCGGCCTGGTGCCGGCGCTGGCAGTGCTGCACAAGACGCTGCCCTACCTGGTGGAGCGCGTGCTGGAGCTGCTGCTGGTGAAGCATGGCGCCTTCTTCGCCGCCGGCATCTTCATCTGGGCCGTGCTGATCGACCGCCAGAAGCGGCCGTCGTGGGCGACGCTGGCCGCGACCGCCGCCGCCTGCGTGGTGCAGATCTTCTGGACCAACGTCGATGCCAACGGTCCGCGCACCTATCCCTGGTGGCCCGCGCTGGCGATCTGGCTGATCAGTCTGGCCGTGATCCTGCTCGGCATCCGGCACAACGCGGCCTGGCGTTCGAGCAAGCCGCTGGTGAGCCTGCTGCGCGTGCTGGGCCTGATGACCTACCCGCTGTACCTGGTGCACCAGAACATCGGCGCCGTCTCGATGGGCCTCATGCGGCGGGCGGGCATCGAGCCGGCGATGGCGCTGCTGCTGGCCAGCGCCGTGGTGCTGCTGCTGAGCTGGCTGGTGGTGACCTACGCCGAGCCGGTGGTCAAGCGCTGGCTGGGCGCGGCGATGGACCTGGTGCGGCTGCGCCTGACAGGCGTGCGCCCGGCAACGGATGCCGTCCGTCGATCCAAAGGATGAGTCTCCCGTTCATGGACATCGATCTGCTGATCTCGAAGATCCACCGCAAGCTGGTCTACAAGCTCGCGCCGCGCCTCGTGCCGGCGCAGGTGAAGACCTTGCAGCGCCTGAATGACACCAGCACCCGGTCCGTCGTGGCCCCGGGCGGTCCGGTGGTCTCGCTGACGACCTACGGCCCGCGCATCGACACGGTGCACCTGACCATCGAGAGCATCGGCCGCGGGCAGTTGAGGCCCTCGCGCCTGATCCTGTGGCTGGACGACGCGCGCCGCTTCAACGACCTGCCCGAGGGCCTGCGCCGCCTGCAGGCGCGCGGGCTGGAAGTGCACCTCACCGACAACCTCGGCCCGCACACGAAGTACTACCCGTACGTCGCGTCGATGCCGCGCCACGAGGTGCCGCTGGTGACCGCGGACGACGACATCGTCTATCCGCGCTGGTGGCTGCGCCGGCTGTGGAACGCCTATCGCGCCGCGCCCGAGCAGATCAGCTGCTACCGCGCGCACGTGGTGGCGCTCGAGGACAGGACCGAGGGCGGGGCGGTCATCCGCCCCTACCGCGACTGGCCGCCGTGCGGCAGCCGCGAGCCGCGCTGGCGCCACTTCGCCACCGGCGTCTCCGGCGTGATCTATCCGCCGCGCTTCCTGGACTTCATGCATGCGCAGGGCGACGCCTTCAAGGCCTGCTGCCCCAAGGCCGACGACATCTGGCTGCACGCGATGGCGCTGCGCGCCGGCCTGCGGGTGCGCCAGCTCGGCCGCCTGCCGCGCTACTTCGAGGGCCTGCCCGGCACGCATGACCAGGGGCTGGTGCACTTCAACAGCTTCAACGGCGGCAACGACCGCCAGGTGGCCGCGACCTACGTCGCGTCCGACCTGCGCAAGATGGCGGAGGAGCCGGCCTGAGCCGGCTCCCGGTCCGACCCGGCCCGATCACCTGGAACGCGCGCGTGTCCATCCTCAACAACATCAAGTGGGCGGCCTTCTCGCAGCTGGCCCGCATCGGCTCGCAGATCGCCAGCGTGACGCTGCTGGCGCGGCTGCTGTCGCCGTCGGACTACGGCCTGCTGGCGATCGCGGCGATCTTCACCAACTTCGCGATGCTGTTCCGCGACTTCGGCACCGGCTCGGCGCTGATCCAGCGCGAGACGCTGACCGACGGGCTGAAGGCCTCGGTGTTCTGGCTCAACATGGCGCTGGGCGGGCTGATCTGCCTGACGCTGATGGCCGCGTCCCCGGCGGTCGCGCACTTCTACGACGCGCCCGCGCTGGTGCCGGTGCTGTGCCTGATGGCGCTGTCCTTCCCGGTGGCGTGCAGCAGCATCGTGCACCAGTCGCTGCTGGAGCGGGCCTCGCAGTTCAAGCGCATCGCCGCGGTGGAGAGCGTCGCGGTGGTGCTGGCGCTGCTGGCGGCGGTGGCCGCCGCGCTGGCGGGCTGGGGCGTGTACGCGCTGGTGGCGCAGACGCTGGTCGCGGCGGCGGTGCAGGGCGCGATGCTCTGGGCGATGTCGGACTGGCGTCCCGGCTGGCGCCCGCGCTGGGACGGCTTGCGCGAGATCTCGCGCTACAGCGGCAACGTGTCGGCCTTCCAGTTCGTCAACTACTTCGCCCGCAATGCCGACAGCTTCATCATCGGCAAGGTGCTGGGCTCGGCGGTGCTGGGCCTGTACAGCGTGGCCTACCGGCTGATGCTGTTCCCGGTGCAGAACATCAGCCACGTGGTGGCCCGCGCGGTGTTCCCGCTGCTGACGCAGGCGCACCAGCAGGGCGGCAAGGGCCAGATGGCCGATGTCTACCTGCGCTCGCTCGGCGTCATCACCTTCGGCACCGCGCCGGTGATGGCCGCGCTGTGGTTCTTCCGCGATCCGACGGTGGCCGTGGTCTTCGGCGCCAAGTGGGCCGGCGCCCAGACGCTGCTCGCCTGGCTCGCGCCGACCGGGTTCATCCAGTCGGTGCTGAGCACCTCGGGCAGCGCCTTCCTCGCCACCGGCCACGCCGGCCTGATGCTGCGCTACGGCGTGATCGGCTCGGTGCTGCAGGTCGCGTCCTTCGCCATCGGCATCCATTACGGCGTGACGGGCCTGACGCAGGCCTACCTGATCGCGACGGTGCTCAACCTGCTGCTGACGATGACCGCGGTGCTGCGGCTGCTCGAGGCCGGCCTGCCGCAGCTCCTGCGCGCGATCGGCCACCAGGTGCTGGCCGCGCTGGCCGCGGGCGTGCTGGTGTGGGGCGGCGACCGCTGGATCTTCGGCCCCGCGGTCCCGGGCGGCCACGAGGGGCTGTGGCGCCTGGCCGCGCAGTACGCGCTGTTCGCCGCCTGTTATCTCGGCGTCATGGCCGTGCTGGCGCCGCAGAAGATGGCCTCGGTGAGGGCCCTGTTCCGTAGCAAGCTGTCCCGCGCTTCATGAAGCGCTTGATGAAACGACACCGATGAGCGCTTCCTTGACCACCGAATCCCAGGCCACCGCGTCGGCCGCGCACGGCGCGATCCTGATGGTGTGCTTCACCTTCCCGCCCGAATTCGGCGGTGCGATCGTGCAGGCGCTGCGCCTGGGCGCGGAGCTGCAGACGCGCGGCTGCGAGGTCGCCTTCCTGGCCGACAACGGCGACGGGCCCGACGCCGACCTGCGCCACGAGTCCTTCGACCTCTACCGCCGCCGCACCTTCACCGCCGCGCGCTCCAACCTGCGCAAGCTGATCTGGACGCTGCGCATCGTGCTGTTCGCGCTGGCGCATCCGAAGTTCCGCGTCTTCCACTTCCATTCGGTGCAGGGGCCGGAGCTGCTGGCGATGCCCCTCCTGAAGTGGCTGGGCCGCAAGACCATCGTCAAGCTGACGCTGGCCGAGTCGGACGACCCCGCCACGCTGACGCGGCGCCGGCTGATGGGCAAGCTGTACCGCGCCTGCCTGGGCTCGGTGCACCGCTACATCGCGATCTCGCCCAGCCTCAAACGCATGGCCTGCAGCGTCGGCGTGGCGCCCGAGCGCGTGCTGCTGGTCGCCAACGGCGTCGAAACCGACCGCTACTACCTGCCGATGCCCGATGAGGTGGCGAAGGCGCGCCGCGCCCTCGACATCCCGGATGACGTGCCGGTGCTGGCCACGATCGGCGCGGTGGAGCACCGCAAGGGCTACGACCTGCTGATCGCCGCCTTCGAGACCATCCGCCGCGAGCGGCCCGGCGCGGTGCTGCTGATCATCGGCCCGGGCAACGACGACACCAACCCGTTCCACGTCCAGCTGCAGCAGTTCATGAAGGAACGCGGCATCGACGGCGTGCGCTTCCTGGGCCGCCGCGACGACATCCACGACATCCTGCGCGCGGTCGACCTGTTCGCGTTCTGCTCGCGCCAGGAAGGCTTCGGCACCGCCATCGTCGAGGCGATGTGCGCCGGCCTGGCCGTCGCGGTGATGGACATTCCCGAGATCACCGGCTGGATCGTCGGCGAGCGTCCGGACGCGGTGAACACCCCGTCGCGGGATCCGGAGGAATTCGCGCGCCTGTGCCTGCGCCTGCTGGCGCAGCGCACGCCGGCCTCGTCGGCCGCGCTGGCGGAAAGCGCGCGGCAGGACTTCGGCATGGCCGCCATCGGCAACACCTACGAGGCCCTCTATGCCGAACTCTGCAGAGCTTGATCGACGGCCGCCGGCCTCCTCCGGCGATTCCCCTGGAGCACGCAAGATGAGCGCGGTGACCTTCCGCATCCAACCCACCGGCAACCTGGGCAACCAGATGATGCAGCTGATGCTGGGCCACACGCTGCGCAGCAAGATCCCCGGGCTGGAGATCGTCGGCCACGACATGCCGCTGTGGGGTCTCAAGGGCGGCGAGGAGCCGGCCGCGCGCGTCAAGCCGGTGGAGCTGCGCGGCCACCTGATCGACATCCACGGCGTGGCGTCGCTGGTCAAGGCCGGGCTGCTGCGTGACATGAAGCTGGTGGGCATCGGCTCGCGCATGGCCAACTACCTGCCGCCATCGGCCTACCAGAGCCTGTTCCCGGCCGGACAGGCGCAGGTGGAGCGCCACGGCGCCGACGAGCTGCTGATCAGCGTGCGCGGCGCCGAGATCCTCGGCCAGTGCCATCCGGACTACGGTCCGGTGCCGCCGGCCTACTACCGCCAGCTGGCGCGCGAGACCGGCCTGCGGCCGGTGCTGTTCGGCCAGATCGAGGACGACTGGTACTCGCGCCTGCTGATCGAGGCGATGCCGGACGCGCGCGTCGTGCGCAGCCAGGGCGTGCTGGCGGACTTCGAGCGGCTGCGCAGCGCGCGGCACGTGGTCACCAGCGTCAGCTCCTTCGCGTGGCTGGCCACCTGGCTGTCGGACGCCCAGACCATCCACGTCCCGGTGCTGGGCCTGCTGAACCCGGCGCAGCGGCCCGACGTGGACCTGCTGCCGCTGGACGATCCGCGCTACCGCTTCTACCGCTTCCCGATCCGGCACTGGAACGGCCAGCAGGAGGACGTGGACGGCCTGAGCCGCGAGGCGCTCTATCCGCTGATGTCCAGGGACGAGGTGGCCGCGATGCTGCGCCAGGCCGATGCGGCCACGCGGGGCGAGCGGCTGGAGGTCGCCGCCAAGACGCTGGTCAAGGGCGTGCTGGGGCGGCTGCGCGGATGAACCCCCCGTGAGCGGGGGACCGGCACCGGTCCGCCGCAGGGAGTCATGGAGAATGTTGACCGTTCCGTCCACCGAACCGCGGGAGTGCGCTTGAAAGTCCTCGTCACCGGCGCCGCCGGCTTCATCGGCATGCATGTCAGCCAGCTCCTCCTGGCGCGGGGCGACCGGGTGGTCGGCCTGGACAACCTCAACGACTACTACGATCCGCGGCTCAAGCACGACCGTCTGGCGCGGCTCGCGGGCAAGGACGGCTTCGAGTTCGTCCAGCTGGATGTCGCCGATCGCCAGGGCATGGCCGACCTGTTCGCCAAGCACAAGGTCGACCGCGTCGTGCACCTGGCCGCGCAGGCCGGCGTGCGCTACTCGCTGGTCAATCCGCATGCGTACATCGAATCCAACATCGTCGGATTCACCAACATCCTCGAAGGCTGCCGCCACCACGGCGTGCAGCACCTGGCCTACGCGTCGAGCTCCAGCGTCTACGGCGGCAACACGCTGATGCCCTTCAGCGAGCATCACGGCGTGGACCATCCGGTCAGCCTGTACGCCGCGACGAAGAAGGCCAACGAGCTGATGGCCCACACCTACAGCCATCTGTTCGGCCTGCCGACGACGGGCCTGCGCTTCTTCACCGTGTACGGGCCCTGGGGGCGGCCGGACATGGCGCTGTTCCTGTTCACGAAGGCGATCCTCGCGGGCCAGCCCATCCAGGTGTTCAACCACGGCCGGATGATCCGCGACTTCACCTACATCGACGACATCGCCGAAGGCGTCGTGCGCGTGCTCGACCGCACCGCCGCCGCCGATCCGGACTACGACCCGGCGCTGGCCGATCCGGCGCGCTCGAACGCCCCCTACCGCGTCTTCAACATCGGCAACCATGCGCCGATCCCGCTGATGGACTTCATCGCCGCGATCGAGCAGGCCGTGGGCCGCGAGGCCATCAAGGAGTTCCTGCCGCTGCAGGACGGCGACGTGCCGGCGACGCATGCCGATGTCGAGGAACTGGCCCAGTGGACCGGCTTCCGCCCGGCGATGCCGGTGCCCGAAGGCATCCGCCGCTTCGTCGCCTGGTACCGCGAGTACTACAAGCAGTGAGCCTCCCGCCATGAGACCCGGGAGGGGCGCGCCACGCGGGCCTCTCCCGCCAGATTCAACCGGAATTCAACCAGGAGTATTTGAATGAAAGTCACAACGATCGGCACCGGCTACGTGGGCCTGGTCACCGGCGCCTGCCTGGCCGAGATGGGCAACCACGTGGTCTGCCTGGATGTGAACGCGGAGAAGATCCGCATCCTCAACGACGGCGGCATTCCGATCCACGAGCCCGGCCTGGACGCGGTGGTCAAGCGCAACGTGGCCGCCGGCCGCCTGCAGTTCACCACCGACGTGGATCTGGCCGTCAATCACGGCACCATCCTGTTCATCGCGGTGGGCACGCCGCCGGGCGAGGATGGCTCGGCCGACCTGCAGTACGTGCTGGCGGCGGCGCGTTCGATCGGCCAGCGCATGACCGACTACAAGGTCATCGTCGACAAGAGCACGGTGCCGGTGGGCACGGCCGACAAGGTCAGCGCGGCCATCGCCGAGGAACTGGCCCGGCGCGACACGCAGGTCGGCTTCGCGGTGGTGTCCAACCCCGAGTTCCTGAAGGAGGGCGCGGCGATCGAGGACTTCATGAAGCCCGATCGCATCGTCGTCGGTTCCGATGACGAGCAGGCCACGCTGATGATGCGCGCGCTGTACGCGCCGTTCACGCGCAGCCACGACCGCCTGTTCGTGATGGACGTGCGCAGCGCCGAGTTCACCAAGTACGCCGCCAACGCGATGCTGGCCACGCGCATCAGCTTCATGAACGAGCTGGCGCTGCTGGCCGAGAAGGTCGGCGCCGACATCGAGCTGGTGCGCCGCGGCATCGGCTCCGATCCGCGCATCGGCTACCAGTTCCTGTACGCGGGCGCCGGCTACGGCGGCTCGTGCTTCCCCAAGGACGTGAAGGCGCTGGTGCGCACCGGCCGCGAGCACGACCAGGCGCTGTTCGTGCTGAATGCCGTCGAGGAGGCCAACGACCGCCAGAAGCTGGTGCTGGTGGACAAGATCGTCGCGCGCTTCGGCGCGGACCTGTCGGGCAAGCGCTTCGCGCTGTGGGGCCTGGCCTTCAAGCCCAACACCGACGACATGCGCGAGGCGCCGTCGCTGGTGATCATCGAGGAGCTGGTCCGGCGCGGCGCGGCGATCGCGGCCTATGACCCGGTCGCGATGAGCGAGGCGAACCGCCTGCTGGCGCAGGTGCCGGGCGTGAGCTTCTGCGAGCGCGCGGAGCATGCGCTGGCGGACTCCGACGCCCTGGTCATCGTGACCGAGTGGAAGGAGTTCCGCACGCCGGACTTCGATCGCATCAAGGCGGAGCTCAAGCAGCCGGTGATCTTCGACGGCCGCAACCTGTACGAGCCGGCGCTGATGCGGACGCTGGGCATCGAGCACCACGCCATCGGCCGCGGCACCCGCAAGGCGCCTTGAGCCGATGGCGGGGCGGTCAGGACGCGCAGACGCTTCCCGCCGTCACGCCGCCGCCGGTCTTGACCAGCGTCGGACGCAGCGTCGATTCCTGGCCGGCGATGCCGCTGCGTCCCCAGGTCGTGACCTTGAAGCCGGTCACGCTGGGCCAGGCGAAGGTGACCGACTGGCCGTCGGCCAGGTAGCCGCTGTCGTAGACGGTGGCACCGGTCGAGCGGTCGGCGATCGTCATGCGGAAGGTGGCGCCGCCGGTGCCGGCGACTGACAGGCGGTAGGACTCGCCAGCCACGGGCGTGGCCCAGGTCACCGGGTTCACCGCGCGGCCGGTCGCATTGGCCTGCTCGATCAACGTCGTCGTGGCCGGGAACACCAGCGCCTGGCGCCAGGTGTCGAACTCACCGCTCACGGTGCCCTTGGTGCGCCACCAGGCGCCCCGCATCGACAGCAGGTTCATCGCGGTGCTGGTCACCGTCGTGCTGTTCTTGTTGTTGCCGTCCACCCACCAGGCGGCGCTCTCCAGCGGCCGCAGCGCGGCGCGGATCGTGTCCAGGTCGGTGGCGGTGCTGGCGCTCCAGCCGTTGCGGTGCAGCTTGAGGTCGGCGCCGATCTCCACATAGATCACGAAGGGCGTGCCGTTGTTGCGGTCGACGACATAGGCGCCGTACTTCTTCAGCGTCTCGGCGATCTTGCGCAGCTCCGGCGTGGCCAGCGCCTGCGCGTCGAAGGTCGACGGCAGCATCAGCAGCGAGCCCATCGGGATCTGGCCGCTGTTGGCGGTGGCGGCGTTGGAGTCGGCCGAGGTGGCCGGGAAACGGTAGGTCGGGCTGTTGCTCAGGCCGTTGAAGTCCAGCGACATGGCCAGCGCATGGTTGTACAGGGCGGCGCCGTCGTTGGCTTCATGGATGCGGATCAGGCCGCCGAGCGTGGACACGCCCGCCGAGCGCGCGCCCTGGTAGTAGTGGGACGGGTCGCCCACGCCGCGGCCGGACAGCGGCGTCCAGGCGTACTGCACCGTCACCCAGGCGCCGTTGACCTGCTTGAGGCCCCAGAACGAATGGACGATGCCGGCGGCGGTGTCGACGATCTCCGCATGGCCGTCGTTGCCGGTGGCGGGCTGGGTCGCGGCGGGCCAGTGCGGGATGGTGATGCTGGGGCGGTAGACCTCGCTGTCCGGGTCCCACACGCCTTGCGTGTTGACGCCGGTGACGACCATCGGCGCGTCGGTGTCGGCCGCCTCGAAGGCCGCGCTGGACCAGGTGCCGCTGTCCACGGACGGGTAGTAGGTCGAGGTCGGGACCGTCGCGGTGCCCAGCACCGGGCCGACCGGGCGGCTGTTCCACGGCGAATCCGGGCTGAACGGGCGCTGGAAGGTGCCGAAGTCGCCGGACGAGCAGAAGGCCGCGGCGGCCGGGCGGGCGACCGCGTCGGTGGCCAGCGCGGAGACGCCCGCCACGGCCTGGCTGGCGGGCGCCGAGGGCACGGCCGCGATCGAGACCGGCGCCGAGGCGGCGGTCGGAGGCGTCTCCAGCGACAGCGCGCCGGCGGCCACCGCCGCCGTGCCGCCACCGCCGCCGCCGCAACCGGCCAGCAGCACGGCGGCCAGGGCGCAGGCGCTCAGGCCGGCGGAGATTCCAAAGCGGGAAGAAGAGTAAGTCGTCATGAGGATTTCGAACTGCTGAAATGCGTGGGAACGCGTTGACGAGTTAATGCCGGTATCTCTTCTTCTTGCACGCCGACCCGGCTGGAACCGGTGTCGGGCTGGACTCTTGTTACTGGATGTTGGCACCCCGGATATGTGCCGCTTCATTCGCCCTTGCCTGGGCAGGTGTTGCGGCCATGACTCAGTATGCGGAGGGTGATGGCCGTTTTTCCAGAGGAGAGGCGGGCCGCTGGAGTCGAATTCCGGGAATATTGGGCGCTCGCGGGACCGTACCGTTTGAAACATCCAGGTCGAGGATTGACAACCCGCTGGATGTCTCGGATCAGGGGGTTATTGCCTTCCGTTACATACTCGGCGAAGGGCGCCGACATATTCCGGTTCGATATTCGGATTCCAAACCCGGACATCGCACGAAAATGCGGAAGGCAGTCCGCTGAGGGGAATGTCGGCGAATCCCCGACAAGGCCCCCGCCGGGGCCTGGGGACGCCCCCGGGCGCGCCGGGGGCGCTGTGGGATACTGCCCGCCTTCGCCAGAGGGGAAAGAAGACGAGATGGTCAAGATCAATGACATCGTGGTCGACAACGCCAAGCCGTTCGTGCTGTTCGGCGGCGTCAACGTGCTGGAGTCGGAGCAGTTCGCCGTCGACGTGTGCGGCGAATACCTGCGGGTGACGCGGGAACTGGGCATCCCCTACGTCTTCAAGGCCTCGTTCGACAAGGCCAACCGCTCCTCGATCAAGAGCTACCGCGGCCCCGGGCTGGATGCCGGGCTGAAGATCTTCGAGGCGGTCAAGAAGGCCCATGGCGTGGCCGTCCTGACCGACGTGCACGAGCCCTTCCAGGCCGCCGAGGTCGCCGCCGTCTGCGACGTGCTGCAGCTGCCGGCCTTCCTGGCGCGCCAGACCGACCTGGTGATCGCGCTGGCCAGGACCGGCCGCGTGATCAACATCAAGAAGCCGCAGTTCGTCAGCCCGCCGCAGATGAAGAACATCGTCGAGAAGTTCGAGGAAGGCGGCAATCCGAACGTGATGCTGTGCGACCGCGGCGCGCAGTTCGGCTACGACAACCTGGTCGTGGACATGCTGGGCTTCGGCGTGATGAAGCAGGTCAGCGGCGGCAAGCCGGTGATCTTCGACGTGACCCATGCGCTGCAGCAGCGCGAGTCCGGCGCCGCCGCCTCGGGCGGCCGCCGCGGCCAGGTGACCGAGCTGGCCCGCGCCGGCATGGCGGTGGGCCTGGCGGGCCTGTTCCTCGAGGCCCATCCCGCGCCGGAGCAGGCGCTGTGCGACGGGCCCAGCGCGCTGCGGCTGTCGCAGCTCAAGCCCTTCCTGCAGCAGGTCAAGGCGATCGACGACCTGGTCAAGGGCTTCCCGGCGCTGGACACGCAGTAAGCGGCTTCAGCGGCGGATCCGGCGGGACGCCGGGTCACCGCTTTCGATCGGGAGCAAGTCAGAGGAGCAGGTCGTCGGCCAGCCGGGCCACGATGCGGGCGGCGGCGTGGCCATCCCACATCGGCGGACGGCGCACCGGCTGCCGTTGGCCGCGGGCGGCCTCCAGCTCGTCCAGGCGCTGCCGCGCCAGCGCGAGCACGCGCGCCGGGTCGGTGCCGGCGATCTGGTTGGTGCCGAGCTCGACCGTGACCGGACGCTCGGTGTTGTCGCGCACCGTCAGGCAGGGAATGCCGAGCGCGGTCGTCTCCTCCTGCAGCCCGCCGCTGTCGGTGAGGACCAGCGTGGCATGGCGCCACAGGGCCAGGAAGGGCCGGTAGGGCAGCGGCGGCAGCAGGTGCAGGCCCGGCGCCGGCGCCAGTCCGAGCGCATCCAGGCGCGCCCGGGTGCGCGGATGCACCGGGAAGAGCAGCGGCAGCCGGGCGGCGAGCGCGCGCAGCGCGCCCATCAGCGCGGCGAGTTGCGCCGGCTCGTCGACGTTGGCGGGCCGGTGCAGCGTGACGACGCCAAACCGGCCGGCGAGGAGGGCCGCCGCATCAGCCGCGCCCGCCGCCTCGAGCGCGCCGTGCGCGGCGGCCTGGGCCGCGCGCGCGTCCGCGTCGCCGGCCTCGAGCCGGCCGATCTGGAACAGCAGGTTGTCGACCATCACATGGCCGACCTCGTCGATGCGGGTGTCCGGATGACCCTCGCGGCGCAGGTGGGCCGCGGCGCTGGGCTCGGTGGCGAACAGCCAGTCGGCGATCGCATCGGTGGCGCGGCGGTTGATCTCCTCCGGCATCGTCATGTCGCCGCTGCGCAGGCCGGCCTCGACATGCGCGACCGGCACGCCCAGCTTGCGCGCCGTCAGCGCGCAGGCCAGCGTCGAATCGACGTCGCCGACGACCACGCAGGCGGCGGGCCGGTCGGCGATCACGTGCGGCTCATAGGCCTGCATGATCCTGGCCGTCAGCTGCGCGTGACCGCCGCCGTGGCACTCCAACGAGACGTCCGGCGGGGGCAGGCCCAGCTCGTCGAAGAACACGCCGCTCATCGCCGCGTCGTGGTGCTGGCCGGTGTGGATCAGCTTCCACGCCAGCCGGCCGTCCGCGCGCAGCGCCCGCACCAGCGGCGCGAGCTTCATGAAGTTCGGCCGCGCGCCGGCGATCAGGTGCAGCAGCGGCGCGGGCATGAGCGGCGGCGAGAGGCTCAGTCGAAGGACTTCGCGTCGGCGAGCAGGGGCGCCTTGGCGTCCTTCTCCGCCAGCTTGAACTCGACGTCCAGCGCCGGCCAGTCGATGCCGACGGCGGGATCGTCCCAGCGCACCGAGCCCTCGGCCTGCGGCGCGTAGAGGCCGGTGGTCTTGTAGAGGAAGTCGGCCGTGTCGCTCAGCACCAGGAAGCCGTGGGCGAAGCCCGGCGGGATCCAGAGCTGGCGATGGTTCTCGCCGCTGAGCTCGACGCCGGCCCACTTGCCGAAGTTGGGGCTGGAGCGGCGCATGTCGACGGCGACGTCGAACACCGCGCCGCTGGTGCAGCGCACCAGCTTGCCCTGCGCATGCGGCGGCAGCTGGAAATGCAGCCCGCGCAGCACGCCCTTGGCGGAGCGCGAATGGTTGTCCTGGACGAACCTCACGTCGTACCCGCAGGCCGCGTTGAACTTGGGCTCGGTCCAGCTCTCCATGAAGAAGCCGCGCGCATCGCCGAAGACCTTCGGCTCGATGATCAGCACTTCGGGCAGCGCCGTCGGGATCACATTCATCAGAACACCTTCTCCTTGAGGACCTGCATCAGGTACTGGCCATATCCGTTCTTGAGCATGGGCTGCGCGAGCTTCTCGAGCTCTCCCGCCGTGATCCAGCCCTTGCGGAAGGCGATCTCCTCCGGGCAGGCGACCTTCAGGCCCTGGCGCTTCTCCAGCGTCGCGATGAACTGGCCCGCCTCGAGCAGGCTGTCGTGCGTGCCGGTGTCCAGCCACGCGTAGCCGCGGCCCATGATCTCGACGCGCAGCTGCTGCTGCGCCAGGTAGTGGGCATTGACGTCGGTGATCTCGAGCTCGCCGCGCGGGCTGGGCTTGATGTCGGCGGCGATGTCGCAGACCTGCCGGTCGTAGAAGTACAGCCCGGTCACCGCGTAATGGCTCTTGGGCGCCTTGGGCTTTTCCTCGATGCTGATGGCGCGCTGGCCGCTGTCGAACTCGACGACGCCGTAGCGCTCGGGGTCATGCACGTGGTACGCGAAGACCGTCGCGCCATCGGTCTGCGCGTCGGCGCTGTCCAGCAGGCCGGCGAAGTCGTGGCCGTAGAAGATGTTGTCGCCCAGCACCAGCGCGCTGGGCGCGCCGCCGATGAAGTCCCTGCCCAGGACGAAGGCCTGCGCCAGGCCGTCCGGACTGGGTTGCACGCAGTACTGCAGGTTGATGCCCCAGCGCGAGCCATCGCCCAGCAGCGCCTCGAAGCGCGGCAGGTCCTGGGGCGTGCTGATCAGCAGGATGTCGCGCATGCCGGCCAGCATCAGCGTGCTGAGCGGGTAATAGACCATCGGCTTGTCGTAGACCGGCAGCAGCTGCTTGCTGATCGCCAGCGTGGCCGGGTGCAGCCGGGTGCCGGAGCCGCCGGCGAGGATGATGCCCTTGCGGGTGTCGTTGCCCATCGTGCTGTTTCCCTTCACAGGATCTCGTCGAGCAGCCGGTCCACGCCGGTCTGCCAATGCGGCAGCACCAGGCCGAAACGGTCCTGCAGCTTGTGGTTGTCCAGGCGCGAGTTCAGCGGCCGCGGCGCCGGCGTCGGGTAGGCGCTGCTGGCCAGCGCTTCCACCTGCTCGGGCTGGACCTTCAGCGCCACGCCCTTGTCCCGCGCGCGCGTCAGCACGTGGCGGGCATAGGCATGCCAGCTGGTCTCGCCGCTCGCGACGGCATGGTAGGTGCCACACAGCGCGCGGTCCTTCAGCGCCGCGCGGATCATGTGCGCGCTGACGTCGGCCAGCAGGTCCGCGCCGGTGGGCGCGCCGATCTGGTCGGCGACCACCTTCAGCTGCTCCCGCTCCGAGGCCAGGCGCAGCATGGTCCGGGCGAAGTTGCCGCCGCGCGCCGCGTAGACCCAGCTGGTGCGCAGCACCAGCGCGTCGGCGCCGGCCGCGGCGATCAACTGCTCGCCCTCGAGCTTGGTCCGGCCGTAGACGCTGAGCGGTCCGGTGGGCGCGTCCTCGAAGCGCCAGTCCTGGCCGGCGCCATCGAAGACGTAATCGGTCGAGTAATGCACCAGCAGCGCGCCCCGGGCCCTGGCCTCCTCGGCCAGCACGCCGGTGGCCAGCGCGTTGATCTGGCGCGCCGCCTCGGGCTCGCTCTCGGCCTTGTCGACGGCGGTGTAGGCGGCCGCGTTGACGATGACGTCCGGCGCGACGCGGCGCAGCGTCGCGCGCAGCGCCTCGCTGTCACCGAGGTCGCCGCCCTCGCGGCGGTCCAGCGCGACCAGCTCGCCCAGCGGGGCCAGCGCGCGTTGCAGTTCCCAGCCGAGCTGGCCGTTCTTGCCGAGCAGCAGGATCTTCATGCCGATGTCTCCCGCGTGCGCTCAGGCGCCGTACTGCTTGGACACCCAGTCGCGATACGCGCCGGACTGCACGCGCGCGACCCAGTCCTCGTTCGAGAGGTACCACTGCACCGTCTTGCGGATGCCGGTCTCGAAGGTCTCGGCGGGACGCCAGCCCAGCTCGCGCTCGATCTTGCGCGCGTCGATCGCGTAGCGGCGGTCGTGGCCGGGGCGGTCCGTGACGTAGGTGATCAGCCGCGCGTAGGGGCCGGCCGGATCGGGCCGCAGCTCGTCGAGCAGCGCGCACACCGTCTTCACGATGTCGATGTTGGCCTTCTCGTTCCAGCCGCCGATGTTGTAGGTCTCGCCCAGCGCGCCGCCGGCCAGCACCGCGCGGATGCCCGAGCAGTGGTCGGTGACGTAGAGCCAGTCGCGGATCTGCTGGCCGTCGCCATAGACGGGCAGCGGCTTGCCGGCGAGGGCGTTGACGATCATCAGCGGGATCAGCTTCTCGGGGAAGTGATACGGGCCGTAGTTGTTGCTGCAGTTGGTGGTGACCACCGGCAGGCCGTAGGTGTGGTGCCAGGCGCGCACCAGGTGGTCGCTGGCGGCCTTGGACGCGGAGTAGGGGCTGTTGGGCTCGTACGGATTCGTCTCGGCGAAGGGCGGATCCTCGGCCTTCAGCGAGCCGTAGACCTCGTCGGTGGAGACGTGGTGGAAGCGGAACGCGGCCTTGGCCTCGCCCTCGAGCGCGGTCCAGTAGGCGCGCGCCGCCTCGAGCAGCGTGAACGTGCCTTCGACGTTGGTGCGCATGAAGGCGCCGGGGCCGTGGATGGAGCGGTCGACGTGCGACTCGGCGGCGAAGTGGACGATGGCGCGCGGGCGGTGGGTGGCCAGCAGCTGGTCGATCAGCGCGCGGTCGCAGATGTCGCCCTGGACGAAGACGTGGCGCGCGTCGTCCTTCAGCGAGGCCAGGTTCTCGAGGTTGCCCGCGTAGGTCAGGGCGTCGAGGTTGACGACCGGCTCGTCCGAGGACTTGAACCAGTCGAGCACGAAATTGCTGCCGATGAATCCGGCACCGCCGGTGACGAGGATCGTCATGGAACTTCCCTGAAACGTGATGGCGTCGCTCCCCCGCGGGTCCGCGACGCGGTTTGATTACAACCGCCAGACCCTCAGGCCGGCGGCGCGGAGACTGTCGCCGTTGAAGGCGGCCTTCACGTCGATGAAGGCGCCGCCGTCCACCAGCTTGACGGCGAGCTCGGCGGCGCTCAGCGCCTTGTACTCGCGATGGGCCACCGCCGCGACGATGGCGTCGGCGCGCGGCAGATCCTCGAAGGCATGCAGCTTGACGCCGTATTCTTGCATCGCCTCCTCGGCCTCGGCCGCCGGATCGGTGACGCAGACCTCCACGCCGTAGCTCTGCAGCTCATGGATGATGTCGATCACCTTGGAGTTGCGCAGGTCGCCGCAGTCCTCCTTGAAGGTCAGGCCCAGCACGTTGACCTTGGCGCCCTTGACGTGGCTGCCCGCCGCGATCATCTGCTTGATGGTCTGTTCGGCGATGAACTTGCCCATGCCGTCGTTGATGCGCCGGCCCGCCAGGATGACCTGCGGGTGGTAGCCGAGCATGTCGGCCTTGTGGGTCAGGTAGTACGGGTCCACGCCGATGCAGTGGCCGCCGACCAGGCCCGGCTTGAACTTCAGGAAGTTCCACTTGGTGCCCGCCGCCTCCAGCACCTCGGAGGTGTCCAGGCCCAGGCGCTCGAAGATGATCGCCAGCTCGTTCATCAGCGCGATGTTCAGGTCGCGCTGCGTGTTCTCGATCACCTTGGCCGCCTCGGCCGTCTTGATGCTCGAGGCGCGGTGCACGCCCGGGACGATGATCTTCTCGTAGGTCCTGGCGACGGCGTCCAGCGTCTGGGGCGTGTCGCCGGAGACGATCTTGAGGATCTTCGTCAGCGTGTGGTCCTTGTCGCCCGGGTTGATGCGCTCGGGGCTGTAGCCGACGAAGAAGTCCTGCTTCCACTTCAGGCCCGATTCGCGCTCCAGCACCGGGATGCAGACCTCCTCGGTCGCGCCGGGATAGACCGTCGATTCATAGACCACGATCGCGCCGCGCTTCATGTGCCGGCCGACGCTGGTGGAGGAGCCGATCAGCGGCCGGAAGTCGGGGATGTGGGCCTCGTCGACCGGCGTGGGCACGGCCACGATGATGACGTCGGCCTCGGCCAGGCAGGCCGGGTCGCTGTGATACTCGGCGTGGATGGCGGCGCGGACTTCCTCGTCGCTCAACTCGCGCGAGGGGTCCGTGCCGGCGCGGCACTTCGCGACCTTGTCCACGGCGATGTCGAAGCCGATCGTGCGGCCGTGCTTGCCGAACTCGACCACCAGCGGCAATCCCACATATCCCAACCCGACGACGGCGATCACGGACACGGTCTTCTCCTGTTCTTTCCGAGGGCGGTTTTGTATCCGAGTTTCATCCGACTTTCGCGTCGTCGCCCGTCCCTTCCCCCTGGGTGAGGGTCAATTCCGGCCGTAGGTGTCCTGGTAGCGCACGATGTCGTCCTCGCCCAGGTAGGAGCCCGACTGCACTTCGATGATCTCCAGCGGCACCTTGCCCGGGTTGGACAGGCGGTGCACCTGACCCAGCGGGATGTAGGTCGACTGGTTCTCGGTCAGCAGCAGCGTCTTGTCGCCGTTGACGATCTCGGCGGTGCCCTGCACGACGATCCAGTGTTCGGCGCGGTGGTGGTGCATCTGCAGGCTCAGCGAGGCGCCCGGCTTGACCATGATGCGCTTGACCTGGAAGCGCTCGCCCATGTCGATGCTGTCGTACCAGCCCCAGGGGCGGTGCACCTTGCGGTGCAGGTTCTGCTCGTCGCGCTGGGCGGCGCTGAGCTGGTTGACGATCTTCTTGACGTCCTGGCTCTTGCTGCGGTCCGCGACCAGCACAGCGTCCGGCGTCTCGACGACGACGATGTTGTCCAGCCCCACCGCCGACACCAGGCGGCTGGTCGCGTGGACCAGCGTGTTGCGGCTGTCCGCGATGATCGCGTCGCCGCGGCTGGCGTTGCCCGAGGCGTCCTTCTCCGCGACCTGCCAGACCGCCTCCCAGGCGCCCAGGTCGTTCCAGCCGGCATCCAGCGGGACCATGCGCAGCGCGATCGCGCTGCCCGGGCAGCGCTCCATCACGGCGTAGTCGATCGATTCCGACGGCACCGCCGCGAAGGCGTCCTTGGCCGGACGCACGAAGGCGCCGTCCACCGCCTTGGCGGTGAAGGCGGCGCGCGTGGCCTGCTCGATGTCGGGACGGAACTGCTGCAGCGCCTTCAGCCAGACGCTGGCGCGCAGCACGAACATGCCGCTGTTCCAGTAATGGCCGCCCTGGTCGAGGTATTTCTGCGCGGTCGCCGCGTCGGGCTTCTCGACGAAGGCCTCCACGCGCAGGCCGGCGCCCTCGGCGCCGGCGCGGATGTAGCCGTAGCCGGTTTCCGGCCGGTCGGGCGTGATGCCCAGGATCACGATCGCGCCGCCCTGGGCCTGGCGCACCGCGTCCTGCAGCGCGGCGGTGAAGGCGGGGCCGTCGACGACGGTCTGGTCCGCCGGCGTCACGACCAGCACCGGATCGGCGCCGGATTCGATCGCCTGCAGCGCTGCCAGCGTGATCGCCGGCGCGGTGTTGCGGCCGACCGGCTCGAGCACGACCGCGCTCGGGGCCAGTTGCTGTTCGCGCAGCTGGTCCAGGACCATGAAGCGGTGTTCCTCGTTGCCCACCACGATGGGCGCGTTCACCGCGATGTCCTCGGCGCCCAGTGCCGCCAGGCGCTCGGCGGCCTGCTGGAACAGGCTGGTGTTGCCGTTCAGGACGAGGAACTGCTTCGGATAGCCGGCGCGCGACAGCGGCCACAGCCGGGTGCCGCTGCCGCCCGCCATGATCACCGGCTGCGTGTCGATCTTGCTCAAGTTACTGCTCCCTCTGGGTCGTGGCCCCTGGCGCGTCGTGGCCGGGGCGGTGGTATTGGAGAAACGGGCCGGAAGTGTCGCAGAGCGCCGGCTCAGCCCTCGAAGCCGTTCGGATTGGACGATTGCCAGCGCCAGCTGTCCTCGCACATGCGCTGCAGGTCGAAGCGGGCGGTCCAGCCCAGCTTCTCGCGCGCCAGGGCCGGATCGGCGTAGCAGGCGGCGACGTCGCCCGGACGGCGCGCGACGAGCTCGTACGGGATCTCGCGGCCGCTGGCCTTGGCGAAGGCGTCGACCAGCTCCAGCACGCTGTGGCCGCGGCCGGTGCCCAGGTTGACCCAGATCGACTCCTTGCCGCGCAGCAGGAAGTTCAGCGCCGCCACGTGGCCCTCGGCCAGGTCGACGACGTGGATGTAGTCGCGCACGCCGGTGCCGTCGGGGGTGTCGTAGTCGCTGCCGAAGACCGACAGCTTCGCGCGCCGGCCCACCGCCACCTGCGTGACATAGGGCATCAGGTTGTTGGGGATGCCGCGCGGGTCCTCGCCGATGCGGCCGCTCTCATGCGCGCCCACCGGGTTGAAGTAGCGCAGGCAGGCGGTCTGCCAGTCCGGGTCGGCCGCGCCCAGGTCGCGCAGGATGCCTTCGCCGATCAGCTTGGTCGCGCCGTAGGGATTGACCGCCATCAGCTCGGCGTCCTCGCGCAGCGGCAGCGACCGGGGCTGGCCGTAGACGGTCGCGCTCGAGGAGAACACGATCCGCTTGCAGCCGTGGCGGCGCATGGTCTCGCACACGGTCAGCAGGCCGTCGAGGTTGTTGCGGTAGTAGCTCAGCGGCTTGGCCGTCGATTCGCCGACCGCCTTGAAGGCCGCGAAGTGCACCACCGCGGCGGGCTGGTACTCGCTGAACACGGCGTCCAGCGCGGCACCGTCGCAGACGTCGAGCTTCTCGAACAGCGGCGTCTGGCCGCTGAGCTCGGCCAGGCGGTCCAGCACCTTGGGCGAGCTGTTGCTGAAGTTGTCCACCCCGACGACGCGGTAGCCGGCCGCCTGCAGCGCGAGCCAGGTATGGGAGGCGATGTAGCCGGTCGCGCCGGTCAGGAGGATGGTGTCGTTGGCCATGGGAGTCCGGGGGATCCAGGAGTCGGAAGGGGCGGGGACGAAGGGCTCAGCGCAGCATGCCCTGCACGTAGCAGCCGGCCGTGTACGCCGTGTTGGAGTAGATCACGTTGGAGGTGTCGCGCTCCAGGTGGGTGTACTGGCAGCCCACCGTGACGTTGCGCAGGGCCTCCCAGGCCAGGCCCAGGCCGTACTGCGTGGAGTTGTCCTTGGCGCCGGCGCCGCTCAGCGCGATGCTCTGGTCGCGGCTCAGGCGCGTGACGCCCAGGCTGGCCGTGGCCGTCAGCTTGCCGGTCAGGCGGTAGTTCAGCTGCGTCTGCAGCGCCGTCTGGACGCGGTTGAAGTCGGCCAGGCCGTTGTTGATGCCCAGGTAGTAGGTCTCGACGCCGGTGTCGCGGGACACCTTGGTGTTGAGCGACCAGCGGCCGCCCGGCGCCCAGATCCAGTTCAGCGCGCCCGTCACGCCGGTGAAGGACTGCGAGCTGCTGCGGCTCAGCCGCGCGTTCAGGCTGCTGGAGCCGGTGGCGCGCCACAGCGCGGTCAGGTCGATGTCCTTGCGGCTCCAGCTGAAGCCGTTCACCGGCACGCTGCCCTTGGTGTAGCGGCCCGCGACGCCGAAGCGCCAGGCGCTGCTGGCGTTGTAGAGCAGGCCCAGCGACGAGGTGTTCTGGCGGTATTCCTGCGTGGCCCATTCCGGCAGCGAGTAGTCGCGCTCGCGGTGCTGGAAGGTGCCTTCGATGCCGAACGGCGAGAGGCTGGGCAGGCCCAGCCGCACGCTGCCGCCCAGGCTCCTGTCGGTCTGCAGGTTGCGCTCGGTGGTCGGGGCGATGCTGGTGTTGGCGTTGAAGTCGGCCAGCGTGCGGGCGCCCGTGTAGTCCAGCGTGCCCGACAGGTTGCCCACCGTCTCCCAGTCCAGCCCGGCGTCCAGGCTGTAGCCGCGGTTGTCCAGCCGGCTGTTGTCCTGGTAGCGCGTGTCGTTGAAGCGGCCGTCGGCGTGCAGCCGCTGGCGGCCGAGCCGCGTGTCGACGCCGGCCAGCAGGCTCAGCGAGGTCAGCCGGTCGCTGTTGGCGTCGGCGTTGGTGCGGAACACGTTGTTCGTGTAGTAGTGGCCGAGCGCGGCCCCGAGGTACCAGGGGCTGCCCACGTCGCTCTGGGCCCAGCAGGACGTCGAGGCGAGGAGCGCCAGCGGCAGCGACAGTCGGTGGAGGCGGTTCATGGGCGGGGGATCTCCTGCGGGTGTCGTGCGGGGGGGCGTGCGGGTGGGGAGTGGACCGGTGCGTCTCAATAGGCGTGGCGGTCGAACAGCATCAGCCGCACGGTGCGCACGATGATCTGCAGGTCCAGGCCCAGCGACCAGTTGCGCAGGTACTCCAGATCGTATTCGACGCGCGCCTTCATCTTGTCGACGGTGTCGGTCTCGCCGCGCAGGCCGTTGACCTGCGCCCAGCCGGTGATGCCGGGCTTGACCTTGTGGCGGACCATGTAGGCCTTGATCAGCTGGCGGTATTCCTCGTTGTGCGCGACCGCGTGCGGGCGCGGGCCGACGATGCTCATGCGGCCCTGCAGCACGTTGATGAACTGCGGCAGCTCGTCCAGCGAGGTCTTGCGGATGAAGGCGCCGAACGGCGTGATGCGCGGGTCGCCCTTGGTCGCCTGCTTGACGACCGCGCCGTTGTCCATCGCCCGCATCGAGCGGAACTTGTAGACCACGATCTCCTCGCCGTCCAGGCCGTTGCGGCGCTGCTTGAAGATCACCGGGCCGGGCGAGCTCAGCTTCACGCCGATCGCCAGGATCAGCAGGATCGGCGAGATCAGCACCAGGATCAGCGAGGCCAGGATGATGTCGCTGATGCGCTTGACCACCTCGTTCACGCCGGTGAACGGGGTCTCCAGGATGCCCACCACCGGCACGCCGTTCACGTCCTGCAGCCGGCCCTGGATGATGCTGATGCCGAAGACGTCCGGCACGAAGAACAGCGACGCGGTCGTGCCCTGCAGCTGCTCGAGCAGCTGCAGGATGCGCGGCTGCGAGCCCAGCGGCAGCGTGATGTAGACCTCGCGCACGCCCTGGGCGCGCACGTAGTCGCTGAGCTGCGGCAGCGTGCCCAGCACGCGGCCGTTGCAGTCGGCGTGCAGCCGGTCGTCGGTGCGGTCGTCGAAGAAGCCCAGGCAGTCGACGCCGCCGAGCTTGCCGAACTCCAGCGCCCGCGCCACCTTCGCGCCCAGCGGGCCGGCGCCGACGATCACCGCGGTGCGCTTGACCGAGGGCTGGCGCGAGCGCCAGCGCAGCACGCGCCGGCCGATCTCGACCGCGGCGATCTGCGCCAGCGGCGTCAGGATCGCCCACCACAGCAGCACCGGGCGCTCGAAGTAATGGAAGCTGCTGGTCGCGTAGGCAAACATGCCAAGGATCAGCAGCAGCATCAGCCAGGAGCCGACGATGTCCGTCACGGCGCTGGCCGGATGGTCCGAGAAGCGGTTCCGGCCCGGGAAGGTCAGCGCGAACACCAGCATGCACAGCGTGTAGGTGGAGCGCATGACCGGCTCGCCGAACCACGCCAGCAGGGCCAGGTAGATCAGGACGATCAGGGTCGGCTCCAGGAAGGCCGCGATGAACGACTGGACCGACTGCGGCGCGCTGTAGAACGTTCTTTTGTAATTCCGATCCTCAAACATTACCCAGTGGTCCTTCCCCGGCCGAGAGCCGGAAATTCTCGCTCAATTGATCCAACGGACTCGTAACCGGACCCCCTAGCTTGTCACCGGTTCCAGCGCGGGGGGATGGCTGCCGCGCCCTGCCTACAATCCGCCCCATGCTCCAAGAATGGTCCAAGCTCCTGGCCCCCGCGGCCCAGGATCGCATCACGCTGTTGCTCAACCATGTCATGTCCCGCGAGCCGGTCGCCTCCGCGCGCCTGGCGCCGCACACGGGCAAGACGCTGCGGGTGCGGCTGGCCGGCTGGCCGGCCCTGCTGCCGGCCGCGCCGGACCTGCGGTTGCGCATCACCCCGGCCGGTCTGCTGGAACGGCTGGCTGACGAGGATGGCCCTAGGCAAGAACCGGACCTGCTCATCGAGCTGGACGCGTCCAATCCGGCCGCGGCCGCCTTCGCGGCGCTCTCCGGCGCGCGTCCGGACGTGCGGGTGCAGGGCGACGCGCAACTCGCGGGCGACTTCAACTGGCTGATCGACCACGTGCGCTGGGACGTCGAGGACGACCTGGCCGCCATCACCGGCCCGGCCGTGGCGCATCAGCTCGGCCGCCTCGGCCGCGCGGCCGCCTCCGCCATGGCGGCGCTGGCCCGCCAGGCCGGCCGCTTCATGCCGGACGGCCAGGGGCGGGCATGACCTCCCGGAATCAGTTCCGGGCATGAGGTATCTGTCCCGCCTCCTGGTCATCGTCTGGACCCTGTACCGATTCGGGCTGGATGAACTGGCGCTGTCGACGCTCAAGCGGCGCCGCTTCCGCTTCCTGCGCCGGCTGATCTCGGTCGGGCGCGCCTGGGACCAGCCGCGCGGCGCGCGGCTGCGGCTGGCGCTGGAGCGGCTGGGGCCGATCTTCGTCAAGTTCGGCCAGCTGCTGTCGACGCGCCGCGACCTCGTGCCGCCGGACATGATCGAGGAACTGGCCAAGCTGCAGGACAGCGTGCCGCCGTTCCCGGCCGAGCTCTCGCGCGAGCTGATCGAGCGCGCCTTCGGGCGCCGCATCGAGGACCTGTTCGGCACCTTCGACGCCGAGCCGGTGGCCAGCGCCTCCATCGCGCAGGTGCATTTCGCCACGCTCAAGGACGGGCGCGAGGTGGCCGTGAAGGTGCTGCGGCCGGGCATGCTCGACATCATCGAGGACGACCTGGCGCTGATGCGCACGCTGGCGGGCTGGGTGGAGCGCTTCTCGGCGGACGGCCGGCGGCTCAAGCCGCGGGAGGTCGTCGGCGAGTTCAACACCTACCTGCACGACGAGCTGGACCTGGTGCGCGAGGCCGCCAACGCCGCCCAGCTGCGCCGCAACATGCAGGACCTGCAGCTGGTGCTGGTGCCGGAGATGATCTGGGAGCTCTGCAGGAGCGAGGTCATCGTCATGGAGCGCATGCGCGGCGTGCCGATCTCGCAGCTGGAGCGGCTGCGCGAGGCGGGCGTCGACATCCCCAAGCTGGCCCGCGACGGCGTGACGATCTTCTTCACGCAGGTGTTCCGGGACGGCTTCTTCCACGCCGACATGCACCCCGGCAACATCCAGGTGAGCCTGGACCCGCACACCTTCGGCCGCTACGTGGCGCTGGACTTCGGGATCATCGGGACGCTCACCGAGGTCGACAAGGACTACCTGGCGCAGAACTTCATCGCCTTCTTCCGCCGCGACTACAAGCGCGTGGCCGAGCTGCACATCGAGTCGGGCTGGGTGCCGCCCGAGACGCGCGTCGATGAACTGGAAGGGGCGGTGCGCACGGTCTGCGAGCCGCATTTCGACAAGCCGCTCAAGGACATCTCGCTGGGCCAGGTGCTGATGCGGCTGTTTCAGATCTCGCGCAGATTTAACGTCGAGATTCAGCCTCAGCTTGTTTTGCTGCAAAAAACACTGCTCAACATTGAAGGATTGGGCAGGCAGCTCGACCCTGAACTGGATCTGTGGGCCACGGCCAAGCCCTTCCTCGAGCGCTGGATGGACGAGCAGGTGGGCTGGCGCGCCTTCGTGCACCAGCTGAAGAAGGAGGCGCCGCGCTTCGCGCAGATGGTGCCGGAGTTCCCGCGGCTGATGCATGAGGTCCTGCGCCAGCGCGCCGAGGGCGGACATGCCGACCTGACGCGGCAGCTGCTGATCGAGCAGCGGCGCACCAATCACCTGCTCCAGGCCCTGTTGTGGGGCGTGGGGGGATTCATGGCCGCGCTGGTGGTGACGCAGCTGGCGATGCGCTGGTTCGACTGACCGTTGCGCGGCCCATGACGCGCGGCCGCCCCTTTCGGGGCGGTTCGTCCATGCGCCGGCGGCGCGCGCTCAGGTGGCGTAGTCGGCGAAGCCGTGCTTCAGGCGCGAGCGCAGCAAGGTCCGGACGCGATTCACGCGGGATCGCACGGTGCCGATCGGAATGGACTGGATCTCGGCGACATCGCGATAGGACTCCTCCTGCAGGCAGGCGAGATCAAAGGTGCCCCGCAGGTCCGGCGACAGGCTGGACAGCGTCAGGTCGACGATGCCCGCCAGCTGGCGGTAGGCCACGCGCTGGCTGACGTCCATCGACGAGTCGCGCGGCCGGTGGGCCGATTCGCCATCCATGGCATCCATGAACGCGGCGATGCAGGCGCGCTTTTCCAGGATGTAGGGGGGGAGGGTGACGGTGTCGGCGTTGTGTTCGGGCATGGCGGTATCCATCGTGAGGCGCGGCATGCATCGCCGCGAAAAGGCCGGAGCCTTCGGGCGCCGGCCTCCAGACCGGGGTCAATGGACGCGGTCAGTACCACCCGCGCATGCTGGCGGCGGCGTGGGTCATCATGCTGTGGCACATGCCCTGGTAGTAGCCGCTGAAGGGCATCGCGAGCTGCGGTCGGAACTGACCCATGGTCATGGAGAGAATCTCCCGCATGCCGCTGATCTGGCCTTGGGCGTGGGCGGCGGACGTTGACATGATGATTTCCTTTCAGATGTTGAGATGGTGTGAAGTGCGACCCGGACGCGTTCCCGGATCAAAGGGCCCGCCGGTTACAGGCGGACCGTGTCGACCAGTTCCTTGTAGGAATTGCCTTGGCTCAAGAGGAACTTGGATTTGACGTTCGCGACCTGCTGATCAGACGCGCGGACGCTGTAACCCTGGATCTCGGCGTTGTTGTCCGCGACCCGGCTCTGGTTCTCCAAGTCCTGGAAGCTGTTTTGAGCCATCTGGCCATCGACGAAGCCATAACTTGCTGCCATGTGAATTTCCTTTCAAAAGCGCGCGGGGGCGCTGGAGGCATCAGTAGCGGGGGTGGCGGGCGGAGTTCTGGCGTCCGGGTCAGCCCGGGGCAGCGCGGCTTGACGTTCCGGGGATAATCCGCGCGCTTTTTTGTGTCTCCGACTCCCGCATCCTTGCGGATCCCCAGCGAACGCCCAGCCCACCCGCCATGCTCCTGACCCTGGTCATCCTCTACCTGCTCGTCACCATCGCGATCGGCCTGTGGGCCGCCAAACGGGTGAAGAACACGGCGGACTTCGCCATCGCCGGCCGGCATCTGCCGCTGGTGATGATCGTCACCACGACCTTCGCGACCTGGTTCGGTTCGGAGACGGTGCTGGGCATCCCGGCCAAGTTCGTCCAGACCGGGCTGAACGGCGTGGTGGAGGATCCGTTCGGCGCGGGCTCCTGCCTGATCCTGGTGGGCCTGTTCTTCGCGGCGCGGCTCTACAAGATGACGCTGCTGACCATCAGCGACTACTACCGCGAGCGCTACGGCCGCGTCGTCGAGGTGGTGTGCAGCTTCATCATCATCCTGTCCTACCTGGGCTGGGTCGCGGCGCAGGTCACGGCGCTGGGCCTGGTGTTCAAGCTGCTGTCGGGCGGCGCGATCAGCATCCCGGTCGGCATGATGATCGGCACCGCCTCGATCCTGGCCTACACGCTGTTCGGCGGCATGTGGTCGGTGGCGGTCACCGACTTCATCCAGATGATCATCCTGGTGGTGGGTCTGTCGCTGATCGCCTGGTTCGCGGCCGACATGGCCGGCGGCGCCGGCAAGGTCATCGCGCTGGCCTCGAGCCAGGACATGTTCCGCTTCCTGCCCGAGCCGAAATTCCACGACGTGGCCTTCTTCCTCGGCGCGGCCATCACGATGATGCTGGGCTCGATCCCGCAGCAGGACGTGTTCCAGCGCGTGATGTCGGCCAAGGACGTGAAGGCCGCGACCCGCGGCCCGGTCATCGGCGGCCTGTGCTACATCCTGTTCGCCTTCGTGCCGATGTTCATCGTCGTCAGCGCGCTGATCATCATGCCCACCGAGGCCAAGCAGCTGATCGCCGAGGACCCCCAGCAGGTGATCCCCACCCTGGTGATCGACAAGATGCCCTTCGTGATGCAGGTGATCTTCTTCGGCGCGCTGCTGTCGGCGCTCAAGTCGACCGCCTCGGCCACGCTGCTGGCGCCGTCGGTGACCTTCGTCGAGAACATCTGGCGCCAGTTCTTCCCGCGCGTGTCCGACAAGCAGGAGCTGCGCACGATGCGCATCGCGGTGCTGCTGTTCTCGGTGTGCGTCTGCGGCTACGCGATCGCGCTGCAAGGCACCTCGATCTACGAGATGGTCTCCAGCGCCTACCAGGTGACGCTGGTCGGCGCCTTCGTGCCGCTGGTGTTCGGCCTGTACTGGAAGCGCGCGACCACGCAGGGCGCGATCTTCGCCATCGCGCTGGGCACGATCACCTGGATCCTGTTCCTCGCGACGCCGGCGGGCGAGCAGTTCCCCGGCCAACTGGCCGGCCTGCTGGCCGGCATCGCCGGGATGCTGATCGGCTCCCTGGGCCCCCAGGCCATCCGCGACACGCAGGGTTCCCACCACCGGCTGGCCGGCGGCGCGGCGGCAGCGGGCCACTCTATATAATTTCGGGTTTTTGACCCGGTAGCCCCCTCACATGCCGATCTACGCCTATCGCTGCGGCGCCTGCGGCCACGCCAAAGACGTGCTGCAGAAGCTGTCCGACGCCCCGCTGACCGTCTGCCCCGCCTGCGGCGCGGAGAGTTTCTCGAAGCAGGTCACCGCCGCCGGTTTCCAGCTCAAGGGCTCGGGCTGGTACGTGACGGACTTCCGCGGCGGATCGGGCGGCGCCGGCGCCGCGGCCCCGGCGGCCGCGCCCGCCGCGCCCGCAGCAGCGGGTGGCGACAGCGCCCCGGCCGGCGGATCGGCCGCCGCTGCTTCGGAATCCTCCTCCGGCGCGTCGCCCTCCCCGGGCACGTCCTGTGGCGGCTCCTGCGCCTGCCACTGACGCCGAGGCCCGGACCCAGGCATGAGAAAGTACATCATCACCGGCCTGCTGGTCTGGCTTCCCCTGGCCATCACCGTCTGGGTGCTCCTGTGGGTGCTCGGCATGATCGACGGCGTCTTCGTCTGGCTGCTGTCGGCCGTCAGCGCGCTGCTGCCGCTGCCGGCCCAGACCTCGCTCCGGCAGCTGCACGACGTCCCCGGCCTGGGGGTGGTCGTCATGGTCGCGCTGCTGATGCTGACCGGCATGTTCGTGGCGAACATGTTCGGCCAATGGTGGCTGCGCCAATGGGACCGGCTGCTCTACAAGATCCCCATCGTCAAGAGCATCTACAGCTCGGTCAAGCAGGTCTCCGACACGCTGTTCTCGTCCAGCGGCAACGCCTTCCGCGAGGCGGTGCTGGTGCCCTATCCGCATCAGGGATCCTGGACGATCGCCTTCGTCACCGGCAAGCCCGCCGGCGAGGTGGCGCATCAGCTGGGCAGCCTCAGCGGCGCCGAGCCCGACGAGCATGTCTCGCTCTATGTCCCCACGACGCCGAACCCCACGTCCGGCTTCTTCCTGATGATGCCCCGCGCGCAGTTGCGGCCTTTGGCGATGAGCGTGGACGAAGCGCTCAAATACATCATCTCGATGGGGGTGGTCGCTCCTCAGGGGGAGGCGTCCATCGTCCTTCCGGGCGAGGCCGTCCGAAATTGACCGGGCTGGGCGCCCCGGCAAGCGCTCAGTCCTGAGGGTCCGCGGGACCCCGCCAGCGCCTTTCCTCGAGCTGGCCGCCTTCTTCGAGCCCGACGCGGCGCGTCGCCGCCAGCTCAGCCACGAACACTGAAGAATTTCCGGAGAACTCCATGCGTACCTGCTATGCCGGCCAAGTCAGCGAGAAGCTGCTGGACCAGACCGTGACCCTGATGGGCTGGGCCCATCGCCGCCGCGACCATGGCGGCGTGATCTTCATCGACCTGCGCGACCGTGAAGGCCTGGTCCAGATCGTCTGCGACCCGGACCGTCCCGAGATGTTCAAGGTGGCCGAGGAGGTGCGCAACGAGTTCTGCGTGAAGATCGTCGGCAAGGTGCGCGCGCGCCCGGCCGGCACCGAGAACGCCAACCTGGTCAGCGGCAAGGTCGAGGTGCTGTGCCATGAGCTGGAAGTGCTGAACCCGTCGGTGACGCCGGCCTTCCCGCTGGACGACGAGAACATCTCCGAGACCACCCGCCTGACGCATCGCGTGCTGGACCTGCGCCGCCCGTACATGCAGAACAACCTGATGCTGCGCTACCGCGTGGCGATGGAGGCGCGCAAGTTCCTGGACGAGCACGGCTTCGTCGACATCGAGACGCCGATGCTGACCAAGAGCACGCCCGAAGGCGCGCGCGACTACCTGGTCCCGTCGCGCGTGCATGACGGCATGTTCTTCGCGCTGCCGCAGTCGCCGCAGCTGTTCAAGCAGCTGCTGATGGTGGCCGGCTTCGACCGCTACTACCAGATCACCAAGTGCTTCCGCGACGAGGACCTGCGCGCCGACCGCCAGCCCGAGTTCACCCAGATCGATATCGAGACCTCGTTCCTGAACGAGGAAGAGATCCGCGCGATGTTCGAGGGCATGATCCGCCACGTCTTCCGCAAGGCGCTGAACGTCGAGCTGGGCGACTACCCGGTCATGAAGTACGCCGAGGCGATGCACCGCTTCGGCTCGGACAAGCCCGACCTGCGCGTGAAGCTCGAGTTCACCGAGCTGACCGACGTGATGGGCGACGTGGACTTCAAGGTGTTCTCGACGCCGGCCACGACGCCGGGCGGCCGCGTGGTCGCGCTGCGCGTGCCGGGCGGCGCCCAGCTGAGCCGCGGCGAGATCGACTCGTACACCGAGTTCGTGAAGATCTACGGCGCCAAGGGCCTGGCCTGGATCAAGGTCAATGAAGTGGCCAAGGGCCGCGAGGGCCTGCAGTCGCCGATCGTCAAGAACCTGCACGACAAGGCGATCGCGGACATCCTGTCGCGCACCGGCGCCCAGGACGGCGACCTGCTGTTCTTCGGCGCGGACAAGGCCAAGGTCGTCAACGACGCGATCGGCGGGCTGCGCCTGAAGGTCGGCCACAGCGAGTTCGGCAAGACCACCGGCCTGTTCGAGGACAAGTGGGCGCCGCTGTGGGTCGTCGACTTCCCGATGTTCGAGGAAGACGAGGAGAACAAGCGCTGGGCCGCGGTCCATCACCCGTTCACCGCGCCCAAGGACGGTCATGAGGACCTGATGGTCACCGACCCGGGCAAGTGCGTGGCCAAGGCCTACGACATGGTCCTGAACGGCTGGGAACTGGGCGGCGGCTCGGTGCGCATCCACCGCGCCGACGTGCAGGCCAAGGTCTTCGAGGCGCTGAACATCAGCCCCGAGGAGCAGCGCGTGAAGTTCGGCTTCCTGCTGGACGCGCTGCAGTACGGCGCGCCCCCGCACGGCGGCCTGGCCTTCGGCCTGGACCGCCTGGTCACGCTGATGACCAAGGCCGAATCCATCCGCGACGTGATCGCCTTCCCGAAGACGCAGCGCGCGCAATGCCTGCTGACCGGCGCGCCGTCGTTCGTCGACGAGAAGCAGCTGCGCGAGCTGCACATCCGTCTGCGCAACCCGGGCGCGGCGGCCTGAGCGGCTGACGCGCTGACCGCTTCGAGGGCGCGCCGTCCTGACGCCGCTCTCGAAACCCCCTCGAGACGCCCTCGAGACAGCGCCCCGGTGAGCGATTCACCGGGGCGTTTATGCTTTCGCCTTCCCTCCAAGGGGGCATCGAACGGAATGGGCATGGCGACGGGCGAGCGAAACGAACGCGGGGGCAGGGATGGCGAGAGGCGCGCCAGGCGCGCCGCGCCGCGAGGCGCGGGCACTCCCACGCGGATGACGCTGACGCCGCAGGCGCGCTGGGAGCGGCTCGTGATGCGCCGCCCCGGCCTGGCGCTGCCGCGGCTGCAGCGGTTGATCGCCCGCGAGGACGAGCCGCCGTTCCAGGCTCTGCTGGGCGCGTTCTTCATCCTCGAGCGCTGGGGCCGCGGCCCCGAACTCCAGGCCGAACTGGAGCGCGCGCTGGCGCGGGCGCTGCAGCACCGCCTGCTGGAGGAGGCGGCGGAACTCAGCGAGGCTCTGGGCCGCATGCATTACCAGCGCGGCGATTACGTCCAGGCCTGCAACGCCTGGAGCCAGACGCTGGAGCTGGCCGACGACGAGACCCGCTGGGCCTGCCTCGCCCGCATCGGCCTGGCGCACCTGTGCTTCGCGCTGGGCGACTGGGCGCGCGGCGGCCGGGTCCTGGACCAGGCCGAGCTGCACTACCCCCGGCTCGGCGACGACCCCTACATGCGCTCGAAGATCGCGTTGAACCGCGCGGTGTCGCTGCGGGCCACGCAGGGACCGCAGGCGGCGCTGCCGCGGCTCGACGAGGCGCGCGCGGACGCGCGCGCGGTCGGGCACCGCGACTACGAGGCCGAGGCGATGTGGCATCACGCGCGCTGCGCCCGCGACAGCGGCGCCCTCGATCACGCGCTGGCGCTGGCGCTGGAGGCCGAGGATCTCTCGCGCCGCAGCCGCTACCGCTGGCTGCAGGCGCAGACGCTGCTGCTCATCAGCGAACTGCGCCGCGGCGCCGAGGCCGCGGCCTCCGCGCAGCAGGCGCTGGCGCTGGGCGAGGCGATCCAGTCGCGTTCGCTGCAGGCGGCGGCGCATGGGCGGCTCGGTCAGTTGATGGCGGAGCAGGAGCAGCTCGGACCCAGCTGGTACCACCAGCAGCAGCGTCAGCGGCTCGAGGCGACGCTGGGTCAGACGGAGCTGCCGGCCCGGCTCGAACAACTGGCGCGCTTCGATACCGATCCCCATGGCGCCGAAGGGCTGTTGCTGGCGCTGGGGCGGGCCAGCCTGGCCGTGGCGACGAAGGCCGATGTCGAATCGCATTGGCAACAGGCGCGGCAGCGCCTCGTGGAGGGCCTGGCGCTGACCGACCTCAGCCTGCGATGGACGGGCGCGCCGGCCCCCGCCGCGGCGCGCGCCGATCGCTCCGTGCAGACGCAGGCCGTGCGCGATGCCTCGGGCGCCGTGGTCGCGGAGCTGTGGCTGGAGCGCGCCGCGGGCGCGGTCTGGTCCCGCGCCGACCGCAGCCGCGCCGAGCGGCTGGCCGGCTGGCTGCAGCAGATGCTGGCGCAGTTGTCGCCGGCGGAGGCCGCCGGGGCCGGCGGCGAATCCGACGAGGAGCCGGCCGCTCAAGCCCGCGCGCTGGTCACGATGCTCGAGCAGCTGGGCGCGCACGCCGCCGGCCCGGCATCCCCTTCGCGCCTGACAGGGGCGCTGACGGAGGCGCTGGCGCTGGCGCGGCGCCTCGCCGCGCGGCTGTCCTGACCGCCGGCCGGCGTCAGATCACCGCGCCGCCGAACGCCGGGAACCCGGCCGGCGCCGGCACCAGCGCGATGGCCAGCGGCGCCAGGTCGGTCTCCAAGTGGAGCAGGCCAATGCCCAGTCCGTCCTCGATGACGCCGCGAGCCGGATCTTCAAGGCGCACCACGAACTTCGCCTCCGCGCCGCCATCGGGGCTCCCGAGCACGGCGAACCGGAGGGCCCGGCTCGACTCGCCGGGCGCGAAGGCGATCTCGCCGGTGCTGGCGCCGGTGACCGCGAGGCCGGCGGCCAGCGCGTCATCGCCGGAGCCGGCCGTGCTGGCGTCGCGATCCACCGCATAGCGGACGCTGCCTGCCTCGCTCAGGTTGCCACCTCGCATGACGGTGAAGACCAGCTCGCGGGCGCCGGGCGCGCCGTCGGAAACGCTGGTGTCCCGCGAATCGGAGATCGCGTAGGTCGTCGCCTCGACCACCGCGCTGGCGGTGCTCACGCCGATGTTGCCGGCGAGGTCCCGGGCGGATACCTGCACGTGGACCTGGTCGCCGCCGTTGAACAGCCACGCGGTGCCGCCGTCCGGCGTGGCCGTCGAGGTGTCCAGGATCCAGCGGCCGGTGTCATCGGCGCGGACCAGGTATTGCGCGTCATGTCCTTTGTCGAACACGCCGTCGGCATTGAGCTTCACCGTCACCGCCATGCCGGGATCGGTCACACCCGACAGCACCGGACGCGGATTCACGTGGCTGCCGAACACCGGCGTCGTCGCGGGAGCCTGCGTGTCGACGGTCAGCGCCAGGATCGCGGCGCTCAACCCGTCCGCGGTGGCGCCGAAGTGGTGGACGCCGTCGGCCAGCGGTCCGCCCGCCAGCGTCAGGGTCCAGCGGCCGTTGCTGTCAGTGACGGCCGATCCCACCGCCTCGCCCGCGCCGGCCACGCCGTCGCCATCGAGGTCATGGAACACGCTCACCGTCGAACCCGCCTTGGCGAAGCCGGCCAGCGCCAGCGGCGATGCGCTGCCGCCATCGACCGAGGTGATGCCGTCATCCTGCCGCGCGCCCGTGTCGCAGCCCGTGGCCAGCCGCACGACCGGCGTATCGGGTGCGCGCACGTCGATGAGGGTCCGGGCGACGACGGCGCTCGTGTTGCCGACGATGTCGGTCGCCGTGATCTCCATCGTGCGCAGGCCTGGGGCCGTGTCCGCGCCGCAGGTGTAGTACAGCCCATCGAGCAGTTCATGGGCCTGCTCCGGCGTGATCGGGACGTGCGGCTCGTACCTGATCGTCTGGGGCTTGCCGGGGCCGCCACGGAAGGTCACCGTGAAGGATTGGCCCTTGAAGATGGAGTAGGCCTCCATGTCGACGCCCCGCTCGCCCAGACGGAACATGTTGTAGAAGATCGTGGGCTCGGACGGACGGTAGAAGCCGAACCATTCCTGATGACGCGGGTCGCTGCTGTCGAACGCGCCGGGCACCGGGCTGTTCAAGACCACCTGGAACGAGGTGATGAGGCTGTCGTCGCGCACCACGCCCCGGGCCACGTTGTCGATGTGGAAGGCGAAGATCAGGCCCGGCGTCACCGCCACGGGCTGGTCCAGCCCGGGGAGCGGGCCGTTCAGGTCGACCTCCGGTCCGGTGTGATCGACGCGGAGAGTCACCGTGGCGCTGGCGCTGCGGTCGAGGTGGTCCACCACCGTGACCGCGAGGCGCCGCGATCCCTCCATCGGTGCCGCCTGCGTGTTCTGGAGCGCCAGCGAGGCCAGCACCGCCTCGGTCTGCGCGAGGCTCGCCGGCGTGCCGTCCGCGCGCTGCAGCTCGACGTGATCGGCCACGCGTGTCGCGCGCCATGCGATGCCCGCCACGTGGAAGGCCGTGCTGCCGTCCGCCAGCGTGGTCGAGCGGCCGCCGTCACTGCTGATGAGCAGGTCCTCGGCGCCGAGGGCGGGACCGTCCAGGTCGATGCGCAGCTGCTTGAAGGTGGCGTCCGGGTTCGCATGGGTCAGCCGGCCGCCGGAGGACAGCAGGCCCGTCGGCGCCGCCATCGAGCCGGTGACGAGCGCGAGGTCCACGCCCTTGGACGCGCCATTGAAATCGAGCAGGGGCGCGCGCGGATCCACGGTGAGCGCGATCACCGAATCGTCGCTGACGTTGCCGGCCAGATCGAGCGTCCCGATGCGCAGCTCGAGCTTGCCGGCGCGGGGCAGGCCCTGCGTATCGACGAGGCGGATCGCGTTCGTCAACGCGGCGGCATCGGAGCCGGTGAGCGCCGTGTCATCGGCACGCCAGATCGAGAGCGCCTGGGTCGCGCTGTCGTAGCGATAGGCGAGGTGGTCCAGACCGCCGATCCGGATGTCGTGCGCCTGGGCGTCCTGGTCCAGGGCCAGGGCCAGGCCCCGGTCCAGCTGGAGACGGTCGTTGGCGGGAGCCAGTCCGTCACCGCCGAGCCGCAGCCGCAGTTCCTGGATGTCGTGCGCGATGGCGGCCAGCGGCATCGCGGTGAGCGCGACGCCGGACGCCATGGCGGCGGGATCCACGGTGAGGTTCAACGCATCCTGGAGCCCCTCGGCGGGGGACAGATCGAATGTTTCGCCTCGCGAGCGCAGCGTGAAATCGAGGCGGGCCGCCTCGCTGGTGCCGCCGGCCGTGGTCTGGCGGACCAGCAGCGAGGTCCGGCCCTCGGCGAAGGCCGAAGCGGCGATCGCGGCGTCCTGTCCGGCGCGCCAGGTGAGGCCGTCATCCAGGCTGTACGCCCAGGTCGCCGCCTCGGCGAGGCCGGTGACGGCCACGGTCGCGTCGCAGGTGAGGCGATCGCTCGCGGAGAGGCCCGTGTCGCGCGCGAGCGCGAGGCTCGGCGGAGGTGGCACGGGGATGGCGGGGCGGTCAGGGGCAGGGGGCTCCACCGACGTGGGGGGATCGGCCGGATCGGCCGGGCCAGCCGGATTGGCCGGATTAGCCGGATTGGCGGGAGGGGTGGGACCGGCCGGATCGGCCGAGTCCGACGGAGTCGCCAGATCGGGCGGCGTCGCCGGTGCCGGCTCGACGGACGGGATCGATGGCTCCTCGGCGTGAGGCTCGTCCGTCGCGGGAGGGAAGGGGGACGGGGGCCACGGCTGGACGGGCGGCTGGGGATCGAGGCCTCCCCCTTGGAGGGGAGGCAGCAGCGGCGCACCGCCCGAGGCGCCTTGGGCGCCGCTGCCGATGAGCGCGATGCCGGCGCCGAGCACGCCCCAACCCAGCAGGGCAGAGTCGCGATCGTCGTCCTCCGGCGGGGGTGGGGTGGGCGCCGCCTCCGAGGCGTCGCCATCGATCATCGGCGTTTGATCTTCGTCAGCTCTGACGCGGGCGGCTCGGGCGGGTGGGACAGGCAGCGCCCTGGTGATGGACAGGGGCAGGGGCGGGGTCGAGACGGACGAGGGGGGCTCGGAGCGAAGAGGAACGGGGGAGGGTGCGGGGGAAACGGGGGAGCCGGAGACCACCGGCGACGGGTGCGCGGACATGAGGACTGACTCGGACGAGTTGGAAACCTCGCAGTCTCGGGAGACTGGTTCGTTCGAAATATGACTAGAACCAACGCCGATCAGTCGTCGAATAGCAAAGACTTGCTAGTCATTCCTCAAGGCCGAGGTCCCGCGCCGGCCGCCTGCGCGTCAGGCGCCGCGATGTGCCCGGCCATGTCGCTTCCCCATGACGCTGGGATATGCTTGCCCGCTATGAGCGAAGTGCCCCTCGCCCCCGCCGCCACGCCGCTGCCGGCCGCCGCCGAGCCGGCCGCGCGCCCCTACAAGATCCCCGAATCGGTCCTCGTCGTGATCCACACCGAGGCGCTGGACGTGCTGATGCTGGAACGCGCCGACCGGCCCGGCTTCTGGCAATGCGTGACCGGGTCCAAGGACACGGACGGCGAGGCGCTCGCCGAGACCGCGCGGCGCGAGGTGTTCGAGGAAACCGGCATCCGCGTGCAAGACCTGGCCCCGGCGGCGCTGCACGACTGGGGCCTGGCCAACGTCTACGACATCTATCCGGTCTGGCGCCACCGCTACGCGCCGGGCGTGACGCGCAACACCGAGCATGTCTTCGGCCTGACCGTGCCGGCCGGCACCGCGGTCACGCTGGCGCCGCGCGAGCACCTGCGGTTCCGCTGGCTGCCGTGGCGCGAGGCGGCGGACCTGTGCTTCTCGCCGTCCAACGCCGAGGCCATCCTGCAGCTGCCGCGCCGGCGCGGGCCGGCGGCCGGGCCTGACGGGAGCGCCGCATGATCCGCCGCACGCCCCGCCACGCGGCCGTGGCCAATTCCGCGACCACCGACACCTCGCCGGCGGACAGCGTCGGGCGCTTGCGCGTGGCGACCTACAACATCCACAAGGGCGTGCGCGGCATGGGGCCGGGCAAGCGGCTGGAGATCCACAACCTGGGCATGGGCGTGCAGGCGCTGGATGCCGACCTGGTGTTCCTGCAGGAGGTCCGGCTCTTCCACCACCGCGAGGCGCGCCAGTTCGAGCGCACCTGGTTCGGCTGGCCGGAGCAGGGCCAGGCCGAGTTCCTCGCGCCCGAGGGCTACGAGGTGGCCTATCGCACCAACGCCGTGACCCGTCATGGCGAACATGGCAATGCGCTGCTGTCGCGCTATCCGATCGGCGACGTCGGCCACCATGACGTCTCCGACCACCGCTTCGAGCAGCGCGGCCTGCTGCACGTGCCGGTCCGCTGGCAGGACACCGAGGTGCACGCGGTGGTCGCGCACCTGGGGCTGATCCACGGAAGCCGCGTGCGGCAGGTGCAGCGGCTGGCCGCGTTCATCGAGGACCACGTGCCGCGCGGCGCGCCGCTGGTGGTGGCCGGCGACTTCAACGACTGGGGCGAGCGCCTGGACGAGCCGATGCGCGCCGGCGGCCTGAGCCGCGCGGTGCTGCCGGGATCGAAGCGCTCGCTGCCGACCTTCCCGTCGCGGGTGCCGGTGTTCTCGCTGGATCGCATCTACACGCGCGGGCTGCGCTGCGTCGACATGAAGGTGCCGCGCGGACCGGCCTGGGCGCGGATGTCCGATCACCTGCCCTTGCTGGCCGAACTCGTCCTGGAATCTTGAAGCGGCCGCAGGAACCCCTCTTCCCGTGGACCCTCGGGTCCCAGCCCGCCTTCACGGGCGGCAACGCGGTGGGGCTGCTGTGCGGCGGCGACGCGCTGTTCCCGGCGCAGATCGAGGCGATCGAGCGCGCCGAGCACGAGGTCTGGCTCGCGACCTACATCTTTCATGACGACGAGGCCGGCGCGGCCACCGTCGGCGCGCTGCGGCGCGCGGCGCTGCGCGGGGTGCGGGTGCGGGTGGTGGTGGATGGCTTCGGATCCAAGGGCAGCCTGGGCTGGCTGCGCGAGCAGCTGCGGGACGCGCCGGTCGCGCTGGCGGTGTTCCGGCCGATCGACCGCTGGTGGAACTGGCTGCATCCCGGGCAGCTGCGCCGGCTGCATCAGAAGTTGTGCGTGGTGGACGGGCGCATCGGCTTCGTCGGCGGCATCAACGTGATCGACGACCGCATCGACCTGCATCACGGCCGCACGGACGCGCCGCGGCTGGACTTCGCCGTGAGCGTGGGCGGCCCCGCGGTCCGCGCGATCGAGCAGGCGGCCCGCGCCGTGTGGACACGGGCCTGGCTGGGTCACGATTTCGGCGACGAGATGCGCGCGATGATCCGCAGCGCCTCGCCGGCGCGGCGGGCCAAGCGGCTGATGCGCCGCATCCGCATGCCGCGCGGCGAGCACCGCCGCCGCGATCCCGACCGTCTGCCGCCGGTGCGCGCGGCCTTCGTGCTGCGCGACAACCTGCGCCAGCGCCGCACGATCGAACGCGCCTATGTGGACGCCATTCGCGGCGCGACGCAGCGCGTGGACCTGATCACGCCCTACTTCTATCCGGGGCAGCGCTTCCGCCGCGCGCTCAAGGACGCCGCCAAGCGCGGCGTGCAGGTGCGGCTGCTGCTGCAGGGGAAGGTCGACTACAAGATCGCGGCGATGGCGGCGCGGGCGCTGTATGACGAGCTGCTCGGACATGGCGTGCAGATCTACGAGTACACGCCGGCGTTCCTGCATGCGAAGGTCTGCGTCGTCGACAACGACTGGGCGACGGTGGGGAGCTCCAACATCGATCCGCTGTCGCTGCTGCTCAATCTCGAGGCCAACGTGGTGGTGCGCGACGCGGCGTTCGCGGGAGACGTGGCGCGGGAGTTCGACGCGGCGGTGGCGCTGTCGCGCAAGGTGGAACGGCCGGACAGCCAGGGGCTGCGCGGGTTCCTCGGACGGGCGCTGGTGGCGTGGGTCGCGTATGTCTACCTGCGGGTGGCAGGGGCGACGGGACGGTATTAACTCCCTCGCCCCCCGCGAGGGGGGAGAGGGCAGGGGAGAGGGGGTGCTTCGAAGGGCAGCAGCGGTGCGGCACGAGCCCCCTCTCCCCTCCCTCTCCCCGCTGGGGCGAGGGGGTTTACTACGACGTCCGGCTCTTACCCCCTCGCCCGCTTGCGGGAGAGGGCAGGGGTGAGGGCCAGCGCCCTCACGCCGTCACTTGTTGTAGGTCCCGGGCCCTGGTGGCATCGACGGGCGCACTTCGCTCGGGAACGGATCCCGCTGCTGGCGGTTCTCCCGTGCCGGCTTGGCATTGAACTGCCTGTCGACGAAACGCAGCATCGGCTCGACGCGCGCCGCCCAGCTCGCTTCATCGTGCGTCGCGCCCTCGGCCTCGAGGTAGGCGATGTCCCCGCTGGCCCAGCCGCGCGCATACAGCACGCCGCGCAGCTTGCGCAGCTGCCGGATGGCCTCGAGGCCTTCACCCGTGCCCATGTCCAGCCACAGCTTCGGCCGCGGCACCGACATCGGCAGCGGCGTCTTCTGCGTGTCGCGGATCGGGAACTCGTTGTCCCACCACAGCGACGGCGACACCACCAGCGCCGTGCCGAAGACGTCACCGTGATGCACCGCCAGCCACAGGCTCATGATCCCGCCCAGCGACGAGCCGCCCACCGCCGTGTGCGCGACGTCCGGCTGCGTGCGATAGCGCGCATCGATCGCCGGCTTGAGCTGCTCGATGAGATAGCGCGCATACGCCGCCCCCTGGCCGCCCTGCGTGTGGCCGTCGCGGCTCATCGCGGTGGCGGTGTACTCGTCGATGCGCCGCGCGGTGTTGTGGACCGCGACGATGATCAGCGGCCGGATCTGCCCATCGACCACCAGGCGCTGCGCGGTCTCGTCGACCTGCCATTCGGCGCCCGCCGCCGCCGCGTCGAAGACGTTCTGCCCGTCATGCAGGTAGAGCACCGGATAGCGCCGCTGCGTGTCGCGCTCATAGTCCGGCGGCAGCCAGACCTGCACCGGGCGTTCGCCGACGAAGGTGCCGGGCAGCGGGTCCAGGCGCTCGATGGTGCCGGCGCGGCTCAGCGACACCGGCGCGCCGGGCGCGTTGAACGCGCGCGTGACGCGCACCTCGTCCGCGACGAGCTCGATGGCGCGGTTGCCGCCGGTCTCCCAACCGTCCTCGCCCTCGGCCTGTCCCGGGCGTTCGATGCGGAACTTGTAGGGCACGGTGCCGCCCGCCGGGACGCGCTCGAACAGCGCGGTGGCGCGATACCAGCCCTCCTTGCCCAGGCCCGCCGCCGGCGCGATCAGCGAGCGCGTCCAGCTCAGCGGCGCCGCGCCGCCGCGCACGCCGACCATGTCCCGGGCCGGATCGAAACGGCCGGCGGCGATCTCCTCGCGCAGGTCGATGTCGAACACCACCCGCGTCGCGGCGAAGGCGCGCGGCGCGGCGGCCATCGCCGCGATCAGCAGCAACAGCGCCGCCATGAAGCGGACAAACAGGGGCGAGGAGCGTTCCGGCGCGCCGCGGACCGAGGCGCTGATGGATGCGAAAACGGCGCGCTCCGGGCGCGCCGTCGAGGCGGAAGAGGTCATGCGGGACTCGCGGCGAGGGGGCGGGCCGTGCCCGCCGAGGTCCCGGATATTAGTCCAGCACGGCCATCTCGGTGCGCATGCGCAGCAGCGCCGCCGGGCCATGCGGGCCGTCGTCGTTGACCAGCGCGAAGGCGCGCTCGATGTCCGGCGCCAGGTAGTGGTCGCTGGGCATCGCCGGGCAGCGCGCGCGCAGCAGCGCATGCATGTCCTCGAGCGGCTCCGAGCTGCGCAGCGGACGCAGGAACTCGATGCCCTGTCCGGCCGCCAGCAGCTCGATGGCGACGATGTGGGCGGTGTTGTCCAGCATCGCGCCCAGGCGGCGCGCGCCGAAGGTGGCCATCGACACGTGGTCCTCCTGGTTGGCCGAGGTCGGCAGGCTGTCGACGCTGGCCGGATGGGCCAGCGACTTGTTCTCGCTGGCCAGTGCCGCCGCGGTGACGTGCGCGATCATGAAACCGGAGTTCAGGCCGGCGTTCTCGGTGAGGAAGGGCGGCAGGCGCGAGACGCCGGTGTCGATCAGCATGGCGATGCGGCGCTCGGCGATGGCGCCGACCTCCGCGATCGAGCAGGCCAGCGCGTCGGCCGCCAGCGCGACCGGCTCGGCGTGGAAGTTGCCGCCCGAGATCATCGCGGCCGGTCCCTGCTCCGGCGCGAAGACCAGCGGGTTGTCGGTGACGGCGTTGGCCTCGCGCAGCAGCACGTCGCGGACGTAGCGCGACTGGTCCAGGCAGGCGCCCATGACCTGCGGCTGGCAGCGCAGGCAGTACGGGTCCTGGACGCGGTCGTCGCCGTCGCGATGCGACTGGCGGATCGCGCTGCCCGAGAGCAACGCGCGATACGCGGCCGCCGCCTCGATCTGGCCGGGCTGGCCGCGCACCTCATGGATGCGCGGATCGAAGGGGCCGTCGCTGCCGCGCGCGGCATCCAGGCTCAGCGCGCCGCTGACGACGGCCGCGGCGTACACGGTCTCGAAGCGCAGCAGCGCGTCCAGCGCCAGCGCCGTCGAGGTCTGCGTGCCGTTGATCAGCGCCAGGCCCTCCTTGGCCTCGAGCACCAGCGGCTTCAGCCCCGCCTTCTCGAGCGCCGCGAGCGCCGGCTTGCGCTGGCCGTCGACCAGCATCTCGCCTTCGCCCATCAGCGCCAGCGTCATGTGCGAGAGCGGCGCCAGGTCGCCCGAGGCGCCGACCGAACCCTGCGCCGGCACGTAGGGGACGAGGCCGGCGTTGAAGGCGTCGAGGATGCTCTGCACGACGGACTCGCGCACGCCGGAGAAGCCGCGCGCCAGCGAGGCCGCCTTGGTCGCGAGCATCAGCCGCACGACCTGCGGCGCCAGCGGCGCGCCGACGCCGACGCAGTGCGAGCGGATCAGGTTGCGCTGCAGCGCGGCCAGCTCGTCCTTGCCGATGCGCTTGGAGGCCAGCTTGCCGAAGCCGGTGTTGACGCCGTAGACCGGGTCGTCGCCGGCCGCGGCGGCCTGCACGACGGCGGCGCCGCGGCGGATCGCCGGCCACGCGCCGGCATGCAGCGCCAGCGTGATGCCGCCGGCGCGGATGCGGCGCAGCTGCTCCAGCGTGAGGCGGCCGGGGGTGAGTTCGAGGGATGTGGTCATGGGAGCTCGTGTCGGAATCGGGTTCGAGAGCGGGATCGGGATCGGGATCGGGAGCGGAGGAGGCCGGCTCAGCGGCCCAGCATCGGCATCTTCAGGCCGCGTTCCCGCGCGGTCTGGCGCGCGATGTCGTAGCCCGCGTCGGCGTGGCGCATGACGCCGGTGCCGGGGTCGTTCCACAGCACGCGCGACAGGCGCCGGTCCGCCGCCTCGCTGCCGTCGCAGACGATGACCACGCCACTGTGCTGCGAGTAGCCCATGCCCACGCCGCCGCCGTGGTGCAGCGAGACCCAGGTCGCGCCGCCCGCGGTGTTGAGCATCGCGTTGAGCAGCGGCCAGTCGGAGACGGCATCGGAGCCGTCCATCATCGATTCGGTCTCGCGGTTCGGGCTCGCGACCGAGCCGGAGTCGAGGTGGTCGCGGCCGATGACGATGGGCGCCTTCAGCTCGCCGGTGCGGACCATCTCGTTGAAGGCCAGGCCGGCCTTGTGGCGCTCGCCCAGGCCCAGCCAGCAGATGCGCGCCGGCAGGCCCTGGAAGGCGATGCGCTCGCGCGCCATGTCCAGCCAGCGGTGCACGCCGGCGTGCTGCGGGAAGAGCTCCTTGATCTTGGCGTCGGTCTTGTAGATGTCCTCCGGATCGCCGGACAGCGCGACCCAGCGGAACGGCCCGCGGCCCTCGCAGAACTGCGGCCGCACGTAGGCGGGCACGAAGCCGGGGAAGTCGAAGGCGTTCTTCACGCCCTGGTCGAAGGCGACCTGGCGGATGTTGTTGCCGTAGTCGACGGTGGGAATGCCCATCGCCTGGAAGTCCAGCATCGCCTGCACGTGCACCGCGCAGCCGCGCGCGGCGGCGGCCTTCAAGTCGGCGTGCCTGGACGCGTCGCCCGCGGCGGCCTTCCACTGCTCGACGGTCCAGCCCACCGGCAGGTAGCCGTTGATCAGGTCATGCGCCGAGGTCTGGTCGGTGACCAGGTCCGGCTTGATCGCGCTGCCCGCCTTCACGCGCTCGACCAGCTGCGGCAGCACTTCGGCCGCGTTGCCCAGCAGCGCGATGGAGACGGCCTTCTTCTCGGCGGTGTACTTGGCGATGCGGGCCAGCGCGTCGTCCAGGCTGGTGGCCTGTTCATCGACGTAGCGGGTCTTGAGGCGGAAATCGATGCGCGACTGCTGGCACTCGATGGTCAGCGAGCAGGCGCCGGCGAAGGTCGCCGCCAGCGGCTGCGCGCCGCCCATGCCGCCCAGGCCCGCGGTCAGCACCCAGCGGCCGGCCAGGTCTCCGCCGAAGTGCTGGCGGCCGGCCTCGGCGAAGGTCTCGTAGGTGCCCTGCACGATGCCCTGCGAGCCGATGTAGATCCAGGAGCCGGCCGTCATCTGGCCGTACATCATCAGGCCCTTGCGATCGAGCTCGTTGAAGTGCTCCCAGTTGGCCCAGGCCGGCACCAGGTTGGAGTTGGCCAGCAGCACCCGCGGCGCGTCCACGTGCGAGGGGAAGACGCCCACCGGCTTGCCGGACTGGATCAAGAGGGTCTCGTCCTCGTTGAGGTTCTTGAGCGACGTCAGGATCTGCTCGAAGCAGTCCCAGTTGCGCGCCGCCTTGCCGATGCCGCCGTAGACCACGAGCGCATCGGGGTTCTCGGCCACGGCCGGGTCCAGGTTGTTCTGGATCATCCGGTAGGCGGCCTCGATCAGCCAGTTCTTGCAGCTCAGCTGCGTGCCGACGGGGGCGCGGACGGGACGGGGTTGGGCGTGGCTCATGGCGGGTCCTTTCGAGGGCGTTCGGGTGTTCAGTCGGGACAGATCATGGAGGCCGGCACGCGCGTCGCGCGCCGGGCCAGCGGGTAATAGACCAGCGAGGTCAGCACCAGGCTGACGATCCAGGAGATGTCGGCGCCACCGAGCCAGTCGGCGAGCGGGCCGCGGTAGAGCTTCTGGTTGAGGAAGGGGATCTGCACCAGGATGCCCAGCAGGTAGCAGCCCAGCGCCATCGCGTTGTAGGCGCCGTAGCGGCCCTCGGGGTCGTAGAGCGCGGGGATGTCGACCTTCTCGCGCGAGACGAGGTAGTAGTCCACCAGGTTGATGGCGCTCCAGGGCACGAAGACCGCGAGCAGCAGCAGCACGAAGTTCTTGAAGTTGTTCAGGAAGTCGGCGCTGGCGAGCACCGCGATTGCCATCGACGCGATCACGAAGCCGATCACCGCGGCCACGCGCGCCGCGCCGCCGATGCCGCGCGAGGACCGGAAGGCGCTGATCGTCGTGAGCAGCGTCATGCAGCCGCCGTAGGCGTTCAGGCAGTTGACGGTCAGCTTGCCGGAGACGATCACGACGTAGATCGCGGCCGCGACCGCCGGCCCGGCCAGCTCGCCCATGAAGCCGACCTGGTTCTTGAGAAAGCCGCCGCCCACCGCCGCGACCAGCACGCCGAAGGTCATCGCCAGCTGCGCGCCCAGCACGGTGCCGGAGAAGGTGGCCCAGAAGGCCCGCGCCGTCGAGGTGGAGGAGGGCAGGTAGCGCGAGTAGTCCGCGACGTAGGGCGCGAAGGTGAGCTGCCAGCCGGCCGCCAGCGCCATGGTCAGCAGCAGCGAGGCCAGCGAGAAGGGCTTCTGGCCGAAGGCCGCCGCCACGTCGTGCTGCTGGAACAGCCGCAGCGCCAGGTAGCCGAAGCCCAGGATGCCCAGCACCGTGGCGATGCGGCCGACGATGTGGATCAGCCGGTAGCCGACGGTGGCGATCAGCGCGGTGAGCGCGCCGAAGATCAGGATGCCGGTCAGCGGCGATCGCGCGCCCAGCAGCAGGTTGATGGCCTGGCCCGACAGCACCGTGCCGGTGGCCGCGAAGCCCAGGTACATCACCAGCGTCAGCAGCAGCGGCAAGGCCGCGCCCTTGACACCGAACTGCACCCGGCTGGAGATCATCTGCGGCAGGCCCAGCCGCGGGCCCTGCGCGGAATGCAGCGCCATCACCGCGCCGCCCAGCAGGTTGCCCAGCAGCAGGCCGAGGATCGCCGTCAGCGCCTCGGCGCCGAACACGATCGCCAGCGCGCCATCGACCACCGCGGTGATCTGCAGGTTGGCCGCCATCCAGAGGCTGAACTGGCTGCCCGGGCTGCCGTGCCGCTCGCGCTCGGGCACGCGGTCGATGCTGCGGGTTTCCAGCAGCCGGCCGGGCGGGGCGGAAGCGCCGGCCGCGGGCGGCGAGGCGGAGGTCGATACGGTCATGGGCTGTCTCCGGATGGGGCCGCGTCTTGGAGCGCGATGTCGGCGGATGATGCCGGCGGATGAGGCTGGCCGACTCTAGTTGTCTATACAAGTACAGTCAAGTAGGATGCGACCCCATGGCGACGAAGACCCCGAGCATCCTTCCGGCCGCTGCCGCCGCCGCGGGCGGTCCCGCCCCGCAGTACCTGAAGGTCAAGAATCACCTGCGCGAAGGCATCGCGAGCGGCCGCTGGCGGCCGGGCGAGCGCCTGCCCTCGGAGTCGGAGCTGACCGGGACCTTCGGCGTGAGCCGCATGACGGTCAACCGCGCGCTGCGCGAGCTGCATCAGGAGGGCATGGTCGACCGCGTGCAGGGCGTGGGCAGCTTCGTCGCGGAACTGCACCGGATCGCGTCGACGCTGACGGTGCGCGACGTGCATGAGGAGATCGCCGCGCGCGGTCATCGTCACGAGGCCAAGGTGCATGTGCTGGAGACGCTCAAGGCGAGCGCCGACCAGGCCGCGCTGCTGGGCGTGCGCACCGGCGCGACGCTGTTCCACAGCGTCATCGTGCATCGCGAGAACGGCGTGGCGATCCAGTGCGAGGACCGGCTCGTGAATCCGGCCTGCGCGCCGGCCTACATGGAGCAGGACTTCGCGCGCGTCACGCCCACCCATTACCTGCTGGAAGTGGCGCCGCTGTCGGAAGCGCGCTACACCATCGAGGCCGCCATGCCGGTGGCGCTCGAGGCCCGCCTGCTGGGCATGCCGCGCGGCGAACCCTGCCTGGTCGTGAAACGTGTCACATCCAGCCTGGGCCGCGCGGTGACGGCGGTGCGATTGGTGCATCCGGCCAGCCGCTACCTGCTAGAGGGGAGCTTCCAGGCGTGACCCCCGGGTTGACGTTTGGTGACGTGTCCTCATGAGTGAGTCTTCGAGAATCCCGCCCTTCAGCAATAGCCCTGTGCAGTTGGACGACATGAGCTGGATGAGGATCACCGCCGACGAGGTTTCCCCGACCCCGTGGCGCAATGGAGGAGGCCGCACGCGCGAGCTGCTCGCGTGGCCGCACGTCTCGGACTGGAAAGTGCGCATCAGCGTCGCGGACATCGACCGCGACGGACCGTTCTCGGCCTACCCCGGCGTGGACCGGTGGTTCGGCGTGCTGTCGGGGGAGGGCGTGATCATGCGCGGCCGCGCGCTCAAGCCCAACGAGGGCATGGTCCGGTTTCCCGGCGAGGACGCGCCCGACTGCGCGCTGATCGATGGCCCGACCCAGGATTTCAACGTGATGCACCGGCGCGATGCCGGCGTGTTCCGGCTGCAGCCGGCCGACCGGCCGCTGCTGCCGCACGGCGCGCGCTGGCTGGGCCTGTTCACGCAGGAGGGCGGGCTGCTGATCCACGGCCACCGCTCGGTGCCGCTGGCGCCCCACACGCTGGCGTGGTGCGAGTCGCCGGCCGCGCACAGCTGCGTCTTCGACGACGGCGATCAACATGGGCCGGCCTGGTGGCTGGTCTGGAGCGACACATGACGATGACCTCGACCGCCGCGCCCCGCCGCGCCCTGTGGACCAACGCGACGCTGGCGACCTTCGCCGGCGAGCGCGACTGGGGACTGGTGAACGATGGCGCGCTGCTGGTCGAGGGAGAACAGCTGCGCTGGGCCGGCCCCATGGCGGAGCTGCCGGCCGGGCTGCGCGAGGGCGTGGTCGAGATGCGCGACCTCGGCGGCATGCTGGTCACGCCGGGGCTGATCGATTGCCACACGCACCTGGTCTATGGCGGCGAGCGCTCGGCGGAATTCGAGCTGCGGCTGCAGGGCGCGACCTACGAGGAGATCGCCCGCGCCGGCGGCGGCATCCGCTCGACGGTGGCCGCGACGCGCAGGGCCACGGAGCATGAGCTGCACGTGCTGGCCGTGCAGCGGGCCCGCGCGCTGATGGCGGAAGGGCTGACGACGCTGGAGGTGAAGTCGGGCTATGGCCTGTCGCTCGCGGCGGAAGCCAAATGCCTGCGGGTCGCGCGCAAGCTGGCCGAGCTCGGCCTGACGGTGCGCACGACCTGCCTGGGCGCGCACGCGCTGCCGCCCGAATTCGATGGCCGCCAGGACGAGTACGTGGACGCCGTCTGCGCCTGGCTGCCCGAGCTCAAGCGGCAGGGGCTGGTGGACGCGGTCGATGCGTTCTGCGAGCGCATCGCCTTCACGCCGGCGCAGACCCGCAGGGTGTTCGAGGCGGCCAAGGCGCTGGGCCTGCCGGTGAAGCTGCATGCCGAGCAGCTCAGCGACCAGGGCGGCGCCGCGCTGGCGGCCGAGTTCGGCGCGCTGTCCTGCGACCACCTCGAATGGCTGAGCGAGGACGGCATCGCGGCGATGGCGCGCGCGGGCACCGTGGCGGTGCTGCTGCCCGGCGCGTTCTACTTCCTGCGCGAGACCAGGCTGCCGCCGGTGCAGGCGCTGCGCGACGCCGGCGTGCCCATCGCGCTGGCGACCGATCACAACCCGGGCAGCTCGCCGGGGCTGTCGCTGCTGCTGATGCTGAACATGGCCTGCACCTTCTTCCGCATGACGCCGGAGGAAGCGCTGCGCGGGCTGACGGTGAACGCGGCGCGGGCGCTCGGCTTGCCCGACCGGGGCCGGCTGGCCGCCGGACTGCGCGCCGACTTCTGCATCTGGGACGCCGCGCATCCGCGCGAGCTGGCCTACTGGTTCGGGCGCAATCCGCTGCGGCAGACGGTCGTGGCCGGCCGGCCGCGGCGCGAGGACTGACAAGCGACGCGCGAGTGGAGACAAGAGGAACGAGCGATGAAGCACGACGTCTTTGAACTGCGGCGCGGCCGCACCCCGCTGCTGATCAGCATGCCGCACGTGGGCCGCGAGATCCCGGCGGACCAGCATCACCGCTATGTGGAGCGCGCGCTCGGCAGCGAGGACACCGACTGGCACCTGGAGCCGCTGTACGCGCCGATCGCCGGGCAGCTCGGCGCGGGGATGCTGGTGCCGCGCTTCTCGCGCTACCTGATCGACCTGAACCGCCCGCCCGAGGACACGCCGATGTATCCCGGCGCCTCCAACACCGAGCTGTGCCCGACGCGCTTCTTCACCGGCGAGCCGCTCTACAAGGACGGCCTGGCGCCCGACGCCGCCGAGAAGCAGCGCCGCATCGAGCGGTACTGGGCGCCCTACCACCAGGCGCTGCAGGGCGAGCTGCAGCGGCTGCGCCAGGAACACGGCTTCGCGCTGCTGTTCGAGGCGCACAGCATCCGCTCCGAGCTGCCCTGGCTCTTCGAGGGGCAACTGCCCGACCTCAACATCGGCACCGTCGAGGGCCGGTCCTGCAAGCAGGTCACGCGCGAGGCGATCGAGATCGTGCTGGGCGCGCAGGACCAGTTCTCATGGGTGGTCGACGGCCGCTTCAAGGGCGGCTACATCACGCGCCAGTACGGCCGGCCGGAACTGGGCCAGCAGGCGGTGCAGCTGGAGATGTGCTACCGCTGCTACATGCTGGAGAACAAGATGGGCTTCACCGGTTATGAACTCGACGCGGGCTGCGTCGAGCGCATCCGGCCGGTGCTGTCGGCGCTGCTGCAGGGCTACCTGATGGCCAATCCCTCGCGGGGCTCGGCATGAGCGCGGCGGGCGGGACCGACTTCCACGCGCCGCTGGCCTGGCTCGACGGCCGCTGGCAGCAGGACGTGCTGATGCGGGCCGGGGCCGATGGCCACTGGATCTCGCTGACGGCGGGCCAGCCGGCGCCGCCGCAGGCGGTGCGGCTGGCGGGGCCGGTGCTGCCGGCGCTGGTCGACGCGCACAGCCACGCGTTCCAGCGCGCCTTCGCCGGCCTGGCCGAGCAGCGCGACAGCGACAGCGACGACTTCTGGTCCTGGCGCGATCGCATGTACGGCGTGGCGCTGCGCGTGACGCCGGCGCAGCTGAAGGCGATCGCGGCGCAGCTCTACACCGAGCTGCTGGCCGGCGGCTACACGCAGGTCTGCGAGTTCCACTACCTGCATCACCGCGAGGACGGCACGCCCTACGACGACGAGCACGCGATGGCCATGGCGCTGGCCGAGGCGGCGCAGGAAGCCGGCATCGGCCTGACGCTGCTGCCGGTGTTGTACGCGCACGCCGGCTTCGCGCACCCGGGGCTGCGCGAGACGCAGCGGCGCTTCCGCGCCGACGCGGCCTGGGTCTGGCGCGCCTGCGAGCGCATCAACGCGGCGCGGCTGCCGCTGGTGCGTGCCGGTGTGGCCGTGCATTCACTGCGGGCCGCGCATCCGGACGACGTGCGGGCGCTGCAGGCGCTGGTCGGCGACGCCGACATCCCCATCCACGTGCATGTCGCTGAGCAGATGCAGGAGGTCCATGACTGCGTCGCGGCGACCGGCCGGCGGCCGATCGACTTCCTGGCCGACTACGGCCTGGATCCGCGCTGGCAGCTGGTGCACGCGACCCACAGCACGCGCGAGGAGATCGCGCGCATCGCCGCCAGCGGCGCGGCGGTGGTGATCTGCCCGGGCACCGAGGCCAACCTCGGCGACGGCCTGGCGGACCTGGAGGGCTGGCTGTCGGCCGGCGTGCCGATGACGGTGGGCTCGGACAGCCAGGCCACGCGCGGCTGGGTCGAGGAACTGCGCTGGCTCGAGTACGGTCAGCGCCTGGGCCTGCAGCGGCGCAACGTCGCCGCGCAGCCGGGCCGGCAGCCGTCGACGGCGGCGCGCCTGTTCGACGCCTGCGTGGCCGGCAGCGCTCGCGCCGCCGGACTGCCCGCGTGGGGACTGCGCGCCGGCGCCCGGGCCGACTTCCTGGTGCTGGACACCACGGCCAGCGGCCTGGCCGGACTGCCTGACGCGTCGCTGCTCGACGGGCTGGTGTTCGCGAGCCAGGGGCAGGCCTGGCGCGAGGTGGTCGTCGCCGGTCAGCGCCGCGCCATCGACGACGCGGGCCGGCGCGACCGATTTGTCACGGCGATGTCCGCGCTGTGGCGCTGAGACGCTAGCCGGAGCGCCGCCGCGACTGCTAGGCTCCCCGCTTCGACCTCCCCCGTTGAAGCACCATGCAGTCCTTGCGCAATTTCACGATCCGGGCCCGATTGCTCGGCCTCGGATTCCTGTCCGTGTTCGCCTTGCTGCTGATCGGCGGCGCCGGCCTCTGGGCCATGGGCAGCACCCGGTCGGATTTCGAGCAGTACGTGGGCCAGGACGTCGGCTCGCTGGCCCAGCTGTCCGAGGTGCGCGCCGGTATCGGCAATCTGCGCCGCTACGAGAAGGACATGCTGATCAACATCGGCGACGACGGCACGGTCAAGCAAGCGCAGGCCGATTGGCGCAAGACCTACGCCAGCGTGATCAGCAGCCTCGACGCGATGGCGGCACTGGACGTGCGCGAGGACATCCGGGCGATGCCGCCCCGGCTCAAGCAGTCGCTGGAGGCCTACAAGGCCGGCGTGGACGACATCGCCAAACGCATCCTGAACGCGGACTTCGTCGACGCGGCCGAAGCGAACCGGTCGACCGAAGCGATCAAGGCCCCGGTGGTGGCGATGGACCGCGGCGTGTCCGAGATGACGCAGGCAATCACGCAGCATGGCCAGGACGAAGTGCAGCGCCTGGGCGGCCGCGAATCGCGCGTGCGGGCCGCGCTGGTCGGCGTGATGGCCGTCGGCGCGGCGCTGATCGCCGTGCTGACGGTGCTCATCATCCGCTCGCTGCTCGCGCCGCTGACACAGGCCGTGGCCACGACCGAACGCATCGCGCGCAAGGACCTGAGCCAGCCGGTCGAAGCCGAAGGCCGCGACGAGACGGCCGCGATGGTGCGCGGCGTGCAAGGCATGCAGGCCTCGCTCCGCGAAGTCGTCAGCGGCGTGCGCAGCGCCACCGACAGCATCGCCACGGCATCGCGCGAAGTGGCGGCCGGCGCGCACGACCTGAGCGTGCGCACCGAGCAGGCTGCGTCGAACCTGCAGTCGACGGCTTCGGCCATGGACCACCTGACCGAGAGCGTGCAGCACAACGCCGACTCCGCGCGGCAGGCCAACCAGCTCGCCGAGGAGGCCGCCGGCGTGGCCAACCGCGGCGTGAACGTCGTCGGCGAGGTCGTCGAGACCATGGGCCGGATCAGCGCCTCGTCAGCACGCATCGCCGACATCATCGGCACCATCGACGGGATCGCCTTCCAGACCAACATCCTGGCGCTCAACGCCGCCGTGGAAGCCGCGCGCGCCGGGGAACAGGGTCGCGGGTTCGCCGTGGTCGCAGGGGAAGTCCGCACACTCGCGCAGCGCAGCGCGGAAGCGGCCAAGGAAATCAAGCAACTCATCACCACCAGCGGGGAAAGCGTCGCCAACGGCGCAGCACTCGTGGAACGCGCCGGGCAGACCATGAACGAGATCTCGGATTCGATCTCACGCGTGTCGCGCATCGTGGCGGAGATCAGCCACGCCACCACCGAGCAAAGCGGCGGCATCAACCAGATCGGGTCGGCGATCTCGCAGCTGGATCAGATGACACAGCAGAACGCGGCGCTGGTGGAGGAGTCCGCCGCGGCGGCGCAGAGCCTGCAGCATCAGGCGGATGCGTTGTCGCAGTCGGTGGCGGTGTTCAAGCTGGGTTGAAGACACACTGCGGCGGTTGGCGCGTTGGCCGCCAGGGCGTGGGGCCCCGGCGGCAAGCGCCGAAACCCCACGCCCTGCCGTCCCCCACCATCGTCGTACTTCCACGGTTTTGCGACCGAGGACTTCTTTGGGGGGGCTACGCGGCCTTGAACTGGATGCGGTTGCGGCCGTCGTTCTTGGCGGCGTAGAGCGCCTGGTCGGCGGGCTCGACCAAGAGAGCCGGCTTTGCTGGCGGCCCGCCGGCGCACAGGCCGATGGATACCGTGACGCGCAGGCCCTGCGTGATCTCGCCCCAGCCGTGATTGGCGATCGCGGCGCGCAGCCGCTCGCAGATGTCCTGCGCGCGCGCCGGCTCGACGCCGACGAAGACCAGCATGAACTCCTCGCCGCCCACGCGCGCGAGCAGGTCCGCGCTGCGCAACTGCCGCCTCAGGATCTGCGCAACCTTCTGCAGCACCTGATCCCCGATGCCGTGGCCGAAGGCATCGTTGACCTGCTTGAAGTGATCGATGTCGAGCAGCCCCAGCGCGATGGGCTTGCGCTCCTGGCGCGAGCGCTCCAGCAGCAGCGGCAGCGCGAACTCGGCGTGGCGCCGGTTGTTGAGACCCGTCAGCGCGTCCTCATGCGCCATGCGGCCCAGCTCGGCGGCCTGTCGCCGCAGGCGCTGCTGCTCCTGCTCCGCGAGGTCGGCGCGCTCGCGTTCGCGCTGCGCGTCCTGCAGCGCATGCGCCGCGCGCGCCTGCGCCTGCTCGAACTCCTGGCGGATCAGCATCGCCTCGGTCTGCAGCGCCATGGCATTGCGCGCGGACTGGCGCTCGAGCGCCGAGAGCTGTTCATGCGCCTCCAGCGCCTTCGCCGGATCGCCGCGCAGCTTGTAGCCGCGATAGATCGCCAGCGTGAGCTGGCGCCGCAGGCGCACGGGCAACTGGTGCGGCGCTTGCTGGCGGGTCAGGGCCTGCAGGGTCTCCAGCGCGGGCAGCGCATCCTGCGCGCCGGCGGCGTCATCGCGTTTGAGCTGCAGCAGCCCGCGCTGCGCACGCGCCTGCAGCACCATGCCGGCGTAGCCATGGCGATGCGCCAGGCGCTCGTATTCCTCGGCGACGCCCAGCGCGTCGTCGATGGCGCCGATGCCCAGCTGCCATTCGACGAGGTTGGACAGCGAGACGGCGATCAGGAAGGGATTGCCTTCCTCCCGCACCAGCTCGGCCGCCCGCACCGCGTAGGGCTCGGCCTGCGCGAGGGCCTCGGCGGCCGCGGCGCGGTCCTCGTCGCGGATGGCCTCGGCATGCGCCTGCAGCCAGAAGTGGGCCAGGTTGTTGAGGCAGGAGAGCACCAGCTCGCGCTCGCCGGCCGCCTGCTCCTGGGCGATCTCGAGCGCCTGCAGGGTGTGCTGGCAGGCCTGCTCGACCTGGTCGGAGACGGAGAAGGACACGGCCAGCCGGTTCAGCGCCCAGGCCTCGCGCGCCGGATCCGCCGCGCGCCGCGCCGCCGCGAGCGCCTGCAGGCCCGCCTGGGCCGCGTCGCGGCCCATCTGGAACTGCGCGTAGATGTAGCAGAGCTCGGTGAGGGCGTCCGCGGTCCAGGCGTCCTGGTCAGGGCCGTCGATGAGCCGCACGAGCGCGGCCGCCTCGCTGGCGCGCCGCAGCGCCGCCTGGAGGTCGCCCTGGCGCGGCAGGTTGTGGGCGATGAGGATCAGCGCCCGCGCGCGGTCCCGCACCGTGTCCGCCGCGACGAGCGAGAGCTCCAGCGCGTCGGTGGCGTCGCGGTAGGCGCCGCGGCGGCTCAGGTGCAGGGCTCGGGCCAGTTCGCGTTGGAACAAGGCGGACTCTCCTGTGTCGATGCGGTCGACCTCGAACGCACAGCATTGGCCGGCCGCACCCCGGCGTCAATCGCGGCTGGCCCCAATACCACACGGGGGCCGCCGCAGGCGTGCCAAAAGTCTCGAAAGCGGCGCCGCGCCCCTTCGTCCGCCCGCCTGCGGCTCCGCCGCCCGATACCCTTGCGGGTTCAGGGAGTCAATCGCCTGCCTTTGCGCAGTCGCTGGACGATGTCATGACGAAGTCCTTCGAGTACCACTTCGCCGATTGCCGCCTCAACGTCGCCACGCGGGAGCTGTGGCTGCACCGCTGCCGGCAGCAGGTCGAACCGCGCGTGCTGGATTTCCTGATCTGCCTGATCGAGCGCCGCGGCCGCGTGGTGCGCAAGGACGAACTGATCGCCCAGGTCTGGGGCGGCGAGATCCTCACCGACAGCGTGCTGGGACGCGCCGCGAGCAAGGCCCGGCGGGCCATCGGCGACATCGCGGAAGCCCCCTTCCTGGTCCGCACGGTGCATGGCATCGGTTACCAGTTCATCGGCGAGGTGGAGGCCATCGAGACCTCGCGCAAACCGCGGGCAGCGCCAGTGCCGCCGCAGGCGCCCGCCGCCGGGCCAGGCATGGCCCCGATCACCCGGTCCCGCGAGGTGAAGGGACTCGATGTCTTCGCGCTGAACGAGGAAGTCGCCGCCTGGATGGCCGCGCTGCCCGCCGCGCGCGGCGCGGCGCGGCTGGACACGTTGATCGCGCTGGCCTGGCACCTGCGCCAGCGCGACACGGCGCGGGCGCAGGCCCTGGCCGAGGAGGCGAGCCTGCTGCTGCTCGCGTGCCCGCGCGACGAGGCCGCCACGCGGGCGGGCGCCCGGCTGATGCTGGTGCGCGGCGAGGCCCGCTGGCTGGCCGGCCAGCTGCACGCGGCCAATGACCTGGCCGAACAGGCGGCATCGGCCTTCGATGGCTGCGGCGATATCGCCGGCGTCTGCGATGCCGCGCTGCTGCGCGCCGCGATCGCCGCCGACCGCGAGGATGACGAAGGCCTCGAGGCTTGCGTGCGGCTCGCGCTCGAACGGCTCGGCGTGCGGGGCGACAAGGAGCGCCAGGCGCTGCTGCAACTGCAACTGGCCCTCGCGCAGTCACTGCGGCGGCCGGGCGAAGCCTGCGCCCGATGGTCGGCCGCCATCGACGGCTGGCGGGCCGCCTGCGGTCCGGGCGTGCGGGCGGTGTGCCACGACGTCCAGGCGAACTGGGCCCGCGCCGGCGGCGAGCGGGGCCATCGGCTCCGGCACGCGATGGCCGCGCGCGAGCTGTACGCGGCCGTGGGCCAGCGCCGTGACGTGGTGCGGGAGACCGGCAACATCGGCGCGCTCTTCGGCAATCTCTTCGACAACGAGAGCGCCCTGCGGCATCTGAACGCCGCCTTGACCGAGGCGCGCGCCGCCGGCTGGCCGTTGACGCTGGCGGCCAGCCTGGCGCAGTCCGCGTCCGTCATCGGCACGATGTCCGGCCGGCAGGCCGACGCGATTCCGCTGCTCGAGGAGGCGAGCGCGCTGCTGGTCGCGTACCCCGGACACCGCGTGTCCTTGATGACGCTGCGCTACCGCGGCGACCTGGAGCTGGGGCTGGGGCGGCACGCGGCGGCGCTGGCGGCCTTCGAGCAGGCGGCGGCGCAGGCGCGCCGGCGCGGCCTGGCGGTCTTCGAGATCGACGCGCTGATCGGCCAGGCCAAGGCGCTGTCCGGTCTGGGGCAGGCGTTGCAGGCCCGCGATGCGGCGTTCCAGGCGCTGGACCTGGCCGAGGCGAGCGACAAGGACTACTGCCGTTTCCTCGCATTCGAGACGCTGGCCAGCCTGTGGCGCGACCACCCGGCGCTGCCGCACGACCCGGTTCCCGAGGCCAGCGTCGTGCTGCACTACCTGCTGCGCGCGCTGGACAAGGAGGGCACGGACAACCGCGGAACCCCGCCCCCGGCGCTGCTGGAGGCGCTGGCCGCGGAGTACGCCCGGCTCGGCGACTACGCCAATGCCTATGCCCACGAGGTCCGCGGCCGCGCGGCCCAGGCACAGGCGCAATCGGCCGAGGCCGATGGCCGCGCCATCGCGATGAAGATCCGCCATGACACCGAGCAGGCGCGGGCCGACAGCGAGCACCATCGCGCGCTCGCCGCCGCCCACGCGGAGCGGGCCGAGGCACTGGCGCAGACCAACGCCATCCTGGCGCGCCTGGGAAGCATCGGCCAGGAGATCACGCGCCACCTGGACGCGCCGGCGATCTTCGACGCGCTCGAGCGCCATGTGCACGGCCTGCTCGACGCCTCGTCGCTGGCGGTGTTCCTGCTGGACGCGGACGGCAGGGCGCTGGAGCTGACCTTCGGCGCCGAGGCCGGCGGCCCCTTGCCGGAATGCCGCGTGGCGCTGGACGACCCCGACGCCAACGCCGCGCGCTGCGCCCGCGAGCGCCGGGAGATTCACGTGCAATGGCCCGTGGACGGCGGGCGCGCCATCCCTGGCACGCTGCTGTCACGCAGCGCGCTGTTCGCGCCGCTGGGCATCGGTGACCGGATGCTGGGCGTGTTGACCGTCCAGTCGCCGCGCGCCAACGCCTATGGCGAGCGCGAGCACCTGGTGCTGCGCACCCTGAGCGCCTACAGCGCGGTGGCGCTGGGCAACGCGGCGGTCTATCGGCAGCTCGAGTCGGCGCGGGATGCGCTGGCGCTGACCCACGCCGAGCTGCTCGAGCGCGAAGGGCAGTCGCGCCGCGCCCCCGGCGACGCCGCGGCCGTCACCGCGCCGGCCCCGCTGCTGCACGGGTAAACCCCGGCGAAAACCCGCGGCGGGGGATTCGTCCCGCTTCGGTGATACCTCGGTTGAATCTCCGTCGCAGAACCGTCCTGATTCCATCAAGACGGGCGGATACCGCTCCGCCTACAGTTCCTCACATTCCTTCACCGGATGACTTTGCCGGCGGGAATGAATTATTACAGAATCAAGACAGGAAGTCGTCTCATGACGAGAGGCCGCAGGTTTTCCAGGGGATTTACCCTGATCGAGATCATGGTCGTGCTGGTGATCCTGGGAGTGCTGGCCGCGCTGATCGCGCCCAAGATCCTGGACCGGCCCGAGCAGGCGCGGGTGCTGGCCGCGAAACAGGACATCGCGACCCTGTCCCAAGCGCTCAAGATGTACAAGCTGGATAACCAGAGATACCCCAGCACCGCGCAGGGGCTCACCGCGCTGGTACAGAAGCCGACCGCCACGCCGATTCCCGTCAACTGGCGTGACGGCGGTTATCTCGAGCGCCTCCCCAACGACCCCTGGGGGAATCCCTACAAGTATTCATCGCCTGGCCTGCACGGTGATTTCGATGTCATCAGCCTGGGCAGCGCCGGTGAAGGGAATACCACGGTCATCGGTTCCTGGATGCAGTGAATCACCGAACCTGAAAACCCGGGCGAGATCGTCTCAAACCCCCTTTCCTTCTGACTGCAGAGAGATTGCATGCGGCCTCAATTGATGTTGTTGTCGGTCGCCGTGGCGGCCATGCTGGCCGCGTGCAGCGGCAAAAGCGGCGGCGCGCCCGAGATCCAGGCGCAACAGGCCGAGGAAAAGGCGCCGGAGATCACCCAGGACGAGCGCCGGTATCCGTCGGTCCGCGCCGTGGCCGATCTGTCGGCCGGGGCGCCCGGCTTCGTCATGAAGCAGCTCGCCGGGCTGCGCAATGACAAGGGCGACGCGGTGAACATGGCCGCCACCGCGGCCGAGGCCGACGTCATGGTCTTCAACGCCACGACGCCGCTGACCGACGAGACCATCCGCCAGGCCAATGAGTTCCTGAAGGACCACAAGCGCCTGATCGTGGATTCGGACGGCACCCCGGAAGGACGGCTCGCGGTCAAGGCGGCGCTGAGCCGGATCCTCGGCGGCAATACCGTCGAAGGCGATGCCGCGCTGGTGTCCTACGTCAACCGCACCGATTACACGATCACCCCGCTCGCCAATCCATCCGATCCGTTGGCGAAAAACCCCGACGGCACTTATGTCAATGGGAATGTCGCGGCCAACGTGCTCAACCTGCAATGACTGCAAGGAGTCGCCCGGGGTCTGTCCACCCCTCGGGCGATGTTGGGAGCCGGACGGGGTCGACGCGGATCGGAACCGGCCGGTAGGTGGAATATCAATGTAGTTGATTCTCTGGAGAAATGAAGATGATCAATTCGAAACTGGCAATCCGCACGGCTTTGCTGGGCGCGGCCCTGGCTTCGTCGTCGGCTTGGGCCGGCGGTTATTGGACCGATTACGACCAAGGCAGTCCGCATGCCGCCGGCGACGCCGGAACGGTGCACGTGGTCGACCAGCAGGAAAAGCGCGGCGGCTGGGATGACTGGTTCTGGAAGGGCCATACCGAAGGCATGTCGTTCCGCTGCAATACCCAGGACAGATCGCGCACCTGCTCTTATACGGTGCAGCGCAGCACCACCAAATCCACCACCATCGGCATCGGCGGCGGTGTCGATGCCGGCGCCAACTCGGGCGACTGGTTCAAGACGGTGAAGGGCAGCCTGGAAGCCTCCTTCAATTTCAGCTACCAGAAAACCCGCTCCAATACCATTTCCTCGACGGAAGGGACCTCGGTTTCTCAAGGGCAGTGGGTGGAACCGATCATGGTCCAGCACCGCGTCTGGCAGCGTGGTCATTTCATGAACGGCTGGGTGATGGATGAGCATAGCCACCGCGACCGCTGCGGCACCGGCTGCTATTACCACTACGCCTGGACGGGCAACGTGACCTACGGCGCCTGGAGCACGAACACGGCCTCGGGCAGCCCGTATCACACCTTCCATTTCAGCTCCCGCCCGCTCTGATCGGGCTTGACCGTTCGCCGGGGTCCGCATGTTCGTTCGACGCCTCATGACGGGCCGCGGCGCGGCCGCGCTCACGACGCTGGCTTGCGGTCTCGCGGCCGCCGGCGCCCTCTGGACGCTGGCGGCCCTGGGCTGGCGGGTCGCGGACCTCCCGGCCGTGACCGCGCCATTCCCCGCGGATGCGGCGTTGCCGCAGCAGCTCGCGCAGATCAACGGCCAGCACCCGTTCGGCACCGGCCGGGCGGGGAAGGGCGGCGCCGAAGCGCCCGCCGCGTCGCCCGCCGGAAGCTGGCGGCTGCTGGCCACGATGGCGGCCACGGACGGCGGCGGCACGGCCCTGCTGGATCGCGACGGCGGCGACGTGACGGTGGTTCGGCCGGGCGACGCGCTGGACGGCGGCGAGCGCGTGAGCCGCATCCTGACGGATGGCATCGAGCTCGCCAGCGGGGGCGGCACCCGGCGCCTGGCGCTGGCGCCGGCCCTGACGCAGGAGGAGCCGCCAAGACTGGGCCGCGGGGACGTGAGCCCGCCCGGCGCGGCAGCTGCCGCTGCGCGCGAGGGCGCACCGCCGCGCGCATCCGACATGGAGAACGTCCGGCCCGCCTCCGGTCGTTGACCGCCACGGACCGTCCATCCCCCTTCACCGACCGCATTGCGCACCGCTGCCCCGCGCCTCTCGCCGACCTTGCTTCCTGGATGTCCACATGAAACTTCGCCCCTGGCTGGCCGCGGCCCTGCTGTGTTCCGTGTCCCCGCTGTGGGCCGCCGACGAGCCGGTGGCCCTGAACTTCTCCAATGTCGAGGTGGCGACGATCCTCAAGCTGGCTGCGCAGCTGACGGGCCGGCAGTTCGTCATCGACCCGCGCGTGCATGGCACGGTCAACATCGTGTCGGCCGAGCCGCTGCCCAAGGAGCTGGTCTATCCGACCCTGGTGGCCGCGCTGCGCCTGCAGGGCATCGCCGCCGTCGATGACGGCCGGACGGTGCGCATCGTGCCGGAGGCCGATGCGCGCGGGCAGGGCGCCCCGGTGGTGAGCAAGCCGCCCGCCGGCGACAGCCTGGCCTCGCAGGTCTTCAACCTGCGCTACGAATCGGCGGTGGCGCTGAGCCTGGCGATCAAGCCGCTGCTCAACACCAACGCGACCGCGGTCGGCTACCCCGGCAACAACACGCTGGTGGTGACCGATTTCTCCGACAACCTGCGCCGCATCGGCAAGGTGCTGCAGGCGATCGACGTGCCCAGCGTGGACGAGCCGCAGATCGTGCCGCTGCGCCACGCCTCGGCCAGCGAGCTCGCCGGCCTGGTGCAGAGCCTGGTGGCCGAAGGCGCCAGTGGCGCCAACGGTACCTCCGGCGCGGCCACCGGCGAGCGCTTCACCGTGCTGGCCGAGCCGCGCAGCAACAGTCTGCTGATGAAGAGCAACAGCCCCGGCAAGCTGCAGCGCGCGCGGCAGCTGGTCCAGCAACTGGACCAGCCGGAAGCCGGCGGCAACATCGAGGTCATCTACCTGCGCAACGCGGTGGCCATCGAGGTCGCGCAGACGCTGCGCGCGCTGCTGTCCGCCGACGGCGCCAGCGCCGGCGGCGCGGGCGCGCAGGGCGGCTCGATGCCCAATGGCGGCTTGAGCGCGCCCGTGGGCAATGGCCTTGGCGGCGGCCTGAACGCGGGCGCGAAGGCGAACACCGGCGCCGGGACGTCCGCCCTCGCGCCGGCCGGCGGCTCCTTCGCCGCGGCCCAGCCGGGCGCGGGCCTCGCGCAAGGCAGCTACATCCAGGCCGACGCCGCCAACAACGCGCTGATCATCAGCGCCCCGCCCATCATCAGCCAGCGCCTGAAGAAGGTCGTGGCCAAGCTCGACCTGCGGCGCACGCAGATCTACGTCGAGGCCCTGATCGCCGAGGTCAACAGCGACACCGCCGCGCAGTTCGGCATCCAGTGGCAGACGCTGGGCGGCGCCGCCGCCGGCGCGACCGGCACGCATGTCGTGGGCAGCGCCAACTTCAACGCGCCGGCGTCGGGCTTCAACATCGCCGGCACGGCCCAGAACCCGCTGACGATGGGCAACGGGCTCAACGTGGGCATCAGCCGCGGCACCATCACGCTGCCCAACGGCACGGAGATCAACAACCTGCTCGCGCTGGCCAGCTTCCTGGAGAGCAACAACAACGCCAACATCCTGTCCACGCCCACGCTGATGACCCTGGACAACCAGGAGGCGCAGATCCAGATCGGCCAGGACATCCCCGTCATCACCGGCAGCTACTCGCAGACCAGCGGCTCGGCCACGCCGTTCCAGACCTTCGACCGGCGCAAGGTCGGCCTGGGGCTGCGCATCCTGCCGCAGGTGGCCGAAGGCGGCACCGTGCGGATGAAGATCATGCAGGAGGCCTCCACCGTGGTGCCGGGCACGCTGACCAATCCCTCCGGCCCGACCATCAACACCCGCACCATCGAGACCGCCGTGCAGGTCGAGGACGGCGGCCTGCTGGTGCTGGGCGGCCTGATCCAGGACACCTCGTCCGACGGCGTCAGCAAGGTGCCGGTGATCGGCGACCTGCCGGTGGTGGGCCACCTGTTCCGCTACACCACGCGCCAGCGCAGCAAGACCAACCTGCTGGTGTTCCTGCGCCCGCGCACGCTGCGCTCCGCCGAGGCCGACCAGCAGCTGTCCTCCGAGCGCTACGACTACATCGCCGGCGCGCAGCGCCGCATGAACGGCCCGTCCGGCGACGCCGCCGCGCCGGTGCTGCCGCCGCTGACGCCCCAGGCGGCGCCGCCCGCGGGAGGGAGTCCCGCCCCATGAGCGCCGACCTGAGCGCCGAGATGAGCGCCGAGATGAGCGCCGACATGGGCGTCAACCCGGGCGCCGGCGCCTCGTTGCCGCGTCTGCCTTACGCGTTCGCCCGGGGTCAGGGCGTGCTGGTGCACGGCGGCGGCGCCGGCCCGGCCGTGCTGTGGGTGCGCCGCGGCGCGCGCGTCGAGGCGGCCGCCGAGGCGCGGCGCATCGCTGGCGCGCGGCTGCCGGTCGAGCTGGTCGACGCCGAGCGCTTCGACCAGGCGCTGACCCGCCTCTACGCGGACGGCGGCGACAGCGCCGCGTCCATCGTCGACGGCGCCGGCCAGGACGTGGACCTCGACCAGCTGCTGAGCGACCTGCCGCCGATCGAGGACCTGCTCGACAGCCAGGGCGATGCGCCGGTGATCCGCCTCATCAACGCGCTGCTGACCGAGGCCGTGCGCGAGGGCGCGTCCGACATCCACATCGAGCCCGAGGAGGCCCGCACCGTGGTGCGCCTGCGCCGCGACGGGGAACTGCGCGAGGTGCTGTCGCCGCACCGCGCGCTGCATGCCGCGATGGCCTCGCGCATCAAGATCCTGGCCCAGCTCGACATCGCCGAGAAGCGCCTGCCGCAGGACGGCCGCATCGCCATCCGGCTGGCGGGCCGCGCCGTCGACATCCGCGTCTCCACCGTGCCCACCGGTCATGGCGAGCGCGTCGTGATGCGGCTGCTCGACAAGGATCCGTCGCGGCTGGACCTGGGCGCGCTCGGCATGGCGGCCGACACGCTGGCGTCCATGGACCGCGCGCTGCGCGCGCCGCACGGCATCGTGCTGGTGACGGGGCCGACCGGCTCGGGCAAGACCACCACGCTGTACGGCGCGCTGATGCGGCTGAACGCGCGCGAGCGCAACATCATGACGGTCGAGGATCCCGTCGAATACGACCTGGCCGGCATCGGCCAGGTGCAGGTCAATCCGCGCATCGACATGACCTTCGCGCGCGCGCTGCGGGCGCTGCTGCGGCAGGACCCGGACGTCGTCATGATCGGCGAGATCCGCGACCTGGAGACCGCCCAGATCGCCATCCAGGCCAGCCTGACCGGCCACCTGGTGCTGGCCACCATCCACACCAACGATTCGGTCAGCGCGATCACGCGCCTGGTCGACATGGGCGTCGAGCCCTTCCTGCTGGCCTCCAGCCTGACCGGCGTGCTGGCGCAGCGCCTGGTGCGCTGCCTGTGCCCCGCCTGCCGCCAGCCCGATCCGCTGGCGCCGCGCGCCGGGGGCGGCCCGTCCTCGGATGTGCACGCGGACGTGCACGCGGACCTCCACGCGGACCTCCACGCGGACGGCCCCGCGTGGCGCGCCACCGGCTGCGAGCGCTGCGGCCACAGCGGCTATCGCGGCCGCCTCGGGGTCTTCGAATGGCTCGAGGTCGACGACCCGCTGCGCCGCCTGGTCCATGAACGGGCCGGCGAGCACCGCATCCGCGACGCGGCCCGCGAGCGCGGCGGCTTGCGGCTGCTGCGCGAGGACGGCTGGCGCTGGGTGCGGGAGGGCATGACCTCGCGCGACGAACTGCTGCGCGTGACGGGCGATCGATGAGCACCTTCCGCTATCGCGCCGCGGACGCGGCCGGCACCGTCAGCAACGGGCTGCAGGAGGCCGATTCCGCGCGCCATCTGCGCGGCCTGCTGCGCGAGCGCGGGCTGCTGCCGCTGGCGGTGGAGGAGGTGAGCGGCGCGGGCGCGGCCCGCCGCCATCGCGGCCGGCTCAACGCGCGCGCGCTGTACCTGCTCACGCAGCAATGGGCCTCGCTGCTCAAGGCGGGCCTGAACGTCGATGCAGCGCTGGTGGCGCTGGCCAACCAGGCGGAGACGCCGGCGCAGCGCGACGTCCTGTCCGACGTGCGCGCCGAGGTCCGCGCGGGGCGCGCGCTGGCCGCGGCGCTGGCGCTGCATCCGCGCAGCTTCCCGCCGCTGTACGTGGCGCTGGTGCGGGCCGGCGAGGCGGCGGGCGAGCTCGCCGAGGTGCTGTCCCGCCTGGCCGACTACCTGGCCGACAGCGACGCGCTGCGGCGCAAGACGATGGAGGCGCTGATCTATCCGGCCATGATGATCACCGTGGCCATCGCGGTCGTGGCGGCCTTGCTCGTCTACGTCGTGCCGCAGGTGGTGGGCGTGTTCGAGCACCAGCGCCAGGCCTTGCCGCTGATGACGCGCGCGCTGATCGGGCTCAGCCACGGCGTCAAGGTCGCGGGGCTGCCGCTGCTGGCGGTGATCGCGCTGGCAGCCGCCTGGTGGCGGCGGGCCTGGCGCGGCGACGCGTTCCGGCGCCGCGTCGAGGTGCGGCTGCTGGCGCTGCCGGTGATCGGCAAGCTGCTGTGCTCGGCCGACACCGCGCGCTTCGCCAGCACGCTGGCCATCCTGGTGCGCAGCGGCGTGCCGCTGCTGGTCGCGCTGGAGGCCGGCAAGGCGCTGGTCCAGCGCCTGCCGCTGAAGGACATCGTGGACCACGCGCTGCGCGAGGTCAGCGCGGGCAAGGCGCTGAGCCGTTCGCTCAAGCGCGACAAGGGCTTCCCGCCGCTGCTGGTGCAGTTGATCGCCAGCGGCGAGCAGAGCGGCCAGCTGCCCGAGATGCTGGCCCAGGCGGCCCGGCTGGAGCAGATGACGCTGGCGCACGACGTGGCGGTGCTGACCCGGCTGCTGGAGCCCGCGATGATCCTGCTGATGGGCGGCATGGTGCTGGCGATCGTGCTGGCCATCCTGCAGCCGGTGTTCGACATCAACCAGCTGCTGCATTGAGGCGGCCGATGCGGATGCCATCCCCGACCCGCCACGCCGGCGGCTTCACCCTGCTGGAGATCCTGCTGGTGCTGGTGATCCTGGGCATCGCCGCGGTGGCGGCCGCGCCGTCGCTGGGCTGGGTGGGCGCGGCCCGGCGCGATGACGCGGTCGAGCAGCTGCGTCTGGCGCTCGAGCAGGCCGTCTTCGAAAGCATGCTGGGCGGCCAGCAGCTGGTCTTCGTGTCCAGCGGCGATGCCTATCACTTCGAGCGCCGCGGCGACGAGGGCGTGTGGTCGTTGACCGAGGCCGACGGCCCGCTGCGCGCGCGGTCGCTGCCCGACGCGGTGCGGATCGAGGCCGCCTGGCAGGACAGCCAGGCGCAGCGCGGCCAGCCGCGGCTGTCCTTCGCGGGCAGCGCGCCGCCGCTGTTCCGGCTCCGGCTGCGGACCGGCGGCCAGCTGGTGCAGTTGCAGTCCACGCCCTCCGGCGCGGTGACGCAGTACACGCTCGACGGCCATGCACCCTGACGCGCGCGGCATGACCCTGATCGAAGTGCTGGTGGCGCTGCTGGTGCTGAGCATCGCGCTGATGGCGGCGGTGCGCGCCACCGGCGTGACCGTCGACAACGCCGCGGCGCTGCGGACGCGGCTGTGCGCCGAATGGGTCGCGCAGGACCGGCTGGAATGGCATCGGGCGCGCGCCGACTGGATCGACACCGGCCGGCAGTCCGCGGAGCCGGTCCGGCAGGGCGGCCTGGACTTCGTCGTCGTCGAGGAGGTGAGCGCCACGCCCAGCCCGCTGGCGCGCCGTGTCGACGTGCATGTGCAGCTGGCTGCCGCGCCGGGGCACGACGTGGCCCTGGTCAGCGGCTACCTGATGAACGCCGGCCGTCCGGATGCTCCGCGCGGGGGAGCGCCCTCATGAGCCCGCGCCGCGCCGCCTCGGGCCTCAGCCTGATCGAGGTCATGATCGCGATGGTGCTGATGGCGCTGGTCGGGCTGATGGCCGAGCGCGGCCTGTCGCAGATGCTGCGCGCGCGCGACCAGGTGGCCGCGGAGCAGCAGCGCTGGCGCGACATCGCCTTCGCCTTCGGCCGGCTGTCCGAGGACGTGGCCTTCGCGGCGCAGGGCCTTCCCGGCGACGCCGACGCGACGCCGTGGCGCGGCACCGGCGAGCGCTTGCGCTGGACGCGGTGGGGCCAGGACGGCCGTCTGCTGCGCCTGGCCTACGACCTGCAGGACGGCCGGCTGCGCCGCGCCACCGCGGCGATCGAGGGCGGCGCGCCGGAGCCGGCCGTGCTGCTGGAGGGCGTCGCCGGGCTGCGGCTGCAACTGCTGGACAGCGCCGGCGGACGCCACGCCGATTGGCCTGCGGAAGGCGTGAAGGACAGCCGCCCGCTGGCGGTCATCGTCTCGCTGACGCTGCGGGAGGGCACGCAGCTGCAACGGACCTTCGCCTTGCCATGAACCGCGTTCACCGACTCCCGCGCGATCGTGGCGTGGCCCTGCTGCTGGCCCTGCTGGTCACCGCCCTGTGCGCGATCCTGGCCAGCGCGGTGCTGTGGCGGGTCGATCTGTGGCTGACGCAGGTCGAGGTCCTGCACGACGCGCGCCAGGCCCAGCGCCTGGCGCTGGGCGGCGTGGACTGGGGCCGCTCGGTGCTGTGGGAGCGCGATCGCAACCAGGTGTCGGTCGACTACCTCGGCGAGCCCTGGGCCACCCGGGTGCCGCAGATCCCGGTGGCGGGCGGCGAGGTCGGCGGGCAGATGTTCGACGAGCAGGCCCGCTTCAACCTGGCCTCGCTTCCGCGCGAGGGCGCGGACGACGATGCGGCCTGGCAGGCCTATGCGCGGCTGCTGGAGGCGCTGGGCCTGCCGCCCGCGCTGGCGGCGGCCTTGCGCGCGCGGCTGTCGCCGTCGGCGACGCCGCGGCTGGTGCTCTCCGGAACGGGCAGCCTGGACGGCGTGCCGGGCTACTCGGGGCCGGTGCTCGAGCGGCTGCGCGCCTTCGTCACGGTGCTGCCGGAGGCGCGCACCGCGGTGAACGTCAACACAGCTTCCGCCGAGGTGCTGGCCGCGATGGTGCCGGGGCTGACACCGGGCGACGCGCGCGCCGTGACCGCCCGCCGCGCCGTCGAGCCCTTCATCAACGTCGGCGCTTTCATCACCCGGCTGCCCGAAGCCGCGCAAGGCCGGGTCAACCCCGACGCGCTGGCGGTGCGAAGCCGCTTTTTCCGTGTCGACACCTTCGCGAAATTCGGCCGCGGACGCGCCGCCTTGTCGGCGCTGCTGCAGCGCCAGCCGGGCGCGTGGCCGTCGATTGTCTGGATGAGGACCCCATGAGCGCCACACTCTTCGTCTATCTCGATGCGGACTGGCCGCGGCAGGGCACGGTCTGCGCCTGGCGGCTGATGGACGGCAGGACCGTCCATGACGGCACCGGCGCGCCGGCCGACTGGCCGCCAGCGGACCGCCATGTCGCCGTCCTGTCGATGGATCAGGTGCGCCACGCGATGGCGGCGCTGCCGCCCGGCGTGCGCTGGAACGACGCCGGGCCGCTGGCCATGGCGATCGAGGAGCAGCTCGCCGCGCCGCTGGAGCAGCAGACGGTGGTGCCGCTGCGGCAGGAGGGCGGCGCCACGTGGTGCGCGGTCGTGCAGACGGAGCGCCTGAAGACGCTGGCCGCCTGCTTCGGCGAACTGAAGCGGCCGCTGGCGCGCGTCGAATGCGAAGCCGACAAGCTGCCGCCGCCCGAAGGCGGCTGGCGGGTGCATCGCGCGCCGCACGGCGCGTGGCTGCACGACGGCCGGCGCGGGCTGGCGCTCGACGACGCCCAGGACGCACAGCCGCCGCTGCTGCTGCGGCTGGCGCTGGCGGAAGGGCCGCCGCCGGCCGTGCTGTGGGTGTCCGGCGCCACGCCCGAACTGGCCGCCGCCTGGAGCGAGGCGCTGGCGCTGCCGGTGCGGCCGGCAGCGCCCGACGACTGGCGGCTGCATTGCGCCACGCCCGGCGTGAACCTGCTGACGGGCGAGCTGGCGCCGCGCCGCGACTGGATGTCGGCGCCGCGCCTGCGCCTGGCGGCGGCCCTGCTCGCGTTCGCGCTGCTGGGCCAACTGGGCCTGGACGCGGCCGGCTGGGCCGCGGCGAGCTGGCGCATCGGCCAGTTGCGCGAGCAGCAGCTGGCCGTGCTGCGCGGCGTGACGGACGCGCCGGCGTCGCGGCGGCCGGGGCAGGACCTGCGCGCGGTCTGGGCGGCGGCGCGCGCGCGTGTCGGCGAACCCGGCGCCGACGAGTTCCTGCCGATGCTGTCGGCGCTGGCGCGCACGCTGCCCACGAGGCCCTGGCGCAAGGTCGAGTTCGCCGAGGACCGGCTCAGCGTGGACTGGCAGGGCAATGAGGAGGAGGCCTCGCGGGCCGAGGCGCGCCTGGCGGCCTCGGGCTACGAGAGCGTGAGCCGGCCGCTGGCGCAGGGGCAGGTGTCCACCGCGCTGCGATTTGGAGGAGAACCATGAAGCACTGGCGGATGCAGGCGCGCGGCTGGTGGCAGGCCCGCCTGCCGCGGGAACGCGCGCTGCTGACGGCGGGGGCCGCCCTGTGCGGCGCCGCCTGCGTGTATTGGGGGCTTGGCGCGATGGCCACGGCGCATGAACGCGCCGAGCGGCTGCGCGACCAGGAGCAGCGCGAGCTGTGGCGCATGCAGACGCGCAGCGAGGAGCTGCTGCGCCTGAAGGCCCAGCCACCGCTGCAGCGCCTGGGCGCCGGCGCGTTGCAGAGCGCCGCCGCCAACCTGCTGCAGCGGCAGGGCCTGCCGGCGGCGCTGCTGCAGCCGCAGGCCGATGGACGCGGCGTGCGCCTGAGCGGGCAGATGCCGTTCGAGCGCGCGACCGCCTGGCTGGCCGCCGCCCAACTGGAGCTGGGACTGGTGGTGCGGCATGTGCTGATCGAGGCGGGCGAGGCGCCTGGCATGGTCAAGCTCGACGTCGACCTGGTGCCGCGCGAGGGGACGCCATGAAGCGGATCGCGATCGCGCTGGCGGCGCTGTGCGGCGCGCTGCTGGTGGCCGTGTGCCAGGCGCCGGCGGCGCTGCTGGACCTGGGCATGCGCCAGGCCAGCGACGGGCGGGTGCGCATCGCCGACGCGCGCGGCAGCGCCTGGAACGGCGAGGGCGTGATCCTGGCCGATGCCGCGGCCGGCCATGGCGCGCTGCCGCTGGGGCAAGTGGGCTGGCGGCTCGCGGGCATCCGGGAGGGGGCGCTGGAGATCGCGCTGGCCTTCGAGGGCCGTCCGCTGGGCCGCCTGCGCGTGGAGGTGACGGGCGTCGGCGCGAGCGTGGCCGACTGGCGCCTGCCAGCCGCCGAGACCTTGGCCCTGCTGCCCGGCGCGCTGGGACGCGGCCAGTGGGAAGGGCAACTGGCGCTCGCGGCCGCCGACGGGCGCTGCGACTGGCTGGGACGTTGCGCCGGCCGCGCGCAGCTCGCCTGGTCGGGCGCCGCCACGCGGCGCATCGAGAACGGCGCCCTCGGCGACTACCAGCTCGCCCTCGCCGGAGACGGTGGCCGCGTGGACTTCGAGCTGAGCAGCGGCGAGGGGCCCATCGCCTTGACGGGCAAGGGCCGATGGCAGCAGGGGCAACTGCGCTTCGACGGCCTCGCGCGCGGCAACGATGCCGTGCTGTCGCAGTTCCCCGGCTTCCTCGGCAAGGTGTTCGAGGCCACCGGCCGTCCTGGCGAATACCGGATCACCGTCGAGCGCTGAAGCGCGTCCCCGCGCGGGCGGCCGCCGGACGCCGGCTGCCGCGTGGCGCGTGGCGGATGGATACAGTCGCGGCCATGTCGACCGCCTCGAAAGCCCCCGCCGCGCCCTCGGCCCGCATGGAATCCGGCGAAAGCCACCGGACGCTGGTCGGCGTGGACTTCACCAGCGCGCCGACCGCCCGCAAGCCGATCCGGCTGGCCTTGGGCCATCGCCGCGGCGCGGTGGTGAAGCTCGAACGCCAGGAGGCGCTCCTGTCGCTGGACGCCTTCGCGGCCTGGCTGGCCGCGCCGGGCCCGTGGCTGGGCGGCTTCGACCTGCCCTTCGGGCTGCCGCGCGAGCTGGTCGAGACGCTGGGCTGGCCCACCGAGTGGGCGCCGCTGATCGAGCATTACGCAAGCCTGTCGCGCGCGCAGATCCGCGACACCTTCGCCGCCTTCTGCGATGCGCGGCCGGCCGGCCGCAAGTTCGCGCACCGCGCCTGCGATGGCCCGGCCGGCTCGTCGCCGAGCATGAAGTGGGTGAATCCGCCGGTGGCCTACATGCTGCACGCGGGCGTGCCCCGGCTGATGGCCGCGGGCGTGCATCTGCCGGGGCTGCATGCGGGCGATCCGTCGCGCGTGGCGCTGGAGGCCTATCCCGGGCTGCTGGCGCGCGAGCTGATCGGCCAGCGCAGCTACAAGAGCGACGACCGCGCCCGGCAGACGCCCGAGCGGCTGATCGCGCGCAAGGACCTGATCGACGCGCTGGAGCAGGGCCGCACACGGCTGGGCCTGCGGCTCAAGCTGAGCCATGCGCAGCGTGACGAGCTCGCCGACGACGGCAGCGGTGACAAGCTCGACGCGGTGCTGTGCCTGATGCAGGCGGCCTGGGCTGACGCGCGGGCGGACTACGGCCAGCCCGCCGCCATGGATCCGCTCGAAGGCTGGATCGTCTGTGCTTGAATGGGGATCGCCCGGCGAGGCGCCCGGCTCCCCCCGCGATGACAAGGAGGCTCCCATGACCGCAGTCGATGTCCCCAACGCGCAAGTGCCGCTGCAGGTGCCGCCGCAAGTGCCGCTGCAGGTCGCCGTGATGGGCGCCGGCGCGGTGGGCTGCTTCTTCGGCGGCATGCTGGCGCGCGCCGGGCATGACGTGACCCTGATCGGGCGCCCGCTCCATGTCGAGGCGGTCCGCGATCACGGCCTGCGCATGGAGACGCGGATGTTCGACGAGCAGGTCCGCCTGCGCGCCGACACCGAGCCCTCCGCCGCCCGCGGCGCGCAGCTGGTGCTGTTCTGCGTGAAGTCGACCGACACGGTGTCCGCGGCGCAGGCGCTGTCGCCGCACCTCGGCGCGGACACGCTGCTGCTGTCGATGCAGAACGGCGTCGACAACGCCGAGCGGCTGCGCGAGACCGTGCCGCAGCCGGTATCGGCGGCGGTGGTGTACGTCGCGACGGAGATGGCCGGACCCGGCCACGTGAAGCATCACGGCCGCGGCGAGCTGGTCATCGAGCCCGCGGCCGGCGCCCAGCGCGCCGCGCAGGCAATGATCGCGGCCGGCGTGCCGACGGAGATCTCGGACAACGTGCGTGGCGCGCTGTGGTCCAAGCTGCTGATCAACTGCGCCTACAACGCGCTGTCGGCGCTGACGCAGCAGCCCTATGGCGAGCTGGTGAAGGGCGAGGGCGTCTGGACGGTGATGGATCAGCTCGTGGACGAGGGCCTCGCGGTGGCGGCGGCGGACGGGGTGTCCGTGGTGGGGGACGTGCGCCAGGCCGTGCGCAAGATCGCGGACACGATGCCGGGACAGCTCTCGTCGACCGCGCAGGACCTGAGCCGCGGCAAGCGGACCGAGATCGACCACCTGAACGGCTTCCTGGTCCGCCGCGGCGAGGCGCTCGGCATCCCGACGCCCGCCAACCGCGTGCTGCAGACGCTGGTGAAGCTGGCGGAACTCAGCCGCTGATGTCCGCAGCCGTCACTTGCGCATCAGCGTGCTCTTGCCGAAGAGCGATTCGATCAGGTCGACGGCCACCAGCGCCGTCTTGTTGCGGACGTCCAGCGCCGGATTCAGCTCCATGACGTCCAGCGAGGCCAGCCGGCCCGTGTCCGCGATCATCTCCATGCACAGCTGCGCTTCGCGGTAGGTCGGGCCGCCCGGGATCGTCGTGCCCACGCCCGGCGCGACGTCCGGGTCCAGGAAGTCGACGTCGAAGCTGACATGCAGGTGGGTGTTGGCATCCATCGTCGCCAGCGCCAGCTCCATCGTGTGGCGCATGCCCATCTCGTCGATGTAGCGCATGTCGAAGACTTCCAGGCCGACTTCGTGGACGAAGCGCTTCTCGCCCTCGTCGACGCTGCGGATGCCGATCTGGCGGATCCACTTCGGATCGATCGCGGGAACGCGGCCGCCGATCTCGATCAGCTCTTGCGGGCCATACCCGCACAGGCAGGCGACCGGCATGCCGTGGATGTTGCCGCTGGGCGTGAGCTTGCTGGTGTTGAAGTCCGCATGCGCGTCCAGCCACAGCACGCGCAGCTTCTTGCCGGTGTCGCGGCAGTGGTGCGCGACCGCCGCGATCGAGCCCAGCCCCAGGCAGTGGTCGCCGCCGAGCAGGATCGGCATGCGGCCGCCGCCCAGCTCGGCGTAGACCGCGTCATGCACCGCGCGGTTCCAGGCGGTGACCTCGTCCAGGTGGCGGTAGCCATCCGCCGGCGGCAGCCAGGGATTGGACGGACCGGCGAGGTTGCCGCAGTCCTTGACCTCGACGCCGTGCGCCCGCAGCGCCTCGGCCAGGCCCGCCACCCGCAGGGCCTCCGGTCCCATGCTGGCGCCCCGGGCGCCGGCCCCCACGTCGGTGGGGGCGCCGATCAGGCTCACGTGTCGTGCTGCGCTCATGTCCAACCTCTCTCTTGCTTGCTCGATGCCCCGGCCGGGGCGGTCTCAGGGGACGTCGGCCGAGGCGCCGTTGGTGGCCGAGCCGATGTCGTATTCCTTCATCAGCAGGGCCCAGGCCTCGTCGGCGGTCTCCACGTAATGGAAGAGCTGCTCGTCGCCCGGGCTGATCATGCCGGTGTCGATCAGCAGCTCGAAGTCGATCAGGCGCGACCAGAAGTCGCGTCCGAACAGCAGGATCGGACGCCGCCGGCACTTGCCGGTCTGGATCAGCGTCAGCGTCTCGAAGAGCTCGTCCAGCGTGCCGTAGCCGCCCGGGAACGCCGCCAGCGCCACCGACCGGATCAGGAAGTGCATCTTGCGCAGCCCGAAGTAGTGGAAGCGGAAGCAGAGCTCGGGGGTGATGTACTGGTTGGGGCGCTGCTCGTGCGGCAGCACGATGTTCAGCCCGATGCTGCGGCCGCCGGCCTCATGCGCGCCGCGGTTGCCCGCCTCCATGATCCCGGGGCCGCCGCCGGTGACGACGTACAGCGGATGCGGGAAGTCCTTGGTGTGCTGGGTCACCAGGTGCGCGAAACGGCGCGCCTCCTCGTAGTAGCCGCTCATCACCAGGCGCCGCTCGGCGCGCTGCAGCGCCGCCGCGTCGTTGGCCGCGCGCGCCGCGTCGACCGCCGCCTGCGCCGATTCGCGGTCCGCGATCCGGGCGCTGCCGAAGATCACCACCGTCGACTGGATGTCCAGCTCCTGCTGGATCAGCTCCGGTTTCAGCAGCTCGAGCTGCATGCGCACCGGTCGCAGCTCGGGACGGAGCAGGAAGTCGGTGTCGGTGAACGCCAGTTGGTAGGCGCTGGGGGGATTGGCGTCGAACGCGGCGTCGAAGGCCGCTTGTTGCGCGGCCTCCTCCTGCGCGGAGGGGAAATTGCGGGCGGTGAGTTTGTCGCTTCTGATCATGATTCGATGGCCCGGCAGCTTACGGGCGATGGCACTTAATTTCTGTTCGTCCCGAGCGGTGCTGATCCGCCGGCGGTGTCGGTTTGTTGCATGGATCCGTCCGGCGCGCGGGGCACGCGACGGAACACGGGGTCAGTGGCCGCCGCAGCATGGGCAGCGCGGGTCGCGCGCGACCTGCAGGTCGGTCCACTCCATCCGCCGCGCGTCGAGCATCAGCAGCCGGCCCGGCAGGCGCGAGCCCATGCCGCTGAGCAGCTTGAGCGCCTCGGCCGCCTGCATGCTGCCGATGATCCCGACCAGCGGCGCGAATACGCCCATCACCGCGCAGCGCTGCTCCTCGGGCGGCTGGTCGGCGGGGAACAGGCAGGCGTAGCAGGGGAAGGCCCGGCCGCGGCTGTCGTAGACGCTCAGCTGCGCGTCGAAGCCCAGCGCCGCGCCCGACACCAGCGGCTTGCCGTGCTTCACGCAGGCGGCGTTGACGAGGTGGCGCGTCGTGAAGTTGTCGGTGCAGTCGAGCACGACGTCGGCCTGCGGCACGAGCTCGTCGAGCAGCGCCGCGTCGGCGCGCGCGGTCAGCGGGCGCACCTTCGGCTCGGGATTGATCGCGGCGATGCCGGCCGCCGCCGACAGCGCCTTGGGCTGGTCGACGCGGGCCAGGCTGTGCGCGATCTGGCGCTGCAGGTTGGTGACGTCGACGCGGTCATGGTCCACCAGCGTGATGCGCCCGACCCCGGCCGTGCCCAGGAAGAGCGCCGCCGGCGAGCCCAGGCCGCCCGCGCCGATCACCAGCGCGTGCGCGTCCAGCAGGCGCTGCTGGCCGTCGATGCCGATGTCGTCCAGCAGGATGTGGCGCGAGTAGCGCAGCAGCTGATCGTCATCCATGGGTCATTCCGGCTGGGCCTCGTCGGTGGTCTGCGGCTGGCGCAGCCCGACCTGCAGCGGCAGCTTCAGCAGCGACTTGCCGCGCTGCACCGCGATCACCGTCTGGCTCTCCGGCTTGAGCGCGGCCACGACATTGACCAGCTCGCGCGGCGTGCGCACCGCCTGGCCCGCGACCTCGGTCACGACGTCGCCCGCCTCCAGCCCGGCCTTCGCGGCCGGACTGGCCTTGAAGACCTCCTTGACCAGCACGCCGTGATCGACCGCGAGCTTCAGCGTGTCGACGACCTCCGGATTGATGTCGCCGGTGATGACGCCGAGCCAGCCCCTGGAGACCTTGCCATCCTTCACGAGCGCCTCCAGCACCTGGTACGCCGAGTCCACCGGGATCGCGAAGCCGATGCCCAGGCTGCCGCCGCCGGTGCGCGAGTAGATCGCCGTGTTGATACCCACCAGCCGGCCCTGCACGTCGACCAGCGCGCCGCCGGAATTGCCGGGATTGATGGCCGCGTCGGTCTGGATGAAGTTCTCGAAGGTGCTCAGGCCGAGCTGCGTGCGGCCCAGCGCGCTGATGATCCCGGAGGTCACCGTCTGCCCGACGTTGAACGGATTGCCGATCGCCAGCACGACGTCGCCGACCTGCAGCTCGCCCGCCTTGCCCGGATGGATCACCGGCAGCGGCGGCGGCAGCGTGATGCGCAGCACCGCCAGGTCGGTCTCCGGATCGGTGCCGACCAGCCGCGCCGCGGTGTCGCGGCCGTCGGCCAGCTGCACGCGGATCTCGGTCGCGCCGGAGACCACATGGTTGTTGGTCAGCACGTAGCCGTCCGGCGAGACGATCACGCCCGAACCCAGGCCGGTCTGCGGCCGCTGCTGCGGCTGCTGCAACTGCCTTTTGCCGAAGTGGAAGCGCAGCCAGGGGTCGGCGTCGATCTCGCGCTGGCTGGGCGCGGGCTTGTTGGCCAGCACCGCCACCACCGCCGGCGAGGCCGCCTGCGCCGCGGCCGCGAAGCTGAACTGGACCGCCGCGCGGGGCGGGGCGCCGGCCGCGGCCGGCAGCGTGGGCAGGACCCGGGGCGCCTCGTGCAGCCATTCCGGCTTGAGCGTCGACACGACGAAATAGCCGGCCAGCGCCACCGTGGTGGCCTGGGAGAAAATCAGCCAGGTTTGACGCAAGAGAGATCCTGTCATGGCACATCGCACGGAGCTGGAGCGGCTGCTCGCCGCCACGCTGGAGCCCACGCGGTTCAAGGATTATGGGCCGAACGGTCTGCAGGTCGAGGGCCGCGATCCGATCCGGCATCTGGTGTGCGGGGTCACCGCCAGCCTGGCGCTGATCGACGCCGCGATCGCCTCCGGCGCCGATGCGATCCTGGTCCACCACGGCCTGTTCTGGCGCGGCCAGGACGGCCGCGTCACCGGCTGGATGAAGCAGCGCCTGTCGCGGCTGCTGACGCATGAGATCAACCTGTTCGCCTACCACCTGCCGCTGGATGCCCATCCCGAACTCGGCAACAACGCGCAACTGGCGAAACATCTGGGCTGGGCCGCCGACGGCCGTTTCGGCGAGCAGGACCTGGGCTTCATCGGCGCGCTGCCGGCGGCGCTGGGCACGCTCGATGCGCTGAGCGCCCACGTCGAGGAGCGGCTGGGCCGCGCCACGGTGCGGGCCGCGGGCGATGGGCGGCCCCTGCGGCGCGTGGCCTGGTGCACCGGCGGCGCGCAGGGCTACTTCGAGGCCGCCATCGCCGCCGGCGCCGACGTCTTCCTCACCGGCGAGATCTCCGAGCCCCAGGCCCATTACGCCGCCGAGACCGGCGTCGCCTTCATCGCGGCCGGCCATCACGCGACCGAACGCTACGGCGTGCAGGCGCTGGGCCGCCAGGTGGGCGAGCAGCTCGGCCTGCGCGTCGAGTTCATCGACATCCCGAATCCGGCATGAATACCCCGCTCGAGGCCCGCGGCGCCAAGCCGCTGCTGCTGACGATGGGCGATGCCTGCGGCATCGGCCCCGAGATCGCCGTCGCCGCCTGGGCACGCGACCGCGGCGCGGATCTGCGGCTGGTCGGCGACGCGCGGGTCTTCCGGCGCGCGCTGGGATTCATGGGCCTGTCGCTGCCGGTGGCGGTGCTCGAGCGCGCGGACGATGCCGCGCCGCCGGACTGCCTGCCGGTGTGGCAGCCGTCCGGGCTGCCGGCGGATCTGCTGGCCCAGCCGCTCGGGCAGGTGAGCGCCGAAGCCGGCGCCGCGGCGGCGCGCTGCATCGTCGCGGCCGTGCATGAGCAGCAGGCCGGGCGTTCGCGCGCGCTGGTGACGGCGCCGATCCACAAGGAGGCGCTGCATGCCGGCGGCATCGATCACCCCGGCCACACCGAGCTGCTGCAGGCGCTGTGCGCCGACGCGCAGGGGCAGTTGCCGCCGGTGCGCATGATGCTGGCCAACGAGGAGCTGCGGGTGGTGCTGGTGACCATCCACGTCGCGTTGCGGCAGGCGGTCGACCAGATCACGACCGGACGCGTGCTGCAGACGATCCGCATCGCCGATGCCGCGCTCAAGCGCGCGGGCATCGCCGCGCCGCGGATCGCCGTCGCGGGCCTGAACCCGCACGCGGGCGAGGGCGGCCTGTTCGGCAACGAGGAGATCGAGCACATCGCGCCCGCGATCGCGCAGGCGCGCTCGCTGGGCATCGCCGCGAGCGGCCCCTTCGCGCCGGACACCGTCTTCATGCGCGCGCGCCATGCGCCGCCGCGGCATCCGGGCGAGTTCGACGTGGTGGTCGCGATGACCCATGACCAGGGCCTGATCCCGGTGAAGTACCTCGGCGTGGAGGAGGGCGTCAACGTGACGCTGGGCCTGCCGCTGGTGCGCACCAGCCCCGATCACGGCACCGCGTTCGACATCGCCGGCACCGGCCGGGCCGACCCGTCGAGCATGGCCGCGGCGATCCGGATGGCGCGGGCGATGTCCGCCTGAACCACCATAATCGCCGCCATTCCAACCATCGATACAGGGAGAACGGCATGGACGGGAAGACGACGCGCCGCAGAGCGCTGGCGCTGCTGGCATTGGCCGGCGCGCTGCAATTCGCCGCCGTTGGCGGCGCCTCGGCCCAGGAGGTCAAGGAGGAGCTGAACGTCTGGTTCGACGTGCTGTTCGACGAGAACGGCCAGGCCAGGGAGATCACGCCCGTCGACGAGGCGACGCAGACGCCCGGGTTCTGGAAGCAGATGACGGCCCGGCTGCAGAAGGCCAGGATCCCGCCGCGCCAGGCCGATGGCCGGAACGCGACCTTCCGAACCGGCGTCCGGCTCTACCTGGCCGTGGACAAGGAGAAGTCGACGGTGGGCATCCGCTCGATGGAGATGCTGCCGATCCCGACCAGGCTCTATTACGCGGCCTATCCGGACGACGCTGCCTCGCTGGCGGGCTGGGAAGGCGAGATCAGGATGGTCTGCAAGGTCGGCGTCGACGGCACCTGCGTGGAGTCGACCGTCGACATGCCGGCCGGCATGCCGCAGTCGCTCAAGCGCTATGGCCGGGCCTCGATGGCGCAATGGCGCTTCAAGCCGCAGGAAGTGGATGGCAAGCCGGTCGAGGGCGAGTTCATCACGCCGCTCCGGATGCGCACCAACGACAACATGCCGGTCGACTTCCGCGAGCCGCGCAAGCTCTGAGCCGCAGGCGCGCCAGGCGGGGCGCCTTCAGCACGCCTTCAGCACGCTTTCATGACGCCTTGCCCAGCGCCGCGAGCTGCTGCCGCGCGCGCGCGGTGGCGCGCTCCAGCAGGTGCGCGTGTTCGTAGGCCCGCAGCCGGCCGCCCTCGCAGAGCTTGCGCAGCATCCGCGCCGTCATCGTCAGCGTCTCCTGATGCTTGGTGCCGTGCGTGAAGATGAAGAAGCTGCGCGTGGCGCTGATGTGGGCCAGCCGGACCTTCACCCAGTCGTCATCGCGATGCATGCGGTAGGCGGTGCCGATGTGCAGGTGATCGACCAGCAGTTCGCCGGCCGTCGGTGACGGCGCCTCCTCTGCCGCCGGCAGGCCGTCGATGCTGATGTCCACCGCCTGCAGCGGCCGCTGCTCCTCGGCGCTGAGGTCGATGTCGACCTGGCCGTCCCAGTCGACATGCTTGTCCTCGATCAGGCCGAGCCGCTGGGCCTCCTCGTCGGACAGCTTCTCGCTGAGGTCCAGGTCCAGCGGCGTGCTGCCGGGCGCGGGCAGGTCCTGCTCGCGCGGCGGCGCCATGCCGAAGACCGACTCCAGCTGCTTGGCCAGCAGGTTGTACTCGAGCGGGCTGAGCGCCTGGCCCTTCAGCGAGTCGGCGTGCGCCGGCAGCAGTTCGGCGAAGAATTTCTTGCGATCGGGCTCCGGCCAGCGGATCAGGTCCAGGCCTTCGTTGAGCGTGCGCATCAGCACCGGCAGCGAGGCCAGGAAGGCCTGGCGCTGCTGCGGCGTGGTCTTGGGCTGCACCGACAGCACCAGGTCGCGGCCCATCTGGCGCAGCCGCTCCACCAGCGCCGCGTCCAGGTCCGGGTGCCGCGACGTGTGGACCAGCACCTCGCTCCAGGTCTGCGTCAGGAAGTCGCGCAGGAAGTCCCGCATCTCGACGCTCGCCATCGCCTGCTGCAGCTGCTGCATGTAGCGCTGCTGCAGGCGCAGCTCGGTCTCCTTGCGCTCCAGCAGCGCGGCGGCATCGCCTTGCGCCTTCAGCGACTGGGCGGTCTGCTCCTCGATGAAGTGCTCGAGCTGGCCCAGCTTGGACTCGTACAGGTCCATGCGGTCGAAGTCGCCGCTGACCACGTCCTGGACCAGGTCCCGCACCAGCGCGAGGAAGGACTTGCCGGGGTCCTCGGTGAAGTCGTCGTAGGCGGCCGCCAGCGTCGCGATGCGGTTGACCAGCCGCCGCACCGGATGCCGGCGCGACGAGAAGAAGGTGCGGTCGCCCAGCGCCGCGCGCAGCACCGGCAGCTGGAGCCGGGCGATCTGCTGCGCCATCAGCGGCGGCAGCTTGGCATCGGACAGGATCTGGTCGAACAGGCCGGCGACGACGTCGATCACCATGTGGTCGAGCGAGCCGCTGGCCGCCTGCCGCAGTTCGTCGCGGTGCTGGTGGATCAGGTTGGGCGGCAGCACGATCGGGCCGCCCTCGACGTAGGCGCCCGGTTCGCCTTCCCAGCCCTGCCACTGGCTGTTGGGGGGCAGTCCGCCCGCCGTGGTCGGCCCGGCGAGTCCGACGATCGGCGCCTGCGCCAGCCGGCGCAGCAGCTCCATCAGTTGCGGATCGATGGGCCCGCCGCCCAGGCCTCCGCCCGTGGCCACGTAGCCGCCATGACCGCTCCCCTGGAAGGCGCCGGCCATGCTGTGCAGCATGCCGGGCCGGCCGCCCTGGATGCTGTGCAGCGCGCCGGGCATCGTCGCGTAGCGGCTGTCGTGCAGCGGCACGCCCGAGGTCGATGCGCCGTGCATGGACTGGCCCCGCGATGTGGAGCCGCCGGTCCCGCGCACGCGCAGGTCCTGCGGGCGCAGGCCGCGGCTGCGGAACAGGCCGGCGACGTCGGCATAGCAGGCGCGCATTTCCAGCGACAGCGCCCGGGTGAGTTCGTCGGTCAGCACCTGGCGGGTGTCCGGATCGTCGGTGACCGCGTTGACGCCCTCGATCAAGGCCTGCGCGATCGCCTGGGGGCGCAGCGGATGGCGGTCCTCGGCGATGCCGGGGATGTCGCCCATGTAGGAATTGACCTCGCGCAGCTCCCACTCGCTCTGGTGGCCGAGCGCCAGACCGATCCGGTCGGTCGCGACCAGGGTGTTGACCTGGTCGTCGTCCATCAGGGAGAGCTCGTCCCACTGCGTGGGCTTGGCCGCGGGACGGGCGCCGGCAACCGGCGTTCCCGGAGCGGGCGACGTCTCCGCCGCCTGTTGCCGCATCGACTGGTCGAAGCGCTGCGAGAACAGCGCCTGGTGCTTGCGGAAGATGAATTGCGCGGACAGCAGCGCATCCCGCCGCTTGGCCTGTCCGGAGGACAGTGCGGCGAGACCTAGACCTTCGGCGCCGCGCTCGGCGGCTTGTTCCGCCGCCAGGCGCACGCGCTGGAGCGCAGCGTCGACGTGGGGGTTCAGACGGTTCATCGAGGCATCAGGCACATTGTGGTGATCGCACCACATGACAAGTATCGGCGATGGCTATCCCTCGTCCGGGTGGGATCCACCCGGCTTGTGCGCAAAAGGTGACGATTGAAGAAAGCTTTACGCTTTGTCACGTCTCAGCGCGTCGCGGATCTCGCGAAGCAGCTGGATGTCCTCGGGCGTGGCCGGGGGGGCGGCCGGGGCGGCGGGCGTCTCGCGCTTGAGGCGGTTCACCTGCTTGACCATGATGAAGATGATCAATGCCAGGATGATGAAGTTCAGCAGCACGGTCAGGAAGCTGCCGTAGGCGAAGAGCGGGACGCCGGCCTTGGTGAGGGCCTCGTAGGTCATCGGGCCGGTGTAGTTCTTGGGCGGATCCGAGAGCCGGACGAAGTAGTTGCTGAAGTCCAGTCCGCCGACTGCCTTGCCCACCAGCGGCATGATCAGGTCCTTGACCACCGAGTCGACGATCTTGCCGAAGGCGCCGCCGATGATCACGCCCACGGCGAGGTCCATCACATTGCCCTTGACGGCGAACTCACGGAATTCGGTCAAAAAACCCATCGTTTGCTCCTTGTGCTCCACGTGTGCGAAGGCGCCCACTACCAAGCGCTTTCCCGGGGTCGCCCTCCGCCTCCGGGCAAGCATCCTAACGGCGTTTGCGCCACGACAAATGTCAACGTGGCGGATCGATGCACATCGGTAGAGCGCCTAGGGGCGGGCCGGGATTTTCTTACCTAGAATCTTTGGTTGCCCCTGATCAGAAGTTCCCTGTAAGGACCCTCATGAGTGACCCACAAGTGGACCAAGGCAAGCGCACCTGGCTCATCGCCACCGGTTGCGCGGGAGCAGTAGGCGGCGTGGCCACCGCCGTCCCGTTCGTCAGTACCTTCGCTCCCAGTGAGCGCGCCAAGGCGGCCGGCGCCGCCGTCGAAGTGGACATCGGCGGACTCGCCCCCGGTCAGAAGCTGACCGTCGAGTGGCGCGGCAAGCCGGTGTGGATCGTCCACCGGACCAAGGAGCAGCTCGACGCCCTCAAGGGCAACGACCCGGAGCTCGCCGATCCGCAGTCCGATCGCAAGGCCTATCCGATCCCCGAGTACGCCAAGAACGAATGGCGCTCGCTCAAGCCCGAGTACCTGGTCGTCGTGGGCATCTGCTCGCACCTGGGCTGCTCGCCCAGCGACAAGTTCCAGGCCGGCCCCCAGCCCTCGCTGCCGGACAACTGGCACGGCGGCTTCCTGTGCCCCTGCCACGGCTCGACCTTCGACATGGCGGGCCGCGTCTTCAAGAACAAGCCCGCCCCCGACAACCTCGAGGTGCCCCCGTACACATTCCTGTCGGACACCAAGCTGTTGATCGGCGAGGACAAGAAGGCTTAACCCGGAGCGAGATCCACGACATGGCTGAATTCAAGGAAGCACCTGCCGGCGCTCCGATGGGCGTCCGGCTGATGACCTGGGTGGACAACCGGTTCCCCGCGTCCCAGCTCTACAAGGAGCACATGTCGGAGTACTACGCTCCGAAGAACTTCAACTGGTGGTACATCTTCGGCTCGCTGGCGCTGCTGGTGCTGGTGATCCAGATCGTCACCGGGATCTTCCTGGTGATGCACTACAAGCCCGACTCGGCGCTGGCGTTCGCGTCGGTCGAGTACATCATGCGGGACGTCCCGTGGGGCTGGCTGATCCGCTACATGCACTCGACGGGCGCCTCGGCGTTCTTCGTCGTGGTGTACCTGCACATGTTCCGCGGGCTGCTGTACGGCTCGTACAGAAAGCCGCGCGAGCTGGTGTGGATCTTCGGCTGCGCGATCTTCCTGTGCCTGATGGCCGAGGCCTTCATGGGCTACCTGCTTCCCTGGGGGCAGATGTCGTACTGGGGCGCGCAGGTGATCGTGAACCTGTTCGCCGCCGTGCCCTTCGTCGGCCAGGACCTGGCGCTGCTGATCCGCGGCGACTACGTCGTCGGCGACGCGACGCTGAACCGCTTCTTCAGCTTCCACGTGATCGCGGTGCCGCTGGTGCTGCTCGGCCTGGTCGTCGCGCACATCATCGCGCTGCACGAAGTGGGCTCGAACAACCCGGACGGCGTCGAGATCAAGGCGAAGAAGGACGCGCAGGGCCGGCCGCTCGACGGCATCCCCTTCCACCCGTACTACACGGTGCACGACATCTTCGGCGTGGGCCTGTTCCTGATGGTCTTCTCCGCGATCATCTTCTTCGCGCCGGAGCTGGGGGGCTACTTCCTCGAGTACAACAACTTCATCCCGGCCGACCCGCTGAAGACGCCGCCGCACATCGCGCCGGTCTGGTACTTCACGCCCTTCTATTCGATGCTGCGCGCCACCACCGACGTGATGGTCCAGGTGCTGTGCGGCGTGATCGCGCTGTCGGCCATCGTCACGCTGCTGCGCGGCGGGCTGTCGGCGCTGGGCAAGGGGATCGTGCTCGTGGGCGCGGTGGTCGGCATCGCGCTGCTGCTGACCTTCGACGCGAAGTTCTGGGGCGTGGTGGTGATGGGCGGCGCGGTCATCATCCTGTTCTTCCTGCCCTGGCTGGACCACAGCCCGGTCAAGTCGATCCGCTACCGGCCCGACTGGCACATGTATCTCTACGGCATCTTTGTGCTGCTCTTCCTCGTGCTCGGCTACCTGGGCGTCAAGCCGCCGTCGGATGCGGGAACGATCGTGTCGCAGATCGGCACGCTCTACTACTTCGGCTTCTTCCTGCTGATGCCGTGGTGGAGCAAGGCCGGCCAGTTCAAGCCGGTGCCCGAGCGCGTCACGTTTCACCCGCACTGAACCGCCAACGTCACGGAGTCGAACGAATGAAGAAAATCATCGCCACGCTGCTGACGTCGCTGTGCCTGGGCGCGGGACTGACGTCGACGGCGCTCGCGTCGGAGGGCGGCATCGAGTGGGACCGCTTCCCGGTCCAGAAGATGAATGACCTGGCCTCGCTGCAGAACGGCGCCAAGATCTTCGTCAACTACTGCCTGAACTGCCACAGCGCGAATTTCATGCGCTACAACCGGCTCAAGGACATCGGCCTGACCGACGAGCAGATCAAGAACAACCTGCTGTTCGCCGGAGAGAAGGTGGGCGAGACGATGAAGGTCTCGCTGGACCCGAAGCAGGCCAAGGACTGGTTCGGCGCGACCCCGCCGGACCTGACCGTGATCGCCCGGTCGCGGGCCGATGGCGCCAAGGGAACCGGGGCGGATTACCTCTATACCTACCTCAGAAAGTACTACCGCGACGAAACCAAGGCCACGGGATGGAATAATCTCGCCTTCCCCAGCGTGGCGATGCCGCACGCGCTGTGGGAACTCCAGGGCGTCCGCACCGCCAGGTTCGAGGAAGAAAAGGACCCGCATGACCCGAACCGGGTCACGCATGTCTTCAAGGGCTTCGAACAGGTCACGCCCGGGACGATGACGACGCAGCAGTATGACGAGGCCGTGGGCGACCTGGTCGCCTATCTCCAATGGATGGGCGAGCCGGCGCAGGGCCTGCGTTTCCGGCTGGGGATCATCGTGGTGCTGTTCCTGCTGGGGTTCACCGTGTTCGCCTGGCGCTTGAATGCCTCCTATTGGAAGGACATCAAGTAAGAACCGATGGCTCGGCCGAAGGCCGGGCCCTCAAGCGCAGTGGGGCGCCGAAAGGCTCCCACTGCGTTGTCGTTTGTTTGTTTGGTCTTTGACCGCGCCGGCCTCGTGCTGGTGTTGTTGTTAGAAAACGAGGACGCCGAGAGGCGTCGATCAGGAGTCCACTGCCATGATGGTGCTTTATTCCGGAACCACTTGCCCCTACTCGCACCGTTGCCGGTTCGTGCTGTTCGAGAAGGGCATGGACTTCGAGATCCGTGATGTCGACCTGTTCGCCAAGCCCGAGGACATCGCGCTGATGAACCCGTACAACGAGGTGCCCATCCTCGTCGAACGCGATCTGATCCTGTACGAGTCGCACATCATCAACGAGTACATCGACGAGCGCTTCCCGCATCCGCAGCTGATGCCCGGCGACCCGGTGGCTCGTGCGCGCGTGCGCCTGTTCCTGTTCAATTTCGAGAAGGAGCTGTTCGCCCACGTCAACGTGCTGGAGAACCGCGGCCAGCCGGTCAAGCCGACCGAGAAGCAGCTGGAGAAGGCCCGCTCGCAGATCCGCGACCGCCTGACGCAGCTGGCGCCGATCTTCCTGAAGAACAAGTACATGCTGGGCGACGACTTCTCGATGCTGGACGTCGCGATCGCGCCGCTGCTGTGGCGCCTGGACTACTACGGCATCGACATGTCGAAGAACGCCGTGCCGCTGTTGAAGTACGCCGAGCGGATCTTCTCGCGTCCGGCCTACATCGAGGCGCTGACGCCGTCCGAGAAGGTGATGCGCAAGTAATACACTGCGTCGTTATGGATGACAGCAAGGACGGCGGCGGCAACGCCGCCAGCTCGACGCGGCCGTATCTGATCCGTGCCCTGCACGAGTGGTGCACCGACAACGGTTTCACGCCCTACATCGCGGTGCATGTGGACCGCATGGTGCAGGTGCCGCTGGAGTACGTGAGCAACAACGAGATCGTGCTCAACGTCGGTTTCGACGCCACGAGCCACCTGGACCTGGGCAATGAGCTGATTCAGTTCAAGGCCCGGTTCGGCGGCGTGGCGCGCGAGATCATCGTGCCGGTGGATCACGTGGTCGCGATCTACGCGCGCGAGAACGGGCAGGGCATGGCCTTCCCGCCTCCGGGACCGGAGGAAGCGGCGGCGGCTCCGCGCGGCCCGGCGCCGTCGTCGGGACCGCGGGGCTTGCGTCTGGCGTCCGAGGGCAGCGGCGGCAATGCCGGCGCTCCCGCCGAATCCAGGCCGGAGCCCGTCCCGGCGCCGACGGCGGTGCCCACGCCGCCGGACGACGACGATCCCGGCGCGGGTCCGTCGGGTGGCCGCCCGGCGCTCAAGCGGATCAAGTGAGCGCCTGAACCTCGCTCAAGCGCGGGGGCCAAGGAGCGTCTTTTCGCTCTGACCGCCTCCCCGCTGCGTCTAGAATGCAGCCCGCGCCGCGATTTCCGCGGCGCCCCAGTTTTCCGTGTGCCGGCTTAGCTCAGTTGGTAGAGCAACCGCCTTGTAAGCGGTAGGTCATCAGTTCGAATCCGATAGCCGGCACCATCGAACGCTTCGAAGCCCCGATTCGTCCCAGGACGAACCGGGGCTTCGGTCTTTTCAGGGGCGGATCGCGACGGACGACGCCGCGGCGGACGGCATGCCCTCCAGGCTCGTCAGATCGGTGCTCACGCGCCGGGCCATGTCCGAGCCCGGCTCCAGCAGGCTCAGCAGGCGCGTCCAGTGCCGCCGCGCGGAAGCGGTGTCACCGCGCCGCACGGCCGCGGCGCCCGCCAGGGCGAGCGCCTTGGGCTGATCGGGCTCAAGCGCGAGCGCCGCATCGATCGCGGCCTGTGCGAGCCCGGAAAGGTCGCCACCCTCCCGCGAGCCCAGCGCGTCGGCGAGATCCGCCTGCAGCTTCGCGCGCAGGCTCCGCTGATCGGGGCCGGACGCCAGCGCGATCGCGCGCCGGTACGCATCGACGGCGTCGCCATAGCGCTCCTGGGCCTCCCGGGATCGCGCGAGCACCATCCAGCCCGGCAGATCCTGCGGCGACGCCGCGAGCTTCGCCGCCAGCCGGTCGACCATCGCGTCGACATCGACGCCTTCGGTCGCATGGGTCGCGCCGCGGCCCATGACCGCCTCGGCCGCGGCGCGCGGATCACCGACCTTCAGATACACGGCTAGGGCCGCGATCGGGAGCGCGAGGCTCAGCACCCCGGCAGTCCCATGCCGCCACCAGCGCGAGGCTCGTCGAGCGGTCGATCCGGCATCTGGCTCGCCGTCAGCGCGCAGCAGAGGCCAGAGCAGCACGCCAAGCACCACCAGCAGCATCGCCGTGGCCGAGGCCCACAGCGGGAACATCGCGTTCATGCGGTCTGTCCTTCCTCGATGCCGCCGGCCTCCTCCATGTCGTCGAGCGCGCCGCCGCCGCCGACCGCCTGGAAGGCGCCTCGCCGGCGCAGGGCCGCGGCGAGCGCGGCCAACCCCGCCGCGAGCACCAGGAACGGGCCGGTCCAGAGCAACCAGGTGGAGGGGCGCCAGGGCGGCGAATAGCGGACGAACGCGCCGTAGCGCTGCTCGAAGAAGCCGACGACCTCGTCATCGCTGCGTCCGTCGCGCAGTTGCTCGCGAATGACTTGACGCATGTCGGCGGCCAGGGGCGCGTTCGACTCGGCCAGGGTCTGGTTCTGGCAGACGACGCAGCGCAGCTGGTGCGCCAGCCGGGATTCACGCGCCTCGAGATCGTCCGTGCCTGCCGGCCGAGGCTCCGCGCCGAAGGCCGCGCCCGACGGTTCGAGCAGGGCCGCGAGCGCCAGCAGTCCCGCGGCGAGTGATCGGCGGCCCGTCATCGCGACGCCCTCAACGCGGGGAGCAGCTTGTCGCGCCAGATCGCGGCGGTCACCGGCCCTTGATGGCGATAGCGCACGCGCCCTCGCGCGTCGATGACGAAGGTCTCGGGCACGCCCTGCACGCCGAAATCGAGACCGACGCGCCCATCGGCATCGATCGCCGACCCGCGATACGGATTGCCGACGGCGCTCAGCAGCGCGCGGGCGGCCTCGTCCTGATCCTTGTAGCTGAGGCCGTACAGCGCCACGCCGTCGCGCGCGGCCAGTTGACGCAGCGCGGGCAGCTCCTGGCGGCAAGGCTCGCACCACGAGGCCCAGACATTCAGCATCCAGGGCTGGCCGTGCATCGACGCGGTGCTCAGGCGCTGGCGCGCGTCCTCGAGCAGCGGCCGCTCGAAGGCGGGCGCCGGCCGGTCCAGCAAGGCCGAGGGCAGCACGCGGGGATCGCGGTCGAGGCCGAAGGCCAGCATCAGCGCCAGGCCAAGGAAGACCAGCAAGGGAAGCAGGTAGCGCATCAGGCGGCCTCCCCGCCGGCGAGCGCCGCCGCTTGTCTTCGCGGCCGCTCCGGGCGCGCGCCGGCCGGGGCATTGCTCGTGACTCTCAAGCGCCGGTCCGCCAGTGCCAGGAAGCCGCCAAGCGCCATCAGCAACACCCCGGCCCAGATCCACGCCATGAAGGGCTTCACCTGGATCCGCACATGCCATCGCCCATCGCCGGCGGGGTCGGCCAGCACGATGAACAGGTCACGCCGCCAGCCGACATCGATGGCGGGTTGGCTCAGCGCGGTGCCATCGGCGCGGAAGACGCGCTTTTCGGGATGCAGCGTCACGTCCCCCGCGATGAAGGTCGCGCGCACGCTGTCGTGATTGGGGCCCGCGACCGGATCCAGCGCCGCGAAGCGGAACTGCTGTCCCGCCACCTCCACCGAGTCGCCCAGGCTCAGTGTCGTCTCCTGGTGGCGCTCGAAGCCGGTGGCCAGCGTCGCTCCGAGGACGAACACGCCCACGCCCGCGTGGGCCGCGAGCATGCCCCACCACCCCGCCGGCTGACGCCACGCGCGCCGCCAGCGCGCGCCGGGCTCGGCGCTCAGCCGCTGCGCCGCGTGCGCGATCGCCGCGCCGATGCACCACGCCGCCAGCACCACGCCGAAGCCGGCCAGCGGCGTCCAGCCCGAGAACGCGCCGCCGGTCAGCGCCAGCAGCGCCAGCGCACACAAGCCGCTGGCCCCGACGGCCCAGCGCAGCTGGCGGCGCAGCTCCGGCAGCGGCGCCCGCTTCCAGCGCACCAGCGGCCCGACGCCCATCAGCACCAGGGCCGGCACCAGCATCGGCATGAAGACGGCCTCGAAGTAGGGCGGGCCGACGGAGATCTTCTCGCCGCGCATCAGGTCCAGCGCCAGCGGATACAGCGTGCCGATGAGCACCGCCAGCGCCGCGGCGCCGAGCAGCACGTTGTTGAGCATCAGGAGCGTCTCACGAGAGAGCGCCTCGAAGCGGCCGCCGAGTCCGACGCCCGGCGCGCGCCACGCGAAGAGCAGCAGCGAGCCGCCCACCACCGCGATCATCATCGACAGGATGTAGAGGCCGCGCCCCGGATCCACCGCGAACGCATGCACCGAGGTCAGCACGCCGGAGCGGACCAGGAAGGTGCCCAGCAGGCTCAGCGAGAACGCCGCGATGGCCAGCAGCACCGTCCAGCTGCGGAACGCGCCGCGGTGGTCGGTGACGATCAGCGAGTGGATCAGCGCGGTGCCGGCGAGCCAGGGCATCAGCGAGGCGTTCTCGACCGGATCCCAGAACCACCAGCCGCCCCAGCCCAGCACGCCATAGGCCCAGGCGCTGCCGAGCAGGATGCCCAGCGTCAGGAAGGACCAGGCGGCGAGCGTCCAGGGACGCGACCAGCGCGCCCAGGCCGCGTCGAGCCGGCCCGAGAGCAGCGCCGCGATGCCGAAGGCGAAGGCCACCGAGAAGCCGACATAGCCCATGTAGAGCAAGGGCGGATGCGCGACCATGCCTGGGTCCTGGAGGAGTGGATTCAGGTCGCGGCCCTCGGGCGCGGCCGGAGACAGGCGCGCGAATGGATTGGACAGCGCGAGCAGGAACCCCAGCATGCCGATGCTGAGCCAGCCCATCACCGCGAGCACGCGCGCGGCGTAGTCGCGCGGCAGGCGGCGGCTGAGCAGCGCGACCGCCGCGCCCCAGACGGTGAGCAGCGTCTGCCACAGCAGCATCGAGCCCTCATGGCCACCCCACACGGCGGTGAAGCGGTAGAGGGCGGGCAGCGTCGAATGCGAGTTCGCCGCGACGTACAGCACCGAGAAGTCGCCGCGCAGGAAGGCGGCCGCGAGCACGCCGAAGGCCAACAGGCACAGCGCGCATTGCAGCAGCGCGGCGGGACGCGCCACGCGCATCCAGGGCTCGATGCGCCAATGGGCGCCGAGCAGCGGCAGCGTGCCCTGGACGACGGCGGTCAGCAGCGCCAGCACCAGCGCGAAGAGGCCGGCCTCCGGGATCATGGCGCGGCTCCCGCCGCGGCGCCGGCATTGGCGCGCCTGCCGTGCTCGAGGGCGGTCGCGGCCTCGGGCGGCATGTAGTTCTCGTCATGCTTGGCCAGGACCTCGGTGGCGATGAAGGCACCGTCGTCCCGCAGCCGTCCCGCGACGACCACGCCCTTGCCCTCCTTGAAGAGGTCGGGCAGCAGTCCGCGGTAGCGGACGGGGACGCGGTGCGCCTGATCCGTCACGACGAAGCGCACGGCGAGCCCGTCCTCGCGGCGGAGCGACTCCGGCTCGACGAGTCCGCCGAGCCGGAAGGCGGCGTCGCGGGGCGCCTGCGCGGCATGCACCTGGGTGGGGCTGAAGAAGAACATGACGTTGTCGCTCAAGGCGCGCAGCACGAGGGTGCTGGCCATTCCCAGCGCGGTGAGCGCGGCCAGCACGAAGAGCAGCCGTCGATGACGGGGTTTCATGGCAGGGGCTCCTCGTCCTCGCGCGGGGCCGCATCGCGTGACCGCCGGTGGCGGCGCCACAGCATCGCGACCTCGAGGACAAGCAAGGCGGCCGAGGCCCAGCCCACGGCGAGATGGAAGCAGTGATCGGCCCTCATGCCTGGCGCTCCAGTTCGCGCTCGCGGAGCAGGCAGCGGGCACGCGCGAACGAGGCCGCGATCGCGTAGGCCCAGCAGGCGAGGGCCATCAGCAGCATGCCGGCGAGCATGGACCTGGCCATCGACGGCGCGGCGTCGAAGCGGATGGACGCCCCTTGATGGAGGGTGCTCCACCAGCGCACCGAGCCGTAGATGACCGGCACGTTGACGACGCCGACGAGCAGCACGATGGCGCCGGCGTGGTCGGCGCGGCGCGTGTCCTCGATCGCCGAGACGAGGCCGAGGTAGCCGAGGTAGAGGAACAGCAGCAGGAGCTCGGAGGTGAGCCGCGCATCCCAGACCCACCAGGTGCCCCAGGTCGGTTTGCCCCAGGCGGCGCCGGTCCAGAGCGCGATGGCGGTGAAGACCGCGCCGGTGGGGGCGAGCGCGCGGGCCAGGATGGGCGAGAGGCGGCTGCGGTAGATCAGTCCGATCGCGGCGTGGAAGGCGGCGACCAGGTAGATGAACATGGACATCCAGGCGGCCGGCACATGCAGGAAGATGAGCCGGTAGACCTCGCCTTGCTGATGGTCCGTGGGCGCGACGGCGAAGCCCACCCACAGGCCCAGGGCCGCGAAGATCGCGGCGGCTGCGGCGAACCAGGGAATCGCGCGCGCTGCCCACGGATCGAAGATGACGGGCGAGGCCAGCGCCCGCCAGCGGCGGCGGGAGGCGCCGGCGCGGGACGGCGCCTTGGCGGGAAGGGGGACGGTGCCGGTCACGGTCATGGCGGCGGATTCCTCATTCGACGGCGAGCCGCAGCGCGGCGCTGGTGGCCCAGGGGAGCGAGACCAGCGACACGAGCAGCACCGCGCCCAGCATCGCCAGATGCGGCGCGGGGGGCAGGCCTTGCTGGGTGGCGGTGGCGGCGCCGCTGCCGAAGATCAGCGTGGGCGCGCACAGGGGAAGGACGATCAGCGCCAGCAGCACGTGGCCGCGCAGGCCCAGCGTCAGCGCCGCGCCGAAGGCGCCGAGCAGCGACAACGCCGGCGTGCCGATCAGCAGCGACAGCGCGAGCGCGCCCGACGAGGCCGGCGTGAGACCGTACTGCAAGGCCAGCAGCGGTGAGGCCAGCACCAGCGGAGCGCCCGTCAGCAGCCAGTGGGCGAGCGTCTTGGCGGCCGCCAGCGAGAGCGCGCCGCCAGGCGCGAGCAGCGCCTGTTCCAGGCTGCCGTCGGCCAGGTCGGCCTCGAACAGGCGGTACTGCGACAGCAGCATTGCCAGCAGCGCGGCGACCCAGATCACGCCAGGCCCGAGCGCGCGCAGCAACGCGGCGTCCGGTCCGATGGCCAGGGGAAACAGGCTCGCCACGACGGCGAAGAAGACCAGCGGCCCCAGCGCGTCCGACGGCCGGCGCGCGGCCAGCAGCAGGTCGCGATGCAGCAGCGCGCGCATCATTCGGAGCGCCCGTCGCCGCCATGGCGGGTCGGATGCGAGGCCAAATGCGAGACCAGATGCGAGGCCAGAGGCGACGCCAGATGCGAGGCCAAGTCCAGCGGCACGCAGATGGGCCCGGGCAGGGCCAGCGGGTGATGGGTGGCCACCACGGCCAGTCCGCCCGCCTCGAGATGGCGGGACAGCTGCGCCGTGAAGGCGCGTTCCCCGTCGGCATCGAGGGCCGCGAGCGGTTCATCGAGCAGCCACAGCGGGCGATCGCTCAATCGGACGCGGGCCAGCGCGAGCCGGCGGCGCTGGCCTTGGGAGAGCCGGCGCACCGGCGCCTCGGCCACGCGCCGCAGGCCGGCGTCGCCGATCGCCGCGTCGATGCGGTCGCCGCTCGGCCGGACGCCGGCGAGGCGGCTCGACAGCGCCAGGTTCTCGCGCGCGGTGAGGTCGAGGCTGAGCCCGTTCTGATGCGCGAGGTAGACGGCCCGCGCGGGACGATCGATGCCCTCGATGAGACCGCGCTCGACCGGCAGCAGGCCGGCGAGCTGGCGTAGCAGGCTGCTCTTGCCGCTGCCATTGGGGCCGCGCAGCGCCAGCGCCTGGCCGGCGCGCAACTCGAAACTCAGCTCGCGGAACAGCCAGCGGCCGCCGCGCGCGCAGCCCAGCCGCTCGACCCGCAGCGCCGCGTCATGGCTTGCCATCGGTCGTCCCGCCCGCGTCGCCGCCGGGCACCTGCTGGCCCGGGCTGTCGGACGGTCCCTCGCCCGGCGGAATGTGGGGCAGCTTGTGCGCGATGCCCTTGTGGCAGTCGATGCAGGTCTTCTCCTTGCTGGCGAGGTAGGTCGAGTGCATCGCCTGCGCCCGCGCGCTCTGCCGCGTGAAGTCCATCGACTCGTAGTTGTGGCAGTTGCGGCACTCCAGCGAATCGTTGGCCTTGAACCGCGCCCACTCGTGCTTCGCCAGTTCCAGCCGCTTCTCCTGGAACTTCTCCGGCGTGCTGATGGTGCCGAAGATCTTGCCCCAGACCTCCTTGGACGCCTGCATCTTGCGGGCGATCTTGTCGGTCCAGTCATGCGGCACGTGGCAGTTGGAGCAGATGGCCCGCACGCCCGAACGGTTGGTGTAGTGGATGGTGCTCTTGAGCTCCGCGTAGACGTTCTCGCGCATCTCGTGGCAGCCGGTGCAGAACGCCTCGGCGTTGGTCGCTTCCATCGCGGTGTTGAACGCGCCCCAGAACACGATGCCGCCGATGAAGCCGCCCAGCGTCAGGAAGCCGAGACTGAAATGGACGCTGGGCCGTCTCAGGACGGTCCAGTAGCGCCCGAGGAGCCGGATCGTGGCTTGCAGCATGGTCCGCTCCCTGGGGTCACTTGCGGCCCGCGGACGCGGACGCGTCCTTGCGGGTCCGCGGGCGCCGGGCTTCACGCTGGATCAGCGTGTCGATGTCGACGAAGGTGTTGGGCACCACCAGCGGCGCGGCGTCCTGCGGCACGTGACACTGCACGCAGAAGTAGCGTCGCGTCGAGACCTGCCCGAGCATGTGCCCGTCGCGGTCCATGTAATGGGTGATGCTCACCGGCACCGCCTGCGACACGGAGGTCTTCGCGCGCGCGTGGCAGTCCAGGCATTTGTTGAAGTTGCGATCGACCTGGTAGCCGTCGATCCGGTGCGGAATCGTCGGCGGCTGCATCGCGTAGTTGCGGGTGCGGCGCAGGTCGTCGTTGATCTGGTTGCCCAGCAGCGGCGGCCGGGTGGTCTCGGTGATAGGCGCCGGGCCGCGGGCCGCGTCGGTGAAGGGCTGACCCTTCTGAGCGCCCGCGGGCTGCGCCATGGCGGCGGCGCCCATCAGCAGCGCGATGATCGTGCCACCGATGGCGGCGCGGATCCGGTGGAGGACTGCAGGTCTCGGTCTCATGGCGCGTCCTCCGTCAGGGCGACCTTGGTGATCTTGACCGCGCACTTCTTGTAATCCGTCTGCAGCGAGATCGGATCGGTCGCGTCCAGGGTCACCTTGTTGATGAGCTGGCTCGCGTCGAACCAGGGCACGAACACCAGCCCGCGCGGCGGCTTGTTGCGCCCTCGGGTCTCGACGCGCGTCTGCATGCGGCCGCGCCGCGACGCGATCTCCACCAGCGAGCCGCGCCGGACGCCGAGCGCCTTGGCGTCATCCGGATGCATGTAGCAATAGGCGTTGGGCACCGCGCGATGCAGCTCAGGCACGCGGCGCGTCATCGAGCCTGAATGCCAGTGCTCCAGCACCCGCCCCGTGGACAGCCAGAACGGATAGTCCTTGTCCGGGGACTCGGGCGGCGGCTCGTAGGGCAGGGCGAAGATGTTGGCCTTGCCGTCCGGGTTGCCGTAGAACTGCCAGCCGCTGCCGGCCTTGACGTAGGGATCCTCGCCCTCGCGGTAGCGCCAGCGCGTCTCCTTGCCGTCGACCACCGGCCAGCGGATGCCGCGCGCCTTGTGATACTCGTCGAACGGGGCCAGGTCGTGCCCATGGCCGCGGCCGAAGGCGGCGTACTCCTCGAACAGCCCCTTCTGCAAATAGAAGCCGAAGGCCTGCGCCTCGTCGTTGGCGTAGGCCGGGTCGACATCGGCCAGCGGAAAACGGTCGACATGGCCGTTGCGGTACAGCACGTCGTAGAGCGTCTTGCCGCGCAGCGCGGGCTTCTGGTCGATCAGCGCCTTGGGCCAGACCTCCTCGACCTTGAAGCGCTTGGAGAACTCCACCAGCTGCCAGAGGTCGGAGCGGGCGTCGCCCGGCGCCTTCACGAGCTGATGCCAGAAATGGGTGCGGCGCTCGGCGTTGCCGTAGGCGCCTTCCTTCTCGACCCACATCGCGCTGGGCAGGATCAGGTCGGCCGCGACTGCGGTCACCGTCGGGTAGACGTCCGAGACGACGATGAAGTTCTCCGGATTGCGGTAGCCCGGGTAGGTCTCCTGCATCAGGTTGGCGCCGGCCTGCATGTTGTTGTTGACCATCACCCAGTAGGCGTTGAGCGCGCCGTCCTTGAGCTTGCGGTTCTGCTCGACCGCGTGATAGCCGGGCTTGGGCGGGATGGTGCCCTCGGGCAGGCGCCAGATCTCCTCGGCGTGGGCGCGGTGCCTGGGGTTGGTCACCACCATGTCCGCCGGCAGCCGGTGCGCGAAGGTGCCGACCTCGCGGGCCGTCCCGCAGGCCGAGGGCTGTCCGGTCAGCGAGAACGGGCTGTTGCCCGGGGTCGAGATCTTGCCGGTCAGCAGATGGATGTTGTAGATGAGGTTGTTGGCCCAGGTGCCGCGCGTGTGCTGGTTGAAGCCCATGGTCCAGAACGAGGTGACCCTGGTCTTGGGATCGGCGTACAGCTCGGCCAGCGCCTGGAGCCGGTGCTTGGGCACGCCGGTCAATTCGGCGGTGTGGTCCAGGTCGTACTTGCTGACGAACTTCGCGTACTCGTCGAAGGTGATCGGCTTGGCGCCATTGGGGTCGCCGGCGTTCTTCGCCGCCTTCTGCAGCGGGTGCTCCGGCCGCAGGCCGTAGCCGATGTCCGGATTGCCGAGCTTGAAGTTGGCGTGCCGCTCGACGAAGGCCTGGTTGACGCGCTTCGTCGAGATGATGTGGTGGGCGATGTAGTTCAGGATCGCCAGGTCGGTCTGCGGCTTGAAGATCAGCTCGATGTCGGCCAGTTCGCAGGAGCGGTGCTCGAAGGTCGACAGCACCGCCACCTTCACGTCCGGGCCGCTGAGCCGCCGGTCGGTGACGCGGGTCCACAGCACCGGATGCATCTCGGCCATGTTCGAGCCCCACAGCACGAAGACGGTGGCGTGCTCGATGTCGTCGTAGCAGCCCATCGGCTCGTCCATGCCGAAGGTCCGCATGAAGCCGGTCACGGCCGAGGCCATGCAGTGGCGCGCGTTGGGATCCAGGTTGTTGCTGCGCAAACCCGCCTTCATCAGCTTGGACGCGGCATAGCCCTCCCAGACCGTCCACTGGCCCGAGCCGAACATGCCGACCGCCGTCGGTCCCTTGGCCTTGAGCGTCTTCTTGAACTGCTCGGCCATCACGTCGAAGGCGCGCTCCCAGCTGACGGGCTGGAACTCGCCGTCCTTGGCGTACCGGCCGTCCTTCATCCGCAGCAGCGGGGTGGTGAGCCGGTCCGCGCCGTACATGATCTTGGACAGGAAGTAGCCCTTGACGCAGTTCAGGCCGCGGTTGACCTCGGCCTCGGGATCGCCCTGCGTGGCGACGACGCGGTTGTCCTTGACCGCCACCTGCACGTGGCAGCCGGTGCCGCAGAAGCGGCACGGCGCCTTGGACCAGGTCAGCTTCGAGGCCTGCGCAGGGGCGCTGCCGTCCTCGGCCAGGGCCTCGATCGGAATGCCCGCCACCGCGCCCGCGGCGACGGCGGCGGAATGACGGACGAAGTCACGTCGTGTGCTCATGGTCGTGTTCCTTGTTGGGCGGAGCGGGCGGCGGCTCATCCGCCGGGCCCAGCGGTTCGATGTGCTGGTAGACCAGCGCGACGTCGATGACGCCGGGCAGGCGCTGGAGCTCGCCGATCTGGTCGAGGATCTCGCCGGCGCTCGCGCCATCGAGCGTCACGACGAGCTTGCCGCTCTCGGCGCGGCCATGGAGCCGCGCCGCCGGCATGCGGCCGATCGCCTGGGCGACGGCGTCGAGCTGGCGCGGCGCCGCTTGCACCACGGCGCTGGCGATGTGCATTTCTGCTGGGATGGGGCTGGTCATGCGCCGGGTCATCTGCAGGGTCATCCGCCGGGTCATCCGCCGGGCGGTCCGGCGAACATCTGGTAGATCCAGACGATGAAGCCGTAGCCGGCCACCGTGACGACCGCCAGGATCGGCGCCATCACGACGGTCAGGAGGAGGAAGCCGCGCAGCTCGTCGCTGCGGCTTGGATCAGGGGTCGAGGGGGGCATATGGGCGGCGATATATGGGCGGCGATTCTTCGCCGCCGCTGCGCCCCTCGTGTTGATGCTTGTCAACGGAAGCGCCGGCACGATGCGGCGCCAGGCGCGGTGTGCGCCTGCAAGGCGGTGGCCGGCCGCCAGGGGGCCAGGTCTTGTCCGGAACCGCCCGGCGAGCCCGAGGGCGGCCCGCGGCCGCTCAAGCCTGCCGGACGCGGATGCGCAACTCGCCCTGGAGCAGCAGGCCTTCGTCGCGCAGCAGCTGCAGCAGCGTCGGCTGCAGGTGACGGAGCTTGGCGGCGATGGCGGCGTTGTCCGCGACCAGGGTCCAGCCGTGCTCGTCGAGCGTGCCGGCCTGGACGAAGCGCTTCATCGCCCCGGGCAGGGCGACGCTGACCGCCGCCAGGTGGCGCTGCGACAGCGCCAGCTGCTGCCCCAGCCGCGCCAGCACGCCATGGCGCGACATGGCCCGGCCGAAATCCAGCGGATCGGGCGTGTCGGACTTGACGCGGGGGGGCAGGTAGCGCGGGGCCATGGGCCGGCAGTGTAGTCCGGGGACTGGAAAACCCGGAGACGGGCGGTGGTCCCGGCCGGGCCGGCGGGCCGGGCCGCCCGGGGGGCGGGTGCTAAACTCCGCCGGTTTTTTTCCGCGCTGGCGCTTGCAAACCGAGGCTCATGGCCTCAGGTGCACCGGTCACGCGGCGCTGCCCTCGCGGCCGCCCACGAGGCGGCGCCCGGGCGTCCGAGCCCGGCCGACCGGGCCCACCCAAGAACTTCCAAAGCTGCATGTTGCCCAAGCTTTTGACCCAGATTTTCGGCAGTCGCAATGAGCGCCTGCTCAAGACCTATCGCAAGGTCGTCCAGCAGATCAATGCGCTGGAACCGCAGTTCGAGGGGCTGAGCGACGACCAGCTGCGCGCCAAGACCGAGGAGTTCAAGCAGCGCATCGCCCAGGGCGAGACCGTCGACGACATCCTGCCCGAGGCCTTCGCCGTCTGCCGTGAGGGCAGCAAGCGGGTGCTGAAGATGCGCCACTTCGACGTGCAGCTGATCGGCGGCATGGTCCTGAACGCCGGCAAGATCGCGGAAATGCGCACCGGCGAGGGCAAGACCCTGATGGCGACGCTCCCGGTCTACCTGAACGCGCTGACCGGCAAGGGCGTGCATGTCGTGACGGTCAACGACTACCTCGCGCGCCGCGACGCCGAGTGGATGGGCCGGCTGTACCGCTTCCTGGGCCTGACGGTGGGCATCAATTACGCCGGCCTGGTCCGCGAGGAGAAGCAGGCCGCCTACGGCGCCGACGTCACCTACGGCACCAACAACGAATACGGCTTCGACCACCTGCGCGACAACATGGTCTACGAGGTCCGCGACCGCGTGCAGCGCGGGCTGGCCTACGCGATCGTCGACGAGGTGGACTCGATCCTGATCGACGAGGCGCGCACGCCGCTGATCATCTCCGGCCAGGCCGAGGACCACACCCAGCTCTACGTCGCGATCAACGCGGTCGCGCCCAAGCTCAAGCGCCAGATCGGCGAGCTGGATCCGCGCACCGGCGAGGGCGTGATCGAGCCGGGCGACTTCACCGTCGACGAGAAGTCGCACCAGATCTACCTGACGGAAGACGGCCACGAGAACGCCGAGCGGCTGCTGTCGCAGGCCGGGCTGCTGACCGAGGGCGCGTCGCTGTACGACGCCGCCAACATCACGCTGATGCACCACCTGTACGCGTCGCTGCGGGCGCACCACGTGTATCACCGCGACACGCATTACGTCGTGCAGAACGGCGAGGTCGTGATCGTCGACGAGTTCACCGGCCGCCTGATGACGGGCCGCCGCTGGAGCGACGGCCTGCACCAGGCCGTCGAGGCCAAGGAAGGCGTGCAGATCCAGGCCGAGAACCAGACGCTGGCCTCGGTCACCTTCCAGAACTACTTCCGCATGTACGGCAAGCTCTCGGGCATGACCGGCACGGCCGACACCGAGGCCTACGAGTTCCAGGAGATCTACGGCCTGGAGACCGTGGTGATCCCGCCGAACCGCCCGACGGTGCGCCGCGACGAGCTGGACCTGGTCTACAAGACCACGAAGGAGAAGTACGACGCCGTCACGCAGGACATCCGCGACTGCCATGAGCGCGGCCAGCCGGTGCTGGTGGGCACGACCTCGATCGAGAACTCCGAGAAGGTCTCCGAGCTGCTGACCCAGGCCAAGCTGCCGCACCAGGTGCTGAACGCCAAGCAGCATGCCCGCGAGGCGGACATCATCACCCAGGCCGGCCGTCCGGGCGTGATCACGATCGCGACCAACATGGCCGGCCGCGGCACCGACATCGTGCTGGGCGGCAGCATCGAGAAGGACGTCGCCGCGATCGAGGACGACGAGGCGCTGTCCGAGTCCGACAAGCAGGCGAAGATCGCCGCGCTCAAGGCCGAGTGGCAGAAGCTGCACGATCAGGTGAAGGCCGCGGGCGGCCTGCGCGTCATCTCGACCGAGCGCCATGAGAGCCGCCGCATCGACAACCAGCTGCGCGGCCGTTCGGGCCGCCAGGGCGACCCGGGCTCGTCGCGCTTCTACCTGTCGCTGGACGACCAGCTGATGCGCATCTTCGCGGGCGACCGCGTGCGCGCCATCATGGACCGCCTGAAGATGCCCGAGGGCGAGGCGATCGAGGCCGGCATCGTGACGCGCTCGATCGAGAGCGCGCAGCGCAAGGTCGAGGCCCGCAACTTCGACATCCGCAAGCAGCTGCTCGAGTACGACGACGTGTCGAACGACCAGCGCAAGGTCATCTACCAGCAGCGCAACGAGATCCTCGAGGCCGAGGAGCTGCTGGCGCAGATCTCGCACCTGCGCACCGGCACGCTGACGGACGTGGTGCGCGGGTTCGTGCCCGAGGAATCGCTCGAGGAGCAGTGGGACCTGGCGGCGCTGGAGCGCGTGCTGCGCGACGAGTGGAAGCTCGAGGTGCCGCTGGGCGAGATGCTCAGGAAGAGCGAGACGCTGACCGACGAGGACATCCTCGACGCCGTGCTGAAGGCCGGCGATGCCGCGTTCCAGGACAAGCTGGACCGCGTCGGGCTGGAGCAGTTCACGCCGTTCATGCGCATGGTGCTGCTGCAGAGCATCGACCAGCACTGGCGCGAGCATCTGGCGTCGCTGGACTACCTGCGCCAGGGCATCCACCTGCGCGGCTACGCGCAGAAGAACCCGAAGCAGGAATACAAGCGCGAGGCCTTCGAGCTGTTCTCGCAGCTGCTGGACGCGGTGAAGCTGGAAGTGACCCGCGTGCTGCTGAACGTGCGCATCCAGTCGCAGGAGGAGGCCTCGGCCGCCGCCGACGCGATCGAGCAGCGCGCCGAGAACGTCAGCAACGTGACCTACACGCATCCGAACGAGGATGGCTCGGTGTCGCAGGAAGCGGCGCCGGTGGCTGGCGGCACGCAGGCCGTGCCGAGCGAGTGGGGCCACGTCGGCCGCAACGACCCCTGCCCGTGCGGCAGCGGCAAGAAGTTCAAGGCCTGCCACGGCAAGCTGGCCTGATCCCGTTGTCCATCCACCCTGCGCCGCCATGCCCGTCAACCTGACCGCCCCCGATCCCTCCACCCTGCTGCCCGTGCCCGGCGTGCGCCTGGGCATCACGATGGCCGGCATCCGCAAGGCCAACCGCCGCGACCTGACCGTGATCGCGCTGGACGAAGGCGCCAGCGTCGCCGGCGTGTTCACCGCCAACCGCTTCTGCGCCGCGCCGGTGCAGGTCTGCCGCGAGCACCTGGCCGCCGGCGCCGCGATCCGCGCGATCGTCATCAACACCGGCAATGCCAACGCGGGCACCGGCGCCGACGGCCTCGCCCGCGCGCGCCAGACCTGCGCGGCGCTGGCCGCCGAGATGAAGATCGACGCGGCGCAGGTGCTGCCGTTCTCGACCGGCGTGATCATGGAGACGCTGCCGGTGGACCGCATCGTCGCCGGCCTGCCGGCCGCGATCGCCGCGCTGAAGGCGGACCACTGGGCCGAGGCCGCCGCCGGGATCATGACCACGGACACCCTGCCCAAGGCCTGCTCGCGCCAGATCACGATCGGCGGCAGGACGGTGACCATTTCCGGCATCTCCAAGGGCGCCGGCATGATCCGCCCGAACATGGCCACGATGCTGGGCTTCGTCGCCACCGACGCGGTGATCGCGCCGGAGCTGCTGCAGCCGCTGGTCAAGGAGGCGGCGGACCTGTCCTTCAACCGCATCACGATCGACGGCGACACCTCCACCAACGATTCCTTCGTGCTGATCGCCACGCACCAGGCCGGTCACGATCGCATCAGCTCGCTGACCAGCGCCGAGGGCCGCGCGCTGCGCGACGCCGTGGTGGCGGTCTCGCAGCAGCTGGCGCAGGCCATCGTGCGCGATGGCGAGGGCGCGACCAAGTTCATCTCGGTGGTGGTGCAGGGCGGCAGGAGCGAGGACGAGTGCCGCAAGGCCGCCTACGCGATCGCGCACTCGCCGCTGGTCAAGACGGCGTTCTTCGCCAGCGATCCCAATCTGGGCCGCATCCTGGCGGCGGTCGGCTACGCCGGCATCGACGATCTCGACCAGGGCCTGATCGACCTGTTCCTCGACGACGTGCACGTCGTGACCAAGGGCGGCCGCCGCCCCGAGTACCGGGAAGAGGACGGCCAGCGCGTGATGAAGCAGAGCGAGATCACCGTGCGCGTGGATCTGAACCGTGGCCCGGCCCAGACCACGGTCTGGACCTGCGACTTCAGCCACGAGTACGTGACGATCAACGCCGACTACCGCTCCTGAGCGGCCTCCGCGGGCCGCGGATCAGAAATCGACCGCCCGCGCCCGCATCCCGCGGGCCAGCAGCGTGGCGTTGATCAGCTGCGCTTCCTCGCGCGTCGCGAAGGGCCACACCGCGGCGCGCCAGCCTTCCTTGGTCTGGAACACGTCGCCATTGGGCGGCGCGGAGCCGCCCAAGGTCTGCGCGATCATCTCGCGCATGCGGCCGAGCTGGGCCTCGGCATCGGCCTTGCTCTTCACCGGCAAACCGACCAGCGCGACCGGCTTGCCGCCGGGCGCCATGCCGCGCTTCATCAAGCTGGTCAATCCGGCGTCGTCGACGGCCAGGCGCCGCTCGGCCTCCGCCGCCGGCGCCGAGGCGCCCGGCCTGCCGCCTTCGGCCGCCTTGCTCCGCGAGGCGTCGGCGGGCGGCGCGGCCTGGGATTGCTCGCGTTCCCGCTGGGCCCGTTCGACGCCGCTCTGCAGCGTGGGACGGATGTTCGGCACCTCGTCGGCGGGCACCGGTGCCGCCGTGACCGCGGATGAAGGGGCCGATGCGGCGGTGACCCCGGCCACCGGCGCCGCGGGCGAGGAGGCGGCATCGCTCGCCGGCGGCGCGGCTTCGGCGGTCGCGACCGCTGAGGCCGGCGCCGGCGCCGCGGAAGCTGCGGTCTGCGCCGCCAGCGCGGCGGAGGCCGCCGAGGCCGCTTCGGCCGCCTGTGCCGCGGAAGCAGCCGACGCGGCCTGCGCCGCCGCCTGCGCGGCCAGTTGTTCGGGGGAGGGCGTCGACGACGGCCACAGCACCCAGCCCGCCACGATCAGCACCAGCGCCGCGACGCTGCCCGCGACGCCGAGCCGCGCCGGATCGAGCGCCCGCTGACCCAGCACCCGGTCGCGGCGTCCGACGAGCACGCGCCGGCGCGCCGGGCCGGCATCGAAGGCCGCGCTCAGCAGCACCAGTTCCATGGGCCAGGCGCCGGCTTGCTCGGGTCCGCCGGCGAGGGCGCGCTCATCGATCTCGACGCGGCGCAAAGGGAGTTCGTCCGGCGCGCTGGTGAAGCCGTGATCGAGCGCCATCGCGGTGACCTTCGACCGCTTGAGACCGGGAATGAAGTCATCGACCCAGGCCGGGCGCGGGCCCGTGCGCGCCGCCTTGCGCTGCCACGGCAGGCGGCGCCTGGGCGGGGTGGGGGCGGCCTCGGCGGGAGCGCCGCCGTCCAGGCTGGGCTCCTTGGGCAGCGCCTGCGCCATGAAGGGCAGGGCCACCGCGCCCACGGTGTGGACATCGGCGATGCCGATGCGCCGCGCCAGCGGATGCTTGTTGTGCCAGTTCACCAGCATCCAGGCCACGACGTCCGGCGACGGACCTTCCCACGGCACCGCGGGGGCGGCGGGCGGCGGCGCGGCCGCCGCTTCCGCGGTGGGCAGGCCGTTCAGGTCGATGTCGGGCGAGGCGGGGGTATCGTCCATGGCGCCGGCCATTGTGCGTCAGCGTTGCCGCTCCGATCGCCGCGCGATGGGGCGGATCGCCCCGGAATTCGGGGCTTCAACCGGCGGCCGCGCGCCCGGGCGGCCGCACCCATGCCCTGTGGGGCCGTTGGCGCGCGCGGCGCGCGCGGCGGGCGCGAGCCGGGTTTGGCGGGACAATCCCGGCTTCCCACAGGACCCCCGATGTTCAGTTCCCTTGTCGATCCCGATGCCGGTGCCGCGCCGCCCGACGCCCGCGCGCGCTTCCTGCGCCTGCTGCGCACCGCCCTGGCCGAGCGCCGTTTCCAGCGCCTGCTGCTGAACCGCCACGAAGGCGAGGATGGCTCGATCGAGCGTCTCACCGTGCGCGACATCGAGCTGCGCGGCGAGCGCGCGCTGAGCTTCCTGTGGCGTCACAAGACCAAGGACATCACCAAGAACCATGCGCTGGACGAGGGCCTCGCGCTGATCGACGGCCTGCTGGGCCGCGACTTCATGCAGGCGCATCTGGACACGCTGGGCGAGGAGGCGCAGCTGCGTTTCAGCCGCAAGGGCAAGCCGCTGCTGCAGGTTGGCAGGAAGGCCGCGGCGGCGCGGGCCGCCGGCGAGAAGGCGGACGCGGATGGGGACGCGGATGGGGACGGGGAGGGCTCGCCGCCGGCCGGCCATGACCGCGCCAAGCCGCGCGCGCTGTCGATGGAGAGCGCCTTCTGGCGGGACCTCGGCGTCACGCACGAGCTCAAGGGCCAGGCGGCGCTGGTGCCGGCGATGGCGCGCAAGTGGAAGCAGATCAACAAGTTCATCGAGATCTTCGGCGCCGCGGTGCGCAAGGCGGGCCTGGATGCGCCGGGCACGCCGGTGCGGCTGGCCGACTTCGGCTCCGGCAAGGGCTACCTGACCTTCGCGATGCATGACTGGCTGCGCGCGCAGGGCCTGGCGCCGCGGGTGCAGGGCGTGGAGCTCAAGCAGGACATGGTGGCGCTGGGCAACGCGGCGGCGGCGCGGCACGGGCTGGAGGGATTGAGCTTCGAGCATGGCGACGTGCGCGAGCGCGGCGACCAGCCGCTGGACGTGATGGTCGCGCTGCATGCCTGCGACATCGCCACCGATCACGCGATGCACTTCGGCCTGCGCAGCGGCGCGCGGATCATCATGTGCGCGCCCTGCTGCCACAAGGAGATCCGCCCGCAGATGACGACGCCGGCGGCGCTGCGGCCGCTGCTGCAGCACGGCATCCACCTGGGGCAGGAGGCGGAGATGGTCACCGACTCGCTGCGCGCGCTGCTGCTGGAGCTGATGGGCTACGACACGCAGGTGATCGAGTTCATCGCGCTGGAGCACACCAGCAAGAACAAGATGGTGCTGGCGGTGAAGCGTCCGCAGCCGCCCGCCGCGGCGCGCCGCGCCGAACTGCTGGCGCAGCTGGACGAGATCAAGCGCTTCTACGGCCTGCGCAGCCAGGCGCTGGAGACGCTGCTGCGCGTGGAAGGCCGGCTCGACGCGGCGTGATGCCGCGCGAGACGGCGAGGGACGTCAGGACGATGCCGGCGGCGGGGCCCCGGCGCCCGGTGCCGATGGCGGATTCGCGGCGAGCATGACCTTCGCGAGCGCCTCCATGTGGTCTTTCCAATGCCCGGTCGCGGTCTCTCCGCCGCGCTTGATGGCCGTGCGCATCAGTGGGGCCAAGGTCCCGCCCCGCAGTCCGGCGGCGGCGGCCAGGTCCTCCCAGGACAGCAGACCGTTGCTCGCGGCCTGGCGCAACTGCGCCAGGTAGCCCTGAAGGGCGGAAGCCACCGGCCCGCTTCCCACCGACGTGATGGCATGTTCCGCCGCCAGGGTTTCCGGCAGAAGGATGTGGCGCAGGGCGTCCGCGTCCAGCAAGCGGTCGGCGAGCATCTGGCCGGTCCAGCCGAAGGCCGCCGCGATGACGGCTTGGGAGCGGCCGAGTACCACCGCCGCGCCCAGCAATGGGAAGGGCACCGGGAAGCGATCGTTGCTGGTGACGTGCACGAGCATGCGGGCCGCTTCATGCGGCAGGTGCAGCTGCTCGATCAGGCGGCGAACCCTGCCGAGTTCCGCCAGCAGCTTGTCCACCCGGCCAGTGAAGAGGGCGGCCTCCAGCGCGCCTGCCAGGCCGCCGTCCTCCAGCAGCAGCGGTGCGATGAGCTTGCGGCCCGGGCCGTCGGCCAAGGGCTTCAGCGCGCGCGCCAGCTCATCCAGCGCCGTTTCGTCCACCGGCCGGCCAAGGCCGATCGGATGGGCCGCCGCGAATTGCCGAGCCGCTTGCCGGCCGGCCTCCAGGGGTACCGCTTCTCCCAGGAGCTGCCCCATGCGATCGAGCAGTTCGCGCTGCGCGTTGCGCAGATTGTCCTTCGGCGCGCCATCCTCATGGATGCCCTGGGTGCGCTGATCCGTGTTGGCGGCGCGTGTGACCGCGGCCTGGCGCCGCACCTGGCGCATCCAGGACTCCGGGAATCCGGCATCCGTCCAATGCGCGAGCAGCTCGCCAAGCGCCGCCCCATGCGAGCACCGCAGGATCTGATGGAATGCGTTGTCGAGTGTCGGGGCATCCCATTGCGCGGGAGCGGTGCCCATCCAGCCCGCCAGCGTGTCGTCATCGAGCACCACGTGTTCGATGACGTGGCCGATGCGCTCGGGTGTCGGGTGCTTGAGCGACACGTTTCTTGCGATACAGGCCGTCTTCCCGGCACTGCAGCTCGTCACGAGGTGGTCCCGCAGACGTTCCTCGTCGAGCGGTCTCAAGCGCGGGACCGAGCCCAGCAACTGCTGGGTCTCGCTGATTTCCAATGGACGCAGGAGGGGTGGCGTGCCCCCGCCGCAATCAATACGGACGTAAGGGCGACCCTCAAACAGTCCCACCCGATGGGGGGCGCCGAACTTGGTGTACTGGTCAAGCACGATGTCCGTGGGATCGCGCAGCAGGCGCTCTTCCGTCAACTTGCGCCGGAAGTCGATCGCCAGCATCGCCGGACTGTCCGCGAGTCGTTCCGGACACAGCACCAGGGGATCGTCCTCCTGCGCTGCGTTTTTCAGGGGACCGTCCCCCTCCCCCTTGGTGCCCGCGTCTCCAGCGAGGGCCTTCTCGTCGGCCGTGAGGACCTTGGGAACTGGAAGGCTGCAGAAGCTGGCCGGATTGAGTCGGCCGTAGCGGTGGGCCAGTCGAAGCACCACCTGTTGGAGTGCGCTCCAGTGGCGGTCACCATTGTGGAAGTCCGGCGTCATGCCACCCAGTTCATGCGCCAGCATCGCCCGCGCCTCCTCCAGACATTCCCCGGCCAGCCAGTCGGCCATCGCCATCCCGTCGATGCGCCGGAGCAGCTCGGGCCCGCAGCGGTCGATGACGTCCGCATAGAGATTGATGTCGAGCGCGTAACTGTCCTTGAGCGCGTCGGCGGGAAGGAAATGCGGCAGATTCAGTGCCCTGGCGAAGGACTGCAGCGCGTGCGGGGTGGTGAAGTCCTGATCCTTCAACCAGGGCTCATCCAACAGCATCTCTCGAAGATGCGCCTCGCTCAATTTCACGTAAACCAGGCTGGCCGCCGCTCGCGCGCCACCGAGATGGGCGCCGAGCTCCATCGCGGCCTTGCGCAGTTCGGCGCGCTGTCGTTGCAGGCAGTAGTTCAGGCCATCGATCCCTTCCAGGATCTGGCAGCGTGCCGTCAGCGCAATGCGCTCGTCTCCGACATGCTGGGCGAGCGCTTCCAGCGGGCCCTTGAAATCCTCGCGCAGGCAGTCCGCCTCGGAGATCTTCTTGGTTGCGAGCTGCCGGGGATTGAGCGTCAATTGCGCCAATTCGTCCGCGGCATGGCGGAGCCCTTGCCTGTTGCAGAAGTCGAGCAACGCCTGGTGCGCCGTCTCCCATTCCTTCCGTGCCACCGGCAGGACATCGCTGGACAGGAAGCGCTTGTCGGACTTGATCCGCGCGAGCGGATCCAGCAGGTCCGGGGGAGCGTAGACCGGTGATGGCACCGGGCCGGCGCAGGGAGCAGCCGGAAGTGCGGCGGGCCGCGCGGCCTCGTTCATGGCCTCGTGCATGACATCGAGGTAGCCGGACTGGAAGGGGCCGGTCGCTGGAGAGAAGGTGGGCGTCATCGGTGCTGGGTGCCAGCCGGGCGCATCCGGTTCTGGTCACGCGAATCACGATCCGGCGGGACCGCCCCGGCGGCCTGCCTCAAAGTTGAGCAGCGCAAGGGATGCGCTGGCGGATCAACGACTTAGGCGGCCCGCCCTCAGCTTTCCCCACGACTTGTCCACAGCCGGCGTGGGCAACCGGCATGTCGATTGCCGATGCGGCGCATGTCGACCGTCCTCGCGCCTTCTCCCGCCCCAGTCCCGTGGCTGGCCCGCATCCTCGGCACGGTGCTGCTCATCCTGGGTTTCGTGATGCTGGCCGCCGGCGGGTGGCTCGCCTCGCTCGGCGGCAGCTGGTACTACGCGCTGTCCGGCCTGGCCTGGGCGGTCATCGGGGCGCTGATGTGGGGCCGGTTGCGCGAGGCCATGCTCGGCTACGCGCTGTACTTCCTCGCCACGCTCGCCTGGAGCCTGTGGGAGTCCGGCCTGGACTGGTGGCCGCTCGGCGCGCGCCTGGGCGTGCCCTTCGTGATCGGCGCCGTGTTGCTGGCGCTGGTGCCCACGATGCGCCGCCATCTGCCGCTCGACGATCCCCGGCGCGTCGCCTGGCGCAGCCCGCCGGCGCTGACGCTGACGGCGGCGCTGGCGGCTTTCGTCGTCGCGGCCGTGCTGTCCTGGACCCATGACCTGCATGCGGTCCAGGGCACGATGCCGGCCAGCGGCGCGGCGCGCCCGCCGGGGCCGGCCGCCTCCGGAACGGCGTCGATCCCGGACGGCGAATGGCACGCGTATGGCCGCACCGGCTTCGGCCAGCGCTGGTCGCCGCTGGCGCAGATCACGCCGGCCAATGTCGGCGGGCTGAAGCTGGCCTGGGAATTCCACACCGGCGACCTGCGCGGCCGGCCCGGCGATCCAAAGGAGACCACCTTCGAGGTCACGCCGCTGAAGGTCGGCGAGCGCCTGTTCCTGTGCACGCCCCACCAGACCGTGCTGGCGCTCGACGCCACCACGGGCCGCGAGCTGTGGCGCTTCGACCCGCAGGTCCGGGGCGAGCTCGCGCTGCAGCACCTGACCTGCCGCGGCCTGTCGTATCAGCCGCCGCCGGACGCGATGGCCCCGGCCGGCGCGCAGTCGCCGCCGTGCGCGGCCAAGCTCTTCATGCCGACGGCCGACGCGCGCCTGATCGCGCTGGATCCGGCGTCGGGCAAGACCTGTCCCTCGTTCGGCCAGCAAGGCGCGGTGAATCTGTGGACCGGCATGCCCAACGCCAAGCCCGGCGCCTACTACTCGACCTCGCCGGCGGTCGTGACGCGCCGGCTGGTCATCGTCGGCGGCACGGTGCTCGACAACGCGTCCACGAAGGAACAGTCGGGCGTGATCCGCGCCTACGACGTCGAGACCGGCGCGCTGGTCTGGAACTGGGACTCGGCGAACCCCGACGCGACGGCGCCGATCGCCGCCGGGCAGACCTACACGGCCAACTCGCCCAACAGCTGGTCGGTGGCCAGCGTCGACGAGGACCTGGGCCTGGTCTACCTGCCGATGGGCAACCAGCCGCCGGACCAGTGGGGCGGCAAGCGCTCGGCGAACGTGGAGAAGCACTCCTCGTCGGTGGTCGCGCTGGATCTCGCGACCGGACGCGCGCGCTGGGTCTTCCAGACGGTGCATCACGACCTGTGGGACTACGACGTGCCGGCGCAGCCGGTGCTGGTCGACCTGACCGTGCGCGGGCAACGCGTGCCCGCGCTGGTGCAGGCGACCAAGCAGGGCGAGCTGTTCGTGCTGGACCGGCGCGACGGCAAGCCGGTGTTCCCCGTGACCGAGGCGCCGGCGCCGCAGGGCGCGGCGGCGGGCGACTTCAGCGCGCCGACGCAGCCGGTGTCGGCGATCTCCTTCAATCCGCCGGTGCTGCGCGAGCGCGACATGTGGGGCGTGACGATGTTCGACCAGCTCTGGTGCCGCATCGCCTTCCACCGCCTGCGCTACGAAGGGCGCTTCACGCCGCCGTCGGAGCAGGGCTCGCTGATCAATCCCGGCAACTTCGGCGTCTTCAACTGGGGCAGCATCGCGGTCGATCCGGTGCGCGGCATCGCCTTCACGACGCCGGCGGTGCTGGGCTTCACCTCGCAGCTGGTGCGGCGCCACGACGACCAGTCGCTGCTGGTGCAGGACGAGGGCCCGCCGAGCGGCTCGCTGCCGGCGCTCAACGAGAACTTCGGCGCGCCGTTCGCGGCGAAGATGAAGCCCTTCACCTCGCCGCTGGGCATTCCCTGCCAGACGCCGCCGTGGGGCACGGTGGCGGGCGTCGACCTGAACGAGGGGCGCGTGGTCTGGCGCCATCGCAACGGGACGGTGCGCGACCTGTCGTCGCTGCCGCTGCCCTTGCCGCTGGGCGTGCCCAGCCTGGGCGGACCGCTGATGACGGCGGGCGGCGTGGCCTTCCTCTCGGGGAGCATGGACAACTATGTCCGCGCCTACGACGTCAACGACGGCCGCCAGCTCTGGGAGGGGCGGCTGCCCGCGGGCGGCCAGGCGACCCCGATGAGCTACCTGGGCGCCGACGGCCGGCAGTACCTGCTGGTCGTCGCGGGCGGGCACGGATCGACGGGCACCAAGCCCGGCGACAGCGTGCGCGCCTATGCGCTGGACAAGCGTTGACGCGGTGCGCCAGCGGACTCACCTGGGGAGCAGACCGCGGATCATGTCCGCCGCTTTCGCGGAGAACATCTCCTCCGGCACCTCGTCCAGCAGGCGCCGGATGGCCGCCGCCTGCGCCGCGCCGGCGCGCTCGATGAGGAACCTGCCGTTCTCCGCGCGGGTCAGCAGGACGCCGGCCAGGGTGTCAGCGGGAACGTTGCCGGTCTGCTCCGCCTTGAGCAGCGCGTGGAGATAGACATTCAGCGGTACGGCATCCCGCGGGTTCCCTTGGCACAGGCGGCCCAGGAAGGACTCACCGGCCGCCGTCTTCGTGACCAGGTCCAGGTACTCCTGCGCGTTCAGCGCATCGACGGCGCGCGCGCCGCGCGCCATGTCGAGGAATGAACGGAGGTGCTTGGCGTTACCCCGGCTGAGAACGGCCTCCGGCAGGTCCAAACCCTCGTCGGTGGTCCGCAGCAGCCTGAGGAACTCCGAGCCCTTGAGGGCGCCGGCGAAGGCGCAGTCCTTGAAGCCGTCCATCACGGCCTGGAACTCCAGGCCCGCCTGGTCGCCGCGGCGCAGCGCCCGATGCGGCAACGGCGTGGCGGACGGGCCCCCCAGCAGCAGCTTGGTGCACGTGCGCGAGTCGATCAGCCCGGTGCCGGCGAAGGCGCTCACCCGGCTGATCCACCGCCGGATGGCGGCCGGACGCTGGTCGTCGGCGACCCAGGTGGTGTGCCGCAAGGCCTCGGGATAGGTCAATGCCAGTGCGGCGGCCACCGTCGCTGGCGACCACTTGGCGGCGCGTCGGACCAGCAGGCCCGACTGCTTGGCCTTGATCCGCGACAAGGCCTGCAGATAGTCGGACGCCGCTGCGTTGGCGGGCCCGAGGTCGCTATCGCCCAGCACGTCCAGCAGCCGGACGAGGTGGGAGGCGCGATCGATCTTGCGCTGGTCGGCGGCCTCCTGCAGTTCGGTGGTGAGGCGCCGCACGGCGCCGGCATCGCACGTGTGCAGCGCCTTGCGCAGCTCGGCATCGAGCGGCACGTGGGCGGGGATGCATTCGCCGCCGATGTCGACCAGGTCATCCGCGCGCTCGGCGCTGGGCTCGATCGGCGTGGAGGCGGGGGTTCGAACGAGGAACTTCATGAGCGACTCGACAAGTGGCGGAGGCGATTCAGTTGTCGAATGGCAGCGGCGAGGTTCGCGATCCCGGCGGACATCGTTAAAAAAATGCCCGGCCCCTCTATCGACGGGCCGGGCAAGAGCGCTGGGACGCCGCCTGGACGCCCGGACTGCGGGCGTGGTGCTGCGGCGTGGCGAATGAGGCGCTGGCGCGCCGGCCATCGGCGACCCGTCAAGGGACGCGGCCTGGGCGCGAGGATCAGGAGGACGTCAGTCGCCGTGCGGCGACCGCGCCGGGGCGGGCTTTCGCGTGCAGGGACGCGGGAGCGTGGACTGCGGGAAGGCGGGCGTGCGGCGTGTCGTCATGCTTCGCATCATCGCCGTGCGGCGCGCCGGCCAGCCTCGAAGAACAGGCCCCAAATCCGGCCAAACAACTGGCCGGATTTCACGGCCATTTCCACGTGCCGGGCGCTGGACCTTCCCTTGCGCCCGATCTGGACGTGAAAAGGCCCGGCGCGCCGAGGACGCGCCGGGCCGGTGCGGAACGCGATCCGGCTTACTTCACGTCCATCCCGAACGTGTTCGCGATGAAGGCCAGGATGTCCGCGCGCTCCTCGATGATCTTGGAGGTCGGCTTGCCGGCGCCGTGGCCGGCCTGGGTCTCGATGCGGATCAGCTTGGGCGCCGGGCCGGTGTCGGCGGCCTGCAGCGTCGCGGTGTACTTGAAGCTGTGGGCCGGGACGACGCGGTCGTCATGGTCGCCGGTGGTGACCAGGATCGCCGGGTAGCGCGCGCCGCTCCTGATCGTGTGCAGCGGCGAGTAGGCCAGCAGCGCCTTGAACTCCTGCGGGTTCTCTGACACGCCGTAGTCCGAGGTCCACGCCCAGCCGATGGTGAACTTGTGGAAGCGCAGCATGTCCATCACGCCCACCTGCGGCACCGCGGCGCCGAACAGGTCCGGACGCTGGTTGGTCACCGCGCCGACCAGCAGGCCGCCGTTGGAGCCGCCGTTGATCGCGAGCTTCGCGGGCTGGGTGTACTTGTTGGCCACCAGCCATTCGCCGGCGGCGATGAAGTCGTCGAACACGTTCTGCTTGCGCAGCTTGGTGCCGGCGTCGTGCCAGGCGGCGCCGTACTCGCCGCCGCCGCGCAGCACGGCCAGCACGTAGACGCCGCCCATCTTCATCCAGGTCGCGGCGGTGACGCCGTAGCCCGGCGTCATCGGCACGTTGAAGCCGCCGTAGCCGTAGAGCAGCGTCGGATTGCTGCCGTCGAGCTTCAAGCCCTTGCGGTGGGCGATGAAGATCGGCAGCCTGGTGCCGTCCTTGCTGGTGACGAAGACGCGTTTGCTCTCGTACTGGTCGGCATCGAACGCGGTCTGCGCGCGCTTGAACAGGTCGGTGCGGCCGGTCTTCGCGTCCAGGCGCCAGATCTCGCCCGGCGTGGTCAGGCTGGTGTAGCTGAAGAAGGTTTCCGGGTCCTTCCACTTGCCGCCGAAGCCGGCCGCGGTGCCGATGCCGGGCAGCTTGACGTCGCGCACGTGCTTGCCGCTCGGCGCGTGGATGCGCACCAGCGTGGAGGCGTCCTGCAGGTAGCTCAGGATCAGCTCGCCGCCGACGCCGTTCGCGGCGGTCAGCGCGTCCTGCGTCTCGGGCACGAGCGTGGTCCAGGTCTTGGGATCCCCGGCGCGCCACTCCTTGTCCAGGTCGATCGCGATCAGGCGGCCGCGCGGCGCGTCCTTGTCGGTCTTGACGATCAGGCGCTGACCGTCGAGCACGACCGGGCTGTACTCGGCGTCGAAGCTCAGCGTCAGCGGGATCGGCTTGGCGCCGGCGTAGCCGCCCTGGCTGTCCAGCGGCAGCAGCATCAGGCCGTTCTTGCTGCCCGATCCCTTCCACACATGGATGAGGCCCAGGCGGCCGTCATCGGTGACCTCGACGTTGAAGCCCCATTCCTTCTCGGCCGGGTTCTCGGCGACGAGCGCGTCGGCCGACTGCGGCGTGCCCAGGCGGTGGTAGTAGACCTTCTGGAAGTAGTTGGCGCCGGTCAGGGCCTGGCCTTCCTTGGGCGCGTCGTAGCGCGAGTAGAAGAAGCCCTTGCCGTCGGGTGTCCAGGACGCGCCGGAGAACTTCACCCAGTCGATGGTGTCGGGCAGGTCCTTGCCGGCCTCCAGGTCGCGGACCTTCCAGGTCTGCCAGTCGGAGCCGGCGCCGGCGGTGCCGTAGGCCATCAGCCGGCCGTCGCGCGACACGGCGCCGCCGGTCAGGGCGACGGTGCCGTCCTTGGACAGCGTGTTGGGGTCGAGCGCGACCTGCGGCGTGTCCTTCAGGCTGCGCGCGGTGTAGAGCACCGCCTGCTGCTGCAGGCCGTCGTTGCGGGTCCAGAAGTAGCGGCCGCCTTCCTTGTAGGGGACGCCGTACTTCTCGAAGTTGTAGAGCTCGGTGTAGAGCTTGCGCGTGGGCAGGCGCTGGGGCATCGCGCCGAGGAACTTGTCGGTGACCGCGTTCTGGGCCTGGACCCAGGCCTTGGTCTCGGCGGAGTTGTCGTCCTCGAGCCAGCGGTAGGGGTCGGCGACGCGGGTGCCGTGGTAGTCGTCGGTCTGGTCGACCTTGCGGGTGGCGGGATAGCTCAAGGCCTGCGCGGCGGTGGCCGAGGCCGGGGCGGCCGGCGCGGTCTGAGCGGTCGCGGCCGCGGCGGCGCCAAGCCCGACCACCAGCGCGGCGGTCAGCGAAAGTCGGGAATGCATGCGGTGTGCTCCTGGGAGTCGGAAAGCCGCCCCGCGGCTCGTGGCCGGCGGGGCGGTGGCGGACGATTGTGCCCGGCAGGGGCGGGGGTGCCTTTGGTCAGTCAGGGGAAGTACGGAGGCGTTGAACGCGGGAGGCCCGTGGCGATGAGAACTGGCTCAAACTGATCGACTTTTCCGAAGTGCTGACTTGTCCAAGTCGTTTGGGGCGGCCGGCTGAAATCGGACTGTCGCCAGGGCGCTCAGACTGCTCTTCTTCTCCTCGTTGGAAAGTGCAGGTGCAGAATGAACGCCCTCCTGGATCCCATCCATTTCAGTCCCCCGATGCCCGAGCCCGAGACCATCACGTTGACCATCCGCATCGATGCGGAGCTGAAGCGCAAGCTCGAAGCAGGGGCTGTGAAATCGAACCTCACGCTGGACGAGCACGTGTCCTGGTTGATTGAGGAAGCCGTCTTCATCAACAGCCCCGAGTTCTTCGATCCGGACAACTGGGAGGCTCACGAATACCGGCTCGTGCAGGAAGCACGTCGGTCCAGCGCACTCGGACACGATGTGCCTCTCGAGCAGGTTGAACGGGAGATCGAGGAGCAATTCGGAGCGGAGGGCTCGTCTGACCTTCCGGACGACGTGATCCATGCAGCGCGGCACTGGCCCGATGCCGAGCTGCCGGATGGATTGCCTCAGTAGTCCCACCTCGCGTCCACCTGGAACGTCCTTGCCGGATACGGATGGAAGTTCCAGTAGCGGTAGTTGTTGAGGTTGTCGATGCCGGCGGCCAGCGTCCACTGGCGGTCGACCTTCCATTGCGCCCGCGCGTCGACGGTGAAGTACTTGCTCGCGGCCATGTAGGCGAAGCCATTCACGTCGCTGTTGTCCAGCGTGCTGAACTGCTTGCCGCTGTAGCGCGCGCCCAGGCTCAGGCTCAGGTCATCCCGCGCCTGCCATTGCGCCAGCAGCGTCGCCCGCCAGCGCGGCACGCGCGGCTGCCACTTGCCGATCGTGTCCCCGGGCACCGTCGCGTAGCCGCCGTTGGCCAGGATGATCGAGTCCGCGAAGGTCAGGCTGCCCGTCAGCGTCACGCGCCTGGGCAGCGTCGCCGTGCCGCTGAACTCGACCCCGCGCGTGCGCACGTGATCAATGTTCTGCACCGTGCTGGTCGAGGTGCTCACGCCCGGGTTGATCTGCGAATACAGCGCATCCCGGCTGTCCTCGTGGAACAGCGTGATCCGCAGGTTGTCGCGCCCGGCGCCCGTCCATTCGGCGCTGAGTTCGCTGGTCCAGCTGCGTTCGGGCTTCAGCAGCGGGTTGCTGTTGATGAAGTTGCCGGCCGGATCGAAACCGCCCTGGAACAGCTCGCTCACCGTCGGGAAGCGCACTGCGCGTCCGGTGCTGGCCTTCAGCACCCAATGCTCGGAGAGACCGTAGGACAGCGCCGCCTTCGGCGACCAGGCCGTGCGCGCACGGTCGCCGTGCCGATGCGGCGCGCTGTCGGCGGCGGCCTGCGTGAGGCCGTCGAAGGCCTGCCAGCGCTCGCCGCGCAGACCCAGCACCGCGGTCCAGTCCGGCGCGAAGGTCCAGGCATCCTGCGCGAAGACGGCCCGCACGCGCGTGTCGCCCTCGAAGCGCGAGGTCTGTGAGCCCGCCGCCCCCCAGCGCCAGTCGCTCAGCCCGGACACCCGCGTGCGCAGCTGGTAGCGCTCCTGCGAGAGGCCGGCGTCGATCGCGTGATCGCTGCCCGCCGGCGCCCAGGTCAGCTTGGCGGACAGCGTGTTCCAGCCGGTGCCCGCCTGATCGGTGAGGCGGCCGCCCTCGCTGGCCTGCTGCGTCGGCGCGTAAGCCCGCGAGCGATCGGCGAGGTAGTCGTACACGCTGCCCGACAGCTCCCAGCCGAGCCCCTCGCTGACGCGCCGCTTCAGCGACAGCGCATGCATGCGGTGTTCGAGCTCGTCCCTCGTCTGTGGGAAATCGCTGGCGCCCAGCGTGTAGCCCTTGCCGTCGATGCTGACGGGCTGCGTGAGGCCGCCACCACGGCGGTGGTCGACCGGCTGGCCCTCGGCGTCGGTCAGGAAGCTCCGCGAGCGGCCATCGGCGTGGTTGCTCCACAGCCCGAAGACGTAGAGCGCGCGCAGGCCCGGCTGCAGCTCGTAGGCCAGCTTCAGCTTCGCCTGGTCCTGGACCGTGTCGTACTGCGTGCCGCTGCCAAGCAGCAGCCACGGCTGGTTGGCGCGGTTCAGGCCTGGCACCGCGCCCATCACCGGCACGGCGGCGGGATCGGCGGGCGCGGTGCTCACGGTCCGCGTCGCGAAGGTCTGCGGCTGGCCCTCGCTGTCGGTGCGGCCCGCGTGGATCCACCACGAGAACGCGCCCTCGGCGCTGCCGATCGAGGCGCTGGCCTGCGTCGCGTCATAACTCCGCCGCGCGCCGTACCGGTCATCGGGCTGATGGCTGTAGCCGAGGCGCGCATGCGCCTCGAAACGCGACGGCATGCGGGTCTGGTAGTCGACCACCGCGCCGACCGCGTTGCCCGGATACGCCGCCGAGAACGGCCCGTACATCACGTCGACGCGGGTGATCTCCTCGGGTGACACCAGCCCCCAGCGCGGCGCGAAGGTGGCGCCATTGCCGAGCAGGTTGGACAGCAGGATGCCGTCCGCATAGACCAGCGAGCGCGCGCTGTTGCCGGTGCCCGAGGCGCGCGTGGACAGTACCGCGTGGTTGTAGTCGCCGATGTAGCGCTTGCGCACCAGCAGGCTGGGCAGGTACTTGAGGGCGTCCTCGGCGTCGGTGGCGTTGATGTCGCGGGCGATGTCCTCGCCGCTGACGCCCTCGATCGTGGTGGGGATGCGGCTGGGGAGCGAGGTCGGCGCCGCGCCATCGACGCGGACGATGCCCAGGCTCTGGGCGCGGGGGCTGGCGTCCTGCGCCGCGCACACGGCGGCGGAAGCGGTCGCCAGCACCGTCAGCGCGCCAGCCTGCAGCCGGCGCGCACGGGAAATGCTGTGCATGAAAGGAAACTCCAACGGAACGAAGGGGCGCCGGCACGGCCGGCGCGGCGGCTTCAGACCGTCGAAGGCGGCGCCCGCGCGGGCGCGCTGCGCCAGGCGTGGGCGGTGACCGGCGCGCTGAGGAAGCGCTCCGGCACGCCGTGGCGCAGCTCGGCGCGCAGCGGCAGGATCACGGGAACGGGCGGCAGCGGCAGCGCGTCCTGATGCAGATGGCAGAACGCGCAATGCTGGAACAGCGCGTGGTCCTGGTCGTTCACGCCGCTGCCGGACAGCCCCTCGCGCAGCTCGGCCGCGCGTGGCCCGACGACGCTGGCGCGGCAGATCTGCGTCCACGGCGCCAGCTCGCCATCGAGCGCCTGCGCCGCCATGGCCGCCGCGGGCAGCAGCGCCGCCAGCCAGAAGGTCAGGGCGACCATCCAGCGGACGAGGGCGGAAGGGGAATGCAGGCGCATGGCGGGCCGGATTCTAGGCTCGCGCCCGGTGGCCCCGGCCATGCGGCGTCCGCCGCGCGCCGGGGGGATGCTCAGCCGGCGCCCAGGAGCGTGAGCAGCGTGCGCGCCACCACCTTCGTGGCGCGGCGCAGGTCCTCGAGCTCGACCCGCTCGTCCGAGCGCTTCGCATGCGACTCCAGCACCGTGCGCGGTCCCGCGCCATAGATGGCGGCGGGGATGCCCTGCTCGCCGTAGAGCCGCACGTCGGTGTAGAGCGGCGTGCCGGAAGTCGGGATGGGCTCGCCGAACACCGCCTCGCCGTGGCGTTGCAACGCCTGGACCAGCGGCCGGTTGCCCGGCAGCGGCTTGAGCGAACGCGCCAGCAGCAGGCGCCGGATCTCGACCGTGATGCCGGGGAACGAGGCCGCCGCCCGGGCGATGGTGTCGCGGATCTCCGCCTCGACGACCTCGGGATCCTCTTCCGGGATCATCCGGCGGTCGAGCTTGAGCGTCACCTTGCCGGGCACCACGTTGGTGTTGGTGCCGCCCTCGATGCGGCCGACGTTCAGGTAGGGATGCTCGATGCCCTCGACGGACGACGTGACCTTGCGGTACTCGGCATTGCGCGCGTACAGCGCGTTGAGGATCACCACCGCGCCTTGCAGCGCGTCGATGCCGGTGTCGGGGATGGCGGCGTGCGCCATCTTGCCGTGCACGGTCACCTCCATCTGGAGGCAGCCGTTGTGGGCGGTGACGACCTGGTAGCTGAAGCCCGCCGCGAGCAGGTAATCGGGCCGGGTCAGGCCTTGCGCCAGCAGCCAGCCGGGGCCCAGCTCGCCGCCGAATTCCTCGTCATAGGTGAAGTGCAGCTCGACGCCGCCCTTCAGCGGCGCGCCCTGGGCCTGGATGGCCTCGAGCGCGCGCAGCGCGAAGGTGTAGGTCGCGAAGTCGCTCTTGCTGACGGCCGACGCGCGGCCGTAGAGCCGGCCGTCGACGACCTCGCCGCCGTAGGGATCGTGCGTCCAGCCTTCGCCGGGCGGCACGACGTCGCCATGCGCGTTCAGCGCGATGACCGGGCCGCCGTCGGCGAAGCGCCGGCGCACGATCAGGTTGGTGAGGGACGCCAGGCCGTACTCGCGCACCTGGGCGGCCGGCACGGGGTGTTTCTCGGCGGCGTAGCCCATGGCGGCGAGCAGCTCGGCGGTGCGCTCCGCGTGGGGCGCGTTGTTGCCGGGTGGCGTGTCCGTCGGCACGCGCACCAGCGCCTGCAGGTAGCGGACCTGTTCGTCGAAGTGGGCGTCGATCCAGGCGTCGAGCGCCGCGAAGCGCGTGTCGTTGGGGGAGGGCGTGGCGGTGGAGGCGGTGGAGGCGGTCATGGCGGGCGTCGGAGGGAGTCAGAGTCCGTCGAGCAGCGCCTGGAAGGCGCGCACGCACAGCTCGGTGTCGTCGTTGCTGATGGCTTCGAGCGGGTTGTGGCTGATGCCCAGGTTCAGGCCGCGCTGGAACAGCATGGCCTGCGGCATCGCCTGATGGAGCTTCATCGCGTCGTGGCCGGCGCCCGAGGGCAGCCGGTGCACCGGCAGGCCGAGCGCCAGCACCGCCGCCTCCCACCGCGCCTGCCACACCGGCGCGCTTGGCGCGGCGGCGGCGGTCTCGGTGCGCTCGAGCGTGAACGTGAGGCCGCGGCGCTCGCAGATCTCCGCGAGCCGCTGCCGCACGTCGGCGTCCAGCGCGTCGCGGGCGGCGTCGGTGGTCGCGCGCAGGTCCAGGCTGAAGCGGCAGCGGCCGGGGATCACGTTGATCGAGCCATTGGGCACCTGCAGCTGGCCGACGGTGCCGACGACCTCCGCCACGGCACCGGCGCGTTCCTCGACGTAGAGGATCAACTCAGCCACCGCGGCGGCCGCGTCGCGGCGCCGGCCCATCGGCGTCGTGCCGGCATGCGAGGCCAGGCCGCGCATTTCGCCGACGTAGCGGATGCTGCCGTTGATCGAGGTGACGATGCCCAGTGGCAGGTCGAGCTCGTTGAGCACCGGGCCCTGCTCGATGTGGACCTCGACGAAGCCGAGGTAGCGCGACGGATCGCGCCGCAGCGCCTGGATCGCGTCCATGGTCGCGGGCAGGCCGGCGCCCTGCATCAGCTCGCGCAGCACGACGCCGTCGGCATCGGCCTGGTCGAGCCAGGCCGGGTCGAAGCGGCCCACCAGCGCGCTGGAGCCGAGGAAGGTCGCCTTGTAGCGCTGGCCTTCCTCCTCGGAGAAGCCGACCACCTCGATGCCGTGCTTCAGCCGGCGGCCTTGGCGCTTGAGCTCGCGCACGCAGGCCATCGGCACCAGGATGCCGAGCCGCCCGTCGTACTTGCCGCCATTGCGGACGGTGTCGTAATGGCTGCCGGTCAGCAGGCGCTGGGCGCTGGGATCCTCGCCGTGATAGACGCCCACGACGTTGCCCACGGCGTCGATCGACACCTCGTCGAAGCCGCACTCGCGCATCCAGTCCGCGAGCTGGGCCGCGGCGGCGCGATGTGCCTCGGTCAGGTAGAGCACGGTCAGCTGACCGTGCTCCGCGAAGCCGGGGTCGGAGAAGCGCGCGAGCGATTCGGCCCAGTCCCAGACCTGATTGCCCAGCGCCGGCGTGACGCCGAACTTGTCGTTCAGGCGGATCTCGGCGATGCGATGGATGTGGCGCAGGCACTCGGCGCGCTCGATGTCCGGATGCCCGTTCAGGCGCCGCGCGAAGGTGTCGATGATCTGCTGGCGCGACAGGCCGTCGCCGCGCGGGCCGCGCACCGCGAGGATGAAGGGCCAGCCGAAGCGCGCGTTGTAGTCCGCGTTCAGCTGCTGCAGGCGCGCGAACTCCTCGGGCGTGCAGGCGGTGAGGCCCGCGGTGCGCTGCTCGTGGGTGGACTCGGCGGTGAGCGACTTCGCGACCATCGCCTTGCCCGCCAGTTCGGGGTGCGCGCGGATCAGGCCGAGCTGCTCGTCGAGCGACGCCTCGCGGACGACGCTGGCCATCGCGTGCTTGAGCGCGGCGAGGCTGGCGAAGCCCTGCGCCGGCCGCGCCGCGAAGGCGCGTTGCGCGATCCACGGCGAGTGTTCATAGATGCCATCGAGCAGCGCGGCGAAGCGCGCCTGGCCGGCGGCGTTGAGGAGGTCGAGGGTGAGGGCGGGTGTGCTCATCGGATGCTCGGCGTGGGCTCAGCCCCAGACGAAGGCCTGGTCGGCGTCGAACGGATGGGTCGCGCGCCAGTGGCGGGCGATGTCGACGCGGCGCGCGATCCAGACGCGGTCGTGCTTCTCGACATGGTCGAGGAAGCGCTGCAGCGCGCGCATCCGGCCCGGACGTCCGAGCAGCCGGCAGTGCATGCCGATGCTCATCATCTTCGGCGCCTCGGCGCCCTCGGCGTAGAGGACGTCGAAGGTGTCGCGCAGGTACTCGAAGAACTCGTCGCCGTGGCTGAAGCCCTGCGGCAGCGCGAAGCGCATGTCATTGCAGTCCAGCGTGTAGGGCACGACCAGCTGCGGGGCCAGCGTGCCGTCGGTCTTGCGCACGTTGAGCCAGAACGGCAGGTCGTCGCCGTAGTAGTCGCTGTCGTACTCGAAGCCGCCGAAGTCCGCCACCAGGCGGCGCGTGCGGGGACTGTCGCGGCCGGTGTACCAGCCCGACGGCCGCTCGCCGGTCAGGCGCTGGATGATGTCCATGCCGATGTCCATGTGCTGGCGCTCGATGGCCTCGTCGATCTGCTGGTAATGGATCCAGCGCCAGCCGTGGCAGGCGATCTCGTGGTTCAGCTCGACGAAGGCCTGCGTCAGCTCCGGATGCCGCTCCAGCGCCATCGACACGCCGAACACCGTCAGCGGCATCGCGCGCTTCTCGAATTCGCGCAGCAGCCGCCACACGCCGGCGCGCGAGCCGTATTCGTAGATGCCTTCCATGCTCAGGTGGCGGGCCGGGAAGGCGGGCGGGTTGAACATCTCGGACAGGAACTGCTCGCTGCCGGCGTCGCCGTGCAGCACCGAGTTCTCTCCGCCCTCCTCGTAGTTCAGGACGAACTGCACCGCGATGCGCGCCTGGCCCGGCCACTGCGCGTGCGGCGGATGTTCGCCATAGCCGATCAGGTCGCGGGGATAGCCGGGGGAGACGACGGGTTTCATGGACGGCATGGAGGTGGAACGGTTCAGGGCTGCAGGACCGCCTTGAGGTCCTGCACGCGGGGATCGAGCCGCAGGTTGGCCTCGACGTTACCCAGGTGCGCGTCGAGCAGCTTCAGCGCGGCGCGCTTGTCGCGGGCCTCGAGCGCATCGACGATGGCTTCGTGCTCGGCCTGGGACTCCGCGGCGGAATGGGAGCTCTGGTACATCAGCGCGATCAGCGAGCTGCGCGAGAGCAGGTCGGTGAGCAACTGGGCCAGCACCTCGTTGCCCTGCATGCGGGCGAGCACGACGTGGAAGTCGGCCAGCAGCCGGGTGCGGCCCGGCACGTCGGTGCGGGCGATGGCCTCGCGTTCCTGTTTCAGGTGGCTGCGCAGCTGGCGGACCTGCGCGGGGCTGATGCGCTGGCAGAGGTCGGACAGCATCGCGGCCTCGAGCATCTTGCGCACCTCGAAGACCTGGCGCGCCTCCTCGACGCTGGGCTGCGCGACGAAGGCGCCACGCGCGGGCTCGAGCCGCACGAGCCGGTCGCGGCTCAGCTGGTTGAGCGCCTGCCGGACCAGCGTGCGCGAGCAGTCGAAGATGTCCGCCAGCTGCTGCTCGACGAGCTTGGTGCCCGGCATCAGGCGGCGCTCGACGACCGCCTGCGTGATGGCGGCGGTGATGCGCTCGGTGACGGAGGCGGCGGCGTCGGGGTCGCGGGCGTTCATGGCGGGGCGGATTTTGTGTCCGGGAGTGTATACACTTTGCGCTTTCATTCCACCGAAGACGCCGATGGGCAAGCTCACGACACATGTGCTGGACACGATGCACGGCAGCCCGGCGGCCGGCATGGCGGCGCGGCTGTACCGGATGGAGAACGGCGAGCCGCGCCTGCTGCAGGCGCTGACGCTCAATGCCGACGGGCGCGCCGACGGGCCGCTGCTGGAGGGGGCGGCGCTGCAGGCGGGGCGCTATCGGCTGGTGTTCGAGGTGGCCGCCTATTTCCGCCACCGGCGCGTGACGCTGCCGGAGCCGGCCTTCCTCGACGAGGTGCCGCTGGATTTCGGCATCGCCGATCCGGACGCGCACTATCACGTGCCGTTGCTGGCGAGCCCGTGGTCGTACTCGACCTATCGCGGGAGCTGAGGGCGCGCCGATGCGGTCGTGGCAGATCCTGGCGCTGAGGCTGGCCCGCGAGCCGGCCGTGCTGGTGCGCGTGGAGGCGCTGCAGGGCAGCGGGCCGCGCGAGGTCGGCGCGTGGATGGCGGTGACCGCGGCGGAGGTGCTGAACACGATAGGCGGCGGCCAGCTGGAGTTCGACGCGATCGCGAAGGCGCGTGCCGCGCTGGCGGCCGGCCGGGTCATCGAGGCGCGTCAGCGCTTCGCGCTCGGGCCCTCGCTGGGCCAGTGCTGCGGCGGCGTGGTGTGGCTGGGCTTCGAATGGCTGGACGCGGCGTCGATCGCGGGCCTGGCTGAGCGCCTTGGCGGCCGGCAGGACTGGCGGCGGATCGCGCTGTTCGGGGGCGGCCACGTGGGCCGCGCGATCGTGGACCTGCTGGCGAGGCTGCCGGCGCGCGTGCACTGGATCGACAGCCGCGAGGGCATGTTCCCCGAGCCGTTGCCGGACAACGTGGCGGCCGAGCAGTCGGAGCCGGTGCAGGGCGCGGTGCCGGCGCTGGCGCCGGGATCGCATGTGCTGATCATGAGCTTCAGCCACGCGGAGGACCTGGACATCCTGGCCGCCTGCCTGAAGCGGCAGCGCGAGGCGAGGGACCTGCCCTACATCGGCCTGATCGGCAGCAAGAGCAAGTGGGCGACCTTCCGTCACCGGCTGGAGGCTCGCGGTTTCGGCGCGGACGAACTGGCGCACGTGACCTGCCCGATCGGCATCCCGGGCATCCCAGGAAAACAACCGGAAATGGTGGCGCTGTCCGTCGTGGCCCAAGCCATGCAGGACCCCGCCGCACCGCGCTGAGCTCTGTCTTACTCCCTCGCCCCCCGCGAGGGGGGAGAGGGTAGGGGAGAGGGGGGGCTTCGAAGGGCAGCAGCGCTGTGGCACGAGCCCCCTCTCCCCTCCCTCTCCCCGCTGGGGCGAGGGGGTTTACTGCGCCGTCCGGCTCTTCCTGCTCTTCCTGCTCCCTCGCCCGCTTGCGGGAGAGGGCGGGGGTGAGGGCCAGCGGCCGCCGCAGTTGGCACGCCAAGCTGTATACACTTCGCTCCTCAACGTCGCCGCGGCGCCCGGGATTTTCAGCGCGACGCTTGCCGGTTCACAGCGCCCGCAGTGGTGGTCCGGACCTGAACCTCATTCGTTGATGGACAGCTATCTGCTTGACTGGGCCAACCTGCTGCTGCGTTGGCTGCATGTGATCGTGGCCATTGCCTGGATTGGCGCCTCGTTCTATTTCGTCTGGCTGGACAACCACCTGCTCAAGCCGCAGGCGCAGGACCTGAAGGCCAAGGGGGTCGACGGCGAGTTGTGGGCCGTGCATGGTGGCGGCTTCTACAACCCGCAGAAGTACATGGTCGCGCCGGCGGATCTGCCGAGGGACCTGCACTGGTTCTACTGGGAGAGCTACTGGACGTGGATGAGCGGTTTCGCGCTCTTCGCGCTGCTCTATCTCTTCAATGCCGACACCTACCTGATCGACAAGCGCGTGCATGACTGGAGCGCGCCCGCGGCGGTGGCCGGGGCGCTCGGTTTCCTGGCGGGCGGCTGGCTCGTCTACAACCAGATCTGCCGTCGCTTCGGCCGCAAGGCGGATGGCTCGATCGGCAATGACGGCGTGGTGCTGGGCCTGATCGCGGTGGTGATCGCGGTGGCGGCGTGGGGCGCGAGCGAGCTCTTCGCGGGCCGGGCGGCCTTCCTGATCGTGGGCGCGATGATCGCCACGATGATGAGCGCGAACGTGTTCTTCTGGATCATCCCGGGCCAGAAGCAGGTGATCGCGGACATGCGGGCGGGCCGGCCGGTGGATCCGGTGCATGGCCAGCGCGGCAAGCAGCGCAGCGTGCACAACACCTACTTCACGCTGCCGGTGCTGATCGCGATGCTGTCCAACCACTACGGCATGCTCTACAGCCATGCGCACAACTGGCTGGTGCTGGTGGGGCTGATGCTGACCGGCGCGCTGGTGCGGACCTGGTTCGTGAGGCGCCACAAGGGCGTGAACGCGTGGCCGCTGCTGGTGGTGGTCGTGGCCTTGCTCGCGGCCTTGATCACGTGGCTGGCGCCGAAGCGGGAGGCGATGGGCGCGGCGCCGGTCGCGGCCGTGAGCCCGGCGGGGCCGGCGAAGGTGAGCTTCGATGACGTGCGCAAGATCGTGAACGATCGCTGCCTGGCGTGCCACAACGCCGCGCTGGCGCCCAAGCGCATCCAGTTCCACGAGCCGCAGCTCATCGAGCAACACGCGGCGGAGATCTACCAGCAGGCGGTCGTGCAGAAGACGATGCCGCTGAACAACGCCACCGGCATCACCGACGAGGAGCGGGCGACGCTGGGAAGGTGGTTCAAGGAGCGCTAGCCGCTGACCGCGCCTTCCGACTCAGAGCGCCGGCAGCCGGATCTCCGTGAGCTGCCACGACGCGAAGCCGCGCCGTTCGAAGACCAGGCCGGTGCGCTTCTCTTCGGGCTGACCGGCGTCGCGCGCGAACAGGATGAGCTTGTCGACGCTCGTTCGCTCGGTTGACCAGATGGGCTCGCGGGATCTCGACGATTCCGGGCCCGAAGCCTCCTCGGGCGGATTTCCTCGATCGCGCCTGCCGCGGCCCTGGCCGGTCTTTGGAAGAAGCTTGCCTTCCTGCATGACCCGCATGACGACCTCCGGACGAACGAACGCCTCCACCATGCGGTCCGACAAGGCTGTTGCGAACAGGGATCCGAGAACGGCTCCGGCCCTCGCTGCGTCACTCCTCGGCGCGTCCTCTGCCATCTTGTCGCCGATGGCCGCGGAGAGCTGGCCCTTGAGGCTCTCGCGCAACCTGGGGTAGTCGACCCGGTCGTTGAATGCATCGGCATCGCCGGCCTTCGCCGCGGAACGGAGCTGGTGGATCGCGAGGAAGGGAGACCAGTACCAGTACGCCCCGAGCGCGACCGCCACCGCCAGAACAGAGGCTTTCAATGCCTTCGATGCCATGACCAACCCTTCCTTCGCCTTGATGCTGGCGAAGCGTATCAGCCGTCGTCCTTTGCATCGCAGATCTGGCCGATGGGCGGGATACGGCGCAAGCGGACGTACATTCCTCGTTCAGCCGAAGAGCGGGCAGAAACGATGGAGAGATGCTGTTGATTCCAGGCACCGAAGGCTACGAGGAGATGGCGAGCCCACTCATTGAGCGGTACCAGGCCGGTGCATTCGAGGACAGGCACGGTGCCGAGCTTCATCTTCTTCGACGCCCTTCTTGCGAGGTCCTGGATGTCGGGGCCGGCTCGGGCAGTGACGCGGCGTGGTTTGCAAGGCAGGGGCATCGCGTCACGGCGGTCGAGCCGACGACCGGGTTGCGAAGGGCTGCAGAGCAGCTGCATCAGGGGCTCGGGATCGAATGGGTCAATGACGCCTTGCCTGCCCTGCAAGCGGTTCGCGCTCGTCAGAAATGCTTTGACCTCATCGTGCTCTTCGCGGTGTGGATGCATCTCGCGGCGGCAGAGAGAGAAGCCGCGATGGAGACGCTCGCTGCGCTGCTCTCGCCAGACGGAGTCGTCGTGATGACGCTCAGACATGGCCCCGTTCCTCCCGGTCGGCGAATGTTCGACGTCAGCGCGGACGAAACCATGGAGCTGGCGAGCAAGCGAGGCCTGTCATGCGTTTTCAATCGGCTCACCGAGTCCTTCCAGCCGCTGAATCGAGCGGCCGGGGTCACCTGGACCAAGCTCGCATTCCGAGGTCCTCCTCACTTGCGGTGATGACCCGGGCACACCCGGTGCAGTCGACCCCAGTCTCACGCCTGCGGCGCCATGAGGACCTGCACAAGCTGCCCGCCGTCGGGCGTCGTCCAGCTGCCGGCCAGCTCGGCGATCAGCTGGTTCGTCGTCGTCAGCGTCACGCCGGCGCGCTCCATCCGGCGCAGCGCGATGTCGTCGGCCATCTTGGTCGGGGAGCCGCCGGCATCAGCGACCACTTGAACCTCAAACCCCTGGCCGACCAAGCTCAATGCCGGATAGACCGTGCAAACGTCGTTGGTCACCCCAGCCAGGATGAGCTTCTTTCGGCCGGTCGCCTGGACCGCGGCCGCGAACTGCTCGTCATCCATGGCATTGACGATGCCCGCACGCTTGATCCGCCCGGCAAATTCGGCCGGCAGGATGGCTTCGAGTTCGGACAGCAATGGGCCCTGGGCCGCCTCCTCCATGCTGGAGGTCAGCACGGCAGGCATCTTCAGGATCTTCGCGGCCTGCGCCAGGATCAACGCGTTGCGCTTCATTTCCGCGAAGGGCGTGGACGTTACCCAGCCCATCGTGCCGACCTGATGGTCGATGAGCAGCATCGCGGCGCTATTGCCGGTGAATCGTTGGAATGGCATGTGGGTTCTCCTTGGTTGGAGGGCTACGCGAACGTATCCCGAGATGACGGTGGCTCGGCCGCCATGGTGGCCCGATCAAGGCTTGGGATAAACCCAGTTCAATAGAATCCAGTGCTCCAGAATTGGAGCAATGCGTGGATCCTCTGAACGACATGGCCCTGTACGTCGAGGTCGTCAAGGCGATGAGCTTTCGTCGCGCCGCCGAGGCGACCGGAATCCCGAACTCGACGCTGTCGCGCCGCATCAGCGCATTGGAGAAGGCGATCGGTCTTCGCTTGTTGCACCGCACGACCCGCAAGATTGAACTGACCGAAGCCGGCGTGCTGTACTTCGAGCGCTGCAAGCGCATCGTCGAAGAAGCTCGACTGGCTCACGAGCAACTCGGCGACATGCTTGCCCAGCCCCGCGGGGTGCTGCGTGTGTCGATGCCGGAGGGCTACGCGAACCTCTTCCTGTCGCCGCTGATCGCCGAGTTCGCGCGCCGCCATCCTGGTATCAGCTTCGAATTCGATTTCTCTTCGCGACGCGTCGATCTCGTGACGGAGCCTTTCGACGTGGCGATCCGCATGGGAGAGCCGCCGATCTCGAACCTGATCGCCCGCCCGATCGCGAGTCTGGCGCGTTACCTCTACGCATCGCCGCGCTACCTGGAGCGCGCCGGCGTGCCCACCCAGCCAGCCCACCTCGCTCAGCATGAATGCCTGAGACCGCGCACGGCAGAGGCCGATGTTTGGGCGCTTCATCCGGTGAACAGGAAGGGCGCGGCTGTCGAGGTCCGGATCGGCGGGCGCTTCGCGCTCAATAGCGTGGTCATGCTGCAGCGATTCGCCACCTTGGACCTTGGGATCGCCATGCTGGCTGAGGACGTTGTCGCCGAAGACGTGGCGGCCGGGCGTTTGTGTCGCGTCCTGCCGCATTGGCGGGCGCCCCCCGTCTCGGTGCACGCCGTCACCGAGACGCGCCTGCTTCCGGCGAAAACTCAACGCTTCATTGATTTCCTGCGCGAGCAGCTCGACCGCCCGCACGCCGCCTGAAGCGCTCCCGAGCGCATCGGTTGTTGCGTGGCCGCGCCCTAAAACTTGGGGATGACCACCCCGCTCCCGCACGCGAAACTCCCTTGGGGTTCGCCTCCGCACCGGGCCCCGAGGGAGGGCCCGATGGCCAACAACAACGCTCCGTTCCATCCGATCGTCTACGTCCGGGGCTTCGCGATGTCGCGCGGCGAGATCGACGAGACGACCGCCGATCCGTTCTGCGGCTTCAACCTCGGCTCCACGACGATGCGGGCCTCGGCCAGCGACAGGACCCGGCCGCGCAAGTTCGTCTTCGAATCGCCGGTCGTGCGCCTCGCCTCGGACTTCGGCTATGCCGACGTCTACGAGGACGGCCTCGACATCGTCGATCCCGGCTGGGAATTCGACGCCGCCGGCAAGCCCACCGACAACGCGCTGGGCAGCCGATCCATCGTCATCTACCGCTACTACGACCCGGCCTCGACACTCTTGGGCAGCGGTCAGACGCCCTCCATCGAAGGCTTCGCGAAGGGACTGTCCGAACTCGTGGCCAAGGTGCGCCAGCTCGTCGTCGCCAATCCGCGCAGCGGCGTCGACAAGGAGCAGGACTTCCGCTGCCATCTGGTCGCGCACTCGATGGGCGGCCTGGTCTGCCGCGCCTTCCTCCAGAACCCGGACCTGGATCCCAAGGGCGTCGCCGGCTGCGTCGACAAGTTCTTCACCTACGCCACGCCGCACAACGGCATCGACATGCTGGGCGTGAACGTGCCGTCGTGGTTCTCCGCGATGGACATCAGCAACTTCAACCGCGGCACCCGCATGGCCGAGTACCTCGATCTGAAGGAGGCCTTCGCGCGGCATGGCGCCGTGGACCTGCTGCCCGAGGCGCGCTTCCCCTCGCAGCGCGTGTTCACGATGGTCGGCACCAACCGCCTCGATTACGAGGTCGGCGCGGGCCTGTCCCGCACCTTCGTCGGCAACGGCAGCGACGGGCTGGTGAAGATCGAGAACGCGACGCTGTGCGGGCTCAACGCGGATGGCAGCATCGGCTCGCCTTGCGCGAAGGCCTTCGCCTATCGCTCGCACTCGGGCTTCTACGGCATCGTCAACAGCGAGGAAGCCTTCCAGAACCTCACGCGATTCCTGTTCGGCGACGTGCGCGTCGACATCTGGATGGACATCGACGAGATCCGCCTGCCGCCGGATGTGTTGAAGGCGGCCGATGGCCACCCGGAGAAGATCAACGCGCTGTACCAGATCGAGATGCTGGCCTCGCCGCGCGGCAAGCTCTGGTACCTGACGCGGCGCACCTCGGAAGAGGACTCGGTCGCCTGCGTCACGCATGCGGACTGGCTGCAGGGCCGCAAGCCCTGCGCGAGCTACCTGTCGACGGTGTTCCTCGCCAACCGCGCGAAGGTGAATCCGAGACGGCGCTCGCTCGCCTATGGATTGACGCTGGGCGTGCGCGTGCCCGACTACGAAATCGACCACCGGCTCTGGCTCAACCAGCACTTCGAAGGCGGTTATCTGTTCCGCAATGCGCTGATCCTGGAACTCGAGCCGCCGCGCGCCGATGGCACGCCGTGGAAGGTCAAGTACGCGTGGCAGGACGCGGGCGTCGCGCCCGCGAGCACCGCGCTCACGCCGCAGCAGATCGCCGGCGAGGCCGTCGAGGTGACCGTCGACATCGACAGCACGAGCATCGCGCCCGATGGTTCCCGGCAGCCGACGACGCCCGGCATCAAGGGCCGCTTGAGATTCGTGATCCGGGGTTGGAATCAGGACGCGGCCTGATCCCTTGCGCGGCGGCGTCCTTCAAGAGCGGGCATACCCGCGCTTGAAGAACACGCCTGCCGGCGCGATGTCGGCCCGATGCTCTTCTTCCGCCATCCCAAACCGGTCGTCGACGGCCGCCCCGTCGCCGAGCACGCCGTCGTGGTCGAGCAGCGGCAACTGCCCGCGCTTCGAGCGCTCGGTCAGCCGGTCCAGGCCATCGGGCTCGCCCCGATGGACCGCGAAGCACGTGCGAAGGAAGATTCGGAACATCGTTTCACAGGTCGAGACGTAGAGGAATCCATGACCAAGCGCGTGGCCGTGATCGGCGAATGCATGCTCGAACTCAAGGGCGAAGCCTTCGGCGCGATGACGCTGGGATACGGCGGCGATACGTTCAACACCGCCGTGTATCTGCGGCGGTGCGGCAAGGCGGCGGGGATCGAGGTGGCTTATGCCACGGCGCTCGGCGAGGACTCGCTCAGCGACGGGCTGCTCGAGCGATGGCGCGGGCAGGGGATCGACACGCGGCTCGTGCGCAGACTGCCAGGACGCATGCCGGGGCTCTACATGATCGAAGTGGATCCGGGTGGCGAGCGCAGCTTTCACTACTGGCGTGAGAGCGCGGCGGCCAGGGGCTATTTCGAGGACGCGGTGACGCCGATCGAGGCACGGATCGAGGAGTTCGATGCGCTCTATCTCAGCGGCATCACGCTGGCGATCCTGCCGGAAGCAGGGCGTGAAAGGCTGTTTGCGCTGATGGCGGCGATGCGGGAGCGCGGGGCGCATGTCGTCTTCGATAACAACTTCCGGCCCAGGCTTTGGGCCAGCCGCGTTGATGCGAGGGCGGCGTTCGAGCGCGCGTTCTCGCTCGCGACCATCGCGCTGGTGACGGCGGACGATCATCAGGCGTTGATGGAGTTCGCGGATGTCGAAGCGGCCATCGCGCATGCGCGGGCGCTGCCGCCAGCGGAGCTGATCATCAAGCGCGGGGCGGCGTCGACGCTCGTGAGAGCGCGTGAGCAGTCGCGGTCTGCGACGGCCGCTGGCCCTCTCCCCTACCCTCTCCCGCAAGCGGGCGAGGGAGTTGGAGAGACCGCTGACGTCGGGAAGAGGGAGGAAGTTGGGGAGTGGCGTGAGGCGCCGACGCAGCGGGTCGAGCGCGTGGTCGATACGACGGCGGCGGGGGACTCGTTCGCGGGCGGCTATCTGGCGCGGCGATTGAGCGGGCATGACGCCGTCAGCGCGGCAACGCATGGGAATCGCGTCGCGGCCCGTGTCATCGGCTATCCCGGCGCCATCATTCCCGTCGAGGCCATGGCCGATCTGGTCTGACGGGCGTCAGGTCAGCGCATCCAGCGTTGGAGGTCGGGCAGCGTCGTCACGAGCTGTCCGGCCACCATCGCGGAAAACAGCTCCGCGCCTTTCGCACCCAGATGCGTGCGGTCGAAGACGGGATTCGCAGCGCCACCGCGATCGGCGGCGGACGCCCCTTGCGCTGGCGCATCAAGCGGCCTGGGCGCCATCGCGAGCGTGTCGGCCTCGGTCTCGCCCATCGCCTGGACCGCCGCGTGGCTGAGGGCGTTGAGGTCGATCGACGGGATCTGGTGCTCGGCGGCGACGCGCAGCGTCGCGTCGGCCCAGGGCTGCAGCGCGTTGTCGAGCCGGCCCCGCGCATCGAAGCTCCGCCGCGTGAGCGGCGTGAGCATCACGAGCCGCGCGCCAGTGGGCGCGACCTCCTCGATGTAGCGGGCGAGGTTGGCGGGGAATTCGGTCTGCAGATCCGTCGACCGGCCCGGCTTGCCGGGCTGGTCGTTGTGCCCGAACTGCATCAGCACCACGTCGGCCTGGCCGTCGCGCCGATCGCGCAGCAGGGCCATGACCTGGTCCCACAGGCCTTCGGCGCGGAAGCTCTTCGTGCTGCGTCCGCCCTTGGCGAGGTTGAGACAGCTCACCTCCGGTTTGAAGCGCGCGCAGAGCGCGTCGCCGTAGCCGCTCCTCGCGGCCATCGTCGAGTCGCCGACGAGGATCACGCGGAGCGGCGCGGGCGCCGCGTTCTGCGCTTGAACCGCGCCGGCGGCCACGGCCAGCGCGAGGAGCCATGCCTGTTTCATGCGTGCATTAGAACTTGTAGCTCGCGCCCAGCAGGTACTCCCGCCCGGTGACGTGATAGACCACGGGGCTGTTGCGCAGCCGTGAGATGAACTGGTCGTTCGCCTCGTTGGTCAGGTTGACGCCTTCCAGCGTGAGGGTGAGCCGGTCATTGACCTTGTAGGAGATCGACGCGTCCACGTTGAGCGTGCCGTTCTTCCCTTCGACGTCGTTGTTGTTCTGCCCCGGCACGCGCGTCAGGAAGGACGAACGCTTGGACGCCGAGACCCGGGCGCTGAAGGTGTCGTCGTCGTAGTACAGCGTGGCGTTCCACGACTTGGGCGACATGTTGAGCAGGTCGTCGGTGATGGTGGCGTCGCTGGTGGGCGAGACCAGGTAGGTGATCTTGGACTTCACGTAGGTGTAGTTCAGCACCGTACCGAAGTTGCGTCCCCAGCCCGGCAGGAAGGTGAACGGCTGCTGGTAGTTCAGCTCGATGCCGCGCAGCTTGCCGCCCGGGGTGTTGATCGGGGTGGTGAGCTGGAAGACTTCCTCTCCGGTGAAGTTGGCCGGCAGCAGCGACAGCGGCAGCCCGGTCTGGTTGAACGGCGAGTTGGTGCGCAGGCTCTGGATGTAGGTGTCGATGTTCTTCTGGAACACGCCCACGCCGAGGAAGGCGTTGCGGCCGAAGTACCACTCCAGGCTGCCGTCGAAGGTCTTGGCGCGGAAGGGCTTCAGATACGGATTGCCCGTCGTGATCGACAGCGTCCCCGTCGTGCTGATCGTGCCGCCCGGGTTGAGGTTGCCCAGCTGCGGACGCGCCATCACCTTCGCGGCGGCGAAGCGCGCGATCAGGTCCTTGGTCAGGTTGGCCGAGATGTTGAACGCCGGCAGCCAGTCCTTGTACTTCTGGCCGATGACGACCTCGGTGCCGCCGCCGCTGGCCAGGTAGCCGGTCGCGTCCTGCTCGGTGACGACATAGCGCACGCCGACGTTGCCCTGCACGCGCAGGCCCGCGACGCGGCCTTCGAAGTCCGCCTGCAGGAAGCCGCCGCGGTCCTTCTCGATCACCGCGCGGTTGTTGCCACGCGCGTTGCCGTTGGTGGTCGAGGACAGCGTGAAGTCGCCCGGCCCGCCGGCTGGTCCGCTCTTGATGCAGTTGCAGTAGATGTCGTACGCCGAGGCGATCGCGTTGAGGTCGGGGATGACCCACGAGGTCGGCGCGCCATCCGGCAGGCTCAGCCCGCGGCCGAAGCCGGTCAGCATCTTCGTCAGCACGCCGGCGCCCGCGGCCGGCGAGAAGATCGTGTCGTTCTGGTTGACGCGCCGGAACTCATAGGTGTCGAACGCGTATTTCTTGTAGTCGTAGCCGGCCTTCAGCGTGAGCCGGTCCGGCACCACCTCCCAGGCCAGGTCCAGGTGCGCGATGTCGTTGCGGTTGTTGGCGCCCTGGGGCCGGATGCGGATCTCGCTGGTCGTCGTGTTGGCGATCGTCGTGGGCTGCGTGCCCGTCGCGGCCTGCGGCACGCCGACGATCTGCAGCGCGCCGTTCTGCGCCGCCGGATCGAAGGGGTACTTGATGACCGGCAGGCGGTCGCTGTTGCGGAAGTCCAGCGTGTAGCCGTTGACGTTCAGCGCGTCGAGCGTGACCGTCGTCTGCACCGGATTGCGGAACTGCGAGTCGGCGCGGCCGATCCTGGCGTTGAGCTTCAGGTGGTCGGTCAGGTCCTGCTCCAGCGTCAGGCTGGGCTGGCGGAAGGTCGTGGACAGCTCGTCGTAGCGCGACTCGGAGCGCACGTCGACGCCGTTGTAGACCCCATACAGCAGCGCGCCGCTGGGCGCGTACTGCGCCTCCACCACGCTGGTCTGCGGCTTGCCGCCCTGGCTCGCGGTGCGGCTGAACGAGATCGCCTCGAGGAAGTCCTCCTGCCGCGTCGCCTTGAGCTTCGAATACAGCATGTCGAAGGTCAGCAGCGTGCGATCGCTCGGGCGGAACTGCACCGAGCCGGTCAGGCCATAGCGGTCCTGGTCATGCGTGAGCCGGCCGTAGCGCGGCAGGCGCGGGTGGAAGTTGTCCGCGCTGCTCGCCGCGCCGTAGGCCGCCGACGCGCCGGCCGAGGCCGGCAGCCGCGGCACGTTCTGCGCGGCCGGGCCGCAGGTGGCGGCGGTGGTCGCGGGATTTGCCGGCGTGACGCCTTGCGGCGAGCACCAGCCGCCGGACGAGGGGCCGTTGTCCCAGCGCACCGTGGAGAAGCCTTCTTCGAAGAGGCGCCGCTTGGAGTACGCGCCCGAGACCAGCACCCCCAGCGTCTTGTCCAGGAACACGTCGCTGATCAGGAAGGCCATGCGCGGGTCGGTCTCGCGCGACAGGTCGTTGTAGCGGCCCTTCACCGAGGCGGTGATGACACGCTTGTTGAAATCGAAGGGCCGCGCCGCCTGCAGGTCCACGGTCGCGCCGAGCGAGCCTTCATCCACTTCCGCCGAGCTGCTCTTGCGCACGGTGATGGTGTTGAAGAGCTCCGACGCGAAGACGTTGAAGTCGAAGCCGCGCGAGCGGTTCGCACCGCCGGAGCTGTCCGTGCCGCCGGTGGTGGCCAGCGCCTCGATGCCGTTGATGCGCACGCGGGTGAAGTCCGCGCCCAGGCCGCGCACCGTGATGTTGCGGCCCTCGCCGGCGTCGCGGTCGATGACCACGCCCGGGATGCGCTGCAGCGACTCGGCCAGGTTGGTGTCGGGGAACTTGGCGATGTCCTCCGCCTTGATCACGTCGACGATGCCGCGGTCCTGCCGCTTGGCGTTCAGCGCGCTCTCCAGCGAGGCGCGGATGCCGGTCACGACGACGGTCTCCAGCGACTTGTCCGAGGCGGCCGCGGGTGCCGAGGCGGCGGCGGCGGCGGGCGCGGCGGCCTGGTCCTGGCTCCAGGCGGGCAGCGTGAGCGTGGCCGAGCCGAGCAGGCAGGCGGCCAGGCGCGTCAATCGCGGCACGCGGGGCGCGCGGCGACTGACGGACGTGGTGGACGTGGCGGGGGCGCGCGTCCCGAGGCGGGTCCCATGACGTTGGGGCATGACGTTGTCTCCAAGGGCTTCAGCGACCGCGGGCGCGGGATCGTGGCCCGTCGCTCTCTCGCGGTGTCGTGTCGGTCGCGGGCGCGCGCAGGGCGCCGGCAGGCGGGAGCGGCCGTCGCTGCAGTGCGATCGCCGCCTCGGGTACTGCTTGGGAACTGCGGTGGACTTCAGCGGGCGCGGGCCGGCGACGGCCGTCGCGCCAAGGACCTACAGGTAGTCCTCGCGCCGCGGCGAGAACTGGTCCAGCAGCGTGCTGCCGGGCTCCAGCGCGACGACGCCGTGCGTCGTCAGCCGCGGCGCCACGAAGGCATCGCCCGGCTTGAGCACGCGCTTGACGCCGCCGACCTCGCACTCGAACGCGCCGCTGATCACGAACGCGATCTGGTCGTGCGCGTCATGCGCATGCGGCGTCCCGATGGCGCCCTGGTCGAACTGCACCAGCACCGACATCAGCTCCGGCGTGTGGCCGACGATCTTGCGCCGGATGCCGTCACCGAGCTCGGTCCACGGCTCGGCGTCGTTCAGGAAGTACGGGTGGGTCATCGGGGCGTCTCCTGGAAGCGGACGGGTCTGGGTCGTCGTTTCGAGCAACTATAGCGAGGTGGCGAAAAATTGAAACGCTGGTTCACTACATAGAAACCATAGTTCCGGGAAAGTCCGCAGGCCCGTACGCTGCGACCCCAACAGAGGCCCGAATGCCTGCATCACCAGGAGACGACATGGAGATCCGCCAACCCATCCACAGCGAGCACGCCCGCACGCTGGACACCGAAGGCCTGCGTCGGCAGTTCCTGGTGGAGGACCTGTTCCAGCCCGATCAGGCGACGCTGACCTACAGCCAGATCGACCGGATCATCGTCGGCGGCATCATGCCGGTGACGCGGCCGGTGACCTTCTCGGCGGAACTGGGCCGGCACACCGGCACCGACTACTTCCTGCAGCGCCGCGAGCTGGGGCTGATCAACATCGGCGGCGCGGCCCGCGTGTTCGTCGACGACACGCAGCACGACGTCGGCCCGCGCGAGGCGCTGTACATCGGCCAGGGCGCGAAGATCGTCGAGTTCAAGAGCGTCGACCCCGCGCAGCCGGCCAAGCTCTACTTCAACTGCGCGCCGGCGCACACCGCCTATCCGACGCGCAAGGTCACGCTGGCCGAGGCCTCGCCCGAGACGCTGGGCGCGCCCGAGACCAGCAACCGCCGCACCATCTACAAGTTCCTCGTGCCCGACGTGCTGCCGACCTGCCAGCTGTTGATGGGCATGACGCAGCTCGAGCCCGGCAGCCTCTGGAACACCATGCCCTGCCACCAGCACGACCGCCGCATGGAGGTGTACTTCTACTTCGACATGAAGGCGGACGCGGTGGTCTTCCACATGCTGGGCGAGCCGACGCAGACGCGTCACCTGGTCGTGCGCAACGAGCAGGCCGTCATCAGCCCGAGCTGGTCCATCCATTCCGGCGTCGGGACGCAGGCCTACACCTTCATCTGGGGCATGGTCGGCGAGAACCAGGTCTTCAAGGACATGGACCACGTGCCGATGACCACGCTGCGCTGAGGGAACGCCATGATCCTGGACAACTTCCAACTCGACGGCCGCGTGGCCATCGTCTCGGGCTGCAACACCGGCCTGGGGCAGGGCATGGCGGTGGCGCTGGCGCAGGCCGGCGCGGACATCGTCGGCGTCAACGTGTCGGACCCGGCCGAGACGCGCGCGCAGGTCCAGCGCCTGGGGCGGCGCTTCCTCGACCTGCGCGCCAACCTGGGCGACATCAGCGGCATCGAGGGCCTGGTCGCCGAGGCCAAGTCGCTGACCGGGCGCATCGACATCCTGGTCAACAACGCCGGCATCATCCGCCGCGAGGACGCGATCCGCTTCAGCGAGAAGGATTGGGACGACGTGGTCGATCTCAACCTGAAGACGGTGTTCTTCTTCTCGCAGGCGGTGGCCAGGCAATACCTGGCACAGGGCAGCGGCGGCAAGATCATCAACGTCGCGTCGATGCTGTCCTTCCAGGGCGGCGTGCGGGTGCCCTCGTACACGGCCAGCAAGAGCGGCGTGATGGGCATCACCCGGCTGATGGCCAACGAGTGGGCCGCGCACGGCATCAACGTCAACGCGATCGCGCCGGGCTACATGGCGACCAACAACACCGCCGCGCTGCGCCAGGACGAGCACCGCAACGCCGCGATCCTGGACCGCATCCCGGCGGGCCGCTGGGGCGTGCCCGACGACCTGGCGGGGCCGGTGGTGTTCCTGGCGTCCAAGGCCTCGGACTATGTCAACGGCTACACCGTCGCCGTGGACGGCGGCTGGCTGGCGCGCTGAGCGCGCCGCCCTCGCGGACCATACCGACCGTCGGCCATGTACGAGAACAAGCGCCTGGGCTTCCTGTTCGCGCTGCCCTTCGTGCTGGGCGTGCTGCTGTTCAAGCTCTTCCCCTTCGTGATGAGCTTCGCGCTCAGCTTCACGCAGTACGACCTGATCGACCCGCCGCAGTTCGTCGGGCTGCGCAACTACGAGGAGCTCGCCACCGCGGATCCGCTCTTCAGGAAGTCGCTGGGCGTGACGCTGCTCTTCGCGCTGCTGGCGGTGCCGCTGCGCGTCGGCTTCGCGCTGTTCATCGCGCATGTGCTCAATTTCAAGCTGCGCGGCATCAACTTCTTCCGGGCCGCGTTCTACATCCCGTCGATCCTTGGCGGGTCGATCGCGGTGGCGGTGCTGTGGCGCTTCGTCTTCGCGCGCAACGGGCTGGTGAACCTGGTGCTGGTCAAGCTCGGGCTGGAGCCGGTCGCCTGGCTGGCCGACGAGCATTACTCGATGTGGACCATCGTGCTGCTGTTCACGTGGCAGTTCGGCTCGGCGATGGTGATCTTCCTGGCGGCGCTGCAGAACGTGTCGATCTCGCTCTACGAGGCCGCCGAATGCGATGGCGCCAGCAAGGCGCAGCAGTTCTGGCGGATCACGGTGCCGCTGATCACGCCGGTGATCTTCTTCAACGTGATCATGCAGATGGTGCACGCGTTCCAGGAGTTCAACGGCCCCTACCTCATCACCGAGGGCGGCCCGCTGCACTCGACCTACGTGCTGGCGCTCTACATCTACGACCAGAGCTTCCGCTTCTTCAACCTGGGTTACGGCGCGGCGCTGTCCTGGGTGCTGTTCGCGCTGGTGGGCGGCCTGGCGGCGCTGTCGTTCTGGAGTTCGAAGTACTGGGTCTTCTACTCCGGCGAGAAGGAGACCCGCCGATGAGCCGCCTTCCCGTCCCACATCGCAGCAGTACTCCCATCCAACCCCCTCTCCCGCTTGCGGGAGAGGGCAGGGGTGAGGGCCGCGACCGTGGCAACCGCACGCTGCGCTACCTCGCGCTGGCCGCGGTCGCGATCGTGATGCTCTACCCCCTGCTGTGGCTGATCGGCGCCTCCTTCAAGAGCAATGCCGAGATCTTCAGTTCCGCCGGCTTCTGGCCCGACCGCCTCGATTTCAGCGCCTACGCCAAGGGCTGGAAGACCAGCACGGAATACACCTTCGCGACCTACTTCCTGAACAGTTTCCTCATCACGATCCCCCGCATCGTGGTGACGGTGATCTCCTGCGTGCTGGTGGCCTACGCCTTTGCCCGCTTCGAGTTCTGGGGCCGCAAGCTGCTGTTCAGCATCATGATCGCCACGATGATGCTGCCGCTGATCGTGCTGCGGCTGCCGCAATACCTGGTCTTCCGCGAGATCGGCTGGCTGGACTCCTACCTGCCGCTGATCGTGCCCTCGGCCTTCGCCACCGACACCTTCTTCGTGTTCATGCTGGTGCAGTTCCTGCGCGGCATTCCGCGCGACATGGAGGAGGCCGCGCAGATCGACGGCTGCAACGCGCTGCAGCTGCTCTGGCACATCATCGTGCCGCTGCTCAAGCCGGCGATCATTTCCGTGGTCGTGTTCCAGTTCATCTGGACGATGAACGACTTCATGGGGCCGCTGATCTACCTCGCCTCGGTCGAGAAGTACCCGGTCTCGCTCGCGCTGAAGATGAGCATCGGCGCGACCGAGGAGGTCGAGTGGGCCAACGTGATCGCGATCTCCGTGGTGGCGCTGATCCCCTCGGTGGCGGTGTTCTTCGCGGCGCAGAAGCATTTCATCGAGGGCGCGACGTCCTCGGGGGTCAAGGGCTGACACATGGCAAGACTGAGCCTGGACAAGGTGGAGAAGGTCTATCCCAACGGCTTCAAGGCCGTGCATGGCGTGGACCTGGAAGTCAGGGATGGCGAGTTCATGGTCTTCGTCGGCCCGTCGGGCTGCGCGAAGTCGACGCTGCTGCGGATGATCGCCGGGCTGGAGAGCATCACCGGCGGCGAGCTGCGCATCGGCGAGCGCACCGTCAACGCGCTGCCGCCCAAGCAGCGCGGCATCGCGATGGTGTTCCAGAACTACGCGCTGTACCCGCACATGAAGGTCTACGACAACCTGGCCTTCGGCCTGAAGCTGGCCGGCACGCCGAAGGCGGAGCTCGACCGCCGCGTGCGCCATGCCGCGTCGCTGCTGGAGATGGAGCATCTGCTGGAGCGCTATCCGAAGCAGCTGTCGGGCGGCCAGGCGCAGCGCGTCGCGGTCGGCCGCGCGATCGTCAAGAAGCCCGAGGTGTTCCTGTTCGACGAGCCGTTGTCCAACCTCGACGCCAAGCTGCGCGCGGCGATGCGGGTGCGGCTGACCGAGCTGCATCGCACCTTGCGCGAGGGCCAGCAGCCCGCGACCACCATCTACGTCACCCACGACCAGGTCGAGGCGATGACGATGGGCGAGCGCATCTGCGTGCTCAAGGACGGCGTGATCCAGCAGGTCGACACGCCGACGGCGCTCTATGACCGGCCGGCGAATGCCTTCGTCGCCGGCTTCATCGGCTCGCCGGAGATGAACCTGCTCGCGGCGCGGCTGCTGGCGACCGACAACGGCCTGGCCATCGAGCTTGGCGGCGCGCGGCTGCCGCTGCCGGCCGTCAAGGCGGCGGGCCTGACGGCGCTGCCGCGGCTGGCCGATGGCGCGCTGACCTTCGGCCTGCGGCCCGAGCACATCGGCCTGTCGCCGCGCGCGCAGGGCGACAGCGTGCCGGTGGAGGCGCGCCTGCGCTTCATCGAGCACATGGGCTCGGAGGTCTACCTGCACGCCGAGCTCGGTTCGTTGCCGTTGACGGCGCGCGTGCCGGCCGAGCAGGCGGTGGCGCTCGAGGGCCTCGCGCGCGGTGGCGCGCTGACGCTGCATCTGCAGATGCCGGCCTGTCATCTCTTCGACGCGGCCAGCGGGATGAACCTGCTGCCGGGCGCGCCTGCCGGGACCCGCCCATGAGCCTGCCGCGACGACAACTGCTGGGCCTGGCCGCCGGCGCGATCGCCGCGACGGCTGGCGTCAAGGCGGCGCTGACGGCGCCGGCCGTGCTCCGCGCGCAGGACAGGAACGCCGTGCTGCGCTTCGCCTGGTGGGGCGGGGCCGGCCGGCACGAGGCGACGCTGAAGGCGCTGGCGCTCTTCGAGCGCCGCCACGGCGTGCGCGTGAAGGCCGAGTACATGGGCTTCAACGGCTACCTGGAGCGGCTGACGACGCAGATCGCCGGCGGCTCGGAGCCCGAGCTCATGCAGATCAACTGGGCCTGGCTGGCGATGTTCAGCAAGCGCGGCAATGGCTTCGCCGATCTGAACCAGCACGCGGCGCTGCTGGACCTTGCGCAGTTCGATCGCGACGACCTGGCCTATGGCGACGTCGCGGGCAAGCTGAATGCGCTGCCGGTGTCGTTCAGCGCGCGGGTCATGCTGTGGAACCAGGCGGCCTTCGAGCGCGCGGGCCTGGCGCTGCCGGCCAACTGGGACGAGCTCTTCGCCGCCGGCCCGGCCTTCCGCCGCGCGCTCGGCGAGGACGCCTACCCGCTCGACGGCGAGCTCTACGACATGATGCTGCTCGCCCAGGCCTGGGTGCAGCAGCGCCACGGCGTGGCCTACGTCGATCCCGCGCAGCCGCGCGTGGCGATGAGCGAAGCCGCGGCGCTGGACTGGGTGCGCCTCTATCGGCGCCTGGTCGCCGGGCACGTCGCGACGCCGCTGCCGCTGCGCGCCAGCCTGGGCGGCGCGGAGAAACCCACCGAGCAGCAGCCCGACTGGGTGACCGGCCGCTGGGCCGGCAACTACACCTGGGACTCGGTCATCGCGCTGCGCGCGTCGACGCTGGACAAGCAGCAGAAGCTGGTGCTCGGCGAGTTCCCGACGCTGCCCGGCGCGCTCGACAGCGGCATGTTCGGCCGGCCCACCGTCATGTACGCGGTGAGCCGCCAGGCCGAGCGGCGCGGCAAGGCGGAGATCGCGGCCAAGCTCGTCAACTTCCTGCTCACCGATCCGGAGGCGGCGGCCCTGCTGGGCCGCACGCGAGGCCTGCCGTCGGCGCGCGGTCCCTTCGAGCAGCTGAAGGCGGCCGGCGCGCTGCCGCCGCTGGAAGCCGCCGCGCATGAGCAGATCCGGCGCCAGCGCGAGTCGGGCCGCTTGAAGCGGCCGGCGCCGCTGTTCGAGCACGCGCGGCTGCACAAGTTCATGCGCGAGGTCTTCGAGACCGTCGCCTATGGCAAGACCGACGACCTCGGCGCCGCGCGCCGCCTCGTCACCGAGGGCCAGGCCCTGCTGCAACGCATCAAGTGAAAGCCCACCGAGCGACCATGAAAGCCACCGAACGCCAGCTCCGCTTCGTCACCCGCCAGGATCCGGACACCGGCGCGCGCGTCACGCGCCTGACGCCGACCGACGTGACCTGCCATCGCAACTACTTCTATCAGAAGTGCTTCACCAACGAGGGCCGGCGGCTGATCTTCGGCGCCGAGTTCGGGCCGGACACGAGCTGGAACTACCACCTGCTCGACCTCGAGTCGCAGGTCGCGACGCAGCTCACCGACCAGCCGGGCGAGAACACCTTCGGCGGCTTCCTCAGTCCCGATGACCGGCACCTGTACTTCGTTCGCGCGGAGCGGCGGCTGATCCGCCTGTCGCTGCGCGACCTGAGCGAGGAGACCGTCTACACCGTGCCCGAGGGCTGGGTCGGCTACGGGACCTGGGTCGCGAACTCGGCCTGCACGAAGATGGTCGGCATCGAGATCGCCGCGAGCGACTGGTTCCCGCTCAGCGACTGGCAGAAGTTCCACCAGATGTTCCATGCGAAGCCGCGCTGCCGGCTGATCCGCATCGACCTGGCGAGCGGCGCGCGCGAGGTGATCCTCGAGCAGCAGGGCTGGCTGGGCCATCCCCAGTACCGGCCCGGCGACGACCACACGGTCGCGTACTGCCATGAAGGGCCGCACGACCTGGTCGACGCGCGCATGTGGTTCGTCGACGAGGACGGCCGCAACGTCCGGTGCGGGCGGCGTCAGGATCAGGGCGAAAGCTGCACCCATGAGTTCTGGGTGCCGGATGGTTCCGCGATGATCTACGTCTCCTACCTGAAGGGGCAGCGTGATCGCTGGATCTGCGCGCTCGATCCGATGACGCTTCAATCGCGGCGGCTCATGAAGATGCCGCCGTGCTCGCACCTGATGAGCAACCACGACGGCACGCTGCTGATCGGCGACGGCTGCGACTCGCCGGCCGACGTCGCCGACACCGGCAGCCACCAGATCGCGACCGATCCCTTCCTGCACCTGTTCGACCTGAAGGCCGGCACCGAGCGGCGCGTGGCGCGGCACGACAGCTCGTGGCGCGTCTACAAGGGCAACCGGCAGGTCACGCATCCGCACCCGTCGTTCACGCCCGATGAGCGGCAGGTGCTCTTCAGCGCCGATGCCGAGGGCGAGCCGGCGCTGTACCTGGCGGACCTGTGATGCGGGGCTGGCGCGGCGCGGTGATGGCGGGGCTGTGCGTGGCCGCGCCGCAGGCCGCGTGGGCGCAGGATCGGCCACAGCTCGGTGACGATGCGGCCGCCCAGGCCACGGCCGCGCGCTACCTTGGCGATTGGCAGCCGCAGACGCTCGACCCCGCGCGCTGGACGCCGGCCTTCGTCGTCGCCGCCGATGGGAGCGGCACGCACCGCACGCTCCAGGCGGCGATCGATGCCTTGCCGGCGAAAGGGCAGGGCGGCCCGGCCGCGGCAGCGCGCATTCATGTGCTCGTCAAGCCGGGCCTCTACCGCGAGCCGCTCTGCATCCAGGACAAGGCGCCGTTCACGCTCTACGGGCGCGGCGATCCCGCGGAGGTCGTGATCGTCGAGGGCCGCTACAACGCGCTGCCGAAGGCGCGCGGCGCCGCGGCGCATCGCTGCATGCCGCTGCTCGACGCGGAGACCTTCGGCACGCCGGGCAGCGCCAGCGTGATGGTGTTCAGCGACGACGTGCAACTCGCGCGGCTGACCATCGCCAACGACGCGATGGACGGCGTGCGCGCCGGCCAGGGCTACCCGCCCGGTGCCGGCGAGAGCGGCGGCGCGCAGGCCGTCGCGCTGATGACGCGCGGCGATCGGATCCAGCTCGAGCAGGTGCGGCTGCTCGGGCATCAGGACACCTTCTTTGCCGAGCGCGCCAGCGACGACCTCGCCAGCGATTCGCGCGTGTTCGTGCATGCCAGCGAGATTCGCGGCGATGTCGATTTCATCTTCGGCGGCGCGACGCTGGTGATCGACGACAGCGTCATCGTGAGCCGCGCCGGACGGCGCTCGCCGGGACAGGGCGGCATCGTGCTCGCGCCCAGCACGCCGGCCGGCGTTCCGCGCGGCTTCCTGGTCCAGGGCTCGCGCTGGGTGGCGGAACCCGGCCTGGCGCCGGGGAGCGTGCGCCTGGGCCGCGCCTGGGACCGCGGCGTGAAGGCCGGTGAATGGCGAGCGTCGCCGTCGGCGCCCAACGGCCAGGCGGTGATCCGGGACAGCCAGCTCGGTCCGCATCTGACGGCCTGGGGTGCGTCGACCTCGCGCCGTCCCTTCGCCGCCACCGGCGAGGCCGCCAACCGCATGGCCGAGTACCGCAACGCCGCGCTGGCCGCCGCCGCGCCTGCCGCGTCCCTCGGCGTGGTGCCCGCCGCGGCCTTCGATGCGATCGCGCCCGGCGACGGCTGGGCCTCGATGAACGGCGGCACCGAAGGTGGCGCGAAGGCGAAACCTGGCGCGGTCCGCATCGTGCGCACGCGCGCCGAGCTCGACGCCGCGCTGGCGCTCGGCGACACGCCGAAGCTGATCGCCGTGGCCGCGCGCATCGACCTCGCGGCCGACGCGTCGGGCCGCCGACTCGGGCTGGAGGACTTCCGCGATCCCGCCTTTGACTTCGACGCCTTCGTGCGCCAGTACGACCCGGCGACCTGGGGCCGCCGCGCGCCTGAAGGGCCGCTCGAGGACGCGCGCCGCCGCTCCGCGAAGCGGCAGGCGGCGCAGGTCGTCGTCAGGCTGCCGTCCAACACGACCCTCGTGGGCATCACGCCCGACGCGGGCTTCGACAACGGCTCGCTGATGCTGGAGAAGGTCTCGCAGGTGATCCTGCGCAACCTGCGCTTCTCCGATGCCTACGACTTCTTCCCGGCCTGGGACCCGAACGACAACGGGCATGGCGAGTGGAACTCCGAGTACGACACGGTCTCGCTGCGCGAGGCGACGCAGGTGTGGATCGACCACTGCAGCTTCGACGACGGCGCGCGGCCCGATCCGCGCGAGCCGGTGACGCTCGGGCAGCGGATGCAGCGTCACGACGGACTGCTGGACATCACGCGGCGCTCGGACTTCGTCACCGTGTCGTGGAATGTCTTCCGCCGCCACGACAAGACCATGCTGATCGGCGGCGGCGACGGCCATCGCGACGATCGCGGCCACCTGCGCGTGACGCTGCACCACAACCTGTGGGAGCAGGTGAAGGAGCGCACGCCGCGCGTGCGTTACGGCCGTGTCCATGTCGTCAACAACCTCTACGCCGCGACGCCGGACGGGGACTATCCCTATGGCTACTCGATCGGCGCCGGCTTCGAATCGAGCGTGCTGAGCGAGGCCAACGCCTGGGAGGCCGCGCCGGGCATCGCGCCGGAGCGCATCGCGCGGCTGCTCAAGGGCGAGCGCCTGGAGGACCGGGGCTCGCGGTTCAATGGCGCGCCGGTCGACCTGGTGGGCATGCTGCGTGCCGCGAACCCCGGCCGGACCATCGATGGCCAGGCCGGCTGGACGCCGCCGTACCGGCTGCCCATCGAGTCCGCGGACGCGGTGGCGGCGCGGGTTCGCGCGGGCGCGGGCGCGGGCCGGCTGTGGTGAAATCCTTCCTTTCCAAGAACACGTGGCGCATGGATGACGATCTGAACGATGGCAAGCAGCAGCCCGAATCGGTGGCGGCTGTCCTGAAGGTGTTCGCCATCCTGCAGGCGCTGTCGGAACGCAGCGACACCGGCATCTCGGAGCTGTCGGTCCGGCTGGCGATGCCCAAGGCGACGGTCTACCGCTTCCTGCAGACGATGAAGACGCTGGGCTATGTCCGGCAGGAGACGGACAGCGAGCGCTACGGCCTGGCGATGAAGGCGTTCGAGCTGGGCGCGAAGGCGCTGCAGTACCCGGACCTGGTCGACCTGTCCAAGCACCACATGCAGATGCTGGCCGACGCCACCGGCGAGACGGTGCACCTGGGCACGCTGATCGACAGCGAGATCATCTACGTGCACAAGGTCGATTCGAGGCACATGCTGGGCATGTACTCGCGCATCGGCCGCCGCGCGCCGCTGCACTGCACGGCGATCGGCAAGGTGCTGATGGCCTGGGAGCATCCGGACCGGCGCGCGCGCATCCTCGAGGGCGCGGTGTTCCAGCGCTTCCGCGACCGCACGATCACCGAGCCGGCGGCCTTCCAGGCCGAGCTGGACCGGGTGAAGGCGCAGGGTTTCGGCGAGGACCGCGAGGAGTTCGACGATCACATCCGCTGCCTGGGCGTGCCGATCTTCGACCGGCTGGGCCAGCCGATCGCTGGCATGAGCGTGAGCTTCCCGACCTTCCGCTACGACGAGGCCAAGGCGCCCGAGGTCGTGGCGATGCTGAAGACGGCCAGCCGGGACATCTCGGCGCGGCTGGGTTGCACGAGGTTCCCGCTCGACGCCGCCTGAGGCGCCGGGCACGAGCGGCCAGCCCCGTGCCGCTGGTGGCGACGCCCGGTACCGGGACAATCCGCGGTTCCGCCGTCTCCCCTCCATCCGCTGCTTTGGCGCGACATCGCGATAACGCGGTTGTCGCGCGGCGCGATGTTGTCGTACAACTGATCCTGTGATGAATGCCCCACTGACCCGTTCCCGACCGAAATCGCTGGCTCTCGGACTTGTCCGGGCGCTGGAGGACCGCGTCCGCGCGGGCGCGCTGGCGGCCGGGGACAAGCTGCCGACCGAGGCGGCGATCATGGCCGAGTTCGAGGTCAGCCGGACGGTGGTCCGGGAGGCGATCTCCAAGCTGCAGGCGGCGGGGCTGGTGGAGACGCGGCATGGCATCGGCACCTTCGTGCTGGGGCTGGGCGACGGCGGGCCGTTCCGCATCGGCGCGGAGCAGATGGCGACGCTGAACGACGTCGTGGCGGTGCTGGAGCTGCGCATCGGCGTCGAGACCGAGGCCGCGGCGCTGGCGGCGCAGCGGCGTTCGGACGCGCAATTGACGGCGATGCGGGCGGCGCTGACGGCGTTCGCGGAGGCGGCGGTGGCGGGCCGCGACGCGGTGACGGCGGACTTCCAGTTCCACCTGGAGATTGCCCGGGCGACGGGCAACCCGCACTTCGAGCAGTTGATGGGGACGCTGGGCGCGCCGAGCATTCCGCGCGCGCGCCTGGCGAGCCTGCGCGCCGCGGGCGACGAGGACCCGATCGCGCAACGCGACTACCTGCTGCGCGTGAACGCGGAGCACGAGAGCATCCTGGACGCGATCGCCGCGCGCGACAGCGAAGCCGCGCGCGCCGCGATGAGGACGCACCTGGCCAACAGCCGCGAGCGGCGCCGGCGCGCGGCGCAGGCGCTGCAAGAGCAGCGCTGACGCCTCAGCGTTTTTCCCGATCACCCACTGCGGCTTGCCGCCTTGTCATCGGCTTCACTCAACTTGTATGATGACTGACAACAAAGCCGCCGACGACTTCCGGAGCTGAGCACCGAAGACGCACCAAGAGCGGTTTCCACGGTTCCTTCCGGAGACAACCCATGACCGTTCTGACCCGCCGCCTGGCCGTCAAGGCCGGTGCCGCCCTCGGCGCCGCCGTCCTCTCCACCGTCTGCGCCGGCCCGGCCCTGGCCGCCGGCTTCCCCGAACGCCCCGTGACCCTCGTGGTCCCGTTCCCCGCCGGCGGCTCCACCGACATGCTCGCCCGCGCCATGGGCGCCGAACTCCAGAAGAAGCGGGGCCAGACCGTCATCGTCGACAACCGCCCCGGCGCCACCGGCACGCTCGGCACCGCGCAGGTCAAGCGCTCCGCCGCCGATGGCTACACGCTGCTGGTGTCCTCGCTGGGGCCCTTCGTCATCGCGCCCCATCTGATCAAGGCTGTCCAGTACGACGCCCTCAAGGACATCGACCTGCTCACCGTCGCCATCCAGGCGCCCAACGTGCTCGTCGTGCCGGCCGCGTCGCCGCTGAAGTCCGTCAAGGACGTCGTGGACCTGCTCAAGAAGGAGCCCGGCAAGATGACCTTCGCGTCCTCCGGCAACGGCTCCTCCGACCACCTCACCGCCGAGCTGTTCTGGCTGCAGACCGGCACCTCCGGCCTGCACGTGCCCTACAAGGGCGGCGCGCCCGCCATCAGCGACCTGCTCGGCGCCCAGGTCGAAGCCTCGTTCCAGAACATCAACGCGGTGCTGCCGCACATCACCGGCGGCAAGCTGCGCGCGCTGGCGGTGACCGGCGACAAGCGCTCCGCCGTGCTGCCCAACGTCCCCACGCTGTCCGAGTCCGGCATCAAGGGCGCCGACGTCTACTCCTGGCAGGGCGTGGCCGCGCCCAAGGGCCTGCCGCCCGCCGTGCGCGCGCAGCTGCAGAAGGACATCGCCGCCGCGCTGCACGACCCGTCGGTCAAGCAGAAGTTCTCCGACATCGGCATCGAGACCGTCGCGAACACGCCCGAGCAGGCGCAGGCCTTCCAGAAGGCCGAGTTCGCCCGCTGGAAGCAGGTCATCGAGACCCGCAAGATCACCGCCGATTGACGCAGGAGCCCGCCGTGAGCAGTCCCATCGTCACGTCCGCCCGCGCCATCCCGGTCGCCGGTCAGGACGGCATGCTGATGAACCTGAGCGGCGCGCATGCGCCGTTCTTCACCCGCAACCTGCTGATCCTGGAGGACAACGCCGGCCATGTCGGCGTCGCCGAGATCCCCGGCGGCGAGCCCATCCGCAAGACCCTTGAGCAGGCCGGCGAGATGCTGATCGGCCAGCCGGTCGCGAAGTGGAACGCGCTGCTGGCGCGGGTGCGCGAGCAGTTCAAGTCGCTGGACAGCGGCGGCCGCGGCCTGCAGACCTTCGACCTGCGGACCACGATCCACGTGCTGACCGCCGTCGAATGCGCGCTGCTGGACCTGCTGGGCCAGCACCTGGACGTCCCGATCTGCGAGCTGCTCGGCGAGGGCCGGCAGCGCGACAGCGTCGCGATGCTGGGCTACCTGTTCTTCGTCGGCGATCGCACGAAGACCGGCCTGGCCTACAGGACGCCTGACGACGAGGCCGGCAGCGGCCAGGGCGCCGACGCCTGGCTGAAGGTCCGCCACCAGGTCGCGATGACGCCCGAGGCCATCGTCGAGCAGGCCGTCGCCGCGCAGGCGCGCTACGGCTTCAAGGACTTCAAGCTCAAGGGCGGCGTGCTGCGCGGCGAGGAAGAGGTCGAGGCGATCCGCGCGCTGAAGGCGCGCTTCCCCGACGCGCGCATCACGCTCGATCCCAACGGCGGCTGGCTGCTGAAGGACGCGATCCGGCTGCTGCGCGACCTGGGCGGCGTGCTCGCCTATGCCGAGGATCCTTGCGGCGCGGAAGGCGGCTTCTCCGGCCGCGAGGTGATGGCCGAGTTCCGCCGCGCCACCGGCCTGCCGACCGCGACCAACATGGTCGCCACCGACTGGCGCCAGTTCACCCATGCGCTGAGCCTGCAATCGGTCGACATCCCGCTGGCCGATCCGCACTTCTGGACCCTGTCCGGCGCGGTCCGCGTCGCGCAGACCTGCCGCGACTTCGGCCTCACCTGGGGCTCGCATTCCAACAACCACTTCGACGTCTCGCTGGCGATGTTCACGCACGCCGCGGCGGCCGCGCCCGGGCGCCTCACCGCGATCGACACGCACTGGATCTGGCAGGACGGCCAGTGCCTGACGCAGCAGCCGCTGCGCATCGTCGGCGGCGAGGTGGCCGTGCCGACCGCGCCGGGCCTGGGTGTGACGCTGGACATGGACGCCGTGGAGGCCGCGCACCAGCTCTACCTCCAGCACGGCCTGGGCGCGCGCGACGACGCGATCGCCATGCAGTTCCTGATCCCCGGCTGGACCTTCGATCCCAAGCGGCCCTGCATGGTCCGCTGACCGCTTCCCCGACCCCAGAGCGCCACGAGCGCCACGCACGGAGAGAGACATGACCCACACGAATCCCCCGGCCCGCAAGCGCGGCGCGGCCATCACGCGCCGCGCGGCGCTCGCCGCCGCCGCGATCGCGGCCGCCGCCGGCCTCGCGCCGAATGCCTTCGCGCAGGCCTGGCCCAACAAGCCGCTGCGCATCATCGTCCCGTACACGCCGGGCGGCTCGTCGGACATCATCGCCCGCGCGATCTCGCCGATGCTGTCGGAGGCGCTCAAGCAGCCCGTCATCGTCGAGAACAAGCCCGGCGCCAGCGGCAACATGGGCGCCGACCAGACCGCCAAGGCCAGCGACGGCCTCACCGTCATGCTGTGCGACGTCAGCGCGCTGGCGATCAGCCCCTCGCTGTACACCAAACTCAACTTCGACCCCTCCAAGGACCTCAAGGGCGTGGCGATGCTGGCCTACTCGCCGCACATGCTGGTGGTGCATCCGTCGGTGCCGGCCAGCAACCTGAAGGAACTGGTCGAGCTGTCGAAGAAGTCCAAGATCGACTTCGCCGTCACCGCGATGGGCAGCGCGCCGCACCTGGCCGGCTTCCAGGTCGCCAGCCTGACCGGCGCGAAGTGGGAGTACATCCCGTACAAGGGCGGCTCGCAGGCTGTCACCGACACCATCGCCGGCCAGACCCAGGTGCTGATGAACGGCATGCTCGCCACGCTGCCCTTCGTGCAGCAGAACAAGCTCAAGGTGATCGGCGTCAGCAAGGCCACGCGCGTGCCGCTGCTTCCGAACGTGCCGACGCTGGCCGAGCAGGGCGCCACCGGCTTCGAGTCCGGCACCTGGCAGGGCATCCTCGCGCCCGCCTCGATGCCCAAGGCCAACATCGACCGCCTCTCCGCCGAGCTGATCCGCATCATCCGCTCGCCCGACCTGCGCGCGCGCCTGGCCTCGCAGGGCGCCGAGGTCCACACGATGGGGCCGGCCGAGATGGATGCCTTCTTCAACAAGGAGCGCAAGAGCTGGGCGGCCGTCGTGGCCAAGAGCGGGCTCAAGCTCGATTGAACCGGCCCGCGCGAAGGAGCCCGCCATGACCACGCCGACCACGCCGACCACGCCTTACTCCGCTTTCCCCAACACGCTGCGCGCGCGCCTGATCGCCGGCGAGCGCCTGATCGGCTGCTGGTGCTCGCTGGCCAGCCCGATCAGCACCGAAGTGCTGGGCCTGGCCGGCTTCGACTGGCTGCTGCTGGACGGCGAGCACTCGCCCAACGACGTCGCCAGCTTCGTGCCGCAGCTGATGGCGCTCAAGGACAGCGTCAGCGCGCCGGTCGTGCGGCCGAGCACCAACCACGCGGTCGAGATCAAGCGGCTGCTCGACGCCGGCTTTTCCAACCTGCTGATCCCCTTCGTCGAGTCCGCCGAGCAGGCGCGCTACGCGGTGCAGTCCACGCGTTATCCGCCGCAGGGTTTCCGCGGCGTTTCGGTGGCGCAGCGCAACAACCGCTACGGCACGGTGCCCGGCTACTTCCAGGGCATCAACGAGCAGATCGCGGTGATCGTCCAGATCGAGAGCCCGGCCGGCGTGGCGGCCGTCGCGGAGATCGCGGCGGTGGACGGCGTGGACGCCGTGTTCATCGGGCCGCAGGACCTGGCCGCCGGCTATGGCCGCCTCGGCGATCCGGCCCATCCCGAGGTGCAGGCGGCGATGGGCGCGATCTTCGCGGCGTGCAAGGCCGCCGGGAAGCCGGTCGGCATCCTCGCGCCGGTCGAGGTCGACGCGCGCCGCTACCTCGCGCAGGGCGCGACCTTCGTCGCCGTCGGCAGCGACCTGGGCGTGTTCCGCGCGGCGACGCAGGGCCTGCGCGACAAGTACAAGGATTGAAACAAGGAGTCGCTCCCATGAGCATCAAGATCGGATTCATCGGCCTCGGCATCATGGGCGCGCCCATGGCGGCGCGCCTCGCGCAGGGCGGTCACGCGCTGTTCGTCCACACCCGCAGCCAGGTGCGCGAGGAGGTGACCGCCGCCGGCGCCACCGTCTGCGCCAGCGCCGCCGAGGTCGCCCGGCAGGCCGACGTGATCTTCACCATGGTCCCGGACACGCCGGATGTCGAGCGCGTGCTGTTCGGCCAGGACGGCGTGGCCGCCGGCCTGTCGGCGGGCAAGACCGTCGTCGACATGAGCTCCATCTCGCCGATGGCGACCAAGGACTTCGCGCGGCGCATCGTCGCGATGGGCTGCGAATGGCTGGACGCGCCGGTCTCCGGCGGCGAGGTCGGCGCCAAGGCCGGCACGCTGTCCATCATGGTCGGCGGCGAGGAAGCGACCTTCGCGCGCATCCAGCCGCTGCTGCAGCTGATGGGCAAGAACATCACGCGCGTCGGCGGCGCGGGCGCGGGTCAGACGACCAAGGTGGCCAACCAGATCATCGTGGCGCTGAACATCGCGGCCGTCGGCGAGGCGCTGGTCTTCGCCTCCAAGGCGGGCGCCGATCCGGCCAAGGTGCGCGAGGCGCTGATGGGCGGCTTCGCCTCCAGCCGCATCCTCGAGGTCCATGGCGAGCGCATGATCAAGCGCACCTTCAATCCGGGCTTCCGCATCGCGCTGCATCAGAAGGACCTGAACCTGGCGCTGCAGAGCGCCAAGGCGATGGGCCTGGCGCTGCCCAATACCGCGGGCACCGCGCAGCTGATGCAGGCCGCGGCGGCGCAGGGCTGGGATCAGCTCGACCACTCGGCGCTGGTGCGCGCGCTCGAGCTGATGGGGAACCACGAGGTCGGCGCCGCCACGGACGCCGGCTGAACGGCGCCGCCGCACAATCGCCGTCCATGAGCCAGCCCCACGACGCCTCCGCCGGGGCCGCGGACTCCGCGGCCCTGCTCGACGATCCCCGCGCGCTGCTGCGCCACCTCTACCGCGTCGCGGTGGACCGGGCGCTGCCGGGGAAGATCCTCGCCGGCCATCTGCCGCCCGTGCCCAAGGGACGCACGCTGGTGATCGGGGCGGGGAAGGGCGGCGGCTCGATGGCGCAGGCGCTCGAGGCGGCCTGGCCGAAGGACGCGCCGCTGACGGGCCTGGTGATCACGCGCTACGGCCACATCCCGCCGGATTACACGCCGCGGCGCATCGAGATGGTCGAGGCCGCGCATCCGGTGCCCGACGCGGCCGGCGAGCGCGCCGCGGCCCGGATGATGCAGCGGGTGCGGGACTTCCAGCCCACCGCCGACGACCAGGTGATCTGCCTGATCTCGGGCGGCGGCTCGGCGCTGATGCCGCTGCCGGCGCCGGGACTGACGCTCGCCGACAAACAGGCGGTGAACCGCGCGCTGCTCGCGAGCGGCGCCAACATCGGCGAAATGAACTGCGTGCGCAAGCACCTGAGCGCGATCAAGGGCGGGCGGCTGGCCGCGGCCTGCGCGCCGGCGAAGGTGCTGACGCTGATGATCTCGGACGTGCCGGGCGACGACCCGCAGGTGATCGCCTCCGGGCCGACGGTGCCCGACGCGACCACCTGCGCCGAGGCGCTGGCGATCTGCCGCCGCTACCGCATCGCGCTGCCGGCGCGCGCCGTCAAGGCGCTCGAGCGCGGCGAGTGGGAGACGCCCAAGCCCGGCGACGCCTGCTTCGACGGCCATGAGCAGCGCATCATCGCGGCGCCTCGTCAAAGCCTGCTGGCGGCGGCCGAGGCGGCGCGCGCGCTCGGCCTCGCGGTGCACCTGCTGTCCGACGAGATCGAGGGGGAGTCGCGCGACGTCGGCCGCGTGCATGCGGCGCTGGCGCGCTCGATCGCGCGGCATGGCGAGCCCTTCGCCAGGCCCTGCCTGCTCCTGTCCGGTGGCGAGACAACGGTGACGCTGGTCCCGCAGCCCGGCCGCGGCGGCCGCGCCGGCGAGTTCGTGCTCGGCTGCGTGATCGCGCTCGACGGCCAGGAGGGCGTGTGGGGGCTGGCCGCGGACACCGACGGCATCGATGGCGTCGAGGACAACGCCGGCGCCTTCCTCAGTCCCAGCACCCTGCAGCGCGCCCGCGCGCTGGGCCTGAAGCCGGCCGAGCTGCTGGCCGCCAACAACGGCTACGCGCTGTTCGAGGCGCTCGGCGACCTGCTGGTGACCGGGCCGACGCAGACCAACGTCAACGACTTCCGCGCGCTGCTGATCCGCTGAGGCGCACGTTGCGGCGCTTGCTGACGCGAAGCTGTCGCGTCTCCCCCAATCGAGCGGAGGGCGGGAAGAGTGAACGGATGTTGACCAGCCTCAAGGCAATTTCCGTCGAGTGCCGCGACAGTCCGGCATCCCCGGTTTCCGAGATTGCCCGTGAGCGCCCAACTGACGTCCCTTGCCGCCGATGCCCCCGCCGATGCTCCCGCCGGCGCGGCCTTTCTTCCCGCGTCCGCCGGGCTGATTCCCGGCCCCGCCCATCCGATCCCCTGGCGCGCGCTGCTGGGCGACGTGCTGCTCGATGCCGACAGCTGGTCCGCGCTGGGCTGCATGGCCCGGGTGCGCCGCTGCCGGGCCGGCGACCGCGTGATCCGGCGCGGGGACGCGGCGGTCTCGATGCTCGCGCTGTGCGAGGGCCGCGTGGCGGCGCGCGCGCCGGTGACCGGGCCGCTGTGGCTGGACCTGCACACCGCGTGGCTGGACGGCCGCTATGAAGACGACGCCAGCGTCGCGTCGGCGTCCGCGCTGGTGATGGAGTGGCCGATGGCGATGGCGGTGCTGTGGCTGCGGCAGCAGCCGCTGGTGTTGGAGGCGCTGGTGCGGGCCGTCTCGGCGCGGCTGCGCGACGCCCAGGACGCCATCACCGGCCTGACGACGCAGGACGCGACCGGCCGGGTGGCGGCCTGGCTGCTGGCGCAGGCCGGCGCCGCGGGGGAGCTGCGGCTGGCCGAGCGCAAGCGCGACGTCGCGGCGCAGCTGTCGATCTCGCCGGAGACCTTCTCGCGGACCCTGCGCCAGCTCGCCGATCGCGGCGTGCTGGCGGTGCAGGGCTACCGGATCGGGCTGCTGGACCGGGTGGCGCTGCTGGCGCTGGCGCGCTGCCGCTGAGCAGCTTAGACTCGCCTCCACCTGTCCGCGTTGGAAGGAGGCTTGCCGTGACGATTGCCAGCACGACCCCTGTGACCACCAGCGTCAGTTCCAGCGCGGAGCGGTTCTTCGGGGGACACGCCAGTCTCCCCGTCATGCCCGAGGTCGGGCGCAAGCTGCTGCGCAGCCTCGATGACGACAGTGTCTCGCTGGGGCAGATCGCCGAGCTGATCGGCAAGGACTCCACGCTCGCGGCCAAGGTGCTGCGGCTGGCCAACTCGGCGCGCTACAGCCCGTCGCACACGATCGGCACGCTGCAGGACGCGGCGATGGCGCTGGGCCTGGAGACGCTGCGCAACCTGGCGATGGCGGCCAGCATCTCGGCGACCTTCCCGGAGGTCAAGGGCCTGGACCGGCAGCGCTTCTGGCGGCACAGCGTGCGCACGGCCGGCTATGCGCGGCTGCTGGCCAAGCTGCTGCAGGGCGATGCCGACACCGCCTACCTCGCCGGCCTGATGCTGCGCACCGGGCAGCTGATGATGGCGATGTCCGAGGCGGACCAGGTCACCGACGTGGAGGCCCACGCGGCCGAGCCGGGCAGCCGCTTCTCGCTGGAGATGCACCGCTTCGGCTGCACCCATGCGGACGTGACGGCGGCGCTCGCGGCGCACTGGCATTTCCCGGCCGACCTGGTCGAGGCCTTCAAGGACGCGAACGCGCCGCTGGACATCCGGCCCTTCTCGATGCTGGCGGCGATCCTGCACCTGGCCGAGGTCATCGCCGACGCCTGCGACCAGGGGCTGGACCGCATCGACGCGGTGAAGCTCGCGGTGCCGGAGCTGGTGGAGCACCTGCACCTGGACCTGGAGTTCCTGAGACTGCGGCTGGATGCCTGCGGAGATCCGGGACAGGACGTCGAGCTGATGCTCAAGTGAGGCCGCGCTGAGGTAAGGTCGCGGGCTTCACGGTTCTCGAACGCTCGGAGACGGCATGACGACGTACAAGGGAAGCTGCCACTGCGGCCGCGTGGCGTATGAAGTGGACGGGGAGATCGACGGCGCGCTGGCGTGCAACTGCTCGATCTGCCAGCGCAAGGGCTCGCTGCTGTGGTTCGTGCCGAAGGCGCAGTTCCGGCTGCTGACCGACGACGCGGCGGCGAAGACCTACGAGTTCAACCGCCACATGATCAAGCACCGCTTCTGCCCGGAGTGCGGCATCCATCCGTATGCCGACGGCGTCGACCCGAAGGGCAACGCGATGGCGGCGATCAACATCCGCTGCCTGGAGGGCATCGAGCTGGAGAGCGTGCCCGTCACGCACTTCAACGGCCGGGACATGTGAGGCCGCGGCGGACTTTTTACCGCCCGTGGCGCCTGTGAAGGCCTTGTAGGTCGTTGGCCTACACGGCGCTCCAGCAATCGCCGATTGCCCGGCGCCGGACCGATCCCAAGAATGCGGTCCACGCCCGTCGAAGCGCCCTCACACCCCATGAAGATCCTGCTCGTCGATCCCTCGGATGCCTTCCGCAGGCACCTGTGCAAGCGCCTGCGCGAAGTGCCCGGCGCGACCGTCGTCGCCCAGGCGGCGGATGAGAACCAGGCCGTGCTCGCCGCCGCGCTGTGCGGGCCGGACGTGGTGCTGACCGAGCTCGACCTGGCCCGCGGCAGCGGCTTCTCCGTGCTGGAGCGCCTGCGCGCCGCCGGCTTCGAAGGCACCGCCTACGCGGTCACCGCCGCCGACGAGGCGGAGTTCGGCCCCCAATGCCTGGCCGCCGGCCTGGACGGCTTCTACGACAAGACCCTCGACCTGGACCGCCTGGTCCAGGCCTTGAGCGTGCTGGCGCACGCGCCGGTGACCTTCGGCCGCTCGCGCATCAAGGCGCACAGCCTCTGAGCGGACCGCGCCCGCGGTCCGCGCCGCGCTTCAGCGCTTGAGCAGCGCCTTCACCGCCGCCTCCAGCTGCTGGTCCTGACCCTGGTCCAGCTTCGCCTTGTCGTTGGCGACCTCGATGTCCGGCGTGATGCGGGCGCGTTCCATGAACTCGCCGTTCCTGGCGCGGAAGCCCACCTCCGGAATGCCGAAGTAGGTGGCGCCGTCCTGCAGCGTCTCCCACCACACCGCCGTGCCGGTGCCGGCCACCGGCATGCCGACGAGCTGTCCGATGCCCAGGTGCTTGTAGGTCCACGGGAACAGATGGGCGTCCGAGTAGTTGCTCTCGCTGATCAGCACCACCGACGGCCGGCTCCAGCGGCCGGCCGGCTCCCAGCCCAGGCTCTGGCCGCGCGGCAGGTACTCCAGGTAGGACCGGCCCGACAGCAGCGTCGACAGCGCGTCATGCAGGTCGCCGCCGCCGTTGAAGCGGGTGTCCACGATCAGGGCCTCCTTGCCGCTGGCCCGGCCCAGCGCGTCCGCGTAGACCTGCCGGTAGCTCTCGTCGTCCATGCCGCGCACGTGCACGTAGCCCAGGCGGCCGCCTGACAGCCGGTCCACCTCGGCCCGCTCGCGGCGCACCCAGCGCTTGTAGAGCAGCTCCTCTTCGTCCTTGAGGCTGATCGCCTTGAGCGTGCGCGCGCCATGCTGGCCCGTCGCCGGATCGCGCCACTCGATGGCCACCTGCTTGCCGGCCTTGAGGTTGAGCAGCGAGTCGAACTCCGCGCCCGCCGCGATGGCCACGCCGTCGATGGCCTCGATCAGCATGCCGGCCTTGAGGCGGTGATCCGCCGTGTCCAGCGGCCCGCCCTCGAGCACCTGCGCGATCTTCGCGCCCGCGCCCTGGTGGCGCGGGTCGTAGAGCACGCCGAGCGAGGCCGTCGCATCGCCGCTGGGCGGCGGCCGGTAGCCGCTGCCGGTGTGCGAGACGTCGAGCTCGCCCAGCATCTCGCTGAGCAGCTCCGCGAAGTCGGTGCCGTCGGCGACGAAGGGCAGCTGGCGCTCATAGACCTGGCGATAGCCGGCCCAGTCCACCTTCCCCATGTCCTGCACGTAGAGCTTCTCCAGCGTCTGCCGCCAGGCGTGGTCGAACATCTGCCGGCGCTCGGCGACGTGATCGACGCGCAGCTCCGCGCTGAAGTTCACCGGCTCCATCTTGAGCTCGCCCTTGCCGTCGCCGCCCGGGACCTTGAACCGCTGCACGCGGCCGCCGGCCATCACGAAGCCGTTCTCGCCCTTGGCGTCCAGCCACAGCGCAACGGCGTCGCCCTCATGCCGGCCCGGTGCCGGCGGCATCGCGCCCACGCGGCGCGTCTCCTTGTCGCGCAGACGGACCTGCTGGACCTCGAAGCCTTCGCCGGCCCTGGCGACGTAGAACAGCTGCTCGCCATCCGGCGTCAGCGCGTAGTCCTGGATGTCGCCGGAGGCCGTCGTCAGGCGGACGACGCGGTCCTCGAGCCCTTCCTGCTCGATCACCACCGGCGCGACCGGCGGCGCCTTCGCGTCCTCGCCCTTGCCGGGGGCCTTGCGGCCGGTGTCCTTCTTCTCTTCCTTCTTTTCCGCCTCCTTCTTCTCCTCGTCCTCGCGCGCCTTGAGCTGGGCGTACTCGGCCTTGTCGAGCTTGAAGCGGTCGTAGGCGGCCCGGGTCAGGAACATGCCGAAGACGTCGGCATCGCTGCGCGCGCCACCGCCGGTGCCATGCAGGCCCTGGCGATCGCTCCGCCAGATCATCATCCGGCCCTGCCGCCCGAACAGCGGATGCAGGTCGTCGTAGCCGCTCTGCGTCAGGTTGACCAGCTTGCCGCTGCCGTCCGCGGGCACGATGCCGACCTCCGCGCCCCAGCGGTTGCGGTCGACGAACTGCACCAGCAGGCTCTTGCCGTCGGGCGCCCAGTCGAAGGCCTGATCGCCGTCCTCGTAGGAGTAGTTCCACTCGCTGGACAGCACCTCGCGCGTCTTGCCCGAGGCGACGTCCAGCACGTGCAGCGCGGCGCGGTCCTGCAGGTAGGCGACCTGCCGGCCGTCCGGCGAATAGCGGGGCTGGAAGTTCTGATGCGTGCTGTCGAGCAGCACCCGCGTGCCGATGCGCGGCGCGTTGAAGAAGTTGGGCGCGTCCTTCTTGTCGCCGGTGATGGCCGACTCGCACAGGCGCCAATGGCCGTCCTGCTCGCAGGCGTAGACCAGCTTGCGTCCATCCGGGCTGAAGCTCACCGAACGCTTCTGTCCGGGTCCGTCGGTGATGCGGCGCGTGTTGCCGAACTCCGCCGACGCGACGAAGACCTGACCCCGCACGACCAGCGCCACCTCGCTGCCATCGGGGCTGGGCGCCATGTCGGTGACGCCTTCGGAGAGCTTGAGCTGCTCCACGCTGGATGCCAGCGCATCGGCGGCGATGCGCACGCTCAGCTTCCTGGGCGTGGCGTCGTCGCCGGCCATCGTGTACAGCTCGCCGTCGAAGCCGAAGGACAGCGTGCCGTCCGCGGCCACCGACAGGAAGCGCACCGGATTGCGCGTGAAGTGCGTGATCTGGCGCGCCGCGTCGGGCTGGTCCACCGGCATCTTCCAGACGTTGAAGGAGCCGCTGCGCTCGCTGAGGAAGTAGATGGAGCGCTCGTCCGGCGACCACACCGGGTTGCGGTTCTCGCCGCCGCTGGCGGTCAGCTTGCGATGCTGGCCGGTGCGGGCGTCCCACAGCCAGAGGTCGTGCGCCACCGGCGACTGGTGATGCTTGCGGAAGGCGTTCTCGTAGCCCTTCCAGTCCTCGTAGACGAGCCGCGTGCCCGCCTTGTCGTAGCGGCCGGCCAGGGCCGGATCGCTGAACAGCTGCTCGGGCCGGCGGCCGCCGTCGACCTTCACCTGGTAGAGCTCGCCCATCGCGGAGACCGGGAACGCGAGGCTGCCGGCCGTGTCCTGGCGCTGCGCCGAGAACAGCACCGAGCGTCCGTCCGGCGTGAACGCGATCGGCAGCTCCGGCGCGGAGTGCGCCGTCAGGCGCCGCGAGGGGCCGCCGTCCGCCGAGACGATGAAGACGTCGTTGTTGCCGTGCAGGTTGGATGCGTAGGCGAGGGCGCGGCCATCGGGCGACCAGACCGGCGCGGTCGTGTGATGGCCGTTGGCCACCAGCACGCGCGCGGTGCCGCCGTCGCTGCCGACCAGGAACAGGTTGCCCTGGAACGTGAAGGCGATCTGGCGGCCATCGGGCGAGATCGCCGGCTGGCGCAGCCACAGCGGATCCGTCAGCGGACCGAGCGCGGCGGCGGGCGTCTGCGCCTGGGCGCCGGAAATGGCGGTCACCGCCGCCAGGACAAGGGTCGCGAGCTGGAGTCTCATGGGCAGGCGTGGAAGCTGGGGATGGCGGGCAGTCTAGGCGCGAGGACCCGGGGTGGCGCCAGTCATGGATGGGGCCGCATGAAGACGCCGTGGACACGGCGTGAAGGCTCGCGCGACGGGCTCCGCAACCGCTTTCATGGCTTCCCCGGAGACTTCCCCTGAATCAGGGACGCGCGCGGCGTATCGAGTGCAACCGGCCGTTGCACGCCGTTGCGCTGCTTGTCTGGCTTGTGAAGCGCTGCGTGCGGGAAACCGCGTTCGCGTGCTTACGAATCGGCGCCTTCGGTTGCCGGTGGTGCGGGGCGCCCTCCGAATAATCCGCCGCCCTCGAGGTCCGCCGCCGCCGGCGTCGCGCCGCGGCGGACCTCGCCCCATTCCGAGAACCACTTTCCCGAAGGACGGTTTCCATGACGATCACCTCGACGCGCCCGGACGGCGCTCTGCGCCTGCATCCGCTGGCCTTGTCGCTGGCGCTGGCCGGCGTGCTCGCCGGTTGCGGCGGCGGTGGCGCATCCTCCGACGCGGCCGTGCAGGAGGCGCGCCTGCCGGGCGGCGCCACCGCGGCATCGGGCGCGGCCGCGGTGGCCGCGGCAGCGGCCACGCCGGCGCAGGTCTGCTTCTTCGAGCACGCCAACTTCGGCGGCGCCAGCGTGTGCCGCAACTTCACGACGAGCTGGGTTGGCGAGACCTGGAACGACCGCATCTCCTCGGTCCGCGTGCCGGCCGGCTACAAGGTCGAGCTGTTCGCGGAACTGAACTTCCGCGGCGCGTCGGTGACGCTGACGGCGGACAACGCCAACCTGACCGGCGCCGGCCTGAACGACGCGGTTTCCTCGATACGCGTGACGCCGCCGGCCGTGCCGTCCAAGGTGACGCTGGCCTCGGTGCAGTTCGCGCAGTCCATGCTGTACGGCAGCGGCGACGCGCAGCTGGTGCTGGTGGCCAACAAGCCGGCGCTGCTCAAGGTCAACGTGACCGCGCCGGCGGGCACCGCCGTGCCGGCCGGCACCGTGCGCGTCGACAACACCGCCGACGGCACCAGCCGCGACCTGGCGCTGACGGCGCCGCGCCGCGGCCTGCCCACGACGGTCTCGGACACGCAGTCCTTGGACGACGCCTACAGCGTCACCGTGCCGGCCGAGCTGGTGAAGACCGGCCTGAAGGTCACGGTGAACGTGGCCGGCGCGGCGGCGCAGAGCTTCGCGCCGCGCGTGGGCGGCGGCACCGCGATGCGCTTCATCCCGATCTCGGTGCGCATCGCCGGCACCACCGGCCAGTTGCCGGCCGACCAGACCGCGCACCTGCGCGCGCTGTTCCCGGTGTCGTCGGTGACGCTGCGCTCGCACCCGGCCTTCGTGTCGTCCAAGGTGACCACGCTGCCGACCACGGACTCGGGCTGGAGCGATGCCTTCGGCAAGATCCTGGGCGAGCTCAACGACCTGCACCGCATCGAGGGCGCCGCGCGCCAGGACTACTACTTCGGCTTCATCCCCAAGCGCACCTGGGGCCTGGCGGGCCTGGGCTACGTGCCCGGCACCTCGGCGGTGGGCTTCGACATGCCGAGCAGCCCGGACACGGTGCGCGACGTCGTCGCGCACGAGCTGGGCCACAACTTCTCGCTGCCGCACGCGGCCTGCGGCGGCGCGGGCTCGCCGGATCCCAACTACCCGTACCCGGACGCCAACCTGGGCAAGCCGGGCCGCTACATCTGGAGCTACCTGTCGGACGTCAACGCGTTCTACGACCCGCGCCCGACCGACCGCCACGACATCATGAGCTACTGCGGCGGCACGGTGTTCTCCGACTACAACTACCGCCGCATGCAGACCTTCCTGACGCCGTCGGACGCGGTGGCGGCCGGCGCGGCGGTCAAGGGCGCCGCCTCCGCGGACGGCGACGGCAAGGCGGTGGCGCAGGACGTGCTGCTGGTCAGCGGCAGCATCCGCGGCCGTCAGGTCGAGATCAATCCGGTCAAGACGCTGGTGGCCAGGCCGGATGCGGTCGGCGGCCCGTACGTGCTGCGCGTGCAGACCTCGGGCGGCGACGTGAAGGACTACGCCTTCGCGGCCCAGGCGCTGGACCATGATGGCGACCAGCTGCACTTCAGCGTGCTGGTGCCCAAGGCCGACAACATCGTCGGCATCAGCGTGCTGCGCGATGGCGCGACGCTGGCGCAGGCCCAGGCGCGGGTGACCAACGCCCGCCAGAAGGCGCTGGCCGCCGGCACCAGCCGCGCGCAGGTGCAGGTGAAGGAAGCCGGCGGCAAGGCCACGCTGCGCTGGGATGCGGATGCCGTGCCGTTCCTGAGCGTGACCTGGACGGACGGCACGCGCCGCCTGAACCTGGCGCAGGACCTGCAGGGCGGCGAGGTGACGCTGGACACGAACGAGCTGCCGGCCGGCGGCCGCTTCGAGTTCATCGTCTCCGACGGCCTGAACGCGCAGCGCATCGAGCTGAGCCGCTGACCGCGCGTTCGCGCTGACGACAGAACGCCCCGCCTCGCGCGGGGCGTCGCCGTTTCAGCGGGGCGGGCGAGCCAGGAGCGACCGCCGGTGGCGTCCGGCGAGACCCGAGGACTTTCGTCCATTGACGCGGCACGGCGCTGGCGGACACTCCGGGCCGTTCTCCGATCCGCGCTCGCGACCCCGTCATGGACATCCTCGAACTCTTTCTGGTGGTGACCGCCATCGGCTACCTCTGGTCGCAGCTCGCCGCGACCAAGCAGCGCGTGCGGCGGCTGGAGGAGCGGCTCGAGGCCGATGCCATCGCCCGCGCGAAGGGGCAGGCCGCGCCGGCCGGCATGCCCTCGGCGATCGAGCCGGCGAGGGCGCCCGCGCCCGTCGCACCCGCGATACCGGTGAGCGTGGATCCTCCCGCTCCCATCGTTCCGGTCGCTTCCGCCGCTTCCGCCGCTTCCGCTGCTCCCGCCGCTCCCGCTGCTCCCGCTGCTCCCGCCGCGCCGCCGGTGATGCCACAGACGCCGGTGACACCGAGCCCCGCGCCGGCGGGTCCGCCGCAATGGCAGGTCTCGCTCTTCGACCTGCTGCGCCGCAACCTGTTCGCCGTCGCCGGCGTCGTGCTGCTGCTGCTGGGCTTCGTGGTGCTGTTCCGCTCGATCGAATGGGGCCATCTGTTGCCCCCGATCGCCAAGGTCTCGCTCGCGTGGGCCGCCGCGGCCGTGCTCGGCTTCGCCGGCGTGCGGCTGAGCGCCCGCAATGGCCTGTGGGGTCAGGTGGTGCAGGGCGGAGCGGCGGCCATCGGCTACCTCGCGACCTACGTGGGTTCGTCGGGTTATGAAGTCCTGCCGCCCTCCGCCGCGCTGGCGCTGTTCGCCGCGATCTCGGGCGCGCTGGTCCATCGCGCGCTGAAGGAGGACGCCAAGGTCCTCGCCGGCGTGGGCTTCCTCGGCGCCTATGCCGCGCCGCTGCTGGCCCTCTACGGTCATGCGGGGCTGCTGTTCAACCTCGGCTACGGATTGATCGTCACCGCCTTCGCGCTCTGGGTGAGCCTGCATCGACGTTGGCTGGAGATCGGCATCCATGCCCATGTCTGCGCGGCCGGCCTGGCATCGCTGGCCTGGGCGGCGGCGTCCCATGAGCCGGCGCTGCCCGCGTGGCAGCAGCAGGGGCTGCTGCTCGCGTACCTGGCGCAGTTCTCGGGCTGGACGCTCGCGTGGGCGCATCGCCGGCTGCAAGGCGCGGCGGCGGCCGATCGCGCCGGCGCCCAGGCGCGAGCCCATGAGACGCCCATCGTCAGCGCCTGCTTCTCGATGACGGTGGTGGTCTTCCTCGCGATGGAGGGCTGGCTGCTGACGCCGAACGCCTTCACGGCCGTTGCCTTCGTCACCGCCGCGGCGCTGGGCGCGCTGACGGTGCGCGGCTTCCCGCTGCAGGCGCTGCGCGAGACAGCCTGGGTGCTGAGCGCGCTGAGCGTGGCCGTCGGCCTGGCGCAGAACGAGCTCGCGACCTCGGTCTCCAGCCTGGGCCTGTTCGCCGAGGGCGCGATCCTGATGCTGGCCACGGGCAGCCAGTCGCGCCTGCGGCGTGTGGTCGCGCGCGGGCTGATGCTGCTGGGCGCGATCAACGTGCTGCTGCTGCCCGGCTGGTGGCCGGCCGCGATGCTGCTGCTGGCGGGGCTCGCGCTGTCCCTGCGGATGGCGCGCGTGGACCGCGCGACCGACGCCGGACTGGCCGCGAGCGTCACGGTCGCCGCCGCGGCCGCGTTCTCATACCGCCATGCCGGCCTGACGATGGATGCGGTGCCGGTGTTCGTGCTGGTCATGCTGTCCGCGACCGTGCTCGCGTACGTGCTGAACAGGCCGGCGAGTGGCGTCGAACGCACGACGAGCGTTCTGGTGCCGCGGATCTACGCCGTGGTGCTCGCGCTGGGTTGGCTGTCGATGCTGCCGATGTTGCCGGCGCTGCCTCGCGTGCTGGGCCTCTCGGCGCTGGTGATGCCGTCCGTGGCCGGCGCCGTCATGGCGATGGCCTCGATGCGCCGGCCGATCAGCGGCCGCGCGGCGGAGCTCGCCAAGGCGCTGCTGTGCAACCTCCATCTGCTGCCGGCGCTGGTGGCCTTCGCGCTCGATGCGAGCGCCGCCGTGGTGGCGCTGCTGGCGGTGACGGGCACCGCGGTCTTCGCCCACGTGCTGGGCCGGCTGCGCGCCGACACCCCGCCGGATGCCGCGGCTCAGCTCACGCCCGCGAGCGCCGCGCATGCCGCGCTGATCGGTGCCTCGCTCCCGCTGCTGCTGGCCGCATCGTCCGGCGCGCTGGTCTGGATGCTGTCCGGCGCCGCCTTCTACGCGGCGCTGCTGACCTGGTGGAAGCTCGGCGACGGCGTGCCCGCGCAGGCGCGCCAGGTGGCCGTCGCGGCGGCGGCCGTGGCCGTGGGCTACGTCGTGGCGCGAGGCCTCACCGATTCGCCGGCCCAGGCCTTCGAGCTCGCGTGGCGCAGCTATCTGTTGCCGGTGGCGCTGGCCGCCGTCGGCGTGAGCTGCCTGTTCCTGAGCGCGCGCGGCGGCCGCCGCCTCGCGTGGCAGGTGTCGGCCGTGGTCTGCGCCGGCGCGATGGTCAAGCTGCTGCTGTCGCTGGGCAGCCTGGCGCTGTCGCCGATGGGCATCGTCGGCAGCCTGCTGGGCATGGGCGCGCTGTTCCTGCTGGCCGGCTACCTGGCGCCGCAGCCGCCGGGCCGCGAGGCAAGTGGCCCCGCGGCCAGCTGATGGCGGCTACGGCGGCTACGGCGGCTAGCTGACGGCGGCCCGCGCCGCCTCCACCGCGTCCAGCACCGCCTCCGGCGTGGCCGGCGCGCGCAGCGGCGGATCGCAGCGCTGGGGGCCACAGGCCGCGACCGCGTCCTTGATCGCCAGCAGCACCGAGAACGGCAGCAGCAGCGGCGGCTCGCCGACGGCCTTCGAGCGATGGATGCTGTCCTTCGCGTTCGGCGCGTCGTAGAGCGCGACGCGGAAATCGCGCGGCATGTCGTTGGCCGTCGGGATCTTGTAGGTGCTCGGCGCATGGGTCAGCAGCAGGCCGGACTGCGGGTGCCACACCAGCTCCTCGCTGGTGAGCCAGCCCTGGCCCTGCACGAACGCGCCCTCCACCTGGCCGATGTCCAGCGCCGGATTCAGCGACTGCCCGGCGTCATGCAGCACGTCGGCGCGCAGCACCCGGGTCTCGCCGGTCAGCGTGTCCACGAGCACCTCCGCCACCGCCGCGCCGAAGGCGTAATAGAAGAACGGATGGCCCTGCAGCTTCGCGCGATCCCAATGCAGGCCGGGCGTCGCGTAGAAGCCGTCGCTCCAGAGCTGGATGCGCTCCAGGTAGGCCTTCGCGACCAGTTCCTGGAAGCCGATCGCCGCGGCGCCGCCGGCGGCGCGCACCTCGCCGCCATCGAAGACGAGGGCGTCCTCGCCGCAGCCCAGCAGCCGCGCCGCCAGCGGCTGCAGCCGCTGCCGGATCCTGCGCGCCGCGTCCTGCGCCGCCTTGCCGTTCAGGTCCGAGCCGGTGGACGCCGCCGTCGCCGAGGTGTTGGCGACCTTGCTGGTGTCGGTGGCGCTGGCGCGCACCTGCGCGGCCGGGATGCCGAGTTCGTGCGCCACCACCTGCGCGACCTTGGTGTTGAGTCCCTGGCCCATCTCGGTGCCGCCGTGGTTCACCAGCACCGAGCCGTCGGTGTAGACATGCACCAGCGCGCCGGCCTGGTTCAGGTGCACGACGTTGAACGAGATGCCGAACTTCACCGGCGTCAGCGCGAGGCCGCGCTTGAGCACCGGATTCGCCGCGTTGAAGGCGGCGATCTCGGCGCGCCGCGCGTGGTAGCCGGAGGTCTCGACCAGGCGGTCCGTCAGCGGCTGGATCAGGTTGTCCTCGACGCGCTGCCCGTAGGGCGTGAGGTCCTGGCCCTCGCGATAGAAATTGCGCTGCCGCACCAGCAGCGGATCGAGCCCCAGCCGCCGCGCGACGCCGTCCAGGATCATCTCGATCGCGAGCGCGCCCTGCGGTCCGCCGAAGCCGCGGAAGGCCGTGTTGCTCTGGGTGTTCGTCTTCGCGCCGTAGCCATGCATCGCCACGTGGGGCAGCCAGTAGGCGTTGTCGAAGTGGCAGAGCGCGCGCGCCATCACCGGCGCCGAGAGATCGGCGCTGTGGCCGCAGTTGGAGATCAGGTCGATCTCGGCGCCGAGGATGCGCCCCTCGTCGTCGAAGCCGACCGACCAGCGGTAGTCGAAGCCATGGCGCCGGCCGGTGATCAGGAAGTCGTCGTCGCGGTCGACGCGCAGCTTGACCGGGCGGCGCAGGCGGCTGGCCGCGATGGCCGCGACGCAGGCGAAGAGCGCCGACTGCGATTCCTTGCCGCCGAAACCGCCCCCCATGCGCCGGCATTGCACCGTGACCTGGTGCGACTGCCAGCCCATCGCGTGCGCGACCAGCTGCTGCATCTCCGACGGATGCTGCGTCGAGCAGTGCAGCAGCAGCGATTGGTTCTCCTGCGGCAGCGCGTAGCTGATCTGGCCCTCGAGGTAGAACTGCTCCTGTCCGCCGACGGCCCATTCGCCGTCGAGCCGGTGCGGCGCCGCCGCCAGCGCCGCCGCGGCGTCGCCGCGCGAGAGATGCATCGGCGGGATGACGTATTGCCCGATGGCATGGGCCTCGCGCGCGGTCAGCACCGCGGGCAGCGGCGTCGCGGCGATCGCCTGCCTGGCCATCGCCGCGGCGCGGCGCGCCAGTTCGCGATCGGTGGCGATCACCGCGTAGACCGGCTGGCCGACGTAACGCAGCTGGCCGTCGGCCAGGATGGGATCGTCGTGGACCAGCGGGCCGCAGTTGTTGTCGCCGGGAATGTCCGCCGCGGTCAGCACCGCGACCACGCCGGGCTGGCGCCGCAGCAGTTCGACGTCGACGGACAGCAGCGTCCCGTGCGCCAGCGGCGACAGGCCCAGCGCCGCATGCAGCGTGCCGTGGGCCTCGGCGATGTCGTCGGTGTAGAGCGCCTCGCCGCTGACGTGCAGGTGGGCGGCCTCGTGCGCGCGGCTGACGCCGACCTGCGGTTGCAGCGCCGGCGCGGCGGTCACGTCGACCGGGAAGTCCAGCGGCTTGTTCATGCGACGCTCCGCTGCAGGTTGATGGCCTGCCAGACGCTGGCGGCCTCGGCGGCGAGCGGCGCGTTGGCGCGCGTCTCCAGCCAGAAGCGCCGGATCAGGTTGGCCGCCGCGCGCTCGCGGTAGGCGGCGCTGGCGCGCAGGTCGGTCATCGGCTGGAAGTCCTCGCGCAGCGCCCGCGCGGCGGCGATCGCGGCGGCTTCGTCCCAGGCCTGGCCGTTCACGGCGGCTTCCGCCTTCGGCGCGCGCTTGACGATCGCGGCCATGCCGCCGAAGGCGAAGCGCGCCTCACGCGCCACGCCGTCCTCCAGCCGCAGGCTCAGCACCGCGCAGACGGCGGAGATGTCGCTGTCGTAGCGCTTGGCCAGCTTGTAGCCGCGCAGCCGCGTGCCGGCGGGCAGGGCGGGGACCTCGAGCGCCTCGACGAACTCCCCGGGTTCGAGCGCGTTCTTCATGTAGTCGAGGTAGAAGTCCTCGAGCGGCAGCGTGCGCCGCGAGGCGCCGCGCCGCAGCGCGATGCGGGCGCCGAGCGCGATCAGCGCGGGCGCGCCGTCGCCGATCGGCGAGCCGTTGGCGATGTTGCCGCCCAGCGTGCCGGCGTGCCGCACCGGCGGCGACGCGAAGCGCAGCCACAGCTCGCGCAGCGCCGGCACCCGCGCGGTGAGCGCGGCCCAGGCGTCCTCCAGCGAGGCCGCCGCGCCGATGCGCAGCGCGCCCTCGGGGCCGGCCTCGATGCGGCGCAGTTCGTCGACGCGGCCGGTGAGGATCACGTCGCCAAGTTCGCGCTGCTGCTTGTTGACCCACAGGCCGACATCGGTCGCCCCGGCGACCAGGCGCGCCTGCGGCATCGCCTCGCGCAGCGCGGCCAGCTCATCGGCCGAGCGCGGCGCGAAGACGCGTTGCGGCGCGCCGACGCGCGAGGGCGCCTCGTAGTGCAGCGGCGGGTCGGCGCTCAGTGCCCGCAGCGCCTGGGCGAGCGGTGCGCGGTCGAGGACGCGGGCGGGCGCGTCGAACATGCGTTCGCCGGCGTCGAGGATCGGCCGGTAGCCGGTGCAGCGGCACAGATTGCCGGCGAGGTCGTCCGCCAGTTCCTGGCGCCGCGGCCGCGTCCCCGCCGCCTGATGGCGTTCGTAAAGGGCCTGCATCGTCATCGCGAAGCCCGGCGTGCAGAAGCCGCATTGCGAGCCGTGGCAGTCGACCAGCGCCTGCTGCACCGGATTCAGATCGGCGCTGCCCCCCAGGTCCTCGACCGTCAGCAGCGCCTTGCCATCGAGCATCGGCAGGAACTGGATGCAGGCGTTGACGTTGCGCAGCTCGACCGCCTGGCCCTCGGCGTCCAGCTCGCCGATCAGCACCGTGCAGGCGCCGCAGTCGCCTTCGGCGCAGCCTTCCTTGGTACCGGCGCAGCGGGCGTGCTCGCGCAGGTACTGCAGCACCGTGGTCGTGGGCGGGAGGCCGGAGACGGACCTCACTTGGCCCTGGTGGACGAATCGGATGGGACGGGGAGTGGTCATGGGAGCGGCGAATGCAATTACCCCGAACGGTACTCCTGCGGCTTCTCCATGGTTATACGATCGCGCATATAGCCTCTATATGCGATTGACAATGTCGGAAGAACTGAACTTCGACAAGATCGACCTCCTTCTGGTGCGGGTCCTGCATACCTTGATTTCCGAGCGCAGTGTGTCCAGGGCCGCGATGCGGCTCGGCAGCACGCAGCCCGCCTTGAGCGCGCAGCTGCGGCGTTTGCGCACCCTGACGGGCGATCCGCTGCTGGTGCGCAGCGGCGCCGGCATGACCCCGACCGCCACCGCGCTGGAGCTGCTGGCGCCCGCCGAGCGCCTGCTTCGTGAGGCCGATGAGCTCTTCGGTGCGCGGCTGCGCAAGTCGGCCTTCGATCCCGCGACGGCCGAACTGCGCTTGCGCGTCGCGGCCAGCGACTACCTCGACCCGCTGTTCCTGCCGCTGCTGGTGGCCCATCTGCAGCGCTTGGCGCCGGGCGTGCAACTGGATCTGCAGCCGCTCAATGCCGACTTCGACTACCGCGCCTCGCTGGCGCGCGGCGAGGTGGACCTGGTGATCGGCAACTGGCTGGAGCCGCCCGGCGAGCTCCACATGGGCCGGCTGCTGGTGGACGAGGTGGTCTGCCTGGTGAGCCGCGACCATCCGGCCGCGCGCATGGCGCCACGCGCCTGGACGCAGGAGCGCTACCTCGACTGCCAGCACCTGGCGCCGATGCCGCTGAGCCGCGGCCAGCCCGGCGTGATCGAGCAGCACCTCGCGTCGCTGGGCCTGGAGCGCCGCATCGCGGTGCGCTGCGCCCATTTCGGCCAGCTGCCGCAGATGGTGGCGCGCAGCTTGCTGGTGCTGACCACCGGCCGGCTGTTCTGCAATCGCTACCTGGAGCAATTGCCGGTGACGGTGCTGCGCTGCCCGGTGGCGTTCCCGCCGATGACCTATTACCAGCTGTGGCACGACGTGAGCCACAACAGCGCGCCGCTGCGCTGGCTGCGCGAGCAGGTGCGCGACGTCGCGCGCCAGCTCGTGCCGTGAGCGCCGGGTCCTCGATGATTCCGGCATTCCTGTCTTCCCCTGTTTCCCCTGTCTTCCTGATCTCCGACGCATGACGACCCACCGCTCCGCCGCTCCGGCACGCCTGGCCCTGAAGGGCGACCTGCTGGACTTCACCGCCGCGCCGCAATGGGGCCGCGTCGACGATCCCGCCGTGCGCTTCCGGCCCGATCACTGGCTGCTGATCGAGGACGGCCGCATCGCCGGCGCGCAGGCCGAGGACCCGGGCGAGGGCTGGGTGCGCGAGGATCACGCCGGCCGGCTGATCCTGCCGGGCTTCGTCGACACGCATGTGCACAGCCCGCAGCTGGACGTGATCGCGTCGTATGGCACCGAGCTGCTGGACTGGCTCAACACCTACACCTTTCCGGCCGAGCAGCGCTACATGGACCCGGAGGTCGCACGCTTCGGCGCGGACCGCTTCCTCGATGCGCTGCTGGCGCATGGCACGACCTCGGCGGTGGTCTATCCGACGGTGCACAAGGTCTCGGCCGACGCGCTGTTCGAGGCCGCCGCGGCGCGCGGCATGCGGTTGATCACCGGCAAGGTGCTGATGGACCGCAACGCGCCCGAGGGCCTGCGCGACGACGTGGTCCAGGCCGAGCGCGACTGCCTGGACCTGATCGCCAAGCACCACCAGCGCGCGCGGCTGGCCTACGCGGTGACGGTGCGCTTCGCGCCGACCAGCACGCCGGAGCAGCTGGCGATGGCTGGCGCGCTGTGCCGCGCCGATGCCAGCCTCTACATGCAGACCCATGTCGCCGAGAACCGCGGCGAGGTCGAGTGGGTGGCGCGGCTCTTCCCCGAGGCGCGCAGCTACCTGGACGTCTACGACCGCGTCGGCCTGCTGCATCCGCGCGCGGTGCTGGCGCACGGCATCTGGCTGGACGACGAGGACCGGCGCGTGCTGGCCCGCACCGGCGCGCACATCGCGCACTGCCCGTCGTCCAACCTGTTCCTGGGCAGCGGGCTGTTCGACTGGCCCGGCGCGCTGGCCGCGGGCGTGCGCGTCAGCGCGGCGAGCGACGTCGGCGGCGGGACCTCGCTGTCGGCGCAGCGCACGCTGGCGGACGGCTACAAGGTGCAGGCGCTCGGCGGCCAGCGCCTGACCGCCTGGGCCGGGTTGCATGCGGCCACGCGCGGCGCGGCCGAGGCCCTGGGTTTGTCGGAGGAGTTGGGCCACTTCGGCGTGGCTACACTGGCCGACGTCTGCATCTGGGACTGGGCCGCGGGGCCGGTCGCCGAGGCCCGCATGGACCTCACGCGCGACCCGCACGAACGGGCCTTCGCCTGGATGACGCTGTCGGACGATCGCAACCTGGTGGCCAGCTACGTCGCGGGCGAGGCGCGCTACCGGAGATCCTGAGGACCCTGCCGCCCCCATGACACCGCCACGCCTGGAACTCCGCCACGTCAGCAAGCAGTACCCCGGCGTGAAGGCCAACGACGCGGTGTCGCTGTCGGTGGCCGCGGGCGAGATCCACGCGGTGCTGGGCGAGAACGGGGCCGGCAAGTCCACGCTGATGAAGATCATCGCCGGCGCGGTCGCGGCCGACGCCGGCGAGCTGCTCTGGGACGGCGCGCCGCGGGCGATCCGCTCGCCGTCGCAGGCGCGGGCGCTGGGCATCAGCATGGTCTACCAGCACTTCTCGCTGTTCGACTCGCTGACCGCGGCGCAGAACATCTGGCTGGGGCTGGACCAGGCGATGACGCTGGACGAGGTCCGCGCCCGCGTGCGGACGCTGTCGGCCGAGTACGGCCTGCCGCTCGATCCCGAGCGCCCGGTGCATGCGCTGTCGGTGGGCGAGCGCCAGCGCGTGGAGATCCTGCGCGCGCTGATGACCGCGCCGCGGCTGCTGATCCTGGACGAGCCGACCTCGGTGCTGACGCCGCAGGCGGTGCAGGCGCTGTTCGGGACGCTGCGCCAGCTCGCGGCACAGGGCTGCGCCATCCTCTACATCAGCCACAAGCTCGACGAGATCCGCGCGCTGTGCCACCGCTGCACGGTGATGCGCGCGGGGCGCGTGACCGGCGAGGTCGACCCGCGCGAGCAGAGCAACGCCAGCCTGTCGCGCCTGATGATCGGCGCGGAGCCGCCCGCGCTCGCGCCGCGCGCGGCCCGGGCGCATGCGCCGGCGCGGCTGCGGGTGAGCGGGTTGAGCCTGGCGCCGGAGACGCCGCACGGGACGGCGCTGGTGGACCTCGCGCTCGAGCTGCGGCAGGGCGAGATCCTCGGCCTGGCCGGCGTATCGGGCAATGGCCAGCAGGAACTGCTGCGCGTGCTGTCCGGCGAGGACCGCCGCGCGCCGCGTGGCGCGGTCACCTGGATCGCGGAGGACCCGTCGATCGCGCGGGCGGCGGCGGGCGCCGTGGACCACGCCACCGATCTCGGGCCGCTCGGACCGGCGAAGCGCCGCGCGCTCGGGCTGCACCACGTGCCGGAGGAGCGGCTCGGACGCGGCGCGGTGCCGTCGATGTCGCTGGCGCAGAACACGCTGCTGACGCGGCGCGAGCCGGTCGGCCGGCTTGGCCACGTGTCGACGGCGAAGGCGGCGGCGCTGGCGCGGCGGCTGATCGAGCGCTTCGGCGTGCGGGCCTCGGGGCCGCAGGCCGCGGCGCGCAGCCTGTCCGGCGGCAACCTGCAGAAGTTCATCATGGGCCGCGAGATCGACGCGGCGCCGAAGGCGCTGATCGTCGCGCAGCCGACCTGGGGCGTGGATGTCGGCGCCGCGGCGCAGATCCGCGCGGAGCTGCTCGCGCTGCGCGACGCCGGCTGCGCGCTGCTGGTGCTGAGCGAGGAACTGGATGAGCTCTTCGAGCTCAGCGACCGCTTGATGGTGATGGCGCGCGGCCGGCTGTCGCCGGCGATTCCGGTGGCCGAGGCCACGGTGCAGCGCATCGGCCTGTGGATGAGCGGACTGTGGGAGGACTCGCATGCCGAGGCTTGAACCGCGCGCGCGGCCGTCGGCGGCGATGTCGCTGGCCTCGCCGCTGATCGCGCTGGGGCTGACGACGCTGATCGGCGTCGCGATCTTCATGGCGCTGGGCAAGGACCCGCTGCAGGGCCTGCGCATGTTCTTCTGGGAGCCGCTGCGCAACGGCTACGCGCTCGGCGAGCTCGGCCTGAAGGCGACGCCGCTGGTGCTGATCGCGCTGGGGCTGGCGGTGGCCTTTCGCGCCAACGTCTGGAACATCGGCGCCGAGGGCCAGTTCGTCGCCGGCGCGCTGGCGGCGGGCTGGGTGGCGATGCAGGCCGATGCCGGCAGCACGAAGCTGATCGTCCTGCCCATCCTGGTCGCCGGCACGCTGGGGGGCATGGCGTGGGCGTCGATCGCGGCCTTCCTGCGCGACCGCTTCCATGCCAACGAGATCCTGGTCAGTCTGATGCTGGTCTACATCGCGGAGCTGCTGCTGCAGTACCTGGTCTATGGCCCGTGGAAGGACCCGGCCGGCTACAACTTCCCGCAGACCATCACCTTCCTGCCGGCGACGCAGTTGCCCAAGCTGTTCACCGGCACGCGGCTGCACATCGGCGTGTGGGTCGCGCTGGCGGCGGTGGCGGGCTGCTGGTGGCTGCTGATGCGCTCGATGGCGGGCTTCGCGCTGCAGGCCGGCGGCATCGCGCCGCTGGCGGCGCGTTATGCGGGCTTCTCCTCGCGCGCGGCGCTGTGGGGCGCGATGGCCTTGTCGGGCGGCCTGGCCGGCCTGGCCGGCGCGCTCGAGACGGCCGGCCCGCTCGGCCAGCTCACGCCCTACGTGCCCGCGGGCTACGGCTTCGCGGCCATCATCGTGGCCTTCGTCGGGCGGCTGCATCCCGTGGGCATCGTGCTGTCCGGGATCCTGATGAGCATGTTCTACATCGGCGGCGAGCTGGCGCAATCGCGGCTCGGGCTGCCCAAGGCCATCACCGGCGTGTTCCAGGGCCTGCTGCTGTTCTGCCTGCTGGCCTGCGACACGCTGATCCACTACCGCGTGCGGCGCGCGCCGGCGGCGCTGGACACGCCGGCCGACACGCCGGCCGACACGCCGGCCGACACGCTGGCCAAGGGAGCGCGCTGATGGACGCGTATGCGCTGCTGATCGCCGCGACGCTGAACGCGGGCACGCTGGTCGCGCTCGCGGCGCTGGGGCTGCTGATCAACGAGCGGGCCGGCGTCGTGAACCTCGGGGCGGAGGGGATGATGCTGGTCGCCGCGATCGCCGGCTTCGCCGCGGCGGTGCACAGCGGCAGCGATGTCGTGGGCTTCGTGGCCGGCATTGGCGCGGGCGCGCTGATGGCGCTGGCCTTCGGCCTGCTCGCGGTCTATCTCAACACCAACCAGTACGCGACCGGGCTGGCGCTGAGCCTCTTCGGCGCGGGCTTCTCGGCCTTCGTCGGACAGAACTACGTGCAGGCGAAGCTGGGACCGCGGCCCTCGTTCGCGGTGCCAGGTCTTGCCGACATCCCGTTCATCGGGCCGGCGCTCTTCAAGCAGCATCCGCTGGTCTACGGCGCGATGGCGCTGACGGCGCTGCTGGCCTGGGCCTTGACGCGCACGCGCGCGGGGCTGGTGCTGCGCGCCGTCGGCGAGTCGCCGGAATCGGCGCATGCGCTGGGCTATCCGGTGCGGCGCATCCGGCTGCTGGCGGTGGTGGCGGGCGGCGCGCTGTGCGGGCTCGCGGGCGCCTACTGCTCGGTGATCTACACGCCGCTGTGGGTCGAGGGGATGATCGCCGGCAAGGGCTGGATCGCGCTGGCGCTGACCAGCTTCGCCACATGGCGGCCGGCGCGCGTGCTGCTGGGCGCCTACCTGTTCGGCGGCGTCACCATGCTGCAGTTCCACCTGCAGGGGCAGGGCGTGCAGGTGGCGAGCCAGTTCCTGAGCATGCTGCCCTACCTGGCCACCATCGTGGTGCTGGTGCTGATCTCGCGCAACGAGGGCTTCATCCGCGCCAACATGCCGGCCTCGCTGGGCCGGCCCTTCCATCCGGGCGGATAGGCGCGGCACGCGCCGCGACTCGCCGCCTTCCGTCCTTCGATCATGACTTCGCTGGAGAACCCATGTCCGTCCGATATCCGCGTCCGATGCTCCGCCGTTCCCTGCTGATCGCCGCGTCGGCGGCCGCCGCGCTCGGGCTGGCCGCCTGCGGGAAGAAGGACGAGGCGCCCGCCGGGGCCGCGTCCGCGCCGCAGGCGGGCGGGGCCTCGGCCGGCGGCGCGGCGCCGCTCAACGTGGCCTTCGCCTACGTGGGCCCGGTGGGGGATGGGGGCTGGACCTTCGCGCACGACAACGCGCGCAAGAAGCTCGAGCAGGCCTTCGGCGGCCGCATCAAGACGAGCTTCGTGGAGAAGGTGCCCGAGGCGGCCGATGCGGAGCGGGTGTTCCGCGACCTGGTGCAGCAGGGCAACACGCTGATCTTCGGCACGACCTTCGGCTACATGGAGCCGATGATGAAGGTCGCGGCGGACAGCCCGCAGGTGAAGTTCGAGCACGCGACCGGCTACAAGCAGGCGGCCAACCTGCGCAGCTACGACGCGCGGACCTATGAGGGCGCGTACATGGCGGGCATGGTCGCGGGCGCGATGACGAAGTCGAACACGCTGGGGGTGGTGGGATCGATCCCGATCCCGGAGGTGATCCGCAACATCAACAGCTTCACGCTGGGGGCGCAGAGCAGCAATCCGAAGGTGACGGTCAAGGTGGTGTGGGTCAACGAGTGGTTCAACCCGCCGCAGGAGACCAATGCCGCGCAGACGCTGATCAACGCGGGCGTTGACGTGTTGATGCAGAACACCGATTCGAGCGCGGTGCTGCAGACGGCGGAGAAGAACGGCAAGTACGCATTCGGCTGGGACTCGGACATGAGCGCGTACGGGCCGAAGGCGCATCTGGGGTCGGCGGTGATCGACTGGTCGCCGTACTACATCGCGACGGTGAAGGCGGCGCTGGATGGCAGCTGGAGCGCCGGGCCGGGCAAGCACAGCTGGTGGGGCGTCAAGGAGGGCGCGATCGATCTGGTGTCGCTGAACGCGGCGGTGCCGGCGGAGGTGAAGGCCAGGCTAGATCAGGTGAAGGCGGGGCTCAAGGATGGGAGCTTCATGATCTGGAAGGGACCGATCGCGGGGCAGGACGGCAAGGAGGTCCTCGCCAAGGACGCGGTCGCGGACGACAAATTCCTGCAGAACATCAAGTTCTATGTGAAGGGCGTGGAGGGGCAGTTGCCGGCGGGGAGGTGAGGAGAGCGGCGGGGGCTAAAGCATCTTCTTCAGCGACTCGCGCAGCGAGAGGATGCATGCCTCAAGATTGCCGTCAACGCGATCGACTTGGTTCATGCCTCGGCGCCTGTTCGCGTAATGCGCCGAATCAGACAGCCAGCGGCTGAGAACCGTCTCCGCCACGTCCCGGCCATGCTTGCCCACATGGACGTCGCGGACCGCACCGGTCTGCTGCAGCGACGTCGCGTCGAGTTCGAGCAAGGCGACCAGTTGTTCGCCCTCGTCCGTCAGCGCGGTGACCTCGATCGTCCATAGCAGCCGCGACATCGACCTGCGCAGGGCGGCCTCCTTTTCCTTGACGCTGATCCACCACGACGCCTGCAGCAGCATCGCCTTGAACGACGGCTGGTCGCGAAGGCGAATGGTCCAACTCAACTCAGGGATCGTCGCACCCTTCCCATACATTTGGGGTGCACCGGTCTTGAACCACGTCATCAGCAGTTCGACGAAATCCCGAACCGTCGAGTAGGGCAGGTGAAGCTTCTGGTTGATTGGGACGATGATGTACCGCGGGACAACAAAGCCGCTCAAGCCCACCCCTTGGAAGGCGCCGCCGGTATTGCGCAGATAGCCGGTGACCTTGTCGACGACGCCGGGCGGCCCGTCTGAAGCGTCGGTATGACCAAGCGCTTGGCGGAATCGCCCCGCATCGCATCGCATCGGCTCGAAGCTGGCGAAGGGGCCCAGCGTGTCGTCGTGGATGTACACCCGCTGGATGCGCTCGGGCCAGCCCCCGGGCTTGAAGTCCTCGCTGTTGGCGTAGCCGAGGATTGTCGCCGCATGCAGGCCTCGAAGCGTGTGTTTGGCTTCCCCTTCGCGACGCGCGTACAGGTTGCCGACCAGAAGAATGGGCGTTTTGGCGACCAGGAAAGCCGCTACGTTCTCGAGCAGCTTCTGGCAGCCATCGTCGATGCCCACACCAAGGACGGATGTTTCGATCCCATGCTGGCGAAGGCAACCGACGATCTGCTTGACGTCCATGCCGTTGGAGGGGAATCGGCTGGCGGTCTCACCGTCCATCGGCTGGATCTTGCCGTCCCAGCCCGATGAGGTGATTTGGAAGGGCGACGGGATCTCGTGCACGGTGAACCACGCAGGCATGGCGTGCATCGCCGCCCAAATGGCCGCGGTAGCGCAGGCGGCGATCTCCCGGTCCTGCTCCTGGAAGGCGACTGTATTGACGTTGAGCTTCATTCCCCACAGGCTGGCCACGTAGTGGCGGCGGATGGGGAACACGCGAGCGCGATGGCTTTGCTCGTCGATCTCGGGGTACGTGCGCAGGCAGGTCTTGCCGATGACGGTGGAGCGCAGCGGCTTGAGAACGACGAAACCCAGATAGGTCTCATCGAGGCTCTTCTGGAGTTCCTCGACCTTCTCGGGCGCGCTGAGCACTTGACGCCATAGCGCGTCGACCTTCTCGGCCGGCTGAGTGAAGAAGTGCAGCCGCCGCGTGTGTTTGGGCGGCATGTCATGGCACATCGCGTAGTACCCCACGAAGTCCGCGAGGTAGCCGGCGTCGACGTAGTTTTCTTCGAGGACGTAGCTCTTGCACCCCACTTCATTGAGGTAGCCCGTGATGCAACGGCACTGAGGGCTGTCTTGCGCGCCGTGGTCAATGTGCAGCGATCCAAAAATGTCGGACAGCGACTTGTAGTGTTTGGCGTCCACTCAGGCGTTTCCAGCGGAGGCAAAGCGACCCGACAGGTTCCGACCCGCGCCGGACGGACGAAGCGTCGACCTCGACGTGTCTCCTCGCTGGCGCGTTGACGAGGACCTCCCGCTGCCGCCTCGTGCAAGTACTGCTTGTTGTCAGCCTCTGATGGGAAGCAGTGTGTCGCGCACAAATGAGATGGGGACGGCAAGCGTCCCCATGTCTTTGAGCAGTTCGCGGTCAGACGTTGACTGGCGTCGACATCAGTTCGGGCGTCAGTTCATCCGAGGCGCGGCGGGCCATGGAGAAGGCCTTCACCTGACGAATGGATTCGTTCAAGAGATCCAGATCGAGTGCCGGGACCCGACGGATCTTGAACTTGGTCGGCGCGGTTCTCGGCGCCTGAGCTGCGAGCCCGAGCTTCGACGCTGGCGCCTTGGTCCCGTGGTACTGAGCAAACTTCTTAGGCATTTTCATCTCACCCCGGTTAGCAGAATCATCCTGCCACCCAGCCGCCGAATCGACGTCCGATGAGACGTACGGCAATTGCGGCACGGCATGCAGCGTAAAACTGTCGGCCTTAAGTTGCAAGAAGCAAGCGTTCTGTGAAGGTGTCGGATCCGTGCATGCCGCATTGTCGACGTGCGCTCGAGGGCTATGGCGAGGGGCTAGGTACTTCAGCAGCCTGCCAGGCGCATGCCTCGCCGGCGGCGCGACTTTGCGCATCTCATCCTTTCATTCCGACCGTCCGCCCCTTCCGCGCCGCATCGCATCGCGCCCCGATTGGCAAGACCCGGCACCCGCCTAAAGTGCGCGGATCCCGGCATCCCCGGGTCATCAGGAGAGGAGATTCCAATGACGATGAAGCATTCGATCCGGCTGCCGCTGACCGCGCTGTGTCTGGCCACCGCGGCATTCGCCGCCAACGCGGCACCGCCGGCCGCCACCGGGAAGCCACAGGCCATCGCCAAGGCGAAGGTCGCGACGGCCGCGAAGGAAGCGCCCCCGCGCCCCGCCAAGCGCTACACGATCGAGCAGTTCATGGCCACCACCACCGTGGCCGGCGCGTCGTTCTCGGCGGACGAGAAGCGCATCCTGTTCCGCAGCAACGCCAATGGCGTGTTCAACCTCTACAGCGTGTCGGTCGACGGCGGCGAGCCGGTCGCGCTGACGAACTCCACCACCGAGAGCCACTTCGCCGTCGGCTATTTCCCCCAGGACGACCGCGTGCTCTTCACGCGCGACCACGGCGGCGACGAACTCGACCACCTCTTCGTGCGCGAGCTCGACGGCACCGAGCGCGACCTCACGCCAGGCGACAAGCTCAAGGCGGACTTCCTCGCCTGGGCCCGCGACGGGCAGGCCTTCTACGTCACCACCAACGAGCGCGACCCGCGCTACTTCGACCTCTACCGCTACGACGCGAAGACCTACGCGCGCACCCTGGTCTACCGCAACGAGAACGGCCTGGCCGTGGCCGACATCAGCGGCGACGGCCGCTGGATCGCGCTCGAACGCGTGCAGACCCAGGCCGACACCGACGTGCTGCTCCACGACACGCAGACCGGCCAGACCACCCACATCACACCGCACCAGGGCGTCGCGGCCTACGCGGCGGCGAGCTTCGATCCCGCGTCCAAGACGCTGCTGATGCGCTCCAACGACGGCAGCGAGTTCAGCCGCCTGATCGCCTACGACCTGGCCAGCGGCCAGACGCGCGAGGTCGAGAAGGCGGACTGGGACATCGAGTACAGCCTGTTCTCGCAGGACGGCCGCTATCGCGTCACCGGCGTGAACGTCGACGCGACGCTGTCACCGCGCATCGTCCGCACCGCCGATGGCCAGCCCGTCGCGCTGCCACCGCTGCCCGGCGGCGAGGTGCGCGGCGTGGTCTTCTCGCGCACCAGCGCGCGCATGGCCTTCTTCCTGAACGGCGACCGCTCGCCGAGCAATCTCTACGTCTACGACTTCGGCACCGGCCGGCTGCGGCAACTGACGCGCACGCTGTCCAAGGACATCGATCCCGAGGAACTGGTCGAAGGCCGCATCGTGCGCTTCAAGTCCTTCGACGGCATGACCATCCCCTCGGTCTTCTACCTGCCCAAGGAGGCCTCGCCCGCGCGCAAGGTGCCGGCGGTGCTGTTCGTGCACGGCGGCCCGGGCGGGCAGACGATGCGCGGCTATTCCTCGCTGATGCAGTACCTGGCCAACCACGGCTACGCGGTGCTGGGCATCAACAACCGCGGCAGCGCCGGCTACGGCAAGAGCTTCCACACCGCCGACGACGGCAAGCACGGCCGCGAGCCGCTGTGGGACTGCGTCGAGGCCAAGACCTTCCTGGCCGCCACCGGCGTGATCGATCCCGAACGCATCGGCATCATGGGCGGCAGCTACGGCGGCTACATGACGCTGGCGGCGCTGGCCTTCCGGCCCGAGGCCTTCAAGGTCGGCGTCGACATCTTCGGCGTGTCCAACTGGCTGCGCACGCTGGAATCCATCCCGCCGTACTGGGAGAGCGCGCGCCAGGCGCTGTACCAGGAGGTCGGCGATCCGGTGAAGGACAAGGACTTCCTGATCGCGACCTCGCCGCTCTTCCACGCCAAGGAGATCCGCAAGCCGCTACTCGTCATTCAGGGCAAGAACGACCCGCGCGTCATCCAGGTGGAGAGCGACGAGATCGTCGCGGCGGTCAAGCAGAACGGCGTGCCGGTGGAGTACCTCGTGTTCGACGACGAGGGCCACGGCTTCAAGAAGAAGAAAAACCAGATCGAGGCCAACCGCCGGACGCTCGAGTTCCTGGACCGCTATCTGAAGCCGTGATCCCAGAAATGATTTCGTGAGAAGTTGCACGGTTTACAGCCTGTTGCCGTGCCCGACGCAACCTTCGGCAGCATCCATCCCCAGCAGCCCGGCCACCCGCCGGGCTCTTTTTGTCCGAGAGAGAGAAGCGCCCGGTCAGGGCGCCGGGCGGACCACGAGTCCGCGACCCGGATCGGACGTTCTAGAAGATGGGGGAACCAGTCATGCGATTCGAAGGAACGTTGGACAGCTGGTACGCGGAGCGCGGCCATGGGATGTTGAAGCCCGATCAGGGCGGCGATCCGCTGTTCGTGCATGTGTCGGCCTTTCCGATGGACGGCCAGTCGCCGCAGGAAGGCGAGCGCCTGAGCTTCGAGGTTGTGTCCAGGAGTGACGGCAGCAAACAGGCGGTGCGCCTGCAGCGCCTGCAGGACTTCAAGCTGCCGACGCAGCTGCGCCCCGCGCGCACCGGCTCGCGTCCGCCCCGGCCGATCGCCCGCCGCCGCACTTCGCCGCTGACCTGGATGGTGCTGGTGCTGCTGGCGCTGGGCGTCGGCGCCACCGTCTGGGCCCCCGCCAGCCACGCCATTTCCACCAGCGAGGCCACCCAGGCCCGTCGCTGAACCCGTTGACTCCTTGGAGCTGGCAGATGCAGCTCCGTCGCCCTCGCGGAGGCGCTGTGCTCCGCTCTTTTCAGGCTGCCCCAGGGCAGCCTTTTTTGCGTCCATCGTCCAGACATTGCCCAGGCCTTGCCCAGGCCTTGCCCAGGCCTTGCTCAGACCTTCAGCTCCAGGCGCACCGTCCAGACGGTGAAGCTGCGGCCGGTGCTCTCGCTGGTGACGACGCGGCCCGGCGTGGTGGCGATGCTGCCGTTGCCGTAGGTCAGCGGCAGCAGGTTGCTGGCGGCCACGCGCACCGCCACCGCGGGCGAGAAGGTCCACATCGCGGAGACGTCGATGACGCGCTTCTTGTCGATCTCGTTGAGCACCTGGGCGCTCTGCTGCAGCAGCGTCGACGGCGTGTAGTTCAGCGACGCGCCCAGCGTCAGCGGCACGGAGCGCAGGCGGTAGTCCGCGCCGAGGTTGGCGGTGTAGCGCGGCTGCTGGTCGAGCTTGTTGTCGGGGCCGGGGATGCCGTCCACCGATGAGCTGAACAGCGAGAGGTTGCTGCGCACGTTGATGGGCAGCGCGTCGGCGAGGTACTCGTCGAGGCGGAACTTGGCCTCGAGCTCCACGCCATGGGTCTTGGCGTTGCCGATGTTGCGCGGCCGGATCACGTAGCGCGGCACCGGCGAGTAGGGCACCGGCTCGAGCACGGCCTGGCTGCGGATCAGGTCGGTGATGCGGCGGTAGAAGAAATTCGCGCTGAGCAGGCCGCCCTTCGAAAGGTATTTCTCGTAACCGATCTCGACACCCGTCGCCAGCTCGGGCTTGAGATCGGGGTTGCCGAGGCGGTCGGGGTAGTTGATCAGGTTGGGGCCGCAGACGACGTCGGGCGGATGGCAGGTGTACTGGCTGTTGATGCTGAGCCGGCCGATGACGTCGTTGAGGTTGGGCGCCTTGTAGCTGCGGGTGAGGCTGGCGCGGATCTGCTCGCGGCTCTTCTCGTCGATCTTGTAGACGGCATGCAGCAGCGGGGTGAGCACGCGGGAGGTGTTCTTCACCGGGCCCTGGTTGTTGGTGCTGTCGGTCTGGATGGCTTCCCAGCGCAGGCCGGCGTAGAAGCCCCATTGCTTGCCGACGCTCCACTCGTCCTGCGCGTAGACGGCCAGGCGGCGCGTGGAGGCGGAGACGTTCTCGCCGAAGTCGGCGAGGTAGGCGCAGCTGTCGCTGCGCAGCGTGCGGCCGTCGACCTCGGTGCAGCCGCGCGTCTGGTCGCGCTGGGTGCCTTCGCCCTCCACGCCGGCGACGAGGCTGTGCTCGTTGTCCATCTGGTGCGTGAGCTTCCAGTTGACGCTCCACTGCGTGTCGCGGCTGTGGGTGGTGTCGTCCTGCAGGCGGTAGAAGGGCAACGCGGAGCCGGAGAGGTCTTCCTCGCGATGGGACGAGCTGTCCATCGTCATGCGGCCGCCGCCGATGCGCGTCTCCATGCGGGTGTGCTCGCCCAGGCGCTTGTTCCACTGGACGTTCAGGCGGGCCATGGCGGCGCGGCTGCTGCTGTCGGTGGCGTAGGAGTCGTACTTGATGCGCTCGAAGTCGCCCGGGGGCAGGTCCGGGGACTGGGTCTGGGCGGCGGCGCTGGTGCCGCTGCCGCGGTTGACCATGAGGAAGGGCTGGAAGGCGAGCGTGTCGCCGCCGTCCAGGCGCAGCTGCAGCCGGCCGGTGAGGTTGAGCGACTTGCGCTCGTCGCGCGTCTGGCCGAGGGTCTGGAGCAGCGTCTGGCGCTGCAGCGCGCCGGAGGCGGGATCGAAGAGGCGGGTGACGGAGAAGGACTCGATGTCGTCGACGCGCTTGTGCTGCATCGCGTTGACGGTCAGGTTGTAGGCGCCGCCCTGGTCGTCGAGCTTGTCATTGCGGGTCCAGCTGAGATGCGGGGTGACGCGGCCGCGCTCGAAGGTGGAGGCCAGGCGGACCTCGTTGAGGCGGCGCTGCAGGGCCTCGCGCAGGACGACGTTGATGGTGCCGGCGATGGCGCGCGCGCCGAACTCGGCGGTGGGGGCGCGCATGACCTCGATGCGTTCGATCTGTTCGGGCGGGAGCTCGTCGAGCGAGAAGCCCGGCGGCATGCGTTCGCCGTTGACGAGGATCTGGGTGTAGCCGCCGCCCATGCCGCGCATGCGGATCTCGCCGCCGCGGCCGGGGCGGCCGCCGGTGGTGACGCCGGGCAGGCGCTTGAGGACTTCGCCGATGGTGGCGTCGCCGTAGCGCTCGATCTCATCGCGGCCGATGACGATCTTGGAGGCGGTGGAGGCGCGGCGCTGGTCGTCGTCGCGCGAGGTGCCCTGCACCTCGACGCGATTGAGCTGGGTGGGGGAGTCGGCGTTGTCCTTGCTGGCCGGCGGCGCGGCGCGCGCGGGGGCCTTCGTGCCGGGAGGCGCGGGCGGGGCGGCCGCAGGAGTGGACGGGGTGGACTGGGACCAGGCGGAGCTGCTCAGGCCCAGCAACAGGGCGATGGAAAGCGGCTGCAGGGCAGGGCGGCGGATGCGTGTCATCGGAAAGCAATGGCAGTGCAGGCGCGGCCGATCTGGCGATGGCTGGGACGGAAGCGCGGGAAATGAAAGCGGCGAGCGCGGCGCGTTCTGGGGAAGGCCGGTCGCGGAACGGGCCGAAGGATCGCACGGTGTACGTTTCGTGACGAAGGCGGGGGCGGACTTTCAACCTTCTTTACCTGGGGTGATGGGCGGGCGCGACGCGGGTGCGGGAAAACCCGGAATCCGGCCCGGCGCTTGCGGGGTTGCGACGGCGGCGCAGCGCCACCGATTCAGGTTATTGAAGGTCGGAACGAGGCGGACAACATGCGCCGCACGCCTGCGCTCGTGCGGGCGAGGAGTTCTCTGATGTTGGACCTGCTTGATCTGGAAAAGGTGCGCGCGGTGGGACCGCGGCGGTTCCTGCTTGTCTTCGCGCTCAGCTTGGCGATGTTGTTCTTTGGCCTGTTCGTCGCCTTTGGCGTCATGACAGACGGCCAATACAAAGCGGATATCGGCCTGTTGATCACGAGCCTCGTCTACGGCTTCGTGATGACAGCGATCTTCGGGCGCGGGATCTGGCGGCTGTCGTCGAAGCAGGGCTGAAATGAAAGAAGCCACCCGCTCGGGGTGGCTTCTTTGTGAAGAGGGTATCCGCGACGCTGGTGACGGGTTCCAGCTTTCTGCCCTATGTCGCAGCCGGTTGTTGTCTCGGATGGGTGGCATTCTGACCAGCCCGTATGACGCCCAGTTGACGAAGAACAAACCCTCTGCGGCTCAGTTCATCGCCGGGCGATGGGCGAGCGGCCGCGTGGACTCGCGCACGATGAGCTGCGGTGGCGGCGGCTGCACCGCCGAGCCGCCCGTCCTCAGCAGGTCCAGCATCGCCGCGGCAGCCCGCCGGCCCAGCTCGACGATGTGCACGTCCACCGTCGTGCGCGGCGGACTCGCATGCGCCGTGTTCAACAGGTCGTCGTAGCCGACGAGCGAGACGTCCTCCGGCACGCGGAAGCCGCGGCTGTGCAGCACGCGCGCCGCGCCCGCCGCCATCTGGTCGTTGGCCGCGAAGACCGCCGTGAAGCGCACGCCCGCCTCGAGCATCCGTTCCATCGCCCTGGCGCCGCCGGTCTCCAGGTAATCGCCGCCCGCGATCAGCACCTCGTCGACCGCCAGGCCCGCCTCCGCGAGCGCCAGCCGATAGCCGGTCTCGCGCTCCTTCGAATCCGCATGCGTCGAGTCGCCGCCGATGAAGGCAATGCGCCGGTGACCGCGCTCGATCAGGTGCCGCGCCGCGGCGCGCGCGCCCTCGACGTCATCGGTCTTCAACGCGTGCAGCCCGGGCGCCTGCAGCGTCCGGCCGGTCACCACGACGGGCAGCTCCCGCGCGAGCTCGACCAGGAAGCCATCCGTCAACCCGCCCGTCAGGACGATGATCCCGTCCACCCGCCGTGACCGCAGCGACGCGACGCAGCGCCGCTCCTCCTCCGGATCCCAGTGCCCGCTGGAGACCACCAGCGCGTAGCCGGCCGGCGTCAGCACCTCCTCGATGCCGCGCAGCAGCAGCGCGTAGTACGGGCTCTCGAAGTACTGCGCCAGCAATCCGATGTTGAAGGTCCGCCCATCGGCGAGCGCCCGCGCGATCGTGTTCGGCACGAAGCCGAGTTCGTCGATCGCGCGGCGCACGCGGCTCGCCTTTTCTGGGCTGACCTGCGCGCTGCCACTCAGCACGCGCGAGACGGTGCTCGGCGACACCCCGCTGGCGGCGGCGACCATGCCCAGCGTGACCTCCTGCGAGGTCGACAGGATCGGCTTCTTTCTCTTCATGGGAAAGCGCTTTCAAAGATGCGTCATCCTACTCCTGGGGGAACCACAGGGACGCGCGGATGGCGTCCGAGGTGGAAGAATGCGTCCCCATGCCTTGGCTGTCCCCTGCGGAAGCGGCTGATGGCCGCGGCTCAGGCCCGCCGATTGCTACCGCCGCTCCAAAATCTCTTCCAACGCCACCATGCAGGATCGCTTGAAAGTCCTGGTCGCCGATGACCAGCCGGATTCGCTGGAGCTCCTGCGCGAGCTGCTGACGGTCTACAACTTCGAGCTGAAGGTCGCGCAGACCGGGCTCGAGGCGATCCGCATCGGGCTGAAGTGGGAGCCGGACCTGCTGATCACCGACATCGCGATGCCCGACGCCGACGGGCGTCACGTGGCGAGCCGCCTGAAGCTGAGCCTGCCGGCGCTGATCGCGATCGCGGTCAGCGGCACGCCGCTGAACACCGACTTCGAATCGGCGGAGGACCTGGTGTTCGACGAGTATTTCGTCAAGCCGATCAACTGGGCGCGGCTGCACGCGGTGCTGACGCGGCACGGGGCGAAGGTGGTCGAGCCGGGCGGCGCGCAGCTGTTCGGCGCGGAGCTGGAGGAGCTGCCGACGACGGCGGCGGCGCGGCTGGACGGCGATCCGGATCCATCGCGATGAGGCGCCTGCTGCATCTCACCAGCCGGCACCGCGCGCCGTCGACGAACCGCGCGCTGGGCCTGCTGCTCGCGTTCAACGCGGGCGCGGTGAATGCGGGCGGCTTCCTGATCCTGCAGCGCTACACCTCGCACATGACGGGCTTCGCGTCGCAGCTCGCCGATGGCGCGGTGCTGGGGCAGGGCACGCTGGTGCTGAACGCGCTGGGCGCGATCCTGGCGTTCCTTTGCGGTGCGGCGGTGTGCGCGATGCTGGTGAACTGGGCGCGCCAGCATGGGCTGCGCAGCGTCTACGCGCTGCCGCTGATGCTGGAGGCGGCGCTGCTGTTCCCGTTCGGGCTGATGGGCGCGATCACGCTGACCTGGCACACGCCCTTCGCGGTGCCGCTGACGGTGCTGCTGCTGGCGTTCATCATGGGGCTGCAGAACGCGGTGGGGTCGAAGACCTCGGGCGGGAGCATCCGCACCACCCACATGACGGGGAACATCACCGACCTCGGGATGGAGCTCGGGAAGATGCTCTATTGGAACCGGCAGCCCACGGCCAGCCGGCCGGCGGTGCGGCATGACCGGCAGCGCGCCTGGCGCGCGGGCGGGCTGCTGGCGGCGTTCGTGCTGGGCGGGGTCGCGGGCGCGCTCGGCTTCAAGCACCTCGGGTTCGTGTGCGTGGTGCCGCTGGCGGCGGTGCTGTTCGTGCTGGCCTTGCCGCCGGTGACGCGCGACTGGGGGCGGTGGCGCGGCGTGCTCGGGCGGCCAAGATGACGCCGGCGGCCGGCGCTCGCGCTCAGCGCGGGCTGCTCGCCGGCCGCATGCGTCCCCGCTCCCTGCGCGCGGCGTCACGGTCCTCGAGTTCCCGCTGCCGCTGGATGCGGTCGCCTTCGTTGGCATCGGCGGCGCTGTGCATGGCCTCGGCGCGGCGCCTGGCGTCGGCGCCGCCCGTGAGGCTGCTCTGCGCATCGACTGCCTGCTTGCTGACGTTCCAGTCCGCCGCCGAGTAGCTGCCCTGGCCCTTCTGGCACTGGCGCGCGCGGCGGATCTCGTCCTGGATGAAGCGCTTGGCCTCGGGGCTCAGCGAGATCGAGCTGGCCTTGGTCTCCATGCCGGCGATGTCGCGCTCGGAGGGGCAGACGTTGCTGGAGACCGGTGGCGCGGCCGCGCCGCCGCCCGAAGGGGCCGCCGCGGCGGCGCGCTCCTCGGCGGAGGCGGCCCGGGCGCGTTCGGCGATGGCCGCGCGGTCCGCCGAGGTGTCGACCACATTCCCCTGGAGGGCGCGTTGCGGCAGCGGCTCACCCTTGGTGGGGCAGGGCTGGTCGGAGTAATGGACCTTGCCGTCGATGAGGCATTTCCAGACTTCGGCGTGGACGGCGGGCGCGGCCATCGCGCCGGCGGCGAGCAGGCAGGCGAAGGCGGTCCGGTGGATCTTTGGCATGTGCTTGTCTCCCTGAAACGACTCGAACGCGCCGACTCTCGCATGTGTTGACAGGCGGGAGGCAACTGGCGGCCGCAGGCGGTTCGGCAAATCGATGGGGGCGTGTCGGGAAAACCCCCTCAGCCGCATTGGTGTACTTCCGATTCCCGCCGCCATCGCCTATCAACAGAATTCGGGCATGAAGAAAACGCAAGGCTCGACGACGGCGTCGCAGAACGCCCGGGCCGCCTGGCACAGGGGGGGCAACCATGCTTGAACGCATCGCGGGCTACGCGCCGCAGATCATCGGCACCAGCATGTGCGCGATCGGTCTGTCGCTGATTCCATTGGGTGGGCTGTTCGACGAGACGGCCTTGCAGCGCAAGACGCGTGAGGTCGCGGCGCAGCGGGAGCGCGTCGCCACGGTCGCGGCCGCGGAGCAGGCGGCGCGAGCGCTGCGCGTCCAGGACTAGCGCGAGCGCGTCAAGTCCCCTTCCGGCGCTTCCCCGTCCTGGCCGTGGCTGGCGGCGGATGAAGCGGGCAGCATGCGGTCCTCCGATAGCAGGCATGGACCGACAGCATGGCCTTGACCCCTCTTCGGCGGACGCTCGCGGCGTCCGCCTTCGCCTGGATGGCGGGTGGCGCGATCGCCGCGCCCGAGGCCGCCTCGCTTGCCACCGATCCGGTGGCGATGGCGCAACTCGTCGAGGCCGTCACCCTCGATGTGATCTCCGAGCTCTCCGTGTCCGCGTGCGAGGACATCGGCGCGCCGTCGGCCGCGCAGATGCGCGACGCGTGGGTGGCCTGGCGCACGCGTTACCAGCTTCCGCCGCTGCGGGTGGTCGTGACGCGCGTGATGGAGCGCAAGAGCAGCGATCCGCCATGGGACAAGCTCGTCGAGCCCGTCCGCAAGCGGGTGCTGACGAACGCCACGCCCGATCAGGCCTGCCTCGCGATGGCGCGTGAGTGGGACGGGCCCGGCATGGACATCGCCGCGAAGTACCCGCAGGCCATTCCGGTGGCGCGGGCGCTCGTGCAGGCGAAGCTCGTGACGCCGCCGACGCCGCTGCCCATCGCCGTCGAGCCGGCGCGGGGCCAGCTCTTGCTGCCGAGCCAGGTGATCGCCTTGACGGCGCAGCGCGGGAGCTGGCTGGGGATCTCCGATGAGGCGGCGCTGCGCAAGATGGGGCAGGTCTACGTGAAGGGCCGGGTGGCCCGCGATATCCGTTATCCCGAGCGCTTCCACCTCGTGCAGGAGCGGGGCGACCGCCGGGGCGAGCAGCTCATCCATCTGAAGTTCAACGCCGAGCCGTGGGTCGGACGCGAGATCGTGCTGCGCGGGGTGGTGACCTCGCTGAGCCGGCTGTCGATGGACTTGGCCGATGCGGCGCTGGTGAACGATGCGTCCGGGCTGACGGTGTCGCCGTTGCCGCAGACGCCGCTGGCTCGCAAGGAAGTGCTGCTGCAGCGTGTGTCTAGCGCGCCGGGTCAGGGGTTGAACGAGAAGGATCTGGTCGCCGTCGTCCTTCATGGGGAGGCCAACTACAACTACGGCAGCCGTTGGGAGGAGGACGTGAGATTCCTGCTGAAGGACGGGACGGTGTACCGCCGCACGGAGATGCCGCCGGATCAGTTGAATGTCGCGGCCTCGAGGCAACTGGAACCGCAGCGCTGGGGGCGATGGAGAAGCGCCGGCAAGGGCTACGAGATGCAGGAGCAGGACGACGACGGGCGGCCGGTCGGCGAGTGGAAGCTAGAGAAGCACATCGCGGTGAAGCCGTGGCCGAAGGACGCGAGGCTGGAAGGGAGCTTCAGCCGGAGCAGCTTCAACGGCAGCATGGTCACGGGCGGGACGTCAGCGACGCGCGGGATCCGGTTCACGAAGGATGGGCGCTTCGAGCGCAGCTACAGCGCGCTGTCGAGCACGGGGAGCTTGCAGGCGATCACCGGAACGGTGATCGCGGGGTCGTCGCACGGGGATGGCTCGGGGAGCAGTAGCACCGGTGGCGGGACGGTGGGGACGGGACTGGGGACGGTTGGCGCGACCAGCGGGACGCGCACGAAGGACGATGGGGCGAGCCGGAGAGGTCGGTATCAGCTGAGCGGCTATGCGATCACGCTGGTCTACGACGACGGGCATGAGGAACGGCTACTCAGTTTTCCCGTGGATGGGAATGGCCGGAGTGTGTATGTCGGGAGCGGGAGCTACGACCTTTCCGAATGATTGAAGACCATTTGGCAGCGCCGTCGAAAACCACTTCGCACGCTTTCGCCGATAAAAGAAAAAGCCCCGACATCTCACGATGCGGGGCTTTGATTTGGCTCCTCGACCTGGGCTCGAACCAGGGACCTACGGATTAACAGTCCGGCGCTCTACCGACTGAGCTATCGAGGAATCGTCGGTTTTCAGATCCTGTCGACCTGAATTTTCTTGGGCCAGCGTCTTCGGTCGGACACCGGCTGAAAAAGAACGAAGGTCCGGAGACCTTCGTCATCTGATCTTGGCTCCCCGACCTGGGCTCGAACCAGGGACCTACGGATTAACAGTCCGGCGCTCTACCGACTGAGCTATCGGGGATCAGAGCCTAAGAGTATACACAGAAAAATCAGTCCCTCACAAGACCCACTCCACCGACGCCCGCCATGTGCGATTGGCGAGTGGGTACAGGTACACGTGGTTGTACTGGTATGGCGACTCGCGCCACGCCCGGCGGTTCGTCGCGTTGTCCACGCCCATCCGCCAGATCAGCAGCTGCCGGCCCACGTTCTGCTCGTAGCGCGCGCCCAGGTCGAGCCGCGTCCAGCTCGGGATCGCCAGCGAGTTGTCCGGCAGCACCATGCGCTTGCCCTCGTAGACCACGCCCGCCTGCAGCTCCAGCCCCGGCAGCCACACGTTCTGATGCGCCTGCAGCTTCAGCACCGTCTCCGGGACGTTGGCCGGCTTCAGGCCGTTGAGCGTCGCGTCCTCGCTGCGCTCGCGGCGCGCGCGCAGCTTCATCGCGCTCGCCATCAGGCCGCCGCCCGTCCACTTCAGATCCGCCTGCGCTTCCACGCCGCGATGGTTCTGCTCGCCATCGATGCGGGTCTCGAGCATCGCCGCGCCGTTCACCACCACCGGCACGTCGCGCGTCGCGGGCTTGCTGATGTCGAAGTAGTTGATCGACCAGTCCACCGTCCGGCTGCCCGACTTCAGACCGATCTCCCATTGCTTGCTGCGCAGCGCCGGCAGCACCGCCGTGCGGTTCGCGTAGACCGGCAGGTTGGGCACCACCGCCGACTCGATGCCCTGGCCCCAGCTCGCGTAAGCCAGCAACTGCGGATCGATCGCGTAGCTCACGCCCAGCCACGGCGTCGTGAACGACTGCGCATAGGGATTCGGCGTGCCGATCTCGCCCGGCTGCGGGCCGACCGCGACGCTGTCGCGCCTCAGCCGCGTGTGACGAACGCCGAGCCAGCCTTGCCAGCGCTCGCTGAACTGCATCGCGTCGCGCAGATAGAGCTCGGTGCTGCGCTCGGTGCGGTTGGTGTTGGTGCCGGAGAGCGTCGGATCGGCCGTCGTCGGCAGCGTGCCCCAGATGTTGCCGGTGCCCGCCGGGTTGTAGGCCTGGCCCTGCAGCCGGCTCTTGTAGCGCGAGAACAGCACGCCCGCCGTCAGCTCGTGCGTGATGCCCGCCATTCTGAGCTTGCCCTGCGCCGAGAGGTCGAGCGCATCGCTGTCGCGATGCTCGTTCTCGCTGCGGAAATCGTATTGATCGAAGGTGCCGTCGGGGCAGTAGGTGCTCGGGTAGTAGGTGCCGTCGCCCGCGGTGCAGCCGAACGGATAGGCCAGGCGGTCATCGTTGACCAGCCGCTGGATCGCGGCATGGGCCTGCAGCTTCCAGTCGGCATTGAGCTGATGCTGGACGCGCAGCGAGGCGGTGCGGCCCTCGAAGACGACCGGCAGGCTCCACGACTGGTTGTTGAGGTTGATGCGCGGGTCGATGGCCTTCGCATCGGGCAGCTTGTCGCCGAGCAGGCTGAAGCCGGGCTGGCTGGGCTGGCTCTGGCGGCTGAGTTCGACCTCGGCCTCGATCAGCGTGTCGCGGGTGACGCGCCAGTCGCCGGCGACGGCCATCATCCAGCGGTTGCCGTCGGCGTCGCGCAACTCGGGGCGGAGCTTGGCCGCCTGCAGGTTGACGCGCAGGCCGAAGGCCTTGTCGTTGCCGTGGCCGTCGCTGAAGCGGTGGCTCCAGTCCATCGCCGATTCGACCGTGCCGCGCTCGCTCACGCCGAGCATCACGCTGGTGAGCTCGACCGTCGGCCGCTTCACGACGAGGTTGACCAGGCCACCCGGCGCGCTGGTGCCGGACTGGATGCCGGACGTGCCCTTGAGGACCTCGAGGCTGCTCTTGTTGGCGAGCGGGAGGGCGGTCTCGGCGTTGATCGGCAGGCCGTCGCGGCGGAAGTTGAAGCGGTTGTCCAGGTCGTAGCCGCGGATCTTCAGATAGGAGACGTAGCCGGTGGAGTTGTAGGCGTCGCCCACGCTGGCGTCGAGCAGCGTCAGGCCGGCGAGGCTGCTCAGGCCGCGGTCGGCGAGCATCTCGGCGCTGACGACGCTGGCCTGCATCGGGAGCTTGGCGACGGGCGTGTCGCCGAAACCGCCGACGGTGACGGGCGCGTCGGCGGTGCCCTTGACGACGACGCTGGGCAGCGCGGGGGCGGCCGTTGAGGCGGAGGGGGCCGAGGGCGCCGACTGCGCGGCGGCGGTGAGGGACAGACCGCCGGTGGCCAGGGCGATCGACGCGATCGCGAGGCGGTGCAGCGGGAAGGGAGTCGGAGCGGACGAAGTTGCCATCGGAATGCCGGAGCCTGGGATGCGATGGCAGGTGGGCAAACCGGACACGCCGATGAGAAGGCGGCGTGCGAGGACACCAGAGGTGTCGAAGGCATGCTTCCCTGCGCGAGGATTAACTCGGCCCGCGGAGATCTGGCTCCGCGGGCTGACGGCCGGACTGGCCGTCATCAGGTTCAAAGGGACTTTCTCAGCCGGCCCGCCGACGCATCGATCGGACCAGCACCCCTAGCGAAACTCGCCGGACGGGCCGGCGAGCGGGTTGGATTCTAGTCGTGGTCGCGAAGCAGGGGATATCGCCAAGCCGGGCGAGTGGCCTCATCGCCTCAAAGCGGGAGTAGAGTGCCGCATTCGCTGCGGGCGTCCGGAACGAAGCCCGGGAGGCAAGACGCAGCGATCGCTGACCGACATTGAAAGCTGAGGAGCTCAGACCATGCCCAAGGGTGAACAACGCAACGACAAGGCCAAGATGAAGCCGAAGAAGGACACCGGAACTTCGAAGGAGTCATCCTCCGTCTCCGACCGGCCCGTCGCTCCCATGACGGCCGTGATGCCCAAGGGCAAGCTGAAGAACAAGCCGGGCTGAGCCCTCGTCCTTCCCCGCCCGGCCCCCGCGGCCGAATCCAACCGCCCCGCCGATTGCGCCGCAATCGCGGGGCGGCGTCATTTGCGCGTCCGCTTTCGCCGCACCGCAGCAAGACGTGACCCCCATCTCCCACCGATGGGGGAAGGTGATTGACTCGCTCCTCCCGCCCGGGCCCACTGCGCCCTCTGGCCGCGATCCGGCGTTCGGAGAAACCTGCGGCACGAACAGGAAATGCGGCCAGTGTGTTCTGTTGACGGATGAATTCATCTGCATACACTGGACCGATCCCCACCGCTTCACGCCCTTCGACATGAACGCGAGCAGTCCCCCGACCACGATGGAGCCCTTGTCGGCCCGCATCCCCAGCGACCTCTACCTGTGGCTCGCCCAGCTGCGCGTCGAGGGCGCCGCGACCAACAGCGACAAGCTGCGCGTGCTGCTCGGCCAGCTCAAGCGCCAGCACGACGGCGCCTTCGACTACGTCGCCGCCCACGCCTGGACCCGCGACCTGACCGCCCGGCTGCGTGACTCGCTGGTGCGCATCGAGAGCGAGACCGGCCAACACTCCGAGGTCGTCAGCCTGCTGCTGGATCACTTCGTCTCCGCGCTCGCACTAGCCATCAGCCAGGCGCCCGCCGATGCCGGCGAGGCGCGCCAGTTCGAAGAGGCGCTCGTGCGCCGCGCCGCCGCGCTCTGCGAAACGCTGCTGCGCCAGGGCACGCCCGCCTCCGCCGCCGCGTACGACCCGCAGGTCGTGCGCAGACACCTGGGCACCACGCTTGATCTCGCCCAGCCCTTGCATCCCGCCACGTCCTCGAAAGGATCCTGAGATGACCGACACCCTGAAGACCCGCGTCGGCCGCGTGATCGCCGGCAGCGTGCACGCGCTCCTCGACCGGATCGAGGACCAGGCCCCCGAGGCCATGATGGAGCAGTCGATCCGCGAGGCCGACGCCGTCATCGACGAGGTGCGCCATGAACTCGGCACGGTCTCGGCGAACCGCCATCTGTCGCAGCGCCAGCACGCCAACCTCAACCAGCTGCACGCGACGCTCGCGTCCCAGATCGACGAGGCGATGACCGCCGGCCGCGAGGACCTCGCCCGCGCCGCCGTCGCGCGGCAACTCGACATCGAGGCGCAGCTGCCGGTGCTTGAGACCACGCTCGCCGAGCAGGCGCGGCAGGAAAGCGAGCTGACCGGCTTCGTCGCCGCGCTGCTGGCCAAGAAACGCGAGATGCAGGACGCGCTGGCCGAGTTCCGCAAGAGCCGGGCCGCGGCCGCCGCCGCCGTGACCGGCCCCGCGGGCGCCGGCGCCGCCGCGCACCGCATCGGCAAGGTCACCGACGCCTTCGACCGCGTCTACGAACGCCAGACCGGCCTGTCCGGCACCGCCCGCCAGAACGGCCTGCAGCAGGCCGCGCAGCTGAAGGAGCTGGACGACCTCGTCCGCGACAACAAGATCGCCGAGCGCATGGCGCAACTGAAGGCCGCGAAGTCATGAGCCTCTTCACCGCGCCGCAGAACCTGCCGTTCGGCATCGGCTTCGCGCTGATCGTCGGTATCGCGCTCGTCGAGGGCGCGGGCATGCTGATCTCGTTCAGCCCCAGCAACCTGATCGACCACCACCTGCCCGAGATCAGCGGCGACACCGGCCTGGACCGCCTGCTGGGCTGGCTGCACCTCGGGAAGGTGCCGGCGCTGGTCCTGCTGCTGCTGTTCCTGAGCGGCTACACGGTCTTCGGCTACAGCCTGCAGGTGGTCATGAACGGGCTGTTCGGCGGCTACCTGCCGGCCGCCGCGGCGGGCGTCGCGGCCGTGCCGGCCGGCATGGCGACCGTGCGGGGGCTGGGCGCGCTGATCGCGCACATCATTCCGCAGGACGAGACCAGCGCCGTCAGCGAGCAGAGCCTGGTCGGCCGGGTCGGCATCGTCGTGACCGGCGCCGCGCGGCGCGGCCTGGCGGCCCAGGCACGGGTCAAGGACGCGCATGGGCGCTCGCATTACCTGATGGTCGAGCCCGATGTCGACGACGAGATCTTCGAGGAAGGCGTGCAGGTGCTGATCGTCAGCAAGGCGGGCGCGTTCTACCGCTGCATCGCCAATCCGCATCCGGCGCTGATGTGAACCGCCACCGCCACGCATGTCATTGAGGGAGTACTGAGTTCATGAACAATCTGATCGAGCTGCTGATCATCGCGGGCATCGCCTTCGTCGCGCTGCTGAGCATCGGCCTCATCTTCGCGAGGCTGTACAAGCGCTCGACGAAGGAGACCGCCTTCGTCCGCACCGGCCTGGGCGGACAGAAGGTCATCATGGACGGCGGCGCGATCGTGCTGCCGGTCTTCCACGAGCGCGTGCTGGTCAACATGAACACGCTCAAGCTCGAGGTCCAGCGCCGCGAGCGCGAGAGCCTGATCACCCGCGACCGCATGCGGGTCGACGTGACCGCCGCCTTCTTCGTGCGCGTCAAGCAGACCGAGGAGTCGGTGAGCATCGCCGCGCAGACGCTGGGCGCGCGCACGATGAGCCCCAATGAGCTGAAGGCGCTGGTGGAGGACAAGTTCGTCGACTCGCTGCGCGCGACCGCGGCGACGATGTCCATCCAGGAACTGCAGGACAAGCGCCGCGACTTCGTGCAGGCGGTGCAGAACGCCGTCGCCGAGGACCTGGAGAAGAATGGCCTGGAACTGGAGTCGGTGTCGCTGACCAGCCTGGACCAGACCGACAAGCAGTTCTTCAACCCCAACAACGCCTTCGACGCCGAAGGCCTGACCCGGCTGACCGAGCAGACCGAGGCGCGCCGCAAGCAGCGCAACGACGTGGAGCAGGACACCGAGGTGCAGGTCCGCACCAAGAACCTGGACGCGTCGCGCCAGAAGCTGACGATCGAGAAGGACCAGGAGTTCGCGACGCTCGCGCAGCAGCGCGAGATCGAGATCACCCGCGCCGAGCAGATCGCGCTGATCGCCTCGCAGCAGGCCGAGCGCGGCCGCCAGGCGGAGGCCGCGAAGATCGAGGCCGAGCGTCAGGTGAGCCAGAAGCGCATCGAGGCCGATCGCGAGATCAAGTCGGCGGAGATCGAGAAGAACCTCGCCTTGCAGACCCGCGAGATCGAGATGGAGCGCAAGACCGAGATGCAGCGTGCCGAGCAGCGCAAGCAGGTCGAGATCGCGCGCCAGGACACGCAGATCGCGATCGCGACCAAGTCGCGCGAGCAGTCCGACGCGGACGCCGCGGCCAACCTGGCCCGCGCCGAGATGGTGAAGGCCGAGGAATTGGTGAACACCGCGCGCCAGGTCGCGGTGGCCGAGCGCGAGAAGAACATCCAGCTGATCGAGGCGTCGAAGGAAGCCGAGCAGTTGGCGATCGCGGTGCGGGTGTCCGCGTCGGCGGAGAAGGAGGCCGCGCTCGACCGCGCCGAGGCGCTGACCATCGAGGCCCAGGCCAAGCAGGCGGCGGCGCTGGCCGAAGCCCAGGGCCGCCGCGCGATCAACGAGGCGCTGAACACGCTGTCCGCGGCGCAGATCGACCTGCAGGTGCGCACGCTGTTGCTGCAGCAGCTGCCGACCATCCTGGAGCAGGCGGTGCGTCCGATGGAGAAGATCGACTCGATCCGGATCTTCCAGGTCAACGGCATGCCGGGGGCGAGCAACGACGGCACGGGCGGCGCGGTGAACGGGCATGGCGGTCACGGTGGCAACGGCACGGCCGGTGGCGCGACCTTCCCGGAGCAGGTGATGAACTCGGCGCTGCAGTACCAGATCGCCAAGCCCATCGTCGATGCGGTGATGAAGGACGCCGGCCTGTCCAACGAAGGCATCACCGGCGTGGCGCACTCGCTGGCCGGCATGCTGGCGCAGGGCAATGGCGCGCCCGCGCCGCAAGTCCCGCACGCGGCGCAGAAGGCCATCGACGGCCCGCACGCCTGATCATCCAGCGGCGGATGAACGAAGCCCGCTGGTGAAAGACGGGGCGCAAACAATCCGTCGAACGATGACGTGACTCGTCGGGCCGACCAGCAAAAAAGCCCGCCGGCATGAGCCAGGCGGGCTTTTTCGTGGAGCGGGACGGTTCAGTCGAAGACTGGCGTCTCGACGCCCAGCACCTTGTGCAGCTTCGGGCTGGTGGTCGTGTACTGCAGGTGGACGCGCTTCTCGGGATTGATGATCGGCATCGCGCCGAACGCGGCCAGCGCCGCCTCGTGGAAGCCCGACAGGATCAGCTTCTTCTTGCCCGGATAGGTGTTGATGTCACCCACCGCGAAGATGCCAGGCACGCTGGTCTGGAACTTCTCGGTGTCGACCTGGATCTGCTTCTTCTCCAGCGCCAGGCCCCATTCGGCGATCGGGCCCAGCTTGGGCGACAGGCCGAAGAACACCAGCACCTGATCCGCCGGCACCACGCGCGTCACGCCGTCGCCGCCAGTGATCTTCAGGCCCTTGAGCGCATCCTCGCCCTCGTCCACGTCGGCCACCTGGCCGACGATGAACTGCATCTCGTAGGCGTCGCACAGCTCCTTCATCTTGGCCACCGAGGCCGGCGCGGCGCGGAAGCCGTCGCGGCGGTGCACCAGGATCACGCTCTCGGCCTTGTGCGGGTTGCCGTCGGCATTGCCGGCGCAGAAGTTCAGCGCCCAGTCCAGCGCCGAGTCGCCGCCGCCGATGATCACCAGGTTCTTGCCGGCGAACTGCGCCGGATTGCGGACGCGGTAGTGGACCTGCGAGCCCTCGTACTTGTCGATGCCCTCGACCTTCAGCGTGCGCGGCTGGAACGAGCCCACGCCGCCCGCGATGAAGATGGTCTTGGTCAGGAACTGCGTGCCCTTGCTCGTGGCGACGAAGAAGCGGCCGTCCTCCTGCTTCTCCACGGTCGTGACCTCCTGGCCCAGATGGAAGGTCGCGCCGAAGGGCTCGATCTGCTTCATCAGGTTGTCGGTCAGTTCCTTGCCGGTCACCACCGGCAGCGCCGGGATGTCGTAGATCGGCTTGTCGGGGTACAGCTCGATGCACTGGCCGCCGGGATAAGCCAGCGAATCGATGATGTGGGCCTTGATCTCGAGCAGGCCCAGCTCGAACACCTGGAACAGGCCCACCGGGCCGGCGCCGACGATGACGGCATCGGTTTCGATCACGCCCGCGTGCGGGGCGGAGGTCGCTTCAGTCACTTGCGTTTCCATTCTTGTGAGGAGAGCGGCGGCCGGCAGGCTCCGGCGCCGCGAGATGAGGGGATCGGTCAGCGGACCAGCTGATCGACCTTGCCCGTCTTGTCCTTCCACTCGTCGGCATCGGGCAGCGGCGTCTTGCGCTTGGTGATGCTGGGCCACTTCTTGGCCAGATCCGCGTTCAGCTTGATCATGATCTGCTGGTCGCCGGGGACGTCCTCCTCCGGCATGATCGCGTTCACCGGGCACTCGGGGATGCAGACCGCGCAGTCGATGCATTCATCGGGGTCGATGGCCAGGAAGTTCGGGCCCTCCCGGAAGCAGTCGACGGGGCAGACATCGACGCAGTCGGTGTATTTGCAGCGAATGCAGGCTTCGGTGACGACGTGGGTCATAGCGGCTCTTCTAGTGGCGGGGCCGGCTCGGGGCCCTGGAAAAATCAGCGCCGGCTTGACGGTGGGCCCGGTCGGCGCTGACGGAAAACGGGAGATTTTAATCGTTCGGGGTTTGTGCCAGCCGGGACGGCCCCTTCACCCCAAGGTCTTGCCTCGGCGCGGCGGTCGCGTATTCGCCCAGCGGCGCGGCGCCGGCCCCGACCACCACCACCGTCGGGCGGCCCTGGTGCAGCATCGACGCCGCCCCCAGCGAGGCCACGTCATGCTCGCTGGCCAGCGCGTCCGCGCAGCCCGCCCGCGACACGACGCTCACCGGCGTGGCGGCCTCCCAGCCCGCGGCGATCAGGCGGCGGGACAGGGCCGCCAGCTGTTGGCCGGCCATGTAGAAGACCTCGGTGTCGGCGGCCTGGCCGGCCTGTCCCGGGTTCAGCTCGCCCTCGCGCGTCATCGCGGTCGTGAGCGCGACGCTGCGGCCCGCGCCGCGGCGCGTCAGCGGACGGCCGGTCTGGGCGGCCGCGGCGATCGCGGCGGTCACGCCGGGCACGATCTCGTAGGCGATGCCGGCCTCGGCCAGCGCCAGCAGCTCTTCCTCCAGGCGTCCGAAGACGCTGGCATCGCCGCCCTTGAGCCGCACCACGACCGCGTTGGCCCGGGCCTCGCGCACCAGCGCCGCGTTGATCGCGGTCTGCTTGGTCGAGTGGCAGAAGCCGCGCTTGCCGACGTCCAGCCATTTCGCATCCGGCGCCATCTCGCGCAGCGCCGGGTCGGTCAGGGCGTCGAACAGCACGACGTCCGCCCGCGCGAGCGCCCGCGCGCCGCGCAGCGTGATCAGGTCGGCGGCGCCGGGGCCGGCGCTGACGAAGAGGACGCGTCCCATGGCGGTCTCCTGCTTGGCCTTGTGGGCGTGGGTCGGTTGAACGATCCGCCGGCGGTCAGCGGACCAGCAGCGCGCCGCTGGTGCGGTTGCTGGTGGGATCCACGACGATCAGCGCGCCGCCGACGCGGTTCTGCGCATAGGGCTGCAGCGGCAGCTCGGCCTGCAGCTCGACGGTGACGTGGCCGATCTCGTTGACGGAGAGCTCATGCGCCTCGGTCTCGGCCAGGGTCTGGATGTCGACGCGATGATCGATGGCCGTGATGCGGGCCTGGACCCAGCGGTTGCCATGGCGGACCCAGTACTTGCGGCCGATCACGGCCGGCTCGGTGTCCAGCCAGGCCAGCGTCGCGTCGAAGGCGCGGCGCGGCGCGGCGGCGCCGGGCGCCACGATCCAGTCGCCGCGCGACACGTCGATCTGGCGGTCCAGCAGCAGGCCGGCCGACTCGCCGGCCACGCTCGCCGCGACCGCCTCGCCGGCGCGGCGCAGCTCGCTCACGAGGGCAGTCTGGCCGCTCGGCAGGATCTGGACCTCGTCGCCGACCTGCACCTGGCCCTGCGCGATCCGGCCCCACAGCACGCGCGGGTTGTTGCCGGTGCCGTCCCCATCCTTGGCGACGTACTGGATCGGCAGCGCCAGCGGCGCCTCGACGGTTTCCTGCACGGTGGGCAGCGACTCCAGCACCTGCAGCAGCGAGGGGCCGTCGTACCAGTCCGCCTCGAGCGGCTGGGTGACGTTGTCGCCGCGCAGCGCGGAGACCGGCACCACCGCGGTGACCTGGATGCCGGCGGCCGACGCGAACTTCTCCAGCGCGGCCGAGACCTTGCGGAACGCGTCGCCCGGATGGGCGGCCGCATCGATCTTGTTGATCGCGAAGACGATGCCGGGCACGCGCAGCAGGTGGGCCAGCAGGCTGTGGCGGCGCGTCTGCGGGAGCAGCGGGACGTCGTCCACCGACAGGTCCAGCTTGGTCACGTCGACCAGCACCACGGCGGCATCGCTGCCGGCGGCGGCGGTGACCATGTTGCGGGTGTACTGCTCATGGCCGGGGGCGTCGGCGATGATGAACTTGCGCTGCTTGGTCGCGAAGTAGCGGTAGGCGACATCGATAGTGATGCCCTGCTCGCGCTCGGCCTCCAGGCCGTCGGTGAGCAGGCTCAGGTCGATGGGCTGGCCGGCGGCGCGCTTGGCCAGCGTGTCGAGCTGATCCGCCAGGATCGCGCGGCTGTCGAAGAGCAGGCGCCCGATCAGCGTGCTCTTGCCGTCGTCGACGCTGCCGGCGGTCAGGAAGCGCAGCGCGCGGTGCGTCGTGTCGACGTCGGACTGATGGATCTTGTGAACGGCGGTCATCAGAAGTAGCCCTCTTTCTTGCGGCGCTCCATGGAGGCGTCGGACGTGCGGTCGTCCATGCGGGTGGCGCCGCGCTCGGAGACGGTGACGGTCAGCGTCTCGGCGACGATGTCGGCGGCGCTGGCGGCGGGACTCTCCACCGGGCAGGTGCAGGTCATGTCGCCGACGGTGCGGAAGCGCACCTGCGCGGTCTCGACGGTCTCGCCCGCCTCGGGGGGCGTGACCTCGGTCAGCGGCACCAGCAGGCCCTTGCGGCGGATCACCTGGCGGTCATGCGCGAAGTACAGCGACGGCAGCGGGATGTTCTCGCGCGCGATGTAGAGCCACACGTCCAGCTCGGTCCAGTTGCTGATCGGGAAGGCGCGGAAGTGCTCGCCCGGACGGATTCGGGTGTTGAAGAGGTTCCACAGTTCGGGCCGCTGCTCCTTGGGCTGCCATTGGCCGAAGCTGTCGCGGTGGCTGAAGATGCGCTCCTTGGCGCGCGCCTTCTCCTCGTCGCGGCGGGCGCCGCCGATGAGCACGTCGAAGCGGTGCTCCTCGATGGTCTCCAGCAGCGTCACCGTCTGATGGCCGTTGCGCGATTCCAGCGGATGCGCCAGGCGGATCGTGCCCTTCCTGATCGAGTCCTCGAGGTGGCCGACGACCAGGCGCTCCTCCATCTCGGCGACGCGGCGGTCGCGGAACTCGATGACCTCGGGGAAGTTGTGGCCGGTGTCCACATGCACCAGCGGGAAGGGCAGCTTGCCCTTGAACTCGTTGCCGGCGACGCGCTGCTTGAAGGCCTTCTCGGCCAGGCGCAGCACCACGCAGGAATCCTTGCCGCCGGAGAACAGCAGGGCGGGGCGCTCGAAGGCGGCGGCGACCTCGCGCAGGATGAAGATCGCTTCCTCTTCGAGGTGGTCCAGATGACGGTGGTCCGCCAGCGGCAGCAGTTGTTCCAGGTTCACGGGGGCGTTCATGCCGAGGCTCCGGAGGTCTCAGGGGAATCGGTGGATTCGGGGGTGTGGGTGGCGTGCAGGCCGCATTCCTTGGAGGAGTCCTCCCACCACCAGCGGCCGGCGCGGAAGTCCTCGCCGACGGCGATCGCGCGGGTGCAGGGCGCGCAGCCGATGCTGGGCATGAACTGGTCATGCAGCGGGTTGTAGGGGACGCCGTGGACCTGGACGTAGTGCCAGACGTCGGCCCAGGTCCACTCGGCGAGCGGGTTGATCTTGGTGCGGCCCTGGCCGTCGTCCTCGCGGAATGGGACGTCAGCGCGGTTGGCGCTCTGCTCGCGGCGCAGGCCGGTGATCCAGGCGCCGCGGCCGGCGAGCATGCGCGCCAGCGGCTCGAGCTTGCGCAGGCTGCAGCAGGCCTTGCGCAGCTCGACGCTGCGATACATCGGCTCCTCGCCATGGGCGCGGACGAAGTGGACGACCTGCTCGCTCACCGGCGCGAAGACCTCGACCTCCAGGCCGTAGCGCGCCTGGATGCGCGGGATCAGCGCCAGCGTCTCGGGGTGCAGCTTGCCGGTGTCGAGCGTGGCCAGCGCGATGGGCAGGCCGTGACGCGCGATCAGGTCGGTGATGACCATGTCCTCCACGCCCAGCGAGGTCGACTGCAGCGCGCCGGGGCCGAATTCGGCGGCGGCCTGCTTCAGCACCTCGACCGTGCGCGCGAGGCGCTCGCCGAAGCCGGGCGTCTCGCGGGCATACAGGCCGATGGCCGAGCCGGTGGCCGGCGCGCCCGGCAGGGCGGAGGCGCCGATCGGCGCGAAGTCCAGCGAGGACTCCTCGCCGCCCGTTGCGCCGCCCGCTGCGCCGCCTGCTGCGCCATTCGCTGCGCCGGTCATGTCAGGCCCCTTGCCGCGCGAACAGCGGGCGCGTCTCGTTGACGTCCGCCTGGTAATGGCCGGGGAAGAACTTCAGCGCGCGCTCGGCCGCCTCGAGGTTCTGGTCGCCGCGCAGCTGCACGGCGTCGACGCCGCAGCGCTGCAGCAGCGGAAGCATGTCCACGAGCACCTCGCCGATCGCGCGGACCTCGCCGGCGAAGCGCAGGCGCGAGCGCAGCACGTGCGCCTGGCTGTAGGCGCGGCCGTCCACCCACTTGGGGAACTGCAGCGCGATGAGCGACAGGCGCGGCAGATCGGCCTTGAGCTCGGTCACGTCGACGTCGTTGGGCAGGATCACGCCGGTGGCCAGGCCCTCGGGCCAGGTGTCGCGCACGGCATGCCACTGCTCCAGCGTCAGCAGCTTGTGGTCGGCGGCGGCGGGATGCGGCTGGGGACCATCCTCGCCCGCGCAGGTGTGCCAGGGGTCTTGGGCCTTGGAAACGAACTTCATGGTGCGGCGGCTCAGTCGGTGGTCTGCTTGGCGGTGGTGCGGCGGATGCCGTTGGCCGCCTGCTTGAAGGCGTCCAGGCCGATGCGGCGCACGGTCTGGAGGAAGCGCTCGCCGGCGGCGCGCTCGCGGCGGTAGGTCGCGATCACGGCCTCGACGGCATCGGCCGCCTCGTCGGCGGCGAAGGACGGGCCGATCACCTTGCCCGGCACCGCGGCGCCCGACAGCGTCGAGCCGTCCGAGCCGCCCAGCGTGATCTGGTACCACTCGCTGCCGTCCTTGTCGACGCCCAGCACGCCGATGTGGCCGCTGTGGTGGTGGCCGCAGCTGTTGATGCAGCCGCTGATGTGCAGGTCGATGTCGCCGATGTCCCAGAGCTCGTCCAGGTCCTGGAAGCGCTCGGTGATCTCGGCCGCGACCGGGATCGAACGGGCATTGGCCAGCGCGCAGAAGTCGCCGCCGGGGCAGACGATCATGTCGGTCAGCAGGCCGATGTTGGGGGTGGCGAAGCCCTGCGCCTTGGCGGCTTCGTGGAGCGCGGGCAGGTCGCTTTCGCGCACCCAGGGCAGCAGCAGGTTCTGGTCATGCGAGACGCGCAGCTCGCCATGGCTGAAGCGGTCGGACAGGTCGGCGGCGGCGTCCATCTGCGCGTCGGTGATGTCGCCGGGCGGCAGGCCCAGGCGCTTGAGCGACAGCGTCACCGAGCGGTAGCCGCTGACGCGGTGCGCGTGGACGTTGCGCTCCAGCCAGCGGCGGTAGGCCGGGGCGGCGCCGTCGAAGATGTCGATGCCCGCGGCCGGGGTCACGCCTTGCGGCTCGACGAAGCTCGCGGCGACGCGGGCCAGTTCGGCCTCGGGAATGATCTGCTCGTGGCTGCCGGCGTCGTCGGCGAGGATGGCCTGGTACTCGGCGTTGACGGCGTCGAAGTAGGCCTGGCCCTCGGCCTTCACCAGGATCTTGATGCGCGCCTTGTACATGTTGTCGCGGCGGCCGAAGCGGTTGTACGTGCGCACGATCGCCTCGAGGTACAGCAGGATGTGCTGCCACGGAACGAAGGCGTTGATCTCCTGGCCGATGATCGGCGTGCGGCCCATGCCGCCACCGACGAAGACCTGGAAGCCGATCTCGCCGGCCTCGTTCCTGCGCAGCTGCAGGCCGATGTCATGCCAGCCGATGGCGGCGCGGTCTTCCTTCGCGCCGGAGATGGCGATCTTGAACTTGCGCGGCAGGAAGGCGAATTCGGGGTGCAGCGTCGACCACTGGCGCAGCACCTCGGCGTAGGGGCGGGGGTCGATGAGCTCATCGGCCGCGACGCCGGCGGTGACGTCGCTGGTGATGTTGCGGATGCAGTTGCCGCTGGTCTGGATGCCGTGCATGTCGACATCGGCCAGCAGGTCCATCACGTCGGCCGACTGCGGCAGCGGGATCCAGTTGAACTGCAGGTTCTGGCGCGTGGTGAAGTGGCCGTAGCCGCGGTCGTGCTCGCGGGCGATGCGGCCGAGCTGGCGCAGCTGCTTCGAGGACAGCACGCCGTAGGGGATGGCGATGCGCAGCATCGGCGCGTGGCGCTGGATGTACCAGCCGTTCTGCAGGCGCAGCGCGCGGAAGTCGTCGTCGGGGAGCTGACCGGCCAGATGGCGCTCGAGCTGGTCGCGGAACTGGGCCGCGCGGGCGTGGACGAACTGGCGGTCGAAATCGGTATAGGCGTACATGGCGTCAGCTGGGCCCCGGCGGGGTTTCAAGAAGGGCCCGCCGCGTCATCTGACACCGCGGCTGGCGCCCTGGGCTGGCCGGGAGTCTGGACTCTATGAACGCTTTATATATATGAGAACTACAAATTCGTAGATTGCTTATGGCGAGATAAGCATATGAATGATTCTGCAAAGGCGTGGCGCTGCTGCTGTTCGAAGACCCCTCTCCCCTACCTCTCCCCGCACGCGGGGCGAGGGAGTTGGTGGTGTTCGCACGGGGAAGCGTCAACTCCCTCTCCCGCAGGGGCGGGAGAGGGCAGGGGAGAGGGTGGGTTTCACGGCCGCAGGCCGCGTTTTCAGGCGGTCGCCAAGCGGCGCAGCGCCGTGAGTTGATCCGCGATGCGAGGCGGCAAGGGCTCGATGCCGTCGAGGATCGCGCGGACGAGCGCGGCGTTTTCGGCCGGCTCACAGGCGGTGGACAAGGGCCAGTCCAGATCCTCGTTGCTTTGCGGATTGAGATCGATCGCTTGTCCGTCCGCGAAGCCTTGGAGATGCGCCTTGCGCCGCAGATGGAGATAAGCCTCGCCCTCGCTGGCGCGCATCAGCAGCGCGCGGCCGTCGCCGGCGCTCAGGACCGGCAGTGCCGCTCCCATGCTGTCGACGTATTCCGGATGCGTCACCGCGACGACACGCACGCTGCGCCCCGGAAGGGGATCCAGCAGCTTGGCGACGCTGTGGCTGCTGTTGCGCAGGCCCAGCCGCGGCCGCAGCGCCATCATCGCGTCGAGCCCCGCATGGATCGCCGCCGTCGGCAGGATGGCGAGCCGATCCGCCGCGAGGCGCTGTCCCGCTTCCGCGACGTCCCGTGACACCGGCAGTCCCAGCGCGTCGAACAGTTCGAACGGACTGACGCGGCTGTCGAAGTCATGCCGGCCATGGATCAGCACCGGGATGCCTTCACGGGCCAGCAGCATCGCCACCAGCGGCATCAGGTTGGCCTGCTTGCGGGCGCCATTGAAGGTGGGCAGCACGACGGTGCGCGGCCCCTCGGGGGCCTGGACGCGCGCCGCGCCCGCCTGCATCGCTTCGACGAAGCCCAGCAGTTCGTCCAGGCTCTCCCCCTTGATCCGCATCGCGATCAGGATCGCGCCGCGCTCCAGATCCGGCACCGCGCCGTCGAGCAGCTGTCCGAAGAGTTCGCGCGCCTGCTCGCGCGTCAGGTCGCGGGCGCCGCGCGCGCCGCGGCCGATTTCCTTGAGAAGGGGGGCGTAGTCCATGAGGCGCGCATCTTAAGAGCGCGCGCCGGGCCGCGTCCGCTTTCAGACGGCGAGCGCGGCGGTCTGCGCCGGCACGCCTTGCGGCGCGGCCGGCAGTCCCAGTTCGCCGAACAGGTCCTTCGGGTCGGCCATGTCCGGCACCAGCGCCAGCTCTCGGCCCAGGCCCAGCGCCTGGGCGCGGTCACCCAGCCAGCGCAGCGTCGCGAAATCCTCCAGCGCGAAGCCGACCGAATCGAACACCGTGACCTCGTCCGCCGAGCGCCGGCCGGCGGCCTCGCCGCGCAGTACGCGCCACAGCTCGGTGACCGCGAAGTCCGCCGGCATCTGCTGCAGGTCGCCTTCGATGCGCGATTGCGGCTCGTACTCGACGAAGACGCTGGCCTGTTCCAGCACGCCGCGATGCAGCTCGGTCTTGCCGGGGCAGTCGCCGCCGACGCCGTTGATGTGCATGCCGGGCTCGACCATCCCGGGCGTGAGGATGGTCGCGTTGCGCTTGTCGGCGGTGACCGTGGTGACGATGTCGGCGCCGCGGACCGCCTCGGCGGTGTCGCGGCAGCGGACCAGTGTCAGGCCCTCGATGCGCGACAGGTGGCGGACCAGCTTGTCGGTGGCGGCCGGGTCGACGTCGAACAGGCGGATCTCGTCGATGCCCAGCAGGTGATGGAAGGCCAGGGCCTGGAACTCGCTCTGCGCGCCGTTGCCGATCAGTGCCATCTTGCGCGAGCCCGGACGGGCCAGCTGCTGCGCGGCCAGCGCCGAGGTGGCCGCGGTGCGCAGCGCGGTGCTGAGCGTCAGCTCCGAGAGCAGGGTCGGCGTGCCGGTGGCGACGTCGGCGAGCACGCCGAAAGCCATGACGGTGGGCAGGCCCACGCGGTGGTTTTTGGGGTGACCGTTGACGTACTTGAAGCTGTACAGCGACGCATCGGAGATCGGCATCAGCTCGATCACGCCGTCGTCGGAGTGGTTGGCGACGCGGGCGCTCTTGTCGAACTGGCTCCACCGGACGTAGTCGTCGGCGATGTAGCGGGCGAGGGTCTTCAGGCTCTCGGCCAGGCCGTCTTGGCGGACGACGCGGGCGACGTCGGGCGTGAGGAGCAGGCGGGTCGTCATCGGCAGTCTCATGGCTGTTGGAATGGCTCCATTCTTCGAATCCAGGCCGTCAGCAGGAAGCCAGAGAACTGATCAATAATTAAAGCCCATTGAGCATTTCGTCAGCATCCGCTGCCGTTATGCCGTGAAATCAGGGTTAACCCAGGGCGCTCTGCGCGCGAATCAGGCGGGGCCGCCGCGCGCCGCGCCACGATGGTGCGCCCCGCCGCGGCCTGCAGGGCCGGGAGAGGTTGGACGACATGGACACGCTCGACCATCAATTGATCGCGCTGCTGCGCCAGAACGCGCGCGAGAGCATCGCCACGCTGGCGCACAAGCTGAAGGTGTCGCGAGGGACGGTGACCAACCGGCTGACGCGGCTGGAGGACAGCGGCCAGATCGTCGGCTACACGGTGAAGCTGCGGGCCGACGTGGCGCAGCCGCACATCACCGCCTGGATGAGCATCGCCGTCGAGGGCAACCGCACGCGCGAGGTGGTGGGCATCCTGCTCGGCGAGCCGGGCGTGGCGGGCCTGTTCGACACGAACGGCCGCTGGGACCTGCTGGCCGAGCTGCGCGCGGACAACCTCAACGAACTGGCCGAGATCCTGGAGCGCGTGCGCCTGATCAAGGGCATCGGCGCGACCGAGACCAGCATCCACCTGCAGACCTACAAGCTGGGCTGAGCCGCCGCGCGGTGGCCGGCGGCCTCAGCGGCGGGCGGACGAGAGCGAAGGCGGGGCGGCGGGCGCGTCGTCGTCCGGTTCGGGGCGGTCCGGCTCAAGCTCGAAGCGGCCGTCGCGCAGTTCGAGCCGGGTGCGCTGCACCACGGGCCGCGGGGACGGGCAGGGGCCTTCGTTGAAGCGCAGCACGATCTCCACGCGCGGGCCGCGCCCCGGGCTGAGCACGCTGACGCCGGAGGTCTGCGGCGCCGCGCCCGCGCCACAGGCGAGCGGCCCCGGCTTGCCGTCGAAGCCGAGCTCGGCCGCGAGCTGCAGTTCGCCGTCGCGTTCCAGGATCAGGCGCTCGGCGCGGCTCTCGCGGCCGCGGTCGATGTCGTAACGGCGGCTGCGCAGCAGCCAACGCTCGTCGGCGATCTGCAGCAGCTGGAGGTCCTCGTCGCCGGAGCCCGGCGCGCCCGGCATCAGCAGCAGGCCCTTGGCGCGCAGCTTCCACCGGCCCTGCTCGTCGGCGGCCAGCACGGCGGCGCCGAGCGCGGGCACGCAGCCGGCGCAGCGGAACTGCTCGCGCGGGCCCGGTGTCAACTGGTAGACGAGCATCAGCTTCTCGACGTCCTGTTCGACATAGCGGCCGCGGAAAACCTCGCGGACATCGGCGCGCAGCGTCGGCGAGCGCCCGCCGAAGAAGGCCGCGACGCGCGCATCGCGCCAGGTGTTGCCGCCGTAGACCAGCTTCATCGCCGCGTCCGGCTTGGGCGGCGATTCGATCGCGATGGGCACCTGCGCGCGAACGGCGGCCGCCGCGCCCAGGAGCGCGGCGGCAAGGAAGCGGCGGATCGGGTCGGCGGCGTGAGGCACGGAGCGTTCGATGCGATGAAGGCAGCGCGCATCATCGCCGAGCCGGCGCGAAGCCGGGCGCTCAGTAGCGGGGCTTCTTGCGAGGCAGGGTCATCACGAAGTCGGGCGGCAGCATCTCAATGCCAGAACGTGGGCCGTAATGGAGCGACAGCGAGTTCGGCTGGTTCAAGAACGAAGGCAGCGGGCTCACGTGAATTTCGCGCCAGGAGTTCCCTCGTCTTCCATCCCAACCACCTTCCGCCACCATGCTCCGCAGCGAAGCGGCTAGCGGCCAGGACCCGTCGCTGCCTTGTTCGGCGGTGAACGCCATGAAGTACCCCGGGGTACCCGAGGCGGGCAAAGCGTGAACGTGAGGAGGGACGGTGAGGAAATGGAGGAGGCCCACGGTGAACGCGGTGTACGGCGTGACATCGACTCGATCGATGAGGGCTCCCCTTCCGTCGCGATCGACGGCCAGGAAGTACGGCAGCCGGGATCTGTTCGAGACGCCCCGTACCAGGAACTCAGGGTTGTCCTGAGCCGTCCAGACGGGGAGTCGGGTGGACAAGACGAACAGGCTGGCGTCCCCGGACCGGTCCTCGAGCAGGGGGTGCGTGTCCGCCGAGGCCACGATCTCGCGGCTCTGACACCAGTGGCCCGCCTGCTCCGGCTCGTATCCGGTGATGCGTGATCCGGTCTTGAGGAGGGCCGTGCCGCACACCACCGGTTTGATGGACCGACCTGGCGCGGGCGTGCGTTCGCCGTTGCTCCGCTCGCAATCCGTGCCGTTGGCCGACATGCACATCGGGTCGTTGTTCGGCGTCTTCGACAGCAGGGCGGGATACCCCAGCATCTCGTAGTTCTGCCACTTCGCGAAGAGATTGGCGTAGGCGACGTTGCACCAGTGGTCGGTCTGGTCATAGCCCGTGACGCCGCTGTGCTTGTCCGCGTATGCCGCGCCGCAGGCCAGCGGCTTGACGAGCGTTTCGTCCGCGGCAGGAGTCCCGCGCTTGCAATGCTGGCCGTCCTCGCTGTAGCAGCTGAGGTTGCCGTCGGCCTCGATGCGATAGGACTGACCCTCGAAGGCTTTCCAGGCCGACGCGCGAACCGGCGTCTCGGTCGCCGCTGGCGGCTCGTCGACTGGATCGGATTTGGCGTGGGCCTGGAAGCCGGCCAGCATCAGCGCGGCCGCCATCGCGGCGGGAAGGGGGAAGAACTGCATCGAAGGGCTCCTGTGAGCGATGAAGAAGCCCGCTGGGTGCCGCGTGCCAAGCGAGTGAGCATGACAACCTCGCTCCGGCACGGCCATGGCCCTCGCGGGTACAGTCCCCGCCCATGAGCCGCCCCTCGACCCACGCCCCGGTGATCCGCAGCCTGCTGGAGACCGATCTCTACAAGTTCACGATGTGGCAGGCCATGCTGCATCGCCATCCGCAGGCGCAGGCCGAGTACCGCTTCGCCTGCCGCAACACGCCGCAGTACCCGCTCGCCGAGCTGGTGTCCGACCTGGAGCGCGAGATCGACCACCTGTGCTCGCTGACCTTCCAGCCCGACGAGCTCGAGTACCTGCGCGGCCTGCGCTTCATGAAGCCCGACTTCATCGACCTGCTGCGCATCTTCCGCTTCCAGCGCGACTTCATCTCGGTGCGCGCGGACGGCGAGAGGCTCGACATCGTCGTGCGCGGCCCGCAGGTGCATGTGATGGGCTTCGAGATCTTCGTGCTGGCGATGGTCAACGAGCTGTACTTCCGCCGCTTCGACCAGGGCCCCGCGATCGAGGAGGGCCGGCGCCGCCTGGCGCGGAAGGTCGAGGCCCTGCGCGCCTTCGCGCGCGACGAGGCGCCGCGCCGCCATCCGTTCCAGTTCTTCGACTTCGGCCTGCGGCGGCGCTTCTCCGGCGCCTGGCATGCCGAGGTGCTGCGCACGCTGCGGGACGAACTGCCCGAGACCTTCCGCGGCACGTCCAACGTGCTGCTGGCCAAGGAACTCGGCCTGGTGCCGATCGGCACGATGGCGCACGAGTACCTGCAGGCCTACCAGGCCACCGGCGTGCGGCTGCGCGACCACCAGAAGGCGGCGCTCGAGGACTGGGTGCAGGAGTACCGCGGCGACCTGGGCATCGCGCTGACCGACGTGATCTCGATGGACGCCTTCCTGGCCGACTTCGACCTGTACTTCGCCAAGCTCTTCGACGGCCTGCGCCACGACTCGGGCGATCCGGTCGAGTGGGGCGAGAAGGCGCTGGCGCACTACGACCGGCTGCGCATCGACGCCAGCACCAAGCGCCTGGTGTTCTCGGACGCGCTCGACATGTCCAAGGCGCTGGCGCTGTACCGCCACTTCGCGGACCGCGTCCAGCTGGGCTTCGGCATCGGCACCAAGCTCAGCAACGACATGGGCCTGCCGACGCTGAACATCGTCATCAAGCTCACGCACGTGAACGGCCAGCCGGTGGCCAAGCTGTCCGACAGCCCCGGCAAGACCATGTGCGAGGACCAGACCTTCCTGGCCTACCTGCGCCAGGTGTTCAAGGTGGCGCCGCCGGGCTGAACCGCGCCCGATCCGGCGCCCGATCCGGCGCCCGGGCCGGCGCTCAGTGCGGCGCTCAGTCCCGGTGCGCGGTGATGCGGTGGATCACCGGCCCGGCCAGCAGCGGCGTGGGCTTGCCCTCGACCCAGTCCTGGTGCCCCGCGCCGTAGAAGGGCGACATCGGATGCCCGCTCTGCCCGCCGGGCATCGACAGCCAGCCCTGTTCCTCGCGGCCGGGTGAGACGACCAGCCGCTCCGACTGCCCGAAGGCGGGTCCCGCCACGTGCGGCATGTTGCTGTCGCCGCCTTGCGGCACCGAGGGCATGTCCAGCCAGCGCGACAGCAGCGGGATCGCCTTGGCCAGCGGATGCTGGATCTGGCTGGCGTTCTGCGCGCCCCAGGTGGCCGCGCCGAGGTTGCCATCCGGCGCGATCTCCCGCGCCGCGTCATCCAGCTGCGCCAGCAGCAGCGCGTCCCAGCTGGCGTAGGCCGCCGGCAGCAGATGCATCGGACGCTCGTCGACGGCGCGCGCGACGCTGTACTCGAACTGGCCGCGCCAGCGGATGCGGCGCTTTGGATCGAGCTGCTTCTCTCCCAGCGAGGGCAGCGTCCAGGCGGTCCACAGCGTGTCCAGCACGCGCAGGCGCGCCTGGCGCACCAGCCGGTAGGCGGCCGAATCCGCCTCGGCGCGGCCGTTCCAGTTCTCGAGCAGCTGCACGAAGGCCTTGTGCGTCGGATGCGTGCCGGCGTCGGCACGTGCCGCGGCGAGCAGGCGCGCCGCCCAGGTCTTCATGAAGCGCGCCTCGTCGTCCGCGTGGATCGCGCCGATGGAGGCCTCATCGTGCTTCTCGCGCTCCGACAGGCGGTCGCGGATCTGCTGGGCGCGGGCGCCGAGGTCGAAGCCGCCATCGCCCAGCAGCTCGCCGGCCGCGCCTTCGAGCTGGCGGTTGTTGGCGGTCCAGAGCTGGCCGCGCGCCGGCGACAGCACCTGCGGCGCGCGGTCCGGATCGAGCCAGTCCTTGCGCATCGCCGACGGCGGGACGAAGCGGCCATAGACCTGCGGCAGGCCCGGCTGCGCCCACAGCCGGCCGGCGACGGTCCAGCCGATCTGGCCGTCGCGATCGGCGGCCAGGAAGTTCTGATGCGGCATGCCGGCGCGCTGCGCGACGGCCAGCGCCTCGCTGACATGCTTCACGCCCAGCATCCGGTCCGCGTCCAGGTTGAAGGCCGCGCCCTCGTGCGCGATCCAGTGCAGCGCGAAGCGGCGCGGGCCGTCCTCGGCCACGATGGGCGCGCCGTCGAGCTCGCGCACCTCCATCGTCACCGCGGGACGGCCCTGCACCTCGATGGTCTCGGTGCGGGTCACCAGCCTGGCGTCGCGCGGCACTTCGACCCAGTCGTACCACTGGCCGTAGGCGTTGGTGAAGCCCCAGGCCACGTGGCCGTTGGTGCCGGCCACCAGCGCCGGCAGGCCGGGCAGCGTCACGCCGGCCGCGCGCAGGCCGGTGGGGCCGGCGCCGATCTGGAACTGCGCGCGATACCAGATGCTGGGCACGCCCAGGCCCAGGTGCATGTCGTCGGCCAGGATCGCGCCGCCGTGCGTGGTGCGCGAGCCCGCCACCGCCCAGTTGTTGCTGCCCAGCACCGGCCGCTCGCCGCCGCCGCCCGGGCCGGGGCCCGCGCTGTCCTCGCCGGCGGCATCGTCGTCGTCGGTCGGCCGCAGCAGCGCCGCCGAGGCCGCGCCCGAGCGGCCGAGCGGCCCGCTGGCGGGCGCAGAAGGGGCAGAAGGGGCGGACGGAGCGGAAGGCGCCTCGGCCTTGCGCCCCACGTCGAGCTGCTCCGGCGCCGGGATCGGCGGCGGGGGCATCTGGCTGCCGTCGAGCGCCGCGTCCCAGCGGCCGCCGCGCGGATGCAGCCATTCGAAGACGGCATCGCCGGCGCGCTCGCGCAGCACCGCGCGCTCGAAGCCGACCTCGTAGCTGCCGGACTGCAGCATGAAGTACATCTCCGCGATCACGAGCAGTGAATCGACCGGTGTCCAGTCCTGCGGCCTGGCGCGCAGCAGCAGGTATTGCCACGGGCGCATCGGCAGCGCGTGCAGGCCGGCGTTGACGCCCTCGGTGTAGGCGAGCAGCAGCAGCCGGTCCTCGCTGGAGAGCTGCTCGAAGCGGTCGGTCAGCCGCGCGCGCAGCCGGTGCACACGGCGCCCGCGGTCGCGCTCGAGCGCCTTCTCGCCGAACAGCGCCGACAGCTCGCCGGCCGCCGAGCGGCGCGTCAGGTCCATCTCGAAGAAGCGTTCCTGCGCATGCGCGAAGCCCAGTCCGCGCGCCACGTCCAGCCGCGTGCGGCCCTCGACCACCAGCGTGCCGCGCTCGTCGCGGCCCAGGCTGAGCGGCGCGCTCAGGCCGGGGATCGCGGCGTCGCCGTCGAGCTGCGGCAGGCTTGCGCGCACCGAGGCCCAGATGCCGATCGCCGCGGCGATCAGCAGCAGCGGCAGGCCGATGAGGCCGCGGACCGTCCAGCGCCGCAGCGCGCTCTCTCGACTCATGAGTTCTCCTGATTGGGGCGGGATTGTGCGTGCGCAGTGCAACAGGACTGCTACAGCGTTTCCCTAGAATCCCGCGCCATGTCTTCAGACGATCGCGACCTTATCAAGCCCGCGCCGGCGCTGCCGCCGATGGCCTCCCGCCGCCGCTGGCTGAGCGCCGCCGGGGCGCTCGGCCTGACCGCCCTGAGCGGCTGCACCACCTTCGGGCCGGCGGCGCAGCCGCCGGTCGTGACAACACCCGACCCCGACCTGCCGGCGCCGGTCACGCCCAAGCCGGTGCCCAAGCCGCCGCGCCTGGGTCTGGCGCTGGGAGGCGGCGCGGCGCGCGGCTTCGCGCACATCGGCGTGATCCAGGTGCTGGAGGAGAACGGCATCAAGGTCGACCTGGTGTGCGGCACCTCGGCGGGCAGCCTGGTCGGTGCGCTGTACGCGGCGGGGCGTTCGGGCAAGGAGCTGCAGGCGGTGGCCGAGCAGATGGACGAAGGCGCGATCACCGACTGGACCTTCCCGATGCGCGGCCTGATCCGCGGCGAGGCGCTGGCGCGCTACGTGCGGCAGATGACGGGCGGACGCGGGCTGGAGCAGCTGCCGCTGACGCTGGGCATCGTCGCGACGGACCTGGGCGATGGCTCGCCGATCCTGTTCCGGCAGGGCGACGTGGGCACCGCGGTGCGCGCGTCGAGCGCGGTGCCGGCGGTGTTCCAGCCGGTCAAGATCGGCAACCGCGAGTACGTCGACGGCGGGCTGGTGGCGCCGGTGCCGGTGCGCTTCGCGCGGCAGATGGGGGCGGAACTGGTCATCGCCGTCGACATCGGCGAGCCGCCCGATCCCAAGATCCCGGGCGACGCGATGCGCATGCTGATGCAGACCTTCTCGATCATGGGCAAGTCGATCAACCAGTACGAGCTGCAGGGCGCCGACGTGGTGCTGCGGCCGAAGCTGGACGGCTTCAGCGGCGCCGACTTCACGACGCGCCGCCGCGCCATCGCGCTGGGGCGCGAGGTCGCGACGGCGATGCTGCCGGAGATCAGAAGGAAGATCGCGGCGAAGACGCGGTGATGCTGGAATTCCCGCGCACGCCGGCACCGTCGCTGTGCGGCCGATCCGCCGCGCCGTCGTCAACCTTCATGGCCTGACGACGGAAGGATGCTCCCGGACAGCGAAAAACAGTCCTCGTTCGAGTTGATCGCGAGCCCGCATCACGAATCTGTTCATCTTTTCAGACGGGTCAGCCTCATATGCGGTCGAGGTGACTTGCGGCGTGAACCGTTGCGTCGGGAAGCGGGCCATTTTCAGCTCGGCATCAGGCGTCGTCGAGGCCGCCGCTGTCTTGCCCAAGTTCGGCCAGCCGTAGGTGCAATCGACGACGAGGTCCCGAAAATTTCCCCTGAATCTCACCGTCAAGGTGCGGTGGGATTGGGCATGGTCCAGACACTGGCTCAAGTCGGCGTCCCGTGCCATCGACCGGCCCACCAAAGCGAGCTCCAGCCCCCTGTTCGACGGCGCCGAGACCTGGGTCACGATGGCGATTCGATCGCCTTTGTCCCAGCGGGGCATATCCACAGTGCGCATCATCACGGGCCGGCCGTAGTACGCCTGCATGTCTGGTTCGTCCAGTCGGAGTAGTTCGCCAGGATCTTCCGAAAGCGCGATCAAGGACTGACACCAATGATTCTTGCGGTCCCGCTCGTAGCCGGTGAAGCCCATCGTCGCGACCAGCGTGCGGCCGCAGACGAGCGGCTTGATCTCCTCGCCAGCGGGCAGCGGCAGCTTGACCTCGCCCGCGGGCTTGCAAGTCACGCCGTCGGTGGACAGGCACATGACGTCGCCTCCGAGCGTTCTAGACAGGTAGTGTGGGTACCCGAACTCGGAGAGATCCACCCACTTCGCGAATAGGTTGGCGTATGCCGAGTTGCACCAGTGGCCGGTCTTCTTGTATCCCGTGCGCTTGTGCGAGGCGCCCCCCCATCGAGCCTCATTGCAAAGCAGCGGCTGCTCCTTCTGCGCCTGCGGAGCGTTGATGCTGCGTTGCGACTTGGCGCTGTTCTCGCTGTAGGCGCTGAGATGCCCGTCCGCTTCGAGTCGATAGTGATGACCGTTCCATTGCTTCCATTCGGTCGGAAGCGATTGGGCCGAAGTGGCGGGGTCGGCGAAAGCGTAAGAGGCTGCTGTGGAGAGTGTGATGGCGAGCATCGCGACCCGGACGGTACGCCGCGGATCGGAAAGGGGAAGGTGTCTGCGCATGCGCGGACCTCCAAGGCAATGAAGAGGTCCGATCAGTAGTCATGCGCATCGAGTGCGCATGACAACTCCGGAGCGCCGGCGACAGCGGCGGCGTCAGAGCCGTTCGCCGCGCGCGCTCGCCTCGATCAGCTTGTTCAGCCGCGCGAGTTGCGTCTCGGGCTTCTTGGCGCTGAGGATGTGCCAGACGCTGGTGCGCCGGTAGCCGTCGGGCTGCGCCTGGAAGAACGCCCACGCCTGCGCGTCGCGCATGAAGATGACCTCGTGCGCCGGCGACAGCTCCACCAGTTCCTTGGGCTGCTCGAACGAATACGCCGAATACGCCGAAGACGGGCGCGAACGCTCCTCCTGCCGGCGTTCGAACGCCGCCAGACCCGCCGGCTTCATCCGGCCTTCCTGGATCAGCGCCTCGGCGCGGGCGATGTTCACCGCGCTCCAGATCGACACCGCCTTGCACGGCGTGAAGCGGATCTTGTAGCGCTTGTCGTCGATGCGGGTGCGCACGCCATCGATCCAGCCGTGGCACAGCGCCTCGTCCACCGACTCCGGCCAGTCGATGCTGGGCGTGCCCGTGGCGCGCTTGTGGAAACCGACCACGACCTCGGTGGCGGTGGCGGCGTGCTCGTCGAGCCAGGCGCGGAACTCGGCGGCGCTGGCGAAGAAGATCGGTGTGCGGGCGGCCATGGGGCCGGAGTATGCCCGGCCGATCTTGCCGGACGCGCTGGCGCGCGCATTGCCCTCGGAGAACTGCAGCCGCAATTGCGCCGCGCCGCGCCGCGCACCGCGAGGGCAAGACCGGCCCCCTGGCTTGCCGCCGGCCGTACTTGTACGGCGCTTGATGCACGGCAGTTGCACCCAGGGTTGGTGAGGATTCAAGCTCATTGCGGCTGGGATAACGTACGCCGACAATAACTTTTGGGACAGGAACGCCGTGTCAAACACTGACCAGGATCCCGGCCGCGAGCGGCCCCGGCTGCGCCGCGGGCCCGCCGAGATGGCGGCGCTCAAGCGCGAGATGCTTGAGCGCGCCCGCAAGATCTACCGCGACGAGGGCGTCGAGGCGCTCAGCATGCGCCGGCTGGCGCAGGAGCTGGGGATCTCGACCATGGCCATCTACAGCTACTTCGAAAGCAAGAAAGCCTTGCTGGACGGGCTGTGGATCGAGGTGTTCGAGTCGCTGACCGACGAGTTGCTCGACGCCTCCAAGGGGCAGCGGGGCCCCCGAAAGGTGCTGGAAGCCCACACCCGGTGCCTGCTGGACTTCTGGGAACGCCATCCCGAGCAGTTCCGCATGATCTACATGTCGCTGACGCAGACGGGCACGCTGGACGAGATCGGCCAGTCGCAGCAGCCCGTCTACAACCGCTTGCTCGGCCTGATGCGCGAACGCGTGGCCGCCTGCGCGCCCGATGGCGTCGAACCCGACGAGGCCGCGATCCGCACGATGTGCGACCAGATGTCGGTGCGGGTCATGGGCTATCTGATGATGGTGATCGGCCTGCCGCGCTACCCGCTGTTCGATCGCGAGGCGCTGCGCGAGTTCACCGTGCAGGGCGTGCTGCGCGACGTGGCGGAGCAGGTCGGCCGGCTGACGGCCGGCGGCGCGCCGGCGCCGGCAGCCGCCTCCACCACCCAGGCGGGCGGACCGGCGGAAGAAGCGCCGGCGCTGCGGACCAGCTCCGGCTGAAAAAAAAGAAGCCCAGCGAAGGGCTGGGCTTGAAGGGCACTTGGGAAGCCAAGCTTCCGTGGGTACCGAGGAGACAACCGTTACGGCAACTGTCGTTCGCTCAGGCCGTGGCGCGCTTGGCGCCGCGGGTGGCGTTCTGGGTCGCCTTCACCGCCGTGCTGGTCACGGCGTTGAAATTCGATTCAGCGATTTCGGAGGCTTGCTTGGCGGCCTTGTGCAGGCTTTCGTAAGCGTTGTTGGCCGCAGCCACCGCCGACTTCACCAAAGCTACAGCATTTTCCGTGCCAGCCGGGGCGTTCTTGGTCGCGTTGTCGACGACGGCACCGAACTTCTGCTGCGCGTCGGAGACTTGCGCCTCGGCCAGGCGGACGAATTCGGACGAGGTCGACGAGGCGATGTCGTACAGGTGGCGGCTGTAGGCCACGGCCTTTTCGGCGGTCGGCTGCAGCAGCGAGGCCTGCAGGGCCCACAGTTCCTGCGGGTCCTTGACCGCGATCGCCTGCTGCGCGGTCTCGGCGACTTCGCCGAGCGCAGTCTTGGCGACCTGCAGGTTCAGTTCGACCAGCTTTTCGTAGCCTTCGAAAGCCTTGGCGGTCAGGCCGAAGAACGAGGCTTGCAGATTCTTTTGTTGGTCGAGCACTTGGTCAGCGGTCAGCATTGCGGGATCTCCTTGAGGAATGTCGTCAGCCAGGAACACGCGGCAGGCTGAGAGCCGTCGCCACACCTTTGTTGCGGTGCAGCATGAGGTCAGTATAGGAGTGTGATCAACGATTGCAAGCACTTTTTGTGCATTGCAGCAAAACAGGCTCCGGGGGCGGTCCGGACCCGCTCTGCTAGGGTCCGCACCATGCTCGCCTTCCATTACGACCATTTGACCCTGGCCCTGCCTCCAGGGCATCGCTTCCCGCAGTCGAAATACCAGATGCTGCGCGAGCGGGTGGAGCGCGCGCCGGGCCTGATGCGCCTGCGGGTCGCGGAGCCGGCCGATCGCGAGGCGCTGGCGCTGGTCCACACGCCGGACTACATCGACGCGGTGATGCAGGGCACGCTGAGCCCGGCCGCCCAGCGCGAGATCGGCTTCCCCTGGGCGCCGGGGCTGCCGCTGCGCTCGCTGAGCTCGGTCGGCGCGACCATCGCGGCGGCGGGCGCCGCACTGGAAGAGGGCGTCGCGGCGAGCCTGGCGGGCGGAACGCACCACGCCCAGGCGGACAAGGGCAGCGGCTTCTGCGTGTTCAACGACGTCGCGGTGGCGGCGCGGCTGATGCAGGCGCGATGGCATCGCCGCCATCCTGGCCGGCCGGGGTTGCAGGTGCTGGTCGTCGACCTCGACGTGCATCAGGGGAACGGCACCGCGGCCATCTTCCGGGACGACGACAGCGTCTTCACGCTGTCGCTGCACGGGGAGAAGAACTTCCCCTTCCGCAAGGAGGCGAGCGACCTGGATGTCGGCCTGCCCGACGCCTGCGGCGACGCGGTCTACCTGGCCGCGCTGCAGGAGGCGCTGGCCGAGGTCTGGCGGCGCCTGGCCGGCCGGCCGCCAGGGCTGGCGTTCTACCTGGCCGGCGCCGATCCGCATGAAGGGGACCGCCTGGGCCGGCTCAAGCTCAGCGCCGACGGGCTGCTGCGCCGCGACCGGATCGTGCTGGACGCGCTGTTCGAGCGCCGCATCCCGGTCGCGCTGACCATGGCGGGCGGCTACGGGGAGGACCTCAATACCACGGTGGAGGTGCAGGTCCGGACGCTCGATGCCGCGACGCAATGCTGGATGCGCTGGCGGGACATTCCGCCACACTGAGGCGCTTTCCACTGCCGGAACCCACCGCCATGCCCTTGTCCGCCGACACCCCGCCCGCGCCGCCCGCCGAGCGCCCGGTGCCCGTCATGTGCCAGAGCAGCGTCGTCGCATCCGGGGAGTTCCCGGGGGCCGAGAAGGCCCGCCTGCTGGCCGAGGCGGGCCTGTTCGCCACGACCTGGACCCAGCAGCCGATCCAATGGCCGGCGGACTGCGCGGCCGTGTTCAGCCGCCTGACGATCGCGCCCGGCACCAGCCTGCCGGTCCACCGCCACCCTTATCCGCGCTACGGCTGGCTCGTCCAGGGCGAGATCGAGGTCGTGCAGCCGGAGACCGGCAGGAAGCGGATCCTCAAGGCCGGCGAAGTGATCGCGGAGTCCATCGGCGAGTGGCATTTCGGCCAGACCCTCGGCAAGGAGCCGGTGATCTTCACGCTGCTCGACATCGTCCCGCGCGGAACGGCGTCCAACACCGTCGTGCGCGGTTCGGGCGAGCACCCGGAGTAGCCGGCGCGACACCGGGCCGGCGGCGGCGGTGGAAGAATCGCCGCCCATGAGTACCGACCGCCCCGGCCCCGAGCCGCGCGCCGCCTTCGCCCGCTTCATCCCGGTGCCCACGCGCTGGATGGACAACGACGCGTACGGCCACCTGAACAACGTCGTCTATTACTCGCTGTTCGACACGGCGGTGAACCGCCACCTGATCGAGCAGGGCGCGCTCGACCTCGAGCGCGGCGAGGTCATCGGCCTGGTGGTCGAGACCCGCTGCAATTTCTTTTCATCGCTGGCCTTCCCGCAGGCGGTCGAGGCCGGCCTGCGCGTGGCCAGCCGCGGCCGCTCCAGCGTGCGCTACGAGATCGGCCTGTTCGCCGAGGGCGAGCCGCTGTGCGCCGCCAGGGGACACTTCGTCCATGTCTACGTGGACCGCGAGACGCGCCGCCCGGTGGCCGCGCTGCCCGCGTCCCACCTGAAGGCGCTCGCCGCCCTGGAGATGTCATGACCTTCCCCGATCCCTTCGTCCCGCCGACGCCCGAGCAGACCGCCGCCGTCGACGCGGCCATCGTGACGCGCCACTCGATGCGCGCCTTCCTGCCCACGCCGGTGCCGCGCGCGCTGATCGAGGAGCTGCTGGCCGTCGCGGCGCGCGCGCCCTCGGGCACCAACACGCAGCCGTGGCAGGTGCACGTGCTGACCGGCGCGGCCAAGGACCGCCTGGTGGCGCGCATCCAGTCCGTCTACGACGACCCGGAGGAACTCGCCACCCATGGCGAGGAGTACGCCTACTACCCGCGCGAGTGGATCTCGCCCTACATCGACCGCCGCCGCAAGGTCGGCTGGGACCTGTACGGCCTGCTGGGCATCACCAAGGGCGACAAGCTGCGCATGCACGAGCAGCACGGCCGCAACTACCGCTTCTTCGACGCGCCGGTGGGCCTGATGTTCACCATCGACCGCGTGATGCAGCAGGGCAGCTGGCTGGACTACGGCATGTTCCTGCAGAACCTGATGATCGCCGCGCGCGGCCGCGGCCTGCACACCTGCCCGCAGGCCGCCTTCACGCAGTTCCACCGCGTCATCGCCGAGGAGCTCGGCCTGGCGCCGCAGCAGCAATTGGTGTGCGGCATGTCGCTGGGCTACGCGGATCCGTCGGCGGTCGAGAACACGCTGGTCACCGAGCGCGAGGCCGTCGCCGCGTTCACGCGCTTCCTCGAGTGAGCTGAACCGGCGCGGCGCGCGCGCCACGTCCTGGGCGATCCTCGGCTGCGGCGCGGCACTGCCGGGCCGCGAAGGAGGCCGCGCTGCATACAGTTGGCGATTCCCCGGCTAGGAGATCGTCCATGAGCAAGCCCAGCGTCCTGGTGGCCCGCAAGACCTTCGGCGACATCGTCGACCGGCTGCGCCCGCACTTCGAGGTGGAGGCCAACGACAGCGACCTGGGCTGGCCGCAGGACGAGCTGATCCGCCGCCTGCAGGGCAAGGCCGGCGCGTACATCGCCGGCGGCGACCGCATCGACCAGAAGCTGCTCGACGCCTGCCCGGACCTGAAGGCCGTGTGCACGATGGCGGTGGGCTACAACAACATCGACGTCGCGGCCTGCACCGCGCGCGGCGTGCTGGTGAGCAACGCGCCCGACGTCCTGACCGAGACCACCGCCGACTTCGGCTTCGCGCTGATGATGGCGACCGCGCGCCGCATCACCGAGAGCGAACACTTCCTGCGCCGCGGCGAGTGGCGCGAATGGTCGGTGACGATGTTCGCCGGCGCCGACGTGCATGGCGCGACGCTGGGCGTGCTGGGCATGGGCCGGATCGGCGCGGCGATCGCGCGCCGCGGCCACCTGGGCTTCGGCATGCCGGTGCTGTATCACAACCGCTCGCGCCTGCCGGCCGGCGAGGAAGCGCCGCTGGGCGCGCAATGGGTCGAGAAGGACGAGCTGCTGCGGCGCGCCGACCATCTGGTCATCGTGGTCCCGTACAGCGCGTCCTCGCACCACCTGATCGGCCAGCGCGAGCTGCGGCTGATGAAGAAGACCGCGACGCTGACCAACATCGCGCGCGGCGGCGTCGTCGACGACGCCGCGCTGGCGGCCGAGCTCCAGGCGGGCACCATCGCCGCCGCGGGCCTGGACGTGTTCGAGGGCGAGCCCGCCGTGCATCCGGACCTGCTGGCCTGCCGCAACGTCGTGCTGACGCCGCACATCGCCAGCGCCACGATCGCGACGCGGCGCGCGATGAGCGACCTCGCGGTCGACAACCTGATCGCGGCGCTCACCGGCGGCGTGCCGCCCACGGCCTTGAATCCCGAGGTGCTCGCGCGCTGAGAGAATCGCACGCATGGCTTTTCCCGATGTGCTGCAGCTGGTCCTCTCGGGCCTGATCCTGGTCGTGCTGATCGCCGTGTCGATCGCCGTGTTGATCGCGGCGCGGCGGCAGGGCGGGGGCGGCGCGGCGGCGGAATTGGCGCCGCTGATGCAGCGGTCGGAGGAGCGCATGGAGCGCCTGGAGCGCGCGCTGCGCGACGAGATGGGCCGCGGCAACAGCGGCCTGCGGCAGGAGCTGCTGGGCACGCTGACGCAGTTCCAGCAGGCGCTGGCCCAGCAGGCCGCGCGCGGACGCGAGGCGCAGGACGCCGCCGCCGCGCGCACGGCCACGCTGCTGACTGAGCAGTTGCAGGCGCTGGCGCAGCGCAACGAGGCGGGCCTGGCCGAGACGCGCCGCAGCGTCGAGGCGCGGCTGCAGGCGATCCAGCAGGACAACGAGAAGAAGCTCGAGCAGATGCGGGCGACCGTCGACGAGAAGCTGCACGCGACGCTGGAGCAGCGGTTGGGCGAGAGTTTCAAGCAGGTGGCCGAGCGGCTGGAGCAGGTCTACCGGGGCCTGGGCGAGATGCAGACGCTGGCGCGCGATGTCGGCTCGCTGAACCGGGTGCTGACCAACGTGAAGACGCGCGGCATCTTCGGCGAGGTGCAGCTGGCGGCGCTGTTGGAGCAGGTGTTCACGCCGGAGCAGTACGCGGCCAATGTCGAGACGCTGCCCGGCACCGGCGCGCGCGTGGAGTTCGCGCTGAAGCTGCCCGGCCAGCGCGACGACGGCCAGCCGATCTGGCTGCCGATCGACGCGAAGTTCCCGCGCGAGGACTATGAGCGCCTGGTCGACGCGCAGGAGCGCGCCGACGCGCCCGCGGCCGAGCAGGCGGCGCGCGCGATCGAGACGCGGCTGCGGCTGGAGGCCCGGACCATCCGCGAGAAATACCTGGGCCCGCCGCACACGACCGACTTCGCGCTGCTGTTCCTGCCCACCGAGGGCCTGTACGCCGAGGCGTTGCGCCGCCCCGGCCTGACCGAGGCGCTGCAGCGCGAGCACAAGGTGATGCTGGTCGGCCCGACGACGCTGCTGGCGACGCTGTCCAGCCTGCAGATGGGGTTCCGCACGCTGGCGCTGGAGAAGCGCTCGGCCGAGGTGTGGGAGGTGCTGTCGGCGGTGAAGACGGAGTTCGGCAAGTTCGGCGAGGTGCTGGCGAAGACGAAGAAGAAGCTCGAGGAAGCGAGCAACACCATCGATGCCGCCGAGGTCCGGACGCGCGCGATGACGCGCCGGCTCAAGACCGTCGAGGCGCTGCCGGAGGACCAGATGACGCGGGTGCTCCGGCTCGGACAGGCCGCTGACGAGGAAGGCGTGGCCGGATGAGCGGCGACGCGCCGGGACCCGCACCCGCGGCCGCCGGCACGAGCGCGGCGGCGGCCGGCTACACGGGCCTGGACGCGGGATTCGCGGCGGTCATCGCCTCGCTGGTCGCGGTCCATGCCTGCATGGCGACGACGCGGGTGTCGGCCACGCTGTGGGTGCTGCACGAGGGCTACGGCGGTGGTTTCGTCGGCGTGCTGCTGAGCCTGTTCGCGGTCGCGCCGCTCGGACTGTCGCTGTGGGCGGGCCGGCTGACGGACCGCCATGGCTTCCACCGGCCGGTGGGCATCGGCGTGGCGATGGCCTTCAGCGGCGCGGTGCTGGCGCTGGCCGCGCAGGTGATGGGCTGGCTCTGGCTGCTCGCGGTGGGCTGCCTGCTGTGTGGCGGCGCCGTCGCGGTGTCCGCCGTCGCGATCCAGCGCGAGGCCGGGTTGATGGCGACCGACGCGTCGCAGCTCAAGCGGGTGTTCAGCTGGGTGGCGCTGGGGCCGGCGCTGTCCAACGCGCTGGCGCCGGTCATCACGGGCATCGTCATCGACACCGCCGGCTTCACGGCTGCGATGGTGCTGTCGACGCTGCTGCCGCTGGCGGCGTGGGCCGTCGCGCGGCGCGTGCCCAGGAGACCGCCGCGCCATGCGGACTCGTCCGCCAAGCCGCGCCCCGCCTGGGACCTGCTGCGCGATCGGGGGCTGCGCAACCTGTTGATCGTCAACGTCGCGATGTCGTCCTGCTGGGACGCGCACAGCTTCGTCGTGCCGGTGGTGGGGCATGCGAGGGGCTTGTCGGCGTCCAGCATCGGGCTGGTGCTGGGCAGCTTCGCGACCGCGGCGACGCTGGTGCGGCTGGCCATCGTGCGCTGGGCTCATCGCCTGGACGAGGTCAAGGCGCTGCGCGCGGCGATGATGATCGCGACGGTGACCTTGATCGTCTATGCGTGGCTGCCGGGGACGCTGGGGCTGATGCTGGGCTCGGCGGTGCTCGGGCTGGCGCTGGGCGCGGTGCAGCCGATGGTGCTCGCGACGATGCATCAGGTCACGCCGCCGGACCGGCATGGTCAGGCGCTGGGCCTGCGCATGCTGGCGGCGAACGGCGCGACGGTGGCGATGCCGCTGGGATTCGGCGCGCTGGCGGCGGCCAGCGTGGCGGTGGCTCCGCTGTGGCTGATGGCGTCGATCCTCATCGGGGCGCAGTTCGCCGCGCGCGAGCTCGGGGCCTCATCGGCGCGCTGAGGGCGGTGCTGCTTCTACGTCCGTCCGCTTGCGGGAGAGCAACCCTGTGCAGCGCTCCTGTACTGCCACCGCCGCTGGCCCTCACCCCTCCCTCTCCCACTTCGCGGGAGAGGGTGTAAGAAAGGGCTGCCCGCACTTGCCTTGCGCAAGAACTCCCTCGCCCCGCTGGGGCGAGGGTGTAGGAACGAGCGAGCGCTGCCGGCAAGAACTCCCTCGCCCCCCGCGAGGGGGAGAGGGCAGGGGAGAGGGGGTGCTTCGAAGGGCAGCAGCGTTGTGGCACGAGCCCCCTCTCCCCTCCCTCTCCCCGCTGGGGCGAGGGGGTAAGAAGGAGCGAGCGCTGCCGGCACGAACTCCCTCGCCCCCCGCGAGGGGGGAGAGGGCAGGGGAGAGGGGGTGCTTCGAAGGGCAGCAGCGTTGTGGCACGAGCCCCCTCTCCCCTCCCTCTCCCCGCTGGGGCGAGGGGGTAAGAAGGAGCGAGCGCTGCCGGCACGAACTCCCTCGCCCCCCGCGAGGGGGTAAGAAAAGGATCGAGTACCCATCGCCCGCTCGCGGGCGAGAGAGGACCGGCAGCCTCACCCACCCGGCGCGACCGCCACCTGCCGGCGCGCTTCCTTGTGCTTCATCGCGATGTATTCCTCCAGCGATTGCTCATGGAGCTGACGCGGATAGCGCTCCGTCGCGGCGAACCAGTCCCGCAGCCGCTTGTCGAGCCGCTGTTCGGCCGGCGCCGACAGCGTGTCGAGGTAGGACTCGATCGCGAGGAAATAGCGCATCGTGTTGCGTTCCGCGATGCCCTGGATGCCGCCGACATATCGCGGCCCGCCGTCGCGATCGCGACCGACGATCGTGAACCCGACCTTGTCGCGCCCGCTGGTGGCCAGGTAGGCGCTGGTCGCGACCCGCGCGGCGAGGTTGTTCACGTACGCATAGCGCAGCCGCACGAACGAGCGCCGCGCGTCCAGCGGCACGGCCTCCAGCGTCAGCCGGTACTGGCTGGTGCCCATCGGCCCCTTGGCCGCGCTCATCTCGACGAGCAGGTATTGCGGCTGCGCCGCGACCACCTGGAAGTTGAAGTCCAGCGCGTAGGCATCCTCGATGGGCTGGTCGAACTTGCGGCCGACCGCCATGTGCAGCAGCGCCCCGGGCGCCGGATCGTCATCGACCACGCAGCGTTTCACGTTGGCCGGCAGCGTCAGCAACTCGCACCAGGCGTCGGCGCTGCGCAGCGCCCCGGCGAGCGTCGCGAAGCCGTGCTGCACGACCGCATGCATCTCGCCGGTTGGGTGCTCGGTGTCATCCACCGAACTCAACATGATGGGCCGCTGAAAGGGGCTGCGGCTCAGCTGCGGCTCCAGCTGTTCGTATTGCGCGCGCAGGCCCGCGCCCTGCTGGGCGTTGACCTCGGTGGCGATCAACAGCAAGGCCAGCAGCACTGCCGCATGCGCGAGCCAGAACATCGCGCCATGCGGCGGAGCCGGGTGTTTCTGGTGGCGATGGGCCTTGTCGAAGTGCGGAACGTGCGGGAAGGAACGCATGGCGGTCTCCGTCGCGTGGCCGAGGGCCGTTGTCAGAAGTCTAGGCCGGCGACTCCCCCGCCTCCGTCGGCGGCGGACGGGATGCCTTGTCGGACGGGGCCGCATCGGCCTCACCCGGCGCCTTGCCGACGGCCATCGCCTCCCGAGCCTGCCTCTTCCTCTCCTGCATCCGTGTCACATGCTGGATGACGTGGCGGCGATGAATCTCATTGAAGCACCCCACGACGTCCGGGTTCCCAGAGGTGGGAACGGAGTCCGGGGAAAGCGGTACCGGTGGCGCCTCGCCCGGCGGCCAGAGGGCTGACCAGACCGATGAAGGGAGCATCAGGTCGTCGTCCACCGCACGGCGGATGGCCATGAGCACCGCGATGGCCGCGCCGGTGGCCTGCCCGTTGCCGACCACCAAGTCAGCCGGGGAAGCGCCCGCGCGCATGCACTGGGTCAGGAGCCGGAGCGCTTGAACGATCTCCAGTGGCGAGGCCTTGCCCTGCAGGAATGTCATCAGACGCCGCGCATCGAAGCGCAGTGACAGAAAGGCGCCGGGGCGATCCGCAAGCGTCCTGTCCGGCAAGGGCGTGCCGGTGGCTTGTTGATGCAGGCCCATGCGCGCCAGCAGCGCCGGACTGACCTCCACTTCGCCCATGAGGAAGGGGTCGCCCTTCGCGAGTGTGTTGGGCGAAGTGCCGGATGGAGTCCCGGTCGGGCGCGACGACCACCACGCAAGCAGGCCGCTCGGGTCCTGCTCGCGATCAAGGATGAAGCTGCTGCCATCCTCGAGATATCTGGGCGTTGCCTGTACGTGGTCCCCCGCGAGAGACAGGGCCAGCGTGCCGCCGGGTTGCCGGTGCCGCGGGGTGTCGCCGGTCCCCAGGACCTGCTTCTGGCCAGTGCCCGTAAGCTCCACGCTGTTCGTGCGTACGCTCACGGTGAGGGCAGGATGATTGAATCCGGTGGGGCCCGCTGCCTCCCGCAGAAAGGGCTCGCCGAACGGCGCGAAGGCGCCATTGTCCAGGTAGCAGGTCACCAGGCTGATGTGGCTGGGCACTAGCGGGGAGCTCAAGCCCTCTTTCTGCGAGAACAGCGCCATCGCGTGGACCGCCGTCGCTGCAAGTTCCGTTGGCGTGCGGCCGCAGACCCGCAGCTCACCGCTTTCCTCGTCGACACGGCTGCCAGCGATCATGACCAGCCGGGCATTCGGGGGAGCCGAGCCGCTCCAAGGCGCGACCCGCGGCGTGGGCACCCATCGCTGATTCTGTTGATCGTCCATCTGCAGCACCCGGGTGCGAGACAGGTCCTTCATCTTCACGGAGGGCGGAAGCTCGCCGCTGAGCTGCAGCACATACACGCGGTCATGGGCTGGCGGGGAAGCCGGTTTTGCCGAATCAAGGGGCGCCGGAGCATCAAGTGTCTGGACGAACCACTCGTCGACCGGCCGGAGCCGGCTGCGATTCATGGGGGTCAGCAGCAATCGGATTTCTGTCAGATGCTCGGGCGCGTAATGCCATTGCCGGTCCTTGGCGGCATGGCGTCCAAGGATCCGGTCGCCAGCCCGCAGCACGTCGCCGTCCAGCGTGAGGCTGGGAGGCAAGGGCCAATATCGCTTCAGCGGCTGGGCGTCGTCGGCGCCCCCGCCGCAGGCGCCGAATTTACGCTGCAGCAGATGAAGCGCGCCCTCCGCGATGAGGTCGAGCTGGGACCGGCGCTGGGCGAGCGAGCGAATGCCGTCGCGTTCGTCCGTGGCACAGGGGCCGAAACGGAACTCGGTCTTCCGCCCGTTGCGCTTGCTGAAGAGCGTCGCTCTGCCTTGGGCAAGGTCCACCTCGACGTCGACGTGGCTCGGTGGACCGATGTGATCCATGAGTTTCTGCAGGGGCGCGCCCGGCTCCTCGCGGTCTGATGTCGGATCTGGCGGTGCGGCAGCCGTCGTGGCATTCGCTGCGCAGGGGTCATGTGGGGACAGGGAAGAAAGCATCGGAAGGGAAAGCGGACGAGAGGCGACATCAGTGATCGCTGGTCGGCATCGCGCACACCGGGGTTGCGTTCGATGGACGCCCTCATCGCCTACCATCGCGGCCATCCCGGCGAAGCCGGACAGGGGAGCGACGCACGCATGGTCCGGAAAGTGGAGCGGGTTCGAACACCGGGAGCGATGGCCCTCCGGCGTCGACACCAACGTGGCGCGCTGCGTTGGCCGTCCATCTGGGCCTGGGCGCAGCTTCTCGTCGTCCTGCTGGTGACGGCCGCGGTCGCCTGGCTATGGGTCATGCGGCCGCCGTCCGGGCCGGCCGAGCGACTGGACGGCCTGATCCAGGACGCGCAGACCCGCTGGCGCGGCCGGCTCGAGCCCGGCAAGACCTATCCGATCGTGCTGCTGCGCATCGATGCCGCGAGCGCAGCGCCTTTCAACGGCGACGTGACGGCACGGCCGTTGCTGGCTGATGCGATCACCCGCCTTCAGGCCGCCAAGCCCCGGCTCATCGCCCTCGATCTGCCGCTGTTCGACGCCCGGCCCGGCCAGGATGCGGCCCTCGCTGCCGCCATGCGCGCGGGCGTGCCGGTGCTGTTGCCGTTCGCGCTGCCGCCCGGGCCGCCCGCTTCGGGATCCGGGGCCGGCGCGCAGGCGCTGCGCCCGCAGGCCTTTCCCCGGGTCGAAGGCCTGCCGGGCGCCGCGCTGCGCCGCCGCTTCGCCGAGACGCCACCCGAGCCGCTGCTGTCGGCGGCCGCATCGCTGGGACACCGGCAGACCGGTCGGGCGCGCGATGGCACCCTGCGCCACGACCTGCCGGCGTTGTCGCTGGAGGACGCCGCCTATCCGTCGCTGGCGCTGCGCATCGCGGGCGACGCCATGCGCCAGCCCTGGTCCGAGGCCACGCTGCGCTGGCGGCGCGAGATCCGCTGGGGATCGCTGCGCGTGCCGCTGGATGGCCTGTCGCGGCAGGGCGTCAACGACTATGGACCCGCCGGCACCTTTCCGTCGGTGACCTTGTCCGACCTGGTCGACGGGCGGGTGTCCGACGACGTCCTGCACAACCGGATCGTGATCGTGGCTCCGGCGCCCGATGACACCGTCGCGACGCCGTTCGATGCCGGCTTGTCCAGGGCGGAATGGCTGGCCACGGTCGTCGACAACCTCCTCACCGGCCGGACCCTGTCGCGCCCCGCCTGGGCCCCGCTCGCCGAACTGGGCGGGCTGCTGGTCCTGCCGCTGCTGTGCATGCTGCTGCTCGCGCGCGGGCGCTGGTGGCGCGGGCTGCTCGGCGTGGCGGTGCTCGTGGGCATCGGGCTCGCGGCGGCGCAATGGCTGCTCCAGGAGGAGCAGCTCGTCCTGTCGCTGGGCGGGCCGCTGCTCGCGGCCGCGGTGGCGAGCGTCTGCGCCTTGCTGCTTCGCCTGCTGGGGCGCGTGGTGCGGCATCGGCGTGAATTCAGACGGCTGCAGGCGAACGAGGCCCGCCATGCGCTGGCCGCGCAAGGCGCCAATGACGGTCTGTGGGACTGGGACATCGACGGGGACCGGCTGGACGTGTCCTCGCGCTGGCGCGCGCTGATGGGCGAGGACGAACGCGAAGCTCCGCCCGAGCGAGGCATCGTCCGATTCACCCTCCCGCTCGATGAGGCGGCCGCGGGCCTGTTCCGTGCCGAGCTCGACGCTCATCTGAAAGGGCGCGGGCCTCGCTTCCACCACGTGCTGCGCTTCCGGCAGGGCGGGCAGCCGCGCGCGCTGCTGGTGCGCGGCATGGCGCAGCGGGTCGATGGCCGCGCCGTGCGGATGGGCGGCACGCTCACTGACGTCAGCGAGCAGGAACGACTGCAGGCACAGCTCATCGACGACGCGATGCACGACGGCACGACCGGTCTGCCGAACCGGGCCCTGTTCCTCGAGTTGCTGGCGCAGCGGCTCGCGGCGCCGGTGCCCGGCGTGCCCATCGGCGTGGCGCTGATCGGCCTGGACGGCTTCCACGCGTTCACCGAGCAGCATGGGGTCGCGACCAGCGACGCGATCGTCGCCGAATGCGCGCGGCGGCTGGCGGGCGGCGAGGGGCGGGCGGCCCGTGTTGGACGCGTGGTGGCGCGGGTGGCGCCGGACCAGTTCGCGTTGCTGTTCGAGATCCGCCTCGAAGCCGGCGGCGTGCTGGTCGACCGGGTGCCCGAATGGGCGCTCGCGCGGATCGAGGAGCCCTTCGTCTTTGACGCCGTCCAGGCACCGGGCGACGACGGCAAGGCTCCGGCGGCGCTGGAGGAGCGCCGGCCCGCGCGCACGGGCGCGCATCGTCTGACGGCCTGCGCCGGCTGGTCGCACACGGGGCAGGGCGGTTTCAGCGCGGAAGACCTGCTCGCCACGGCGGGGAGCGCGCTCGCGCGCGCCAAGGCGGCGGGCACGGGCCAAGTGCGGATGTTCGACCGCTCGATGCCGCGCGCGGAGCCGGACGGGGCCTGGGCGCGCGAGCACCTGCCGCGCGCGCTCGAGGCAGGCGAGCTCGAACTCCACCACCTGCCGGTCGTGCGGCTGGCCGACCGGGCGCTGCTCGGGTTCGAGGCCTTGCTGCGCTGGCGGCATCCGGAGCGCGGGCTGCTGATGCCCGATGTCTTCCTCCCCGCCGCCGAGGCCAGCGGCCAGATCGCCGCGATCGGCCGCTGGACGCTGATCGAGGCGGCGTTGCTGCTGCGCCGCTGGCGCGAGATCGGCTTCAAGGGCGAGATCGCGGTGAACCTGTCGGCAGCGCAGCTCGCGCGCGGGGACGATCTGCTGGGCGACGCCGGCGAGGCGCTCAAGGCGCTCGGCGACGTGCCGCCGTCGCAACTGAGGCTGGAGGTCGCCGAGCGCGTGGCGATGGCGCATCCGCGGCAACAGGCCGCGGTGCTTCGAGCGCTGGCTCGCATGGGCTTCGCGCTGTCGATCGACGATGTGGGCACGGGGCGCCTGTCACTGGCGGACCTGCACCGCTTCCCGGCCGACACGCTGAAGATCGATCGCGGCGTCGTGGCGCGGCTCGGCGGCGACGCCGATGCGCGGGAGACCGCGCGCACCATCGCCGCGCTGGCGCGCGCGCTTGGCTGGCGCTCGCTGGCCGAGGGCGTCGACGACGAGGCCAAGGCGGCGCTGCTGGAGGAGCTCGGCGTGCCGCTCGCGCAGGGCTGGCTGTTCGCCAAGGCCCTGCCGGCCGAGGAGGCGCGCTGGCTCGTCCAGACGGTGCCTTGGAAGAAGCCGGCCGGCTGAGCGCCTTGGCCATCGCCGGCCACGCCTGGAGTCGCGTCAGAGACCCTTCGAACCCTTGCCGATCAGCCCCAGGGGCAGGCCAGGCGATTCGGTCGGGCGTCCGCAGATGGCTCGCCAGATCTTCGTGGACACGCGCAGGTCGTCATCCACGCCAAGTGCCAGCATCTCCAGCTGCGCGGTCAAAGCAACCGGCGGCGCGGCTCGCGTGCTTCCGGAGATGGGCCGGAGGATGTCGCCTGCCGGCACACCTGAACGCATCATCTGCTTGAGCAGCCGGATCGCGGTGATGCACTCGTCCGGCTGGCCTCGGCGCAGCAGGACCTCGAGCTTCCCTGGCTCGAATCGCAGGCCTCGATAGGCGCCAGGCGCATCGAGACCGGCGACTCCATTGCGCATTCCCATACGCGCCAGCAAGCCGGTATCGATCTCGACTTCACCCATCATCAGCCGTTTGCAGGCCTCCGACACCTGAAGGCCGGAGGTCTCCAGCGCGGGCGTGGCGCCTGCCCACGACAACCAGTCGCACAGACGCGATCGTGTTCGCTGCGTGGTATCGAGGACATGCGCATGGTCGGAGTCGATCTCCTTGGGAAGCTGGTGAGGAGCGGGACGCAACTTCCACCTGACGATGCCGGCTTCGTGGCAGGCCAGTTGGTGGGCAATGACCGTGCGGTCCGTGCGCAGCACGTCACCGTCCAGCGTCAGCGCTTTGGGCAGGGGCCAGCCGTCGGACGCCGTGAAGCGATCATCACTGTTCTCCGCCAATTGCAAGGCCACCTTGGCGAGCGATTGCAACGGACCGCTCGTAACTTCCGAGTGCGCCAGATCATGAGGGTCCGCGTACTCGGTATAGCTGCTGGGCGAGGCCTGCAACAAGGTTCGGACGGCGCCGGTCCTGTCGCGAACCTGTGCGGTGCCCTCGTGCCAGTCAACGACCAACTGCTTCTGATTCGGCGACAAGAAGTCGTGAAGCGCTCTGAGTTCCTTCAACGTGTCGCTGCGTGCATCAAACGCTTGGCGGAAGCACTTGAAGTGGTCCGCCGTGAAGGATGGCGTGAATGACGTCGACAAAGTGGCAGGCATGAATGGCAACCCAATCGTGAAAACGAAGCCGCCGTAGTCGGACGACCACGGCGGTTGGGTTCGCCGCCCCCGGGGTCAGGCCATGCCTTGATGCCGCAGCAGCGCGTCGATGGTCGGCTCGCGGCCGCGGAAGGCCTTGAAGTTGTCCATCGCGTCGCGCACGCTGCCCATCGACAGGATCTCGTCGAGGTAGCGCCGCCCCGTCGCCGGATTGAACACGCCTTCCTCCTCGAACGCGCTCCAGCAGTCGGCCGACAGCACCTCGGCCCACTTGTAGCTGTAGTACCCCGCCGCGTACCCGCCCGCGAAGATGTGCGAGAAGCTGTGCTGGAAGCGGTTGAAGGCCGGCGGCACCAGCACCGAGACCTCCGCGCGCACCTCGTCCAGCAGGTCCTGCACGCGCGTCTCCGAGCCCGGCTCCGCGTGCAGCCGCATGTCGAAGAGCGCGAACTCGATCTGGCGCAGCGTCTGCAGGCCGGCCTGGAAGTTCTTGGCCGCCAGCATCTTGTCGAACAGCGCGCGCGGCAGCGGCTCACCCGTGTCGACGTGACCCGACAGCTGCTGGATCACCTCCCACTCCCAGCAGAAGTTCTCCATGAACTGGCTCGGCAGCTCGACGGCATCCCACTCGACGCCCGAGATGCCCGACACGCCCAGCTCCGCCACCCGCGTCAGCAGATGGTGCAGGCCATGGCCGCATTCGTGGAACAGCGTCGTGACGTCGTCATGCGTGAGCAGCGCCGGCTTGCCTTCCGCGCCCTGCGGGAAGTTGCACACCAGGTGCGCCACCGGGATCTGCTCGGCGCCGGTGCCCGCCAGGTCCGGCCGCGCCCAGCGGCTGCGCACCTCGTCCATCCATGCGCCCGGCCGCTTGCCATTGCGCGCGTACAGGTCCAGGTAGACCTGGCCGATCAGCTGACCATCGCGGCGCAGTTCGCAGAACTGCACCGACTCGTGCCAGACCGAGGCCTTGGCCGGCACCAGCTGCACGCCGAACAGCCGGTCGACGATGCGGAAGAGACCGTCCAGCACGCGCGGCAGGGTCAGGTATTGCCGCACTTCCTGGTCGGAGAAGGCGTAGCGCGCCTCCTTCAGCTTCTCGGAGACGAAGGCGGTGTCCCAGGCCTGCAGGTCGTCCAGGCGCAGCGCGGCCTTGGCGAAGTCGCGCAGTTCGTCCAGGTCGCGCTGCGCGTAGGGGCGGGCGCGCGCGGCCAGGTCGCGCAGGAAGGCCAGCACCTGCGCCGGCGAGGTGGCCATCTTGGGCACCAGCGAGGCCTCGGCGAAGTTCGCGAAGCCCAGCAGCCGGGCTTCCTCCTGGCGCAGCATCAGCAGTTCCTGCATCAGCGGGCCGTTGTCCCATTCGGACTTGTCGCCGAGTTCGCTGGCCCGCGTCACGTAGGCGCGGTACAGGCGCTCGCGCAGCGCGCGGTCCTCGGCGTACTGCATCACCGGCATGTAGACGGGGAAATGCAGCGTCAGCTTGTGGGCGTCCGGATCGGTGTTGCCGTCCTTCTCCGCCGCGGCGCGCGCGTTGGCGACGACGTCGGCGGGAACACCCTTGAGCTCCGCCGCCGACACGATCGCCGACCAGCCGTCGGTGGCGTCCATCACGTGTTCGGAGAAGGCCTGGCCGAGTTCGGCGCCGCGTTCCTGGATCTTGGCGAAGCGGGCCTTGGCCTCGCCCTGCAGCTCGGCGCCGGACAGGACGAAATCGCGGATCGCGTGCTTGAGCAACTGGGCGCGCTCCGGCGACAGGCCGGGCTGGGCGGCGATGGCCTTGTACTTGGCGTACAGGGCCTCGTTGGCGCCGAGGGCGGTGTGGAATTCGGTGACCGCGGGCAGCATCGCGTTGTAGGCCTCGCGCAATGCCGGCGTGTTGGCGACCGCGTTCAGGTGGCCGACGGCGCCCCAGGCGGTGCCCAGGCGCTCGGAGGCGACGTTGAGCGTGCGGGACAGGAGCTCGTAGTCGGCCGGCGCGTCGGGCGCGGTGACCCGGTCGAGCGCTTTCTGCGCTTGAGCGAGCAGTTCGGCGATGGCCGGCTGGATGTGCGAAGGATCGATCGCGGCGAAGTCGGGCAGCGGCGCGGTCGAGAGCAGCGGGTTCGCGGCGGCAGCGGTGCCGGCGGCGGAGGAATCGGTCATGCAGGCCTCGTGAGTCTGACGAAATGCCGGAACAGTGTCTCAGCCTTTCGCGCGCGGATGCGCGGGAGCTTTCTATCGTGGGGATGCGCATCAGGCTATCAAGCCCGGGGCTTCCCCAATCACGAGACGCGGGTTGGCCAGCGAAGGGCGCTGGCCCTCACCCCTCCCTCCCGCAAGCGGGCGAGGGGGACAGGGCTGCCCGCACTTGCCTGGCGCAAGAACTCCCTCGCCCCCCGCGAGGGGGGAGAGGGCAGGGGAGAGGGGGTGCTTCGAAGGGCAGCAGCGCTGTGGCACGAGCCCCCTCTCCCCTCCCTCTCCCCGCTGGGGCGAGGGGGGTAATACCGGGCGGCGCGCTTCTTACACCCACGCCCGCTCGCGGGAGGGGTGAGGGCCAGCAGCCTCCGGAGTCAGAAGGTTTCCCAGTCGCCGTCGGCGGCGGCTGGTGCCGGACGCGGCGCGGGCGGAGGCGCCGCGACTGCCGGAGCCGGCTTCGGCACCGGCGGCTTGACCACCCCATGCGCCGCGCCGTTCGCGCCCGGCCGCGCCGCCGTCATCGGCGAGGGCCGCGCCAAGGCCGTCTTCGTCTCCGCCCTCGGCGCGGACGAGGCCAGGGCCGCGGGCTTCGCCGCGGGAGCCGGCGCCGCCCGCTTCACCCCCGCCATCGCGTCCTGCCCGAGCCGGAACACCGACACGATCTCGGTCAGCCGGTGCGCCTGGTCCTTGAGGCTCTCCGCCGCCGCCGCCGATTCCTCGACCAGCGCCGCGTTCTGCTGCGTCATCCGGTCCAGCTGCGTCACCGCGTCGTTGACCTGCGCGATGCCGCCGCTCTGCTCCGTCGAGGCCGCCGTGATCTCGCCGATGATGTCCGTCACCCGCTGCACGCTGTGCACGATGTCGTTCATCGACTCGCCCGCCGCCTGCACCAGCCGCGTGCCGGCCTCGACGCTGTCGACGCTGGCGCCGATCAGCGCCTTGATCTCCTTGGCCGCCTCGGCGCTGCGCTGCGCCAGGCTGCGCACCTCCGACGCCACCACCGCGAAGCCGCGTCCCTGCTCGCCGGCCCGCGCCGCTTCCACCGCCGCGTTCAGCGCCAGGATGTTGGTCTGGAACGCGATGCCGTCGATGACGCCGATGATGTCGTTGATCTTCTTGGAACTGGCGTTGATCTCGTCCATCGTCGAGACCACCTGGCCCACCACCTCGCCGCCGCGGGCCGCCGCGCTGGACGCGCTCGACGCCAGCTGGTTCGCCGTCTGCGCCGCGTCGGCGGTCTGGCGCACCGTCGCGGTCAGTTCCTCCATCGACGACGCCGCCTGCTGCAGGTTGGACGCCGTCTCCTCGGTGCGTTGCGACAGGTCCTGGGAGCCGATCGCGATCTCGCTGGAGGCGGTCGTGATCGAGTTGCTGGCCGAGCGCACGTCCAGCAGGATGCGCTGGATCTTCTCGGCGAACAGGTTGAACGAGGACGCGATGCGGCCAACCTCGTCGCGGCCGCCGGCGGGCAGGCGCTGCGTCAGGTCGCCGTCGCCGGCGCTGATGTCGTCGAGCGCGGCGCGTACCCGGTCCACCCCGCGCAGCATCGCGGTGATGGTGCCGGTCATCGCCAGCGCGGCGATCGCCATCATGATCAGCGCCGTGATCACCGCCGTGCGCAGCAGCGCGCTCAGCGAGGCCAGCGCCTCATCCTTCTTCGCCGCCACGTAGAGCTGCCAGTCGGTATCCGGGATCGGCGTGCCGCTCACCAGGAAGGTATCCCCGCCGACCTGCGCCTCGACCCAGCCGGCCTGCGGGTCGATCGCCGTGGCCAGCGCCTGCGGCGTGAGCTGCCCGGAGATCTCCGTCGCGCCCTTGAGGGCGAGCTTGGCGTCCGGATGCGCGACGATCCGGCCGTCCTTGGACATCAGGAAGGCGAAGCCGCCCGGTGTCGGCTTGATCGCCTGCACCGTGGCCACCACGTCGTCCAGGAACACATCGGTGGCGATGACCGCCTTGGTGCCGCCGCCGCTCTTGTCCGCCGCCGCGAAGGTCACCACCAGGCGGCCCTTGGACGCGTCCATGTAGGGCGCCGTCAGCACCGTGCCGGACGCGGAGGCCGCGCCGGTGTACCAGGGACGGCCGGTGGGGTCGTAGTCGGGCGGGAGGTTCTGCGGCGTGTTGAAGACGATCTTCTTGTCGGCGAAACCGACGTAGGCCGCCTCCAGGCGCCCGGACTTGGCCGCCTGCTGCAGCAGCGGCACCGGATCGGCGGCGGCCACCGCCGGCTGCAGCGAGGCGACGATGTCGCGCTGCGTGCGCACCCATTGCCGGATCGCGTCGGCGCGCGCCGCGGCCAGTTCATCCAGGGCCTGCGAGACCTGCTGCCGCGTGTGGCCGCGCACGGTCACGTAGTTGGCGACAGTGATCGCCAGCAGGGTCAGGGCGACGATGCCCACGCCCAGCGAAATCAGCCGGGTCTTGATCGAGTCGAACATGAATGGACTCCGTGTCTCATCGGCGCCGGGCGTGTTCCGCTCTCTGGCGCGTGCCTCCACGATTCGCTCTCTCGGTCTTCCCCTGCTCCATGGCCCCTCATCAGGGCAGGGCGCGCGCCCGGGCAGGAGAAACGCCCGGGCGGTGCCGGGCGTTGCGCGCGATCAGGCGGTGGTCATCGCGTCCATCAGGCCCATGTCCGCGCTGGACATCAGGCCCTCGATGTCGATCAGGATCAGCATGCGCTCGGCGACGGCGCCGATGCCCATGATGAAGCTGGTGTTGACGGAGCTGGCGCTCAGCTCGGGCGCCGGACGGATCACGTCGCGGTTCAGCTCCAGCACGTCGGACACCGAGTCCACCACCGCGCCCACGACGCGGTTCTTCACGTTCAGCACGATCACGACGGTGAAGCTGTTGTACTCGGCCGTGGCGCAGCCCAGCTTCAGGCGCAGGTCCACGATCGGGACGATCACGCCACGCAGGTTGACGACACCCTTGATGAACTCGGGCGCGTTGGCGATGCGGGTCGGCTGCTCGTAGGAGCGGATCTCCTGCACCTTCAGGATGTCGATGCCGTACTCCTCCTGACCGAGGCGGAAGGTGAGGTACTCGCCGCCGGCGGGCGCGGCGCTGGCGCCCTGCGGGACCAGCGAGCCGGACTTCGCTTGCACGACTTGCGTGCCGGTTTGTTGGACGATTTCCATGTGATGACCTCGCGGGGGCTGATTAGAAGGTTTCCCAGTCGCCGTCGTCGGCGGTGGTGGCCGGGGCTGCCGGCGCGGTGAACGGGGCGGGCGCCGCCTTCGGCGCGGCGGCCTTGGCGGCAGGCTTGGACAGGGGCCTGGACACGGGCTTCGCCGTGGCCGGGGCCGGCGGCTTGGCGCTGACCGGCTTCGAGGCGGCCGGCTTGGTGGTGGAGGAGGCCGGCTTGGCCGCGCTCACCGGAGCGGCCGGCGGAGCGGCCGGCGGCGTGGACCTGGCGGTGAACGCGGTCGCCGACAGCGCCGGCGCATGGCCCGACACGCGGAAGCGATCGACCACGGCGCCCAGGCGCTCGGCCTGGTCCTTCAGGCTCTCGGCGGCGGCGGCGGACTGTTCCACCAGCGCGGCGTTCTGCTGCGTCATCTGGTCCAGGTTGCTGACGCCCTGGTTGACCTGGCTGATGCCGTCGCTCTGCTCGCTGGAGGCGGCGGTGATCTCGCCGATGATGTCGGTCACCCGCTGCACGCTGGCGACGATGTCGCTCATCGTCGTGCCGGCTTCCTGCACCAGGCGCGAGCCGGTCTCGACGCGCTCGACGCTGGCGCCGATCAGGGTCTTGATCTCGCGCGCGGCCTCGGCGCTGCGCTGCGCCAGCGAGCGGACCTCGCCGGCCACGACCGCGAAGCCGCGGCCCTGCTCGCCGGCGCGGGCGGCTTCCACCGCCGCGTTCAGCGCCAGGATGTTGGTCTGGAAGGCGATGCCGTCGATCGTGCCGATGATGTCGCTGATGCGCTTGGAGCTGCTGTTGATCTCGTCCATCGTCGAGACCACCTGGCTCACCACGTCGCCGCCCTTGGCCGCCGCGCCCGAGGCGGAGGAGGCCAGCTGGTTGGCGGTGCGCGCGGAATCGGCGGTCTGCTTCACGGTGCCGGTCAGCTGCACCAGCGAGGACGCGGCCTGCTGCAGGTTGGACGCAGTCTGCTCGGTGCGGCTGGACAGGTCCTGGTTGCCGGTGGCGATCTCCACCGACGCGGTACGGATCGAATCGGCCGCCGTGCGCAGCTGCCCCACCATCGATTGCAGCGCCTCCTGCATGTGGTGCAGCGAGCGCATCAGCTTGGAGGCCTCGTCGACGCCCTCGACCGGCTTCATCGCGCGGGACAGGTCGCCCTCGGCGATCGCCTCGGCCAGCGCCTCGGCCTCGGCCAGCGGCGCGCAGATGGTCTGCATGTTCAGCAGCGTCAGCGGCACCACGACGATGGCGGCGAACACCAGCACCAGGCCGAAGGTCCACAGCACGCCGCCCTGCGTCTTCTCGATGCCGGCGCGCATCTCCAAGGCCTGGGTCTCCATGCGCTTCTCGACTTCGGCGAGCTGCTTCTCCGCTTCGGTGATCTGGTCCTTCGCGGCGGTGAGCAAGCGGTCGGCGACCGCCGCATGGTCATAGGCGCCGGCTTCCAGCTGCGTGACGACGTTGGACGACTTCTGCGCATAGGCCTCGAGCGCGGCCTTGATCTGCATCAGGACGGCCTTGTCCTCCTCGGGGCTCAGCGCGGCCACCTCGTCGAGGTGGGCCGTGGCGGACTTGCGCGCCTCGTCCCACCGGCCGTGCGCCGTCTTCACGGCCTCGGCCTTCTCGTAGTTGATGATCATGTCCTTCTCATAGCGGCGGATGTCTCCCATCGCGCTGTGAAGGGCGCCCACGCGCTGGCCGCGGGCCGCGGATTTCTCGAGGAACTCCTGCGTCTGGCCACGCATCGACTGCATGCCGAACAGGCCGACGCTGCCGACCACCATCAACAACAGCAGCACGATCGCGATCGCGCCGATCATGCGGGTGCGGATGCTGAACTGACGCAGCAATGCACTGAAATTCATGTTGACCTCTTGTGAGTTCGACGCCGGCCGCGCGGCCGGCGTCCTCCCGGAATCAAAGACGATCGATGGCGTTCAATGGCGCGAGCGGCGCACCAGGCTGCCCACGTCCAGGATCAGCGCGACCCGGCCGTCGCCCATGATCGTGGCGCCGGAGACGTCGGTGACCTTGCGGTAGTTCGCCTCCAGGTTCTTGACCACGACCTGCTGCTGGCCGAGCAACTCGTCCACCAGCAGCGCGACGCGGCCGCCCTCGGCCTCCACCACGACCATGATCGAGCTGACATGCTCGAAGTCGAAGCGGGGCACGTTGAAGACCTGTTCGAGCTCCACCACCGGCATGTACTCGTCGCGGACCTCGACCACGCGGCCGGAGCCGCCGACGGTCTTGATCGTGTCAGCCTGGACCTGGAAGGACTCCACCACCGAGGACAGCGGCAGGATGTAGACCTCCTCGCCGACGCCCACGCTCATGCCGTCCATGATGGCCAGCGTCAGCGGCAGCCGCACCGAGACCTTCATGCCGTAGCCCTCGGCGGAGTCGATCTCCACCGTGCCGCCCAGCGAGGTGATGTTCTTCTTGACCACGTCCATGCCGACGCCCCGGCCGGACACGTCGGTGACCTGGTCCGCCGTGGAGAAGCCCGGCGCGAAGATCAGGCCCCAGACTTCCTGGTCGGTCATCGTGTCGGGCGCGTCGATGCCCTTCTCGCGCGCCTTCTTGATGAGCTTGTCGCGGTTCAGGCCGCGGCCGTCGTCGCGCACCTCGATGACGATGGAGCCGCCCTGGTGGGAGGCGACCAGCGTGATCGTGCCCTGCTCGGGCTTGCCCTTGGCCATGCGGTCGGCCGGCGACTCGATGCCGTGGTCGCAGCTGTTGCGCACCAGGTGGGTGAGCGGATCGGTGATCTTCTCGACCAGGCCCTTGTCGAGCTCGGTGGCCTCGCCCTGCGTGACCAGCTCGACCTTCTTGCCGAGCTTGGCGGCCAGGTCGCGCAGCATGCGCGGGAAGCGGTTGAACACCACCGACATCGGGATCATGCGGATCGACATGACCGATTCCTGGAGGTCGCGCGTGTTGCGCTCCAGGTCGGCCAGGCCGGAGGCCAGCTGCTGGTACAGGCCCGGGTCCAGGTTGCGGCTGTTCTGCGCCAGCATCGCCTGCGTGATGACGAGCTCGCCCACCAGGTTGATCAACTGGTCGACCTTCTCGACCGACACGCGCAGCGTGGACTGGTCGGGGCTGGCGCCGCCGGCGCGCGGGGCGACCTCGGTGCGGGCCGGCGCGGCCGGCTTGGCGGCCACCGGCACGTTCGCCTTGGGCGCCTCGGCGGCGGCCTTGGCCTCGGCGGCGGTCTCGGGCGGAACGCCGGGGGCGTCGTCGAAGAAGCCGTAGCCGGGGTCCTCGTCCTTCTTCGCCTCGGCCGGGGGCGCGCCGGGCGCGCCTTCATGGAAGCCGTAGCCCTCGCCCAGCGGCAGGATCTTGACCTGCTCGCGCGAGACGTGGAAGGTGAACAGGTCCAGCAGGTCGTTGTCGGTGCTGCTGGTCAGGACCTTGAAGCGGCGCATGCCGTCGGCGGCGATGCCGCCATCCAGCGGCTCGATCGTGCCCAGGTCGGTGATTTCCTTGAACAGCTCGACCAGGTTGTCGGCCTGCGCCGGGTTGTCCAGCGGGCCCACCAGCAGCTCGAGCTGGCGCACCGTGGATTTCAGCGCCGCCGCGGCCGGGGCGGCGGCGGGCGCCGCGGTGGCCGCTGGAGCCGCCGGGGCCGGCGCGGGCGCGGCGGCGCGGGCGCCGTCCGGCGTGCCGCCGTCCACCAGCGTGCGGATGCTGCTCAGCAGGGCGGAGGTGTCGACGGCGTCGGCGCCCGAGCCCTGGTGCCGCGCGAGCTGCGCCTTGAGCGCGTCGCCGGACTGCAGCAGCACGTCCACCATCGGCGAGGTCGGCGCCAGTTCATGGCGGCGCAGCTTGTCCAGCAGCGTCTCCATCTGGTGCGTCAGCTCGGCCACGTCGTTGAAGCCGAACGTCGCGGCGCCGCCCTTGATCGAGTGGGCGCAGCGGAAGATGGCATTCATCTGCTCATCGTCCGGGTTCTCGATGTCCAGGTTCAGCAGCAGCTGTTCCATGTTGTCGAGGTTCTCGCCGGCTTCCTCGAAAAAGACCTGATAGAACTGGCTCAGGTCGATGCCCGCGCCCAGGTTGGCGCCTTCGGAGGTCATGTCTCCCATCAATCTCTCCCGCGGGACTTCAGCGGATCACCTTGCCGATCACTTCGATCAGCTTGGCCGGGTCGAACGGCTTGACCAGCCAGCCGGTGGCGCCCGCGGCGCGGCCGGCCTGCTTCATCTGGTCGCTGGACTCCGTGGTCAGGATCAGGATCGGCGTGGTCTTGAATTTGGGGTTGTCCCGCAGCTTTTTCGTCAGGCTGATGCCATCCATGCGGGGCATGTTCTGGTCGGTCAGCACCAGGTCGAAATCGCGCTGCGACGACTTCTCCCAGGCGTCCTGCCCGTCCACCGCCTCCACGACGTTGAAACCCGCATTCTTGAGGGTGAACGAGACCATCTGGCGCATGGAGGCCGAATCGTCTACGGCGAGGATCGAGGGCATTTTTGGTTCTCCGGATGACAGGCTGTTTTCGGGTGGACTCGAAGATTCTTGAGGACCTTGAGGGCGGACCGTGGTCCGCGGTCGATGTTTTCGTGATCTAAGGGACGGAAGCTCGCAACATCGTCAGAACAATTCGATCGAGCCGGCGTCCATCTCGTCCTGCGTGACGGGATTGGGACGCAGCGGGGCGGTTTCGACGACGGCCATCCCGTCCTCGTCCTCCCCGAACGCATCGCGCGCGAGCTGGTCCGAGCAGTTGCGCAGCCGCTGGCTGGTGTGCGCGATCAGCTGCGTGGACATGTCCTGGAACTGCAGCGCGGTGATCGCCCCGGCCAGATGCAGCATCAGCTGCTGCAGCGCGTCCTGGTCGCGGGCCTCGGGCAGGCGCTCGCGCATCTGGTCCACCAGGCCGGAGGCGCCGAAGAAATGCGTCGACAGCGCCTCGCAGGCATCGTCCAGCAGGCGCTGCAGCCGCTCCAGATCGTTGTTGACCGTCATCAGATGGTCCTGCAACTCGGCGGCGGCGAGCAGTGGCATCAGTCCGCTGCCTTCCGGCTCGACCGACGTCTCATCGATTTGCATCTTGGCTCCACATTGGATGTCCTGGTGCTTGTTCATGTCTGCCCAACTCAGACATGTGCCCGGACTTGTCGGCTGGCAAGAATCTTCGGCCTTTGCCTCGCATCTGTCGACGGGACTAACCGTGAAAAGCTGTCCCATTAGCTTGGATCAACTAGCGTCGACGCGACACTGACAAATTCTCGATAAGGGTAAACCCAAGACTCTACGGTTTCCAGAGGGAGAACAGCGGGGGGGGACCTGCATAGACGAGGGATGCGCGACAAACTTGGCATACTCGCGCCCATGCCGACTCTCCCCCTGGCCGAGCGCTCCCTGCGCCTGCTTCATATCGAGGATTCCGACCTGGATCACCAATTGATCCTGGCTCAATTGCAACGGTCCGGATTGCGTTTCGAAATCACGCGGCTGGACACCTTGCCGCAAATCGAGGCGGCGCTGGACCGGACCTGGGACGCGGTGATTTCGGATTACAACCTGCCGGGGTTTTCGGGGCTGGTGGTGCTGGACCTGATCAAGCAGCGGCAACTGGTGCTCCCGTTCGTGCTGGTGTCGGGCGAGATCGGCGAGGACACCGCGGTCGCGGCGATGCGCACCGGCGCGTCGGACTACCTGCTCAAGAACAACCTGGCGCGGCTGGCGCCGGCGCTGCTGCACGCGATCGAGTCCTGCGAGGCGCAGCTCGCGCGCCAGGAGGCCGACCGCGAGCTGCTCAAGTCCAAGCAGCAGCTGCATGAGCTCGCGGGTCACCTGCAGACCAGCGTCGAGATGGAACGGGCGGCGATCGCGCGCGAAATCCATGACGACGTGGGGGGCTCGCTGACGGCGCTGAAGTTCGACCTGGCCTGGATCGCGCGCCACAGCAGCGACGAGGCGGTCCAGCAGCGCGTGCAGTCGGCGCTGGAGACGGTGACCAGCGCGATCGAATCGAGCCAGCGGATCATGCACAACCTGCGGCCGGCGATCCTGGAACAGGGATTGCTGGCAGCGGTGCAATGGCTGGCCGCGCGCTTCGAGCGCCGCACCGGCATCGCCACCGCCGTGCGGCATGTCGGCGAGCATTTCCAGCTGCCGGCGGGCGTGCCGCTGGTGGCCTATCGCTGCGCGCAGGAGGCGCTGACCAATGTCTCCAAGCATGCCGGGGCGACCCGCGTCGACGTGGAGCTGAGCATGGAGGGCGGCGTGCTGACGCTGGAGATCAAGGACAACGGCCACGGCATCGCGCCGGGCGACCTGAGCAAGGCGCGCAGCTTCGGCATCCGCGGCCTGCGCGAGCGCGCGGCGACGGTGGGCGGCTGGGTCGACCTGAGCAGCGGACTCCACGGCACGGCGCTGATCCTGTCGGTGCCGCTGCGCGGCGTGATCGCGGACTTCGACGTCGACGACGACGGCGAGCCGCTCCCGGCCGGCGCGGGCCATGATCCCTCCTCGTGGGGCGCCCTATGATCAAAGTCATCCTCTGCGACGACCATGCGCTGATCCGCCGCGGCATCCGCGACACGCTGTCCGACGCGCCCGACATCGAGGTGGTGGGCGAGGCCGGCGACTACGGCGAGCTGCGCAGCCTGATGCGCACGCTGCCCGCCGACCGGCAGTGCGACGTGCTGGTGCTGGACATCAACATGCCGGGCCGCAGCGGCCTGGACGTGCTGCACGTGCTCAAGGACGAGGGCACGAGCACGCGGGTGCTGATCGTCTCGATGTACCCGGAGGACCAGTACGCGATCCGCGCGCTGCGGGCCGGGGCCTTCGGCTACGTCAACAAGGGCGGCGATCCGCAGCTGCTGGTGCAGGCGGTGCGCACGGTGGCGCAGGGGCGAAAGTACGTGACCCCCGAGATCGCCCAGATGCTGGTCGAGAGCCTGACCGCCCCGGCGCCCGAGCAGGCGCACCAGAAGCTCTCCGACCGCGAGCTGCAGACGCTGGTGATGATCGCCTCGGGCAAGCGCCTCTCGGACATCGCCGAGGAACTGATGCTGAGTCCCAAGACGGTCAGCGTGTACCGCGCGCGGGTGCTGGAGAAGCTGGGCCTGTCCAACAACTCCGAACTGACCGTCTACGCGATCCGCAACGGGCTGGTCGAGAGCTGACGCCCGGCGCCGCGGCCGCGCGCCGTGTCGAGATCCGCCTTTTCCATTCGTCGTCACGAGGGGGCGTTCACGACCGCCATCCGCCATTCGTCGCAACCAGGGGTTGACGCGGGCGGGGCGCCGCGCAGAATGCGCCCCGACTCGACCAAGGCTCTTCCCGCGAGGCGGAGCCGCACTGCAAGGGGGACGTCATCGATACCGCATTGTTGAAAGAGCTGCGCATCCAGGGCACGCAGCGCGAGGACCATGGCGGCGGACCGCCGCGCTGGGTCTGGATCCTGGTGGCGGCGCTCGTCGTGCTGGCCCTGCTGGCGGGCGGCGGATGGTGGTGGTGGCGGCAGTCGCAGGTGCCCGAGGTGGAGACCGCCAACGCGCAGGCGCGCGGCGGCGCCGGGGGCAACGCGGTGCTGCAGGCCACCGGCTACGTGACGGCGCGCCGCGCCGCGACCGTGTCCACGCAGATCACCGGCACGCTGACCGCGGTGCTGTTCGAGGAGGGCGACCGCGTCGAGAAGGGCCAGGTGCTGGCCCGGCTCGAGGACAACGCGCTGCGGGCGGCGCTGGAGGCCTCGCGCGCCAACGTGCAGAGCGCCCGGGCCAACGTCGAGGCCACGCGCGCGCAGCTGCTGCAGGCGCAGTCCGACCTGAAGCGCCAGGACGAGCTGGCCGCCAGCGGCATGACCACGAAGCAGTCGGCCGAGCAGGCCCGCACCGCGGTGACCGCCTATCTGGCGCAGCTCGAGGCGCGCCGCCGCGAGGCCGACGCCGCCGCCGCGCAGGCGGCCCAGACGCAGGTCAACTTCGACTACACGGTCGTCAAGGCGCCGTTCTCGGGCGTCATCACGGCCAAGGCGGCGCAGGTGGGCGAGATCGTCTCGCCGCTGTCCGCCGGCGGCGGCTTCACGCGGACCGGGGTCGGCACCATCGTCGACATGGATTCGCTGGAAGTGGACGTCGACGTCAACGAGGCCTACATCGGCCAGGTCAAGGCCGACATGCCGGCCGAGGCCACGCTCGACGCCTATCCGGACTGGCGCATCCCGGCGCACGTGATCGCGGTGGTGCCGTCGGCCGACCGCGGCAAGGCGACCGTCAAGGTGCGGGTGGCGCTGGAGCAGAAGGACCAGCGCGTGGTGCCCGACATGGGCGTGCGGGTCTCCTTCCTGGCCGCCAAGCAGAGCGGCCAGACCGCGCCGCCGCCGGGCGTGCTGGTGCCGAAGTCGGCCGTCGTGTCGCGCGACGGCGCGCAGGTGGTCTTCGTCGTCGCCGGGCAGAAGGCCGCGGCGCGCCAGGTGAAGCTGGGCACGCCGGTGGGCGACCAGGCCGTGGTGCTGGACGGAGTCAAGGCCGGAGAGCCGCTCGTCGTGAATCCGCCCGAAGGGCTGCGTGACGGCGGCGAGATCCGCCTCGCCCCGGGCAAGTGAACCCCCTGAACCCTTACGCGAGGAGTCACCGTGAACAAGTTGATCGAGATCCGTGACCTGTCCAAGGTCTACACCCGAGGCAAGCAGAAGGTGGAGGTGCTGCATCACATCGACCTGGATGTGGCGCAGGGCGATTTCCTGGCGTTGATGGGGCCCTCGGGCTCCGGCAAGACGACGCTGCTGAACCTGATCGGCGGCCTGGACCAGCCCAGCGGCGGCAGCATCGCCATCGGCGGCGAGCGCATCGACCAGCTCGGCGGCGCCGCGCTGGCGAAGTGGCGCGCGGCCAAGGTCGGCTTCGTGTTCCAGTTCTACAACCTGATGCCGACGCTCTCGGCGCAGCGCAACGTCGAGCTGCCGCTGCTGCTGACCAAGCTGTCCGCGGCCGAGCGCAAGAAGCGCGCCGCGATCGCGCTGCAGCTGGTGGGGCTGTCGGACCGCGCCAGCCACAAGCCGACCGAGCTGTCCGGCGGCCAGCAGCAGCGCGTGTCCATCGCGCGGGCCATCGTCTCCGATCCGACCCTGCTGGTCTGCGACGAGCCCACCGGCGACCTGGACCGGCAGTCCGCCGAGGACGTGCTGGCGCTGCTGCAGGCGCTCAACCGCGACCACGGCAAGACCATCGTGATGGTCACCCATGACCCGAAGGCGGCCGAGCGCGCGCGCCAGACGCTGCACCTGGACAAGGGCACGCTGGTCGAGCAGACGGTCAACGCGGTGGCGGCGGCCTGAGGCCGCGCGGGCACGGAGAGGCACGCCATGAAATACCTGCACCTCATCTGGGCGGCGCTGTTCCGGCGCAAGCTCAGGACCTTCCTGACGCTGGTGTCCATCATCACCGCGTTCCTGCTGTTCGGGCTGCTGGACGCGGTCCGGACCTCGTTCGACCAGGCAGGCCAGTCGGCCAACGGCGCGTCGCGGCTGCAGACCGGCTCGCGGCTGTCGTTCATCCAGACGCTGCCGATGGCGCTGACGCAGCGCATCCAGGCGGTGGACGGCGTCAAGCTGGTGACCTACGCGAACTGGTTCGGCGGCGCCTACCAGGACCCGCACAACCAGGTCTTCAGCTTCGCGGTCGCGCCGAACTACCTCGACATGTATCCCGAGATGGTGGTCACCGATCAGGCCAGACAGGCCTTCGCGTCGACGCGCATCGGCGCGCTGGTCGGCGAGGGGCTGGCCAGGCGCTTCAACTGGAAGGTCGGGGACAAGATCCCGCTGCAGTCGACGATCTTCCCGGACCGCAGCGGCAGCAAGAACTGGCAGTTCGAGATCGTCGGCCTGATCCATGCCGCGGACAAGAAGTCGGGCGGCTGGTACGACCAGATGTTCCTGCTGAACTGGAAGTACTTCGACGACACGACGCCCTACAACCAGGGCGCCGTCGGCTGGTACGTGACGCGCGTGAGCGACGCCAACCAGGCGGACCGCGTGGCCAAGGCGATCGATGCGATCTCGGCCAACTCGGACCATGAGACCCGCACCCAGACCGAGCAGGCGGCGATGGCCTCGTGGATGAAGCAGGTGGCGGACATCGGGCTGATCGTCAGCTCGATCATGGGCGCGGTGTTCTTCACGCTGCTGCTGCTGTCGGGCAACACGATGATGCAGGCGGTGCGCGAGCGCACCAGCGAGATCGCGGTGCTCAAGACGATCGGCTTCTCCGGGCAGAGCGTGCTGGCGATGGTGCTGGCGGAGTCGGTGCTGCTGCTGGTGATCGGCGGCGTGGTCGGGCTGGGGCTGGCCAGCGTCATCGGGCCGGCCGTGGGCGCCGCGAGCGGCGGGACGCTGAACCTGCCCGCGGCCGGGCTGAACAGCTGGGCGACCGGCGTCGGGCTGATGGTGCTGTTCGGCGTGATCGTCGGCGCGCTGCCGGCCTTGAACGCGATGCGCCTGAACATCACCGACGCGCTGGCCGGGAGGGCCTGATCATGAAATTCCTGAAGCGATTGGGATTGCTGGTGCTGCTGGCCGTGGTGCTGGTGGCATGGGTGATGCTGCCGTGGTTCGGCGCGCTGGGACTGGCCGCGCTGCTGGGGCTGTGGATGCTGCTGTCGCGGCGCGGGGCGCAGGCGCGCTCGGTGACCAGCGTCGGGGTGAGCACGCTGCCGCAGCGGATGGGCTCGTCGGCGGTGATCGTCGTGGGCATCGCGGGCGTGGTCGGCGTGCTGGTGGCGCTGCTGGCGATGGCCGAGGGCTATGCCGAGACGCTGCGCAAGTCCGGCAGCGAGGACACGGCGATCGTGCTGCGCGGCGCGTCGGCGGCGGAGGTGGCGTCGGTGCTCTCGCGCGAGGACATCACGCAGATCGCGCAGGCGCCGGGCGTGGCGAAGTCCGCCAAGGGCGAGCCGCTGGTGTCGGCCGAGACGGTGGTGGCGGCCAACCTGCCGGTCAAGGGCACGAAGACGGACGAGGAAGGCAGCGTGCAGGTGCGCGGCGTCGGCGACGAGGCCTTCGCGGTGCGGCCGCAGGTGAAGATCGTCGCGGGCCGCAAGTTCCAGCCGGGGCTGAAGGAGCTGATCGTGGGCCAGGGCTCGGCGCGCCAGTTCGAGGGCCTGGAGCCGGGCAAGCAGATCCGTCTGGGCAGCCAGATCTGGACGGTGACCGGGGTGTTCGCCTCGGGCGATTCGATGGAATCGGAGCTGTGGGCCGATGCGCCGGTCGTGGCCGAGACCTACCGGCGTGGCGCGAGCCGCAACTCGGTGACGGTGAAGCTGACGGATGCGGCGGCCTTCAAGGACTTCAAGGCGGCGCTCGAGGCCAATCCGCAATTGAAGGTCGACGCGACGACGACGCTGGCGTTCTTCGCCAAGCAGTCGGAGCAGATGACCAAGATCCTGCGGGTCATCGGGATCGTGGTCGGGGCGATCATGGCGGTGGGCGCGGTGTTCGGGGCGCTGAACACCATGTTCGCGGCTGTCGCGACGCGGGCCCGCGAGATCGCGACGCTGCGCGCGATCGGCTTCCCCGGACTGCCGGTGGTGGTGGCGGTGATGCTGGAGACGATGCTGCTTGCCGCGATTGGCGGCGTCATCGGCGGCGCGATCGCCTATCTGCTGTTCAACGGGCACGCAGCGTCGACGATGGCGGCAGGCTCGGTGGGCAAGCTGAGCTTCGAGCTGCGCGTGTCGGGGCAACTGCTGTGGGAAGGCCTGAAGTGGGCCCTGGCCATCGGCTTCATCGGCGGCCTGTTCCCCGCGGTGCGGGCGGCGAGCGTGCCGGTCACGACGGCGCTGCGGGAGCTTTGAAAGGAGAACTGGCCGATGCTGGGAAGCATCGGCCGGTCATTCGCTCCCCACGGCATTCACCTCTTGCGCTCGCATCGCCGCTTTCGTTCCTCAGCCCTCGCAGGAATGCGAGATCGATGGACAAGCCAGACTGCCCGCGAGTCTTCAGCTTTTCCTGGGTGAGAGGGCCTCGGCGTCAGTTGAACGCCGCCAGCATCCGCTCCAGCGCGACCATGAAGGGCTGATGCATCAGCGGCAGCGTCGCGACCATGCCCACCAAGCCGATGCTGACCGTCAGCGGGAAGCCCACCGAGAACACGTTCAGCTGCGGCGCCACGCGCGAGATGATCCCCAGCACCAGGTTCACGAACATCAGCATCGTGATCAGCGGCAGCGCGATCCACAACCCCATGCGGAAGATCTCCGCGCCCCACACCTGCGGCTGCGCCACGCGCAGGAAGCGGAAGGGCTCCTCGCCGACGGGGAAGGCCTGGAAGCTCTCGACCAGCGAGTTGATGAGCATCAGGTGCCCGTTGATCGCCACGAACAGGAACGCCACCATCGACCCGAGGAAGCGCGACGACGAGGTGCCCTGCGAGCCCGTCGACGGATCGAAGAAGCCGGCGAAGTTCAGGCCCATCTGCAGGCCGATCAGCTCGCCGGCGAATTCCAGCGACGCGAACACCACCCGCACCGCGAAGCCCATCGACAGTCCGATCAGCAACTGCTGGCCGGTGACCATCAGCAGCCGCGGCAGCGAATCGAGCGGGATCACCGGCATCGCCGGCAGCGAAGGCTGCGCCGCCACCGCGATGAACAGCGCCAGCCCGATCCGCACCCGCGCCGGCACCTGGCGCTGACTGAACACCGGCATGCCGGCGAACAGCGCCAGCGCGCGAATGAAGGGCCACAGGATCGGATTGATCCACGCCAGCAGCTGCGCTTCGCTGAAGGAGATCATCGAGGGGAGATGGAGACGGACCGCGCGGCGGGCCTCAGCCCAGCGCCTGCGGGATGCTCTGGAGGGTGCGCTGGATGTATTCGACCAGCGTCGTGATCATCCAGGGACCGGCGACCGCCAGCACCAGCACCGCGGCGACGATCTTCGGCACGAAGGACAGCGTCGACTCGTTGATCTGCGTCGCCGCCTGGAACACCGACACCAGCACGCCGACCGCCAGCACCGTCAGCAGGATGGGCGCCGCCACCAGCAGCAGCACGTACAGGCCCTGCTGGCCGATCGTGAAGACCTGTTGAGCATCCATGGATTTCTCCTTGCAAGCCGCGCCGCTACTGCGCGAACGAGGCCGCCAGCGACCCCAGCAGCAGGTTCCAGCCGTCCGCCAGCACGAACAGCATCAGCTTGAACGGCAGCGACACCAGCACCGGCGACAGCATCATCATCCCCAGGCTCATCAGCACGCTGGAGACGATCATGTCGATCACCAGGAAGGGGATGAAGATCAGGAACGCGATCTGGAAGGCCGACTTCAGCTCGCTCGTGACGAAGGCCGGCACCAGCACGCGGAAGGGCACGTTCTCCGGCGCGACGTTGGCCTCCAGCTTCGCCAGCCGCGCGAACAGCGCGACGTCCGACTGCCGCGTCTGCTTGAGCATGAAGGCGCGCATCGGCACCTGCGCCCGGTCCAGCGCCACCTCGAAGCCGATCTGGCCGCTCTGGTAGGGCTGCCAGGCCTCGGCGTAGACGCGGTCCAGCGTCGGGCTCATCACGAAGAAGGTCAGGAACAGCGACAGGCCCACGATCACCTGGTTCGGGGGCGCGGCCTGCGTGCCCAGCGCCTGGCGCAGCAGCGACAGCACGATCACGATCCGGGTGAAGCCGGTCATCATCAGCAGCACCGCCGGCAGGAAGCCCAGCGCGGTGAAGAACAGCAGCGTCTGGATCGGCACCGAGTAGTTGTTGCCGCCCGCGCCCTGGCCGATGATCAGCGGCACGCTCGCCGGCGCGCCGCCCTGCTGGGCCCAGGCCGCGGCGCCGGCCAGGCCGCCGAGCGTCAGCACGGCGCCGGCGCCCAGCGCGCGCCAGGGCCGGTGGGCGGGGCGCGGCGACCGTGGCGCGGAAGCGGGGAGGGGACTCGAAGCCGTCATGCGCGGATTTCCATCAGGCCGAGGCACCGGGACCGGGGCCATCGGCGTGCCTGCCGCCCAGGCTGCGCTTGAGCATCGAGGAGAACGACGGCTGCGCCGCCTGCAGCGCGACGCCGGCATCGGCCTGCGGCGGCATCACGTGCAGCGTGCGGATCTGCTGGCCGGTGATGCCCAGCACCAGCCATTGGCGGTCCTCGTGCTGGCCCACCTCGACGATCACGATGCGCTGGCTCGGCGCGATCACGAGCTGCGCGACGGTGCGCAGCTGTCCACCGAGCGCCGCGCCGCCCAGCGGCGTGCGCTTGAGCAGCCACAGCACGACCGGGATCAGGGCCAGGATGGCCAGGAACCAGAGCAGGGGGACAAGGCTGTTGTTCATGGCGGCGAATTATGCGTCCCTGAAACGCATCAGCCCCACCGCGGTGGGGCTGATCGAAGGGTCAGGCCTTGCTCAGACGGCGCATCCGTTCGGAGGGGGTCACGATGTCGGTCAGGCGGATGCCGAACTTGTCGTTCACGACCACCACCTCGCCCTGCGCGATCAGGTAGCCGTTGACCAGCACGTCCATCGGCTCGCCGGCCAGCGCGTCGAGCTCGACCACCGAGCCCTGCGCCAGCTGCAGGATGTTCTTGATCGGGATCCGCGTGCGGCCCAGTTCAACGGTGAGCTGGACCGGGATGTCCAGGATCATGTTGATGTCGCTGCCGGGCAGGTTGCCCGGCGTGGGCGCGAAGTTGGTGAAGGCCGCCGGCGCGACCTGCTCGGCCGCCGGCTGCACTTCGGCCGCGACCTCGCTGCCGCCACCGCCGCCGGCCTCGGCCAGCGCCGCCGCCCATTCGGCGGCCATTGCGTCCTGTTCGTCCATCGGGGTGTTGTCAGCCATTGCGGGCTCCCAGCCAGCCGGCATCCGGGCCGGTCAGCATCTTTTCAATCTTGATCGAATACTTGCCGTTCGAGGTGCCGTAATGGCAGTCGAACACCGGCACGCCGTCCACCTTGGCCTGGATGATCTGCTCCAGGTCCAGCTCGATGAAGTCGCCCGGCTTGAAGGCCAGCAGCTGTTCCACCGTCGCGGGCGCCTTGGCCAGCTCCGCCACCAGCTCGACCTCGGCCGACTGGATCTGGTGCTTGAGCAGGTTGACCCAGCGGCGGTCGGGTTCGCTCGAGTCGCCCTGCGTGGTGCTGTACAGCACGTCGCGGATCGGCTCCAGCGTCGAATACGGGATGCAGAAGTACACCGTGCCGCTGGTCTCGCCGATCTCCAGCGTGAACGAGGTCGAGACGATGATCTCGCTGGGCGTGGCGATGTTGGCGAACTGCGGCTGCATCTCCGAGCGCTGGTACTCCAGCTCCAGCGGATAGATGCCCTTCCAGGCCTTGATGTACTCCTGGATGATGACCTCGACCAGGCGCAGGATCACGCGCTGCTCGGTGGCGGAGAAGTCGCGGCCCTCGATGCGGGTGTGGAACTTGCCGATGCCGCCGAACAGCGAGTCGATCACCGCGAACACCAGCGTCGGGTCGCAGACGATCAGCCCATTGCCGCGCAGCGGCTTGACCGACACGATGTTGAAGTTGGTCGGCACCACGATCTCGCGCAGGAAGGCGCTGTACTTCTGCACCTTGATGCCGCCGATGGCGACTTCCGGGCTCTTGCGGATGAAGTTGAACAGCCCGATGCGGATGTTGCGCGCGAAACGCTCGTTGATGATCTCCATCGTGGGCATGCGCCCACGGACGATCCGTTCCTGGCTCGCGAGGTTGTACTCGCGGATGCCGCCGGTCTGGACTTCCTCGGCCTCGAGCTTCTGGCTCTCGCCGGTGATGCCCTGGAGCAGCGCATCGACTTCGTCTTGCGACAGGATCTGCTGGTTCATGGCCCTATCCTCGCTGGCTGCCGGTCACTGCACGATGAAGGTGGAGAAGAGCACCTGCGTCACCGGGCTCTCGACGGCGCGCTTCTTTTTCTTCTTCTTTTTCGGGGCGGCTTCCTCGTCCTCCTCCTCGTCGTCCAGCTCGATGCCCATCGGGCGCACGGCCTCGCGGCGGATCTCGCGGGCGAGCTTCTCCTTGCCCTCGACGGTCAGCAGCTCGGCGGAGGTCTTGTGCGACAGCACCAGCAGCACGTTGTTGCGGATGGCCGGCATGTAAGCCTTGAGCTGGTCGGCGAAATGCGCGTCGGCCACCTCCAGCGTGACGCCGACCTGCGCGAAGCGGTCGACCTCCTTGTCCGCCAGGTTCACCGTGAACGGGTCCAGCGGGACGAAGGTCGGCGGGGTGCCCGGCTTGGCGTGGGCGGTGGCGGCCGGCTTCTCGTCGGCGGCGCCGCCTTCCTCGTCGTCGGCGTGGGACTTCTTCTTCATCATCAGCAACGCGCCGACGCCCACCAGCACCACCACCAGGACGATGGCGATGATGATGATCAGCTTCTTCTTGCCGCCGCCCTTGACGGCGGCGTCGTTGCCTGCGGCGGCTGTGGCCATGGGCGCTCCGGTGATGGATGAGAGGGATTCGTCGGGAAGCCGGACCTGACGATCCGGCAATGGCTCCCATTGTGAAACGCCGCCCGCGCGCTCAACGCGCGAAAAGGCGGCGGAATCCGGTCAGACTCGGCGACCGTCAGGCGTACAGATCGACCAGCCCGCGCGGCGCGGCGCGGCGCTCGCCCCGGCCGGTGGCGGCGATCGCGCCGTCGTCGTCCGAGCCACGTCCGCCGCGCCGGCCCGAGCCGTTCGCGGCGCCGTCCGGGGAACCGTCCCCGCGATTCTGTCCGCCGCTGGACTGCGATTGGGCGAACACCCCGCCGCCGCTCAGGGTCAGGCCCTGGGCCTGCAGCGCCGCGGCCAGGTCTGGCAGGCTGCGCTCCAGCACCTCGCGGGTGGCGGCGTGCTGGGCGTGGAAGTTGACCTGCGCCTGCTGGCCCTCGAGCTGGATGTTGATCGACACCGGCCCCATCTCGGTCGGATTCAGCTGGAGCTGGGCCTCATGGACGCCGTCCTTGATCAGCAGGCTGACGCTGGCCGAGAGCTCGGGCGCGAAGTCGGGGCTGTCCAGCGGCTGGCTCAGCGGCACGCTGGGGGCCTGGGCCGGCGCGGCGGCGTCGGCGCCGCCGGCCGCCGGAGCCGTCCCCGCCTGCTGCGCCGCGGCGAGCAGGGCCTCGAAGCTGTGCTGCGGCCCCTTGGCGGCGCCGTCGCCCATCGCGATCTCGTGCGCGCCGCCGGACACGGCCTGCAGCGAGTCCTGCGCGGCCGCCTTGTCGGCGCCTTCGGCGGCGCCGGCCTTGCCGGCGGCGGCCTGGCTCAGCTCGCGCTGGAGTTCCTGGCGCTCGCGCATCGCGTCGCCGGTGGTGGGGTGCTTGCCATGCGCCTGCGTGCCGCCGGGCAGGGCGTCGGTGCCGGCGGCATCGCCATCGCCATCGGCGGCGCGGGGCTTGGCCTCGGCCGGGGCCTCGCCGCGCAGCATCGCCAGGATCTGCTCGGCCGGCGTCGCGGCACCGTCCTTCGCCTCCTTGGCGATCTTGCGGTCCTTGCCTTCGCCGTCCTTGGCGTCGACACGGTTCGCATCCTGCGCGTCGCCGGCGTCGGCCGCGGCGCGGGTGTCCTTGGCGGCGGCATCGGCGGCGTCGGCCGCATCGCTGGCGTCCGCCTGCTGGCCGGCGTCCTTCCTGGCCGGCGCCGCGGGCGCCTTCGCGTCCTGCGTCCTGCCCGCGCCCTGACGGGCGGCGGCGTTGCGCGCGGCCAGCCGGTTCTCATCGTCGGAGGCGTTGTGCTCCGGCGGGCGCTCCGGCTTGGGTTGCGCCTGTTGCTGGCGCTGCGCCTGCTGCTGGTTCTGGAGCTGCTGAGCCTGCAACTGCTGCGCCTGCTGCTGCGTCTGCAGTTGCTGGGCGCTGAGCTGCTGCGACTGCTGCGCCAGCGAGGCCTGGTTCTGCAACTGTTGGCTGCTCTGGTTCAGCCAGCGGGCGAAGTCGGGCGAGCCCTCCTTGCGGCCGGCATAGGCGGGATTGTTCGCGCCGAGGCCGCCAAGGGCGCCCGGCAGCGCGGTGTTGTTCTGGATCTGCGTCATGGCGAGGAAAGGACCAAGGGACCGGGCCGCGATCAGGCGACCAGCCGGGACATCGGGTGGCCGCCGCGGCTGGCGGCGCGGGCGGCCTGCTCGTCGGTGGCGCGCTGTTCCTGGCGCATCTGGGTGCGCAGGGTCTCGGCGCGCCGGCGCTCGATCAGCTTGCGCACCGAGGCGACGCGCAGTTCGCGCTCGCGCAGCACGTCGCGGGCGGCCGTCAGGCGCTGGTCCGCGAAGTCGGCGATGCCGGCCTGCTGGCCGATCGCCTGGTCCAGGCGCTGGCCGAAGTTCTGGTAGCAGCCGAGCAGTTGCACCGTGGTCCGCTGGGAAAACTCCTGCGTCCAGCGGTTCCGGTAGTCCGATCGGTATTGCGAGAGCTGGTCGTGCTGGTCGCGCGCCGAGTTGGCACGCGACTGCGCTTCCTGCAGATGACGCAACGCTTCATCGCGCTCGGCCTCCGCGCGTTCGAGGAGAACGGTCAGGGCCTGCAGATTGGAACTACTCATGTCGATGACCTCGCTTCACGGATGTCGGCAGCTACTACGCAAGGTTGAGTGTGGCGGTCAACTGGTTGAGGCAATCGTTCAAAGAAGCCGGGGAATGCATGTCTTGTTGGAGCAACCGGTCCATGTCGCCATGCAGCCGGACGGCGAGGTCCAGATCGGGGTCGTGGCCGGGCTGGTAGGCGCCGAGCTGGATCAGGTCGCGCGCCTTGTTGTACTTGGCGAGCAATTGCCGGAAGCGGCGCGCGAGCTCCACGTGCCGCTTGTCGGCAACGCTGGTCATCACGCGCGAAATGGAGCGTTCGACGTCGATCGCGGGGTAGTGGCCGCTTTCGGCCAGTTCGCGGCTCAGCACGATGTGGCCGTCCAGGATGCCTCGGGCGGCGTCGGCGATCGGGTCCTGCTGGTCGTCGCCTTCGGACAGCACGGTGTAGAAGGCGGTGATCGAGCCTTCGCCCGCGAGCCCGTTGCCGCTGCGCTCGACGAGCTGCGGCAGCTTCGCGAAGCAGGAAGGCGGATAGCCCTTGGTGGCCGGCGGTTCGCCGATCGCGAGGGCGATCTCCCGCTGCGCCATCGCGTAGCGGGTCAGCGAATCCATCAGCAGCAGCACGTGCTGGCCGCGGTCGCGGAAGTGTTCGGCGATCGCGGTGGCATAGGTCGCGCCCTGCATGCGCAGCAGCGGCGGCGCATCCGCCGGCGCGGCGACGACCACGCTGCGGCGCAGGCCTTCCTCGCCGAGGATGTCCTCGATGAATTCCTTCACTTCACGGCCGCGCTCGCCGATCAGGCCGACGACGATGACGTCCGCCTGCGTGTAGCGGGCCATCATGCCCAGCAGCACCGACTTGCCGACGCCGGTGCCGGCGAACAGGCCCAGGCGCTGGCCGCGGCCCACCGTCAGCAGCGAGTTGATCGCGCGCACGCCGGTGTCCAGCGGGCGGCGGACCGGGTCGCGGTCCATGGCGTTGATCGGGCGGCGGACCATCGGCTCGTCGCGGACTTCCCCGAGCGGGCCGGCCCGGTCGATCGGATGGCCCTGCGGATCGACGACGCGGCCCAGCAGGCCGTCGCCCATGGGCAGGTGCAGGCCGCGGTCCTCGTCGCGGCGCCAGGGATGGCGTTCCTCGCCGAGCAGCGGTCCATGCGGCGCGGCCGGACGCGGCAGCACCATCGCGCCGCTGGCCAGGCCCTGGATCTCGTCGGTCGGCATCAGGTAGGCGCGGTCGCCGGAGAAGCCCACCACTTCCGCCGTCACCGGCCGCTGGCCGCGGCGCGGCGCGGTGGCGGAGGAGGGCATGTGGATCTCGCACACCGAGCCGACCGGCACCTTCACGCCGGTGGCCTCCAGCACCAGGCCGGCCACGCGCACCAGCTTGCCCTGCGGCTCCAGCGCCGGCGCGTTGCCGGCGAAGGCCTGCAGGTCCTCGAAGTACTGCTGCCAGCGGTCGGTGCGCGCGCTCATCGCTGCTCCTCGGGCAGGCCGTGGGGCAGGCCGCCGTACTGGCTGGGCGTGGGATCGGTGCGGAAATCGAGGCGCGATTCGCGCTGCTCGTCGGCGGCGGAGCGGCGGTCCTCCCAGACCGAGGTCTGGCCCAGCGCGCCGACGGCCGACTGCCAGCGCGCCGGCAGCGAGGCGTCGACGCTGCAGATGTCGGCATCGACCTTGACGCCGCCGCGGGCGATCGAGGCATCGGGGATGACCTGGGCCTCGCGGGCGCGCAGTTCCTGGCCGGCGCCGTCCAGCACCAGCGGCAGGTCGTCGGGATGGACGCGCACGCGCACGTGGCGGGCGTTGATCAGCAGCGCCTCGACGGCGTCGTGGGCGACCCGGGACACGAGTTCCGGCGCGGTCGTCAGCTCGTTGCGCACGACCTGGCGGGCCAGCTCGACGGCGGTGCGCGCGAGCGCCTCCGCCATGCCCTGCTCGATCGCGGACAGGTCCTGGTCGAAGCTGGCGACCAGCTGGCCGACCTGCGCCGTGATCTGCCGGGCGAAGCTCTGCTTGAACGCGTCCAGCGCGGCCATGCCGTCCCGATAACCGTCCTGGTAGCCGGCCTGGCGGGCCTGCTGCATCAGCTCCTCGACGCTGGGGCCGGGCGGCGGGGGAGGCGCCGGCGGCTCGACCGGCGCGGGCGCCGTGACGGCGGGCTTGCGCGGCGCGGCGCCGCCTTCCAGCGCGCCGGGATTCCAGGCGGCGAAGCCGGACAGTTCCTCGCGCGGAATGATGCGGCTGTAGGTGTTGCCGCGCTGCGCCTCGCCTTCGGGGCGGGGCGGCGGCGGGACTTGGCGGGGCGGGCGGGTGACCATCGATGCGCAGGTTTACAGGAACTGGTCGTCGCCGCCGCCGGCCAGCACGATCTGGCCCTCGTCGACGAGGCGGCGCACCACCTTGAGGATCTCCTTCTGCTCGGCCTCGACCTCGGACAGGCGCACCGGGCCGCGCGATTCCAGATCCTCGCGCAGCGTCTCGGCGGCGCGGGTGGACATGTTGCGGAAGATCTTCTCGCGCAGCTCGGGGCCCGCGCCCTTGAGCGCGACGATGAGCGACTCGGACTGCACTTCCTTGAGCACCGCCTGGATGCCGCGGTCGTCGATCTTCTCCACGTCGTCGAACGTGAACATGTTGTCCATGATCTTCTGCGCCAGGTCGGAGTCGGCCTCGCGGATGTAGTCCAGCACCGAGGCCTCGACGCTGGTGCCCATCATGTTGATGATCTCGGCCGCGGTCTTGACGCCGCCCAGGTTGGACTTCTTCATGCGCTCGCCGCCGGCCAGGATCTGGCCCATGACCTCGTTCAGGTCCTTGAGCGCCATGGGCTGGATGCCGTCCAGCGTGGCGATGCGGATCAGCACCTCGTTGCGCTGGCGCTCGGTGAAGACGCGCAGCACCGAGCTGCTCTGGTCGAAGTCCAGGTGCGACAGGATGGCGGCCACGATCTGCGGGTGCTCGTTGCGCAGCAGTTCCGCGACCGAGCCCGGGTCCATCCACTTCAGCGATTCGATCGAGGACACGTCCGAGCCCTGCAGGATGCGGTCCAGCAGCAGGTTGGCCTTGTCCTCGCCCAGCGCCTTGCGCAGCACCGAGCGGACGTACTCGTCGGTGTCGCTGACCAGCGTGCTCTGGGTCTCGGCGACGAGGTCGAACTTGTCCAGCACCTTCTCGACGCGCTCGCGCGGCACGACCTTCATCTTGGCGATGGTCTCGCCCAGCTTCTGCACCTCCTTCGGCGAGAGGTGCTTGAAGACCTCCGAGGCCTCCTCCTCGCCGAGGGACATGAGCAGGATGGCCGCGTCTTCGACGCCTTTGTCGTCCATGGTGATGTCTCGCTGTCGATCCTGATGGGCGCTCTGATGGGCGGGCCGCGGTCAGCCGCCTCAGCGGCGGGCGCCCGCCGGAGCCGCCGTCTCCAGCGTTTCGCCGTTGACCCAGGCGCGCATGATGTTGGCCACCGCGACCGGGTTCTCCTTGGCCAGCTGGCGGGCACGCACCAGCTTGTCGTTGGAGATCGGCGCCTCCAGGGCGGGCAGGCCGCCCGGACCGCCCAGGGCCAGCTGCTCGTCCTCGACGACGCTGAGCTGATTCGTGGCAGTGTCGTCCTTCTGTTCGGCCGGCGGCGGGAAAGCCGCCTTGAGAGCAGGGCGAACCAGCCCGAACACGGCGATCAGCGCGACCAGCACCAGGGCGGCGGGCACGGCCAGGTCGCGGGCCATGTCGCGCAGCCAGGGCTGCTGCCACAGCGGCACGTCGGCGCCTTCGACCTTGTCCGACACGAACGGGGCGCTGAGCACCTTGACCGAGTCGCCGCGCTCCTGCGAGAAGCCCAGCGCCTCCTTGACCAGCGAATCCAGCTTCTGGATCTCGTTCTCGGACAGCGGCTGGCTGGAGGTCTTGCCGTTCTTGTCGGTGACCGTCTTCTGGTTGACGACGACGGCGGCGTTCAGGCGGCGGACCTGGCCGATGGCGTTGCGCGTGACGCGCACGGTGCGGTCGAGCTCGTACTGCGTGTCGGCGTTGCGGCGCTGGTTCTGCGCGGGGCCGGACTGGCCGGCCGGCTGCATCTGCTGGGCCTGGCCGTTGATCGGCGCGGCGGCCTGCGGCGGCACCTGGTTGGAGGTCGCGCCGGGCACGCCGGTGGGCACGGCGGCGCCGCCGCCGGACTGCTCCTCGGAGGTCAGGCGGCGCACCGCGCTCTGGGTGTTCGGGCCCTGGTTGGGCTTGTATTCCTCGGCGGTGGATTCGACCTGGTTGAAGTCGACGTCGGCGGTCACCGTCGAGCGCAGGTTGTCGCGGCCGACCACCGGCTCGAGCAGCTCGGCGATGCGCTTGTTCAGGTTGGCTTCGACCTGCTGCTTGTATTGCAGTTGCTGGCTGTCCAGGCCGGAGCCGTTGCCGTCCGGGTTCTGGGAAAGCAGGGCGCCGGTGCTGTCCAGCACGCTGACGGCCTTGGGATTGAGTTCGGGCACCGACGACGACACCAGGTGGACGATGCCGGCGATCTGGGCGCGGTCCAGCGTGCGGCCGCCGCGCAGGGTCAGCATGACCGAGGCGCTGGGCTTCTGCTGTTCGCGGAAGAAGCCGTTCTGCTGCGGCATGGCCAGGTGCACGCGCGCGTCGGCGACGTCGGCCATCGCGGTGATGGTGCGGGTGAGCTCGCCCTCGAGCGCGCGCTGGAAGTTCAGCCGCTCGTTGAAGGCAGTCTGGCCGATGGACTGCTTGTCCATCAGCTCGAAGCCGACGATGCCGCCCTTGGGCAGGCCGGCGGAGGCCAGCTTCATGCGCAGGTCGTAGACCTGGTTGGCGGGGACCATGATCACGCCGCCCGGGTCGTTGCGGTAGGGCACGTTCATCTGCGCGAGTTGCGCGATGACGGCGCCGCCGTCCTTGTCGGACAGGCCGGAGAACAGCGGCCGGTAGTCGGGCCGGGCCGTCATCATCGACATCGCCACGATCACCGCCAGCAGCGCGGCGACGCCGCCGCCCAGCATCAGCTTGCTCTTGGTGGGCATCGCGGCCAGACGGGCGGGCAGGCTCGTGGCGGCGGTCTGCTGCACCTCGGGAAGTCCGGCGGCGGGGCTGCTCAGGGCGTTGTCCATGGGGTGGGGGCGGTTACGGCGGGTCGATCGGTTGGCCAGGATCCGGGCGGACGCCTGGGCACAGGTCCGGATTATTTCGATCGGGGGCCTCAAGAATGGGGGGAACAGGCCGAAGAAGGCCCCCCTGTTCCGGGCTATGGGTGGGGGGCTGCATCCCTAGGATGCGTGGCGTGGACCTCAAACTCAAACCCTTCGACTTCGCCAGCGCGGTGGCCCGTGCCGGATTGACCCCCCAGGGTCAGCCGGTGGCCAAGGCCGCGCCGGGCGGCACGAGCTTCGCCGATGCGATGAGCTCGGCGTTGAAGTCCGTCAGCACGCAGCAGAACGAGGCGTCGCGGCTGCAGCGGGAAGTCCAGCTGGACAACCCGACGGTCAGCCTCGAAGAGACCATGGTCGCCATGCAGAAGGCGCAGATCGGTTTCCAGGCCACGCTGCAGGTGCGCAACCGGCTGGTGTCGGCCTATTCGGAAATCATGAACATGCAGGTGTGAGCTCGCGTCCCGCGAGCCCTGTGTTCAGACGCCGCGCCGCATCAGGCGCTCGCGCTTCTGCGCCTGGTCGATGAAGACCTGCAGCGCCCGCGCCGCGGAAGGCGGCAGCGACACGAAGGCGCAGCCCGCCTGGTGCGGCGCGCCTTCCTCCCCGTCCGTCATGTGCTGCACGCGCAGCAGCGCGGTGAAGCTGACTTCGCGCTCGAGCTCGAGCGTGGCGCTGATCTCCTCGCCCGCCTGCGGCACCGGCACCACGTTCGCCGGCCATTGCAGCGCGACGCCGCCGGCGCTCACGTTGATCACCCGGATGCGCGGCAGGTCCGCCTGCGCGAGCTTGAGCGCCGGATAGAGCTGCCCCGCCGAGGCCACCCGGTAGGCCTGGCGCCGCTGGAAGCGGTACAGCCGCAGCGGCGTCGGCGCGCGCAGCACCTCGGCGCCGTCGCCGCGGATCGCCACCAGCCCCGAGACGTCGAACTGCAGCTTGATCCGGTCCAGGTAGGCCGTCGCCACCAGCTCGTCGCTGGCCAGCACCGGCGCCAGCGTGCCGCCGGCCAGCGGCGCTTCCATCGTCAGCATGCCCTGCGGCGTGTCCAGCGAGCGCAGCACCGTGTGGATCGCCTCGCCCTCGGGCGTCGACAGCTGGATGCGCGCCTGCGACTGCAGCAGCTCGCGCAGCCAGTTCATGATTTCCCCCGGCGCGTCCAGCCGGAAATCGGCGTCCGCGGGATCGGAGGTGAGGACAGGCATCTTCAGGTCGGTCAAGGCCAGCTTCCGGCAGGGGATCGTTGGGAAAATCTACACGCAACCCCAAGGCAAACGCCGCGCCAACCCCATCCGTTCGAGGGGCCGGTCGCGGCGTCGTCGCGAGCGGCAGGCCCGGAGCGTGACCGATGTCTCGGATCATGTCCGAGGGCGCCGGAGCGTCCGGGCCGGGCCGATGCTCAGTGCACCGTCTTCGACTTGCCCTTCATCAGCTGGTCCAGGTCCTCGAGCCAGGGCTCGGCCAGGTGGCGGATCTCGGCGTCGTTCAGCAGGATGCGCTGCATGATGCGCGTCTTGAGCTGCGACTCGTCCGGACCCAGCTGCTGGCTGGACGCCGCATGCTTGAGCTGCGAGATCAGCAGGACGCAGGCGCCCTCGAGCTTCACGACCTCGTCCCAGTTGCCGGAACGGGCGGCGCTCAGCATGTCGGCGCTGGCCTGTTCGATGGCTTCGTAATAGCTCAACAGTTGGGTGCTCATGATGCGGTCCGGGGTCGGGGCGTGGGCGGTCTGGGGCTTGGCGGTGTACTTGGACATGGAACTTCTCAAGTCGTCAGGCGTTGGGCGTCGATCCGGATCGGATCAGGCCGCGGCACGTTGTTCGGCGGCAGCCGGGGCGATGCCCGCCCAGGCTTCACGGATGGGCTGCAGCAGGGTCACGCATTCCTCGATCGCGACGTCGTCGCTGTTCAGGTTGGCGCGGGTCAGCCGCATGCAGATGTAGGCGTACAGGTCACGCAGGTCCAGGGCGAGCGCGCCGGACTCCAGGTCCAGGGCCGCCTTCAGGCCCTCGTCCAGGATCCGGACCGCGCGCGACAGGCTGCGGTTCTTCAGTTCGACGTTGCCGGTGCGGATCGCGCCGATGGCTTGCGTCATCGAGTCGAACGCACCATCCAGCAGCAGCGTCACCAGGCGATGCGGCGTGGCCGTCATCACGTCGGTCTCCACGCCGACGCGGTTGTACATGTTGCTGGCGCGCTGAGCGTGGGAAGCGAAAGGGGAGGAGTTGCCGTACATGATGTGCTGCTGCGGGAGTGCTGAAGTGCTTGATTCAGTTTTCGGCCCCCGCTGACCCGACTTGAGCCTCTCCCGTGTCGAATTTGTCTCGAAATTCTGCCCGCGCGCGGAAAAGAGAAAGCCTCCGTGAGGAGGCTTGTCGGCGGGCTTTTCGAAGCGCCGGAGAAGGGCGGTCGCGGCGGCCCAGTTCCGCGTGCCCGCGGCGCCGCGGACACGCGCGCGGCGTCAACTGCTGCTCAGCATGCTGGTGATCTTGTTGACGTAGCTCTGCATGTCGTTGAGCTTGGCCATCTGCGTGTCCAGCGCGGTGTACTGGGCGCGGACGCGCTTCTCGTAGGAGTCGGCGCGGTCGTTGAGCTCGTCGATGCGCTTGCCGTTGGCCGTCACCCGCGACTGCAGCCCGGTGGTGCGCGTCGTGATGGAGCCGTCGAAGCCCGTCACCTGGTCGGCGAAGGCGCGCCAGCGCGAGGCCAGGCCGTTGTTGTTCGGATCGCTGGTGTCCACGCCCATGAAGAGGTTTTTCAGGTCGCTCATGCTGCCCAGCGCGCTGGTGAGCTTGCTGTCGTCGACGGTGATGGTGCCGGCGGTGCCGATGTTCAGGCCCAGGTCCGACAGGCGCTGGAAGGCGCCGCCCAGCGTGCTGCCCGAGGCGGTGATGTTGCGCAGCTGGCTCTGCAGCCCGACCGCCGTGCTGTCGCCCTGCAGCGGGCCGGCGGTCTTGTTGGCGTCGTCGTACTTGGTGTCGTTCCTCATGAGGTTCATGAGGCTGTTGTACGAGGTGACGAAATCGTTGATCGCCTTCTTGACGCTGTCCTTGTCCTGGCCGACCGAGACGGTCGACTGGCCGGTCTTGAGCAGGTTGACGGTCAGGCCGTCGACGGCGCCTTCGATGTTGTTGCTCGCCGAGCTGATGTCCAGCCCGTTGATCTGGAGCTTTGCGTTGGCCGCGGCGGTGTTGCGCGTCATCGACGCGATCGACGCGGTCGGGTCATAGGCCAGCGCCGACAGGCCGCTGGCGTCCGAGCCGTTGCCGTCGTCGTCCGCCGTGGTGATGCGGAAGCCGTTGGCCTCCCCGGTGTCGCGCGAGCGGATCACCAGGCGCGAGCCGGTGGCGTCCGTCACGACCGAGGCCAGCACGCCGGCGCCCGAGCCGTTGATCTTGTCGCGGACGCTGGTCAGCGTGTCGGTCGAGGAGATGGAGATGCTGACCGGGCTGGCGCCGCCCTTGCTGGTGAAGGTGGGGCTGGCGTCGGTGCCGCCCCATTGGCCGAGCTCGATGGTCATGGACCCCGAGCCGACCGTGGCGTTGTTCGTGAAGGCTTTGCTGGAGACGCTCTGGGCCGCGGCCAGCTGCGTCACGTTGAGCGAGTAGCTGCCCGCGCCCGAGCCCGCGCCGGCCACCACGGTGGCCATGGACGTGTCGGAGGAGGTGGCGGTCAGCGCGGCCCAGGTCGCGGGATTGCTCAGCTTGGCGGACGCGTCGCGCATCGCGCTGAAGGCGCTCTGGATCTTTCCGTACTCGGAGATCTGGGTCTTGATCGTGTCCGTGCGGGATTGCAGGTCGGTGATCGGCTGCTTTTCCAGCGCGACCAGCTTCGTGACGATGCTCTCGACGTCCAGACCGCTGCCCAGACCGGTGGAGGTGATGGTGGCCATCGTGCGAACTCCCTGTGACCCTAGACTCCGTCGGCGGGCTGCCCTGCGGGAAGCCCCATGCGCGACAGGGCCCCGCGAGAGGCCCTGTCCTGCATATCGGCGCCGGTCGGTCCGACTTTAGGACGCAGACCCGGCGGTTCGATTGCGATTTCCTATCAACCCTTGAGCAGCGACAGCACCTGCTGCGGCAGCTGGTTGGCCTGGGCCACCATCGCGTTGCCGGCCTGCTGCAGGATCTGCGCGCGGCTCAGGTTGGAGGTTTCCACCGCGAAGTCGGCATCCATGATGCGGCTGCGGGCGGCGGTCTGGTTCTCATAGGCCACCTGCAGGTTGGAGATCACGGCGTCGAAGCGGTTCTGCGTCGCGCCCAGCGTCGCGCGCTGGCTGTTGACCTGGTCCAGCGCCGCGTCGATGTTGGCCACCACCGTGGCGATCGCGCCGGCGTCCGCCGTGTGGTCGATCACCGAGCGGCCGGTGCCGCCGGTGTCGGAGCCCGACACCTTGGTGATCGCGTCGTCGGACGACATGTTGGGCGTCGTGACGGTGATCTCGTCATTGGACGTCGTGTTGGGCCCCACCTGGAAGGTCTGCGGCGTGCCCGCGTCCTGGCCCAGGATGTACTTGCCGTTGAAGGTGGTGCCGCCGGTGACGCGCTGGATTTCCTTGGCCAGCTCGCCGAATTCCTTGTCCAGCGAATCCTTGTCGCTGTCCGCGTTGGTGGCGTTGCGGGCCTGGATGGCCAGCTCGCGCATCCGCTGCAGCGAATCGGCGACCTTGCCCAGCGCGCCTTCCGCGGTCTGCGCCAGCGAGATGCCGTCGTTGGCATTGCGCATCGCCACCGACATGCCGCGCGCCTGGGCGTTCATGCGTTCGGCGATGGCCAGGCCGGCGGCGTCGTCCTTGGCGGAGTTCACCCGCAGGCCCGAGGACAGGCGCTGCATCGAGGTGGCCAGCGACGACTGCGACGAATTCAGATTGCGTTGCGCGTTGAGCGAGGCAATGTTGGTGTTGATGGTCTGTGGCATTGATGCACTCCTGCGGAGATCCTGTCCTGGCTGCGATCCCGGTTGGGTTGGTCGTTCCCGACCTCGCCTGCCGATCCTCGCTGCGCCATCGCAGTCATTGTTCGGATCTGCCGGTTGGACCGGTGGTCGAGCTCAATTCATGCTCGATGGTTGCCATTGTGCGAAACGAGTGCCAACGCCGAAGGGCCGATTAAGGGGCGGAAAACCGGCCATTCCCGAATCAGAAAAAAGGCTCCGCATCGATCCCGGAGGTCGATGCGGAGCCTTTGGAGGCCGGCCGCGAAGGCCGTGCTTGAGGAGTCAACCGAAAAAGGGTGCCCTCTGAAAGGGGAGGGCGCCCGGAGCGACTGGCCAGTGCCTGGCCGCTCAGCTGCGCAGCAGCGACAGGACCTGCTGGGGCAGCTGGTTGGCCTGGGCCACCATCGTGTTGCCCGCCTGCTGCAGGATCTGCGAGCGGCTCAGGTTGGCGGTTTCCGCGGCGAAGTCGGCATCCATGATGCGGCTGCGGGCGGCGGTCTGGTTCTCCACCGAGACCTGCAGGTTGGAGATGATCGCGTCGAAGCGGTTCTGCGACGCGCCCAGGATCGCGCGCTGGCCGGAGACCGTCGTGATGGCGGCGTCGATGTTGTCGATGACCGTCTTGAGGGTGTCGGGCGTGGACGCGTTGTCGATCACGCCGCCGGTGACGGCGGTGATGGTCGCATCGTTGGTCATGTTGTTGGTGACCACGTCCACCGAGTCGTTGGCCGTCGTGTTGGCGCCGATCTGGAAGGTCTGCGTGCCGGCGTCGCTGCCCAGGATGGCCTTGCCGTTGAAGGTCGTGCCGCCGATCACCCGGCCGATTTCCTGGCCCAGCTGGGCGTATTCCTTGCCGATCGAATCCAGGTCGGACGTCGTGTTGGTCGCGTTGCGCGCCTGCACCGCCAGTTCACGCATGCGCTGCAGCGAGTCGCCCACCTTGGACAGCGCGCCTTCAGCGGTCTGCGCCAGCGAGATGCCGTCGTTGGCGTTGCGCACCGCGACGTTCATGCCGCGCACCTGGGCGTTCATGCGGTCGGCGATCGCCAGGCCGGCGGCGTCATCCTTGGCGGAGTTGACGCGCAGACCCGAGGACAGGCGCTGCATCGACACCGACAGCGACGACTGCGAGGACGAGAGGTTGCGCTGGGCGTTCAGCGATTGCAGATTGGTGTTGATGATCTGAGCCATGATCCATTCCTTTAGAGATTCAAAGACCTTGTCGGTCTAGCCGGACGGTTGATTGACGTCCGACTGAGCCGGACCACGTGGCCCTTGCGTTGAATTGCGGACCCGTTGATGCAGTTATCGGGCCGGCAGGAATGGACTTGAGGCCTTCTTCGGAAGAAAGCCTGTAACGGGCCTTGTCGGCCGTGAACTCTTTCCTCGCCATCCCTCGCGGGGCGGGAGGTGGCGAGGAAAGAGAAGGGGGCCGAGGCCCCCTTCGCTGGCGGGTGCCGCTCCGTCTATCAGCGGAGCAGGGCCAGCACTTGCTGCGGCTGCTGGTTGGCCTGCGCGATCATCGCGTTGCCGGCCTGCTGCAGGATCTGCGCGCGGCTCAGGTTGGCGGTTTCCGAGGCGAAGTCCGCGTCCATGATCCGGCTGCGGGCGGCGGTCTGGTTCTCCACCGAGATCTGCAGGTTCGACACGATCGCGTCGAAGCGGTTCTGCGAGGCGCCCAGCTTCGAACGCTCACCCGACACCGTCTTGATCGCCGAGTCGATGTTGTCGATCACGGTGGCCAGGTCGGTGGTCGTCGACGCGTTGGTGATCGCGCCGCTGGTCACGCCGGTGATCGTGCTGTCCGTGGTCATGTTGGTGGTGACCACGTCGACCGAGTCGTTGCTCGTCGTGTTGGCGCCGATCTGGAAGGTCTGCGTGCCCGAGTCGCCGGCCAGGATGGCGCGGCCGTTGAAGGTCGTGCCGCCCAGCACGCGCTGGATTTCAGAGCCCAGCTGGCTGTATTCCTGGCCGATCGAGTCCAGGTCGGACGTGGTGTTGGTCGCGTTGCGCGCCTGCACCGCCAGTTCACGCATGCGCTGCAGCGAGTCGCCCACCTTGGACAGCGCGCCTTCAGCGGTCTGCGCCAGCGAGATGCCGTCGTTGGCGTTGCGCTGGGCGACGTTCATGCCGCGGACCTGCGCGTTCATGCGGTCGGCGATGGCCAGGCCGGCGGCGTCGTCCTTGGCGGAGTTGACACGCAGGCCCGAGGACAGGCGCTGCATCGAGACGGCCAGCGACGACTGGCTGGTGGAGGTGTTGCGCTGGGCGTTGAGCGACAGCAGATTGGTGTTGATGACTTGGGCCATGATTTGCTCCTAACAGCTAGACGTAAATACCGGCAAAAGCGCCGAACCACACATGAGCGCCTGAGTCCTCCGATCCTCCGACCCGCCGTGAGGCGAACCGGTCGAGGATCTCGGATGCTCCTGCTGGACCTGCCGGGCCATTTCCCGGATCGGTCCCAGTCCGACGCTAGTCAACCGTTGACTCTCACCCTCTTGTTCAGAGCAGCAAGACCGCCTGGCCTTCTAACCGGACCACGTGCCGCTGGTGCGTCGACTGCCGCTTGGACTGCCTGTCCTTGCTGGTCTGTCGCTGCGTTCAGCAGCCCCGTTGTTTTGGTTGTCGGCACGCGCTCCATAGAACTTGAGGGCAATTTGTCAAGACCCGTGATCCGGAGATAAGCAGGTCCCGCAACGCGTTGTTTGTCGTTTGACTTCCACCCGGTTTGTGGCCGGGCGTCGGTCTGGCGACGGACATGGCAGGGATAACGGCGTGAAGGCGCCGGGATTGAGGGGGAAAGCGGGTGCTTTTCGTGCGCTCGATCACGGGGGTGCCCCCCTAAAGTGCCTTTCGGCGCGGCCGACAAGGTTCGGCCGACGTCACCGCCACCCCCAACGGGTGCCGGCGCCGATCCGGCGCCGGGCTCGATCAACGACCATGGAGAGGTCTATGCCACTGCAAACGCAAACCGAGGCACGGTCCGCCGTGTCGATGATCGATGCCTCGATCGAGGAACAAGTTCACGCCGGCGCCCGCATCCGTCCGGACTCCGGCCAGGCTCGGCTGCTGCTGGCGCAGGCGCGCAATGCCGCCTACGCGCAGGCCTCGCAGGGCCGCATCGGCGACGGCGTGGCGCTGCTGTGCAACGCGCTGGAAATGGCGCCGCTGAGCATCGACCTGCTGTCCGACGTCGGCGCGCTGCTGCTGGCCGCGGGCCAGCTGCGCGAGGCCGCGCTCTACGCGCACCGCGCCATCGAGCTGTCGCCCCAGCATGCGCCGTCGCTGTACACGCTGGGCTTCGCGCTCTCGGGCCTGGGCGAGATCAAGGCCGCCATCGAGGTGCTGACCCTCCTGAACGAGGGCGAGGCCCTGGAGATGCTGCGCCGCGAGTCGCCGGAACTGCTGCCGATCGTCGAGACGGAATTGCTGCGCCTGCGCGCCGCCTGAGCGCACCGGACCACGCCGGACCGCACCGGACCGCGCCTCCCGCGAGACCGCCTGACAGGCTGTCTCCCTGAAAAACCGCCGCCGAGCCCGGTGCCACCGGGCCTCTCGCGGCGGTTTCGCTTTGGGGGCCTGTCAGCGTGTAGGAATCCGTCTGACAAGGCCGTCGTCCCGCTCCCTAGCTTGTATCTGGCAGCAACCTGATGTCGCGGAAATGGGTGTTTCTTCAGAATTCATTCCATCGCAGCAACGCAACCGCCCAGGAGCCCAGAAATGAACAGCGACCAGATCCTTGCCGAGATCCGCGAAGCCAACCTGTCGTACCTGATGCTGGCGCAGAGCCTGATCCGCGCCGACCGCGAGCAGGCGCTGTACCGCCTGGGCATCTCCGAGGAAACCGCGACGCTGCTCAACACGCTGAGCCCCGCGCAGATGATGAAGATGGCCTCGGGCAACACGCTGCTGTGCCGCTTCCGCATGGACGACGACCTGGTGTGGGGCCTGCTGACCTCGCACGGCAAGCCGGCCGCCAACGACAGCGTCTCCCGCCTGCACGCCTCCATCCTGATGGCCGGCCGCCACCAGGAAGCCGCCTGATCCAGGCGCCCAGGCAAAGCGATTGCCGCCCGAGACCGTCCGACACCCCCGGAGCCCCCCATGCGCACCAAGTCCATCCTGACCGAAGCCAAGCAGATCGAGCGCGCCGTGACGCTGATCAAGCTCGGGGCGCGCCTGCAGGTGCTGGAGTCGGAGACCGACCTGAGCTACGAGCGTCTGCTGCGCCTGTACAAGGAAGTCTCGGGCAAGTCGCCCAGCAAGGGCCAACTGCCGTTCTCCACCGACTGGTTCATGACCTGGCAGCCCAACATCCACGCCAGCCTTTTCCTGAACATCCACGAGTACCTGAACAAGGTGGCGGAGATGGACGAGATCGATGTCGTCATCAAGGCGTACCAGCTGTACCAGGAACAGACCGCGGCGCAGAACCTGGAGCAACTGCTGTCGGTGACCCGGGCCTGGCGCCTGGTGAAGTTCGTCGACAACGGCATGCTGACGATGACCAAGTGCAGCAAGTGCGGCGGTCATTTCGTCACCCATCCGCATGAGGTCGCCAAGCATTACGTCTGCGGTCTGTGCAACCCGCCGGCGCGTGCCGGCAAGGGCAAGGCCGCCGGCGGCATCCAGATGCACTGAGCGCATGCCGTCGCGCTGGCGCACCTGCCTCGTCGTCATCGCCCGCGACGAGGCGGCGACGATCACGAGGCTGCTGGACAGCGTCCGCCCCTTCGTGGACGAGCTGCTGGTGATGGACACCGGCTCCAGCGATGACACCGTCCGCCTGGCCGAAGCCGCGGGCGCGCGTGTCGCTCATTTCCAGTGGATCGACGATTTCTCCGCGGCCCGCAATGCGGCGCTCGACGCGGCCGGGGCGGACTGGCACCTGGTGCTCGATGCCGATGAATGGCTGATCGGGGAGGGCGGTGCGGCGGCGCTGACGGCGCTTCGGACCACGGCGCCCGATTTCGTCGGCACCATCGCGCTGGAAGACCACTTCGACGGCGGCACGGCGCGCTCGCGCCTGAGCCGCGTGCTCCCGGGGCGCGTCCGCTACGCGGGCCGGATCCATGAACAGCCGGTCCATGAACTCCCGGTCCGGCCGCTGGATATCCATGTCGCGCACGACGGCTATCTGCCTGAACGGCTTCACGTGAAGCAGGGGCGCAACGAACAACTGTTGCGTGCCGCCCTCGAGCAGGATCCGGACAACCCTTATCTCTGGTATCAGCTCGGCAAGGATTGCTCGGTCTACGACCGCTTCGCCGATGCAGAAGACGCCTTCGCGACTGCCGCCGAGCGCTTGACCGCGATGCCCCTGCCGCCGCCATGGTGGTACGACCTCGTGGCCCGCCGGCTCTTCGGCCTGAAATCGCTCAAGCGCCATGCCGAGGGCATGGTCTTCGCCGAATCGCAATTGCAGCAATGCGGGGATTCGCCGGACTTCTTCTTCGCGCTGGGCGACCTGCTGCTCGACTGGGCGGCCGATGAGCCCGCCCAGGCGCCGCTCCTGCTCCCGATGATCGAGGACGCCTGGACGCGTTGTCTCGAGATCGGCGAGCGCCCCGACCAGCCCGGCGCGGTCGCGGGACGCGGCAGCCATCTCGCGCGGCACAACCTCGCGCTGCTCGCCTCGATCGTTCAAAAAGGACAGCCGCGATAGCGCTGATCCGGCAGCTTGTAGGAATTCATCTGACAAATGCGTCGGCGCGCTCCCTAACCTTTACATGGAAGCGACCTGATATTGGCTTCTTGTCGCGGTCTCTACAGTTCGTCTCACGCTGAAACAAAACGAAGTCAGCACCCAACACCCCAGGAGCCGAACGATGAACGCCGACCAAATCCTCGCCGAGATCCGCGAAGCCAACCTGTCGTACCTGATGCTGGCGCAGAGCCTGATCCGCGCCGACCGCGAGCAGGCGCTGTACCGCCTGGGCATCTCCGAGGAAACCGCGACGCTGCTCACCACGCTGAGCGCCGCGCAGATGCTGAAGATCGCTTCGGGCAACACGCTGCTGTGCCGCTTCCGCATGGACGACGACCTGGTGTGGGGCCTGCTGACCTCGCACGGCAAGCCGGCCGCCAACGACAGCGTGTCCCGCCTGCATGCGTCCATCCTGATGGCCGGCCGCCATCAGGAAGCCGCCTGAGGTAGAACGACGAACCGACGACGCCCACTGCCGGAGACCTGACATGCGCACCAAGTCCATCCTGACCGAAGCCAAGCAGATCGAGCGCGCCGTGACGCTCATCCACCTGGGCGCGCGCCTGCAGGTGCTGGAATCGGAAACGGACCTGAGCTACGAGCGCCTGCTGCGCCTGTACAAGGAAGTCTCGGGCAAGTCGCCCAGCAAGGGCCAGCTGCCGTTCTCGACCGACTGGTTCATGACCTGGCAGCCCAACATCCACGCCAGCCTGTTCCTGAACATCCACGAGTACCTGAACAAGGTGGCGGAGATGGACGAGATCGATGTCGTCATCAAGGCCTACCAGCTGTACCAGGAGCAGACCGCGGCGCAGAACCTGGAGCAGCTGCTGTCGGTGACCCGGGCCTGGCGCCTGGTGAAGTTCGTCGACAACGGCATGCTGACGATGACCAAGTGCAGCAAGTGCGGTGGTCATTTCGTCACCCATCCGCATGAGGTCGCCAAGCATTACGTCTGCGGCCTGTGCAACCCGCCGGCGCGCGCCGGCAAGGGCAAGGCCGCCGGCGGCATCCAGATGCATTGAGGCCGCCCTCCATGGCCGCCCGACTTCCCCACGCCGCCCCCGGACGGACCCCGTCCGCGCTGCGCTGGCCGGCGCTGGCGCTGCTGAGCTGGGCCGCCTGCTTCGCGGTCTGGCGCCTGTTCGGGCCCGACTGGCCGGCGGCCATCGTCGCCTCGGGCCTGGGACTGATCCTCGCCGGGCTGCACCGGCAGGCCTGGCGGCGGCTGATCGTCGCCTCGGGCTTTCCGCTCGCGCTGCTGTTCACCGGCACCGACCTGCCGGCCTGGATCTGGCTGATCCCGCTGGCCGTGCTGGCGCTGGCCTATCCGCGCCGCGGCTGGAGCGACGCACCGCTGTTCCCGACTCCCCACGGCGCGCTGCGCGCGCTCCCCGAGCGTGTGAAGCTGCACGCCGGCGCCCGCGTGCTGGACGCCGGCTGCGGGCTGGGCGACGGATTGGTGGCCCTTCGCCGCGCTTATCCGGCGGTCCGCCTCGCCGGCATTGAATACAGTGGCGTCCTGTGGCTGCTGGCCCGCCTGCGCTGCCCCTGGGGCGAGATCGCCCGGGGCGACCTGTGGGCCCAGTCGTGGCGCGACACGGACCTGGTCTACCTCTTCCAGCGGCCCGAATCGATGCCGCGCGCGCTCGACAAGGCGCGTGCCGAGATGCGGCCGGACAGCTGGCTGGCGAGCCTGGATTTCCCGCTGCCGGGGCAAGCCCCCTTCGCGCAGCTGGACACCGGCACCCGCCACCAGCTGTACGTGTACCGGGTGAGCGAGCTCCAGGCCTGAGGCCGGGTTCAAACGGCTCAAGCGCGCCGGGCGCCGGTCGATAAGGGATGGGATGGCCGGGACCGCGAGCGGACGCGGCGGCAACTTCAAGACGGAACGACCTTCATGTTTGTCATCATCGGTTGGGTGCTCGCGCTGGCCTGCATCTTTGGCGTCTTCATCGCGCACGGCGGCAATATCGGCGTCGTGCTGCATGCGCTGCCCTTCGAGATGACCACCATCTTCGGCGCGGCGATCGGCGGCATGCTGGCCACCAACCCGCCCAAGGTCATGAAGGCCACCATGAAGGGCCTGGGCGACTGCTTCAAGGGCAGCAAGTACACCAAGGCCCGCTACATGGAGCTGCTGGCGCTGCTCTACGACATCCTGCAGAAGGCCCGCAAGGAAGGCCTGATGTCGATCGAAAAGGATGTCGAGGATCCGCACAGCTCGCCGCTGTTCCAGAAATACCCCACGGTGGGCAATGACCACCATGTGGCCGAATTCATCACCGACTATCTTCGGATGATGGTCTCCGGCAACCTCAACGCGCACGAGATCGAGTCCCTGATGGACGCCGAGATCGACACCCACCACCACGAGGCCTTCCTCGCCGTGATCGCGCTGCAGCGCCTGGCGGGCGGCCTGCCGGCCTTCGGCATCGTGGCGGCGGTGCTGGGCGTGGTGAACACCATGGGCTCGGTCGGCCAGCCGCCGGCGGTGCTGGGCGGGATGATCGGCTCGGCGCTGGTGGGCACCTTCCTGGGCATCCTGCTGGCCTATGCCTTCGCCGAGCCGCTGGCCGGCGCGCTCGAGGCCAAGGTCGACGAGGCCGGCAAGGAACTGCAATGCATCAAGACCACGCTGCTGGCCTCGATGCAGGGTTACGCGCCGCAGGTGGCGATCGAGTTCGGTCGCAAGGTGCTGTACTCGACCGAGCGCCCGACCTTCGCCGAGCTCGAAGGCCACGTGAAGAAGAAGTGAACGGGGTGATTCGACATGGCCGGTGACGCCAAGAAACTCCAGCCCATCATCATCAAGCGCGTCAAGAAGGGCGGCCATGCCGCCCATGGCGGCGCGTGGAAGATCGCGTACGCGGACTTCGTGACGGCGATGATGGCCTTCTTCCTGCTGATGTGGCTGCTGGGCTCCACGACCGAGGGCGACAAGAAGGGCATCGCGGACTATTTCGCCTCGCCGCTGAAGGTGGCGATGTTCGGCGGCTCGGGTTCGGGCGATGCCTCGCACATCATCAAGGGCGGCGGCCAGGACCTGACGCGCCAGACCGGTCAGGTCAAGGCCGGCGACGTCGAATCCCCCCGCAAGACCATCAACCTGAAGGCCCTCAAGGAAGAGCAGCGCCGCGCCGAGCGGGTGCGCCTGCAGCAATTGAAGGACAAGGTCGAGAAAATCATTGCCGACAACCCGCGAATTGCGGCATTAGGTGGGCAAATCCGACTCGACATGACCCGCGAGGGCTTGCGTATCCAAATCGTGGACGAGAATAATCGCCCGATGTTTGACAGCGGCAGCGCGGTGGTGAAGCCGTATATGCGCGAGTTGCTGCAGGAACTCGGCAACGTGCTGTCCGAGGTGCCCAACCGGCTGACGCTGGAAGGCCATACGGACGCACAGCCGTTTTCTGCGGGCGAGCGTGGATACAGCAACTGGGAACTGTCGGCGGACCGGGCCAATGCCTCGCGGCGCGAGCTGGTGGCGGGTGGTTTGCCGGATGCCCGGGTCCTTCGCGTGCAGGGTCTGGCGTCGAGCAAACTGCTCGACACGAAAGACCCCAAAGCCCAGGTCAATCGCCGCATCAGCATCATCGTGATGAATCGCGATGCCGAGGACGCGGTGCTGAAGAACCTGCCCGACGAGGATGAGGATGCTTCAGACCCCGCGGCCCTTGCGCCGCGGGCCTCAAGTGCCCCGTCCGCGGGCCGATAACGTCCAGAATCGAATAAAGCCCTCCAGTCCCCTCAGAGGAACGCCATGAGCACTGACATGAAATTCTTGATCGTCGACGACTTCTCGACCATGCGCCGGATCGTGCGCGGTCTGCTGAAGGAGATCGGCTACAACAACGCCGAAGAGGCGGAAGATGGCGTCGAGGCCCTCAGCATGCTGAAACAGGCGAAATACGATTTCGTCGTCAGCGACATCAACATGCCGAACATGAACGGGTTCGAGCTGCTGAAGGCCATCAAGGAGGACGCGACGCTGAAGCACCTGCCGGTGCTGATGGTGACGGCCGAGGCCCGCAAGGAGGACATCGTCCTGGCGGCGCAGAGCGGTGCGGCGGGCTACATCGTCAAGCCGTTCACCAAGGCCACGCTGGAAGAAAAGGTCCAGAAGATCATGCAGAAGCTGGCCGCTGCGGCCTGACGCGGGGAGTCCACCATGCAGATGGAAGAGCTGGCCAAACTGACCTCGCAGACCAACGAGCCGCTGACGGTCTCGCCCGAGGTGTTCCAACAGATCGGCACGATCACGCGCGTGCTGCACGACACGATGCAGCAGCTGGGCGTGATGCCCAAGCTGCAGGTCGCCACCGACGGCCTGCCCGACGCGCGCAGCCGCCTGACCTACATCGCCAACAAGACCGCCGACGCCGCCAACAAGGTGCTGAACTCGGTCGACCAGGCCAAGGCCGAGCACGCCAAGATCACCGGGGCCGCCAACGCGATGGCCCAGGCGATCACCGCGGACCCGGTGCGGGCCGTGGCCTCGGGCGCGGTGCTGAACTTCGTGAAGGAGGTCGAGTCCTCGACGTCCAAGATCGACACCCACCTGACCGACATCATGCTGTCGCAGGACTTCCATGACTTGACCGGCCAGGTCGTCGCCAAGGTGGTGACGCTGGCCAACGATCTGGAGGATTCGCTGGTGAAGCTGCTGGTCTCGGTGGTGCCGCCGGAGCAGCGCGAAAAGGTCGATCCGAGCATCCTGCAAGGCCCGGTCGTGAATCCGGAAGGCCGCGCCGACGTGGTGGCCAACCAGTCGGAAGTGGACGACCTGCTGGCCTCGCTGGGCTTCTGATCCGGAAACCCCGGCTGATCCCGAGAAACCCGCGCCAGGCGCGGGTTTCTGCTTTCTGGGGAATTTCAAGGCCCGGTTTGAGAAGGGGTTTTCTCGGGAGAGAAGACCGGCCGATTTCCGGTCCTTATCGGGCGAAAGCCCGAGCCTTCCCGGCCGAACAATGGCGGCGCCACGGTATCAGGCCGTGGCCCCCACATGGCCGATCAAGACGCACAAGACCGCAACTTACCCGCCTCGCAGAAAAAGATCGAAAGATCGCGCAAGGAGGGTCAACTACCTCGCTCCCGGGATCTGCCGCATTTCGCGGTGATGGCCACGGGCGGCGCCTTGTTCGCGACCGCGACGCCGTACGCCGTCGACTCCCTGCAGCGCATGGTGGAAGGCGCCTTGCGTTTCGACGCCGAACAGCTGCGCGCCGCCGGGATGATGACCGAGCGCCTGTCCACGCTGACCTGGCAGGGCTTCATGCTGGGCCTGCCGGCGTTGCTGATTCTCGCGATCGCCGCGATCGCGGCCCACATCGCCTCGGGCGGCTGGAACTTCACGATGAAGCCGCTGACCCCGAAGTTCACGCACCTGAACCCCATCAACGGCTTCGGCCGGCTGTTCCAGTGGCAGAACCTGACCACCGCGCTGAAGGCGGTGCTGCTGTCGCTGGTGCTGGGCGTGGTGGGCGCGATGGCGCTGAAGGACCGCATCGCCGGCTTCGTCGGGATCATGTCGGTGCCGCTGCCGTCGGCGCTGGCCTTCGCCGGCAAGCAGCTGATGGGCGGCCTGGCGCTGCTGGGCCTGTGCCTGGCGCTGTTCGCCGTGATCGACGTGCCGCTGCAGCGCCACCTGTACCTGAAGCGCCTGAAAATGTCCCGCGAGGAAGCCAAGAACGAACTCAAGGAAGCCGAAGGCAACCTCGAGATGAAGCACAAGATGCGCGCCAAGGCCCGGGAACTGGTCAAGCGCCGCATGCTGGCCGCAGTGCCCAAGGCCGACCTGGTCGTGATGAACCCAACCCACTACGCCGTCGCCATCGCCTACGACGAGGGCAAGATGGGCGCCCCGCGCGTGGTGGCCAAGGGCCTGGACCTGCTGGCGTTCAAGATCCGCGACATCGCCAAGGACAACAAGGTGCCAGTGCTGCAGGCGCCAGCGCTGGCCCGTGCCCTGTACGCCCACGCCGAACTCGACCGCGAGATCCCCGGCGCGCTGTTCGGCGCAGTGGCGCAGGTGCTGGCCTACGTGTACCAGCTCAAGGCAGCGCTCAAGGGCCAGGGCATGGCACCCAGCGCAGCACCGAACCCGGCCGTGCCGGACGAGCTCGATCCGCACAAGAAGCCGGGGTGGACGCCGCCGGTGGAGGAGGCGGACGACGTCTTCCCTGGCGGTAACCCGGCTTGATCGCCTGGCAGGGACCGAGCCGGCGGCGGACGGGACGGTGCCCCCTTTCCGCTCAGACGCCTGCGCCCGCTCGGCATTCGCTTCAAGGGGGCACCGTCCCGCCTGCCGCTCCATCAATGGCGGCATTCGGGGGGGGAAAGACCTGCTTATCCGGGTAAAGGAAGGGCGGGCGCGGGCGAACAATGGCGGGGCTCGATGGTCTCGTCGAGCAACCCGTTGAAACCAGGCAGAAGGCAACCCCGATGAACGAGCTGATGGCCCGTTTGCAGAACCTCCTCGGACCCCGCGCCGCCATCGTGCAGGCACTCGGGGCACCGATCGCCATCATCATCATCCTGTCGATGATGGTGCTGCCGCTGCCAGCCTTCGCCCTGGACCTGTTCTTCACCTTCAACATCGCCATGTCCATCATGGTGATGCTGGTGGCGTCGCAGATGGTCAAACCGCTGGACTTCGCGGCCTTCCCGACCGTCCTGCTGATCACCACGCTGCTGCGCCTGTCGCTGAACGTGGCCTCCACCCGCGTGGTGCTGCTGGAAGGCCACACCGGCGCCGCCGCCGCCGGCAAGGTCATCGAATCCTTCGGCCACTTCCTGATCGGCGGCAACTTCGCCGTCGGCCTGATCGTGTTCGCGATCCTGGTGGTCATCAACTTCATCGTGGTGACCAAGGGCGCCGAGCGCATCGCCGAGGTCGGCGCCCGCTTCACCCTGGACGCGATGCCCGGCAAGCAGATGGCGATCGACGCCGACCTGTCCGCCGGCCTGATCGACGAGAAGGAAGCCAAGCGCCGCCGCGCCGAGCTCGGCGACGAAGCCGACTTCTTCGGCTCCATGGACGGCGCCTCCAAGTTCGTGCGCGGCGACGCGGTCGCCGGCATCCTGATCCTGTTCATCAACATCATCGGCGGCTTCGTCATCGGCGTGGCCCAGCACGGGCTGTCCGCCGGCCAGGCCGCCGACAGCTACATCCTGCTGGCCGTCGGCGACGCGCTGGTGGCCCAGATCCCGGCGCTGCTGATCTCCGTCTCTTCCGCCCTGGTGGTGTCGCGCGTGGGCAAGGACAAGGACGTCGGCCAGATGATCGGCTCGCAGGTGTTCGGCTCGACCAAGGCCGTCGCCATCACCGCCGGCGTGGTCTTCATCCTGGGCATGATCCCGGGCATGCCGCACCTGGTGTTCCTGATGATCGCCGGCGCGATGGGCTACCTGGCCTACTGGCTGCGCACCAAGGAGCAGGCGAAGAAGGCCGCCGAATCGAAGAAGCCGGCCGCGCCCGTGCCCGGCGCGCCCAACCCGGACGCCGAGGCCTCCTGGGACGACGTGCAGGCCGTGGACACGCTGGGCCTGGAAGTGGGCTACCGCCTGATCACGCTGGTGGACAAGTCGCGCGAAGGCGACCTGCTGAGCCGCATCAAGGGCGTGCGCCGCAAGTTCGCGCAGGACATCGGCTTCCTGCCGCCGTCGGTGCACATCCGCGACAACCTGGAGCTGCGCCCCAGCCAGTACCGCGTGACGCTGCGCGGCGCGGTGATCGGGGAGGCGGAGGCCTACCCGGGCATGTGGCTGGCGATCAACCCCGGGCATGCGACGCAGAAGCTGATCGGGACCCAGACGACGGATCCCGCCTTCGGACTCCCGGCGGTCTGGATCGAGGAGCGGCAGCGGGATATGGCGCAAATGGCGGGCTTTACCGTCGTTGATTGCGCGACCGTGGTGGCCACGCATCTCTCACACTTGCTGCAAGTTCACGCGGCCCGATTGTTGGGCCGGGTGGAAACCCAGCAGCTGGTGGATCACCTCACCAAGCAAGCGCCTCAGCTCATCGAAGACGTGATTCCGAAGATGGTCAATGTCGCCGCCCTGCAACGAGTCCTCCAGTTCCTGCTGGAAGAGGGCGTGCACATCCGCGACATGCGCTCCATCGTGGAAAGCCTGGCGGAGAACGCCACGCAGACCTCGGACCCGGCCGAACTGGCCCGTCGCATCCGCATCCACATCGCTCCGGCGATCGTGCAGCAGATCTACGGTCCGTCTCGCGAACTGGATGTCATCGCCCTCGATCCCGAGCTGGAGCGGCTGGTCACGCAGGCCCTGCATTCGCCTCACGGCGCGGCGCTGGATCCTGGGGTGGCCGACACGCTTGCGCGGAGTGCCGCCCAGACCGCCCAGTCCCAAGAGGATCGCGGTTTGCCCGCCTGCCTGCTGGTTCCGGACCTGATCCGCGCGCCCCTGGCCCGACTGCTCAAGCGCGCTGCGCCGCGGCTGAAGGTGCTGGGACACAGCGAGATTCCTGAAACGCACACGATCCGCATCGGCTCCATCATCGGAGGCACGGCATGAACGTCAAACGCTTTACCGCCCGCAGTTCCCGCGAAGCCATGGCCCTGGTCCGCCAGGCCTTTGGAGACGACGCGGTCGTGCTCTCGAACAAGCCGTGCCCGGAAGGGGTGGAAGTGCTCGCGATGGCGCCGGAAGGCATGTCGCAGATCGAGCGCGTCGCCGCCCAGGCGCCGCGGGCCGCGCAGGCCCAGCGCCCGCAGCCGGCCGCCCAGCCGCAGCGCCAGGAGGCGCAGCCGCGCCAGGCGCTCAAGCAGCGTCTGGCAGGGACGCCGCAGCCGCATCAGCAGCGGGCGGAGCCGGGGTTCGGCGGCGCGAACGCCGGCTCGAATATCGGCTCGAACGTCGGCTCCATTGGCGACGACGTGAACGCGATGGCGATGAGCACGCTGTCCTTCCAGGATTACGTGCGCGAGCGCATGCTCAAGCGCCGCGCGGCCGAGATGAGCGGCCAGCCCGACCCGCTGATGGACGAGCCGGCGCAGCCGGCGTTCTCGGCCTCGCAGATGGAATCGGTGGCGTCGATGGCGGCGCAGCGCGACCAGCGCGCGCGTGCCGCGATGCAGACCCTGGGCGCGCGCCGCGTCGACGAGCGCGCCCATGAACCACCGGCGCCTGCGCCGCGCGTTGTGCCGCCGGTGCTGCGCGACGAGATCCGCATGCAGCAGCCGGTGCAGGACCTGGGCGGCATCGGTGGCGGCTTTGGCGGCATGGGTGCCCATCCGCTGAACGACATGCCGTCGTCGCGCCGCGAGCAGGAGATGATGACCGAGCTGCGCGCGATGAAGGGCATGATCGAAGAGCGTTTCGGCGCGCTGGCCTTCATGGAGAAGCTGCAGCGCCAGCCGGCGAAGGCGCGGCTGACGCAGAAGCTGCTGGACGCCGGGTTCTCGCCGGCGCTGGTGCGCAAGCTGGTCGAGGGCCTGCCGGCCCAGATGACCGAGGAATCGGAATCCCACGCGTGGGCGGCCAACGTGCTGTCGCGCAACGTGCAGACCGCGGAGCAGATGGCGCCGCTGGAAGACCAGGGGGGCGTGTTCGCGATGATCGGCTCGACGGGCGTGGGCAAGACCACGACGACGGCCAAGATCGCGGCGGCCTTCGCGACCAAGTACGGCGCGAGCCAGCTGGGCCTGATCACGCTGGATGCCTACCGGATCGGCGCTCACGAGCAGCTGCGCGCGTACGGCCGCATCCTGGGCGTGCCGGTGCACACGGCGCATGACCGTGCGTCGCTGGAGGATCTGCTGGATCTGCTGTCGGCCAAGAAGATGGTGCTGATCGACACGGCCGGCACGGCCCAGCGCGACAGCCGCACCGCGGAGCTGCTGGAGATGCTGGCTCACAAGAGCATCAAGCGCATCCTGGTGGTGAACGCGGCGCAGCAGGGCGAGACGATCGAGGACGTGGTCGGCGCATGGCGCGGCGCGCAAGCGCAGGGCGTGATCCTGTCCAAGCTGGACGAGGCGGTGAAGCTGGCGCCGGCGCTGGACACGGTGATCCGCCACAAGCTGCGGGTGCTGGGCGTGACCAACGGCCAGCGCGTGCCGGAAGACTGGCACCGCCTGTCGTCGCAGGCGCTGGTGCAGCGCGCGCTGCGCAGCCACGGGCAGTCGGCGTGGCGGATGGATTCGTCGGACGTCAACCTGATCTTCACGGCCGGCTCGGTCGGCGCTTCGGGCAGCGCGGCGTCGCCGATGGGGCTGAACTGAACAGCCGGCGCTTACCCCCACCCGCAAGTGGGCGAGGGGGTAAGAGCCGGACGTCGCAGTAAACCCCCTCGCCCCAGCGGGGAGAGGGAGGGGAGAGGGGGCTCGTGCCACAGCGCTGCTGCCCTTCGAAGCACCCCCCTCTCCCCTTCCCTCTCCCCCCTCGCGGGGGGCGAGGGAGTTCTTGCGCAAGGCAAGCGCGGGCCGCTCCGATTTGCCAAATCCCTGCTGAAGTTCTAGAAAAGGGGAAGGGCTCGGGCTCTTCCCTTTCGTCGTTGGCGAGCGCGTTCGCGCTGTATTCATTGAGCTGACGCCGCGATGAACGAGAACCCGAGGTCGCGGGGCCTGGTGACGAGAGCAGGGGACCGGATGAGAAAAGCGGGGTGTTTCCCCCTTTCAATTCCGCGTCGAAGGGGGGCCCCCGGGGCGAAACTTCCGGTAACGGCTCCGGTATTGCGGGTTCTTCCGATGGAGGAAAACGCATCCGGGGCGGATAACGAAAGACGACACAGAGCAGCCCAATGCGCGACTTCAGCAATGCTCCCAAGGATCAGGCCGATGGCCTGCGGCGCTTGTTCGCGACGGCGCGTGTGCGCGTGGTGCCGGTGGTGAGCAATCCGCATGTGATGGGCAGCGGCGCGCTGCTTGAAGGCATGTGCGCGGCGTTCAGCGAGCTGGGCCTGCACACACTGGTGGTGGACGCCGGCGAGCAGGCCTGCGCGCCCTCCGATCTCGCGGCGGTGGACCTCGCGGCCTGCGTGGAGCCGCTGTCCGCCAAGGTCTCCTTCCTGGCCGCGCGCGGCCTGCCGCTGCGCTACATCAACGCCAACGGCTCGGCCGCGCAATTCCTCGAAGCCGTCGCCGATGCCGCCCCCTTCGCCGACGTGGTGCTGCTGCACGCGAGCGCCGCCGAGCTCAGCCGCGTGCTGGTCTCGCGCGAGGTGCGGCCGGTGCTGCTGGCCGACACCGACGTGCAGAGCGTGACCTGCGCCTACGCCGGCATGAAATGGTTGACGCAGCGGGCGGGCCTGATGGTCTACAGCCTGCTGCTGGCCTGCAACCCGCAGCTGCGGCTGGCGGAGCGGATCGCGCAGCAGCTCTCGAGCTGCGGCGATGGCTTCCTCGGCGCGGTGCTGCGGGAGTGGGCCTGCCTGGATCCTCGCCAGCCGGTGAGCGCGCCGCTGACGCATGAGATGCGTCACATGGCGCGTGAATTGCTGCTGGCCTCGGTGCCTGGCGCCGCGCTGGACAGCGCCGCCGAGGCGATGCCGCTGCGTCCGCGGCCGATGTGGCAGCCCAAGGCCGGCCGCGCCCCGCAAGGCGTGACCCTGGCGGCGCATTGACGCGGATGGGAGACGAGACGATGTACACCGCCAAGGGACAACTCGACAACAACTCGCTGATCCGCCAGTACAGCCCGCTGGTGCGCCGGCTGGCGCATCAGATGATCGCGAAGCTGCCGGCCAACGTGGAACTGGACGACCTGATCCAGGTCGGCCTGATCGGCCTGACGGATGCGCTGTCGCGCTTCGACACGGCGCAGGGCGTGCAGTTCGAGACCTTCGCGACGCAGCGCATCCGCGGCGCGATGCTGGACGAGCTGCGCGGCAGCGACTGGATGAGCCGCGGCAACCGGCGGCAGCAGCGCTCGATCGAGAGCGCGGTGCACAAGCTGGAGCAGAAGCTGGGCCGTCCGCCGCAGGAGTCGGAGATCGCGGCGGAGATGGGCATCGCGCTGGCCGAGTACCAGGAGATGCTGGGCCGGGTGCGCGGGACGCAGCTGGTGTACCTGGAGGACATTTCCGGGGGCGACGACAGCGACGACTACCTGGACCGGCATGTCGGCGACGAGTCGGCGGATCCGATGTCGATGCTGCGGGACCACCGCATGCGCGAGGCGCTGGTGGAGGCGATCAAGAACCTGCCGGAGCGCGAGGGTTACGTCATGTCCATGTACTACGAACATGACATGAACCTGAAAGAGATCGCCGCGGTGCTGAAGGTGACGGAATCGCGGGTGTGCCAACTGCACAGTCAAGCGATTGCACGGTTGCGCGTGAAGCTGCGCGACTGGTAAAAGGGCCCGAGACGGCCGCTGTCCCTGGTGGTCGGAGAACCATGAGGGGAGCGGCTGATGTGGGACTCATGGCGCAGGCGCGCCGGGAAGGTGGCGCCTGGGGCGCCGGTGGGGCAGGCCGAGGGCGGTCTGCGTGAACCGGCGATGCCGGGCAGGACGGAGACGGTGGTCCGGGAGCTCTCGGGTGGCGTCTCGAAACTGGGCCGCGACGCGGCCGAAGTGCGCGGCCTGCTGGAGGACACGCAGAAGGTCGTGACCTCGCAGGCGCAGGCGATGCAGGCGCTGGGCGGCGAGCTCGAGCATGTCCGGCACGCGCAGGACGCGATCAATCAATCGACGAACCAGACCCGCGAGGCGGTGGATCGCGCGCGCTCGGCGCTGGCCGGGGTGGGCGATGAGGTTGGCGGGATCGTGTCGACGCTGCGGCAGGTGAGCGACGCGGCGTCGGAGATCACGAAGATCGCGCTGCAGACGCGGCTGGTGGCGTTCAACGCCTCGGTGGAAGCCAAGCGCGCGGGCGAGGCCGGACGGGGATTCGGCGTCGTAGCCGATGCGGTGAAGGACCTGGCGGCGCAGGTGGAGGCGTCGTCCAAGGCCATCATGGGCACGGTGGGGACGCTGGACACGCGGATCGAGAGCTTCAGCCGCGAGCTGCGGGCCGATGGCTCGGGCGGCGCGGGGCAGAGCAAGATCCACCAGGCGTTCTCGGACGTGGAGGTCGATGTCGACCTGATCGCGAAGTCTGCCCGGGAGAGCCAGACGACGACGCAGCAGCTGGCGGAGCGGTCGGGGGAACTGGGGACCGAGATCCAGCAGGCGATGCGCAAGCTGGAGGCGGCGTTCGCGTGCAGTGACCGTTTCCTGCGGCTGAGCGAGCAGATGATCGAGCAGATCGCCGCGAGCGGCGTGGAGGTCGAGGACTCGCCGTACATCCAGGCGGTGCAGGCGGCGGCGGGGGAGATCTCGGGGCTGCTGGAGCGCGCGGTGCGGGAGAAGCGGATCGATCTGCCGTCGCTGTTCGACGAGCACTACCAGCCGATCGCGGGGACGGATCCGCAGCAATTCACGACGAGATTCACGCAGATCGCGGACCAGCTGTTCCCGCAGGTTCAGGAGCGGGTGCTGTCGTTTTCGGACAAGGTGGTGTTCTGCATCGCGGTGGACCGCAACGGGTATGTCGCGACGCACAACAAGCGCTACTGCCAGCCGCAGCGGCAGGGCGACACGGCGTGGAACACGGCGAACAGCCGGTATCGGCGGATCTTCAATGACCGGACCGGGCTGGCGTCGGCGCGGAATCAGCGGCCATTCCTGCTGCAAACCTATCGCCGCGACATGGGCGGCGGGAATTTCGTGCTGCTCAAGGAGGCATCCGCCCCAGTCACGGTTGCCGGGAGGCATTGGGGCGGGGTGAGGTTGGCGTTTGGGTTCTGAGCGTTGAGCCAACTCACACGGGTGGCTCGCCTGATGAATTGAAGCGATCTGGACTCCGGCTCCTAACTGCAAAGGTGGGGCCGGGTTCCGGATTCTCTTGACTTGCGAGCACCTCATTCAAGAGATCAATTCTGATCCCGCGCTGGAATTGACTTGTTTGGAGGGCGAAATGCCCGGATTCAAGTCATGACGTCGATTCGCGGTCTGGCTAGACTGAAAACCTCAATTAGCGAATCGATAGCGCTGCTATCAATGTCCGGCGAAACGCAGGACTGATTGAGTTGCACGGCATTTACGGCACGGATCCCCGTGCCGGACGAGCCGGCACGCGTCTCCGTGCCTATATTGAAGGTAATTGAGTTGTCTGGACAGCCCTCGGATCAGATTGAATTTCAGTTGGATCCGGGGGCTTGCCGCATCACCAAGCTGCCAGATCGAGGCGCAGAAGAGTTTTTTACTCGACGAAACGACGCGCCCGGGCCATGGGTGGATTACGAAGGCAAGGCGGAAACCTATGATCGGATGCGCTTCAAACTGGAGCGTCAAAAGGTCATTGCCTGCGACAAGCGGCTTCATGCCGTTTTTGGGAGGGCAGCATGAAGATGGCTGCCACGCCACTTTTTGAGCGCCTGCGGAAGCGAACGCCCTTTTCCAAGTATGAATTGGAACTCTTGATCGTCACTGCGTGTGCTCGTTATAAGACCCATCACATCGCCAAGCGGCACGGCCGTGGAACCAGGGAAATCGCCCAGCCGCGGAGTGAGGTGAAGTACCTCCAACGGCTTGTGGTGGACCTTGAGATGAATCACCTTCATATCCATCCTGCCGCTACCGCGTATCGGCAAGGGTATTCCATCGTGGACCATGCTCGGCCCCACGCGGAAGGACGGTATCTCTTGAAGATGGATTTCAAGGACTTCTTCCCGTATCGGCATCGGGGCGATCGCGCATCGGCTCTGTGCGGAGACAGAATACTCAGAGGTCGAGCGTTGGATCCTCGGGAGGATTCTGACGAAGTTCGACTCGGGAAGCGGCCGATTCCATCTTGCAATCGGCGCACCCAGTTCTCCGTTGGTTTCAAATTTCGTGCTTCATGAATTTGACGCCGCAATCAGTGAATTCTGTTCCGGGATCGGCGTTCGATACACCCGATATGCAGATGATTTGGCCTTTTCGACAATGGAGCGCGATGTGTTGCGAGGGGTCGAAGGGCAAGTGAAAAGGGAATTGAGCCGTTTATCGTATCTCGGGCTGACGGTCAATGAGGAGAAGACGGTGCATGTTTCAAAAAGGCACCGGCGATCACTGGTCGGGCTGACGTTGACGAACGAAGGGGAGGCTTCCGTGGGGCGGCGCATGAAGCGTGAATTCCGGCTACTTCTGCATAAGGCGTCGACCGGCCTTCTCCCCGCGGAAAAGTACGCCACATTGCGTGGGCGCCTCGCATTCGCGCATGCCATTGATGGCGATGCGGTCCGAGTTCTCTTGCGGCGCTACGGTTTTAATAATATCAACGAGGTTCAACCAACGGATTCAAGTGGGGGCAACTAGAGACTTCGGTGGGTTCGATCAAGTTTGCTAGAGGTCTGAGTAATTTTCAGTTTGGGGCTCGAGGGCAATAATTTGTCTCAGGTGCTCAAAACACTCAGCGCGACGTGTCACCGTCTGGTGACCTCTCATTGCTCCGTTCTTCGGGCGAGATGGACTTCTCCGTGAGGAAGGTCGCACGTTCGCGTTGCGTGTTTTGACATCTCGCCCACCCTCCGCATTGGATGCTTTGGATGGGTATCCCTCAACTGCTGTTAATTGAAGGAACCTGATCATGTTGACCGAGAAGTTCATGGACACCGTTGCAAAGGAAGGCTTCGCCATCTCCGAGCAACTCGCCAACGAGAAGCACGAAATCGAGTGGCAAAAGCGCGAGGCGGGCGATACCACTCCGCGCGTTCCCCTCCTGGAGCGCAAGCCTCTCGAAACCTCCAGCGACTGGACTCTTGAGGTCCTTCGCGCTGCCGCCGGAAACCCCTATCGCTATGAATCGCCCCGGCCCGGCCGCGGCCATGCGCGGCCGCTCGTCCTCAGCCGCTCGACTTCGGTCGGCGAAGCGATAGCCAACGTCCGAAATCGTCTGACCTATATCACTGCGCTGGTGCAGGAGTTTGATGTTCCGATGGAGGTCCGCCTCGGCCCCAACAGCCACTTCCGGGATGTGGTTGTCGACCTGATTCACGAGGCAACCAGCTTCTTCTCGGTGATCGAGATCGCCGCCGTCCAGGAGAACAACTTCCAGCTCCGCAGCAGCGCGCAGCCGGCGTAATGGCAGCGCGCAGACCCTTCCTCATATCGAAGAGCCATCACCGTCCCAAGCGACGACGAATCCGGCCGCTAAAAGAAAACGAGTGCCCACGCGGGGAGCGTGAGGCACTCGTTTCGTTTTGGAGTGTGAATAGGTCATTTTGGATAGCAGGCATCAATCTGAAGATTGACAAAGTGCTGCTATCAACTGGCTCCAATTTCCGTGGCGCTTCCGCCGCATGCCTTGACGGTCAGCAAGACCTTATATGGCGTCGTATTCAAGCACTACTGATTTCACTGAGCTCAACACTTTGATTTGTAATTGAGCGAAGCCGACGCCCGGCGTACGATTCTCCACAGAACAGGTCAATCACCTCCGGTGAATGGAGCTCTTCAAGGAAGTGGACGATGGAATTCGTTGATTCAGTCAAGGCGGTACTGCACTTTCTGCTGCCCGGGATAGCGTTTGCCATCTCGTATTGGACCGTCTGGCCCGTTGCGCGCGGTTCTGGCGACTACATCGCCACACTGTCATACTTTGTCCTGCTCATGCAAGCGTTCGGTGACATCGCTGCGGAGATCAGTCGGCTCTTCTCGAACTCCAATTGGGTGTTCGGAGCTTATGGGGCAGACTGCAAGATGGTGGCCTTGTGTGGCTGCGGCTTGGTGATTGGGATCTGGGTGGGGCGGTTTTGCAAGGGCAGGACAGATTTGGGGTATGACTATTACCCTTGGTTTCTTGAGTTCCGTTGAGCTGGAGCGGCTGTCATGGAAATGATGTTCAAGAAATTGTTTTTCTACTTGCTGCCGGGAATCATGGCCGCCGGCCCATATTGGGTCCTCTGGCCCATTCGCCGCCGGTTGATCGACGTGATCGCGGCAGTTGCCGGTTCGGCAATGTGCGTTCAGGGCCTCGCACGTATTGCATCCTCGTTTTGCGAGTCGTTTCTAGGTGGGACGATGATGTTTGGTCAGTGGGGAGAAGTCGCGTCGGTCGGGACGCTCAGCGTGATGGGAATAGCTCTCGGGGCGCTGCTGGGCCGCCACTGCGATCGGTGTGGCCCAAGCTATTTCCCGTTCAGGCCACTCCCATTCCGCTGAGCTATGAGTACTCGAGTTCCGCTGAGTCGCATAGCGCCGTCGATCGAGAATTTTTCCCCCAGGCATCATGGGACGCCGGCGCATATTGGGTGAGCTGGCCCACTCGCTGCCGCCAACGTGGTGACCGTATCAAGCCGCTACAGCACTCGGAATGAATCCGCGATCTGTCAGCGCTTTGATCACGCCTCGCAGCAGCGTGCTATTGCTGAATCCGATCGTGTATTGACGCGCGTCGGGGCGCGTCGGCTGCAACATTCCGCTGGCCAACAACTTGCGGATCTGATACGTACGCTGCTGGCCGGTCAACCCGGGCATGGCCTCGGCCAAGTCCGCAGATCTCATGACCTTTGCGCTGATCGCCACCTTCAGAATGCCTTCCTCCCGCGCCGTGATCAGTTGGCGGGTCCGCGCATGGGACAAGGCCGGCAACAGAATCTCCGTGCTGAGAATTCGGTGGTCAGCCAAACGGTCCACCTTGTGCATTTCGTCCCGGACGCCGGCCAGCACATAGGTGCACCACGCTTCGAGCGCCTGGTCCGTCCCGGTATCCGCCCGAGACAGCATGTCGTAGTACTTCTCGCGATCGGCGCAGAACACCGCGGCCGGGTTCAATAGACGTCCGCTTTCGGCGCTCACCCGAAAGCCGTACTTGATCAGCAAGGCATACGTGAACAGGCGCACGACGCGGCCGTTGCCGTTGCCAAACGGGTGGATCCACGCAAAGCGGTGGTGCGCCAGCGCGACCTTCATGAGGTCGTATTTGCGCTGGTCCTCGCGGTTGACGAACCCGACCAGCTCCTGCATGAAGGCTCCGATCTGAACGGCCTCGGGAGGCGCATGTTCCGATTTCGCGATGCCCACTGTTCCGGTCCGGTAGGCGCCGGGCGTCTTGTCGCCTTCCCGCTCCAGGCCGTCAACGGTCATCGCGTGCAGTCCGCGCAAAAAATGCTCGGTGATGGGAGCTCCCGGCGCGATGGCGCTTTCGATCTCGTCCATGGCAAGTTCGATGTTCGCGATCTCTCGCAACGAATCCGCCTCTGGCTCGGAGGGAGCAGAAGCGGAGGGGGAGGTGAACTTGGTCTCAACGTAGTCAGCCAACGTCGTGTGGTTGCCCTCTATCCGGGCTGACGCCAAGCTCTCGAGGAGGTGGAACACCTGCTTGAGCTGAACGAACACCGTTGGATGCGTCGTTGCCTTGATCTCCAGTCGTCGCAAATGCTCCAGATCCGTCAGCACGTCGAGCAGCGGCGATGAAAAGCTTGGATTCAGCAAGCGCAGCGGATGATCAACGAACGTCGCCATGATGTGTGGTGGAAGTCAAATCGCGTCTGGTCACATGTTTAATGTATTTCTAAATTCCATTTATTGACAATGACTTATGGACGTCTATGCGATAGAACAAGTTGAATGTCGCTCAAGCGTATGTTGAACAGCCGCCTGTCGCAAGTTGAATGAGCCGACCATCGGCGCCCGCTCCGTTTCACGGCCTGCGGTGATACAAGCTCATCCATCGCCCCGTCCGCCAGCCGCCTGCCCAGGCACCGCGCCTGCCGCCCCGTCGCCGATGCCCTTGATCTCTGCCCCGGACCCTTCCGACCCTCGCGCCGCCGATCTCCGCCGGATGAAGCTCGTCGCGCTGGGCTGTCTGCTCGCCTCGCTCGCCGGCCTGCTGCTGAGCCTGGCCATGGGCGCCGCCGGCCCCTGGGCCTGGCTCAAGGCCTTCTGCGAGGCCGCCGCCATCGGCGGCCTGGCCGACTGGTTCGCCGTCGTCGCGCTGTTCCGCCATCCGCTCGGCCTGCCCATCCCGCACACCGCGCTCATCCCCCAGGGCAAGCACCGCATCGCCGACAGCCTCGCCAACTTCGTCCGCGACAACTTCCTCCACCCCGAGGTCCTGCTGCAGAAGCTCGAGATCCTCAACCCCGCCGAGCGCCTGGGCCAATGGCTGCGCGAGCCCGCCAACCTCGCGCAGCTCACCGGCTCGCTGCGCGCGATGGCGCTCGAGGCGCTGTCGCTGCTGAACGAGCAGGCCGTGCGCCGCGCGCTGGGCGAGTTCCTGGTCGCGCGCGCCTTGTCCTGGAACGCCACCGGCACGGCCGCCGCGGTCCTGGACGTCATGACCCAGTCCGGCCGCCATCAGGACGTGCTCGACGGCGCGCTCGCCAAGCTGCGCGACTACCTCTCCACGCCCGAGGTGCGCGCGCTGGTCGCCGCGCGCCTGGTGAAGTTCTCGCGCGCGCAATGGCCCAAGGCCACCTCGCTGGTCGACACCATCGCCAACGTCGACAAGATGGCCGACAGCCTCTCCGACAAGCTCGCGCTGCAGCTGGTCGAGGAGGTGCAGACCGCGCTCTCGCAGCCGGACCATTCGGTGAGACGCCAGTTCGACGCCTGGATCCAGGAGTTCGTCCAGCGCCTGCGCGAAGACCCCGAGTTCGCGCGCGAGATCAACGCGCTGAAGGACCGCATCGTGCAGAGCGACGACGTCCGCGCCTACCTCGACGGCGTGTGGACCGAGGTGCGCGCGAGCGTCGATGCCGATCTGCGCCGCGACGACTCGGTGCTGGTTCGGCACGTGGATCGCTCGCTCGCCGCGCTCGGCGAGCGCCTGAGCAGCGATCCGGCGTTGCTGCAGGCGATCAACGAGCATGTGCTGTCGTCCGCGGCGCGGCTGGTCGGCGGCATGCGCGAAGGCGTCACGCGCCACATCGCCGCCACCGTCAAGTCCTGGGATGACCGCAGCCTGGTGCGCCAGATCGAGCTCAGCGTCGGCCGCGACCTGCAGTTCATCCGCCTCAACGGCACGCTGGTGGGCGGTGTCATCGGCGTGCTGCTTTATGCGGTGACCTTGCTAGCGCAGCGTTGACTGAGACTGACGTCTTCCAGCATTTCTCGCCCCTTTCCTACTTAATCGAGTGGAAGGCGCAGCAAGACTTGACTCCCCTCGGCTATCGAAGGCGGAGCCTGACATGACGAGACTGGCCGCTCCCTCATTCGAGTCGCCAGCGGCCTCACGTCATGTCTCATCGATCCACTTCCGCCCCCGTCGCCCGTTCACCGGAACGAGCCGATCTCACATCCACCCAAGCCGCCCTTGCCGGACCGCGTCGCCGCCGCGACGACGCCGACGAACCCTCCCAGCCCTCCGATGCCGTCAAGCCGGTCGATGCCGACGTCGCGTCGTCCTCCGCCCCCGCAGCTGTGGCCGGCGATGCCGGCCCGCCGAACGAGGAGCGCTCCAGCTCGTGGCTCTGGGCCGGGTTGGGCCTGCTGGGGATCGGTGCCGTGGCCGGTGGAGCCGGCGGCGGCTCCTCGTCGGCGATGCCGGTGACCACGGACCCGCCGGCGCCCGACAGGCCCAAGCCCGAAGAGAAGCCAACGCCAACTCCCGAGCCCGAGCCGCAACCCGAGCCACAGCCCCAGCCCCAGCCCCAGCCTCAGCCTCAGCCTCAGCCTCAGCCCCAGCCGGACCCCGACCCGGGCTCCAAGCCCGATCCGAAACCGGACCCCAAGCCCGATCCCACGCCTGATCCAAAGCCGGACCCCAAGCCCGACCCCACACCGGATCCGAAACCAGACCCGGGCCCCGGCCCCAACCCAGATCCGAAGCCCGACCCGAACCCAGATCCCAAGCCGGATCCGAAACCCGATCCGGTCCCTGACACCGACCCGCCCGCCGCGCCCGTCCTGGCGCTGATGGACGACACCGGCACCAGCGGCTTCGACCGCGTGACCCGCGACGCGACCGTGCTCGTCTCCGGCCTGGAGGCGAGCGCGATCTGGCACTACTCGCTGGACGGCGGTCAGAGCTGGCATCGCGGCAAGAACTCCGCGATCCCCGCGTCCGCCTTCGCCCATGACGGCGACTGGCGGGTCCTGGTGCGCCAGACCGACGCCGCCGGCAACGACAGCGACACGGGCACGCTCGAGTTCACGCTGTTGACCTCCGCCCCCAGGCCGACGCTCCGCCTCGAGGAGGACACCGGCGCGTCCGTCTTCGCGGATCCGGCGGGCATCTCGCTGCACGATGGCATCACCCGCGACGCCACCGTGCTGGTCGGCAACCTGATCCCCGGCGCGAAGTGGCACTACAGCATGGACGGCCTGTCCTGGTTCGAGGGCAGAGACGGACGCGTCGAGCCCGGCTTCTTCGGCGACCACGACGGCGCCAAGGTCGTCCACGTGCGTCAGTCCGACAGCGCCGGCAATCTCAGCCAGACCGAGACCCTGCAATTCGTCCTCGACACCCAGCGCGACGGTCCGGTCGCCGTCCGCCTCGTCAACGACAGCGGCCTGAGCGGCACCGACCGGCTGACCAACGACGCGCGGCTCGCGCTGACGCTGGCACCCGGCCAGACCTTCAGCTACACCTTCGACACCGGCCACTTCGGCTCGGGCAGCGGCCCGGGCGACCAGATCGTGCCGATGCCCGACGGCCTGCCCGACGGCGCCCGCTGGGTGGAACTGCGCGTGTACGACGGCGCGGGCAACGGCACGCTGCAGCGCTTCACCTTCGAGCTGGACCGCACGCCGCCGTCCAAACTCGGCCTGACGCTGCTCAAGGACACCGGCGCCAGCGCCAGCGACGGCATCACGCAGGACGCAACGATCCAGGTCTCCGGCCTCACGCCCGGCCACCGCTGGCAGTACCGCGTCGCGACCAGCGGCGACACCTGGTTCGACGGCGACGACTCGATGCGGATCGAGAACTCGGCCTACGGCGGCGACGGCGTCAACTGGGTCGACGTCGTGCAGATCGATGCGGCCGGCAATCGCAGCGAGCCCACCCATCTGCGCTTCGAACTGGACCGCGTCGCGAATGCGCCGAAGCTGTGGCTGAAGAACGATACGGGCGCCAGCGCCTCCGACTTCATCACCGCCGACGGCACCGTGGTCATCGGCGGCCTGGAGGCCGGTGCGAGCTGGTGGGGGAGCATCAATGGCAACCATTACTCCGGCACCCAGACCACCGGCATCAATCCCACCGTCACACCGCCCCCGTCCAGCGAATGGTTCATCTTCGGAGCCCGCCAGACGGACCTGGCCGGCAACACGAGCGCGCTGTCAACGCCGCTGCGCGCCTTCGTGACCACGAAGGCGGACGCCGATGGGCGCCAGCCGGTGCTGCGATCGAGCCTGGACCCGATGATGATCGGTACCGATCGCCAGGACGATTTCCTGGTCGAAATCGGCGCCAACGTCGGGCTGGTCATCGTCACGAATTTCTCGAGCGCGCAGCACGATGTCCTCGATCTGAGCCAGCTCCTGACGCTTGGCGCCGGCCAGAAGATCGGCGATGCCGTGAGCAAGTGGAATCGGGGCGAGGGGTGGATGGGCGTGGAGCTGGCCATCACGGGCAACGGCGGGCAGAAGTACATGGTCGACCTGTGGAACCTCCCCGCCATCGACCCCATCCTCATCCGCACCGCCGACGGCCTGCACGTCCTCTGAGCCCGGGACGGGCATGACCCCCGCGGCGAGCGCCGGCGTCCTCTAGACTCCGGCGCTCGTTCCCTTCCGTTCGTCCTTGTGGAGTCCGTCATGCCCCGATACGTCGCCTTCCTCCGCGGAGTCAGCCCGATGAACGCCAAGATGCCGGACCTGATCCGCGCCTTCGAGGCCGCCGGCTTCACCCGCGTCAAGACGGTGATCTCCAGCGGCAATGTCGTGTTCGATCACGAGGGCGCGCCGGTCGACGAGCTCGAGCGCCGCGCCGAGCAGGCGATGACGGATACGCTGGGCAAGAGCTTCGGCACCACGGTGCGGCCGGTGGAGCACCTGGTCCGGGTCGTCGAGGCCGACGTGCACGAGGCCTTCGATCCGCCGGCCGGCGCCAAGCGCCTGATCACCTTCCTCAAGCGCCCGCACGAGGGCGCGGTCGAGCTGCCGCTGCGCGGCAACGACGCGGCCATCCTCCAGCTCGACGGCGTCGAGGTCTTCAGCCACTACCTGCCCAACGAGCAGGGGCCGCTGTTCATGACCATGCTGGAGAAGACCTTCGGCAAGCAGATCACGACCCGCACCGTGGACACGGTGCGCAAGTGCATCAAGGCTTGACGGCCCGCGGATGACGCGGCGGATGACGCGGCTGGGGAGGCTGCCTCAGGCCACGCAGGCGCGGTTCTTCCCGGTGCGCTTGGCTTCGTAGAGCGCCTCGTCGGCGCGGTCCAGCGCCTGCTCCATCGTCTCGCCCGTGCGGAACAGCGTCACGCCGGCCGAGAAGGTGACGAACACGTCGCGCCCCTCGTGCATGAACAGGCTGGCCGACAGCGAGCGCTGCAGCCGCAGCAGCACCGCCTGCGCCTCATCAAGCGGCGCCTCCGGCAGGATCAGCACGAACTCCTCGCCGCCCCAGCGCCCGACCTTGTCGCCGGGCCGCAGCAGCCCCGACACCCGTGCCGCCAGCGCCTTGAGCGCCTCGTCGCCGGCCGCGTGGCCCAGGTTGTCGTTGAGCTTCTTGAAGTTGTCGATGTCCAGCAGCGCCAGCGCCAGCGGCTTGGGCTCGCGCTCGAGCTTGGCGCGCTCGGTCTCGAAGGTCGCGATCAGGCCGCGCCGGTTGGCGACCTGCGTCAGCTGGTCGGTCTGGACCTCGCTGGAGAGCTTGCGCAGCTCGCCCTCGAGCTGCTCGACGCGCTCGGCCAGCTGCGTCGCGCGATCGTGCTCGTCGCGCAGCCGGCCCTGCGTGGTCTGCACCAGCGACTGCACGCTGCGGCTCTCCTCGACCATCTCGCGCACCACGCCCGCCAGGCTTTCCAGCGAATCCGCCTGCTCGATCACGGAGGCGTACTTGCCGACGCTGTCGCTGAAACGGTCGGTGTGCTGGCCGAGCTCGCCCAGCTCCTGCAGCATGCGGTTGATCAGGCCCTTGAGCGCGTCGCGGGCGCGGCTGCGCTCCTCGCGCAGGCTGTGCTGGCGCTCGCGGGTGTTGTGCAGCAGCTCGCTGACCGAGCGCACGCTGCGCGCCGTCAGCCCCTGCGCCAGCGTCTGGCCCATGGCCTCGCACTGGCCCTGGGCCCAGGAGTCGTCCTCGGCCAGGTCGGCCAGGCTGCCGGTCAGTTCGCCGCAGAGCTTGCCCAGCTCGTTGAACGCGTGGTTGCGGTGATCCAGCCAGCGCCGCGCGCGGATGCACAGCGCGTCCATCTGCGCCGCGCGTTCCGGCGTCGCGCCGCCGCGCACCAGCTCGGCATGGGCCACGCCGAGTTCCTCGATCAGTTCCTTCGCGCGCGCGTCGTCCGAGGCCAGCGCGTGACGCACGGTGCCGTTCAGGTGCGTGCCGACCTCGGGCCAGGACTGCAGCCCCGGGCCGGTGGCCGCCGCGCCGCCCATCAGCGTGTCGAGCGAGCCGTAGCGGCCGCCTTCGGCCGAGGCCCCAGCCTCCGCGCCGGGCTCGGCGGGCGGCTGCGCGTTCTCCTCGTCGGTGAAGAACTGCGTCGGCGTGCCCTCGTCCGCATCGTCGTCGTCCGGTTGCGCGCTCGCGGTGCCCGGGGTCGCGGCGAGCTCGTCCAGCGGCGCCGGCTGCGTCTCGACGCGCGAGTCCCCGGTGTCTCCGTCCCAACTCGTCACCAGCTGCCGCAGCCGCAGCGTCAGGCGCTGCGGGTCGCTGCGGTTGCTCTGCAGCACGCGCAGCACGCCGTCCTTCTTGCGCGCCAGCGTCCATTGCCGGCCGCCGCGCTCCAGGCCGCGCATCAGCTTCTCGACCAGCTGCGCCAGCTGCTCCGCCTGGGCGCCCGGCCCGTGAGTCTGCTGCAACGCTTCGAGCGCGCGCTGCAGCTCATCCCAGCGGCCCTCGCGCATCTGCGCGGCATAGCCCTGGCGCTGCTGCGGATCCGGCACCGCCAGGCCCAGCAGCCGCGTGATCGAGGCCTGCGCGCGCTCCGGCAGCGCACCGCCCGCGGCGGCGCGGGCCGGCTCGCCGGCCTCCTGCGCATAGGCGCGCGCGTAGTTCTCGGGGGTGGGCTCCAGCTTGTCCAGCGCCAGCCGGCGCAGGGCCGCTTTTGCCAGGAGAGCGGGAGGCTGCTGCGGCATCGGTCGGGGCGTGGTGAAACGTGGAAGGGCGCTGCGGATCGCGGCCGGGCCGCGTCAGCGCGTCGGAAGTTCGTCGCCGGCGTCGGACGTCGGCAGGATCCAGGGCGCCTTGCGCGGCAGCACCGTCTGCGCCAGCCAGCGCTCGAGGTCGTCCGGCGGCAGCGGCTTGCTGAACAGGAAGCCCTGCATCAGGCTGCAGTCCAGCCGGCGCAGCACCTCCATCTGGCGCAGCGTCTCGACGCCCTCGGCGATCACCTGCAGGCCCAGCGAGCGCGCCAGCGCGATGATCGCCGTGACCACCGCCGAGCTCTGCGGCGTGATGCCCAGGTCGCGCACGAAGCTGCGGTCGATCTTCACCTCGGAGATCGGCAGCGTCGTCAGGTAGGCCAGCGACGAGTAGCCGGTGCCGAAGTCGTCGATCGAGATCTCGACCCCGACCTCGTTGAGCCGGTGCAGCGACGGGATCACGCTCTGCAGGTCTTTCATCAGGCCGGTCTCGGTGATCTCGAGCTGGATCGCGCGGTGCGGCACGCCCCATTGGCTGACGAACTGGTGGATGTGCTCGACCAGGTCCGAGCGCTCGAACAGCCGGTTGGGCAGGTTCACCGCGATCGATTCGCTGAAGCCGAAGTTCAGCTGCCAGACCTTGGCCTGGCGCGCGGCCTCGCGCAGCGCCCATTCGGACAGCGGCACGATCAGGCCGGTCTCCTCGGCCAGCGGGATGAACTCGCCCGGCGGCACCAGCGTGTTGCCGCGGCGCCAGCGCATCAGCGCCTCGGCGCCGACCATGCGCGCCGTGCGGACGTCGATCTTGGGCTGGTAGTGCAGCACCAGCTCGTCGCGCTCGATCGCCTTGTGCAGCGCGGACTCGAGCTCGAGCTTCTCGCGCCCGCGGCCCGCCAGCATCGGCGAGTACAGCGCCGAGGCGTTGCGGCCCTGGTTCTTGACCGCGTACATCGCGACGTCGGCGTTGCGCAGCAGGTCGGCCATCGTCAGGCCGTCGCGCGGATACAGCGCGATGCCGACCGACGCGGTCACGAAGCATTCCTGGCCGGCGATGAAGATGGGCTCGCGCAGCGCCTCCAGCACACGGCCGGCGACGCGCTCGGCATCGCTCTCGTCGCCGACCTCGGGCAGCAGCGCGACGAACTCGTCGCCGCCCAGGCGGCCCACCGCCTCCAGCGTGCGGTGCGAGCGCGTGCCCACCGACTCCAGCATCCCCTCCATCACCTGGTCACTGTGGCGCACGCAGCTGCGCAGGCGGCGGCCGACCTCCATCAGCAGGTCGTCGCCGGCGGCGTGGCCCAGCGTGTCGTTGATGACCTTGAAGCGGTCCAGGTCGATCAGCAGCAGGCCGACCTCGTGGCCCATGCGGCGGCCGGCCTCGATGGCGCGCTCGGCGCGCCACATCAGCTGGCGGCGGTTGGGCAGGCCGGTCAGCGCGTCGAAGTTGGCCAGCTCGCGGATGCGGTCCTCGGCCATGCGCCGGTCGGTCACGTCCTGGATCACGCCGGTGTAGCCGCAGGCGTTGCCGTGCTCGTTGAACTCGGGCTCGGCCTCGATGTGGATGACGCGCTTGCGCCCGTCCAGCAGCGTGAACGGCAGGTCGGTCACCAGCACCGAGTTGTGGGCGACGACGTCGCGCAGCAGCCGCATGAAGAGCAGCCGCTCCTCGCGCGGCACCATGCGCATCACGCCGATGAAGTCCAGGGGATCCGCCGGACCGCGGCCGAACACGCGCAGCGCCTCGTTGGCCAGCTTGAAGCCGTGGCCGGTCTGCCATTCGAAGCTGCCCATGCGGGCCAGGTCTTGCGCGCGCGCCAGCTTGGACTTGCTGCGCTCGAGCTCCTGGCGCGTGCGCGCGCTGCGCAGCATGTAGCGCAGCCGGCCGGCCAGCAGCCGCCATTGGGTGGACTTGACGAAGAAGTCGGTCGCGCCGGCCTGGTAGGCGCGGTTGATGGAGGCCTCGTCATCCAGGCCGGTCAGCATCAGGATGGGGGCGTTCTCGAAACCGGGCAGCGCGCGCAGCCGTTCGCAGGTCTCGAAGCCGTCCAGGTCGGGCATCAGCGCGTCCAGCACGATCAGCTCGGGCGTCCACTGCGTCACCAGCTGCAGCGCCTGCTGGCCGCCGGTCAGCGCGGTGACCTCGAAGCCGTGCTCCTGCAGCGCGGCCTCGATCAGCATCAGGTTGACCGGGTCGTCGTCGACCAGCAGGACGCGTGGCCGCTCGATCAGATCCACTTCCTTCACGTCGCGGCTCATCGCGAGGGCCGCACCAGTTGCTGCATCGCCAGCCGGGCGGCGGCGATGTCGTCCAGGACGGTGCGGATCAGGTCGGGCAGGCCTTCCTCGCGGCCGGCGCGGGCCAGGGCCTCGATCTCGGCGCAGCGCTGCGACAGCACCACCGCGCCCAGGCTGGCCGCGGCCGACTTCAGCGTGTGCGCCACATGGCGCAGGCCGTTGAGGTCGCGCGGCGCGTCGCGGCCTTGCGCGAGCACCTGCTCCTGTTGATTCAGCGATTTGAGGAAGGCCGCCACGACGCGTTCCAGCAGATGGTTCACGCCCTCGGGATCCAGCTCGCGCAGACGGGCGAGCGCCTGATCGTCCAGCACGGCGGGTTCGGGCTGCGTCCGGGAGGGCATGGTCGTGGGGTGGTCTGAGGACATCTTCTGATCATGGCGCCGCGCGGAGCTTCCACGCGGAGTTGCGGGGCCATTGTCGTTCACCGGGAGGATGGGAGCGCGCGAAAAAGGAGTCAATTCTGGTGTTCTTGGGGCCTCCGCTCGGGGTAAGTCCCGGGTTGGGTGTCGCGCCGGCGCGTCCCTCGGGGCGTGAGGTGGTGGTGAATCCTCGGTGAGGCGGCGGTGAGGGCTACATACAATGGCCCGCATGAACAGGTTGGGGGAAGCCGCCGCTCGCCGGCGGCCATGGAAGGGCGCCGCGCTGGCCTTGGGTCTGGCCGTGGTGATCCTGCTCCTGCTGCTGGCGCTGAACATCGAGCCCAGCGGCCCCGGCCTGGTGCTGACCGCCGTGACGGCGGGCGCGGCGCTGACGATCGTCGTGGCGGCGCTGACCTGGCACCTGGCGGTGCGGCTGGCGCGGGCGCAGTTCGGCGAGCTGCTGCGCGAAAGCCGCCAGCACGCCCACTCGCTGACGCAGCTGCAGTCCGACTGGCTGTGGCAGACCGACGCGCAGCATCACCTGGTCCGCTGGCAGGCGCCGCAGGGCGCGCCGGCCTCGAGCTGGGCCGGCACGCCGGTCCATGGCGCGGTGACGCAGCGGCTGTGGGAGCGCTTCGACGCTGCGCAGGACGCCGGGGCCCCGGAAGCCGCCGACGTGCGACGCCGCGTCGAGCCGGGCCAGTCCTTCGACCGGCTGCGCGTCGTCGACGCGCAGGGCCGCCGCTGGGAGCTGCGGGCGCAGGCGACCACGGACGCGGCCGGCCGCTTCGCGGGCTATGTCGGCGCGGCGCGCGCCCTCGACGAGGCGCCGGCGCTGCTGGCCGCGCCGGACGCCGCGGCGCCGGGCGCGCTGCCCACCGACTGGCTCCAGGCCTTGCCGGGCCCCGCGTGGCTGCTCAGCGGCGAGGCCGGCGCGTCGACGCGGCTGATCGATTTCAACGAGGCCGCCAGCCAGATGATGGGCGGCTCCGAGGCGCGCGGCCAGTCGTGGCGCGCCTGCGAGGAGCGCCTGCCCGAGGAGCTGCGCCAGGCGCTCGCGCAGCCGGACCTGCAGTCGGGCAGCGCCTGCGGCGCGTGGTGGCTGTGCCTGACGGCGCTGCCGCACGGCGGCGGCACGCTGCTGAGCCTGTGGCCGCAGGGCGCGGTCGAGACGGTGCCCGCGGCGCTGGCCATGCAGGCGGCGGAGCAGGCGCGCGCGGACCAGGCCTCGTTCAGCTACACGGTGTCGCACGACCTGCGCGCGCCGCTGCGCGTGGTCGAGGGCTTCACCCGCATCCTCAAGGAGGACTACGGCAGATTGCTGGATCGCGCCGGCAACGACCACCTTGACCGGGTGCTGGGCGCGTCGGCGCGGATGCACAGCATGATCGACTCGCTGCTGGCGCTGTCGCACCTGTCGTCGCAGGCGCTGCGGCACGAGACGGTGGACCTGTCGCTGCTGGCCGCGCAGGTGGTGGACGAGCTTCGCCGCGGCGCTCCCGCGCGCGAGGTCGACGCGCAGGTCCAGCCGGGCCTGCGGGTGCAGGGCGATCCGACGCTGCTGCGCATGGTGCTGGAGAACCTGATCGGCAATGCCTGGAAGTACAGCAGCAAGCGCGAGCAGGCGGTGATCCGCTTCGACGCCGAGCAGCGCCAGGGCGAACGCGTCTACGTCGTCACCGACAACGGCGCGGGCTTCGACATGCGCTTCGCCGATCGCCTGTTCGGCGTGTTCCAGCGGCTGCACAGCGCAAGCGATTTCCAGGGCACGGGGGTCGGGCTGGCGTCGGCGCGGCGCATCGTGCGCCGGCATGGCGGCGACATCTGGGCCGAGTCCGAGGTCGGGCAGGGCGCCCGCTTCTATTTCACGCTGCCGGGCTGAGCCGCCGCTGTGCGCCGGCTTGCCTCCGCTGGCGAGTGCCTGAGCTGCCGAGGGCCTCAGCTGCCGAGCGCGAGCTGCTCGACGGCCTCGACGACGCGGCGGGCCTGTTCCCCGAGATCGATCTTCTGCTCTGCGGCCATGCGTTCCAGACGCGACAGCGCCTGCGCGCGCGTGAGCGAGTAGCGGTGCATCAGCACGCCCAGCGCCATGGCCTCGACCATGCCGAGCGAGGCCGCGGCATCGGCGTCGGGCGTGGCGGCCGGAGCGGAGGTGGCGGCCAGGCGGGCGGGCCGGTTGGCGAAGGCGGCCTCGACGGCGGGGACGATCTGGTGGATGTCCAGCGGCTTGACCAGGTAGGCCAGGGCGCCGAGTTCCTTGACCTTGGCGACAGTGGCCTCGTCGGCGAAGGCGGACAGGAACATGAAGGGGAGCTGCAGGTAGTCGCGCAGGTAGCCGGCGACGTCGAAGCCGGTCATGCCTTCCATGCGGATGTCCAGCAGCGCGAGGTCGGGGCGGTGCTGGCGGGCGATGAGGATGGCGTCGTCGCCGTTGTCGGCGTCGAGCACTTCGTAGCCGGCCTGGGCCAGGCCATGGGTCAGGGTGGCGAGCACCAGCCGGTCGTCGTCCACGACCAGGATGCGGCCCTTGCCGCTCGCGCCGACGTCCTTGCTTACGCTATCCACGCTGCTCCCGAATCCAAGGCTCCCCGGAGGGTGACCGAGGATTGTCACCGAAATGCCGCGTCCAGGGCCGTCAGCCCGCGGGAGCGGTTTCGGGTGGTCACAAGGCCTCGAGCAGCTGCACCCCCGGCGGCCACAGGCTGAGTTCGCACACGACCTGATCGCCGTCCTGCGTCAGCCCGAGCAGCGCGCTGCGGCGCGGCAGCAGCGCCCGCACCAGGCCCAGGCCCGACACGCCGCCGCGCACCTGCGCCAGGTCGAAACCCGCCGGCAACCGCCCCTGGTTGACGATGCGCAGCAGCACCTGCTCCGGATCGAAGCGCAACTCGCAGCGCACCGGCGCCTGGCCGCCATGCTTGAGCGCGTTCGTGAACAGCTCGTTGAGCGTCAGCGCGATCGGGATCGCCTCGGTCTCGGGCAGCCCCCAGCGGTGCGACTGCTCGGCCATCGCGCCGTCGATCTCGACCAGGATCTCGCGCCCGAACATCCGCTGCACCGAGCCCATCACCGCCTCGACCACCTTGCGCAGCCGCAGCGGACCCGACATGCCGACCTGCAGCCCGTAGACCTGCGCGATCGCCTGCACCTGGCCCACCGCCTCGTTGATCACGCCCCGCACCTCCGGCCGGCGCGCCGCGATCTGCTGCAGCAGGCCCGCCACGCCCTGCAGGTTGTTCTTGATCCGGTGATGGACCTCGCGCACCAGCAGCTCGCGCTGCGCGATCGCCGCCTCCAGCCGCGCCGCCTCCTGCGCGCGCTGCTGCGTCACGTCGCTGGCGACCATCAGCAGCTGCTCCGGCTCCAGCTCGCCGCTGGCATCGTTGACGCCCGCCAGGTGCAGCAGCCGCACGTCCCAGATCCGCGCCTGGCCGCGCATCGTCAGCCGGTACTCGCGCTGCAGCACCTCGTTGCTCTGGAGCGCGAACTCCATGTCCGCGCGGATCGTCGCCGCTTCCTCGCCCGCGCCGAACAGCGCCTCCAGCGTCGCGCCCAGCAGCTCTTCCTCGGGCCGGCCGGCCAGCGAGGCCGCCGCCTGGTTGATCTGCCGCACCTGCAGCGTGCGCGCGTCGTGCAGGCTGATCGCGATCGGCGCGGCTTCGATGATCCGGTGCAGCGAGGCCTGCGCCTGCAGGCTCTGCGCCTCGGCCTGGCGGCGGCGCTCGATGTCCAGCAGCGCGTAGGTGAGCTGCCGCGCGCCATCCGGCCCGACGGTCGCCACCGCGTTGCCCACCACCCAGAACTCGCGGCCGTCACGCGCCACGACCCGGCATTCGAAGGTCTCGGCCTGACCCTCGGGCAGGTCGTCCAGGTAATGCGTCTGCCGGAACGGATGGTCCGGCGCGTCGGTCGCGACGCTGCTGATCGGCTGGCCGGCGAACTCCGGCAGGTCGCCACCGAACATCCGGCGCGCCGAGCGGTTCATCCATTCGATGCCCTCGCGGCCCACCGTCACGATGCCCACCAGCACCGAGTCCAGCACCGCGCGCTCGCGCTCGGTCTGCAGCTGCAGCGAGTGCTGCAGCAGCTCGTTGCGCTCCTGCGCCTGCTGGTGGTCGGTGATGTCGACGGTCAGCACCGAGGTCGTCTTCTGGCCCGAGGCGAGCTGGCCGATCTCGACCCGCGTCATCAGCCAGCGCAGTCCATGCTCGGGATGCCGCACCGCGTAGCGCGCCACCGCCGGCGCGGCCTGCTTGAGCGCGAGCTGCAGCTTCTCGTATTCGGCGCGCGAGTCGGGCTCGACCATGTCGCGGTTGACGCCCTGCAGCGCGGGCGCGGGTTTCAGGCCGTCGGCGGCGGAGGCCGGACTCGCGGGCGCTCCGTCGACGCCGGGCCGCGACCAGCCGGCCTCGGCCTGGAAGGTCGCCAGGCCCACGCCCGCCGTGTCCATCAAGGTCTGCAGCTGCTGCTGCGCGAGCTCCAGGTCCTGCTCCGCGCTGCGGTCCTCGAGCATCACCAGCATGCGCGGCCGCGCCCAGGGGCCGCTCAGACGCCTGGCCCGCACGCGGATCCAGCGCCGGCGGTCGCCGGGCGGCGCGAGCAGCGCGTTGCGCTGCGATTCCTGGCCGGATTCGGGCGCCTTCGCGTGCAGCAGGTCGCGCCACTCGGGCGGCAGTTCATGCAGGCTGATCGGCAGTTGCGGGCTCAGGCGGCGGCACAGCGCCGAGAACGCGGCATTGAAGCGCAGCAGCAGGCCCTGGTCGTCGTGCATCAGCGCGGGCAGCGGGCACAGGTCCAGCCACTGGTCGATCTCGGACTGCATCCGGTCGGCGCGCTCGCGCGCGGCGAGCTCGGTGCTGTGGTCCTGCAGCAGCGCCAGGCCCAGGCCGCCTTCCAGCGGATGGACCCAGGCCTGCAGCAGATGCTCGCGGCCCTGGTCGTCGACCAGGCGGAGCTCCTGCGCCTTGCCGCTGGGAAGCAGGCGCTGGCCCTTCAGGGAGACCTCGCCCATCAGGCCCTGCAGCCGCGCGTTGGCGAGCAAGACCTGGCCCTTGGCGTCGAGCACGAAGGCCGGCCAGGATCCATCCCACAGGCCGGCGAGCAGGCCGGGAAGCTCGAGCCCGCGTGCCGTCAGCAGGGCGCGCAGCGCGTCGAGATCAGGGGAGGCAAGGGGAAGTTGAGGCGACACGCCGCGAGTGTATGAAAAAGCTCGCTATGGCGATGTCGACTGAGGCGTGCGGCGGTGGAAGAGCGCAGTCCCTCTGACTCCCTCTCCCGCAAGCGGGCGATGGGGTAAGAGCCGGACGTCGTAGTAAACCCCCTCGCCCCAGCGGGGAGAGGGAGGGGAGAGGGGGCTCGTGTCACAGCGCTGCTGCCCTTCGAAGCACCCCCTCTCCCCCACCCTCTCCCCCCTCGCGGGGGGCGAGGGAGTTGGTCAGCAGCAGCGCTTGACACGGTTGCTCTCCCGCAGGGCGGGAGAGGGCGGGGGTGAGGGTGGACGTGTCTCGGTCGCCGCATCCGCGGCGCTCACTCGAGCTGCGCCGCCTTGTCCAGCGCGCGCAGCACCGCGTGGTTGACTTCGTCCGGACCCAGCATCAGCGAGTCCATCGCCTCACGCACGTCCAGACCGGATTCGTTCTCGATCGCCTGCACCAGCTGCAGGTAGCCGTGATACGGCCCGGTCTTGTCGACCAGCGCCTGGCGCACCCGCTCCGGCACCGGGATCGACTGCAGCAGCTTGTCGAAAGGCTGCTTCAGCATGTGGTCCAGCAGCGAGAACAGCCCGCAGATGAACATCTCGTCCCGGACTTCCGAGTCCGACATGCCCTTGGCCAGTTCCTCCATCACCAGGCCGCGGCGCAGCGCGCCGAACATCACCGGGCGCATCGCGTGGTCCTTGCTCGCCGTGGCCAGCAGCAGCGCCAGCCAGCGGCGCAGCCGCGCGTAGCCCAGCAGCATGATCGCGTGACGGAAGGACGACACCTCCACCGACAGGCCGAAGGCCGCCGAATTCATGTAGCGCAGCAGCTTGAAGGCCAGGCTCGGATCGCGCTTGAGCGTCTGCTCCAGGCGCTCGACGTCCTCGCCCTGGTCGACGCGCGACATCAGCTCGACGATCACCTGCAGGTCGGCCTGCGCGTCGTTGCGCGCCACCGGGGCGGCCGGGGCCTCGAACTCGCCGTGCACCGTCCAGCCCAGCACGCCGGCCGCGCCGGCGTCCAGCGCCTGCTTGAAATCAGCCGCGCTGCGCGCGCCCGACACCAGCACCGACTTGCCCGCCGGCAGCGGGCCGCTGCTCAGGTCCTGCAGGTCCAGCACGACCTGCTTGAAGCCGGCCGCGTCCGAGCGGCCCTTCAGCAGCGCGCCGCGCGCCTGCGCCTGGGACGCGACTTCCGCGTCCGACAGCAGGAAGGCCGGCACCTCGATCTTCATGTTGCCCGGCAGCGCCGTGGCCAGCAGGCCCTTGAGCAGCCCCTCGTGCGCCACGTTCAGCAGCACCGCCTTGGCGGGGAAGGCATCGGCCAGCGCCGCCAGCAGCTCGCCCGCGGCCGGGGTCCCCTCCGGGCGAAGGGCGAATACCGTGACGCGGGTGGCCTCGATCTCGAGGGACTTGGAAACCAGGGGCGCGTACCCCAGGGCCACTTGGCCCAGCACGGCGTGTGTGGAGTTCATGCAGATCGGCGCATCAGGAGTTGATGTACTGGAACAGCGACATGCGCTGCACCATCGAGTAGGTCTTCAGCGCCGCATCGTAGCCCGTCTGCTGGTTCTGGAAATCGGAAATGCCCTGCGTCATGTCCAGGTCCTCTGCGGCAGATTGCTCAGCCTGGTTGTAAACCTTGAGCGTCTGCAGCCGCGATTCCGATCCGTCCAGGTTGTTCATCTGCTCGCCGACCTGGCTGCGCACGTTGGTCAGGTTGCCCACCACCGCGTCCAGGTCGCGCAGGTTCATCAGGTTGTCCTGCGTGATCTCGGGGCCGGTGCGGCCGGTCTTCTTCAGCGACTCGATGGTGCGGTCCAGCACGTCGAAGACCTTCAGGTCGGCCGTGGACGGCTTGACCGTGAAGGTGTCGCCGTCGGACGGCGCGCCCGCCACCGTCATCGCCATGCCGGCGAACTTGATGGTGTTGCCGGCGGCGTAGTTGTCGCTCGCGACCGGGACATGGCCTTGCGATTCATTGAAGACCGTATACGTCTGCGACGGCGCCGCGCCGCTGATGACGATGCTGTAGCTGTCGCCGGTGACCTGCGCCGGGTCGGTGACGCGGCCCGAGTCGATGTAGCCGGTCGAGGCCTTGCCGGTCAGCGCGTTGGGCGCCGGGCCCGTCACGAAGGTGCCGTTGCCCGAGCGCGCCTGCTCCCAGGCCATGCGGCCGTCGACGCTGAGCGGGTAGTTCTCGAGGTTGCCGGTGGTGACGTTGCCCGAGACGCCCTCGAAGCCGACCCCGCCGCCCACGCGGTTGCCCGACGCGTCGCGCTGCACCGGGTTGTCCAGGAAGGGCACGCCCGAGGTGCCCTGGCCCGAGAACAGGTAGCCGCCCGCGCCGTCGCCGCGGTTGGCGATGGCCAGCAGCTGGTCGCGCAGGCCCTGGATCTTGGTCGCCAGGCCCTGGCGCTCCGGATCGCTGTAGCTGGCGTTGCCGGCGGCCACCACGGTCTCGCGGATCTGCTGCATCAGCTCGTTGGCGTCGCCCAGCGCGCTCTCGGCCAGCGTCATGCTGTTGCGGCTGGCGTCCAGCGCGCGCTGGCTGGCGTCGACCTGGCCGATGGAGGTGCGCGCGCGCTCGGCCCGCGCCGCGCCGGTCGGGTCGTCGCTGGCCTTGTTGACGCGCTTGCCGGTGGTCAGGCGCTGCTGCGCGTCCTGCATCTCCTGCTGGCGGCGCTGCAGCGTCGAGATGCTGGCGTCGAACATGTTGGCGGTGGAGAGTCGCATGGCTCGGTCCCTCGGGGTTCAGATGGTCGGCGCTCAGCGCGACACGATGCTCAGCAGTTGATCGAACAGGCTCTGCGCGGTCTGCAGCATCTTGGCGGAGGCCTGGTAGGCCTGCTGGAACTGCATCAGCCGCGCGGCTTCCTCGTCCAGGTTGACACCGGCCTGGCTGGAGCGGGTGGTCTCGGCGTCGGAGGCGACCGAGGTCGAGACCTGCGCCAGGTAGTCCGCGCCCTGCACGCGCGAGCCGATGTCGGCCATCGACGCGGCATAGGCCTCGTTGACGGTCTGGCCGCGCGTCAGCGTGCCGTTGGCCTGCAGCTGCCGGCCGACGAAGGGCTCGCTCTGCAGCGCGACGAAGGCCTTGGCGTTGCCGTTGTTGGTCGAGACCACCGCGTCCGAGACCTGCATCCCGATCTTGTCGCCCTCGCGCGGCACGCCGTTCAGGCGCAGCTCGAAGCCCAGGTCCACGCCGCCCGCGGGATCGTTGCCGATCGCGGTGCCGGCCTTCCAGACGCCGCTGACGCTGGTGTTGTCCGACAGTGTGATGGTGTAGTTGATGCTGTTGTCCGCGTTGACGGTGCCGAACTGCACCGTCGCGGGCTGCTTGCTCTTGTCGAACTTCTCGTTGACCGCGTACAGCGAATCGACGGTCGCGGTGCCCTTGTTGTTCACGTCCGCGGTCGCCACGACCGGCGCCGCGGCGGCCAGGCCGCTGGGGTCGTCCATCGCGCGCTTGAAGCTGCCCGCCGCGCCGGCCACCGGCTCGAGCAGGAAGCTGTCGCCCTGCTGCATCGTGCCGGTCATCGACAGGCTGACGCCATAGGCCTTCTTGATCTGGTCGTTGCTCATGATCGCCGGCTGGCCGCCCGGGCGGACCGCGATCTGGTAGCTGTCCGGCGTGCCGGTCGGATCCGGCGTGACGGTGAACGACAGCGCCGGCACCAGCGAGCCATCGGTGACGGTGGCCGAGAGCTTGGCGTCGCCGCGGTTGGTCGAGGCGGGCAGCACGTTCGGATCGGCGATCGTGAACAGCGGACCGCCGGCCTGCGCCTTCAGGTCGATGCCCAGCTTCTGCTGCTCGTTGATGCGCGTGGCCACGGCGGTCGCCATCTGGCCCAGCAGGTTGCGGGCGTCCTGGAGGTGGGTGTTCTGGTAGCGCAGCAGCGCCGTCAGCGAGCCGCCGGTCAGCGTGCTCTCGTCGAGCGCGCGCGTGCCGGCGGTGTCGCTGATCGAGAGCTGCCCGCGCGCGCCGTCATAGGGATCGGGCGTGACCGAGAGCTGCTGCGCCTGGCCGCCCAGCACCAGCACCTGGCCGCCGCCGATGAAGACGCCGGTGGTGCCGTCGCGGCTGTTGGGCACGGTGGTGACCTGCACGTACTGGCTGAGCTGCGAGATCAGCTGGTCGCGCTTGTCGAGCAGGTCGTTGGGCGTGTGGCTGCTGCCGGCCGAGCGGGCGATCTGGTCGTTCGCCGCGGCGATCTGCCTGGCCAGTTCATTGACCTGCTTGACGTCGGCGTTCATGTCGCTGACCACGCCCGACTGCAGGTCGGCCAGCTGCTGGCCGGCGCTCTGGAAGCGCGAGGCCAGCGCCTGCGCCTTGCCCAGCACCACCTGCCGCGCCGACGGGTCGGCCGGGCGGCTGGCCACGTCGACCAGCGCGTTCAGGAAGTCGTTGGCCGACTGGCCCAGGCCGTCCGAGCCGGTGGGGAACAGCTTCTCCAGCTGCCCGAGCTGTGCCTGCATCGACGTGTCCATGAAGGCCTGCGACTTGGCGGCCGCGGCCTCGCGGGTCAGGAACTCGTTGTGGGAGCGGGTCACCGTCTCCACGTTGACGCCCTTGCCGAAGTAGCCCGCGCCGGTGAACTGGCCTTCCGGCGTCGTCAGCACCACCTCCTGGCGCGAATAGCCCGGCGTGTTGGCGTTGGCGATGTTCTGGCCGATGGTCTGCAGCGCCGCCTGGTTGGCGAACATGGCGCGCATGCCCAGCGACAGCAGCGGTGAGGTGCTCATGGGGGTCTCCTCGGTCCTTCGGCGTCAGCCCGTCGTCGCCCGGTCAGGCCAGCGCGCGCTGCACGCGCATCGTGGTGTTGATCGTGCGCGCGAGCTTGGTCGCGTAGTCGGGGTCGGTGGCGTAGCCGGCCTTCTGCAGGCCCTTGGCGAAGCCTTCGGCGCTGCCGGTGTTGGCCTTGGCCACGACGTCGCGGTAGCGGTCGTTGCCGCTGATCAGCTTGGCGTAGTCCTTGAACGCTTCCTCGTAGCTGCCGTAGGCGCGGAACTTGGCCATCACGCGCATCGGCTTGCCGTCGACATACTCGGTGGTGGGCACCTCGGCGACCTTGCCGGTCCAGCTGCCGCCGGCCTTGATGCCGAAGACGTTGAAGCTGGTCGAGCCGTCCTTGTTCACGATCTCGCGCTTGCCCCAGCCGGACTCGTGCGCGGCCTGCGCGATCATGAAGCTGGCCGGGATGCCGGTGGACGCCTGCGCGGCCTTGGCGGCGCCGTCGTGCTTGAGGATGAAGTCCTGCACGTGCGGCTGCACGTTCTTGACCGCCAGCGCCGGCAGCTGCTGCACCTTGGTGGCGTCCTTGGCGCTGGGCAGCTCGCCGTCCTTGACGCCGAGCTGGCGCTGCAGGTGGCGCTCGATGGCCTGCGACAGGCCGCCGGGCAGGCCGGTCATCTTCGCGGCGTACTGCTGGTCCAGCATCTCGCCGCCCATCTGGGTCGCCGAGTTGTCCATCATGCCGCTGCTCATCGTGGCCTGGCGCATGCTCTTCATCACTTCCTGCATGAAGAGGGCCTCGAACTGGCGCGCGGTCTCCTTGACCGCGGCCTTCGGGTCGCGCGAGGCGGTCGACTTCAGCTGTTCGACGGAACGCGTGTCCGACGAGAGGCCGTTGACCCCCATGCCGAGGGCGGTGGAGAGAGGGGTGGAGAGGGCCATGTCAGATCACCTCGAGCTCGGCGTTCAGGGCGCCGGCGCTCTTCATCGCCTGGAGGATCGCCAGCAGGTCCTGCGGCGTGGCGCCCAGCGTGTTCAGCGCCTTGACGACGTCGTTGAGCCGCGCGCCCGCCGGCAGCTGGATCAGCGAGCCGGGGTCCTGCTTGATCGAGATGTCGGTCTTCTGCGTGACCGTGGTCTGGCCGCCCGAGAGCGCGTTCGGTTGGCTGACCTGCGGCGTGCTGGAGATGGTCACCGCCAGGTTGCCGTGCGCGACCGCGCAGGGCTGCAGCGTGACCGCCTGGTTCATCACCACCGAGCCGGTGCGGGCGTTGATCACGATGCGGGCGGCCGGGATCTCCTGGTCGAAGGCCAGGTTCTCCATGTCGGCCAGGAAGGCGACGCGGGCGTCCGGCGCCAGCGGCGCGCGCACGCGGATGACGCGGCCGTCCACCGCCATCGCGGTGCCCTCGCCCTTGGACCTGTTGATGGCCTTGGCGACGGCGCGCGCGGTGCCGAAGTCGGAGCTGTTCAGGTCCAGCTGCAGCCACTCGTTCTGCTGCAGCGGCGTGGGCACGCTGCGCTCGACGAGCGCGCCGCCGGGGATGCGCCCGGCGCTCAGGTGGTTGATCTGGACCTTGGAGCCGCCCGCCGAGGCGCCGGCGCCGCCCACGATCAGGTTGCCCTGGGCGATCGCGTAGACCTGGCCGTCGGCGCCGCGCAGCGGCGTGGCGATGAGCGTGCCGCCGCGCAGGCTCTTGGCGTTGCCCATCGACGAGACGACGACGTCCAGCGGCTGGCCGGGTTGCGCGAAGGGGGGAAGCTGGGCGGTGATCATGACCGCCGCGACGTTGCGCGGCTGCATGGTCACGCCGGGCGGCAGCAGCACGCCGAACTGCTGCAGCATGGCCGTCATGCTCTGGCCCGTGAACGGGGCCTGGGTGGTCTGGTCGCCGGTGCCGTCCAGGCCCACCACCAGGCCGTAGCCGGTCAGCGGGTTGGAACGCACGCCCTGCACGGCCGCCACTTCCTTGATGCGCGTGGCCTGGGCCGGCGTCGCGATCGACAGCAGGGCCATCAGCGCGAGCAGGCCGGGGGCCAGCAGGCGGAGGGCGCCTTCAGAGGTGCGATGGAAGAAACGGGGGAAGGTGGAGGGGTACATCTCGGTCACACGGTTGCCAGACTCGTGTGACCGATTGTGGGGAAACTTAAATGGGCGAAAGGTTCAAGAAGAAGCGGGATAGCCAGCCAATTCCATGCGCGTCGGCCACGGCGCCGCGGCCGCGCTGCTCGACCCGGACGTTGGCGATCGCCGTCGACGGGACGGTGTTGCCCTGGCGGATCGACTGCGGGTCGACCTGGCCGTAGAAGCGCAGCACGTCGACGTTGTTGTTCACGCCGACCTGCTTCTCGCCGGAGATCAGGAGGTGGCCGTTGGGCAGCACGCCGGTGACCACCGCGGTGATGGTCCCGGAGAAGTCGTTGGTGTTCTCGTTCGTGCCCTTGCCGGTGTTCTTGTTGGACGAGGTGCCCGCGACCTCCGCCCGCCCGCTCGCGAACGAGTTCGGATTGAAGCCCGGGATGGCCGTCACGCCGGCGGCCAGGGCGCCGGTCTTGTCCAGTTCGCTGCTCGACTTCTGCGAGGCGCTGACCTTCTCGACGATCTGCACGGTGACGATGTCGCCGACCAGGCGGGCGCGATGGTCCTCGAACAGCGGGCGGTAGTTGGCGTTCTGGTAGATCGCGCCGTTGTTGGCCGAGGCGGGGATCGGCTCGGGCATCTTCACCACGGGCGCGGGCTGCATATCCACGCGCGGTTGCGGGTACATCGTGCCGCAGGCGCTGAGAACCAGCGCGGCGGCGGGAACACCGAGCCGCCTCGCCAGACGGGCGAGCGCACGGGAAGAAGACGGGATCGATTGCATGACAACTCCTTGGATCGCGGACAACGGCGCGGGCCCTCGCATGGTCGCCGGGGCGGCCATCGCCCGGTCGGTCGATCAGCGGGGCTGGGGCCGGTCAGATCTGCGACAGCTTCTGGAGCATCTGGTCGGTGGTCTGGATCGCCTTGGAATTCATTTCGTAGGCGCGCTGGGTCTGGATCATCTGCACGAGTTCCTCGACCACGTTGACGTTCGAGGTTTCGACGAAGCCCTGCTGCACCGTGCCCAGGCTGTTGGTGCCGGGCGCGCCGGTCTGCGGCGTGCCGGAGGCGACGGTCTCGGCGTACAGGTTGCCGCCCAGCGACTCCAGGCCCGGCGGGTTGATGAAGTTCGCCAATTGAAGCTGGCCCAGCGTGGTCGGCGTGGCGCTGGCGGCGGTGGTGACGCTGACCGTGCCGTCGGCGCCGATGGTCAGCGACTTGGCGTCGGCCGGGACGATGATGCCGGGCAGCACCGTGTTGCCGTTGTTGGTGACGATCTGGCCGTTGGGGTCGAGCTGGAAGCTGCCGTCGCGGGTGTACGCGGTGGTGCCGTCCGGCATCTGGACCTGGAAGAAGCCATTGCCCTTGACGGCGACGTCCAGGTTGTTCGACGTCTGCGTCAGGCTGCCCTGCGAGTGGCTGCGCGAGGTCGCCACCGCGCGCGCGCCCAGGCCGACCTGCATGCCGGTGGGCAGCGTGGTCTGCTCGGTGTTGTTGGCGCCGGGCTGGCGCAGCGTCTGGTACATCAGGTCCTCGAAGACGGCGTGCGACTTCTTGTAGCCGTTGGTCGAGACGTTGGCGAGGTTGTGGGAAATGACGTCCAGCTGGGTCTGCTGGGCTTCCATGCCGGTCTTGGCGGTCCAGAGCGAACGAAGCATCGGGGACTCCTGATTCCTGGTCTAAAGCGGTTCCGAGGGGCGCGGGCCGGGGGGCGGGCGGCCGCCGGATCAGCTGTCGGACAGCAGCTTGGAGGCTGCCTGGCCGTGAGTCTGGGCGATCGAGAGCAGTTTCATCTGCTGCTCGAACTGGCGGGCGGCGGCGATCATGCCGACCATGGTCTCGACCGGGCTCACGTTGGAGCCCTCGAGCGCGCCCGACTGCAGCCGGGCATTGGGATCGGCGGGCAGCGGGTCACCGCCGTCGGCGATGAACAGGCCGTCATCGCGCCGGGTGAAGCGGCCGTCCTCGGTCACCAGCTTGATCTTGCCGATGTTGACCGGGCGCTGGCCGTCGGCCTTGGCCACGACGGTGCCGTCGTCGCCGATGGAGATCGTCGAGTTGGGCGGCACGGTGATCGCGCCGCCGTCGCCCAGCACCTGCAAGCCGTTGCGCAGCCGCAGCACGCCGTCCTGGTCGACGTCCATCGAGCCGGCGCGGGTGTAGGCCTCCGTGCCGTCCAGCGCCTGCACCGCCATCCAGGCCTTGCCCTTCATGGCGACGTCCAGGTTGCGGTCGGTGGTCGAGACCGGTCCGGCCGTCAGGTCGTGGCCGGTGGTCGTCTCCAGCGCGAAGGCGCGGGTGGTGGCGCCGTCGCCGCGGATGGGCACCGCGCGGAACGCCTGCAATTCGGCCCGGAAGCCGTTGCTGTTGGCGTTGGCCAGGTTGTTGGAGAGCACGTCCTGGCGCGACATCGCCGCCTGGGCGCCGCTCATCGACAGGTAGATCATGCGGTCCATGGGAGGTCCTCAGCGTTCGGCGGGATCGGCGATGCCGGCATCAGCGCAGGTTGACCAGCGTCTGCAGGACCTGGTCCTGCGTCTTGATGGTCTGCGCGTTGGCCTGGTAGACGCGCTGCGCGGTCACCATGTTCACGAGCTCGGAGGTCAGGTCGACGTTGGATTCCTCCAGCGCGCCCGGGGTCAGCGAGCCCAGGTTGCCGTCGCCGGGCACGCCCACGACCGGATCGCCCGACGCGTTCGTGCGCGCCCACAGGTTGCCGCCCAGCGGCTGCAGGCCCTGCGGGTTGCGGAAGTTCGCCAGCTCGACCTGGCCGGCCGGCTTGGATTCGCCGTTCGAGTAGCGGGCGGTGACGATGCCGTTGTCCTCGATCTTGATGCCCACCAGCTGGCCCGGCGCGTAGCCGTCCTGCTTCAGGTCGGTGACGGCGAAGTTGGAGCCGTTCTCGGTGGCCGAGCGCAGGTCCAGCTTGATGCCCTGCACCGACGGGTCGGACGGGTCGGCCGGCGGCGACGGGATGGGCAGCGTCGGGGCGCCCTGCGCGTTCACGCCGGCGGGGATCTTCAGGTTCAGGAACTCGCTCGGGCCGGGCGAGACGGGCTTGCCGCCGGTGGGCAGGAAAGTCATCTGCGTGAACGGCGTCAGCGGGTTGCCGGAGGGCTTGCCGTCGTCGGTCTCGATCGGATTGCCCTTGGAGTCGAACTGCACCGCCGAGCCGTTGGCCGTCAGGTAGACGTTCCAGACGGTGTTGCCGTTGGCGTCGTCGTTGTTGGCGCGCTGGTAGTACATGGTCAGCGCGATCGGCTGGCCCTTGGCGTCGTAGACGGTCATCGACGTGGCGTTGTTGTACGTCGTCGGGTCGTTCAGCGTCAGGCCCGTCTTGTCGATCTTGGCCGAGTTCGGGTCCGCCGGATCGGTCAGGTCGTAGGCGGCGGTCGGGCCGGCGCGGGAGTCCAGGTTGAACTCCATGTTGATGTTGCCGGTGGTCTTGGGATCGATGCCGCCGGTGGGCAGCTTCAACGCCTGCGCCAGGCCGGGCTGGATCACGCCGTTGGCGTCGGCGGGGTAGCCCTGCAGCTTGAGCTGGCTGTTGTTGACGATGTAGCCGTCCTTGTCGACCTTGAACTGGCCGTTGCGGGTGTAGCTCGTCGGGTTCTTGCCGTCGCTGACCTGGAAGAAGCCCGCGCCGTTGACCGCCAGGTCCATCGGGTTCTCGGTGATCGAGATGTTGCCCTGCGTGAACTGCTGGGCCACGGTCTGGATCTGCACGCCGATGCCGACCTGGTTGGTGCCGGCGCCGTTCAGCGCCGAGGCGTACAGGTCGGCGAACTCGGCCCGCGACGACTTCGCGCCGTAGGTCTGCGCGTTGGCGATGTTGTTGCCGATGACCTCCAGGTTCTTGCTGGAGGCGTTCAGTCCGGAGAGGCCTTGTTGGAAGCTCATGGGGGATGTCCTTGGGCGGTTCGGGCGGGGTTCAGGCGCGGTTCAGGCGGTGTGGGGAATGCCGGGATCAGCCCAGCGCGCGGACCTTGTCGTAATCGACCAGGCCCGAATTCTTGAGATCGAGCTGGAGCGTCGCGCCGGTGGTGTTCACGGCACGCACCGTGTCGCGCATCAGCGTCGTGGCGGTGACGGCGTTGCCGGACTTGGCCGCGGTGACGCGGAAGGTCAGGTTGGCGGTCTCGCTCGCCTTGGAGGCATCCCAGGTGTAGCTCTGGCTGCCGCCCTTCATCTTGCCCAGGTCCTGCGTCGAGATCACCGCGCCGGCGCCGTTGAGCACCTCCAGCTTGACGGTGTCGGCGGCGTCGGCCAGGTCGAAGTTCATCGTCGCCTTGCCGTCGGCCACGCTGACCTTGTTGCCGGGGACGGTGACGTCGCGGCCGACCAGGCTGACGCTCTGCAGCGCCTGCATCTGCTGGAACTGGCTGGACAGGCTCTGGATGCTGTTGTTCAGCGTGCCCACGCCGGTCACCGTCTGGATCTGCGCGAGCTGGGTCGTGACCTGCGCGTTGTCCATCGGGTTCATCGGGTCCTGGTTCTGCATCTGCGCCACCAGCAGCTTCAGGAAGCGGTCCTGGGTGTCGGCGGCGCCGCTGCTCTGGGCGGCCGAGCTCGTCGAGGTCTTGTTGGTGCTCGAGTTGACGTTCAGCGAGGTGTAGTCCATGACGGGCCTTCCGGTCGGTTCGTTCTATGAAGCGCCGGGCGTCAGCCCTGGCCCATCTGCAGGGTCTTGAGCAGCAACGACTTGGCGGTGCCCATGACCTCGAGGTTGTTCTGGTACGAGCGCGAGGCCGAGATCATGTTGACCATCTCCTCCACGCTGTTGACGTTGCTGTAGGTGACGTAGCCGTCGGCGTCGGCCAGCTGGTGGCTGGGGTCGTGGACGCGGCGGCCGGGGGTCTGGTTCTCCTGCACGCCGACGACCTGCACGCCGACGTCGGTCTGGTCGGTGCCGTTTTGCGCCAGCACGCTCTGGAACACCACCTGGCGCGCCTTGTAGGCCTGGCCGTCGGGGCCGGCCACGGTGTCGGCGTTGGCCATGTTGCTGGCGACCGCGTTCAGACGCTGGCTCTGGGCGCTCACCGCGCTGCCGCTGATGTGGAAGATGCTGAACATCGACATGACGGGCTCCTTGATTCAGCGCGCGGCGTCAGGCGGCGTTGGGCGACTTCATCGCATCCAGCATGGTGCGGATGGAGCCGTTGAGGAAACGCAGCGAGGCCTCGTACTTGACCGTGTTGTCGGCGAAGCTGGCGCGCTCGCGGTCCATGTCGACGGTGTTGCTGTCCATGCTGGTCATGGCGCTGAGGCTGCTCTGCAGGGCGCTCTGGGTGCGCTGCGTGAGGGTCTGGTTGGAATCGGCGCCCGCGGCCGGGGAGGTCGCCGCGCGCAGCGCCTTGGCGAAATCCATGTCCTTGGACTGGTAGCCCGGGGTGTCCGCGTTGGCGATGTTGCTGGCGAGCAGGCGCTGACGCTCGGCCCGCAGGGTCAGCGCCTGGGCCTGGAAATTCATCGCGTCGGTCAGTCTGTTCATCATGGCGATCTCCTTCGGGAGCCGGTCCGGCGGGCTGGGGGCCACGGCCGGTTGTTCACGTTCGGGCATTGTGGGCAGCGGGCCGGAAAACATGAGCGCGATAAGACGGGTGATCCGGGCGCATTTCCAAGCCATCGGCGTGGCCCGGATCCGTACAGTTGCGCCTCATGCCGACAAGCTGCCCCCATTCCCATGCCGGTGCCCCGCTGGCGCTGCCCGCCCTGCTGGCGGGCGCGCTGCTGGCCGTGTGGATGATGTTCGGGTGGCTGGACATCGCCCAGGCGCAGACCGTGCAGGTCGCCCTCGCGCCGCAGACTTCGATCAGCGAACCGGGCGGCTCCAGTCTCGGCGCGCTCGACGCGACGCTGGAGGACCGGCTGCAGACGCTGGCCATGGCCGGCGCGCGCCAGGTGGCGCCCAACCAGGCCCGCGTCGAGGTGGAACTCGGCCGGCTGGACCCGCGTCTGCGCCTGGCGCCCTGCGCGCAGATCCAGCCCTATCTGCCGCCCGGCACCCGGATGTGGGGCCGCACGCGGCTCGGCCTGCGCTGCCTGGCGGGCGTGACGAAGTGGAATGTCACGCTGCCGCTGACGATCAAGGTCTACGGACAGGCCTATGTCGCGGCATCTGACCTTCCCGCCGGCACGGTCCTGACTCAAGATCACCTGCGTCTGGCCGAAGTGGATATTGCCGGCGAGGCCGGGGCCATCTATACACAAGCGGAGGGCTGGCTCGGGCGCCATCTGGCCCGGCCGGTGGCCGCCGGCGGGGCTTTGCGCTCCGCCGACCTGAAGCTGCGCCAATGGGTGCAGCCAGGCGACCGGGTGCAGGTCATGGCGACCGGCGACGGCTACGCCATCGCCGGCGAAGGCCAGGCGATGGGCGTCGGGCTGGAAGGCCAGGACGTCCGGGTGCGCTTCGACAATGGCCGCATGGTCACCGGGCGTACGATCGGTGAACGTCGCGTGGAGGTGGTACTGTGAACACCGTTTTCGCGCGAGCAGTCGAATTTGTGAAGCGGGGCCCTCAAGTTCCGCCCAGGCGGGTCGATAAACCCGTCATTGGAAGGGGTCCGGCAGTCCACGGGCCCATGGAGATTTGCCATGAAGATCGGTAACAACGCTGACCTGAACGCCTATTCGAAAGTGGGCGGCACTGCTTCGGGCGCCGTCGACGGCGGCTCGAAGGCCGCCAAGCCGGGCCGCGCCAAGGCTTCGGACGCCGCCGGCTCCACCGTCGAGCTGTCGAGCACGGCGAGCAGCCTGATCTCGGGCACCACGTCCGACGACGGCAGCTTCGACGCGGAAAAGGTGGCGCGCATCGCCAGCGCGATCGAAAAGGGCGAGTTCAAGATCAACGCCGACGCGATCGCCGACAAGCTGATCGCCAACGCGAGCGAGATGCTGGGCCGGGCCCAGCAGTCGTCGCACTGAACGCGATTGCAAAAACTGAGCTGACGCGCCTCAATACAACGGTTTTCCGGTGATGCCATGACCGCCACGCCCCTGACCACGACCGCCGCCGACCTGGAGCAACCGCTGCAGGACGTCGAAAGCTGCCTCAACCTGCTGGGCGAGGCGCTGCACCGGCGCGATTCGCAGGCGATCGAGCTGCATGCCGCTTCGCTGCACGCCGCGCTGGCGCGGGCGATCGAGCAGTTCAGCGCGGCCGCCCGCACGGGCTCGGTGCCGGCGGTGCTGCGGACGCGGCTGATGCAGGCCGGCGGCCGCGTCGCCGCGCAGCGCGAGTCGCTGGCCCGCGCCACCGCGGCGCTGGACCGGGCCATCGACGTGCTGATGCCCGGCGAGCCGTCGGGCCTGTATGGCGCCTCCGGCAAGAACGAGCGCAAGTCGGCGCTGGGCGGATCGATCCAGGCCTGAGCCGGCTCCCCTCCCGAATGAAGAAGGCCACGCGACTGCGTGGCCTTTTTTCATGGCCGGGCCGCAGCCCGGCGCGGCGCCTCAGGCGGGCGTGCGCGTCGCCTTGCGCCGCAGGCAGTCCAGGTAGGCGTGGCCGTCCGGCGGCAGGCCGCTGCGCTGCGAGCTCCAGATCATCTCCCCCAGGCATTCCATGGCCTCGTGATGCGCCTCGTGCAGCGACTGCCGGCGTGCCGCCAGCAGGTCCAGCGCCTGGCGCACGCCGGTGGGCTGGTCGATCTGGTGCTGCTCGATGAGGCTCAGGTGCATCGACAGATGCAGGAAGGGATTGGCGCGGCCGTCTTCCACCGTGTAGACGGCCGCCAGCGCGGCGTCCTCGTCGGCGAGCTCGCCGTGGTACTCCGGATGCTGCGTGATCCAGTCCGAGGCGATCGCCTCCATCGGCGTGAGCGGCAGCCCGTCGCGCTGCTTGCGGTAGGTCTGGCAGAAGAAACGCCGGACCTCGAGTTGGGAAGGGGCAAACATAGGGGCGCGATTGTCGCCGGGGCGCTCAGGCCTTGCCGGGCTGGGGCTGATCGGACGGGGCGGGCGCCGACCCCGGCGCCTGGTGCGGCTCCTGCCAGGGATGGGTCCTGCGGCCGTCCGCGAGCTCGCGGCGCTCCGCCGCCAGCCGCTCCTCCAGCTGCTCGCGGCCGCGCTTGGACATCGCGATCAGCGTGTCCAGGTCGCCGCGGTGCGGACGCATCTCCTCGGTCTGCTCGACGGTGTGGCGCCGGAAGCGCCAGGCCATCTGCCGCGCCGCGTGGCGTTCCCAGCCGAGCTGCTCCAGCACCGAGCGCGCGCTCATCAGCGCCGAGTCCAGCGTCTCGCGCTCGATGAGTTCCACGCCCAGCTCGCGCAGCGCGTAGTAGTGCTGCACGTTGCGCGCCCGGGCGACGATGGTCAGGTGCGGGAAGTGCTGCCGCGCGATCTCGGCGATCTTGACGCTGTGGTTGAAATCGTCCACCGCCAGCACCAGCACATGGGCGCGCTCGGCGCCGGCGATGCGCAGCAGCTCCAGCCGCGTCGCGTCGCCCCAGAACACGCGCCAGCCGAAGCGCCGCAGCGACTCGACCGTGTCGGCGTCGTGATCCAGCACCGTCGCCGGGATGCCGTTGGCGAACAGCATCCGGCCGATGATCTGCCCGTAGCGGCCGAAGCCCGCGATGATCACCTCCGAGTCCTGCTGCTCCTTGAGTTCGTGCGGCGAGCGGCGCTCCACCTGCCCGGCGCGCCGCTGCGCCCAGGCCAGCAGCGCCGGCGTCAGCGCCAGCGACAGCGCCACCGCCGCCACCAGCACCGAGCGCTGCGCGGCGTCGAGCAGCGTGGCCTGCTCCGCCAGCTGGAAGACGACGAAGCCGAACTCGCCGCCCTGCGCCAGCAGGATCACGAAGACCGCGCGCTCCGGCTTGGGCAGCCCCATCAGCCGGCCCAGCACCGCCAGCACCAGGCCCTTGCACAGCCACAGCGCCGCCAGCAGGCCCAGCACCGCGAAGGGCTTGTGCCACAGCACGCTCAGGTCCAGGCCCATGCCGACCGCGATGAAGAACATGCCCAGCAGCAGCCCCTTGAAGGGCTCCAGGTCGGCCTCGAGCGCGCGGCGGTACTCGCTCTCGGCCAGCAGCACGCCGGCCGCGAACGCCCCGAGCGCCATCGACAGCCCGGCCTTCTGCATCAGCATCGCCGCGGCCAGCACCAGCAGCAGCGAGGCGGCGGTGAAGATCTCCGGCGTGCCGCTGCGCGCGATCCAGCGCAGCAAGGGGCGCAGCAGCAGGCGCCCGCCCAGCACGATCAGCACCAGCGCGCCCAGCGCCAGCCAGATCCGGCCGCCCGAGTGGCCGCCGGCGGGCCGGCCCTGGCTGGCCAGGATAGGCACCAGCGCCAGCACCGGGATCGCGGCGATGTCCTGCAGCAGCGCCACGCTGATGACGCTCTGCCCGGCGCGGGTGTTGCCCAGGTTCTTCTCGCTGAGCGTGGTCAGCGCCACCGCCGTGGACGACATCGCCAGGCCCAGCGCCGCGATCACCGCGGCATGCCAGTCGGCATCGAGGAAGAACGCGGGGATCAGCAGCAGCGCCGCGCAGCCCAGCATCTGCGCCGAGCCCCAGCCGAAGATCGGCCGGCGCATCGCCCACAGCCGCTTGGGCTCGAGCTCCAGGCCGACCAGGAACATCATCAGCACCACGCCGAATTCGCCGACCTCCAGCACCGTCGCGGGCTGGCTGATCAGTCCCAGCACCTGCGGTCCGAGCAGCACGCCGGCCACCAGGTAGCCCAGGATCGACCCCAGCTTCAATCCGCGGGCGAGGGGCACCGCTAGCACCGCGGCGGCCAGCAGCACGAGCGGCGTCAGCAGCCAGTTGCCATGAGAGGTTTCCATCAGACCGGCGCTCCTTCCTCGCGCACCGGGCGTTCGTCGTCGGGGACGGTCTCCTGGGCCGGCTCGGGCTGGCGCTCGCACCACTCGGGCAGCGCGCGCAGGCCCTCGAGGAAGGCCTGCGCGTGGGCCTGGACCTGCTCGGCCGAGGCCTTCTGCGCGCCATGCAGCACCAGCGGCGGCAGGAAGCGCATCCCGCACAGCGCGGCGGTCTGCGCGTAGGGCACCAGGAAGTCGGCGACCGGATGGCGGTTGTAGCCGTCGGCGCTGTAGGAATGGGCGCTGCCGCCGGTCGAGGTGACCAGCCACAGGTCCTTGCCATGCAGCGCGTGCCCGGTCTGGCCGTAGGCGAAGCCCACGCTCAGCACCTCGTCGACCCACAGCTTCATCAGCGCCGGCATGCCGTACCAGTGCATCGGATGCAGCCACACCAGCAGTTCGGCGTCGCGCAGCGCCTCCTGCTCCGCGGGCGTGTCGATCGCGTAATCGGGATAGAGCGCGTAGAGGTCGCGCACGCGGACGTTGGGCAGGCCATGGGCGGCGGAGAGCATCGCCCGCGTGACGCGGGAATGCGCGAGGTCCGGATGCGCGGACAGGATCAGGATGGACGGGGGAGCGCTCATGGCGGCGGATTTTGCGGTATCGCATAACATCCCGCGCACCTCATCGAGGAGAGGAGACGCCATGCCGGTGATCCTGGTCGCCAATCCGAAGGGCGGGGTTGGCAAGAGCACGCTCGCGAGCAACATCGCGGGCTTCCTGGCCCATCGGGGCCTGACGGTCATGCTGGGCGACATCGACCGCCAGCAGTCGTCGGCGCGCTGGCTGGCGCAGCGGCCCGCGGCGCTGCCGCTGATCCGCGGCTGGGAGCTGGAATCGGCCGAGCAGCTGCGCACGCCCAAGGGCGTGTCGCACGCGGTGCTCGACACGCCGGCCGGGCTGCGCGGCAAGCGGTTGACGCAGGCGCTCAAGGTGGCGGACCGGGTGGTCGTGCCGCTGCAGCCCAGCCTGTTTGACATCCAGGCGACATACGACTTCGTCCGCGAGCTGCAAGATGCCGCCCACGATCGCGACAAGCTCGGCGCCGCGCCCGAGATCGGCCTGGTGGCCATGCGGGTGCGCGAGGGGACGCTGTCGCAGCAGCAACTGCACCAGTTCATCGAGCAGCTCGGGCTGCCGCTGCTGGCCGAGCTGCGCGACACGCAGAACTACGTGCAGCTGGCCGCCCGCGGCCTGACGCTCTGGGACATCGCCCCGGGCCGGGTGGCGCGCGATCTGGAGCAATGGCAACGGCTGTGCGCCTGGCTGGAACGATCGACCCCGGTCGGCAAGGAGTGATCGTCCGATTCCGCCCCGGCGCCCGGCCCCTTCAACAGGACAGGAGATCGGGATGCGGATGTTCGAGAAGCTGGAAGACCTCACCCCCCAGGTGGGGCAGGAGATCGGCGTGTCCGAGTGGATCGCGGTGGATCAGCCGCGGATCCAGGCCTTCGCCGATGCGACCGAGGACCAGCAGTGGATCCACACGGATCCCCGGCGCGCCGCCGACGGCCCCTTCGGCACCACCATCGCCCACGGATTCCTGACGCTCAGCCTGCTGCCGCGCTTCTACGAGACCGGCTTCCGGGTGGGTGAAGTCCGGATGGGGATCAATTACGGACTGGACCGGGTGCGCTTCCCGGCGCCGGTGCCGGCCGGGAGCCGGTTGCGCGGGCGCTTCGTGCTCAAGCGGCTGGAGGCGATCGAGGGCGGTGTCCAGATGATGGTGGAGGTCACCGTCGAATCGGAGGCCGGCGGCAAACCGGTGTGCATCGCCGAATCGCTGACCCGGCAGTACCGCTGAGCGCGCCAGCGGCGCGGTCCGCCGCAGAGAAATAGCCCTTTCAGGCTGGTACTCGGATGTGCGAATACAAAACACACCGTTTGCCAATAGAACTTTCCGCTGGTAGCGATGCCACCGTAAGGGGGAGTGCCCGGCTCAAAGTGCGCGCCTATGATCGCGCCCTGGTTCAAGAAGTCATTTGGGACGGTGGCAGGGCCTGCTCCGTCCAACCCATCCAAGGAGAGACGCCCGTGAGGGTTCTGCTGATCGACGACCACCCGCTGATCCTGGCCGCGCTCCAGACTGTGATTCAAGGTCTGGGAGAGGACGTGCAGGTGCTGGGTGCCGACAGCGCGGCTCAGGCCCGGGACACGCTCAAGTCGCGCCAGGATTTCGACCTGGTGCTGCTGGACCTGAATCTGGGCGACGCCAGCGGCTTTGACGTGCTGGAGGAGTTCCGCTCGCAGTACCCGTCGCTGCCGGTCGTGGTGATTTCCGCGTCCGACCGCGCCAGCGACGTGATCCGCGCGATCGACCAGGGCGCGATGGGCTTCATTCCCAAGCGCACCGGCAATGACGTGCTGGCCCAGGCGCTGAAGTTGGTGATGTCGGGCGGCATCTACGTGCCGCCGATGTCGCTGGGTTCCGAGGCGCCCGAGCCGGAGCCGATCGTCGTCGCCGAGAGCGCCACGCCGGTCAATGCCAAGCTGCATCAGGTCCACGCGCTGGCCAGCCAGGCCGGCTACCAGACCACGGCGGGGCTGGAGAGCCTGCAGCTGACGCCGCGCCAGACCGATGTGCTGGCGCTGCTGCTGCAAGGCAAGCCCAACAAGATCATTGCCCGCGAGCTGGGCGTGTCGGTCGAGACCATCAAGGACCACGTCGCCGCGGTGCTGAAGGCGCTGGGCGTCAGCTCGCGCACGCAGGCGGTGCTGGCGGTCGGCCAGATGGTCCAGCGCCAGCCCAACGCGGCGTTCACGACCTTCCGCTGATCCCGCCCGGTTGATCGGGGCGCCGATCGCCGCCGCTCAGGAGACGCTCAGGAGGGCGAGTAGGCCAGGCGCACGTAGATCGGCGCGAAGGCTTCCGCCTGGGTGATCTCGACCAGGCGCTCCCGCGACAGTTCCAGCATCGCGATGAAGGACACGACGAGCACCTGCGGACCGCGATCCAGCTCGAACAGGTCCTCGAACTCCACGAAGCGCTGACCCTGCAACCTGCGCAGCAGGTGCGACATGTACTCGCGCACCGACAGCTGCTCGCGCGAGATCTTGTGGTGCTGGTTGAGTTTGGCCCGGCGCATCAGCTCGGCCCAGGCGGCGCGCAGGTCGTCGACGTCGACGTCCGGCAGGCGCGGCGCTAGCGATTGCTCGATGTGGATCTGGGCGCGCAGGAAATCGCGGCCCAGCACCGGCATCTGGTCCAGCCGCAGCGCGGCCTGCTTCATCTGCTCGTACTCGAGCAGCCGTCTCACCAGCTCGGCGCGCGGATCCTCGGGCTCCGCGCCGTCGTCGGACTTCTTCGGCGGCAGCAGCATCCGCGACTTGATCTCGATGAGCATCGCGGCCATCAGCAGGTACTCGCTCGCCAGCTCGAGGTTGTGCTTGCGCAACTGCTCGACATAGCTGAGGTACTGCTTGGTGACCTCGGCCAGCGGGATGTCGAGGATGTTGAAGTTCTGCTTGCGGATCAGGTACAGCAGCAGGTCCAGCGGGCCCTGGAAGGCTTCGAGGAAGACCTCCAGCGCGTCCGGCGGGATGTAGAGGTCCTGCGGCATGGCGAACAGCGGTTCGCCATACAGCCGCGCGACGGCGACGTTGTCCACCGCCTCGGGCGAAGAAGCGCCGCCGCCCTGATCCGCCGGGTCCACCGGCAGCGTCAGGGCGGGGTCGCGAGTGTCGTCAGCGTTGTTGCTCACGCGGCCGGGCGACAGCAGGGGTTCAGCAGCGGCCGGATCAGTCCGACTTGGTCTGGTAGACGTACGCCTGCTGCGCGACGCGGGCGTCGTTGTAGCCGGCCTGGGCCTGGCGGTCCTGCTCGCGGTCCCACAGCAGCGCGCGTCCGGCGCGTTGCTCGGCTTCCAGCGTCGGTTTCTTGGCCTTCAGCTCATTGATGAACTGCGTGGCCTCGGATTCATATTTCTTCCAGAACAGCGGCATGGTCGTCTCTTGATCGGAGGTTCGAAAACTGGGGTCGGATTCTAGATGGGCCGGCCGCGCTCAGCGCACGCGCATGCCGGGCTGGGCGCCGGGGAAGGGCTCCAGCACGAAGATGCCGGGATTGGCCTTCTCGTCGGCGTGGCTGGCGGCCAGCACCATGCCCTCGGACAGGCCGAACTTCATCTTGCGCGGCGCCAGGTTGGCGACCATCACCGTGAGCTTGCCCTCGAGCTGCTCCGGCTGGTAGGCGCTGCGGATGCCGCTGAAGACATTGCGCAGCCGGCCCTCGCCGACGTCCAGCGTCAGGCGCAGCAGCTTGTCCGAGCCCTCGACCGTCTCGGCCTTCACGATCCTGGCGATGCGCAGGTCGACCTTGGCGAAGTCGTCGATCTTGATCTCGGGCGCGAGCTCCTCGCCGCCGGGCACCGTCTTGGGCGGGGCGGGCGGCTCGAACAGCGCCTCCAGCATCTTCGGATCGACACGCTGCATCAGGTGCTCGTAGCCGCCGATCCTGTGCGCGCCCAGCGCGCGATCGGCGTCGGCGAAGCGCATCGGCGCGACCTGCAGGAAGGTCTCCACCTTGGCGGCCAGCGCCGGCAGCACCGGCTTGAGGTAGATCGTCAGCAGGCGGAAGGCCTCGATGCAGACGCTGCAGACGTCCTGCAGCACCTGGTCCTTGCCCTCGAGCCTGGCCAGCTCCCAGGGCTTGTTCTGGTCGACGTACTCGTTGACGCGGTCGGCCAGCAGCATGATCTCGCGCAGCGCCTTGCCGAACTCGCGGGTCTCGTACAGCTCGGCGATGGTCGCCTTGTGCGCGCGCAGCGCGTCCAGCAGCGTCAGGCCCTCGACGCCGACGTCCGCCGACAGCTGCCCGTCGAAGCGCTTGGACAGGAAGCCCGCCGCGCGGCTGGCGATGTTGATGTACTTGCCCACCAGGTCCGAGTTGACGCGGGCGACGAAGTCCTCGGGATTGAAGTCCAGGTCCTCGACCTTGCCGTTGAGCTTGGCGGCCAGGTAGTAGCGCAGCCACTCCGGATTCATGCCCAGCGCCAGGTACTTCAGCGGATCCAGCCCGGTGCCGCGGCTCTTGGACATCTTCTCGCCGCCGTTGACGGTCAGGAAGCCATGCACGTACACGTGGTTCGGCGTCTTGCGGCCGCTGAAGTGCAGCATCGCCGGCCAGAACAGCGTGTGGAAATACGTGATGTCCTTGCCGATGAAGTGGATCTGCTCGGTGGACGGGTCGGCCATGAAGGCGTCGAAGTCGCGGCCGATCTTGCCGAAGTAGTTCTTCAGCGAGGCCAGGTAGCCGATCGGCGCGTCCAGCCAGACGTAGAAGTACTTGCCCGGCGCGTCCGGGATCTCGATGCCGAAGTAGGGCGCGTCGCGGCTGATGTCCCAGTCGCCCAGGCCGCCCTTGCCGTCCTCGTCCTTGGCGAACCACTCCTTGATCTTGTTGAGCACCTCCGGCTGCAGGCGGCCGGGGGTCTGCGTCCACTGCTCGAGGAACTCGACGCAGCGCGGGTCGGACAGCTTGAAGAAGTAGTGCTCCGAGCTCTTCATCACCGGCGTCGCGCCGGTCAGCACCGAGAACGGGTTCTTCAGCTCGGTCGGCGTGTAGACCGCGCCGCAGACCTCGCAGGAGTCGCCGTACTGGTCCTTGGCGCCGCACTTCGGGCATTCGCCCTTGATGAAGCGGTCGGGCAGGAACATCGACTTCTGCGGATCGAAGAACTGCTCGATCGTCTTCACCGCGATCAGCTCGTTGGCACGCAGCGCCTTGTAGATCTCCTTGGACAGTTCGTGGTTCTCGGCGCCGTCGGTGGAGTGCCAGTTGTCGAAGCTGATGTGGAAGCCGTCCAGGTACTGCTTGCGGCCCGAGGCGATGTCGGCGACGAACTGCTGCGGCGTCTTCCCGGCCTTCTCGGCCGCGATCATGATCGGCGCGCCGTGCGCGTCGTCGGCGCAGACGAAGTGCACTTCGCTGCCCATCATCCGCTGGAAGCGCACCCAGACGTCGGCCTGGGTGTACTCCATGACGTGGCCAATGTGGAAGTTCGCATTGGCGTACGGGAGGGCGGTGGTCACGAAGAGCTGGCGTGTCATGGCGCGATGTGGGCTGCGGTGGCCCCCCGGACGCCCGGAGCCTGGATGGGCGGTGCGGCCGCGTGCGGGGGAGCCGGCGATTTTAGGCGCGCGCGCCGCGCGCCGCGTAGCGCTGGGCGAGCCATGAGCACAGGATCAGCTGCAGCTGGTGATAGAACATGATGGGCAGGACGATCACGCCCACCGCCGGATGCGTGCCGAACAGCAGCTTGGCCATCGGCACGCCCGAGGCCAGCGTCTTCTTCGAGCCGCAGAAGACGGCGGCGATCTCGTCCTCGACCGGCAGTCCCATCGCCCGCGCCGCCAGGCGGCTCAGCACGATCACCGCGGCCAGCAGCAGCGCGGCGCCGAGCGCGGCCTTGACCAGCAGCTCCGCGCCATGGTCGCGCCACAGCCCGGACGCCACCGAGTCGCTGAACGCCGACAGCACCAGCAGCACGATCACCCAGCGGTCGATCAGCGCGATGCGCGCCTTGTGGGCGGTGTGGAAGCGCAGCAGCAGCGGCCGCAGCAGCTGGCCGGCGACCAGCGGCAGCAGGAGCAGCTGGGTCAGCTTCCAGACCGCCTCGCCCAAGGGCAGCGTCGCGCCGCTGGTGCCGGCCATCAGCGCGACCAGCAGCGGCGTCAGCACGATGCCCAGCAGGCTGGACGCGCTGGCATTGAAGATCGCCGCCGGCACGTTGCCCTTGGCCAGCACCGTCATCGCCACCGAGGACGAGATCGTCGACGGCAGCGCGCACAGGTAGGCGAAGCCCAGCGCCAGGTCGGCGGGCAGCCAGCGGCCGAAGAGGGCGGTGAAGCCCCACCACAGCAGCGGGAACAGCACGTAGGTGCTGAGCTGCACCAGCAGGTGGACGCGCCACTTGAGCGCGCCGTCGCGCAGCGCCGCGGCCGACAGGCCCAGGCCGGTGAGGAAGAACACCAGCGCGACACCCCAGTTGCTGACGATCTCCAGCCGCAGCAGGCCGCCGCTGCGGCCCAGTTCCGGCCAGACGCTGGCCAGGGCCACCGCGCCGACCAGCGCCATCAGAAACCATTCCTTGCGGATCCAGGACCGGATGCCCATCGCCTTCCTTCCGCCGGCGCGCGGCCGGCACGTCACCCCCTGGGGGAAAACGGGGACTCTAGCGGGCCCGCGTCTTGCCCGCCTGTCTTGAGCCTTGCCCGCCGCGCGATTTCTCCACCCGCTGGAACGCTGGCCGCCCCGGATGTCGGATTCGTGACCCGGATCGGCGCTTTCATGACGGCAATCGCACGGCCGGCCCCACCCATTCAGGGCGTCCCCCGGCCCGCTTGTAAAGGCCGGATGGCCCAACTGGTCCCCTTCCGGTTCCCTCGGAAGGGCGGAAGAAGGGTGCTCAACTTCCTTTGGCGGTTCAAGGAGCGCCGCTAACTGCTTGATTTCAAAGACCCCGGAAACCTATCCACCGCGGCTGTGGATAACTGTGTGGGAAACCTGCCGCCGGTCGCTCTAAACCCTTGATCGACGGCCCCCCGAGGTTCCCTGCCTCATTTCCGGGCACGCGGAATCGCGCCATAAGAATCAACGACTTAGCGGCGTCCCGGGAAAACGAGCAGCTGCGATGCAGCAGAAGTGTTCGCAAAGGCCCAAGAGCGCTGGAATGGGGATAAGTCAAGTCCCGCGTCGATGATTTTCAGGTTGACAACGCGGCCCTGACCCTGGAAGAGGCGACCCGTGCCCGGATGACAGCCCCGCGACGCCGGATGACACCGGGCGGGGGCCGGTGGAGGCTGGGCAGGCCCCTAAAAGGAGGCGCGCGGCGCACCGCTAAAATCCGCGACTTTGCAAACGCATTCCTCATTTCTTTCATGACGCAGGCAGTGGCGGGCAACGTGCCGGGGCGATCCGCCTCCGGCAAGACTCCGGAACTTTTTGAACTGAAGAGCGCCTCGCTGAGCCTGCTCGCCCTCGTCCTGAAGTCGGCCGACGCGGCCGCGCTCGACGCGGAGCTGATGGCGAAGCTGGGCGAGACGCCCGATGCCTTCCATCACGACCCGCTGCTGCTGGATCTGAGCCAGCTGCCGGCCGTGGCGGCCGAGACTGGCGAGACTGGCGAGACGGCCGGGGGCCAGGGTCAGTTGAACCTGGACGGCGAGGCGGCCGCCGACGGCGCGCCGGCCGCCGAACCCGGCCAGGCCGGCGAGGCCGCCCCGCGCGTGGACATCGCCGCGCTGCTGCCGCTGCTGCGCCGTCACCGGCTGCAGCCGGTGGGCGTGGTCGGCGCGAATGCCGCCGAACTGGCGCAGGCCGCGGAACTGGGCCTGGCCGAGGCTCCCGACCAGCCGGCGCGGGCCGAGCGCGAGCCGCGCGTCGAGAAGGTCGTCCAGCGGGTCATCAAGGAAGTGGTGGTCGAACGCCCGGTCGAGGTGCCTGTCGAGGTGCCCGTCCAGGTGCCGGTCGCGGCGGAGTCGAAGACGGTCTACGTGGACCGCCCGCTGCGCTCGGGCCAGCAGGTCTACGCCAAGGGCGCCGACCTGGTCGTGCTGGCCGCGGTGAACCACGGCGCCGAAGTCATCGCCGACGGCAGCATCCACGTCTATGCCCCCTTGCGCGGCAAGGCGATCGCGGGCGCGCGCGGCAACGCGCAGGCGCGCATCTTCGCGCAGCAGCTCGAGGCCGAACTGATCGCCATCGCCGGCATCTACCGCACGAGCGAGAACCCGCTGCCGGACAACGTCCGGGGCAAGGCCGCGCAGGTTCGCCTGGACGGCGAGAAGCTGATCATGGAACCGCTGGGCGCGTGACGCTGGCGGTGCCTCCTCACCAGACACATTGAAAAAAGGACCTCGACCCATGACCAAGATCGTTGTGGTGACCTCCGGCAAGGGCGGCGTGGGCAAGACCACGACCAGCGCCAGCTTTGCCACCGGCCTGGCCATGCGCGGCTACAAGACGGCCGTGATCGACTTCGACGTCGGCCTGCGCAACCTCGACCTGATCATGGGCTGCGAGCGCCGCGTCGTATACGACCTGATCAACGTCATCAACGACGAAGTGAAGCTGGGCCAGGCGCTGATCAAGGACAAGCAGCTGGACAAGCTCTTCATCCTGGCCGCCTCGCAGACGCGCGACAAGGACGCGCTCAAGCAGGACGGCGTCGAGCGCGTGCTGGAGGAGCTCAAGGCGATGGAGTTCGACTACATCGTCTGCGACTCGCCGGCCGGCATCGAGACCGGCGCGCTGATGGCCATGCACTACGCCGACGAGGCGCTGGTGGTGACCAACCCCGAGGTCTCGTCGGTGCGCGACAGCGACCGCATCCTGGGCATGCTCAACAGCAAGACCAAGCGCGCCATCGAAGGCAAGGAGCCCGTCAAGGAGCACCTGCTGATCACGCGCTACAACCCCAACCGGGTCGAGGGCGGGCAGATGCTGTCGCTGGAGGACATCCACGAGATCCTGCGCACGCCGCTGATCGGCGTGATCCCCGAGAGCGAGAGCGTGCTGCAGGCCTCCAACCAGGGCCTGCCGGCGATCCACCTCAAGGGCACGGACGTGGCCGAGGCCTATGCCGACGTGGTCTCGCGCTTCCTGGGCGAGGACAAGCCGATGCGCTTCGTCGAGGCCGTCAAGCCGGGCTTCTTCAAGCGCCTGTTCAGCCGCTGACATCCACGGGGAGAAACCATGGGATTCATGTCCTTCTTCCTGGGCGAGAAGAAAAGCACCGCCAGCGTCGCCAAGGAGCGGCTGCAGCTGATCCTCGCCCACGAACGCAATGGCCGGAGCGCCAGCCCCGACTACCTGCCGCAGCTGCAGCGCGAGCTGCTGGCGGTGATCTCCAAATACGTTGCCATCAACCCGGACGACATCAAGGTCCACATGGAGCGGCAGGACGACCTCGAGGTGCTCGAGGTCAAGATCGAGCTGCCGGAAATCCGCAAGGCCTGATCGGGGGCCCCGCGGCAGCGCCCGTGTAATCCCCTATGCCGGAATCCGCCTCGCGTCACTAGGGTGACGCGAGGGGTCCGGAGCCGTCGATAGACTGACCTGGACAGCCGACAACAAAAGTCCAGGAGACGACATGGCACTGATGGGCCAGATGATGTCGATGCCGTTGCTGATCTCGTCCTTGATCACGCATGCGGCGCGGCATTCCGGGGATACGGAGATCGTCAGCAAGCGGGTCGAGGGCGATCTTCATCGCACCACCTGGGCGGCGGTCGAGCTGCGCGCCCGTCAGCTCGCCCAGGCCTTGGCGCGGCTCGGCCTGAAACCCGGCGAGCGCGTCGGCACGCTGGCCTGGAACGGCCACCGCCACCTCGAGATCTACTACGGCACGTCCGGCTCCGGCCTGGTCTGCCACACCATCAATCCGCGCCTGTTCCCCGAGCAGATCGCGTGGATCGCCAATGACGCGCAGGACCGCGCGCTGTGCTTCGACCTGACCTTCCTGCCGCTGGTCGAGAAGCTCGCGCCGCAACTGGGCCAGATCCGCCACTTCATCCTGATGACCGGCCGCGCCCACATGCCGGCCGCGTCGGCGATCCCCAACCTGCGCTGCTACGAGGACCTGGTGGAGGCCGAGGACGGCCACTACGTCTGGCCCGAGTTCGACGAGAACACCGCGTCCAGCATCTGCTACACGAGCGGCACGACCGGCCATCCCAAGGGCGCGGTCTACAGCCATCGCAGCTCGGTGCTGCATGCCTACGGCGCCGCGCTGCCCGACGCGATGGCCGCGTCGCGCCGCGACGTGATCCTGCCGGTGGTGCCGATGTTCCACGTCAACGCGTGGGGGCTGCCGTACAGCACCGCGCTGGTGGGCTGCAAGCTGGTGATGCCGGGGCCGCACCTGGACGGCAAATCGCTCTACGAGCTCTTCGAGACCGAGCAGGTCACCTTCAGCGCCGGCGTGCCGACGGTGTGGCTGGGCCTGCTGAACTACGTCGGCGCCAACGGGCTGAAGTTCTCGACGTTCAAGCGCACGGTGATCGGCGGCTCGGCCTGTCCGCCGGCGATGCTGCGCACGCTGATGGACGACTACGGCGTCGACGTGATCCACGCCTGGGGCATGACCGAGATGTCGCCGCTGGGCACGCTGTCGCGGCTCGACAGCCGCCAGCTCCAGCTGCCGGTGGAGCAGCAGCGCCGCCTGCTGGAGAAGCAGGGCAAGGCGATCTACGGCGTGGACATGGCCGTCGTCGACGACACGGGCCGCGCGCTGCCCTGGGACGGCAAGACCTCGGGCAACCTGGTCGTGCGCGGCCCGTGGGTCATCGACAGCTACTTCGGCCATGAGGGCGGCGATGAGGGTGGCCATGGGGGCGGCCATGAGGGCGGCCATGAGGGCGGCCATGGGGGCTCGCCGCTGATCCGCGTCACCGGCGAGGACGGCCGCGACGCCGGCCTGTGGTTCCCCACCGGCGACGTCGCCGCGATCGATGCGGACGGCTTCATGCAGATCACCGACCGCAGCAAGGACGTCATCAAGTCGGGCGGCGAATGGATCAGCTCGATCGATGTCGAGAACATCGCGATGGCGCATCCGGCGGTGCACGAGGCCGCGGTGATCGCGGTGCCGCATCCGAAGTGGGACGAGCGGCCGCTGCTGGTCGTGGTGCGCAAGCCCGGCGAGGCCGGCGCGGCGCTGACGCGCGAGGACGTGCTCGGTTTCTACGAGGGCCGGATCGCCAAGTGGCAGGTGCCTGACGACGTCGTGTTCGTCGACGAGATCCCGCACACGGCCACCGGCAAGATGCTCAAGCTCAAGCTGCGCGAGCAGTTCAAGTCCCACAAGCTGCCGGGCTGCTGAGCCCGCCGCGTCATCCCCTTCATCCCTGTTATCCCCGTCACCCCGCGCGGCGCCGAGGCCGCCGCGCCTCAACCCCTTCGCAGGAGCCGTCCCGCCGATTTCCCTCACCGCAGTCCCCAGCAGTCCGCCGCTTCACGCCGTACTACGTCGCTTCCGATCGCCTTGCAATCACAACCACATCAGGAGACAAGCATGAGCAAGCACAGCACGCGTCCGATCCCCTCGCTGGCACGACCGCTGGCGGTCGCCGCATTCGCGGCGCTGGCCGCCGCCGGCGCCCACGCGCAGAAGGGCGAGGTGGTGAAGATCGCCTGGATCGATCCGCTGTCCGGGCTGATGGCCCCGGTGGGGCAGAACCAGGTGAAGTCCTTCCAGTTCTTCGCCGAGAAGTTCAACGCGAACAATCCCGCCGGCGTGAAGTTCGAGATCATCCCGATCGACAACAAGCTCAGCCCGGCCGAGTCGCTCAACGCGCTGAAGTCGGCGATCGACCAGGGCGTGCGCTACGTGACGCAGGGCAATGGCTCGGGCGCGGCGCTGGCCATCATCGACGCGGTCAACAAGCACAACGAGCGCAATCCCGGCAAGGAGGTGCTGTACCTCAACCACTCGGCCGTGGACCCCGACCTGACCAACAGCAAGTGCAGCTACTGGCACTTCCGCTTCGACGCCGACACCTCGATGAAGATGGAGGCGATCACCACCTTCCTGAAGGACCAGCCCGACGTCAAGAAGGTCTACCTGCTCAACCAGAACTACGCGCATGGCCACCAGGTGGCCAAGTACGCGAAGGAGGGGCTGGCCAAGAAGCGGCCTGACGTGCAGATCGTCGGCGAGGACCTGCACCCGCTGGCGCAGGTGCGCGACTTCGCGCCCTATGTCGCCAAGATCAAGGCCAGCGGCGCGGACACGGTGATCACCGGCAATTGGGGCTCCGACCTGGCGCTGCTGGTGAAGGCGGCCGCCGAGGCCGGCTACAACGGCAAGTTCTACACCTACTACGCCGGCGTCACCGGCACGCCCACGGCCATCGGCGCGGCGGGCGCAGGACGCGTCTACCAGGCGGCCTACAACTACAACAACATGGGCGGCCAGATGGACCAGTGGGCCAACGAGTTCAAGGCCAAGTTCAACGACGACTTCTACACCGGCAGCGTCATCCACATCTACAACGCGCTGGGCAACGCGATGGCCAAGGCCAGGAGCACCGATCCGGTGAAGGTCGCGGCCGCGCTCGAGGGCCTGAAGTTCAAGTCCTTCAACGGCGACGTCGAGATGCGCAAGACCGATCACCAGCTGCAGCAGGCGATCTACATCTCGCGCTGGGAGAAGGTCGATGCCAAGCATCCGTACAACGTCGAGAACACCGGCTTCAACTTCGCGCCGGTGAAGACCTACGACGCCTACGTGTCGAGCACACCGACGTCCTGCCAGATGAAGCGTCCCGGCTGATCGTCGACGACAACGCGAGCGCATCGACGTGGAACAGATCCTGATCAATCTCCTCAACGGCCTGTCGTCCGGGCTGCTGCTGTTCATGCTCAGCTCCGGGCTGACGCTGATCTTCAGCATGATGGGCGTGCTGAACTTCGCGCATGCGAGCTTCTACATGCTGGGCGCCTACGTCGCCTACACGATCGCCGGGTGGATCGGGTTCTGGCCCGCGCTGCTGCTCGCGCCGCTGGTGGTGGGCGGGCTGGGCGCGCTGTTCGAGCGCGGCGCGCTGCGGCGCGTGCACAAGTTCGGGCATGTGCCGGAGCTGCTGATCACCTTCGGCCTGTCCTACGTCGTGCTGGAGCTGGTGCAGCTGGTGTGGGGCCGCACGGCGGTGCCGTTCCCGCCGCCGGCGTCGCTGCAGGGCGCGGCCTTCACGCTGGTGCATGCGCCCGGCCAGGCGCTGCAGCTCGCGTGGGGCGACGCCCCGGCGGCGATGTGCGCGGCGGCGAGCTGCTCCAAGTTCCCGCTGACGCGCGCCTTCATGATGCTGGTCGCGCTGGGCATGCTGCTGGCGCTGTGGCTGCTGCTGACGCGCACCCGCATCGGCCTGGTGATCCAGGCGGCGCTGACCCATCCGGAGATGGTCGAGGCGCTGGGCCACAACGTGCCGCGCGTGTTCATGCTGGTGTTCGGCAGCGGCTGCGCGCTGGCGGCGCTGGCCGGCGTGATCGGCGGCATCACCTTCGTCACCGAGCCGGCGATGGCGGTGATCGTCGGCTCCATCATCTTCGTGGTGGTCGTGGTCGGCGGCATCGGCTCGCTGGCCGGCGCCTTCGTCGCCTCCCTCGTCATCGGGCTGCTGCAGACGCTGCCGCTGACGGTGGACGTGTCGCTGGCGCAGGCGCTCAAGCTCGGCCCCGGCACCTTCGGCTACCCGCTGCTCAAGCTCACGCTGGCGCAGGTCGCGCCCATCCTGCCCTACCTGCTGATGGTCCTGATCCTGATCTTCCGGCCCAAGGGCCTGCTCGGCACGCGGGAGGGCTGATCGATGTCCGCCGTCATGCCCTCGAGCTCCGCCGCCACCGCCTCCACCGCCACGCCCGCGTCCTCCGGCGCGGCCTCCGCCCGGGCGCGCGCGCGGCGCGGGGAGTCCTACCACTTCAAGCCCTACAACGTCGGCCGCTGGCTGATCTGGGGGCTCTATGCGCTGGTGCTGCTGGTGGCGCCGCTGCTGTGGACCAGCAGCCTGGCGCAGACCATGCTGTCGCAGATGGGCATCGCGATCATCGCCTGCCTGTCCTACAACCTGCTGCTGGGGCAGGGCGGCATGCTGAGCTTCGGCCACGCGGTCTACAGCGGCCTGGGCGCCTACCTCGCGATCCACACGCTCAATGCCGTCGGCGCCGGCCAGCTGGCGCTGCCGGTGAGCCTGGTGCCCATCGTCGGCGGCTTCGCCGGGCTGTTCTTCGCCGCGCTGTTTGGCTATGTCTCGACGAAGAAATCGGGCACGCCCTTCGCGATGATCACGCTCGGCCTGGGCGAGTTGATCTGGTCGATGTCGCTGATGCTGCCGGAGTTCTTCGGCGGCGAGGGCGGCATCTCCTCCAACCGCGTCGTCGGCAAGGCGGTGTGGGGCATCAGCTTCGGGCCGCAGATCCAGGTCTACTACCTGATCGCCGTCTACGCCTTCGTCTGCACGGCGCTGCTGTACGCGTTCACGCGCACGCCGCTGGGACGCATGCTCAACGCGGTGCGCGACAACCCCGAGCGCGTCGAGTTCATCGGCTACGACACGCAGTGGGTGCGCTTCCTGGCCTTCCTGATCGCGGGCTTCTTCGCCGGCGTGTCGGGCGGCCTGTCGGCGCTGAACTTCGAGATCGTCACCGCCGAGGTCGTCGGCGCCGCGCGCTCGGGCGCCTACCTGCTGTTCACCTTCCTGGGCGGCGCGACCTTCTTCTTCGGGCCTATCCTCGGCGCGGTGCTGATGGTGGTGGCGCTGGTGCTGCTGTCGGAACTGACCAAGGCCTGGCTGCTGTACCTGGGCCTGGTGTTCCTGTTCATGGTGATGTACGCGCCGGGCGGCATCGCCTCGCTGATCATGATGAACCTGCGCCTGGCCGCCTTCGGCAAGCTGCGGGCGCTGTGGCCGTCCTACCTGGGGCTGGCGGGCGCCGCGGCGACGATGCTGGCGGGCGGCTCCGCGATGGTGGAGATGCTCTACCACCTGCAGCTCAACGAGGCGCTCGGTCCGAAGATGAGCTACCTGGGCCTGGCGCTGAATGCGAAGAGCGTCGAGTCCTGGTTCGGCGCGGGCCTGGTGCTGGCGACCGGGCTGGGCCTGTTCGAGCTGCTGCGCCGCCAGTTCCGCCTCGAGTGGGACCAGGCGCAGGAGGAGATCGAGAAAGAGATCAAGCGGAGGGAGAGCCTGTGAGCGCGCCGTATGCCCTGGAGTTGAAGGCGGTCCGCAAGAGCTTCGGCAAGAGCGAGATCATCCGCGGCGCGGAGCTCGCGGTGAAGCCGGGCGAGCGGGTCGCGATCATCGGCCCGAACGGGGCCGGCAAGTCGACGCTGTTCAACCTGATCAGCGGCCGCTTCGCGCCCAGCAGCGGCGAGATCCGGCTCTTCGGCGAGCGCATCGACCAGCTGCCGCCCTACCAGATCAACCGCCGCGGACTGTCGCGCAGCTTCCAGGTGTCCAACCTGTTCACGCGGCTGTCGGTGTTCGAGAACATCCGCTGCGCACTGCTGTGGTCGATGGGGCACCGGTACGCGTTCTGGAAGTTCCTCGCCGGCATGGACGAGGTCAACGAGCGCGTCGAGGAGCTGCTCGAGATGATCCACCTCGACAAGAAGCGCGACGTGCCGGCGGTCAACCTGACCTATGCCGAGGCGCGCGCGCTGGAGATCGGCATCACCATCGCCGGCGGCGCGCAGGTGATCCTGCTCGACGAACCGACGGCGGGCATGAGCAAGAGCGAGACCCGGCGCTTCATCCAGCTGATCCGGCAGGTCACGCAAGGCCGCACGCTGCTGACGGTGGAGCACGACATGGGCGTGGTGTTCGGGCTGGCCGACAAGATCGCGGTGCTGGTCTACGGCGAGGTGATCGCCTTCGACACGCCGGACGCGGTGCGCGCCAACGCGCGGGTGCAGGAGGCCTACCTCGGCTCGGTGCTGGCCGAATCGCAGGCCGCGGGAGCCCACGCATGAGCGTCGCGATCAACGACAGCAACGCCGGCGCGATGCGCGCGGCGGCGCAGGGGACGGTCGCCGCCGGGACGCGGGCGCTGCGGCTCGAGAACGTGCATGCCTTCTACGGCAAGAGCCATGTGCTGCACGGCGTGACGATGGAGGTGGGGCCCGGCGAGATCGTCAGCCTGCTGGGCCGCAACGGCTCGGGGCGCTCGACGACGGTGAAGACCATCATGGGCCAGGTGGACGGCACCGGCTCAATCGCCTGGGGCGGGCAGGAGCTGCTGGGCCGCAAGGCCTACGAGATCGCGCATCGCGGCCTGGGCTACGTGCCGGAGAACCGGGACATCTTCCCCAAGCTCACGGTGCACCAGAACCTGATGCTGGGCGAGAAGGGCGGCGGTGGTGGCGGCGGCGGGAGGGGCCGCAAGGGCGCGAAGCCGCGCTGGGGCTTCGACGACATGTACGCGATGTTCCCTCGGCTCAAGGAGCGCCAGCACACCGAGGCGGGCGTGCTCTCCGGCGGCGAGCAGCAGATGCTGACGCTGTGCCGGACGCTGATGGGCGATCCGGACCTGATCATGATCGACGAGCCGACCGAGGGGCTGGCGCCGAAGATCGTCGAGCTGGTCGCGGACTACCTCAAGGAACTGAAGCGGCGCGGCGTGTCGGTGCTGCTGGTCGAGCAGAAGCTGGCGATCGCGCTGGAGATCAGCGAGCGGTGCTACGTGATGGGCCACGGCCGCATCGTGTTCGAAGGCACGCCCGCCGACCTGCGCGCGAATGCCTACGTGCGCAAGGAGTGGCTGGAGGTCTGACGGTCAGCGCGATGCGTGGGCTTCACGATCCGCCCCGGCCGGAGACTCGTCGGTCGAGACGCCGAAGTGCTTGCGCAGTGGCTCGAGCCATTCATTCATCAAGGCGAAGCGCCGCTGGGCCAGCTCTCGCGGCATGCGCTGCTGGATATCGTCGAAGGCCGACTGCGCCTCCTGAGCACGCGCCTGGGCGGCCAGAGTCGCATCGGTCAATGCCTGGCGCCCGGGATCAGCCTGCTCTTGCTGCGGCGCCCCTTGACGCTCGCTCTCCTCGCGGAGCTTGTCGTGAGTCCGGCGCGCTTCGTCGGCATGGTCCTCGGCGTCGAGGAAGGCCTGTTCCCAGGATTTCTTCACTGGGTCGGTCTTCTCCAGACGTTCCATCGCCCGCATCCCGGGCCCCGAGCCGCAGGACATGATCTCCCGGAGCGTGGGGAAGCCATTGCGGACTTCGGTGCCGATGAGGTCTTCGACGATGGCCCGCTGGAGTTCGCTCCACGCTTCCCGCGGCGGCTCGCTGTCCCCGGTCCGGTCGGCCATGCCGCCGATCCGGGCGTGGTAGGGCGGCATGGCGTGGGCAAACGACTTTCCGGTGATTTCAGTCAATCGGCGATCGAGCAGAGCCCGTAGCGCGAGACCGTGCTCGACGTTCTCCATGGAGCTGTTCTCGATGGCCACATGGCTGTCGACGAGAACTTGCAGCGCCAGACGCAGCAGCACGCCGGCGGCATCGCTCGATGAGAGGTCACCACCGGTGCGGGCCGTCAACTCCATGTCACGGAGTGCCTTGGACCTGGCATCGACGCAGCCCCATGGGCCGAGAAGATCGCCACGCAGCTCAGCCAGCAATGCGGGCTGTGCCGTCACCAACTGCAGCAGGCGACGGCCTCGAGCGAACATCTCTTCGCGCAGTGGCGCGGCGCCGGGCTCCGTGAGGCGTTGAAGCCGAGGTCCCAGCTCGATCAGGAAGCGTGCCAGCCGAAGCGCTTCCGGCATGTCCATCTTCTCCTCCCACGCCTGCATATCGTCACATCCCCAAGCGGCGAGCGCCTCGTTGTGCGGCTGGGCGGTCAGCGCGGCCAGATCATTGAGCCACGATGCCGCCTGGCGACCCGCCGCTTGCTCCCGACTCGCAGCTTCCTCTGGACTGATGACCGGCGACACGACCTGCAAGGCGGGGCGCTGTCGCCACTCGGCATGAAGGGTCGTAGTGAACTGATTGCGCAGGGCGGGATCACCAGAGATCAGCACCGTTTCGGCGCAGACGGGAATGACTGAGGTGAGAGGCGCTGCGCGCCACCCGGGAAGCTCGATGCTGCAGCGGGTCAGGCCGAGTGTCTGCGCGAAGGCGCTGAAGGCACCAGGGTTCGCGGGCCGGGAAGTGCCCAGTGCGCATTCGAGCCGCCGTTCCGCCAGGCCCAGTGTCACGGCCAATTCCGGCGGCGGCAATTCGATGAGCGGGGTCGGCCGACCTTCTCCATCCGGGCGAGTGAAGTCCAGCGAGGTGACATTCCCATCGAGGGCCGCGCGACGAATCGCCTGCGCGCCGGCAGCCCTGGCTTGAGCGTCGTCGATCTCTGTGGCGGCTGTTTCCCATCGGGACAGGCTGGCGAGGGCCTTGCGCAAAGGGTGGCGAGTGTCATGAGCGACCTTCATCGCAGTCATGACGGCATTGAACAGTTCGCCCTCGTTGCCGTTCGCGGGCAAGCGCCGAGAGAAATCAGCGATGGCGTCAACCCCGCCACTCCGCAGCGCGACGACCTGTTTCCGTTGTTCGGCATTCAGCAGGCAGAGCGGCACCTCCATGATCACGCCCTCCAAGGCGGGGCCGGAGAGGGGGGCAGCTTGCCCTCGTGTCAGGGAGGCCGCGACTTCGGCTGAGAACCGAAGCACTTCATTGCGTTCGAGCTGGCCCATCTTGAGGACCTCGTCCGCGGGAAGGGACTCGCCGAAGGGCGGCGAGTCGGCAAGGCGCGGGGGAGTGTCTTCAATGCCGGCCGGCGTCGCTGCGTCCGATAGGCGACGGGCGGCAATGGGATAGGTCATGGCGAGCCTGATTCAGGTGGCGGAGGATCGACGCAGTGCCATACCTTGCTGGCGCGGTTCGGCGGTCTTGGCCGTGCGTCACGCGCTGGCAGGCGATGCGCCGGTCAAGTTGCAACCAAGACATCACCAACCCCGTCAGGGGCGCGCGGCAGTGACGAATGTCCGCCCCCGGTGAGGACTTTTTCTGTGGCCGCACTACATTGCCGGAGCGAAATACAGAAGCAGAGGTCCCTCCATGAACTTGATGCAGCCTTGGGTGTTGGCGGCCAGCGTGCTGGCCGGCGCCGGTGCGGGCGCGGCGGTCGCGAGCGCGTGGTGGGGCCAGGAGCTTCGGCGGGCTCGCGGGCTGATCGACCAGCTGGTGGCGTCGCGGCGCCAGCTCGAGGACCAAGCCAACGGCGCGCGCCGCCAGATCGAGCAGCTGCAGGTGGAGATGATGGAGCTGCGCCTGACGACTGAGCACCTGCGGCGCAAGGCGCAGTTCACCGCTGAGCGGCAGGGCGGCTCGGAATGGATCGAATCGATGCTGGCGCCGATGAGCGCGCGTGCGCCGCAGAACGTCGTGCCGATCGCGCCCGAAGTCCGGACGCAGGAAGCGGCCCGCCAGGAGCGCGCCCGCGACCGCGTGGCGGCCGGGGGCTTCTGCCCCACCGAGCCCATGGAACGCGCGTTCCCGCTCGGCTTCCTGCCGACGCAAGCCGATCCGACGCTCTGACGGCGGCCTGACGCCGTCGCCTTCGCCGCCGTCGTCCTGCGGCGCTTCCCGACATCCCCACCCCCCACGTTCATGGCCCCCGTCCGGGTGGCGGCGTCCCCTGATCGGGGTGGCCCTTGACGCCCCGGCGGCTGGTCCTCCCACTACATTGGCCGGCAGGCAACAAGAACAGGGAGCCGCCCATGAACACGGTGCAGCCTTGGATGGTGGTCGTCGGGACGCTGGCCGGATTGGCGGTGGGAACTGCGCTCGCGAGCGGCTGGTGGTGGCGCAAGCTCAAGCGCGCGAGGCGCCTGATCGACCGCATCGAATCGTCGCGGCAGCTGCTCAACGAACAGACCACCCAGGCCCGCCGCCAGATCGAGCGCCTGCAGATCGAGCTCGGCGAACTGCGCCTGGTCGCCGAGCGCATGCGGCGCAAGGCCGTGATGGCCTCCTCGCCGCACGATTCGCACGAAGGCCCCGAATCCATCCTTCCGCTGGATTCCGTCCTGCCGGTGAGCGCGCCCGCGCCGCTGTCGCCGGCCGAGCAGTCCGCCCAGCGCGCCGAACGCGTCCGCGAGCGCGCCGCCGAGGGCGGCTTCGCCCAGACCGAGATCCAGGACTCGGACACCCCGCCGCGCGGCTTCATGCCGACGCAGCTCGACAAGCCGTTCTGAACGGTTCCCTTCGTTCCGCTTCCCGCGCCGTCCGCCGGACCTGTCCCAGGTCTGCGGCGCCGCGCCGTATCGCCCTGTCACAGCAGAGACAAGCGGCGCGCATCGGCGCTGCCTAGAATCGAACGATCGTTCTTTTCGCAGCCGGCGTCCGGGGAGACACCGGGCCGGCCGCGAGGCGTTTCCCCCACTGGAAGGAACACACATGGGTGCCAGCTACGAAGTCCGCGGCCAGATCGCGGTGATCACGCTCAACAATCCGCCGGTCAACGGCCTGGGCCATGCCACGCGGCTCGCCGTCGCCGAGGGCGTCGAACAGGCCGAGAACGATCCCGCCATCAAGGCCATCGTCATCACCGGCGCCGGCAAGGCCTTCTCCGGCGGCGCCGACATCCGCGAGTTCGGCTCGCCCAAGGCGCTGGCCGAACCCAACCTGGGCTCGCTGATCAACCGCGTCGAGGCCTGCACCAAGCCCGTCGTCGCCGCGATCCACAGCGTCGCCATGGGCGGCGGCCTGGAACTCGCGCTCGGCTGCCACTACCGCGTCACCGCGCCCGGCGCCAAGATCGCGCTGCCCGAGGTGAAGCTGGGCCTGCTGCCCGGCGCCGGCGGCACCCAGCGCCTGCCGCGCGCGCTCGGCGTCGAGCCCGCGCTCAACATGATCGTCAGCGGCGAGCCCGTGGCCAGCGAGCAGCTCGCGCAGGTGCCTGGCCAGGTGCTGTTCCAGAAGCTCATCGACGGCGACCTGATCGACGGCGCCGTCCAGTTCGCGATGGACATCGCCGACAAGCGCCCGCTGCCGCGCGTGCGCGACATCAAGGCGCAGCATCCCGAGGCGCAGGCCTTCTTCCAGTTCGCGCGCAACACCGTCGGCGCGATGGCCAAGAACTTCCCCGCGCCGCTGCAGTGCGTCGAGACCGTCGCCAACGCGGTGTCGATGAAGTTCGAGGACGGCATGCGCGCCGAGCGCGAGGCCTTCCAGCAGCTGATGCTCACGCCCGAGTCCAAGGCGCTGCGCCATGCGTTCTTCGCCGAGCGCGCCGCCTCCAAGATCCCCGACGTGCCCGAGGACACGCCGCTGCGCCGTGTCGACAAGGTCGCCATCATCGGCGCCGGCACGATGGGCGGCGGCATCGCGATGAACTTCCTGAACGCCGGCATCCCGGTCGTGATCCTGGAGATGAAGCAGGAGGCGCTGGACCGCGGCATCGCCACCATCCGCAAGAACTACGAGGCCCAGGTCAGGAAGGGCAAGCTCAAGGAAGACCGCTACGCCCAGCGCATGGCGCTGCTGGACACGACGCTGAACTACGCCGACATCGGCTCGGCCGACCTGGTCATCGAGGCCGTCTTCGAGGACATCGCCGTCAAGGAGCAGGTCTTCCGCCAGCTCGACGAGGTGATGAAGCCCGGCGCGATCCTGGCCTCCAACACCTCGACGCTGGACGTCGACAAGATCGCCGCCTTCACGAAGCGGCCGCAGGACGTCATCGGCACCCACTTCTTCAGCCCCGCCAACGTGATGAAGCTGCTGGAGGTGGTGCGCGGCGCGGCCACCGCCAAGGACGTGCTCGCCACCGTGATGGCGCTGGGCAAGAAGATCCGCAAGACCTGCGTCGTCTCGGGCGTGTGCGACGGCTTCATCGGCAACCGCATGATCGAGCAGTACAGCCGCCAGGCCGGCTTCCTGCTCGAGGAGGGCTGCACGCCGCAGCAGGTCGACAAGGCGATGGAGCGCTTCGGCTTCGCGATGGGGCCGTTCCGCATGGGCGACCTGGCCGGCAACGACGTGGGCTGGTACATCCGCAAGCGCCGCTACCTGGAGAAGCCGGACCTGCGCTACTCCAAGACCGCCGACCTGCTGTGCGAGATGGGCCGCTTCGGCCAGAAGACCGGCGCCGGCTGGTACGACTACCTGCCCGGCAAGCGCGACGCGATCCCGTCCAAGACCGTGCTGCAGATGATCGACATGCACCGCGCCACGCTCGGCATCACGCCGCGCAAGATCAGCGACGAGGAGATCGTGCAGCGCCTGGTCTACGCGCTGGTCAACGAGGGCGCCCGCATCGTCGAGGAAGGCATCGCGCTGCGCGCCTCCGACATCGACATGGTCTACCTGACCGGCTACGGCTTCCCGCTGTGGCGCGGCGGTCCGATGTGCTACGCCGACACCGTCGGCCTCTACAACGTGGTGCAGTCGATGAAGCGCTTCGCCAGGAACCCGCTCGACGACGCCCGCTTCTGGGAGCCCGCGCCGCTGCTCAAGCGCCTGGCCGACCAGGGCAAGGGCTTCAACGACTGACCCGCGGACCTCGAATCAGGAGCAAGACATGAGCAAGGCATTGATCGTTTCCACGGCCCGCACCCCGCTCGCCAAGAGCTGGAAGGGTTCGTTCAACATGACCCATGGCGCGACGCTGGGCGGCCACGTGGTGCGCGCGGCGCTGGAGCGCGCCGGCATCGAAGGCGGCGAGGTCGAGGACGTGCTGATGGGCTGCGCGACGCCCGAGGGCGCGACCGGCAGCAACATCGCGCGCCAGATCGCGCTGCGCGCCGGGCTGCCGGTGAGCGTGGCGGGGCAGACCGTCAACCGGTTCTGCTCGAGCGGCCTGCAGACCATCGCCACCGCCTCGCAGCGCATCATCGCGGGCGAGGGCGAGGTCTTCATCGCCGGCGGCGTGGAGAGCATCTCCTGCGTGCAGAACGAGGCCAACCGCCACATGATCCATGAGAGCTGGCTGTCCGCGCACAAGCCCGAGATCTACTGGTCCATGCTGCAGACGGCCGAGAACGTCGCGCAGCGCTACAAGATCCCGAAGGAGCGCATGGACCGCTACGGCGCCGCCTCGCAGCAGCGCGCCTGCGCGGCGCAGGCCGAAGGCCTGTTCAACGCCGAGATCGTGCCCATCACCGTGATGGCCGGCGTCGCCGACAAGGTGCGCGGCATGTCGACCCGGGAGGTCACCGTCGCCGTCGACGAGGGCCTGCGCGTGGGCACCACCTACGAGAGCATCAAGGACATCCGCACCGCGCTGCCCGGCGGCGTGATCACCGCCGGCAACGCGAGCCAGTTCTCCGATGGCGCCGGCGCCTGCGCGATCGTCAGCGAGTCCTACGCCGAGAAGAAGGGCCTCAAGCCGCTGGGCCGCTTCCTCGGCTTCGCGGTGGCGGGCTGCGAGCCCGACGAGATGGGCATCGGTCCGGTCTTCGCCGTGCCCAAGGTGCTCAAGCGCCTGGGCCTGAAGGTGTCCGACATCGACCTGTGGGAGCTCAACGAGGCCTTCGCGGTGCAGGTGCTGTACTGCGCCGACACGCTCGGCATCCCGATGGACCGGCTGAACGTCAACGGCGGCGCGATCGCGATCGGCCATCCGTATGGCGTCTCGGGCCAGCGCCTGACCGGCCATGCGCTGATCGAGGGCAAGCGCCGCGGCGCCAGGCGCGTCTGCGTGACGATGTGCATCGGCGGCGGCATGGGCGCCGCCGGAGTCTTTGAAGTGCTCTGACGAGCACCCCCCCTACCGGCTGACGCCGGCCCCCTCAGGGGGCGAGCCCGAGGGCCCGGCAAAGCCGGATCCCCGGGCTCCGCTTGATATGTCGGCGGGCTGCGCCCCGCCTCCTTCGTGAGGTGCTCATGCGCCAGACCTTGGACTTCCTGCTGTATCACTGGCTGAAGGTCGACCGACTCTCGGCTCGCGAACGCTTCTCGGAGCACTCGCGGGAGACCTTCGACGCGGTGCTCGACACCTGCGAGAAGATCGCCCGCGAGAAGTTCGCGCCGTTCAACCGCCTCGCCGACACCGAGGAGCCCCGCTTCGACGGCGAGCGCGTCCATCTGCCCCAGGCGACGCACGAGGCGCTCGCGGCCTACGCCGGCTCCGGCATGCTGGCCGCCGCGCAGGACTATGAGCACGGCGGCATGCAGCTGCCCTGCGTCGTGGAGATGGCCGCCAACTGCTTCTTCAGCAAGGCCAGCGTGGCCATGGGCGGCTACGCGATGCTCACCAACGGCAACGCCAACCTGCTGATGGCGCACGGCACGCCGGCGCAGCGCGAGGTCTTCGCGATGAACGAGTTCAGCGGGCGCTGGTTCGGCACCATGTGCCTGTCCGAGCCGCAGGCGGGTTCGTCGCTGTCGGACGTTGCGACGCGCGCCGAGCCCGATGGCGACGGCTTCGAGGCCGATCCGCTGGGCCCGCGCTACCGGCTGACCGGCAACAAGATGTGGATCTCCGGCGGCGAGCACGAGCTCACCGAGAACATCGTCCATCTGGTGCTCGCCAAAATCCCCGGTCCCGATGGCAGGCCGCTGCCGGGCACGAAGGGCATCTCGCTGTTCATCGTGCCCAAGCATCTGGTCGACCCCGCCGCCCGCCTGACCGGCGAGCGCAACGACGTGGCGCTGGCGGGCCTGAACCACAAGCTCGGCTATCGCGGCACGACCAACTGCCTGCTCAACTTCGGCGAGGGGCGCCACAGGCCGGGCGGCCGGCGCGGCGCGATCGGCTACCTCGTCGGCCAGCCGGGCGAGGGCCTGCGCTGCATGTTCCACATGATGAACGAGGCGCGCATCGGCGTCGGCCTCGGCGCGGTGATGCTGGGCTACGCCGGCTACGAGGCCAGCCTCGACTACGCGCGCCAGCGCCCGCAGGGCCGGCCGATGACCGCGGCCGGCAAGGACGCGGCGCAGCCGCAGCGGCCGATCATCGAGCATGCCGACGTCAAGCGCATGCTGCTGGCGCAGAAGAGCTTCGTCGAAGGGGGCCTCGCGCTGGCGCTGTTCTGCGCCCGCCTGGTCGACGAGCAGCACACCGGCTCGCCCGGCGAGGCGCAGGCCGCCAGGCGGCTGCTGGAGGTGCTGATCCCGATCGTCAAGAGCTGGCCCAGCGAGTGGTGCCTGGAGGCCAACTCGCTGGCGATCCAGGTGCTGGGCGGCTACGGCTACACGCGCGATTTCCCGGTCGAGCAGTACTGGCGCGACAACCGCCTGAACATGATCCACGAGGGCACGCATGGCATCCAGGCGCTGGACCTGCTCGGGCGCAAGGTGGTGATGGACGGCGGCCAGGCGCTGCTGGCGCTGGCCGCGCGCATCAGCGACACCGCGCAGCGCGCCGGCCAGGTGCCGGGTCTTGCCGAGGCCGCCAACGAGCTCGGCGCGGCGCTGGCCGCGGTCGGCGGCGCGACCAAGAAGGCCTGGTCCACCGGCGAGCCCGAGGCGGCGCTGGCCAATGCCACGCCCTACCTGCAGGCCTTCGGGCACACGGTGCTGGCGTGGATCTGGCTCGACGTCGCGCTGGCGCTCGACGGCCGCGACGACGACTTCGCCCGCGGCAAGCGCGCCGCGCAGCGCTACTTCTTCGCCTACGAGCTGCCCAAGGTCCCCGCCTGGCTGGGCGTGGTCGCGCGGCGCGAGGCGCTCACCCGCGAGATGCAGGACGCCTGGTTCTGATCCCCGCCCCGAACATTCGAACCGACAAGGAGACGACGATGAGCAGCAAGGTGCAAGACCTTTTCGACCTGAGCGGCCAGGTGGCGCTGGTGACCGGCGGATCGCGCGGGCTGGGTCTGCAGATCGCCGAGGCGCTGGGCGAGGCCGGCGCGACGCTGATGCTGAGCTCGCGCAAGGCGGCCGACCTGGAGGAGGCCGCCGCGCACCTGAAGGCGCGCGGCATCGACGCGCAGTGGATCGCCGCCGACGCATCGGACGAGGCGCAGGCGCGCGGCATCGTCGAGCAGACGATGGCCAAGCTCGGGAAGATCGACATCCTCGTGAACAACGCGGGCGCCACCTGGGGCGCGCCGGCCGAGGAGCACCCGCTCGAGGCCTGGGACAAGGTGATGGACCTGAACATCCGCAGCCTGTTCGTGATGAGCCAGGAAGTGGCGCGCCGCAGCATGATCCCGCGGCGTTCGGGCCGCATCATCAACGTGGCGTCGATCGCCGGCCTGGGCGGCAACAGCGGGGTGATGAAGACCATCGCCTACAACACCAGCAAGGGCGCGGCGGTGAACTTCACCCGCGCGCTGGCCGGCGAGTGGGGCGCCTACGGCATCACCGTCAACGCGCTGGCGCCGGGCTTCTTCCCGAGCCGGATGACCAAGGGCCTGATGGCCGCCATCGGCGAGGACAAGCTCGCCGAGCACGCGCCGCTCAAGCGCATCGGCGATGATGAGGACCTCAAGGGCGCCGCCCTGCTGTTCGCGAGCCGCGCCGGGAAGCACATCACCGGGCAGGTGCTGGCGGTCGATGGCGGCGTGTCCGCCGTTCACGGCAGCTGATTCCGTCCGCGTCGATCCCATGTCCGAGCCGCTGAAGTTCCCCGTCCACATCCCCTTCGTCCAGCAACTGGGCTTCGAGCTGGTCCGCATCGACGACGGCGAGGCCGAGCTGCGGGTCGACATCCGCGAGCTGCATCTGAATTCGTGGGAAGTGGCGCATGGCGGCGTGCTGATGACGCTGCTGGACGTGGCGATGGCGCATGCGGCGCGCAGCATCCACCGCGACCAGCCCGGCTTCGGGCCGGGCGTGGTGACGGTGGAGATGAAGACCAGCTTCATGCGCCCCGGCGAGGGCGCGCTGCGCGCGGTGGGCCGGCTGCTGCACCGCTCGACCACGATGGCCTTCTGCGATGGCTCGGTCTATGGCGAGGACGGCAAGCTCTGCGCGCATGCGACCGGCACCTTCAAGTACCTGAAGGCGCTGCCCGGGAAGGGCCGCAGCCTCAAGGCGCTGCAGCGCAGCGAGGACTGAGGCCGGCCGGCGGATCAGGGCCTTCAGCCGCCGGGTGCGCGGCGCCTCGGGCCGGACGGCGCTTCGTCGCGCGGCGCGGCGTTGCCATACTGCTGCTTCGAGTACGCGAGGGCGGCGACACGCCCTTCGACCAGCGAGACCGACGCGGCGAGCGCGATGACCTGCGGCAGCGTGAGAGTCAGGGGCTTGCCGGGCGCGCGACGGGCCAGCGCGGCCTTGCTGGAGAAGAACGCCCGTTGCTCACGAGGCGTCATTCGCTCCGGTTCCGCGAGCAGCAGCCGGGCGATCGCATCGGCTTGATCGGATGACAGCTCCGTCTTGCAGTCCGCGCCCTCCGCGCGCGCGTAGCGCAACAGCCAGACGTGAATGAGCCGCACCGCCGATTCAGCCTCTTGCAACGCGTCGGCGCTCGGCAGCGGCGGCCGGGGCGGGGTCTGCAAGTCCCCGGCGCTCACCGGGACGCGAGGCGCCTCGGTCATCGGCAACGGCCGCCGCTGTGGCGGTACGCCGTGACCGCGGCGGATCCCCGCATACCTGGGTTGTTCCGGGGCGGGCGTGTCTTGCGCCGTGGCGCGGTCTGTCTTTCCCTTCCTAAGGGTGCTGCCGCGACGCGATGGCGGAAGGGGCGGTATCGCCACCGGCAGCGGGGGACGCGCATGCGCCATCCGGTAACGCTCCGGGACGATCGCCACCGGCTCGATCTCGACGTGGTGCAGTTCGCGGGCCCAGCGCTCGACGATGTCCGCCGGACAGTTCTCCGGCAGCACCAGCGTGGCCAGCCGCCGTCCTCCCAGGCTCCGGATCAGTCCCGAGGACATCTGCCCCAGCGCGAATGGCTCCACGCCCGAGAGGTCCAGCTTGCCCGGATCTTGGGCCAGCGCCATGTCCATCAGACCCGCCAGCGTCTTGAGCGGCTTGGCGTTGCGGGTGGTGAGCAGCTCGCCCTGGAGCCACATGCGCACGTCCGCCCGCTGTGGCGCCTTGGGAGCATGCGAGTGGCGGTCAAGCCAGGGGAATTTCAAGCGGGGGATGTGCATGGCGGTACGGCTGCAAGGGCTGGAATGGCAGGGTCAGTCGACAACTTCCCCTTGAAGTTCTTGACATGGATGTGCAGGTTCGTCGCGGCACCAAAAGGAAAAGCACGACCGTTCTTTTCTGTCACCCGAGGGACGCGAGGGGTGGGGCGGGCGTGGTTCAATCGCCGGCATTCCGTCACGGAACGAGGCGCGTCCGCGCCCGATCCATCACCGACCGAGGAGCCCCCGATGAGCCAAGTGAACCGCCAGATCCTGCTGGCCTCCCGCCCGAGCGGCGAACCGACCGCCGACAACTTCAAGCTGGTCGAGCAGACGATTCCCGAGCTCGCGGACGGCCAGGTGCTGGTCCGCAACCACTTCCTCAGCCTGGATCCCTACATGCGCGGCCGCATGAACGAGGGCAAGAGCTACGCGACGCCGCAGCCGCTGAACGAGGTCATGATCGGCGGCACCGTCGGCGAGGTGGTGGCGTCGAAGAACGCGCATTTCGCGGTCGGCGACCAGGTCGTGGGCATGGGCGGCTGGCAGGAGTACCAGCTCGTGGATGCCGGCCAGCGCGGCGTGCTGCAGAAGGTCGACACGACGCACGTGCCGCTGTCGGCCTACCTGGGCGCGGTCGGCATGCCGGGCGTGACCGGCTGGTATGGCCTGGTGAAGATCATCGATCCCAAGCCGGGCGAGACCGTGGTCGTCAGCGCCGCCAGCGGCGCGGTCGGCGGCGCGGTCGGCCAGCTGGCCAAGGCGCGCGGCGCGCGCGCGGTGGGCCTGGCCGGCGGAGCGCAGAAGTGCCGCTACGTGGTCGAGGAGCTCGGCTTCGACGCCTGCATCGACTACAAGCAGCACCGCGACGTGAAGTCGCTGTCGGCCGCGCTGAAGGCCGATTGCCCCGATGGCATCGACGGCTACTTCGAGAACGTCGGCGGCATGATCCTCGACGCCGTGATGCTGCGCGCCAATCCGTTCAGCCGCGTCGCCATGTGCGGAATGATCGCGGGCTACAACGGCGAGCCGATTCCGATGAGCGCGCCGCAGCTGATCCTGGTGAACCGGATGAAGATCGAGGGCTTCATCGTCTCCGAGCACATGGACGTCTGGCCCGAGGCGCTCAAGGAACTCGGCACGCTGGTGGCGACCGGCAGGCTCAAGTACCGCGAGACCGTCGCGCAGGGCCTGGACGCGGCGCCCGAGGCCTTCCTGGGCCTGCTCAAGGGCCGCAACTTCGGCAAGCAGCTGGTGAAGCTGGTCTGATGGCCGGCCCGGCCTGGCGCTGTCAGCGCTTCGACGACCTGGGCGCGCGCGGCCTGTACCGCGCGCTGCGCCTGCGCGCGGAGGTCTTCGTCATCGAGCAGCGCTGCATCTACCTGGATCCGGACGGACTCGACGAGCACGCCTGGCACCTCCAGGGCGTGGGGCAGGGCGCGGACGGCGGCGAGACGCTGCTGGCCTACGCGCGGCTGCTGCCGCCGGAGATCGGCGGCACGGCGCGCATCGGCCGCGTGATCACCGCGCCGACGGCGCGCGGCGGCGGCCTGGGCCGCGCGCTGATGAGCCAGGCGGTGCGCGAGTGCCACAGGCACTGGCCCGGCCAGCCGATCGAGCTCGGCGCGCAGGCGCATCTGCGCGAGTTCTACGGCAGCTTCGGATTCACGCCGGTCTCGGAGGTCTACGACGAGGACGGCATCCCCCACATCGACATGCGCAAGGAGGCGACGCCATGAACGCTGCCATCGACGATCCCGCGCGCGGCCCGGCCGGCGGCGACCTGGTCCTGCACCACTACGGCAGCTCGCCGTTCGCCGAGAAGGCGCGGCTGATGCTGGGCCTGAAGGGGCTGGCCTGGCATTCGGTGACGGTGCCGATGGTGATGCCCAAGCCCGACGTGGTCGCGCTGACGGGCGGCTACCGGCGCACGCCCTTCCTGCAGATCGGCGCCGACGTCTATTGCGACACCGCGTTGATCGCCGAGGTGCTCGAGCACCGCCGCCCCTCGCCCAGCCTGTATCCGGCCGCGATCGCCGGCCAGGCGCGGGCGCTGGCGCAGTGGGCCGACACCGAGCTGTTCTGGACGGTGCTGCCCTACGCGATGCAGCCGGCCGGCGCCACGGCGCTGTTCGCGGGCGCGCCGCCGGAGATGCTGCAGGTCTTCGTCGCCGACCGCAAGGCGATGAGCGAGGGCATGCCGCAGGTGCGCGGCAGCGACGCGGGCGCGGCGCTGGCGCAGTACCTGGAGTGGCTGTCGTCGATGCTGGCCGACGGCCGGCCGTGGCTGCTCGGCGCCCAGGCCTGCATCGCCGACCTGAGCGTCTACCACCCGCTGTGGTTCCTGACGAAGACCGGACCGCTGGCCGAGGCGCTGACGCCGCATGAGGCGCTGCGCGCCTGGATGGGCCGCGTCGGTGCGATCGGCCATGGCCAGCGCGCCGGCAAGCTCGACGGCGCCGGTGCCATCGCGCTGGCGCGCGCGTCGACGCCGCGGCCCGCGGCGGTTGACGCGGGCCTGGGCTTCGAGGCCGGCGAGCCGGTGACGGTCACGCCCTACGACTACGCGCGCGACGCGGTCGCCGGCACGCTGGCCGGACTGACGACGCGCACCGTGACGCTGGCGCGCGACGACGAACGCGCGGGCCGGGTGCACGTGCACTTCCCCCGCATCCGCTACACGCTGAAGAAGGCTCGCTGAGACCGGGCCTCACGCAAGGAGACAGGCGCATGAAGGACTATCAAGGCAGGACCGCGGTCATCACCGGCGCGGGCTCGGGCTTCGGCCTCGAGGTGGCGCGCATCGCCGCCGCGCGGGGCATGAACCTGGTGCTCTGCGACGTGCAGCAGGACGCGCTGGACCGCGCGGCGGCGGAGTTCGCCGCGCATCCGGTGCTGGCGCGCCGCGTCGACGTGGCCAAGGCCGATCAGATGGAGGCGCTGGCCGAGGCGGTGCGCGAGCGCTTCGGCGCGCCGCACTTCGTGTTCAACAACGCGGGCGTCGGCTCGGGCGGGCTGATCTGGGAGAACGCGCTCTCCGACTGGGAGTGGGTGCTGGGCGTGAACCTGATGGGCGTGGTCCACGGCGTGCGGCTGTTCACGCCGATGATGCTGGCCGCCGCGCAGGCGGATCCGGCCTGGCGCGGGCACATCGTCAACACCGCGTCGATGGCCGGCATGCTGAATCCGCCCAACATGGGCGTCTACAACGTGTCCAAGCATGCGGTGGTCTCGCTCAGCGAGACGCTGTACCAGGACCTGGCGCTGGTGACCGACCAGGTGCGGGCCTCGGTGCTGTGCCCGTACTTCGTGCCGACCGGCATCACGCAGAGCCATCGCAACCGCCCCGGCGAGCAGGCCGCGGGCAAGCCGACGAAGAGCCAGCTGATCTCCCAGGCGATGACCGACAAGGCGGTGGGCGCCGGCAAGCTGACGGCGGCCGACGTCGCGCGGATGGTCTTCGACGCGATGGACGAGGAGCGCTTCTACATCTTCAGCCACCCGCAGGCGCTCAAGGGCGTGCAGACGCGGCTGGAGGACGTGATGCAGCTGCGCAATCCGACCGACCCGTTCCAGGACAAGCCCGAGATCGGCGCACGGCTGCGGGAGTCGCTGCGCGGCTGACGGCCCGGGCGCCCGAGCGCCTGAGCAGAAAAAGGGGCCGCGGCGCGTGGCCGATGCGTGACGGATCCAACGGCCCATCACCCCCGGATGCGGGAGCGGGGCCTGCCGCTGCCGCGAGAGGCGGGCCCACAATCCCCCCGTGGTCCCGAACGTCCTCCCCCGACTGCCGCGCCTGCTGCTCCGGCTGCTGCCCTTCATGGCCGCGGTCGCGGCGGCGTGGTTCACATTGGCGGGGCAGGGCCATGCCGACCCGCGCGACTGGCTCACCCCCGAGGAACATGCCTGGGTGGCGCAGCATCCGGTGCTGCGCGTGGGCAGCTCCGCGACCTACGGCCCTTTCACCTATGTCGACGAGGAGGGCCGCGTCGCCGGCCTGTCGCTCGACTACGCGCGGCGCCTGTCGGAGCTGACCGGGCTGCGCTTCGAGTTCCAGCCCCCGCGGACCTTCGCCGAGAACCTCGACGGCCTGGCCAATGGCGCGCTCGACGTGCAGATGTCGCTGCGCGAGACGCCGGAGCGGGCTCAGCGCTTGGGCTTCACGCGGCCCTACATCACGGTGCCGGCGGTGCTGCTGCGCCGCGCCGGCGCCGGCGGCGGCCCGCTGCGGCCGGGCGAGGCGGTGGCGGTGGCACGCGGCTACGCGGTGGCCGATTTCCTGCGCGACCGCTACGCGACGAATCCGGTCCAGGTCGAGCCGGACGACCGCACGGTGCTGCGCCGGCTCGCGGGCGGCGAGATCGGCGCGGCGGTGGTGGACCTGGCCGGCGCCACCTACCTGATGCGCCGCGACGGCATCGGCAACCTGCGGGTGGTGGACGACATCGGCTTCGCCTATGCGCTGGGCATCGGCTACCGGCGCGACTGGCCGATGCTGGGCCGCATCCTGGACAAGGCGCTGACGCGCATCGGCGAGGGCGAGCGCCAGGCGATCGCCGACCGCTGGATCACGCAGGACGCCGTGCAGATGCGCTGGCAGCGCCGCGCGCTGTGGGGCGTGGGCACGGCGCTGGCGCTGGTGATCGCGGGGCTGGGCGTGACGCTGCTGTGGAACCGCGCCTTGCAGCGCCAGGTGCGGCTGCGCGGCGAGCTGCTGCAGCGCGAGCTCGCCGAGCGCATGCGGCTGCAGGACGCGGACCGGGCGCGCGAGCTGGCCGAGGTGACCAGTCGCACCAAGAGCGAGTTCCTGTCGCAGGCCAGCCATGAGCTGCGCACGCCGCTGAACGCGGTGCTCGGCTTCAGCCAGTTGCTGGCGCACGATCCGCGGCGGCCGCTCGACGAGACGCAGCATGCGCGGCTGCGCCACATCGACGAGGCGGCCAAGCATCTGCTGGTGCTGATCGAGGACATGATGACGCTCTCGCGCGTCGAGGCGAACACGCTGAGCGTGCAGTCGCTGCCGCTGCAGGCGGGGCCGCTGCTGCGCCGCGTGGTGGAGCTGGCGCAGCCGGCCGCGCAGGCCGCGGGCGTGGACCTGCGGCTGGGGCTGACGCCGGAGGAGGACAGCACGCTGCCGCTGGTGCAGGCCGATCCGATCCGGCTCGAGCAGGTGCTGCACAACCTGGTCTCCAACGCGATCAAGTACAACCGCCGCGGCGGCTGGGTGCAGGTGCGCGCGCGGGCCGAGCCGCGCGGTTTCCGCATCGAGGTGCTGGACAACGGCATCGGCCTGGACGCGGCGCAGCGCGCGCAGCTGTTCCAGCCGTTCAACCGGCTCGGGCGCGTCGAGCAGCCCGGGCATGGCATCGGGCTGGTGATCTGCAAGCAGTTGATGGAGCGCATGGGCGGGCGCATCCTGGTCGACAGCGAGAGCGGCCGCGGCTCGACCTTCACGCTGGAACTGCCGGCGGCGGGCGCGGTCTAGGGCCGCGCTCTGGCACACTGCGCGCCCTGCGCAGTACGCTCCCCGCCATGCCCATCTCCCCCTCTCCTCGCCATGCCGTCGTCGTCGGCGGCGGCCCCGCCGGCCTGATGGCCGCCGAACGCCTCGCGCTCGCCGGCGTGAGCGTCGATCTCTACGACGCGATGGCCTCCGCCGGCCGCAAGTTCCTCCTCGCGGGGAAAGGCGGCTTGAACCTCACGCACTCGGAGCCGCGGCCCGACTTCGATGCGCGCTACTTCGAGCGCCAGGCCGGCGTCGCCGCCTGGCTCGACCGCTTCGACGGCGAGGCGCTGCGCGCCTGGGCGCAGGGGCTCGGGGTCGAGACCTTCGTCGGCACCTCGGGCCGCGTCTTCCCCAAGGACCTGAAGGCCGCGCCGATGCTGCGCGCCTGGCTGTCCCGCCTGCGCGCGCGGGGCGTGCGCTTCCACATGCGGCATCGCTGGCTCGGTTGGGACGCGGACGGCGCGCTGCGCTTCAGCGGCCCGGACGGCGAGACGGCGGTCCGCGCCGATGCCGTGGTGCTGGCACTGGGCGGGGCCTCATGGCCGCAGCTCGGCTCCGACGGCCGCTGGGTGCCGCTGCTCGCCGATGCCGGGGCGACGGTGGCGCCGCTGCGCGCGGCCAACTGCGGCTTCGATCTCGGCCCGGCGCGAACGGGCGCGGCCGACGGCTGGTCGCCGTTCTTCGCCGAGAAGTTCGCCGGCCAGCCGATCAAGCCGGTCGCGCTGAGCGCCGAAGGCGTGGACGGCCGCCAGTTCTCGCGCCAGGGCGAGTTCGTCGTGACGGCGAGCGGCATCGAGGGCTCGCTGGTCTACGCTGCGTCGGCGCTGCTGCGCGAGAAGATCGAACGCGATGGCGAGGCCCTCGTGCACCTGGACCTGCTGCCTGGCCGCGATGCGGCCTGGGTGCTGGAGCAGGTCGCGCATCCGCGCGGCTCGCGGTCGATGTCCTCGCACCTGAAGAGCCGGCTGAGCATCGAGGGGCTGAAGGCCGGCCTGTTGCACGAGGTGCTCAGCAAGGACGAGTACGGCGACGTGCCAACGCTCGCGCGCACCCTGAAGGCGTTGCCGCTGCGCCTGCGTGGCGCGCGTCCGGTCGCGGAGGCGATCAGCACTGCCGGCGGGGTGACGCTGGAGTCGCTCGACGAGCGGCTGATGCTCAAGTCGCGGCCCGGCGTGTTCGTCGCTGGCGAGATGCTGGACTGGGAAGCGCCGACGGGCGGCTACCTGCTGACGGCGTCGATGGCGAGCGGCCTGGTGGCCGGCGATGGGGCGGCGGCGTTCCTGAACTGAGCGCGCCTTCAGCCGCTGAGCCGTATTTTCAGAAATACGGCTCACAAATTGAGCCGTAAATGTCAGAATGCGGCTCATGGCCTCCGCATCGACGTCGCAACCCTGGATCTGGCAGCGTGCCGGCTGGCCGGACTTTCATTACGACGCCGGGACGATGGCGCCAGTCCTGATGGAGGCCTACCTGATGCATGGCGCCATCGAGGGCAAGTCGATGGCGATCGGCCTGGGTGACGCCAGTCCGCTGGTGTTGAACGCGTTCTCGGACGAGGTGGTCGCCACCGCGGCGATCGAAGGCGAGCGTCTCTCCGTCGATACCGTGCGGTCCTCCGTCATGCGGCGTCTGGGGCTGAGCGATGCCGGTCCCGTGGATCGTCACGTCGATGGACTGGTGGCTGTCGTCGACGACGCGTGGACCCACCTCGATGAACCGTTGGACGAGGATCGCCTGTGCCGATGGCAGGCGGCGCTCTTTCCAGGCGGCGTCTCCGCCCTTCAACGCATTGCCGTCGGCCGCTATCGAGACCATGACGACCCGATGCTGATCGTCAGCGGGCGGCCGGGACGCGAGGTCGTGCACTACCAGGCGCCGCCATCGCGCGAGGTGCCGGCGCAGATGGCCCATTTCCTCGAGTGGTTCGCGGCCACGGCGCCGCGCAAGGGCGTGGCGCCGTCGCTCGAAGGGCCCCGGCTCGACGGTCTCGCGCGCGCGGCGATCGCGCACCTCTGGTTCGAGAGCATCCACCCCTTCGAGGACGGCAACGGCCGGATCGGCCGCGCCATCGTCGAGATGGCCATTGCGCAGCATCTGCGTCCGCAGCGCCGGCTGCTCAGCCTCTCCCGGCAGGTGTTGAATTCCCGGGCGGCGTATTACGAGGCGCTCAACCAGGCTCAGAAGGGGCACGCGGACGTGACGCCCTGGGTGGCGTGGTTCGTGCGCCAGTACACCGAGGCCTGCGACGCGGCGAGGCGCGTCATCGACCTGGCCATCGAGAAGCAGCGCTTCTGGCAGGCGCATGCGGCCAGCGTCTTGGGCGAGCGCCAGCGCAAGGTGCTGCAGCGCCTGCTCGATGACGGTGATGGCGGCTTCCTCGGCGGGCTCAATGCCGAGAAGTACATGAAGATGACCGGCGTCTCGAAGGCGACCGCGACGCGCGATCTGGCGGACATGACGGCGGCGGGCCAGTTGCGCGTGCAGGGCGTGGGCAAGGCCTCGCGCTATCACGTCAACGTGCCGGGATGGCGGCACGGTCTGGAGGCGGAGCCGGACGGCGGGGACGCGGCTCAGGACCAGGTCGAGCGGCGCTGAACCGCTTCGACCGTGGCCAGCACGGCGGCCACTTCGAGGAAGACCTGGCGGCGGCGGGCCTCGACGCGCGCGAACTCTTCTTCCGACGGCGCGATCTCCAGATCACCGAAATGCGCGTGGCGCAGCCAGCTGCTGAGGCAGGCCTGCGCGATGTTCAGCGCCCGCTCGGATTGCGTGTCGCCGTCGGGGCCGCCCGCGATGTCGAAGATCGCGCGCAGCGGAATGCCGGCCGCGTCGGCGGCGAAGAATCCCGGCGGAACGGGATGCGGCGTTCGGGTCGAGGAGGCGCCGGAAGGGCGGTCGCTGGCGGTCACGGGGTCGGCTCGGTGGGCGTGGATCAGACAGGCGCCAGTCTGTCGATCGAGCCCCCGCCGCGTGACCGTGGAAACCCGCCGCAAGCGTTTGGCGAATGTCCGATTCGTGTAAAGACCTGGCCCGATCGGATCAGGGCCGATACTCCGGCCCTTTCTCTGTCGCCCGATGGACGTTGCCCAGACTTTCGATGCCGATGGATTCACGCTGATCCATGACGTGCTCGCGCGCGATCGCCTGCTCGAACTTGAGCCGGTCGTGCTGCGCGAAGGCGCCGTCGGCGGATCGCGTTGCCTGCTGGCGCGCCCGGAGATCGCCGCACTTGCAACCGAACTGCAACGGCATCCCGCATTAGGCCTGGTGATTCCTCGCTCCCATGTCGCGGTCCAGTGCACCTACTTCGAGAAGTCGAGCGACCGCAACTGGCTCGTCGCGCTCCATCAGGACCTGAGCATCCCGGTCGCGCGGCGAGTGGATTCACCGCTGCTGCGCGGATGGTCCGAGAAGGAAGGGGAGGTCTTCGTCCAGCCGCCGCGCGATGTGCTGGAGCAGCTCGTCGCCGTGCGGCTGCACCTCGATGCCTGCGGCCCGAACGATGGCCCGCTGCGGCTGGTGCCGGGGTCGCACCGGTTGGGGGTCCTCGCGCCGGAAGCGGGTGTTGCAGCCCGTCGCGATCGCGGCGAGACGACCAGCACCGCCAACGCGGGCGATGTCCTGGTCCTGCGTCCCCTGACCCTGCACGCGTCGTCGAAGGCCTCGGGCGACAGCCGCCGCCGCGTGCTCCATTTCCTCTATGGGCCGCCGCGCCTGCCCGAAGGGCTGGCATGGGCGGCGATGGCATTCCGTCCTACAGGCTGACGTGGAGCCTTCCGGCAGAGCGCCGGCAGCGTCCCGGATAAGGTCTTGCTCAACGACTCTCTCCCTTGAGCCCGACCATGAATCACACGTCCACGACCCAAGCCAACGCGTCTCACGCCCACACCTCGTCCGCGACCGCCAGCCTCGACGATGGCGCCGCGTTCTCCGGCATCGACGCCGGCATGCTGCATTACTACCGCGCCTCGCTGCTCGAGGCGACCGGCCGCGTCACCGAGGCGCTGGAAGCCTATGAGCAAGCCCTGGCCCTCGACGTCGATCTGGCCGACGCGCATTACCGGCTCGGCGTGCTCTACGAGCAGCTCAACGAGCCGGTGGCCTCGCTGTTCCACTTCCGCGCCTATCAGCAACTGCGCGGCGCGCTGGTGCAGGGGACCGCGCTGAACTGATCGCTCCCGCGCGGTCCCCGTTCAAGCCGTCATTGCGGCCGGTAGGTCACCTTCAGCTGGTAGTTGCCCGCCGCGTAGCCGTACAGCAGCACGTAGACGTCGCCATTGGCCGTCATCGTGACCGAGCAGCCCTCGGTCGAGGTCGAGCCGTCCGACTTGCAGGTGTAGGTCGACGTCGTCGGCACCGCGCCCTTGCGGACATAGAGGTCGATGTCGCCCGTCCCCGTCGTGCTCGCCGACAGGCTGCCGCCGTTGGCCACCTTGAACGGACCGAAGCTCCTGCTCTGGCCGCGCGTCAGGCTGCCGCTGAAGTTCTCGGTCTTGTCGACCGGCCCCGTGCCGGGACCATCGCTGCCGAGCTCCACCGCGTAGGCCGCCGCCAGCCGCGAGAACTTCAGTGCGTGGTCGGCCTGGCTGCCCATGTTGGCGTAGGTGTCGTTGGCGCTGTGGATGTACGGGTTGTCGCCATTGAAGCTGGACTCGAAGGGCATGCTCGCCGCGTAGCCCTTGGCGTTCCAGGACGCATGGTCCGAGCAGGCATAGCCGCAGCGGTCCGTCCCCACCGTCAGCGTCGGCAGGTAGGTCGCGATCAGGTTGGACAGGAAGGTGTTCTGCGCGCTGTCGGTGTAGTCGCTGAAGAGGTAGATGTCGCTCGCCGCGCCCTTGTAGTTGGTCATGTCCAGCTGCAGCACGCCCACGACGTTGGTCCCCGCCGCCGAGAAGCTGCTGGCGATGTCCTGCGAGCCGCGCAGCCCGACCTCCTCCGCCGCATAGGCCATCAGCTTGATCGTGCGGCGCGGCTTGTAGTTGGCCTGCACCAGCGCGCGCAGCACCTCGGTGAGGCTGGCGACGCCCGAGGCGTCGTCATCGGCGCCCGGCGCGCGCATCGTCTCGCCGGAGCCGCCCGACTGGTTGATCGAGTCCAGGTGCGCGCCCATCACGATCACCTCGCTGCCGTTGTCGCTGCCCTGGATGGTGGCGATCACCGACTTCTGCGCCCAGCCCGAGTGGGTGAACTGCTCGACGGTGATGTCGCTGCGTCCGCCCGCCAGCGTGGTCCAGCGCTGCTTGAGCCAGTTGGAGGCGTTCACGCCGCTGCTGCTGGTGTAGTAGCGGTTGGTGTAGGCCGACAGGTCGACGATGGTCTGGCCGATGTTGCTGGCCTGCATCTGCGACAGCATCGGCGTCACCACGGCCTGCTGGTCGATCACGTAGCTCGGCCGCGTGGCCGCCGCCGCCGCCAGGCGCTGGGCCGACAGCGGCGTGCTGTGCCGCTGCAGCGCGGCCATGCCGGCGTCGCGGTCCGGGTGGTACATGTAGCCGCCGCAGCGGCGCAGCTCGTCGTGGATCGAATGGCTGAGCGAGGCCAGCGCGTCCTCGTCGATCTCGACGAGGTGGATGGTCTCGGGCCTGGCCCGGGCCGAGGCCGAGGCCGGGATCGCGGACCCGTCCTGGCCCGCGTCGGCCGCGACGCTGGCGACGGCGCGCGCCGCGGGACGGTGCTTCTGCAGCTGGACCAGCGCGGCGTCGCCGAGGCTGATCCAGACCTTCTCGCCGGCATGGGCGGGGGTGAGCACGGCCAGGCCGAAGCACAGGGCCGTGATGGCAAGGAACTGACGCATGGGATGTCTCTCCAGGGTTGGGGACAGGCATGACGAAGCCGGCGCGCGGCCCCTGGGGGGCGGCGCGCCGGAGCGGTTTCAGCGCGGGATCAGTAGGTCGCGACCAGCGAGGCGCCGGAGACGGTCCGGTACGCGTTCAGCAGCACGTAGTACGTGCCGGCGGTCGGCGAACTGAAGGTGATCGTCTCGCTGTTGGTCGAGCCGTCCGACTTCTTGTCGTAGCTCGTCGTGGTCGGCGCGGAGCCGCGGCGCACGTAGATGTCGCCGTCGCCCGAGCCGCCGCTCAGCTTCACCGTCAGCGTGCTGCGGCCCGCCGGGACGTTGATGCTGTACAGCTTCTTCGAGTTGGTCGACAGCGAGATGCCGGTCACCGGCACGCCGCTGGTCAGCGGGGTCGCGGTCGGCGGCGGCGTGGTGCCGCTGCAGCTCACGCCCACCGTCGCGAAGGCGGCGGTCACGTCGGCCATCGTGTAGCCGCGGTCGGTCGCGGCCTTCTCCACGCCGCAGGCGCCCTGGTTGAAGGTGCTGTTGGCCGTCCAGTACAGGCGGTTGGCGTCCACCATCACCTCGAAGGCCTTGCGCGTGTTCCAGCCCGGCTTCGTCGCCAGCAGGTAGAACGCGCGGTTGTACACGCCGCTCGAGTAGTGCACGTCCATGCCGCTGCGATAGTCCGCGGCGTTGCCGATGGAGCTGCCGTCGCGGGTCGGATCGTCGAAGTAGCGCAGCGCGCCGCTCGCCTTGAAGATCTGCGCGCCCACCAGCCAGTCGTTGCTGCCGCCGTTGCGGTAGTACTCGGCGGCTTCGCCGGCCATGTCGGAGAAGGCCTCGTTCATGCCGCCCGATTGGCCGGAGTAGGTCAGCCCCGAGTTCTGCTCGGTGAAGCCGTGGCTCACCTCGTGCGCCGACACGTCCAGCGAGACCAGCGGGTAGAACGTCGAGCCGCCGTCGCCGAAGTTCATGCCGGCGCCGTCCCAGAACGCGTTCTCGTAGTTGCTGCCGTAGTGCACGCGCATGTAGAGCGTGCCGGTCAGCGGGCGCAGGTTGAACCAGTCCCGGTACATGTTGAAGATCACGCCGCCGAAGAAGTGCGCGTCGTTCAGCGGCGAGTAGGCGCCGTTGATCTGCTTGTACTCGTTGCGCGGGCAGGTGAACTGGAACGGCGTGTTGCTCGCGCCGGTGCTGCCGTTCAGGTTGACGGTGATGACGTTGCCGTCGCTCATCTGGCACGAGTCCGTGACCTGCAGCGCCGGGTAGTTGGTGCCGTATTCATAGCGGCCGGTCTTGGTGTTGCCGCCGGGGCCGGTGGCGTCGCGGTGCGCCAGGCCTTCCCAGCGCTCCAGCACCGCGCCGGTGGTGGCGTCGATCATGAAGTGCGGACGGCTCGGCGTCTTGGTGTCCTCGCGCAGGAAGGACACCAGGTAGAACAGCTGGGCCTGGTTGCGCGCGTTCAGCCGCACGTAGAGCTTGACCTGCTCGTTGGCGGTCAGCACCGCGTTGACCGCGCCCTTGGCCTGCGCGAGCGCGCCGGCGGCGGTCAGGCTCGGCTGCGCCGTGGCCAGGTCCTGATGGATGTTGCTCAGCATCGTGCCGGAATAGCGCGAGGTGCCGGCGCGGGTGTCGCGGTGCTCGACCACGCCTTCGCCCCAGACGGGCACGCCTTGATAGAACTGCTGGTGACGGGTGACGACCTTGCCGTTCGCATAGGTCTGGCTGCGCAGCTCCTGCAGGTCGCCGGCCGCCAGGCCGAGCGCGGTCGCCGCGTTCTGGGGAGCGCTGGAGGCGCGCATCTGGGTGTTCACCGGGGACGTCTCGTCGAGCTGGACGCGGTCCGCGGCGATCGCCTGGCAGGCGGCGGTGGCCGCGACGGCGATGAAGGTCACGCGCAGGGCGCGCTGGATGAATGCCTGTGTCATATGCCTCTTTCTTCCGTGTTGGATCGGTGAGATCTCCCGAAGAAAAATGGCCGGACTCGCTCGGATGTGAACGGGAGCGGCCTCCTCCGTTCGCGGCCCATGATGAGGTCGCCCCGGATGTTGTTGGAGGTGCGGCTGGCGCCGCGTCCCGAATGTCGCCGGATGCCCCGGAGGACCCGGGGTCGTGTGTGGTGGGAACCGGTCGACCAGCGCGAATGTAGGGGCATCCGCCAGCGCATCCGGCCTGTCAGGCCTGACATCCGGGCTAACCCTGGCAGGCGCCGGCATGGGCATGTCATTCGCTCGCGTACGCGCGTAGACGCTGGACTAGACTGCCGCGACCCTTGTCCGATGGACGGGGAAACCCGGGAGAGGCAACAGATGGCAACGAACGCTTCCAAGAGCAGCCCGAATACCCCGAATACCCACGCCGCCGACCCCGGATGGCGTACCCACGAGGTCTCCAACCAGGTCGACGAGCTCAGCGGCCACTCGCTGCTGGCGACCGATCCGGCGCTGATGGAGGCGCTCGAGCGCGCCGGCGCCGCGGCCTTCGTGCCGGCCCTGTCGGCGTACGCCGTCGAGCTGGGCCGCCCCGAGACCTACGCGATCGCCGAGCGCATCAACCGCGTCACGCCGGTGCTCGAGAGCTTCGACAAGCGCGGTCGCCGCATCGACCGCGTCGAGTTCGACGCCGGCTGGCACGCGCTGCTCGCGATGTACCGCCAGGCCGACCTGGTGGCGATGCCGTTCCGCGACGGGCGGCCCGGCCGCTGGGCCGCCTGGGCCGCCGGCTTCTACCTGCACGGCCAGGTCGAGGCGGGCACGCTGTGCCCCGCGACGATGACGCAGGCCAGCATCCCGGTGCTGCGCCGCGAGCCCGCGCTGTGGGAGGCGCTGCGCGAGCAACTGTTCAGCACGGCGTACGACGGGCGCGACCTGCCGCTGGCGCACAAGCGCTCGATCTGGCTGGGCATGGGCATGACCGAGAAGCAGGGCGGCTCCGACGTGCGCGCCAACACGACGCGGGCCGAGCCGGTGGGGGCCGGCGGGCGCGGCGCCGAGTACCGCCTCACCGGCCACAAGTGGTTCTTCTCGGCGCCGATGTGCGACGCGCACCTGGTCGTCGCCAAGACGCCGGACGGCGCGCCGGGCTGCTTCTTCGTGCCGCGCTGGCGGCCGGACGGCACGAAGAACGCCGTGAACGTCCAGCGCCTCAAGGACAAGGTCGGCAACCGCAGCAACAGCAGCTCCGAGGTCGAGTTCCAGGACGCCTACGGCGTGCTGATGGGCGAGGAGGGACGCGGCATCCCGACCATCATCGAGATGGCGACCCACACGCGGCTGAACTGCGTGGTGGGCAGCGCCGCGATGCTGCGGCAGGCGCTCGCGCAGGCGCTGCACTACGCGCGCCATCGCGTCGCCTTCGGCCGGCGGCTCGTCGAACAGCCGCTGATGCGCGCGGTGCTGGCCGACCTGGCGCTGGAGAGCGAGGCCGCGATGCAGTTGAGCCTGCGCCTGGCGCAGGCCTTCGAACATCAGGACGATCCGCGCGAGCGGACCTGGATGCGGCTGGTCACGCCGGCCGCGAAGTTCTGGGTCTGCAAGCGCGCAGTGGAGCTGACCGGCGAGGCGATGGAAGTGCTCGGCGGCAACGGCTACATCGACGACGCGATCATGGGGCGGCTCTATCGCGAGGCGCCGGTCAACTCGATCTGGGAGGGCTCCGGCAACGTGATGTGCCTGGACGTGATGCGCGCCGCCGCGCGCGATCCGCAGGCCTTCCTGGCGCTGCTCGACGACCTCGGCGAGGCGCTCGCCGGGGACCGCGCGGCGCGCGCGGCGCTCGACGCGCTGCGCGCGCTGCTGGGCACGCCGCCCGAACAGCTCGAGGCGCTGGGGCGGCGGCTCGCCGCGCGGCTGGTGGTGCTGGCGCAGGCCGCGCTGCTGCGCCGGCACGCGCCGGCCTTGGTCGCCGATGCGTTCATCGCCAGCCGGCTCGATCCCCAGTGGGGCGCGGTCGCCGGCGCGCTCGACACGCGCCTGGTCGACGTGGAGGCGCTGTTGCACAGGGCCTTCCCCGCGTGACCTAAACTCCCGCGCTTTCGTTGCTCACCGGGCCGGTCGGCCCCGCCGCTGTTTTGGACAAGATCCTCCTCCAGATTGCCGCCGAACTGAAAGTCCGCCCGGCCCAGGTCAACGCCGCCGTCGAACTCCTCGACGGAGGAGCCACCGTCCCCTTCATCGCCCGCTACCGCAAGGAAGCCACCGACGGCCTCGACGACATCCAGCTGCGCGAGCTCGAGGCCCGCCTGGGCTACCTGCGCGAGCTGGAGGACCGCCGCGAGGCCGTGCTCAAGTCCATCGAGGAGCAGGGCAAGCTCACGCCGGAGCTCGCCGCCGCCATCGCGGCCGCGCCGACGAAGCAGGAGCTCGAGGACCTCTACCTGCCCTACAAGCAGAAGCGCCGCACCAAGGGCCTGATCGCGCGCGAGGCCGGCCTGGAGCCGCTCGCCGACAAGCTGTTCGCCGATCCGTCGCTCGATCCGATGACCGAGGCGGCCGCCTTCCTCAATCCCGATGCCGGCTTCGCCGATGCCTTCGCGGTGCTCGACGGCGTGCGCGACCTGCTGTCCGAGCGCTGGGCCGAGGATGCCGTGCTGATCGGCAAGCTTCGCGAGTGGCTGTGGGAGGAGGGCCTGTTCAAGTCCAGGCTGATGGACGGCAAGGACGAGAACAACCCCGACATCTCCAAGTTCCGCGACTACTTCGACTACGCCGAGCCGATCCGCACCGTGCCGTCGCACCGCGCGCTGGCCGTCTTCCGCGGGCGCACGCAGGAATTCCTCGACGCCAAGCTGGCGCTCGACGAGGAGCTCGTGCCCGGACAGCCCTCGCTGGCCGAAGGCCGCATCGCGCGCCACCTCGGCTGGGGCCACGCCAGGCGCGCCGGCGACGAGCTGATCCGCAAGACCGTCGCCTGGACCTGGAAGGTCAAGCTGTCGCTGAGCCTGGAGCGTGATCTGTTCGCGCGGCTGCGCGAGGAGGCCGAGAAGGTCGCGACCAAGGTCTTCGCCGAGAACCTGCGCGACCTGCTGCTGGCCGCGCCCGCCGGCAAGCGCGTCGTGATGGGCCTGGACCCCGGCATCCGCACCGGCGTGAAGGTCGCCGTGGTCAGCGACACCGGCCGCGTGCTCGACACCTCGACCGTCTATCCGCATGAGCCCCGGCGCGATTGGGAAGGCTCCCTGCACACGCTGGGCCGGCTGTGCGCGACGCATGGCGTCAACCTGATCGCGATCGGCAACGGTACCGCCTCGCGCGAGACCGACAAGCTTGCCGCCGACCTGATCAAGCGCATCCAGCAGCTGTCGCCGGAGACGGCGATCGAGAAGGTCGTCGTCAGCGAGGCCGGCGCGTCGGTGTACTCGGCGTCTGAATTCGCGTCCCGGGAACTGCCCGACCTGGACGTGTCGCTGCGCGGCGCCGTGTCCATCGCGCGCCGCCTGCAGGACCCCCTGGCCGAGCTGGTGAAGATCGATCCGAAGTCGATCGGCGTCGGCCAGTACCAGCACGACGTCAACCAGAGCGAGCTGGCGCGCACGCTGGACGCGGTGGTCGAGGACTGCGTGAACTCGGTCGGCGTCGACCTGAACACCGCCTCGGCGCCGCTGCTGTCGCGCGTGTCGGGCCTGTCGGCCGGCGTGGCCGCGTCCATCGTGCGCTGGCGCGATGCCAACGGCGCGTTCCGCAACCGGCAGCAACTGCTCGACGTCACCGGCCTGGGCCCCAAGACCTTCGAGCAGGCGGCCGGCTTCCTGCGCATCCGCGACGGCGACAACCCGCTGGACGTGAGCGGCGTGCACCCCGAGACCTATCCGGTGGTGGAGCGCATCCTCGCCAAGGTCGAGCGCCCGATCGCCGACGTGATGGGCAAGTCCGACGTGATCCGCGCGCTGAAGCCGGAGGCCTTCGCCGACGAGCGCTTCGGCGCGATTACGGTCAAGGACATCCTCGGCGAGCTGGAGAAGCCGGGCCGCGATCCGCGTCCGGACTTCAAGGTCGCGCGCTTCAACGACGGCGTCGAGGACATCAAGGACCTGAAGGAGGGCATGGTGCTCGAGGGCACGGTGTCCAACGTGGCGCAGTTCGGCGCCTTCGTCGACCTGGGCGTGCACCAGGACGGCCTGGTCCACGTCAGCCAACTGGCCAACAAGTTCGTCAGTGATGCGCGCGAGGTCGTGAAGACCGGCGACATCGTCAAGGTGAAGGTGCTGGAGGTCGACCTGGCCCGCAAGCGCATCGCGCTGACGATGAAGCTGGACGCGCAGGCTCCGCGCGGCGGCGCGAAGGCGGACAACAGCTTCCGCCCCGCCGGCCGCAACGAGCGCCAGGGCGGTCATCGCCCGGCGGGCGGCCGCGACGCGCAGGCGCCTGCCGGCAACGCGATGGCCGCGGCCTTCGCCAAGCTCAAGCGCTGAGGCTCGCCGGCGCTCCGCGACCGGCGCCATTCACGGCGCCATTCACGGCGCCGGATCGCGCTTGATCCCACTTTTTTCGCGGTCGGTCGCACCCGGGATGTCGGAACGCGCGGCGGGCGGCTACGCTGCGCGCCGACAAGAACCATGATTCCTCGGGAGCCCCCTTGAAGACCCACGCCATCGCCCGGGCTTGCGCCCTCGTCTGCCTGTCCGCGTCCGCGGCGCTGCCGCCGGCCTTCGCGCAGGAGGGGCCTCCGGGGACGGGCGCCGAGCAGGGCAGCAGCGGCCGGCGCCTCGATCGCGTCGAGATCAGCGGCCGCAACACCGACTCCGAGCTGCGCCGCCGCGCGCCGGTCGCCAAGCAGGTCTATGGCCGCGAGGAACTGGACCGCTATGGCGACACCAGCGTCGCCGACGTGCTCAAGCGCCTGCCCGGCGTGAACGTCTCGGACGGCGCGCCGCGCATGCGCGGCCTGGGCTCGGGCTACACGCTGATCCTGATCAACGGCGATCCTGCGCCGCCGGGCTTCAAGCTGGACCAGCTGGATCCCGCGCAGGTCGAGCGCATCGAGGTCACCAAGGGCCCGAGCGCGGACCAGAGCGCGCAGGCCGTGGCCGGCGCGATCAACATCATCCTCAAGGAGGCGCCGCGCATGTCGCAGCGCGACCTGCGCATCGGCGCCGGCTACAACACCGAGCATCCGGTGCCGTCCGGCACCTTCACCTACGGCGAGCGCTTCGGGCCGGTGTCGGTGTCCGTGCCGGTGTCGGCGTTCCAGTGGCTGACCGAAACCACCGCCACCACCGAGCGCCCCGGCACCGGCCTGGACGGCCAGCCGGTCGTCGCGTCGCAGCATGGCAAGCAGCGCAACTGGGGTCATGGCGTGAACTCGGCGCCACGCGCGACCTGGAAGCTCAGCGACGACGAATCGGTGTCGCTGATCGGCTTCCTGCAGAAGGGCTGGTGGAACTCGTCGACGCGCCTGAGCGCCGATGGCGCCTATGCGTCGCCGCGCCTGGACGACAGCGCCGACAACGACGGCACCTGGCAGCTGCTGCGCGCCAACGCGCAATGGAACAACCGCTTCAGCGAGACGCAGAAGTGGGAAGTCAAGGCCGGCGCGCAGGATGCGAAGAGCCGCTTCGTCAACCACTTCCTGAACCCGGACCAGCCCATCGACGCGCGGGTCGAGAGCCACGACCGCAGCCTGACGCAGAGCGGCAAGTACAGCCAGATCCTGGGCGAGGAACACACGCTGACCGTGGGCTGGGACCTGGAGTTCCGCAAGCGCGACGAGGTGCGCTCGACCGTCGTCGATGGCCAGGCGCAGATCCCCGAACTCGATGGCGAGAACTTCGGCGCGCGCATCCGCCGCCAGGCCTTCTTCGTCCAGGACGAGTGGGAGATCAATCCGCAGTGGTCGACCTACTTCGGCCTGCGCCACGAGCGGATCGTCAGCACGAGCAGCGGCGTCGCCACGCGGGAACGCAACAGCTCGAGCGTGCTGTCGCCGCTCTGGCACCTGACCTACAAGCTGGACCCCAAGGGCCGCGACATGATCCGCGCCAGCATCACCCGCAGCTACAAGGCGCCCGAGTTGACGCAGCTGCTCGGCCGGTACTCGCCGAACAACAAGTTCGGCAACACCAGCCTGCCCAACGATGAGCTGAACCCCGATCGCATCGGCAATCCGCAGCTCAAGCCCGAGCTCGCGACCGGCCTGGACATCGCCTACGAGAAATACCTCAGCGGCGGCAGCCTGTTCAGCATCGGCCTGTTCCATCGCAACATCAGCCAGTTGATCCGCAACGTCGTGACGCTGGAGCCCGCCAATCCGCCCTTCCATTCGGCCTCGCGCTACGTGATCCGGCCGATGAATTTCTCCAGCGCCACGACCAGCGGCATCGAGATGGAGCTCAAGGGCCGCGCCGGCGAGCTGCTGCCATCGCTGTTCGATCCGAAGCTGCCGCTGAACCTGCGCAGCTCGCTGAGCGTCTACCGCTCGCGCGTGAAGGCGGTGCCGGGGCCGGACAACCGCCTCGACCAGCAGCAGCCCTGGACCGCCAACCTGGGCTTCGACTACCGCTTCAGCAGCGTGCCGGTCACCACCGGCGCCAACCTGAACTACACGCCGGTCTACACGGTGCGGCAGACCGATCGGCAGAGCGTCGAGTATTCGCGCAACCGCGGGCTGGACGTCTTCGCGCAATGGGTAGTGAGTCCCAAGACCTCGGTCCGCTTCTCGGCCAATAATCTGTTCCCGCTCGACGCCAGGGCCGAGACCATGCTGCCGCAAGGCGACTACTACGCCACCGGCCGCGGCATGAAGCCCTGGTTCCAGCTGAACCTCGAGATGAAGCTCTGACGCGGGACCGGCAGCGCCGGCCGCGCCGGGCCACGAAGTCATGAAAGGACGACCCGCCCGATGCAGGCCTTGCAGATCCTCGCCGGACCCCGCGCGCGCCAGCGGCTGCGCGACCATGGCCTGCGCGCCGCCGACGTGCGCGTCGTGCCCGGCGCCGCCGGCGGCCCGAAGGGGCTGATCCTCAGCGCGCTCGATGCCCACCTGTTCGGCGAGTTCCTGCCGTCCGGCGGCCAGGAGGTGCACCTGCTGGGCGCCTCGATCGGCGCCTGGCGCATGGCCACCGCCTGCCTGACCCGCGACGCCGCGCAGGCGCGCGCCGAGTTCGAGCGCCTGGCCCACGACTACGCCCATCAGGACTACGAGTCCGAGCCCGGCAAGCGCCCCAGCGCGGCGACGGTGTCGCGCGCGTTCTCCGGCAAGCTCGCCGAGATCTTCGGCGGCCGCGAGGCCGAGGTGCTCTCCCATCCGCAGTTCCGGCTGCATGTCTTCACCTCGCGCGGCAAGCACGTGCTGCGGCGGGAAGGGCGCCTGCGCACGCCGCTGGGGTATCTCGGCGCCTTCGCGGCCAATGCGATGTCGCGCCGCGCGATGGGCGCGTGGCTCGAGCGGGTGGTGTTCTCCGACCGGCGCTCGCCGCTGCCGATGCCGCTCGCGGACTACCGCAGCCATCAGGTCGCGCTGGACGCCGTCAACCTCAAGCCCAGCCTGCTGGCGAGCTGCTCCATCCCGTTCTGGCTGCAGGCCGTGCACGACATCGAGGGCGCGCCCGCCGGCGCCTACTGGGACGGCGGCATCACCGACTACCACCTGCACCTGAACTACGCGGCGATGGTCGGCGACGGTCTGGCGCTGTATCCGCATTTCCAGGCCAGCGTGATCCCGGGCTGGCTGGACAAGGCGCTCAAGCACCGGCACCGGACCAGCGCCTTCCTCGACAACGTCGTGCTGCTGACGCCCCACCCCGATTGGGTGAAGACGCTGCCGGGCGGCAAGCTGCCCGACCGCAGCGACTTCCAGCGCTACCTCCACGACGTGCCCGGCCGCGCCCGCGACTGGCTGCGCGCCGTGCGCGAGGGCGAGCGCCTGCGCGACGAGTTCCAGGAAGCCTGCGCGCGGCCCTCCCTCGACATCCAGGCGCTCTGAGCTACACTGAGCGCTTCATTTTCTTTTTCCAACAAGGACCGGGAAAGGCGAATTGGTTATGACACCGCGGACTACCACCTCCACTGCGAAGGTTTGAGCGGCCGCGGCTCGTCACGTCTTTTCATCAGCTGTCCGGAAAAAGTCAGCACCCCAGAGGAAGCGCGGCAAGTGGCCGCGCTTTTTTGTTTCTGGAGCACACGAACATGTCGAACATTTCCATCCAACTGCCCGACGGCTCCAAGCGCGAATTCCCGCAGCCGGTGACGGTCGCCGAGGTCGCCGCCTCGATCGGCACGGGCCTGGCCAAGGCCGCGCTGGCCGGCCGCGTCGGCTCGGGCGAGGGCGCCCGGCTCGTCGACACGAGCTTCCTCATCGACCAGGACACGCAGCTGGCCATCGTCACGGACAAGGATCCGGACGGGCTGGAGGTGATCCGCCACTCGACGGCCCACCTGCTGGCCTACGCGGTCAAGGAGCTGTTCCCCGACGCGCAGGTCACGATCGGCCCGGTCATCGAGCACGGCTTCTATTACGACTTCTCGTACAAGCGCCCCTTCACGCCCGAGGACCTCGCGGCGATCGAGGCCAAGATGGCCGAGCTCGCGAAGAAGGACGAGAAGGTCGTGCGCTCGGTGCTGCCGCGCGACGAAGCGGTGCAGTACTTCAAGGGCATCGGCGAGGCCTACAAGGCCGAGATCATCGAGAGCATCCCGGCCAACCAGGATGTGTCGCTCTACGCCGAAGGCGGCTTCACGGACCTGTGCCGCGGCCCGCACGTGCCCTCGACGGGCAAGCTCAAGTTCTTCAAGCTGATGAAGGTGGCCGGCGCCTACTGGCGCGGCGACCACCGCAACGAGCAGCTGCAGCGCATCTACGGCACGGCCTGGGCGACGAAGGACGACCTGGCCAACTACCTGCGCATGCTGGAGGAGGCCGAGAAGCGCGACCACCGCAGGCTGGGCAAGGACCTGGAGCTGTTCCACATCGACGAGCACGCGCCGGGCGTGGTGTTCTGGCATCCGAAGGGCTGGACGGTGTGGCAGGAGGTCGAGCAGTACATGCGCCGCGTGTACCGCGACAACGGCTACCAGGAAGTGAAGGGCCCGCAGCTACTGGACAAGACGCTGTGGGAAGCCACGGGCCACTGGGACAAGTACCGCGACAACATGTTCACGACGGAATCGGAGAAGCGCGATTACGCGCTCAAGCCGATGAACTGTCCCGGTCACATCCTGATCTTCAAGCACGGCATCAAGAGCTACCGCGACCTGCCGCTGCGCTTGGGCGAGTTCGGCCAATGCCACCGCAACGAGCCCACGGGCGGCCTGCACGGCATCATGCGCGTGCGCGGTTTCACGCAGGACGACGGCCACATCTTCTGCACGGAAGACCAGATCCTGGCCGAGTGCGTGGCGTACACGGCACTGTTGCAGAAGGTCTACAAGGACTTCGGCTTCGAGAACATCATCTACAAGGTGGCGACGCGCCCCGACGCGCGCATCGGCTCCGATGAGGTCTGGGACAAGGCCGAGTTCGCGCTGATGGAGTCGCTGCGCGCCTCGGGCGTGGAATTCATCATCGCCCCCGGCGACGGCGCCTTCTACGGCCCGAAGATCGAATACACGCTCAAGGATGCGATCGGCCGGCAGTGGCAGTGCGGCACGATGCAGGTGGATTTCTCGATGCCGGGCCGCCTCGGTGCCGAGTACGTCGGGGAGGATGGCGAGCGCAGGACGCCCGTCATGCTGCACCGCGCGATCGTCGGCAGCCTGGAGCGTTTCATCGGCATCCTGATCGAGCAGCACGCCGGCGCGCTGCCCGTCTGGCTGGCGCCGACGCAGGTCGTTGTCGCGAATATCACGGATGCCCAGGCGGACTACGTTTCCGACATTGTGAAATCGCTGCAAAAACAAGGGCTTAGGGTCCACGCAGATTTGCGCAATGAAAAAATCACGTATAAAATCCGCGAGCATTCGCTGCAAAAAGTGCCGTTCATCCTCGTCGTGGGCGACAAGGAAAAAGCGAACGGCGCTGTTGCAGTACGCGCCCGAGGCAACCAGGATCTGGGTGTGATGTCGCTGGAGGACTTCGTGTCGAAGCTCTCGCAAGCCATCGCGGACAAGACCTGAGTCGGGCGCTTTTTGCGTTGCATTGATCACTTCGGCCCCTTGCCAGGGCCTGTCGAAAGGTAACCACCATCGCTACTTTTGCTGACCGTCGTGCGATTCCGGAGCGCAAGCACCGCCTGAACCGCGAAATCACCGCTTCCGAAGTCCGTCTGAATGGCCCGGAGAACGAGCCGATCGGCATCGTCTCGATCCAGGAAGCGCTCCGGATGGCCGGTGACCTGGACGTCGACCTGGTTGAAATTGCCGCCACGGCTGTCCCGCCGGTGTGCCGCCTGATGGACTACGGCAAGTTCAAATACCAGGAGCAGAAGCGCGCGGCGGAAGCCAAGTCCAAGCAGAAGGTCATCGAGGTCAAGGAAGTCAAATTCCGTCCGGGCACGGACGAAGGCGACTACCAGATCAAGATGCGCAACCTGCGCCGCTTCATCGCGGAGGACGGCGACAAGGGCAAGGTCACGCTGCGCTACCGCGGCCGCGAGATCACCCACCAGGACATCGGCATGCGCATGCTCGAGCGCATCCGCGATGAACTGGCGGATGTGGCGGTGGTGGAGCACATGCCCAAGCTCGAGGGCCGCCAGATGATCATGGTGCTGGCGCCGAAGAAGCGCTGAGCATCTGCGAGAATCGCGGCGGGGCCGGAAGGCCCCGTCTCAGTTTCAGCCCGCCGATCTGGTCGTCGGCGGGCTTATTAGTCTCCTGCAGGCCAATCAAGTACTCCGGAACCGGGGTCGCCTGGAGGGACGCACATAGAAGGAGCAGTCATGCCCAAGATGAAGACCAAGAGCAGCGCGAAAAAGCGTTTTCGCGTTCGTCCGGGTGGCACCGTCAAGCGCGGTCAGGCGTTCAAGCGCCACATCCTGACCAAGAAGACCACGAAGAACAAGCGCCATCTGCGTGGCGCCACGAGCGTGCATGAGACCAACATGGGCCACATCGCCGCGATGCTGCCCTCCGCTGGTCTGTAATCCAGCTGTAGACAAGGAGATACAACATGCCTCGCGTCAAACGTGGTGTTACCGCACGTGCTCGTCACAAGAAGGTCCTGGCTCTGGCCAAGGGCTTCCGTGGTCGTCGCAAGAACGTCTTCCGCATCGCCAAACAGGCGGTGATGAAGGCGGGCCAATACGCCTACCGTGACCGCCGTGCCAAGAAGCGCGTGTTCCGCCAGCTGTGGATTGCCCGTATCAACGCGGCAAGCCGTGGCCTGGGTCTGAGCTACAGCAAGTTCGTGGCCGGCCTGAAGAAGGCCCAGATCGACATCGACCGCAAGGTCCTGGCCGATCTCGCCGTCAACGATCCTGCTGGCTTTGCCAGCATCTTCGCCAAGGTGAAGGCCGCTCTGGCTTAATTGCCATCGTCCGCTTGCGGGTGCTCGCCCGCGGCGGACTGGCCGCTTCGGCTTGCCGAGGCAGCCCCCTTTGAAGGCCGGCACCTGGGTGTCCGGCCTTTTTTCATTCCGGAGCGGTGGTGCGATGTTCGCCATTCGCCACCGTCCCTGCCCGCCAACGACTCCCAGTCGCCCCGCGATGAACGACCTCGATCAATTGCTGCAACAGGCTACCGGCGATTTCGCCGCCGCCACGACTCCCGCTGACCTGGAGAACGCCAAGGCCCGCTTCCTGGGCAAGACCGGCCAGGTCACCGAGCTGATGAAGGGCATGGCCGCGCTGTCGGTCGAGGAGAAGAAGACCCGCGGCGCGCAGATCAACCAGCTCAAGCAGGGCATCGAGGCCGCGCTGAACCAGCGCCGCCAGGCGCTCGCGGATGCCGAACTCGAGAAGCAGCTCAAGGCCGAGGCCCTGGACGTGACGCTGCCCGGCCGCCAGCGCGGCACCGGCGGGTTGCACCCGATCACGCGCGCGATGGAACGCATCGAGGCCATCTTCGGCTCGATGGGTTTCGACGTGGCCGACGGCCCGGAGATCGAGAACGACTGGTTCAACTTCACGGCGCTGAACACGCCGGAAGACCATCCGGCGCGCTCGATGCATGACACCTTCTATATCGAAGGGGGTCATGTCTTGCGCACGCACACCAGCCCGATGCAGATCCGCTACGCGGTGCAGCACGTCAAGAAGCATCGCGCGCTGATCGACGCCGGCCAGCCGATGCCCGAGATCCGCGTGATCGCGCCGGGCCGCACCTACCGTGTCGACAGTGACGCGACGCATTCGCCGATGTTCCACCAGGTCGAGGGCCTGTGGGTCGGCGAGAACATCAGCTTCAAGGACCTCAAGTCCGTCTACGTGAACTTCATGCAGCAGTTCTTCGAGACGACGGACATGGAGATCCGTTTCCGCCCCAGCTACTTCCCGTTCACCGAGCCGAGCGCCGAGATCGACATGATGTTCGGCTCCGGTCCGTTGAAGGGCCGCTGGCTGGAGGTGTCGGGCTCGGGCCAGGTGCACCCGCAGGTGATCCGCAACATGGGCCTCGATCCCGAGCGCTACATCGGCTTCGCCTTCGGCTCGGGCATCGACCGCCTGGCCATGCTGCGCTACGGCGTGAACGACCTGCGCCTGTTCTTCGACGGCGACCTGCGCTTCCTGTCGCAGTTCAAGTAAGCACGCCTGTCGGTCGCCTAGAGAGCAAGAAAGAAAACCATGCAATTCCCTGAGAGCTGGCTGCGGGCCTTCTGCAATCCCGCCCTGAACACGCAAGAACTGGCCGAGCTGCTGACGATGTCCGGCCTGGAGGTCGAGGAGCTGCGCCCGGTGGCGCCGCCGTTCCACGGCATCGTCGTGGCCGAGATCGTCGAGGCCGCGCAGCATCCCGACGCGGACCGCCTGCGCGTGTGCAAGGTCAACGCCGGCGGCCCCGAACTGCTGCAGATCGTCTGCGGCGCGCCGAACGCGCGCGCGGGCATCCGCGTGCCGCTGGCCATGATCGGCGCCGAGCTGCCCCCGGGCGAGGACGGCAAGCCCTTCAAGATCGGCAAGGGCAAGCTGCGCGGTGTCGAGAGCTTCGGCATGCTGTGCTCGGCCCGCGAGCTCAAGCTGTCCGAGGATCATGGCGGCCTGCTGGAGCTGGCCGCGGACGCGCCCCTGGGCGAGGACATCCGCAAGCACCTGAACCTGGATGACACGCTGTTCACGCTGAAGCTGACGCCCAACCTGGCGCATGCGCTGAGCGTCCACGGCATCGCCCGCGAAGTGGCCGCGCTGACCGGCGCGCCGCTGACCGCGCCGGAGATCCAGCCTGCCGCCGTCGCCAACGACGCGAAGCTGCCGGTGCGCATCGAGGCGCCCGATCTGTGCGGCCGCTTCTCGGGCCGCGTGATCCGCAACGTCGACATCAAGGCCCGCACGCCGCAGTGGATGGTCGACCGCCTGGCCCGCTGCGGTCAGCGCTCGGTGTCGCCGCTGGTGGACATCTCCAACTACGTGATGTTCGAGCTGGGCCGCCCGTCCCACATCTTCGACCTGGACAAGATCCATGGCGAGCTGGTCGTGCGCTGGGGCAAGCCGGGCGAGCAGCTCAAGCTGCTGAACGGCAACACCATCGAGGTCGACGGGCAGGTCGGCGTGATCGCCGATCGCGAGCAGGTCGAGTCGCTGGCCGGCATCATGGGTGGCGACGCCACCGCCGTCTCCGACGACACGAAGCACATCTATGTCGAGGCCGCGTTCTGGTGGCCGAAGGCGGTGATGGGACGGTCGCGCCGCTACAACTTCTCGACCGACGCGGGCCACCGTTTCGAACGGGGCGTCGACCCGGCGGGCACCGTCGATCACATCGAGCGCATCACGCAGCTGATCCAGTCGATCTGCGGCGGCGAGGCCGGCCCGATGGACGACCAGACCACCGCGCTGCCCGAGCGCAAGCCGGTCGCGCTGCGCGTCGAGCGCGCCGCCAAGGTGATCGGCATGCCCGTCACCCAGGCCGATTGCGAAGGCGTGTTCAAGCGGCTGGGCCTGGCCTTCACGTCGGTGCCGGGCGTGATCACGGTGACGCCGCCGTCCTTCCGCTTCGACATCCAGATCGAGGAAGACCTGATCGAGGAAGTCATCCGCGTGCTCGGCTATCCGAAGCTGCCGTCGACGCCGCCGCTGGCGCCGGTGGTGGGCAAGGTGCGCAGCGAGTCGCGCCGCGCCACCCACGCGCTGCGTCACGCGATGGCCGGCCTGGGCTACTTCGAGACGATCAACTTCAGCTTCGTCGAGGCGCGCTGGGAGCAGGAACTCGCCGGCAACGCCCATCCGATCCAGCTGCTGAACCCGATCGCGGCGCCGCTGGCGGTGATGCGCACCTCGCTGATGGGCTCGCTGGTCCAGGTCTTGCGTCACAACCTGTCGCGCAAGGCGCCGCGCGTGCGCGTGTTCGAGATCGGCCGCGTGTTCCTGCGCGACGCCTCGGTGCAGGAAAGCGACACGACCATCGCCGGCATCGCCCAGCCGATGCGCCTGGCCGGCCTGGCCTGGGGTCCGGCGGACCAGCAGCAGTGGGCGCTGAAGGATCGCGCCGTCGATTTCTTCGACGTGAAGGGCGATCTGGAAGCGCTGTTCGCGCCGCGCGCGCTGAGCTTCGAAGCCGCCGGCCATCCGGCGCTGCATCCGGGCCGCAGCGCCCGGGTGCTGCTGGACGGCGTCGAGATCGGCGTGATCGGCGAGCTGCATCCGAAGTGGCGCCAGGGCTATGAGCTGCCGTCGGCGCCGGTGCTGTTCGAGCTGTCGCTGGACGCCGCGCTGGCGCGCACGCTGCCGCAGGGTCAGGGCGTGCCCCGCCTGCAGGCGGTGCAACGCGATCTGGCGCTGATCGTCAATGAGCAAGTGACCTATGCCTCCCTCATGCGGGCGATCGAATCCAGTGGCGAAGCCCTGGTACGCTCTGCGCGTTTGTTCGACGTCTTCAAGCCCGCCCAGCCGACGGCGGAGCTGCAGGCGGGCGAACGCAGCCTGGCCGTGCGCCTGGAGCTGCTCGATGACGAGAACACGCTGACCGACGAACGCATCGAGCAGGCGGTGGCGAAGGTGGTGACGGCGCTGGGCGAACGCCTGGGCGCGCGCCTGCGGGGCTGAAGGGGGAGGGGAGGACATCCATGAACGATGACGATCTGAAGGAGCAGGCGCGCGTGCTGCTCGGCAGCCTGGAGACGCCCACGCTGACCAAGGCCGAACTGGCGGAGCTGCTGTTCGACAAGCTCGGCCTGAACAAGCGCGAGTCCAAGGACATGGTCGAGGCCTTCTTTGACATCATTCATCAGAGCCTGTCCAGCGGCCGGGAGGTGAAGCTGTCGGGCTTCGGCAACTTCAACATCCGGCGCAAGGCGCCCAGACCGGGGCGCAACCCGCGCACCGGCGAAGCGATCCCCATCAAGGCCCGCAACGTCGTGACGTTTCATGCGAGTCACAAATTGAAAGAAGCCGTCCAAGGCAACACGCCTTCGACGGGGGACTTCGAGTAGAGTCTGACCCTTCCCGCCGCCGCCGGAGCCGTTGATCCCCATGGACGTCCAGCTTCCCGCCATCCCTGCCAAGCGCTACTTCACGATCGGTGAGGTGAGCGAGCTGTGCGGCGTGAAGCCGTATGTGCTGCGGTACTGGGAGCAGGAGTTCACCCAGCTCAAGCCGATGAAGCGGCGCGGCAACCGCCGCTATTACCAGCACCATGAAGTGCTGCTGATCCGCCGCATCCGCGACCTGCTCTACGACCAGGGCTTCACGATCAGCGGCGCGCGCAACCAGCTGATCGACACGGTCCATGCGGGCGCGGCGTCGAGCGCGCAGGAATTCCGTGCCGAGGCAATCGCCGCGGCGCGTCTCGATTCGTTCCGTGATCACCGCGAAAGCGCGCGCGCCTTGGCGGCGGATGTCGCCGATGGCGCGGCGCACACCAGCGTGACGCTGGAGAAGCTGACGCTGGAGCAGGTCCGGGACGAGTTGTTGTCGATTCGAGAGAGTTTGCTTGCCTGAGCGCAGAAATTGCGTATAGAATCTGAGGCTTCGTCGGGGTGTAGCGCAGCCTGGTAGCGCACTTGCATGGGGTGCAAGGGGTCGCGAGTTCGAATCCCGCCACCCCGACCATTTAATAAGAAGAACCAAGAAGCCCGGTACCGCAAGGTGCCGGGCTTTTTGCTTTGGGGCCCAGACCCATCCACGGACGCAGGACGTCGACGCGCATCGCCAGCCACGCGGCAAACAGGCAGGCCGCGGCGGTGATCGCGATGAGCGTGAGGGCCTCGAGCGCCAGCGGCCACTGCAGCGGCGCCAGCAGATGGCCCGCGATGACGGTCACCGTCTGGTGGACGATGTAGAACGGGAACACCGCCAGCGTCAGCCAGCGCAGCGCCGGAGAGTCCTTTCCAGCGAGCCACTGCCGACCGAATCCCAGCGCCGCGACGATTGGCAGCCACTGCTTGCCGGCATTGAGCGCGCGCATCGCCATCAGCAGCCACTCGGGGAACTCATCGCCGTGGCCGGCGCGCCACCCGTCGACGATGCCCTGCGACAGCAGCTGGACGAGGACATAGCCCCCCAGCGCGACCCAGCGCATGCGGCGCGCGGCGTCCCAGGCGCCGTGGCGGTCGTCGCGCGACCCGAACAGCGCGAATCCGAGCACGAACATCGCGCCATAGAGCGCGTGCTGGTACCAGTCGTGGACGAGATCGTTGGTGCCGGGAAAGCGGTCGAGCAGATGCTGGCGCAGCAGCGCGAACAGCAGCCATGGCACCCACAGCAGCCGTCCGCCCGCGATGAGACGCCGCCAGCCTGCGTGCCCGAAGCCCGCGCGCACGGCCGGCACCGTCAACGCCAGCAGCACGACGGCGGTGTAGGCCCACAGGTAGGGCAGGAACCAGAGGTGGTTCCAGGTCGGCAGGGACAGGCAGTCGTTGCCGCGGCAGAAGCCGTGATAGGCCTGGAAATAGAGCTTCAGGAAATCGAGGTAGCTGCCGCCGTAATGGAGTTTCTCCACCACCTCCAGGTAGGACTGCGGCGGCACGATCACCGTCATCCCGAACAGCAGCGGCAGCAGCAACCGCTTGCTGCGCGAGGCCAGCAGCGCGCCGGGGCGTTCCAGGCGCTCCGCCATCAGGGCGGTGGCGGCGCCGGAGATCAGGAACAGCAGCGACATCCGCCACGGGTTCAGCCACAGCATCCAGGCCTCGAGCGCCGGGATGAGCCGCGGCGATTTCACATGCCAGTCCCAGCTCACGTAGAACATGCCCGAGTGGTAGAGGATCAGCAGGCCGAAGGCGAGCACGCGCAGCCAGTCCAGTTCGGTGAGGCGGGACGCGCCGGTCCGGACCGGCGCGGGGGAGGGGGTGGTGGCATTCATGAGGACGGAGCATCGGCGCGCGCCCCTCGCAGGAGGGAGGAATGTGACGAGCCGCCCCCGCGCGGTGACGATCCGCCCCGTCCCCGGGCTGTCCCGCGCCCCTACACTGCGCCGCCATGACCGAGGACAAATGGCTGGGGATCTACCTGAAGCATCGGCGCTGGATCGAGCGCGCGGCCTGGGCCGCGCTGCTGATCGGCTCGGCCGTCGCCAACACGATCACCGTCAACCTGGACCTGCGCCGCGCGAGGCTGCCGGTCGACATCTGGGAACCCGCGGTCTGGGAGTTCTCCAGCGCGCTGGTGTGGATCGCGCTCGTGCCGCTGCTGGTGCGCGCCGCCGACACCAAGCCCTTGCGCTGGGGGCTGCTCCGGCGCCATCTCCCCTGGCACCTGCTGTTCGCGCTGATGACGAGCCTGGCGCACGTGCTGGGCATGGTCGCGCTGCGCAAGCTGGCCTACGCGGCGCGAGGCGCGCACTACGACTTCGGCAACTGGCCGCTCGAGCTGTTCTACGAGGCGCTGAAGGATGTCCGCAGCTACGCCTTCATCCTGCTGATCGTGGGCGCTTACCGGCTGTTCGTGTGGCGCTGGCAGGGGGAAGCGAGCGTGCTCGCCGAGCCGCCAGCCTTGTCGGAGCCCCTCCCGCCCGGCCTCCCGCCGTCCGGCCTTGCGGCGCCTGAACCGCTGCCCCCCGAACGCTCGGCCCCCGGGCCCTCGGCATCGCCGGACCGCCCCGAGCGGCTGCTGGTGAAGAAGCTCGGCAAGGAATTCCTGCTCCCGATGGAGGAGATCGAATGGGTGCAGGCCTGTGGCAATTACGTCAACCTGCGCCGCCAGCAGCATGACTATCCGCTGCGCAGCAGTCTCGGCGCTTTCGAGCAGCGGCTGGATCCGGCGGCGTTCGTGCGCGTTCACCGCAGTTACCTGGTGCGGCTGAGCCTGATCGACACGATCGAGCCCACTGAGGCCGGCGATGCCCACCTGCGGCTGCGCGACGGCAGCCGCGTGCCCTGCAGCCGCACCTACCTGGAGCGCCTGCGACAGCGTCTTGTCTGACTGGGCGAACTCCTGCGCGCCGGATTCACTGAAGCCGCCATGCGCGGCTATGCTCTGACCCCAATGGACGCCCCCCTGGAAACCCGAACCTCGGCCGATCCGTCGCCGCGCCTGCTGCGCGAGTCCGGCGAAGGCGGCCGTCTGCGGGCTCGGCTGGAGGGCGACTGGACGCTGCTGGCGCTGCGCGAGCGCGTCGAGTCGCTGCGCGGCGAGCTCGGCGAGGTGCCGACCGCGAACGTCTCCTGGGACCTGAGCGCGGTGCGCCGGCTCGATCCGACCGGCGCGCTGCTGCTGTGGCAGGCCTGGGGCCGCCGCCAGCCGGACGACCTGCGCTGGCCGCCGGCGCCGCTGGCGGACATGTTCCAGGCGCTGTTCGCGCGCCTGGGCAGCAAGCAGGGCAAGCCGGCCAGGCCGCCGCGCGCGCAGAACGTGCGCCAGTTCGGCCAGGGCCTGCTGAACCTGGCCGGCCACCTGCTCGACGCCACGGCGCTGCTGGGCCAGGTGGTGCGCGATCTCGGCACGCTGGCGCGCCACCCGGCGCTGATCTCGTGGAAGGACATCTCCGCCCACATCTACCGCAGCGGCGCGCAGGCGCTGGGCATCACGGCGCTGGTGGGGGTGCTGGTGGGCATCACGCTGTCCTACCTGACCGCCAAGCAGCTGCAGAGCTATGGCGCCGACATCTACGTCATCAACATCCTGGGCATCAGCGTCTGGCGCGAGCTCGGGCCGCTGCTCGCGGCGATCCTGGTCGCCGGGCGCAGCGGCTCGGCGATGACCGCGCAGCTCGGCGTGATGCGGGTGACGCAGGAGCTCGACGCGCTGTCGGTGATGGGCATCTCGCACACCATCCGGCTGGTGCTGCCCAAGATGGTGGCCTTGTCCCTGTCGCTGCCGCTGGTGATGACCTGGACCAGCAGCATGGTGCTGCTCGGCGGCATGATCGCCGCCAGAGCCACGCTCGGCCTCGAGTACGTCCAGTTCCTGCAGGGGCTGCCGGCCGCGGTGCCGGTGGCCAACCTCTGGCTGGGACTGTCGAAGTCGGCGGTGTTCGGGCTGCTGATCGCGTTCGTGGCCTGCCATTTCGGGCTGCGCATCAAGCCCAACAGCGAAAGCCTGGGGACCGGCACCACCGCCTCGGTGGTGGCGTCGATCACCGTGGTCATCATCGTCGACGCGATCTTCGCGGTGATGTTCTCCGACGTGGGGTTGAAGTCATGAGCGACTGCATCGAACCAGACCCGGCCGCGGCGATCGAGGCCCTGGAAGTCCATCCCGGCGAGCCGGTGATCGAGGTGCGTCATGTCGGCACCGTGCTGGGCGGCGTGCGCATCCACAAGGACCTCAGCCTGGAGGTCACGGCCGGCGAGGTGCTGGGCATCATCGGCGGCTCGGGCAGCGGCAAGACGACGCTGCTGCGCCTGATGCTGGGGCTGGAGCGCCCCAGCGAGGGCGAGATCCTGATCTTCGGCCACAAGCTCGGCAAGTGCGAGGCCACCGACCTGGCGCAGGTGCGCCACCGCTGGGGCGTGCTGTTCCAGCAGGGGGCGCTGTTCTCGGCGCTGACGGTGTTCGACAACATCGCGCTGCCGCTGCGCGAGCTCAAGAGCCTGCCCAAGGACCTGATCGCGGAGCTGGTGATGACCAAGCTGCAGCAGGTCGGGCTGAAGCCGGAGGACGGCATCAAGATGCCGGCCGAACTCTCCGGCGGCATGATCAAGCGGGTGTCGCTGGCGCGCTCGCTGATCATGGATCCGCAATTGCTGTTCCTGGACGAGCCGACGGCGGGCCTCGATCCCGCGAGCTCCAAGGGCTTCGTGCAACTGATCGAGAGCCTCAAGCGCGAGATGGCGCTGACGGTGGTGATGGTCACGCACGACGTGGACACGCTGTTCGCGATCGCCGACCGCGTGGCGGTGCTGGCGGACCAGCACCTGGTCGCGCACGGTCCGCTGGAGGTGGTGGTGAAGCAGCAGCATCCGTTCATCCGCAACTTCTTCCTCGGCCACGCGGACCGCTGCGCCGGCGACAACCTGCGCCACTACCGCGACGCGCTGCATCACCGCGACGAGCTGCCGGCCTGAGGGCCGCGGCGAGGCGAGGACCAGACGAGCCAAGAGCAAGAGCAAGAGCGACAAGAAAGGATTTCGGGCGAGCACATGGAAAACAAGGCACATGCATTGGCCACCGGCCTGTTCGTGCTGCTGCTCGGAGCGGCGCTGGTGGCGGTGATCCTGTGGTTCCGCGACGACCGCGGCGACACGCAGAGCTTCACCGTCGTGACCCGCGCCGGCGTGCCGGGCCTGAACGTCAAGGCGCCGGTGAAGCTGCGCGGCGTGCAGGTGGGCAAGGTGGATGCGATCCGCTTCGATCCGGCGGAGCCCCGGCAGATCCTGGTCGACATCGAGGTCGACGCCGACGCGCCAATCGCGGCGGGCACCACCGCCAAGCTGGGTTACCAGGGCATCACGGGGCTGTCGTTCATCGACCTGTACGACGGGCCCGAGCCCGGCGATCCGAAGCAAAGCGTGCTGACGACGCGGCGCATCGCGCTGGCGCCGTCCTTCTTCGACCAGCTGCAGGACGTCGGGCCCAAGCTCGCCGCGAGCGCGCTGCAGACGATGGAGCGCATCCAGCGCGTGCTCAGCGACAGCAACCAGCAGCAGCTCAGCCAGACGCTGGTGCAGCTGAACCAGGCCTCGGCCGGGCTCAATGAGCTGGTGCACGAACTGCGGCCGGCGGCGCAGGCGCTGCCCTCGCTGGTGAAGAACGCCGATGGGCTGGTCGTCGCCGGACGGCACACGCTGGGCAACGTCGACACGCTGGCGAAGCAGGGCGGCGAACTGGTGGATGAATACAAGGGCAAGGCCGTGGCGATCGACCAGCTTGGCGACGCGGCGGTGCAGCTGCAGCGCACGCTGCGCCGGGTGGAGCTGTCGCTGGTGGGCTCGACCGACAAGCCGCGCCAGCGCGCCGTGCTCGACGACCTGTCGCAGGCCGCCCGCGCGCTGGAGCGCGCCGCGCAGCGCATCGGCGATCAGCCGCAGAGCCTGATCCTCGGACCGAAGCCCGGCGAGCCGGGGCCCGGCGAATCGGGCTTCGACGCGGGAGCGAAGAAATGAACGACGACCTCGACCTTCCCCGCACCGGCAGCCTGCGGCGCGTGCTGACGGTGAGCGCGCTGGCGATCGCCGCGGCGCTGGCGGCCGGCTGCGGCAGCCGCGGTCCGGCGCCCTCGCAGATGGACCTCGGACCTGCCGCGGCCTGGCCGGCGCAGATGACGCTTGCGCGGCGCGTCGACCTGCAGGCGGTGAGCGCGCCCGAAACGCTGCAGGGCACCGGCATCGCCTACCGGCTCAGCGACTCGGACCCGTATGCGCGGCGCGCCTATCGCGACTCGCGCTGGGCGGCGCCGCTGCCGGTGCTGGTGGGCGCGCGGCTGCGGCAGCAGATCGCCCGCGCGCCCGTGGTCCCCCCGGCGGCGGGCGCGGAACCCCTGGCCGCGATCGGCGTCACGCTCGAACTCGAGGAATGCCTGCAGAACTTCAGCAGCGCGGCGCGCAGCGAGGTGCAGGTGCGCGTGATGGCGACGGCCGAGGACGGCACGCAGCGCGCCTTCGATCGCACCGAGCCGTCGGGTGCGAACGCCGAGGGCGCCGTCAAGGCGACGGCGGCGGCGGTCGATGCGCTCGGCCCCGAGATCGCGGCCTGGGCGGCGACCCTGTCGCCGCGCGACACGGCGCGGCCGCCGGGACGCGGCCGGCGTTGAGGCTCAGCGGCGCTTGGAGCCGCCGAGCAGGCTGCCAAGCACGCCGCGGACGATCTCGCGTCCGACCGACGAGCCGATCGAGCGCAGCGCCGACTTGGCCGCCGTCTCCGCCAGGCCCTCGTGACGTCCGCCACGCGGCCCGGTGCTGCCGAACAGCACGTCCTTGAGTCCGTCCAGCATGCCGCCGCCCTGGTCCGGCTGCGGCGCCGGCGCGGCCCGGCCACCGCCCGTGCGCAAGGCGTCGTCCGCCTCGTCGGCCATCGAGCCGCCGCGCGCCGGCGACTGCTGCTGGCGCTGCTGCGCCGCGGGCGTCGCGGCGGCGCGGCCGGTCAGCTTCTCGTAGGCCGACTCGCGGTCGACCTGCTTCTCGTACACGCCCGCGACCAGCGAACCCGCGATCAGGGCCTTGCGCTGTTCCGGCGTGATCGGGCCGATCTGGCTGCCCGGCGGCAGCACGAAGACGCGCTCGGTGACGCAGGGCCGGCCCTTTTCGTCGAGCAGGCTGACCAGCGCTTCGCCGACACCCAGTTCGGTGATCGCCATCGCGATGTCCAGCCCGGCCTTGGGCCGCATCGTGTCGGCCGCCGCCTTGACCGCCTTCTGGTCGCGCGGCGTGAACGCGCGCAGCGCGTGCTGCACCCGGTTGCCAAGCTGGCCCAGCACCGTGTCCGGGATGTCCAGCGGGTTCTGCGTCACGAAATAGACGCCGACGCCCTTGGACCGCACCAGCCGCACGACCAGCTCGATGCGCTCGACCAGCGCCGAGGGCGCGTCCTTGAACAGCAGATGCGCCTCGTCGAAGAAGAACACCAGCTTGGGCTTGTCCAGGTCGCCGACCTCGGGCAGGGCCTCGAACAGCTCCGACAGCATCCACAGCAGGAAGGTCGCGTACAGGCGCGGGGCGGCCATCAGCTTGTCGGCGGCCAGGATGTTGATCACGCCCAATCCATCCGACGTCTGCATGAAGTCGTGGATGTCGAGCATCGGCTCGCCGAAGAACTTGTCGCCGCCTTGCGCCTCGATCTGCAGCAGGCCGCGCTGGATCGCGCCGACGCTGGCGGCCGAGACGTTGCCGTACTGGGTGGTGAAGTCGCTGGCGTTGTCGCCGACGTGCTGCAGCATCGCGCGCAGGTCCTTCAGGTCCAGCAGCGCCAGGCCCTGGTCGTCGGCGATCTTGAACACCATCTGCAGCACGCCGGCCTGGGTCTCGTTGAGGCCCAGCATCCGCGACAGCAGGAGCGGGCCCATGTCCGAGACCGTCGCGCGCACCGGGTGGCCCTGCTCGCCGAACACGTCCCACAGCGTCGTCGGGCAGGCGATCGCGGCGGGCGGCTCGATGCCGCGCTCCTTCAGCACCGCCAGCAGCTTGGTCGACGGCGCGCCGGCCTGCGAGATGCCGGTCAGGTCGCCCTTGACGTCCGCCATGAACACCGGAACCCCCATCAGGCTGAACGATTCGGCCAGTTTCTGGAGACTGATCGTCTTGCCGGTGCCGGTCGCGCCGGTGATCAGACCGTGGCGGTTGGCCAACGCGGGGAGCAGCTCACATGCGGTGTCGCCGTGGCGGGCCAGCAGGATCGGGTCGGCCATGCGGAAGTCTCCAGAGGCAAAAAGCTAAAATCGCAGTCTAACGAAGCATCAACAGCGCCGGCCCGGACTTTTTCCGGGCCGTCGTTCATAGGAGAACGAGGACATGGCAGGGCATTCCAAATGGGCCAACATCCAGCACCGCAAGGGCCGCCAGGACGAGAAGCGCGGAAAGATCTGGACCCGCCTGACGCGTGAAATCATCGTCTCGGCCCGCGCCGGGGGTGCCGACGTCAACATGAACCCGCGCCTGCGCCTGGCCATCGAGAAGGCCAAGGCCGCCAACATGCCGGCCGACAACATCAAGCGCAACGTCGACAAGGCCACCGGCAACCTGGACGGCGTGACCTACGAGGAAATCCGCTACGAGGGCTACGGCATCGGCGGCGCGGCCATCATCGTGGACTGCATGACCGACAACCGCGTGCGCACCGTCGCCGAGGTCCGTCACGCGTTCAGCAAGTACGGCGGCAACCTGGGCACCGAAGGCTCGGTGGCCTTCCAGTTCAAGCATTGCGGCCAGCTGGTGTTCGCGCCGGGCACCTCGGAGGACAAGGTCATGGAGGTCGCGCTGGAGGCCGGCGCCGAGGACGTGGTCACCGACGACGACGGCGCCATCGAGGTGCTGACCGCCCCGGGCGACTTCGAGGCGGTGAAGAACGCGCTGGAGGCCGCGGGCCTCAAGCCCGAGATCGCCGAGGTGACGATGCGCGCCGAGAACACCATCGACCTGGCCGGCGAGGACGCCGCGCGCATGCAGAAGCTGCTCGACGTCATCGAGGACCTGGACGATGTCCAGGAGGTCTATCACAACGCGAGCCTGTCCGAATGAAGGTCCTGGTCCTTGGCAATGGTGGTCGCGAGCACGCGCTGGCCTGGCGCCTGGCGCAGGGCGAGCGCGTCACGCAGGTGTTCGTGGCCCCCGGCAACGGCGGCACCGCGCGCGATCCGCTGCTGAAGAACGTCCCGATCACCGACGTGAAGGCGCTGGCCGACTTCGCGATCGAGCAGAAGATCGCGCTGACGGTCGTCGGTCCCGAGGCCTTCCTGGCGGCGGGCGTCGTCGACGAGTTCCGCGCCCGCGGCCTGCGCATCTTCGGCCCCACCAAGGCGGCCGCGCAGCTGGAGAGCTCCAAGGCCTTCGCCAAGGAGTTCATGAAGCGCCACGGCATCCCGACCGCCGCCTACGAGACCTTCAGCGACGCCGCGCTGGCGCATGCCTACGTCGACGCGCAGGGCGCGCCCATCGTCATCAAGGCCGACGGCCTGGCGGCGGGCAAGGGCGTGGTCGTGGCGATGACGCTGGCCGAAGCGCATGAGGCGATCGACTGGATCCTGGCCGACAACAAGCTCGGCGTGGTCCACAACGAGGGCGGCGCGCGCGTCGTCATCGAGCAGTTCCTCGAAGGCGAGGAAGCCAGCTTCATCGTGCTGTGCGACGGCCGGAACGTCCTGCCGCTGGCCACCAGCCAGGATCACAAGCGGCTGCTCGACGGCGACCACGGGCCCAACACCGGCGGCATGGGCGCGTACTCGCCGGCGCCGGTGGTGACGCCCAACGTCCACGCCAAGGCGATGCACGAGATCATCATGCCGACGATCCAGGGCATGGCCCGCGACGGCACCCCCTTCACGGGCTTCCTGTACGCCGGCCTGATGATCGACGCGCAGGGCCAGCCGCGCACGGTGGAGTTCAACACCCGCATGGGCGATCCCGAGACGCAGCCGATCATGATGCGTCTGAAGAGCGACCTGTTCGAGGTCCTGATGCACGCCACCGACGGCACGCTCGACCAGGTCGAGCTGCAGTGGGACCGCCGCGCGGCGCTGGGTGTCGTGATGGCCGCGGGCGGCTATCCGCTGTCGCCGCGCAAGGGCGACGCGATCACGGGCCTGCCCGAGGACGCCGAGGACGCGATGGTGTTCCATGCCGGCACCGCGATGCAGGACGGCAAGCTGGTCACCAGCGGGGGCCGCGTGCTGTGCGTGACCGCGCTGGGCGAGGCCGTCCGCCATGCCCAGCAGCGGGCCTACCAGGCTGCGCAGTCGATCCAGTTCGACGGCAAGCAGTACCGCCAGGACATCGGCCACCGCGCGATCAAGCGTTGACCTGACGTGGCCCTTTCCGCCCCTCGCCGCCGGACCGGCACGCTGACGCCGATGCCGGGTGGCGGCGCGGTGGCGCGCGCCGTGCCCGGAAGGCGCGCGCGCCCGCGCCGGCCACTGGCCCCTCAATTTCCCGTTCAGGACGGAGATCCCCGATGAACACGCAGTTGGTGCGCGACTACCTGCTGGGTCTGCAGCAGCGGATCGTCACGACGCTGGAGCGGCTCGACGGCCAGGCCTTCATCGCCGATGCCTGGCAGCGCGAACCCGGCGGCCGCCTGGAGGGCGACGGCCTGGTGCGCCTGATCGAGAACGGCGCGGTGTTCGAGCGCGGCGGGGTCAACTTCTCGCATGTGCGCGGACGGGTCCTGCCGCCGTCCGCGACCGCGCACCGGCCCGAGCTGGCCGGCTCGCCCTTCGAGGCCATGGGCGTGTCGCTGGTGATGCACCCGCATAACCCGTTCGTGCCGACGGTCCACATGAACGTGCGAATGTTCGCCGCGCTGCCCGCCGGCCGCGATCCGGTCGTGTGGTTCGGCGGCGGCATGGACCTGACGCCGTACTACGGCTTCGAGCGCGACGCCCAGCACTTCCATCGCACCTGCCGCGCCGCGCTCGAGCCGCATGGCCAGGACCTCTACCCGCGCTTCAAGCAATGGTGCGACGAGTACTTCCACCTGAAGCACCGCAACGAGCCGCGCGGCATCGGCGGCATCTTCTTCGACGACTACGCCGAAGGCGGCTTCGACCGGGCCCTGGGCATGCTGCAGTCGGTGGGCGACGCCTTCCTGCCGGCCTACGAGCCCATCGTCGAACGCCGCCATGGCCTGGCCTATGGCGAGCGCGAGCGTGACTTCCAGGCCTACCGCCGCGGCCGCTACGTCGAGTTCAATCTCGTCTTCGACCGCGGCACGCTGTTCGGCCTGCAGTCCGGCGGGCGCACCGAATCCATCCTGATGTCGATGCCGCCGGTGGCGCGCTGGCGCTATGACTGGTCGCCGGAGGAGGGCTCGCCCGAGGCGCGGCTCTACAGCGACTTCCTCCGCCCGCGCGAGTGGGCGGACGAGGTGCCGACGCACCTCTGGTTCTGAAGGGTCCCGAGTGAGCAGCAGCCATTCGCACCGCGCGCGACAGGTCGGATGGTTCGGCGGGTCGTTCGATCCGGTCCATCGCGCGCACCTGGCGCTGGCGCATGCGGCGCTCGGGCAGCTGGGGCTCGATGAGGTGCGCTGGGTCGTCGCTGGCCAGCCCTGGCAGAAGTCGGGCCGCCGGATGGCGCCTGCAGCGGACCGCGCCGCGATGGTGCGGCTGATGATCGGTGGGGAGGAGGGCGATGGGCGCTTCATCCTCGATGATCGCGAAATGACACGCGCCGGTCCGAGCTACACGCTCGACTCGGTGCGCGAGTATGGGCTGGAGCGCCCCGACGACGCGCTCTGGCTGATCCTGGGACAGGACCAGCTGGCCGGCTTCACGAGCTGGAACGGCTGGGAGGAACTGGTCGAGCGCATGGGGCTGGCGGTGGCCGCCCGCGCGCAGGACGAAGTGAGGGCGCCGGCGGCGCTGCTGGAACGGCCGCACCGGCTGGTCAAGCTGACGATGCCGGCGCTGCAATGGTCATCCACCGAGGTCCGCCATCTGGCGGCCGAGGGCGCTGACGTGGGGCCCGTGGTGGGCGACGAGGTGGCGCGGTATATTGCCCGGCACCGTCTCTACAGTGAGAACTGAATGGACATCAAGAAACTGGAACGTGCCATCGTCGATGGTCTGGAGGATGTGAAGGGCCAGGACATCCTGGTCTTCGACACCGAGCGCCTGTCGCCGCTGTTCGAGCGCGTGATCATCGCGTCGGGCACGAGCAACCGGCAGACCAAGGCGCTGGCCTCCAGCGTGCGCGAGACGGTCAAGAAGCGCGGCATGCAGGTCATGCGCACCGAGGGCGAGGACAACGGCGAATGGATCATCGTCGACTGCGGCGCCGCCGTGGTCCACCTGATGCAGCCGGCCATCCGCCAGTACTACCACCTCGAGGAGATCTGGGGCGGCAAGCCGGTCAAGCTCAAGCTGGGCAATGCCGGCACGAAGCTGGTGAAGGCGTCCGAGCCGATGGACGAGGACGAGGACGACCAGCCCAAGGCGAAGAAGGCCGCAGCCAAGAAGCCGGCGAAGGCCAAGGCCAAGCCGGACGACCGCGAGACCGTGGCCCCCGCGTCCAAGAAGGCGCCGACGCGCGCGACTGGCACCAAGTCCGCCGCCGCGAAGACCGCCAAGCCGGCCGCGAAGTCCGCCGCCAAGCCCGCGGCGAAGAAGACGGCCGCGACGTCCGCCGGCGCGAAGACTGGAACCAAGACGGCGGCCACCAAGACCGCTCGCAAGACCGCGGCCGCCAAGGCGCCGGTCGAGACGGTGAAGGTCGGCTCGAAGAAGCCGGCGACGAAGAAGGTCTCGCCGAAGGCGGCCGCGCCGACCAAGACGGCCAGACCCGCCGTGAAGAAGGCCCCCGCCAAGACCGGCACCAAGACCGGCACCAAGACGGCGGCCGCCAAGAAGACGACGGTGAAGACCGGCACGAAGTCCAAGGCCAAGGCCTGACCCCGTGCGTCTGGTGCTGTGCGCGGTCGGCCAGAAGATGCCGGCGTGGGCCGATGAGGCCTATGAGGATTTCGCCAAGCGCTTCCCGCCGGAGATGCGGCTGGAGCTGAAGGCGGTGAAGGCGGAACCGCGCACCACCGGCAAGTCGACCGAGCAACTGATGGCGGCCGAGGCCCAGCGCCTCGATGCCGCCTGCCCGAAAGGGGCGCGTCGCGTCGTGCTCGATGAGCGCGGTGAGCGGGTCACGAGCAAGCAGCTCGCGCAGCGGCTGGAGACCTGGCGCGGCGATGGCCGCGATGTCGCGATCTTCATCGGCGGCCCGGATGGCCTGGACGACAGCATCAAGTCGCGCGCCGACGAGAAGCTGCGTCTGTCCGACCTGACGCTGCCGCACGCGTTCGTCCGCGTGCTGCTGGCCGAAGGCCTCTACCGCGCCTGGTCCGTGATGGAAGGGCATCCGTATCACCGCGAGTGAATCGTCCATGACCGACGCTGCTGCCGCCGCTCCCTTCGCCTTCGTCTATCTCGCCTCGCAGAGCCCGCGCCGCCGTCAGTTGCTCGAGCAGATCGGCATCCGCCATGAGCTGCTGCTGCCGGGTCCCGATGAGGACGCCGAGGCGCTGGAAGCGCTGATCGATGGCGAGTCGCCCGACGACTATGTGCGGCGGGTGACCGCGGCCAAGTTGCAGGCCGCGCTGCAGCGGCGCGAACGCCGGGGTCTGGCCCCCGCGCCGGTGCTGTGCTCGGACACCACGGTCGCGCTGGGGGACCGCATCCTGGGCAAGCCCGACGACGCCGCGCATGCGGCGGCGATGCTGGCCAGCCTGTCGGGACGCGAGCATCGGGTGCTCACCGCCGTGGCCGTCGGACTGCCGGACGGCCGCGTGCTGAGCGCGGTCAACGTGTCGCAGGTGCGCTTCGCCGTGATCGGCCAGGCCCGGCTCGATGCCTACGTGGCGTGCGGGGAGCCGATGGGCAAGGCCGGCGCCTATGCAATACAAAGTCAGGCCGCCGCCTGGATCGAGCACATCGCCGGCAGTTATTCGGGCATCATGGGCCTGCCGTTGTTCGAAACGGCGCAGTTGCTGCGGGAGGCCGGCTTCGTGGTCTGAGGCCGGGCACGGGCGGACGGACACGGACGGACACGAACACAGGGCGATCCCGAAGGCGACTCGAGCGTTGCCGCCAGCCCCGAGGCTGACGAGAGCGCTGGAGCACAAGAACATGGAAGATATCCTGATCAATTGGTCGCCGCAGGAGACGCGCGTGGCCGTGGTCGAGAACGGAGCCGTGCAGGAACTGCACATCGAGCGCACGCTGGAACGCGGCCTCGTCGGCAACGTCTATCTCGGCAAGGTGGCGCGCGTGCTGCCTGGCATGCAGTCCGCCTTCATCGACATCGGCCTGGAGCGCGCGGCCTTCCTGCACGTCGCCGACCTGCACCTCAATGGCGTGAATCCGCGCGGCCATCACGGGCCGCATGGCGAGAGCGGCCAGGCGGTGCCGATCGAGCGGCTCGTCTACGAGGGTCAGGCCTTGACCGTGCAGGTCATCAAGGACCCGATCGGGACCAAGGGCGCGCGGCTGTCGACGCAGATCTCGATCGCGGGGCGGCTGCTGGTGCACCTGCCGCAGGACAACCACATCGGGATCTCGCAGAAGATCGGCTCGCCGGAGGCGCGCGACGCGCTGCGCGGGCGCATGCAGACCCTGGTGTCGGCCGGCGTGCAGGACGGCAATACCGGCGGCTTCATCCTGCGGACCAACGCGGAAGAGGCGAGCGACGACGAGCTGGGCGCGGACATCGCCTACCTGCGCAAGACCTGGGCCTCGATCCGCGACAAGTCGTTGAAACTGCCGCCCGGCAGCCTGCTGTTCCAGGACCTCAGCCTGGTCGAGCGCGTGCTGCGCGACCTGGCCAGCGAGCGGACCAACTCGATCCGGATCGACTCGACGCTGCAGCACGACGTGCTGCGCCGGTTCGGCGAGACCTACATGCCGGCGGCGACCGCCAAGCTGGAGCTGTACCGCGGCGAGCGTCCGATCTTCGATCTGCACAACATCGATGCCGAGATCGCCCGCGCCCTGGCGCGGCGCGTGGACCTGAAGTCCGGCGGCTACCTGATCATCGACCAGACCGAGGCGATGACGACGATCGACGTCAACACCGGCGGCTTCGTCGGCGCGCGCAACTTCGACGACACGATCTTCAAGACCAACCTCGAGGCGGCCGGCGCGATCGCGCGCCAGCTGCGGCTGCGCAACCTGGGCGGGATCATCATCGTCGACTTCATCGACATGACGCGCGAGGAGCACAAGACCTCGGTGCTGCAGGAGTTCCGCAAGCAGTTGAACCGCGACCGCACGAAGGTGACGATTGGCGGCTTCACGCAATTGGGGCTGGTCGAGCTGACGCGCAAGCGCACGCGCGAGTCGCTGGCCCGCATGCTGTGCGAGCCGTGCCCGACCTGCGAAGCGCGCGGCCAGGTCAAGACCGCGCGGAGCATCTGCTACGAGATCATGCGGGAGATCCTGCGTGAGTCCCGGCAGTTCAATCCCAAGGAGTTCCGCGTCGTGGCCGCGGCCAATGTCGTGGAAATGCTGCTCGACGAGGAGAGCCAGCATCTCGCGGGCCTGTCGGACTTCATTGGCAAGCCGATCTCGCTGACCGCCGAACCCACCAACCAGACCGAGCATTACGACATCGTGCTGATGTGAGGAGCCGCCGCGCCGGCCGGGCGCGGCGAGCGGCGGAGGCGCCGGACGCGCTCAGGCGCTGCCCAGGCGCAGGCTGGCGAGCAGCGCGCGCGCCGCGTCCAGATCGGGCGCGAAGGGCCACGGCACCGTCGTCACGCCTTCCTCGAAGCCGCGGCATGCCAGCGCCGCGGCCTGGCGCACGCACACCGCCGGCGCATGGTCATGGATCAGGCCGGCGGCCGCGGTGGCGGCCGCGATCGCCGCATCCCGCACGCCCATCGGCGACAGCTCCAGATAGGACAGCGCGCGGGGCGTCAGCCGCTCATGCACCTCGACGAAGGAGAGCCGGGAGAGTCCCGTCGCGCGGCTGCGCTCGTCGAGATCCTCCATCGCGATCCGATGACCGAGTTGATGCAGCGTGGCCAGCAGGACCTCGCGCAGCCGGCGGCCGTGGACGAGCGCCTCCGAGGACGCGACGCGCATGCCCGGCGACAGCGAGCCCGTGTCGACACGGAAGCTCCGGAACATCAGCAGCCCCGCCAGCCACGCCGCGCCCAGGATCTGGGTCTGCGCGTGGGCCAGTCCGTCGTCGGTCACCAGGTGGGCGCGGGCCAGCCGGTGGAAATGCGCCGACGCCGCGACCAGATGCTTGAAGGCGACGCCGCTCATGCCGCCCCCCGGGGGACGGCTGCCAGCGCTGCCCTGAACAACGCCGCGAAGAGCAGCCACAGGATCGCGATCAACCAGGGCCGGAGCTGGTCGCGCAGCCGGGATTTGGAGTCAGCCATCGGTGTCCCTCGAGCCCCCGAACCCTTCGTGGGCGAAGCCCGCATTCTGGGAATCCGGCGTCGCCGCGGCCATGGCCTGAACTCGTCGAGGCTGCCGGCTGCGTTGACTGATTCGAGTGGGGCGCCGACTTGCATCGGGGTGGCGCGCCGTTTGCCAGCCGCCTTGCCCTTTGTAACCTCGCCGATTCGTAACATCCTCACGGGCCTCGGGCACAATCAGGCCTCCATTCGTTCCGCAAGCCGATGAGCACCAAGACGATTGCCTCCCCCTCCGTTCTTCCTCCTCAAGGCCAGGGCGCGCTGACGCGCCGCGGACTGCTCGGTGGTCTGGCAGCCGGGTTGACGCTGCCGTCCTTCGCGCAGTTCCGCGTCGAGATCGCCGGTGTCGGCGCGACGCGCGTGCCGATCGCGATCAGCGATTTCGCCAATGAATCGGCCACCGGACAGCCGCTCGCGGCCATCATCCGCGCCGACCTGGAGCGCAGCGGCCAGTTCAGCATCGTGCCCGGCCAGGCCGGCATGTCCGAAACCTCGCAGCCGCAATTCGTCGACTGGCGCGCCCGCGCCGCCGACGCGCTGACGGCCGGCTCGGCGGCCCGGCTCGCGGACGGCCGCTTCGACGTGCGCTACCGGCTCTGGGACGTCGTCAAGGGGACCGACCTGGGCAGCGAGAGCGTGCCGGTGGTCCCGGCGGACCTGCGCCTGGCGGCGCACAAGATCGCCGACACGATCTACCAGAAGCTGACCGGCGAGCGTGGCGTCTTCGCCACCCGGCTGGTCTACGTGAACAAGGCCGGCCCGCGCTATTCGCTGCGTGTCGCCGACGCGGACGGCGAGGGCGAGCAGACCGTGCTCAACAGCCCGGAGGCGATCATCTCGCCGGCCTGGTCGCCGGATGGCAACGAGGTCGCCTACGTCAGCTTCGAGACCCGCAAGGCGGTCATCTGGATCCAGGACCTGCGCAGCGGCAGGCGGCGCAAGGTCGCGGACTTCCGCGGCACCAACAGCGCGCCGTCGTTCTCGCCGAACGGCCAGCAGCTGGTGGTCACGCTGTCGCGCGAGGGCGGCTCGCAGCTCTACCTGATCAACCGCGACGGCTCGGGCGCCAAACGCCTGACGCAGAGCTCGGCGATCGACACCGAGGCGCGCTTCTCGCCCGACGGGGCACAGATCTACTTCGTCAGCGACCGCGGCGGCGCGCCGCAGATCTATCGCATGCCGGCCTCGGGCGGCAACGCGGAGCGCGTGACCTTCAGCGGCAACTACAACATCAGCCCGTCCATCAGCCCGGACGGCCGCACGATGGCCTACGTGACGCGCATCGGCGGCGGCACCTTCAAGCTGTGCGTGATGGACCTGGGCAGCGGGCAGGTCCAGCAGATCACCGACACCAGCGACGACGAGCGCCCCAGCTTCGCGCCCAACGGCAAGCTGATCGTCTACGCGACCCGCTCCGGCGGCCGGGACGTGCTGATGACGACGACGCTGGACGGCAAGGTCAAGGCCAAGCTCGCCACGCCGGGCGTGTCCGACATCCGCGAGCCCGCCTGGGGCCCGTTCGGCAACTGACGCCGCGTGCACCGGTTCGAGTCACTCCCGCCTTTCGCAACGCCGGGCACACGGTTTGCCTACGTTGGCGTCGCGCTTCGCCCGTCCTGTGCGAGGCGTGAGCGTGACGCGTCGAGCGCTCATTCGCGGGTGGCGGCTGGCCCCGCGAATGTGTTAGCCGATGCTTCACAATCGCTGTTTCCCGCGGCTTCACCAGCGGCGCTGTCTGGCCGCGACGTCCTGCCCGTACTCCCCCGCACGCTTTGACCCATAGGAGCGAATGTCCATGAAATTCGAAAAACTGATGCTTGGCCTGGTGGCCGCGGCCGCCCTGTCCGCCTGCAGCTCCACCAAGCTTGACGAGCCCGCGCAGGTCGAGACCAAGGAACCGGTCAAGACCGAACAGGCGCCGCAGGTCGACCCGAACGCCAACGCGCAGCGCAAGGTCGAGACCGTCGACCTGGGCGCGCAACTGGACGCCGCCGTGTCCAACCAGCGCATCGTGTACTTCGACTTCGACAGCTTCGTCGTCAAGGACGAGTACCGCAGCCTGATCGAGAACCACGCCAAGCGTCTGAACAACAAGAAGACGCTGCAGTTGAGCCTGGAAGGCCACGCCGACGAGCGCGGCGGCCGCGAATACAACCTGGCCCTGGGCCAGAAGCGCGCGGAAGCCGTCGCCAAGTCGCTGACGCTGCTGGGTGTGTCCTCGAACCAGGTCGAGCCGGTGAGCTTCGGCAAGGAGCGTCCGGCCGACACGGGCCACAACGAGGAAGCCTGGGCCAAGAACCGTCGCGTCGAACTGCGCGACAAGTAATCCGGTGACATGAGCATGCTGCGACTCTCCCGTTCCATCCCCTTCGCGCCGGGCGCCGTGGTCAAGGCCGCGCTGGTTGGCGTGCTGCTGGCGCTGAGCGCCGCCGGTCCCGCCCGGGCGGCGCTGTTCGACGACGACGAGGCCCGCAAGGCGATCCTCGACCTGCGCGCCAAGATGGCTCAGAACGAGGAGGCGCAGCGTGCCCGTGCCGCGGACCTGCAGGCCCAGCTCGAGACCGCCCGGCGCGGTCTGCTGGACCTGTCCGGACAGATCGACGGCCTGAAGGCCGAGCTGGCCAAGCTGCGCGGCCAGAACGAGCAGCTGGCGCGCGATCTGTCCGACACCCAGCGCAAGGTGACCGACCAGTCGGCCACCCTCGACAACCGGCTGCGCCCGCTGGAGCCGCAGAAGGTGTCGCTGGACGGCAAGGAATTCCAGGCCGATCCGGAAGAGAAACGCCAGTTCGACGCGGCCATGGGCCTGATCCGCCGCGGTGACTTCAACGAGGCGGTGTCCGCCTTCTCGACTTTCCTGACGCGCTTCCCGGCGAGCGGCTATTCCGACTCGGTGCGCTTCTGGCTGGGCAATGCGCAGTACGGCAAGCGCGACTACAAAGGCGCGATCGCGACCTTCAAGTCCTTCGTCGCCGCGAATCCGGAGCACCCGCGCGCGGCCGAGAGCCTGCTGGCGATCGCGAACTGCCAGATCGAGCTCAAGGACACGAAGAGCGCGCGCAAGACCCTGGATGACCTGCAGAAGGCCTATCCCGGCACCGAGGCCGCGAAGGCCGCCAAGGAACGCCAGGCGGGCCTGCGCTGAGCGCGGCCCGGCGGGTTCCCGTTCTTCCCCGTTCTCCCGAGGCGCGCCCAGAGGCGCGCGACCATCTTGACCCAGGACACCGGGCACGGCCCCCTTGATCTCGAAGCGGACGCGGAGCGCCGTTTCGGCGGCCTGCGCCGTCTGCATGGCGAGCGCGACTACGCGCGGCTGCGCGCGGCGCGCTTCTGCGTCGTCGGACTCGGCGGCGTGGGCTCCTGGGTGGTGGAAGCGCTGGCGCGCATGGGCGTGGCGCGGCTGGTGCTGATCGATCTCGATCACGTCGCCGAATCCAACATCAACCGCCAGGTGCAGGCGCTCGGCAGCACGCTGGGCATGGCCAAGGCGGAGGCGCTGAAGCGGCGCATCGCCGACATCCATCCCGGCTGCGAGGTCCTCACCATCGAGGACTTCGTCGACGACACCAACTGGCCGGCGCTGCTGGGCGACGTGCAGGTGGACGGCATCGTCGACGCCTGCGACCAGGTGCGGGCCAAGGCGCAGATCGCGGCCTGGGCGAGGGCGCTCAAGCTGCCGCAGATCTGCATTGGCGCCGCGGGCGGCAAGCATCGGCCGCAGGACGTCGAAATCCTGGATCTCTCCGCGACCACGCATGATCCGCTGCTCGCCAATCTGCGCCAGCGGCTGCGCAAGTTCCATGCGGCGCCGCGGCAGGGCGACATGGACGTGACCTGCGTCTTCTCGCGCGAGCCGGTGACGCGGCCCGAGGGCGTCCAGGCCTGTGACCTCGATGCCAACCTCAATTGCCATGGCTATGGCTCAAGCGTGGCGGTCACTGCCGGCTTCGGCATGGTCGCGGCGGCGGAACTCGTGAAGCGATATTTGAAGGCACTTGCACGAGCGCAAAAAACCGTCCTATAATCTGTGGCTCTGCTGAGGGGCAACAACCTCAAAGCGCAGTAGGGGAGGTCGGGGTAGCCCGGCCTTCACTGCTTGAAGCACGGCTTCGGGTCGTTAGCTCAGTCGGTAGAGCAGCGGACTTTTAATCCGTTGGTCGCAGGTTCGAATCCTGCACGACCCACCATTTGCTTCAGATGGTATTTCTCGGGGGCTCTTAGCTCAGTTGGTAGAGCAGCGGACTCTTAATCCGTTGGTCGTAGGTTCGAATCCTACAGGGCCCACCAACCGATCCTTGTCGGATCGTCACAGTGAAACTCTCGCCACGGGCGTGCGATTCACGGATGACGGAACGATGTCAGAGGGGATTCGGTTCCGAGAGGACTGAATATCTGACATAATCTCGGCTTCGCGAGATTCACCGTTGGTGACGCGGAACGAAACGAATTTCGGGCTCTTAGCTCAGTTGGTAGAGCAGCGGACTCTTAATCCGTTGGTCGAAGGTTCGAATCCTTCAGGGCCCACCAAATACGCGCCGATATCGAGCACGACAGTGAATCGAATCAGGACGCGACCGAAAAGGCTGCAGCAGACGCTGCGGCCTTTTTTCATTCTGGCGTGATGTGAATCTCGCGCCGGACAGGGATTCAAGTCCGCGGTCGCGCCATGAGTTCTGGCAACTCGGTCGCCACAAGGCTCTGCGGGAGCGGAGGTTCATGCGCGCACTGCATGTCGAGCCGCTTGCGCTCCGCGCCGCGGAGCTTCACCAGCGGCGTGTCCGTGCGGCGTCCCCATCCCAGCAGGGCGAGCATCAAGCGCCAACGGCGCCAACCGGTGCGGGACTGGTAGAAGTAGGCTGAATCCTCCGCCGGCAGCAGATGGAGATTGAACGGACCGTCGCGTCGCAGCACGACGCGCGCCGCCACGTGCATCACGAGGTAGTGCGGCCCGTCGATGCCTGCCAGCAGTTCATCCCGCGCGTTGCCCAGTCGAGCGAGATACGTTGCTTCGCCGAGCGACATGGCCCAGCGCAGTTCCGCCTCCCAGGCGAGCACGAACCGGTCGTGTGGCGGGGCGGCGAAGCACCAGTTCTCCAGGTAGGGCCAGGCGCCTGGTCCATCCGCCAACGGATCCCCGCCGCGCAGATGGAAGCCTGCGAATCCCCGTTTGCGGGTGGCCAGCGCCAGCAGCCACTCCGGCGAGCGCGTCAGGAACAGGCTGGCGTCCAGCCACAGGCCGCCGTATCGGCCCACCAGCGCCACCCGCAGCCAGTCTGCCTGCCGATAAGCCGGCCACGTATCGAAAGCCTGCGCCAGCGGTTGACCGCCGAGCTCCGCCAGCGCCGTGTCGCGATGCAGCATGCGAACGGTGTAGCCCGGGGCGTGGCGCCGCCAGTTGGCAACGCAGGCCGCGACGACGGGCGGTAGATCCTTGCAGTGCCAGTAACTCCAGACGATGCGCGGGACCGGCCGCCTGGGTGGCGCGATGACCGCCTGGCTGACCCAGGCCCTGCGGGGAGAAGGCCGGGCCCAAAGGCGATGAAGGAGGTTGGCGACGGGGCGCATCAACCGCAAGAGGGCCGCGCAGATCTTGAGTTTCATGGGCTGGATGCTCGGCGCGCCCTCGGGTGCCAAGCCATGGCCTTCATTGGTGGACCTGCGCTCGCCACTGACTCGTTCTAGATGGCGGCTCTCCCTTGCTTCGGTTGGTGGCGTGCGGTGTGGACGTTGGACCCGCCGGCAGGCGGTTTTTCTGGCTGGGCTAGACTGCCCGGCGAAACGTCCGCCTCCCGTGCGCGACGCTGCTGCACGGTGATCCCGCCGCTGCCATCCTTCTTCCGACTCCCGGGCCGTTCGGCCCGCTTCGCCGCCTTTCCACATGTCCCAGATTCCAGAAGTCCAGCTGCTCCAGGCCCTGCAACAGGTCGTCGATCCCAACACGGGGCGCGACTTCGTCTCGACGAAGCAATTGCGCAATCTGAAGCTGGACGGCGATGCGGTCAGCTTCGATGTCGAGCTGGGCTATCCGGCCGCGAGCCAGGTCGATGCGCTGCGGGCGGCGCTGGTCGCGGCGGCGCGGACGGTGCCGGGCGTGGGCAACGTCAGCGTGGGCATCGGCTCGAAGATCGTCGCCCATGCGGTGCAACGCGGCGTCCAATTGCTGCCTGGCGTGAAGAACATCATCGCGGTCGCCTCCGGCAAGGGCGGGGTCGGCAAGAGCACGACGGCGGCCAACCTGGCGCTGGCGTTGTCGGCCGAGGGCGCCAAGGTCGGTCTCCTCGATGCCGACATCTACGGCCCGAGCCTGCCGCTCATGCTGGGCATTCACGGCCGGCCGGAAAGCACCGACGGCCAGACGATGGAGCCGCTGGAGTCGCACGGCCTGCAGCTGATGTCGATCGGCTTCCTGGTCGAGGACGACCAGGCCATGGTGTGGCGCGGCCCGATGGCGACGCAGGCGCTGGAGCAGTTGCTGCGCCAGACGCGCTGGCGCGACCTGGACTACCTGGTCATCGACATGCCGCCGGGCACGGGCGACATCCAGCTGACGCTATCGCAGCGCGTGCCGGTGAGTGGGTCGGTGATCGTGACGACGCCGCAGGACATCGCGCTGATCGATGCGAAGAAGGGGCTGAAGATGTTCGAGAAGGTCGGCGTGCCGATCTTGGGCATCGTCGAGAACATGGCCATCCACATCTGCAGCAACTGCGGCCATGCCGAGCACATCTTCGGCAGTGGTGGTGGCCAACGCATGGCGGACCAGTACGGACAGGAGTTGCTGGGCTCGCTCCCGCTGGCGCTGTCGATCCGCGAGCAGGCTGACAGCGGCAAGCCCACGGTGGTGGCCGAGCCGGACGGTCCGTACGCGCAGGCCTACAAGCAGATCGCTCGCAAGATTGCCGTGAAGCTTGCTGGCCAGGCCAAGGACTACTCGTCGAAGTTCCCGACGATCACCGTCTCGAAGAACACGTGACCCCCTGACGAGCGAGACCCGCGTGCGCGGGGGCGTGCTGCGGTGCAACGAGAGCCCCGCGAGCGGGTGCCCCTCGGAGCGAACCCTGGACCGAAGGGAAGATTGTGAGCGGAGAGGGGCACCCGCTCGCGGGGCGGTGCGCGCAGTTCTCTGCCCGAAGGGGGTTGTGCGCCCCACGTTCCCGCCCTCCATCAGAGGGTGACTCCTTATTGGACAAAGCGCTGCCTTTGTGCCGAAATGCCGAGACGGGCCGCGTGACGGTCGTGCGTTTCACCCAGGTCGGCGGTGGTGCCGAACCCAGGAGGCACAAGATGGACATGAACCGGAGGCATTTCTTCCGGGTGAGCGGGGCGGCCGTGATGGGCTCGAGCCTTGTCGCGCTGGGGTTCTCTCCCACTGCGGCGTTGGCTGAGACGCGGCAGTTCAAGCTGGCCCGGGCGACGGAGACCCGCAACACCTGTCCCTACTGTTCGGTGGGCTGCGGGATCATCATGTATTCGCTGGGGGACAAGGCGAAGAACGTCACCGCCGACATCATTCATATCGAGGGCGACCCGGATCATCCGGTGAATCGCGGCACCTTGTGTCCCAAGGGGGCGGGCCTGCTGGATTTCGTGCACAGCCCCAACCGGTTGAAGTATCCGGAGATCCGGGAGGCGGGTGCCAAGGAGTGGAAGCGTGTCAGCTGGGACGAGGCGATGGATCGTTTCGTCAAGTTGCTGAAGGCGGATCGCGATGCCAATTTCATCGCGACCAACGGGGACGGCAAGACCGTGAACCGTTGGCTCTCGACCGGCATGATCTGCGCTTCCGCGTCCTCGAACGAGTCGGGCTACATCACCCACAAGGCGATGCGTTCGACGGGGATGCTGGCGTTCGACAACCAGGCCCGCGTTTGACACGGACCGACGGTGGCCAGTCTGGCCCCGACGTTCGGCCGCGGTGCGATGACCAACCACTGGGTGGACATCAAGAACGCCGATCTGGTGCTGATCATGGGCGGCAATGCCGCCGAGGCGCATCCCTGCGGTTTCAAGTGGGTGATCGAGGCCAAGCATCACAACAAGGCCCGGCTGATCGTGGTCGATCCGCGCTTCACGCGGTCGGCGGCGATGAGCGATTACTACGCGCCGATCCGCGCGGGTTCCGACATCGCCTTCCTGGGCGGGGTCATCAACTACCTGCTGAGCAACGACAAGATCCAGAAGGAATACGTCCGCCATTACACGAACGCGCCCTTCCTCATCAATGAGGGCTACAAGTTCGAGGATGGGCTCTTCTCCGGCTATGACGAGGCCAAGCGCGCGTACAACAACGCGTCGTGGGCCTACGAGATGGATGAGAAGGGCTTCGCCAAGGTCGACATGACGATGGCGCATCCGCGCTGCGTGCTCAACGTCATGAAGCAGCACTACGCGCGCTACACGCCGGAGAAGGTCAGCGAGATCTGCGGCACGCCCAAGGACAGGTTCCTGGAGATCTGCAAGCAGATCGCCGCGACCTCGGTCCCCGGCAAGGTGATGACGGTGATGTACGCGCTGGGGTGGACGCAGCACAGCCAGGGCTCGCAGATCATCCGCACCGGCGCGCTGATGCAGCTGCTGCTGGGCAACATCGGGCTGCCGGGCGGCGGCATGAACGCGCTGCGCGGCCACAGCAACATCCAGGGCCTGACCGACCTGGGGCTGCTGTCGACCTCGCTGACCGGCTACATGACGCTGCCCAAGGACTCGGAGCAGGATCTCGAGACCTATTACAAGACCAAGGCGCTCAAGCCGCTGCGGCCCAACCAGATGAGCTTCTGGCAGAACTATCCGAAGTTCTTCGTCAGCCAGCAGAAGTCGTGGTGGGGCAAGGCCGCGACCAAGGAGAACGACTGGGCCTTCCACTACCTGCCCAAGTGGGACAAGGGCTACGACGTGCTGCAGGCCTTCGAGCTGATGCATCAGGGCAAGGTCAACGGCTACATCTGCCAGGGCTTCAACCCGGTGGGCAGTTTCCCCAACAAGAAGAAGGTGGTCGAGAGCCTCTCGAAGCTGAAGTTCCTCGCGATCATCGACCCGCTCAACACCGAGACCGCCGAGTTCTGGAAGAACCATGGCGAGCACAACGACGTGAAGAGCGAGGACATCCAGACGGTGGTGTTCCGCTTCCCGAGCACCTGCTTCGCGGAGGAGGACGGCTCGCTGACCAACTCGGGCCGCTGGCTGCAGTGGCACTGGAAGGGCGCCGAGCCCCCGGGCGAAGCCAAGGGCGACGCCGAGATCATCGCGGAGATCTTCCTGCGCCTGCGCGCCGCGTACCAGAAGGACGGCGGCGCCTTCCCGGATCCCATCCTCAACCTGACCTGGCCGTACAAGATTCCCAGCAGCCCCTCGGCCGAGGAGCTGGCGATGGAATACAACGGCAAGGCGCTGGCCGACGTCACCGATCCCAAGGATGCGACGAAGGTCCTGGCCAAGGCGGGCGAGCAGCTCTCGGGCTTCGGCCTGCTGCGCGATGACGGCAGCACCGCCAGCGGCTGCTGGATCTACGCCGGCGCCTGGACGCAGGCCGGCAACCAGATGGCGCGGCGCGACAACAGCGATCCGTGGGGCATCGGCCAGACGCTGAACTGGGCCTGGGCCTGGCCGGCCAACCGGCGCGTGCTCTACAACGCGGCCTCCTGCGATCCGACCGGCAAGCCGTGGAATCCGAAGCGGCGGCTGGTGAGCTTCACCGACAAGTGGGGCGGCTCGGACGTGCCGGACATCCGTCCGGACGCCAATCCCAACGACGAGGACGCGGTGCGGCCCTTCATCATGACCGCCGAGGGCGTGGCGCGGCTGTTCGCGCCCAGCGGCATGGTGGATGGTCCGCTGCCGGAGCATTACGAGCCCTTCGAGTCGCCGCTGACGGTCAATCCGATGCACCCGGACAACCCCAAGGCGATGAACAACCCCGCCGGCCGGGTCTTCAAGGGCGACCGGGAGCAGTTCGGCAAGCCGGACAAGTTCCCCTACGTGGCGACGAGCTACCGGCTCACCGAGCACTTCCATTACTGGACCAAGAACGTGCGCACCAGCGCCGTGATCCAGCCGCAGCAGTTCGTGGAGATCGGCGAGGAACTCGCGAAGGAGAAGGGCATCGCCAATGGCGATCAGGTGAAGGTCAGTTCCAACCGCGGCTACATCAAGGCCGTGGCGGTGGTGACCAAGCGGGTGGCGTCGCTGGATGTCGGCGGCAAGCGGGTCCACACGGTGGGCCTGCCCAACCACTGGGGCTTCGTCGGCGTGGCCAAGCCCGGCTTCCTGGTGAACACGCTGACCCCCTTCGTGGGCGACGCGAACACCCAGACGCCGGAGTTCAAGAGCTTCACCGTCAACATCGAGAAGGCTTGAGGAGCTGCCATGTCTTCATTGCAATCCCTCGACATCGCCAAGCGCTCCGCCACCACGCTGCCCAGTCCGGACGCGCGCCGGCACGTGGAGGAGGTGGCCAAGCTGATCGATGTGTCCTCGTGCATCGGCTGCAAGGCCTGCCAGGTCGCCTGCATGCAGTGGAACGACCTGCGTGACGAGGTCGGCGAGACCCACGGCACCTACGACAACCCGCGCGACCTGACGCCGCAGTCGTGGACGGTGATGCGCTTCTCCGAGGTGGAGGTCGTCGAGAACAAGCTCGAATGGCTGATCCGCAAGGACGGCTGCATGCATTGCGACGATCCGGGCTGCCTCAAGAGCTGTCCGGCGCCGGGCGCGATCGTGAAGTACCAGAACGGCATCGTCGACTTCATCTCCGAGCACTGCATCGGCTGCGGCAACTGCGTGACGGGCTGCCCGTTCGACGTGCCGCGCATCAGCAAGGCCGACCACAAGGCCTACAAGTGCAGCCTGTGCTCGGACCGCGTCGGCGTGGGGCTGGAGCCGGCCTGCGTGAAGGCCTGTCCGACCGGCGCGATCCGTTTCGGCTCGAAGGAGGACATGCATGAATTCGCCGCCGAGCGCATCGTCGACCTGAAGGAGCGCGGCTTCCAGAACGCCGGCGTCTACGACCCGCAGGGCGTGGGCGGCACGCACGTGATGTACGTGCTGCAGCACGCCGACCAGCCCGAGCTCTATCACGGCCTGCCCAAGGATCCGCATATCAGTCCGCTGGTCGCGCTGTGGAAGGGGGCGGCCAAGCCGCTGGCGGTGGCGGCCATGATCGGCGCGGCGGTCGCGGGCTTCTTCCATTACATGAAGGTCGGGCCGCAGAAGACCGCGCATGACGAGCCGGACCCCGACGAGGAACTGGCCTACGAGCGCGCGAAGCACGGCGAGCCGCCGCGCGACGCGTCCGTGCCGCCCGCCGGCGGCGGTCTCTGATCCACCGGGAGATCGACATGTTGCTGCAACGCTATCGCGACGGCCAGCGGCTCAACCACTGGCTCGTCGTGCTGCTGTTCCTGTGCGCCGGGCTCTCGGGCCTGGCCTTCTTCCACCCGAGCCTGTTCTTCCTGAGCCACCTGTTCGGCGGCGGGCCGTGGGCGCGCGTCCTGCACCCCTACATGGGGCTGGGCATGGTGGTCGCGTTCGCCTTCCTGGCGGCGCAGATGTGGCGGGACAACCTCTGGACCGATGCCGACCGGCAATGGATGCGCCAGAGCGGCGACATGATCTTCGGCGGCCACAAGGAGGGCACGCAGCCGGCGCACAAGTACAACGCCGGCCAGAAGATCGTGTTCTGGATCATGATCGTGTCGCTGCTGATCCTGCTGGTGACCGGCTTCATGTTCTGGCACGCCTGGTTCCCCGACGGGAACATCCTGATGCGGCGTGTCGCGGTCCTGTTGCACGCGGCGGCGGCGGCGATCCTGATCCTGACGATCATCATCCATGTCTACGCCGCGATCTGGGTCAAGGGCTCGTTCCGGGCGATGACCCGTGGTACGGTGACCGACACCTGGGCCGCGCACCATCACCCGCTGTGGCACAAGGAAGTGAAGGAGCGTCCCCGCGCATGACGTCGAGCTTTTCCAGCACCGGCACCAGCACCAGCACCAGCCCCGGCGTCACCCAGGGCGGCGCCGATCCCGCCGTCCATCCGGTCCGGGTGATGAGCCCGGAGGAGATCGCGGTCAATGCCGGCGCGCGCGCCGCGCCGGTGCGGCTGCCCGAGCCCGGCCTCTTCGCCGAGCGGGCGCTGCGGCTGCGGCAGCTCGCCGGCGGCCATGCGATGCGGGACTACCTGCTGTTCGCCGCCGAACTGGCGCAGGCCCAGCATGAGCTGCTGAAACAGCCGCGCGCGCTGAAACTGCCCGACGAGACCGCGGTCGCCAGCGCGATGGTGGGCGGGCTGCCGCCGGTCGACGCGCTGCGCCATCCGCGCGAGGCGGTCTGGCGCGAGGAGCTGCGCGCGCTGCTGGGCACGATCGGCCGGGCCGCGATCCCGGAGCCGGCGCGGGCGCTGGTGGCGCAGCTCGGCGGCGCGGACGATGCCTGGCTCGAGCAGCAGGCTGGCGCCTTGCTGGCCGGCGGGGCGCCGGGCCTCGATCCGGCGGCGGCGCCGCTGATCGCCGCCGCGCTGCAGGTCCACTGGACGCGGCTGGTGACGCAGCTGCAGCAGCGCTACGACCGCAGCGACCAGGGCGAGAACGTGCCGCCCTTCGGCATGATCGACGACCCGACGGTGTGTCCGTGCTGCGGCTCGCGGCCGGTGGCCTCGATCACGCGCATCGCGGCGGAGCAGTCCGGGCAGCGCTTCCTCGCCTGCTCGCTGTGCGGCGCGCAATGGCATTACGTGCGCATCAAGTGCACGCACTGCCAGGGCACCAAGGGCATCAGCTTCCAGAACCTGGTCGACGCCGACGGGAAGAAGGCCGAAGCGGTCGCGGCCGAATGCTGCGAGAGCTGCGGCCACTACCTCAAGCAGGTCCACATGGAGAAGGACCTGCAGGTCGAGCCGCTGGCCGACGACCTCGCCACGCTGACGCTGGATCTGCTGGTCGGCGAACTGGGCCTGGTGCGGCAGGGCTTCAATCCGTTGCTGATCCTCGGCGAGCCCGAGGCCGCGCGCGACAGCGGCCCGCCCGGCGCCGCCGCCGCCGCGTCCCCGCCCGATCCCGGAGGACGCTGAGCATGAAGCCCGAGGCATCCATGGTTCATGGTCCGACGGCAGGCTCCCCGGTCCCTCCACCGGCTCCCGCCGCCCCCAAGGATCTGCCCTCCGTCGACCGGCTGCTGCGCGACGCGGCGGTCACGCACCTGATGGCGCGTCACGGCCATGCCTTCGTCGCGGCGCAGGCGCGCCGGCTGCTCGAGGAATGGCGTCAGCGCGCCCTGGACGGCTCGCTCGCCGCGTGGGAGCTGCAGCGCCTGCCGGCCGAGCTCGATCGGCGATGCGCCGAGCGCCTGGCGCCGCGCATGCGCCGCGTGATCAACCTGACCGGCACGGTGCTGCACACCAACCTCGGCCGCGCGCTGCTGGCCGATGAGGCGCTCAAGCATGTGCTGGCCTGCATGGCCTCGCCCAACAACCTGGAGTTCGACCTCGCGCGCGGCGAGCGCGGCGATCGCGACAGCCTGGTCGAGGACCTGCTGCGCGAGATCACCGGCGCCGAGGCCGCGACGGTGGTCAACAACAACGCCGCCGCGGTGCTGCTGGGCATCGCCGCGCTGGCCGGCGGCAAGGAGGCGATCGTGTCGCGCGGCGAGCTGGTCGAGATCGGCGGCGCCTTCCGCATGCCCGACGTGATGGCGGCGGCCGGCGCGCGGCTGGTCGAGGTCGGCACCACCAACCGCACCCATGCGCGCGACTACCAGTCCGCGATCGGTCCCGACACCGCGCTGCTGCTGAAGGTCCACACCAGCAACTACGCGATCCAGGGGTTCACCTCGGCGGTGAGCGAGGCTGAGCTGGCGCCGATCGCCAAGGCCGCCGGCGTGCCGCTGATGACGGACCTGGGCAGCGGCTCGCTGGTGGACCTCGCGCAATGGGGGCTGCCGGCCGAGCCGCTGCCGCAGGCGATGCTGGCCGATGGCTGCGATGTCGTGACCTTCAGCGGCGACAAGCTGCTGGGCGGGCCGCAGGCCGGCTTGATCGTCGGCCGCAAGGACCTGGTGCAGCGCATCCGCAAGTTCCCGATGAAGCGCGCGCTGCGGCTGTCCAAGCTGCCGCTGGCGGCGCTGGAAGCGACGCTGCGCCTGTACCTGCAGCCCGACCGGCTGACGCGGGACCTGCCGACGCTGCGGCTGTTGACGCGGCCGGTCGACCAGATCGAGGCGCAGGCCGAGCGGCTGCTGGCGCGCGTCGAGGACGCCGTCGCGCCGCGTTTCGCGGTGCGCGTGAGCGCGATGCGCGGGCAGATCGGGTCGGGCTCGCTGCCGGTGGAGACGCTGCCGTCGGCGGGGCTGGTGCTGACGCCGCGTCTGCCCGGCAAGCGCGGCATCGGGCGGGCGCTGGACGAGCTGATGACGGCGCTGCGCGCGCTGCCGCTGCCGGTCATCGCGCGCGTGCAGGCCGATGAACTCTGGATGGACCTGCGCTGCCTCGACGAGGCGCGCGAGGAGGCCGAGTTCGTCGAGCAGCTCGCGCAGCTGAAGGAGAGGCTCGCGTGATCGTCGGAACCGCCGGCCACATCGACCATGGCAAGACGACGCTGGTGAAGGCGCTGACCGGCGTCGACACCGATCGCCTGCCCGAGGAGAAGCGGCGCGGCATCAGCATCGCGCTGGGCTATGCCTATCTCGACGCGGCCCAGACCGCCGACGCGGAGGCGGAGCCGCGCGAGGGCGCCGCCTCCGCGCGCATCGGCTTCGTGGACGTGCCTGGCCACGAGCGGCTGGTGCACACCATGCTGTCCGGCGCGACCGGCATCGACCACGCGCTGCTGCTGGTCGCCGCCGACGACGGCGTGATGCCGCAGACGCGCGAGCATCTGGCGCTGCTGTCCCTGCTGGGCATCGCGCGCGGCACGGTGGCGCTGACCAAGTGCGATCGCGCCGATGCCGCCACGCGCGCGCGTCGTCATGAAGACATCCGCGCGCTGGTCGCGGGCACGCCACTCGACGGCGCGCCGGTCTTCGAGGTCGCCGCGCCGACGGGCGAGGGCGTGCGCGAGCTTCGCGATCACCTGCTCGCCCAGGCGCGGGCGCTGCCGCCGCGCGTGGTGGCGGGGCAGGGCTTCCGCCTCGCGGTCGATCGGGTCTTCAGCCTCGCGGGCGTGGGCACCGTCTGCACCGGCACCGCGCATGCGGGCGAGGTCGCGATCGGCGACGAGCTGCTGCTGTTGCCACCCGCGCCCGGCCAGGCGCCCCGTCGCGGCCGCGTGCGCAGCCTGCACGCGCAGAACGCCGCCGCCGAGCGGGCGTCGGCGGGACAACGCGTGGCCATCGGCCTGGCCGGTCTCGAGAAGGACGAGGTCGAGCGCGGCCAATGGCTGGCCGCGCCGGACGTGGCGCAGTGGACCGAGCGCTTGGATGCGCGCTTGCGCCTGTGGCCCGAGGAAGCCAAGGCGCTGCGCAGTGGCACCGCGGTGCACGTGCATCTCGGCGCGGAGCAGGTGACCGGCGCCATCGCGGTGCTGGGCGCCCTGGACGGCAGCAGCGCGCTCGACGCGCTCGAGCCGGGCGCCGAGGCCCTCGTCCAGCTGGTGCTGCATCGCCGCATCGGCGCGTGGGCCGGCGATCGCGTCGTGCTGCGCGATGCCTCGGCGACGCGCGCGCTGGCCGGCGGCACGGTGCTCGATCCGCAGGCGCCAGCGCGCTACCGGCGCACCGCGCAGCGGCTCGCCGAACTGGTCGCCCTGACGGCGCCGACGCCGGCGCTGCGGCTGGCGGGGCTGCTGGACCAGGCGCCGATGGGAGTCGACCTGGCGCGCTTCGCGGCGGGGCAGGGCGTGGCGATGAACGCGCGCGCCGCGCTGGTCGAGGAGGCAGGCGGCCTGGCCGATGCCGGCGCGGCGGGCTCGGCCATCGCCGTGGTGCCCGGCGCCGACGGCCCGGACTGGGCGCTGGGCGCGGCGCGCGCGGCGCAGTGGCAGTACACCGCGCTGGAACGCCTGCAGCGCTACCACCAGGAGTGGCCGGATGAGCTCGGCCCCGACCTGGCGCGATGGCGCCGCCTTGCCGCGCCGCGCATGGCCGAGCCGCTGTGGCGCGCGCTGGTGCGGCGGATGGCCGAGGCGGGCCGCGTCAAGATCACCGGCGCGGCGGCGCATCTGCCCGCGCATGGCGCGCAGCTGTCGGCGCTGGACGAGCGCCTGGCGCAGAAGCTGATGCCGGCGCTGCTGGCTGCCGGCTTCGAGGGCGCCTGGGCGCGCGACCTGGCCCGCTCGGCCGGTGAGCCTGAAGCCCTGGTGCGCACGACGCTGGCGCGGCTGTCGCAGCGCGGCGAGCTGTTCCAGGTCGTGAAGGACCTCTACTATGCGCCCCCGGCTATCGAAGCCCTGGCCCGGACCGCGCGAGAATCCGCCGCCTCGGGCGATCTCCGGGCCGCGGATTTCCGCGACCGCAGCGGCCTGGGCCGCAAGCGCGCGATCCAGGTGCTGGAGTTCTTCGACAAGGTGGGCCTGCTGCGCCGCGTCGGGGACGCGCACAAGCTGCGCACCGACTGCCGCCTGTTCATCGACGACGCGGACGGCGACGCCGCCCGGGCCGCATGAACAGGCCACGATCACTGGAGAGACAACGATCCTGGTGGATCGGCCGGACTTCAAATCCGGTGGATGGCGCCACGCGCCGTCGGGTGGGTTCGACTCCCATGTCTCTCCGCCCTTGCTTTTCGTCCTTCCCGTTCCACGCTTCCTTCCTCACCGGAGCCTTCCGATGTCCAACGTCTTCCAGCATGTCAGCCGTGCGCTGCATGGGATCGTCGCCGCCACGCTGATCGCCGCTGGCACCATGAGCGCCGTGGGCGCCGCGCGGGCGCAGACCGCGCCGCAGGTCCTGCGCGTGACCGCCATCCCCGATGAGTCGCCGACCGAGCTCGCGCGCAAGTTCGCGCCGCTGGGCAAATACCTGGAGAAGGAACTCGGCGTGAAGGTCGAGTGGACGCCCGTCACCGACTACGCCGCGGCCGTCGAGGCCGTCGTCAACAAGAAGGTCGAGCTGGCCTGGTTTGGCGGCTTCACGTTCGTGCAGGCCAACGTGCGCTCGGGCGGCAGGATCGTGCCGCTGGTCCAGCGCGAGGAGGACGAGAAGTTCCGCTCCGTCTTCATCACCGATGCCAAGTCCGGCATCCGCAAGCTCGAGGACCTCAAGGGCAGGACGCTGAGCTTCGGCTCGGCCTCGTCGACCTCCGGCCACCTGATGCCGCGCTCCTTCCTGCTGGCCGCGAAGATCAACCCCGAGTCGGACCTCAAGCGCGTGTCCTTCTCCGGCGCGCACGATGCGACGGTCGCGGCCGTGGCCTCGGGCAAGGTCGACGCGGGCGCGCTGAACATCTCCGTGTGGGAGAAGCTGGTGGCCGAGAAGAAGGTCGACACCAGCGAGGTGAAGGTGTTCTTCACGACGCCGGCCTACTACGACTACAACTGGAGCGTGCACGCCGACCTGCCCGCGGCGATGAAGGAGAAGCTCAAGGCCGCGTTCCTGAAGCTGAACCCGTCGACGCCGGAAGGCAAGGAGATCCTGGAGCTGCAGCGCGCGACGAAGTTCGTGCCGACCCAGCCGGAGAACTACGCCGGCATCAAGGCCGCCGCCGAGAACGCCGGCCTGCTGAAGTGAACTGAGCCCGTCCCGATGCCCTTGCTGGAGTTGGACGGCCTGCACCTGCGGGCCGGCGCGCGCACGCTGGTCGAGCCGCTGTCGCTCAGGATCGAGACCGGTGAACAGGTCGCGTTGATCGGCGCCTCGGGCGCCGGCAAGACCTCGCTGCTGCATGCGCTCGCGCTGGCGCTGCGTCCCGCCGCGGGCACGCTGCGGCTGGCCGGGCGCGAGGCCTGGACGCTGTCCTCGCGCGAGCGCCATGGGCTGCGGCGCGCGTTGATGCTGGCGCCGCAGCATCCGCCCCTGCCGCCGCGTCAGCGCGTCGCGACCGCCGTGCTGGCGGGGCGGCTGCCCGGCGCGTCCATGGCCGAGAGCCTGCGCATGCTGCTGAGCCCCAGCGCGGCGCAGGCGCGGCTCGCGTTCGAGGCGCTCGAGCGGCTGGAGCTCGGAAGCCGGCTCTGGTCGCGGGTGGATCAGCTCTCCGGCGGCGAGCGGCAGCGCGTCGCGATCGCGCGGCTGCTGGTGTCCAAGGCGGGACTGTGGCTCGCCGATGAGCCGCTGTCGGCGCTGGACCCGCAGCGCGCGCAGCGCGTGCTCGCGGTGCTGCAGGACGCGGCGCGGATGCAGGGTCACACGCTGGTCTGCAGCCTGCATCAGGTCGATCTGGCCTGCCGCGCGTTCCCGCGCGTGATTGCGCTGCGCGAGGGCCGGCTGGTCTACGACGGTCCGCCGCAGGCGCTCGGGGCTCGTGCGTTGGACGAGATCTACGCCGACCTCCTGAATGAATCGCCGCCGCCAGGCGATGGCGCGCCGCAGCCGGCCGCGCCGCCGCAGGCGATGTGCCGATGAGCGCGCTGGCCATCGAGCCCTGGCGGCGCGATCCCGCCGGCCTGCGCCGGCTGGGTCTCGCCGCGGCGGTGCTGGCGCTGCTGTGGCCGCTGCTCGTGTGGTGCGAGTTCCGTCCCTGGGAGCTGCTGGATGCGCGCAGCCTGCGCGCGACCTCGCGCTTCGCGGCGCAGTTCCTGACGCCGCGCATGGATCTCGAGTTCCTGACGATGCTCGCCGCCGATACCTGGCGCACCGTGGCGATGGCGACGGCGGGCCTGGCGCTCGCCTGGGTCATCGCCGTGCCGCTGGCGCTGCTGGCGACGGCGCGGCTGTCGGTGTCGGCGCTGGCCGGCCGCATGGGCGCGGCGCCGGCCGCCTTGCGCTGGGCCGTGCGTCTGGTGCTGGTCGTGCTGCGTTCGGTGCCGGAGCTGGTCTGGGCGCTGATGCTGGTGCGCGTGGTCGGCCTGGGACCGGGCGCGGGCGTGCTGGCCATCGCGCTGTCCTATGGCGGCATGCTGGGCAAGGTCTACGCCGAGATCCTCGAAAGCGCCGACGCCGCGCCCACGCAGGCGCTGCTGCGCGACGGCGCGGGCCGGCTGCAGGCGCTGCTGTTCGGCACGCTGCCGGGCTGCGCCGACGAGCTGGTCAGCTACACCGTCTACCGCTGGGAATGCGCGATCCGCTCGTCGGTGGTGCTGGGCTTCGTCGGCGCGGGCGGCCTGGGTCAGCAACTGGACAACGCGACCAAGATGTTCGCGGGATCCGAGGTCGCCACCATCCTGCTGATCTTCATCGCGCTGGTGGCGCTGGCGGATCGCATCAGCGCCTGGCTGCGGCCCGCGCGCGAGGCGGGGCAGGGCGCCGAGCCGCAGCAGCCGCCCGGCCGTCCGCCGGCGCGCTGGGGCGTGCGGGCCCTGCTCGCGGGCCTGCTGGCGCTCGGCGTGGCGAGCTTCGTGTCGCTGCCGCTGCGCTGGGGCGAGCTGCTGGGCTGGGAGGCGCTCGCGCAGATGGGACGCTTCCTCGCGGAATTCTTCCCGCCGCAGTGGGCGCCGGCCTTCCTCGCCCGCGTCGGGCAGGGGGCGCTGGAAACGCTGGCGATGTCGGCGCTGGGCAGCGGGCTGGCGGCGGTCGCGGGGCTGGCGATCGCGTTGCTGGCCAGCCGTCCGCCAGGCGCGCTGCGATGGGCGTCGCGGCTGCTGCTCAACGCGCTGCGCAGCGTGCCGGAGCTGGTGTGGGCCTCGATCCTGCTGGTGGCGGCGGGACTGGGGCCGATGCCCGGCACGCTGGCGCTGGCGCTGCACACGGCCGGCGTGCTGGGGCGGCTGATGGCCGAGGCGCTCGAGAACGCGCCGCCGCAGACCGCCCAGGCGCTGCGCTGGGCGGGCGCGGCGCGCTGGCAGGTGTTCGCGTTCGCGACGCTGCCGCAGGCGGCGCCACAGCTGCTGAGCTACACGCTGTATCGGTGGGAGAACAACATCCGCGCGGCGACGGTGCTGGGCGTCGTGGGCGCGGGCGGGCTGGGGCAGATGCTGACGCTGCATCTGAGCCTGTTCCAGATGCGAGAGACTTGCACGGTGCTGCTGGCGATGCTGGCGCTGGTGATGCTGGTCGACGCCTGCTCCTACGCGGCGCGGAGGCGGCTGAATCGATGAGGAGTCCGCGATGAACGAGGAAGGGTTGAAGCTGCTGTTGTCGCGGGTGTCCGTGGGGCCCAAGCACCTGGCGGAGCCGGCGCCCGACGAGGATCAACTGCGGCAGATGGTGGAGGCGGCGCTGCATGCGCCGGATCACGCGGGGCTGGTGCCGTTCCGCTTCAAGGTCGTGAGCGGGGACGCGCGCCAGGCGATGGCGGCGCTGTATGCGCAGGCGGCTCGCCGCGCCGGCAAGGACGCGGACGGCATCGCGATCGACGAGGAACGCGCGCTGCGGCCGCCGGTGACGGTGGCGGTGGTGGCGAGGATCACGGCGGATCAGCCGCAGGTGCCGGAGCAGGAGCAATGGGCCTGCGTCGGCGGGGCGCTGACGAACTTCCTGAACGCGGCGCATGCGCTGGGGTTCGGGGGAAAGATGCTCAGCGGCGCGAAGGCGCGCGACCCGGGATTGGTCGCCGCGTTCTGCGAGCCGGGCGAGACGCTGCTGGGATGGATCGCGCTGGGCACGCCGGTGAAGTCGGACAAGCCGCCCAAGCCGCGCGCGCCGAAAGGCGGCGCGGCCGAGGCGTTCCAGTTCTGGCAGCCCTGACGGACGGCCTTCGCTCGCGCGCTTGCGAGAGTGGGCAGGGTGGAGGACTGCGGCGGCCGCTGGCCCTCACCCTTACCCTCTCCTGCAAGCGGGCGAGGGATGTAAGAAGCGCGCCCGCCGGCATTACCCCCTCGCCCCTGCGGGGAGAGGGAGGGGAGAGGGGGCTCGTGCCACAGCGCTGCTGCCCTTCGAAGCACCCCCCTCTCCCCTGCCCTCTCCCCCCTCGCGGGGGGCGAGGGAGTTCTTACCCGTAGATGTAGCTCTGCAGCTGCGCGATCGTCAGTTCGTCGTCCGCGATGATGTTGTCCATCAGGTCGCGGATGGAGAGCATCCCCACGACCGTCGAGCCCTCGACCACCGGGAGGTGGCGGATCTTGCGCTGGCTCATCAGGCTCATGCACTCGCGGCAGTCGGTGCTGGGCTTCACGACGAACACGTTCGGCGTCATGACTTCCTTGACCTGCGTGTGCCGCGAATCGCGCCCCTGCAGCGCGATCTTCCGCGTGTAGTCGCGCTCCGAGAAGATGCCCAGCAGGCGATCCCCTTCCATCACCAGCAGGGCGCCGACATCGTGCTGCGCCAGCAGATGCAGCGCATCGAACACCGTTGCCTCCGGCGCGACGCGCCAGACGCTCGGGCCGCGATTCTTCAGCAGTTCGGACACCGGTTTCATGGGGCCTCCTGGCGACATCTGACGGAACTCGGACGTCCAAGATAAGCGCGTTGGCGGCGCGCCGCAAGCCCCCGCAAGACCCGACCCCCATCAGGGGGCAAGGCCGCCGCGACCCGGGGGATCAGGCGGGATGCGTGAGATCGCGCAGATGGGTGGGACCGGCGCGGCGTTCGATCTCGGCCAGCAGGTCGCGGCCCCAGCCCATCGCGAACAGGGCCTCGCCAACCACGAACATCGGACCGACCAGCAGCCCGATCAGGTCGTCGACGAACGCCGGCTTGCGGCCCTCGTAGTAGTGGCCCACGAACTGGATCACCCAGCCGGCCAGGAAGCTGCCCAGGCCCCAGGCCAGCCATCCGCCGAAGGAGCCGGCCGCCAGCGGGTGCGCCAGCGCCATCAGCACCGCGTTGACCAGCGCGGTGGACAGCCCCAGCACGAAGTTGCCGCGCGTGAGATACCAGATCGTCGCCCCGCCCCAGACCAGCCAGGCGGCCGAGACCGTCCAGTCGGCCACATGGAACTGCGCTCGCGCCAGCAGCACGCCGACGGCGAAGACGATCAGCGGAATGCCGACGAAATGCGTGGCGATGTTGCGGCGGTCGCGGTGATAGGCGGCGTACTGCGCCATCAGGTCGGTGGCTTGGCGTGCCATGGCGGTCTCCGTGCGGAAGGTCGGTCGTGAATGTCGCAATGCTAGTGCGACCAGCCTCTTTGTGCCGTTCAGAATGCAGGTCTCACCACTCCGGATACACCCTTATGCAAGTGTTGACGCGGGCAAGCGAGGTGCCTTCCCGACGCGTGATCGGCCTCCAGAAGCGCTCGGCGAGCGGCCGGGCGGCCGTCCCCGCCCTGGGCGCGATCATGCTGGCGCTGGCCGGATGCGGCAGCGCGCCGCCCGCACTGCCGCCTGGGGCGCCGTCTGTTTCGCCGCCCTCGGCCGCCTCGCCGCCCTCGGCCGCCTCGGCGGCCCCTGGCGCCACGGCCGCGCAGACCGGTGCGAATGGAGAAGCAGCGTCCGCCTGTCCCGGCTGGCTCGCCGCGCAGCAGCGCGGGGACGGGCGGCTCTACCGCGTCGACGCGGCCGCCTCGCAGGTCCGGATCCATGTCTTCCGGGCCGGCCGGCTGGCCAGGGCCGGGCACAACCACGTGCTGGGCGTCGAGCGCCTCGAAGGCCAGGTCTTCGTGCCCGCCGACGGTGTCGCCGGCGCGGGGCTGGAACTGGGTTTCCGGCTCGAGGACCTCGCGATCGACAAGCCCGAATGGCGCGCCGCGCTGGGTCCGGAGTTCGCCAGCGTGCCGTCCGCGTCGGACATCGCCGGGACGCGCGCGAACCTGCTCAGGACGGTCGATGGGGAGCGCTTCCCGGCGATCTCGATGCGCGGCACGGCGGTCGCGGGCGCGTTTCCGGTGCTGGCGGTGAAGCTGGCGGTGCGCTGGCACGGCCAGGCCCGGGAGTTCGACGTGCCAGTGCGGGTGGCCCGTCCGATGGGGGAGGCGGCGCTGCGCGCGCAGGGCGCGCTCGTCCTGCGTCAGAGCGATTTCGGCATCGCGCCGTTGTCCATCCTGGGCGGCCTGCTCGCCGTTCAGGACGAACTGACGGTGGAGGTGGACGTGTCGGCCCGCCCGGCGGCGTCCTGCGGCTGACGCCGGGAGCGGCGCCGGGCGTCAGACGGGTCAGGCGGGTCAGCCGCTCAGTTCAGCTTGAAGCTGGCGACGGCTTCCACCAGCTGGGCCGACTGGTCCTTGAGCGACTCGGCCGCCGCGGCCGATTCCTCGACCAGCGCGGCGTTCTGCTGCGTCATCTGGTCGAGCTGGCGCACCGCCTGGCCGATCTCTCCGAGCGTCAGCGACTGCGAGGCGCTGGAGGCCGAGATCTCGCCAATGATGCGGGTCACGCGCTCGACGCTGTCGACGATCTCGCGCATGGTGCTGCCGGTCTCGCCGACCAGGCGCGAGCCGCCGTCGACCCGTTCGACCGAGGCCGAGATCAGCGTCTTGATCTCCTTGGCCGCCTCGGCGCTGCGCTGGGCCAGCGAGCGCACCTCGCCGGCCACCACCGCGAAGCCCCGGCCCTGCTCGCCGGCGCGGGCCGCCTCCACGGCGGCGTTCAGGGCGAGGATGTTGGTCTGGAAGGCGATGCCGTCGATGACGCCGATGATGTCGGCGATCTTGTTGGACGACTGCTGGATCTCGTTCATCGTCGCGACCACCTGCTCGACCATGTGGCCGCCGCGGCCGGCGACCTGCGACGCGGTCTGCGCCAGCGTGTCGGCCTCGCGCGCGGACTCGGCGTTGAGCCGCACGCCGTCGCTGAGCTGGGCCATCGCGGCGCCGGTCTCCTCGAGGCTGCTGGCGGCCTGCTCGGTGCGGTTGGACAGGTCGGCGTTGCCGGTGGCGATCTCGGTGGAGGCATGGCGGACCTGGTCCGCCGCCGAGCGCACGCCGGAGATCGTGTCGGCCAGCCGGCGCTGCATCTCCTGCAGCGAGCGGCGCAGCGCGGCGACCTCGTCGGTGCCCACGACATCGTCGGCGCGGCGGCTCAGGTCGCCCTCGGCGATGGACTGGCTCAGCGACTGGGCCTGGGCCAGCGGCTCGGTGACCGAGCGCGTGATCACCAGCGCGATGCCCACGCCCAGCGCGATCGCCACTACCATCAGGCCGATGACCAGGTCACGGGTGCTCTCGGCCTCGGACTGGGCCTCCTTGCGCGCGGCCTGCAGCAGGTCGCGGTTGTGCTCGGCGAAGCGGTCGATCGAGGCCAGGTAGTCGTTCATCGCCGGGATCAACTGCGACGCGGCCAGCGGCTTGACGTCGTTGCCGGCCTTCTTCTCCTTGACCACCGCCTCGCGGGCGTCCTGGTACTTCTTGCGGGCCGCGCCGATCTCGTCGATCAGGCGGTTGCCTTCCTTCTCGGTGACGCTCTCGTCGAGTTCCTTCTGGATCTTGTCGATGCGCGCCGAGAGCTCCTTGGAACGGGCGGTGAAGGCGTTGACGAAGTTCTCGTCGTCGACGACGAGCTGCACGATGCGGCGCTGGATGTTGCCCTCGGTCAGGCCGGCCCACTGGCGCGACAGCTCCAGCGTGTGCATGTCGACCTCGACCAGGCGTTCGATGCGCTGGTGCAGCATCGAGACCCGCACCACGCCCACGGCCGAGGCCACGGCCATCAGCACGATCACCAGCGCGAAGCCGGCCAGCACGCGGCTGCGAAGCCGCCAACGATTCAAGTTCAGCATCTCGACATCCTTTTTCTGCGAACGGGGCGCCATCGCGTCGATGCCGTCCCGTGAGTTCAACGTCCGCGATGCTGCCTCGATCACGTGGCGCTTGATCGAGGGAAATGCGGGGTGGGCTGTGAACTACGGCGCGGAAGGCCCGAGCGCGGGGGCCGATGTCGGATTTTTGCCTCGCCATGGTGCGAGACGCGCCCCGCGAAAGGGCGACGCCCCCGGCACGAAAACTCCCTCGCCCCCCGCGTGGGGGGAGAGGGCAGGGGAGAGGGGGTGCTTCGAAGGGGCAGCAGCGCCGTGGCACGAGCCCCCTCTCCCCTCCCTCTCCCCGCTGGGGCGAGGGTGTCATGGGTCGAAGAGGTTGATCGTCTGCGGCTGGTCGAGTACCAGGTCGGAGCGGGCGCAGGCGACGCAGGGAAGGATCCAGCCTTCTTCCTTCTCTTCTCGTGACAGCCCCGGCCATTCAATCCGATAGTCGATGCTCCCCGACACCAGCTTCGCGATGCACGCCCGGCAGGTGCCGTTGCGGCACGAATGCGGCAGTCGCAGCCCATGGTCGAGCGCCGCCAGCAGCAGGGTCTGGCTTTCGGGCGCGTCGAATCGCCAGCCCTGGGGCTGGAGTTCCACCACATGGGTGGGCTCGGGGGTGGGCTCGGCGGAAGGGGCGCCCGGAATGGCGGCGGGGTGATCCATGGGCGCCATGATGCCTGTGCGCTAAGCTCGCCCGATGCCCGACACCTCGATCTCCGGCGCCGCCGCCGCCCCTGCGGCCGTCCAGGCCGCCCAGGCCTTCTTCGATCAGCTCAACCGCGACTACGTCACGGTGCACAAGCGCAAGGAGGACCTGTTCTGGGCCACCTACATGGCCACCAGCGACGACCATGAGGGCTTCGGCCGCGCCGAGACCGCCTACAAGGCCTTCATCTCCGACCCGGACAAGCTCGCCGCCACCCGCGCGCAGCTGAAGGCCGTCCAGGCCGCGCCGGCCTCCGCGGCGGGCGACGCGCTGGCCCACGGCCTGCGCGGCTGGCTGGGCGTGTTCGAGGCCAACATCGTCGACAACGACGAGGGCCGGCGCCTGATGGCCGAGCTGATCGAGGCCGAGCGCCTCCTCTTCGCCAGGCGCAAGGACTTCGCGCCGGTCCACGTCAACGACCGCGGCGAGACCGAGGCCGCGACGCTGACGATGCTGTCGACCAACCTCGCGACCAACCCGGACGAATCGCGCCGCCGCAGCTCCTACGACGCGCTGCACGCGGTGGAGCGCTGGGTGCTGGAGAACGGCTTCCTGGAGATCGTGTCGCTGCGCAACCGGCTGGCGCGGGCGCTGGGCTTCCCGGACTACTTCGAGATGAAGCTGCGCAAGAACGAGCGCATGTCCAAGGCCGGCCTGTTCGAGATCCTCGACGACTTCGTCGCCCGCACCGAGGCCGCGCAGCGCCGCGCGCACGACGCGCTGGCGGCCCGGCACGGCGCCTCGGCGCTCGAGCCCTGGAACCTGCGCTTCCACAGCGCCGGCGACGTCACCCGCCGCATGGATCCGTACATGCCCTTCGGCCCGGCGCTGCGGCGCTGGGTGCGCAGCTTCCGCCGGCTCGGCATCCAGTACCGCGGCGCGACGATGCAACTGGACCTGCTGCAGCGGCCCGGCAAGTACCAGAACGGCTTCTGCCACGGCCCGCTGCCGACCTGGTTCGACGACCAGGGCCGCTGGCATGCCGGCGAGATCAACTTCACCGCCGAGGCCAAGCCCGACCAGGTCGGCAGCGGCGCCCGCGCGATCAACACGCTGTTCCACGAAGGCGGCCATGCGGCGCACTTCGCCAACGTGACGCAGAACTCGCCCTGCTTCTCGCAGGAGTTCGCGCCGACCTCGATGGCCTATGCCGAGACCCAATCGATGTTCTGCGACAGCCTGCTGGGCGACGCGGACTGGCTCAAGCGCTATGCGCGCGGCGCCGACGGCCACGCGATCCCGGACGAGCTGATCCACGACCGCATCGCGGCCGCGCAGCCGATGCGTGCCTTCGACGAGCGCGCCATCGCGGTGGTGCCGTACTTCGAGGCCGCGCTGTACGCGATGTCCGATGCGGAGCGCACGCCCGAGGCGGTGCTCGCGCTGGCGCGCGCGATGGAGCGCCGCATCCTGGGCGTCGAGCGGGCGCCGCGGCCCCTCCTGGCGATCCCGCATCTGCTGAACCAGGAGTCGGCGGCCTCGTACCAGGGCTACCTGCTGGCGCACATGGCGGTCTACCAGACGCGCGCGTTCTTCCTGCGCCGTGACGGCTACCTGACCGACAACCCCGCGATCGGGCCGGCGCTGGCCCAGGCCTACTGGGCGCCGGGCAACAGCCTGTCGCACGACCAGACGCTGCGCCGGCTGACCGGCGAGGGCTTCTCGGCACGCTACCTGGCCGAGGTCTGCGACGAGACCGTCGAGCAGGCCTGGGCCAAGGCGCGCGACACGCTCGAGGCGTCGGAGCGCCGCGGCGAGCGCACCGACGACGGCCCGCCGCTGGACGCGCGGGTGCGGGTGGTGCACGGCGCCGAGCTGCTGGCCGACAACGGCGATGGCGGCGAAGCGGCCGAGCAGGCGATGTTCGAGCGCTTCGAGGGCTGGATCGGCGCGCACTATCCGGCGGCGCAGTCCGCTCAATCGAGCCATCCGTGAAGTACCTGCAGGGATATTCGCCGGCGCTGGTCGCGCAGGCGAAGCAGCTGCTGGACGCGGGCGAGCTCGGCCCGCTGCTGACGCGCAAGTACCCGGAGCCGCACGAGGTGCGCAGCGACAAGGCGCTGTTCGATTACACCCAGGAGCTGAAGCAGCGCTTCATGCGCAACGCCGGGCCGCTCGCGCTGGTCCGCTACGACGCCAAGCTCAAGGTGATCCAGCACGCGCTGGGCACGCACACGCGGCAGACGACGGTGCAGGGCAGCCGGCTCAAGACGCGGCGCGAGATCCGCGTCGCGACGCTGTTCCGCGAGGCGCCGGCGGATTTCCTGCGGATGATCGTCGTGCACGAGCTCGCGCATCTGAAGGAGCTCGATCACGACAAGGCCTTCTACGCGCTGTGCCACCACATGGAGCCGGCCTACGCGCAGCTCGAATTCGACGTGCGGCTGTGGCTCAGCGTGAAGGACGAGGCAGCGCGCCGGGGCGATGTTGCGCCCGAAGCGGCGCAGGCGCCTCCTCAAGCCTGAGGACGCCCGCGCGCCTGCCTCTTTTTCGGGCAAGGTAGGGGAAGCCCTTTCGGATCAACGGCTTGCGCGATTGCTGCGCAGCCTGTGCACGCGTTTATCCACAGGCGGTGTGGACGTTCCGCTATGCTCTCGGGCTTTCCAGATCCCGATCCGCGGCGTCACGAGCGCCGCGCTTCCCCTTGCCTCCGATGATTCTGCTGGCGCCCATGGAGGGCCTGCTGGACCACATGCTGCGCGACACGCTGACCCGTGTCGGCGGTGTGGACCGCTGCGTCTCCGAGTTCATCCGCGTCACCGACCAGTTGCTGCCGCGCCGCGTGTTCACGCGCATCGTGCCGGAGTTGCTGAACGGCGGACGCACGCGCGCCGGCGTCCCGGTGCGGGCGCAGCTGCTCGGCTCGGACCCGCAGTGCCTGGCGGAGAACGCCGCCCGGCTCGCCGAGCTGGACCCGGAAGGCATCGACCTCAACTTCGGCTGCCCGGCCAAGACGGTGAACCGCCATCGCGGCGGCGCGGTGCTGCTCGACGAGCCCGAGCTGGTGGGCGGGATCGTCGCCGCCGTGCGCCGCGCGGTGCCGGCGCGGGTGCCGGTCTCGGCCAAGATGCGGCTCGGCAACGAGGACCGCGATCGCATGCTCGATTGCGCCCGCGCGATCGAGGCCGGCGGCGCGGCGGAGCTCGTCGTGCATGGCCGCACCAAGCGCGACGGCTACAAGCCGCCGGCGTTCTGGGACCAGATCGCCGTCGTGCGCGAAGCCGTCGGCATCGAGGTCGTCGCCAATGGCGAGGTCTGGACCGCCTGCGACGCGCTGCGCTGCCTGGAGGAATCGGGCTGCGCCTCGCTGATGCTGGGGCGCGGCATGGTGGCCGATCCGGGACTGGCGCTGGCCGTGCGCGCGGCGCGCGCCGGGCAGGGCGCCGCGCCGCTGCCCTGGGCCGACATGCTCCCGCTGATGGAGGGCTTCTTCGCGCAGGTGCGCCGCAAGGTCGCGACGCGCCACCAGGCCGGCCGGCTCAAGCAATGGCTGCACTACCTGCGCCGCCGCCATCCCGAGGCCGAGGAGACCTACCAGCGCGTGCGCACGATCAACGCGCCGGACGCGCTGGCGCTGGCGCTGTTCGGCCGCGCGCTGGATCCGGCGTCGCCGCCGCCCGAGACCGATGACGACGCGCCCGTCGACGCGTCCACCGCCTGCGACGCCGACCTCACCGATCAACAACAAGACAGCGACTCGCTGATCGCCGCATGACCGCCTTCCGACTGACCTCGCGCCTGCTGGCGCTCGCCGCCGCGTGCGCGCCCCTGCTCTCGACCGCCGCGGCGCCGGTGGTGCCGCTCTCGCTGGAGCGCGTGCTCGGCGATCCGCCGCTGCAGGGCCGCGTGGTCCGCCAGGCGGAGATCTCGCCCGATGGCGCCTGGGTCAGCTACCTGCGCCCGTCGGAGAGCGACAGCGACCAGCTCGAGCTCTGGGCGCAGCCCGCGGCCGGCGGCGCGCCGCGCAAGCTGGTGTCGGCGGCCGAGGTGCTGGGCGGCCGCAGCCAGCAGCTGACCGAGGCGGAGCGCATGGCGCTGGAGCGCAAGCGGATCTCGCAAGGCGGCATCACCGGCTACCAGTGGTGCGGTCCGTCGGGCCAGGCGCTGCTGTTTCCGCTGTCGGGCGATCTCTACCTCGTCCGCCTGACCGGGCAGGGCCCGAAGGCGCAGCGCCTGACCCAGGACGAGCAGGTGCCCGAACAGGACCCGGCCTGCTCGCCCGACGGCAGCCGCGTCGCCTACGTGAAGGGCGGCGAGCTGTGGGTGCAGCCGCTGGACGGCGGCGCGCCGGCGCGCGCCTTGACGAAGGGCGCGACGGACACGCGCTTCTGGGGCCTGGCCGAATTCATCGCGGCCGAGGAACTGGGCCGCCAGCGCGGCTACTGGTGGTCGCCGGACGGGAAGCAGCTGCTGGCGCTGAACGTCGACGAGAGCGAGGTGCCGGTGAAGACGCGGGCGCAGATCTTCGCGGACCGGACCACGATGACGCAGCAGCGCTATCCCGGCGCCGGCGACAACAACGCCCGCGTCACCGCGTGGACGCTGCAGGTGTCGGACGGCCGGGCGACGCCGCTGCCGCTGCCCGCCGATGCGGAATACATCGCCCGCGCCGGCTGGTTCGGCGACGGCACGCCCTGGCTGCAGACGCTGACGCGCGACCAGCACAAGCTCGCGCTGACCGAATACGCCAATGGCACCGGCCCGGGCCGCACCGTGATCGACGAGCGCGATCCGGCCTGGGTCGAGGTGCATGACGACCTGCTGGAGATCGACGGCCTGCAGCTCTCGGGCCAGCCGGCGCTGCTGTGGTCGAGCGAAGCCTCGGGGCGCCGCCAGCTGGTGCTGGTGGACCGCCGCACCGGCGAACGCCGCCCGCTGACCAACGAGCCGGAGCCGGTCGCGCATCGCGTGTGCAGCGATGGCAAGACGGTGGTCTACGCGGCGGCGCGCGATCGCGGCCGCTCGCGCGAGCTTTTCGCCATCGACCTGAACGGCCAGGGCCGCGTGCTCGACGGCGCCCAGCCGCGCCAATGGCGCGATGCCCGCGGCGATGGCGACTGCGCGCAGCTGCTGGTCACGCGCGGCGCGTGGGGCGAGCCGCCGGCGCTGTCGCTGCAGCCGGTGAAGGCCGGCGCCGCGCCGCTCGCGCTGCCGGGTGACGCGCCCGATCCGCTGCTGGCGCGCATCGTGCCGGCGCCGCAGGTCGTGGACATCACCGCCGCCGACGGCCGCACGCCGCTGAACGCGCTGTACTTCGCGCCGCTGGACGGCAAGGCCGGCCCGCATCCGGTGATCGCGATGGCCTACGGCGGCCCCGGCACCTCGACGACCAACTGGAACTGGAGCCGCGACACCGCGCTGATCGCGTACTGGCAACGCCGCGGCTACGGCGTCTTCACGCTGGACACGCGCGGCATGCAGAACCGCGACCGCGCCTTCACGCGCGCGCACCGGCATGCGTTCGGCGAGGTCGATGTCAACGATCTGTTCGCCGCCGTCCGTCAGCTGCCCAGGCAGGTGGCCGGTGTCGACGCCAGGCGCATCGGCTTCTTCGGCTGGTCCTATGGCGGCTTCCTGGCGGAGCGCGCGATGCTGGACGCCGACACGCCGCTGGCCGCGGCGGTGGCTGTCGCGCCGCCGACCGACTGGACGCTCTACGACACTGCCTACACCGAGCGCTACCTGGGCCTGCCGCAGGACGGCAAGGGCGGCCAGACCGCGCCGTACCGCCAGGCCAACCTGATCGAGCGCGCCAGGCTGCTCGGCAAGCCGCTGCTGATCGTGCATGGCACGGCCGATGACAACGTGCTGTTCGAGCACACGCTGCGGATGACCGAGGCGCTGCAGGATGCGTCGCGGCCCTTCGAGCTGATGATCTATCCGGGCAAGGCGCACGGCATCGCGGGGCGCAGCGCCAAGCTGCACCTGTACCGCACCATCGACGCCTTCTTCGCGCGCACGCTGGCGCGCTGAGCGCGGCATTCACAGGAAAGGGACGGGGCGATGGCGCTGGTCTACTCGACGGAGGGCGGGCGCGTCTGCCCGCAATGCCGGCAGGCGCAGGCCGACTGCCGCTGCAAGGCGCTGGCGGCCAGCGCGGTGCTGGGCGACGGCAAGGTGCGGGTGCGGCGCGAGACGGCCGGCCGCAAGGGCAAGGGCGTGACGGTGGTGCTGGGCCTGCCGATGACGGCGGCCGAGCTGACCGAGACGGCCAAGAAGCTCAAGGCCGCCTGCGGCACGGGCGGCACCGTCAAGGACGGCACCATCGAGATCCAGGGCGATCACCTCGACAAGGTGATGCAGTGGCTGACGCAGGCTGGCTTCGCGCCGAAGAAGGCGGGCGGCTGAGGCCTCAGGACTCGGCGGTGGTCGGGTCGATGACGCGGCGCACCTGAGAGATCCGGTCGGCGGGGAAACCGCCGATGCGCGCGTGCTCGCGGATCAGCGCCTCGCTGGGGGCGATGTAGACGCAGTAGAGCTTGTCGTCGGTGACGTAGCTCTGCTGCCATTGGACCGACGGGCCCAGGTCCGACAGCACCGCGCAGGACTTCTGCGAGACCGCCTGCAGCTCGGCAGCGGAGAGCGCGCCGGCGCCCGGCAGGTTTCGTTCGATGACGTACTTGGGCATGGTCGGCTCCTGTTGCCTGATGCGGGACGGGGAACAGAAAAGTATTGGCAACGCCGGCCCCAGGTTCAAGGCGCCGCGCCCTTGGAACTGGGGGGGGGCGCGCGCCGCGGCGCCGCGGCGCGCTGGTGAGGCGTCGGCTGTGGTTTGGAGCGATGCCGGTGATGCATCGATGACGCCTCGATGACGCGAGTGAGGGGGGCAGGGCCGACAGTCGGGCAAAGCGCGACGTATGCACGCGCGGCCGCGAGGGCGCGGGTCTAAGGTTGACCCGTCCGGCCCCGACCTCCCCGCGGGCCTCGGAGTCCGTCCATGAGTCCGTCCCAATTCGCCGCGCTCCAGCGCGATGTATCCGTTCGCACGAGCGCCGGCCAGGGCCGCTACCTGCTGCGGTTCGAATCCCTCTTCCATGCGGGCCGCGGCCTGTCCTTCCCGTGCGACGAGCATGGCCTGGTCGCGCTCGACCAGCTCAGCGAGCAGGCCCGCGAGAACTACCTGTTCGCCCGCGCCGTCGTCGGCCACGAGTACGCGACGCCGGTCATCCAGCGCTGCGACGTGTAGGTAAGCCGAAAGCCCTCGACATGCCCGGGAGGGCAAAAGCCGGGCCGCGGCCGCCAACTGCTCTGGCGCTCGATGCTCGATTCGGCAGCCCGCTGTCGGTCAGGTGCCCAATCGCCCAGGGTTGCACCGTCGTGCAGGGGTTCTCGACCCACCGCTCGGGTGAACTGCCTTGCCAAGAATGCAAGGCAGCTACCTGTGATGCCTTGGTGGGATCTGAAACAGTTCAGAGGTCATCTGCAATCAGTGTTTCCGTCGTGCAGAATCGCGCGCTATTCAATCAGGGAGAGAGGCTGAACCGGCGTCGGGCGCGATAGACGCTCGCCGGACCCTCGTGCATCGGCTCACGCCCGTGAGCCGCTCCTCCCTGTCGCCGTTTTCTTGCAGATCGGATGGGGAGCGATGAAGCCGCTATCAATTGCCATGCGCGCGTGCCTGCGGGCAGCGAAGTCTCTTGTGTCTTCCAGAGGCGGGGCCGCGGCCATGCTCTGGCTCGTTGCCATGTTGATCGGCGGGCCGGCGATGGCCAACGAACGGCAGATGCCTTCGGAATGGAGGCTCGATGCGGCGGAGTACGGTCCAGCCTGCAATGAATCGGGCGGGGGATGGACCTACAACGGCGGTGTCTACCACGTCGCTCGTTCGGACGGCGCGCCCGGGCGACCCGAGCAGTACTTCGCGAGCTATCTGGCGCTGATCCAGGGTAGTCAGTGTTCGGCGGAGACCGCCTGCAACAGCAAGATCGACTGGTCGGTGACGCAGGCTTGCCAGGTCAACGCCACGAGCTCAAGCAATGGAGTCGCGCTTTGCAAGCTGCAAGGCAAGTACACCCAGAAGTGCGGATGGAACGCTCCGTACGAGGCCACGGTCGAGGGGATGGTGTCGGCCTCCAAGGTCTGCGACCAGTACTTCGACCCGCAAAGCCGCCAATGCGTCTGCCCGGAGGGGCAGGTGTACATGAAGACCTCCGGTGGTGGCTACTGCACGCCGGTTCGTGATCGAGTGATCCTCACGCCGTGCAAGACCTGCTACGGCAATCCGATCTTCCCGGAGCAAGGCCTGAAGGTGCAGGCGCTCACCGCCGGCTGGCAGCCGTGGACGGGCCTGAAGCTGACCTACAGCTCGATGAGCAAGCTGCCCTATGGCGAAGGCGAAACGCCCTATCTGCGATCGGATCCCCCGGCCTTCGGACCCATGTGGACGGCGAGCATCGACAAGGCGGTCTACACGTCCGTCGGCGGAAGCGGCACGCTCGCCAATGTGGCCCGCGGCAGCGGGGATTGGACGAGCTTCCTGCAGTCGGGCGCCGGCTTCAATCCGGTCGGCATGCAGATCAACGACCAGCTCACCAAGACCGCGCAGGGCTTCTCCTACCGCGATGCGGATCGCCAGGTGATCGAGGAGTACGACGCGCGCGGCATGCTCATCAAGGTCACGGCGCTCGACGGACGGAGCCTGGCGGTGGCCCGCACGACGCTGGAGGCGCCGGGCGAAGCGACGCCTGACGAAGGGCTGCCGCTGTCGCTGACCGACCACTTCGGCCGCCGCTGGACCTTCGAGTACACGCGCATGGGGTCGGAGTCGAGGTCGCGGGTTTCCGCGATCGTGGATCCGGGCGGCCGGCGCCTGGTCATCGGGTACGGCGCGAACGAGCAGATCGCCCGGGTCGAGTGGCCGGACGGCACGGCTCAGCAGCTGCTCTACGAGCGCAGCGATCTGAACTGGGCGCTGACGGGCTATCTCGACGAAAGCAGCGTGCGCGCGGGGACCTACGGCTACGACGGCCAGGGACGCGCCATCTCTTCCGAGCGGGCGCTGGGGCTGGACAAGTACATCGCGTCGTGGGACGAGCCGCCTCGTCTGTCGCGGAAGTCTTCGTACGACCCGGCCAGCGGCGTGGATTGGTTGGACCACGTGCTGCAGCCGCCGAAGGGGCTGAAGGTCCAGTTGCCCAATGGGCAGGTGCAGGAACTGCAGTCCACCACGTCGTTCGGGACGTCGATGTGGACCGCGAAGACGCAGGCGCCGGGAGCGGGCAGTCCGCTGGCGACGACCTCGCGGGTGCTTGACGACCACATGAACGTAACGCGGCTCGATGACTTCAACGGCAATCGCAGCTGCATGAGCTACGACACGGCGCGCAACCTGGAGACGGCGCGCGTGGAAGGGCTGACGCCGGCGACGGACTGCAGCGCCGTGACGGGGGCATTGCCGGCAGGCGCGCGCAAGGTGTCGACGCAGTGGCATCCGGACTGGCGCGTGGCGACGAAAACGGCCGAGCCTCGGCGCATCACGACGCTGGTCTACAACGGCCAGCCCGATGTGTTCAATGGCGGTGCGATCGCGAGCTGCGCGCCGGCGGATGCGAAGCTGCCGGATGGCAAACCCATCGTCGTGCTGTGCAAGCGCGTCGAGCAGGCGACGATCGATGAGACCGGCGCGCAAGGCTTCAACGCGACGCTGCAAAGCGGCGTCGCCGCACGCGCCACGAGCTGGACCTACAACGCCACCGGCCAGGTGCTCACGGAGACCAACCCGCTGGGCAAGGCGGTCGTGACCAACGTGTACTACGCCGACACGACGGCCGATCACACGAAGGGCGACCTTCAATCGACGAGCAACGTGCTTGGACATCTGACGCAGTTCCCACGCTACAACGCGTACGGCCAGCCGCTGGAGATGATCGACACGAACGGCATCTCGACGACCTATGCGTACGACGCGCGCCAGCGCCTGCTGTCGACGACCACGCAAGGCGCGGTCACTGCCTATGAGTACTGGCCCACCGGCTTGCTGAAGAAGGCGACCCAGCCGGACGGCAGCTTCGCCACCTACGAGTACGACGACGCGCACCGCCTCGTCGCCGTGGCCGATTCGCTGGGCAATCGCATCGAGTACACGCTGGACCAGAGCGGCAATCGGACGCAGGAAGCCGCCAAGGATCCACAAGGAACGCTGCAACGGGCCATGAGCCGCGCGTACGACGCGCTCGGGCGCGCACAACAGACGACGGGCAGGGAGTAAGTCATGAAGCGAGAAGACAGGCACTCGAAGTGCCGGAGCGCGATCGCGTCTGCGATCGCCGCAGGCCTCACCGCGATCGCATCGATCGCTCACGCAGCGACGCTGCCGCCACCGCCGGTCTCGCCCGCGCCGGTGACGGACTACGAGTACGACGCCAAGGGAAACCCAACCAAGGTCATCAAGGCCAAGGGTGTTTCCGGCTTTGGCTTCGCGACGTCAAACGCGTACGACGCGCTCGATCGCGTGAAGACCAACATCGACGCTCGCAACGGCGTGACGACGCTGGGCTACGACGGCCTCGATCAGCTCAAGCAGGTCACGGACCCGAGGCAACTGATCACCTCATACCAGCGCAATGGCTTGGGCGATCTGAACCAGCTCACCAGCCCCGACACCGGCACCGCCAACAGCACCTTCGACGCGAACGGCAACCTGCTCACGCGGACCGACAGCCGTGGTGTGCTCGGTACCTACGGCTACGACGACCTGGATCGGATGACCTCGGCGGTCTACGCGAAGAGCGGTCAGCCGACGCTGAGCTACTCGTGGACCTACGACCAAAAGGACGGCGTCTTCGGTTTCGGGGTCGGCCGTCTCACCACGGCCACCAGTCCTGCCGGGAACACCAAGTACGGCTACGACGGTTTCGGTCGAGTGACCAACGTGATCCAGACCGTTGGCTCGGCGGTGCTCACCACCCGCTACGGCTACGACTTGGCCGGACACGTCACCAACATCACGTATCCCTCGGGACGCGTGCTGACCATCGCTTATGTCAACGGCCTGCCGGTCAGCATGAGCCTGGCCAAAGACGCGAGCAGCACAGCCAGCCCGCTGATCAGCCAGATCCAGTGGACTTCCTTTGGCGCTCTACAGAGCTGGCAGATGCAGCTGAACTCCGGCGCCAAAGCGCAGGAGAGGATCTACGACCAATACGGACGCCTCGTCCGTTACCCGCTGGGCTCGGTGGTGCGCGACATCACCTACGACGCAGCCGATCGCATCGCCAGCTACACGCACCTGGATGCCACGACAGGCCAGGTGACCGCCGAAGCCCAGGCGATGAACCAGAGCTTCAGCTATGACGAGATGGGCCGGCTCACCGGCATCGTCACGCCGGCCAACTCCTGGACCATCGGCTACGACGCCAACGGCAACCGGACCAGCGTCAAGCTCAACGCCACGACGCGGACCTACACCACGGCCAGCAACAGCAACCGGCTCACGAGCATCGCCAATCCCACGCGAAGCTTCGGCTACGACGCGGCGGGCAACACGCTGAGCGACACCGGGCTCGCCTACACGACGACGATCCGGCTGGACAACCGGCTTGGCACGCTCACCAAGAACGGCCTGACGACGACCTACCAGTACGACGCCGGCGGGCAGCGCGTGCACAAGGAGCACAGCGTGGGGCTGCGGGACTTCGCGTACGACCAGCAAGGGCATCTGCTGGGCGAGTACAACACCGCTGGTGTCGTGCAGGAATTCGTCTGGCTGGGCGACACGCCCGTGGCGGTGATCGTTGGTTCCGTGGCGTCGCCGCTGCCTCTGCTCGCGTACGCGGATCACCTGGACGCGCCGCGGGTGCTCATCGACAAGACCGGTGCCGCGCGCTGGCGCTGGATCAGCGAGCCCTTCGGCACGACGCAACCGGAGCAAGCGCCGGCGGGGCTCTCACCGATCACGTTCAACCTGCGCTTCCCGGGGCAGTATTACGACAGCGAGTCCGGGCTGAACTACAACTACTTCCGGGACTATGACGGGACGACCGGAAGATATGTCCAAAGCGACCCCATTGGCCTTGCGGGGCGAAGCTACTCGACATACACATATGCACGGTCGCGCCCAACGCAACTCGTCGACCCCTCTGGCCTGCGACCACTAACGGACAACGAGAAAACCTTCCTTCGCTCCCATTTTGGCAGCTGCCTAGACTCCGTCCTTTCCACATTTGACGTCAACGTTCGGACGATTGGTGACACTCGGCGGGCTGTCTCACTTGATAAAGGCTTCATCTCTTTCCCACAGTCGTACTTTCAGGACCAAGACCCTGCGAAGGAGCTGAACCTGTCATCTCCGCGCGTCGCTTCGATAATGGGCCATGAATCGCTGCATCAACTTCAACGGCTGAATGGCATCAACGTGACGGGACAGGCCGCGCTTCTGCAGTTGAAGGCGTCACTCGGAATCTCGGACCCCTATTCGTATTCGAGTTCGGACGACCCGCAGACGATGTTGGGTACGTACAAGACGGGAAACGTAGAGCAGCAAGGGCAGCTCTTTGAGGACTACCTGTTCATTCGTCTGTCTGGAGGCGATTTCGCGCGATACCAAGCGATCGCAGACTATGTGAAGGACAACTGCTCATGCTCAAAATGAAAACCCTGCGCAACATCATCATCCTCGCGCAGTTCGTGTTACTAGCCGCTTGCACTAAGCAGTGGTTCCTTGAAATTGAGCGGTGGGACGCCGCCATGGGACCCGTCTTTTGCTTGAACGAAGGCGGGGAATGTGGCAAGCGAGGGGTGCAGCTGCACTTCATTTCTGTGACGGAGGCGGGCTCCAAGGGGGCTATCGGACGGACTGTCTGGCAGATTCAAAACGTCACCGACAAGGATGGCCAAGCCACCCTCACAACGCTGGCATATGGCGAGGTCCCAGCGGGGTGGGCCGAGGTAACGAAGGCACAGCGTCTGCTTTCAGACACGTATTACTCAATCAACGAAGAGTATTACTTCATACGCGACGCGAGCTACAGGTACTCGGTTCTCTCGCGCGACGAGTACTTCTCGCGACGGCAAGCGGAGAGTTCGCAGAAATAGGTCGAATTGAGTTGCTTGGTCCGATGACGTGCATTCACGATGCAGTCAATTTCTAGCCAGGGGCGCGGCCGTTATCGTGGTTCTGCTGGTCGGCGACGTTTTTTCCTTATGGCACAGCGGAAATGAAATGGGCCTGCAATCGCAGGCCCATTCTTTAATTCCTCAGGAACTTACTTCCCTTCGCGCTTCCCAGTGGTTTTTCGAGGTTTGTCATACCGCTTCAGCCACTCGAAGAACTCCCCATGCCAGAGCTTCGAGTCCCGCGGCTTCATGACCCAATGGTTCTCATCCGGGAACCACACCAGCCTGGCGTCCACCCCTTGCGCCTTCAGCGTGTTGTAGTACGCCAACCCCTGCGCATCCGGCACTCGGTAATCCAACTGCCCGTGGGTCACCAGCGTCGGGGCGTTGAAATGCTGGACATACCCGATCGTGCAAAGAGCTGAACGAATTCTTCGCGAAGAACTTGGCGCTGTACCAGTCCAACCTCAAGAGCGCAAACTATTGGTCAGCGCAGGGGAACCAAGCATCGGCCAACTTGGCATTGCACGATGCATACTTCGCTCTGGGGTTTGCGTTGCACCCCATCATGGATAACACCTCGCCGGCGCATTCGGGGTTTCAAAAATGGAGTAACAGCGATGCTCCCCGGCACGGCGTGTTTCCTACGTCCAATGAGAATGTGAATGGCCTGACGCCCGCGTTGCAGCAGAAGACCATCGACGACATCTATCGCGCGATGTCATCCGGTGTCGGCGTCAATTGCGACTGCTCAAACTAAGGATGGGCAGTGGAGAGCTTTGCCTACATCTACTCGACCTTGTTGCTTCTGACGATATGTGAGGGCCTTGGATTTATCGCCTGTCTGAAAGTCATGCGGCTTCGCAGACTATGGGCTGTGGTGTCCGCGGTATTCGCTATCGGTGCGGTGGGCCTTGGCGCATATGAACTAGTGTTTAGAGGTGTAGATAGTCTGTTCTGGACGTTCGCCGTCATCATCCCTGCCGCAGTCTGCTGTGTATTGGCTTGGCTGTCGGCTCGCGGGCGCTAACGGGCTGCTGAAATACTGATTCCAGGACGTGGCGCCAAGAATGTTGACCTCATAGAACAGCCTGCACGCGATTTGTTTGTACCTGCCAAGGGGTGAGGCACCCCTGCATGGAGACTATCGAGTTTCCTTATAAACCAGATTCGTGATCATGAAAAATGAACAGTGGCAAATGTTCTTTACTGTCTGCGTCCAGGTTCTAGGCGAGGGGCGAAGAATGGCGGCAGCTAGCCCTTCGTGGTGTGCATGGACTACATTCGGAAGCCTATCGACAGACATTCACTATTGGACCTCCGGCTTGCCGGCGTTAAATGACATTAATACTGAATTCATAGGCGACAGCGGAGTGTGGGGGCAGCCATTTCTTTACAAGGATCTCGCGCACATAATCATCCCAAAAGAGTTTTTTTTGGGAGAGCCTGGACGAAGGTAAATACGAGAGTGGCGTGAAGATTCAGGATATTTTCAGATTGTCGAGAGAGTTGCAAATCACGGGCATCCCTCATCGTTTGACTGATATCTTATTGGAAATGAAGTTATATTAAATTTCTGCTTGCGTTTTTTTTGGCAGATGACCTCCCGATAGATATGCATCGGCGCGCCTCTCGAAATTGGAGTTGATGAGATCCGTGATTTCCTTTTCCGAGCTCAGGAAATTGCCAACGCGACGATTCTTAAGCGCTGCGGTGAGCTCTCATGGATGATCAACGTCCATGTGGGCGGAAAACTCGTCGAGTCCGTGTTTGGCGGCGATGCCGACTCCCCCGATTCGGGATTGATATAGGAATCTGACGCGGCATGTCAGGCTCTCCTGGAATCAGTATTTCAGCAGCCTGCTAGGTCTGACGAGACTCGTAACGAAATCGTGGTTCGGGATTGCTTTGAGCCGAGTTCTTTGAAGATGCATCGCCCGCGTCCAACTGCCCGAGCAGCCACTGCAGCCCCGCCAGGTGCTGCTGGTCGTGGCTGCACAGGTAGTGGATCAACGCCTTGAAGGTCAGCGGGCCATAGCCCTCGAAGCGCGCGCGGCGCGTCAGCTGCTCGGGCGTGACCGCGGCCAGCATCGCCAGCGTTTCGGTCCGCGCCGCCGTGAAGGCGGCCAGCGCGGCCGCCGCGTCGTCCTCGCCGTAGCGGCGATCGCGCGCCAGCGCGTCCGTGTCCAGCGAAGGCAGCAGCGGATCGTCCTCCGCCAGCGTGCGGCGGATGCGCTGCTGATAGCCCTCGATCTCGATGTCGCGCACATGGCAGACCTGCTCGATCGCGGTCAGCGGCTCGCTCGGCACGCCGTCCCAGGACGGCGGCGCCCAATGCCGGGCCTCGGCCGGGAAGAGCGCGAAATGCGCGGCGAGCTGGGCGGGGAAGTCCGCCAGCGCCTTCAGCGTGATGGCATCGATGGCGGAGGAGGACGAGGAGAAGGTCTCGGGGAGGGGATGTGCGGCGGCGTTCATGCGGGCGATGTTAGGGCGCTCGTCTGCGGGACAATGCCGCGTTTTCGGATTCCCCTGCACGAACCTGTCATGAGCGACACCACCCGCCCCGAACTGCCCGACCACCTGTCCATCGACCCGCGCAGCCCGCACCACGACGCCGCGGTCTTCGAGCACGACATCGGCATCCTCTTCAACGGCAAGGAGCGCCGCGACGTCGAGGAGTACTGCGTCTCCGAAGGCTGGATCAAGGTCCCGGCCGGCCGCACGCTCGACCGCAAGGGTCAGCCGCTGATGATCAAGCTCAAGGGCAAGGTCGAAGCCTTCTACAAATGAGCCTCACGCGCGCGGCCAGCTGATCGCCACCCACAGGCCGCCGCCCTCGCGGTTGCCCATCGCGATCCGGCCGCCGTGGGCCTCGGCGATCTCGCGCGACAGCGCCAGGCCAAGCCCGCTGCCGCTGCGCTTGGTCGAATAGAACGGCAGCAGCGCCTGCGACAGCTGCGCCTCGGTCATCCCCGGGCCGCGGTCGCCGATCTCGATGCGCCAGTCCTCGCGCGGCGCGCTGACGGCCAGGCTCACGCCGTCCGGCGCGCTGCCGGACTCATGCGCGTTCTTCAGCAGGTTGATCAGCGCCTGCGCCATCTGCGCCGCGTCGAAGCGGCCCGGCGCCGCGGGCAGCGCGCCCGTCAGCGTGAACGGGTAATGCGCGCCCAGCGATTCGATGAACGGCCCCCAGTCCACCGGCGCCAGCGCGGGCGCGGGCAGCTTCGCGAAACGCGCGTAGCCGGCCAGGAAGGCATGCAGGTGCTGCGCGCGCTCGCCGATGCTGGCGAAGACACCGGGCACGCGCTCGTGCTGGCCGCGCCGCGCCAGCTCCGCGCCGCTGTGCGCCAGCGACGAGATCGGCGCCAACGAGTTGTTCAGCTCATGGCTGATCACGCGGATCACGCGCTTCCAGCTCGCGACCTCCTGCCGCGACAGCTCGCGCGTCATGCGCCGCAGCAGCCGCAGCCGATGCGGCTGGCCCTGCAGCCGGAAGTCCCGCGTCGACAGGTGGAAACGCTCCTCCTGCCCATCCAGCCCGACGCTGAACAACCCGTCCTGCGCGCCGGCCAGCGCCAGCCGCAGGTCCTGCGGCGCCTCGGCGAGCACCTCGTCCAGCGAGCGCCCCGCCAGGCTGCGCCCCTGGTCCATCAGCTGCCGCGCGGCGATGTTGGCGTAGGCGATGCGCTCCTGCGCGTCGGTCAGCACCAGCGCCACCGGCGTGTTCTGCACCACGGTGTCGAGCAGCAACTCCCGCTGCGCCAGGTGCCGGCGCTGCTCGCGCAGCGCCTGGCCCAGCTCGCTGTGCAGCCGCATCAGGCTGGACAGCTCCGACAGGCCGCCCGGCGCGTCGGCGGCGATGGCGCTGCCGAACTCGCCGTCGCGGTAGCTGAGCACCGTGCTCTCCAGCGCCCGCAGCAGGCTGGCAAGCGGCATCAGCAGCAGGCTGGCCAGGCCCCAGGCGATCGGCAGCATCAGCGCGAAGCTGAGCGCGAGCGCCCCCCAGCTCCACGGCGCCAACGGCGTGCGCCCCAGCGCGGCCATCAACTGCGGCACCGGCCACAGCGTCAGCGTCATGTGGATCAGCACCGCCGCGATGGCGGCGGCGACCAGGCACAGCGCCAGCCGCAGATGCAGCGAGCGGTGCCAGCCCGCGCGTCGCTCCGCCCGTGGCGCTTCCTTCATCCGGCGTCCAGCCCGTAGCGTTCCATGCGCCGGTACAGCGCCTGGCGCGACAGCCCCAGCGACTGCGCCGCGCGGCTCACGACGCCCGAGGCCGCCTCGAGCGCCGCCACCACCGACTCGCGGCTGGGCTCGTCCAGGTTGCGCGAGGCCAGTGGCGCCGCGGCCGGCAGCGCCAGGTCGGCCTCGCCGATCACGCGGCCCGGCGCCAGCAGCGCCGCGCGCTCGATCGCGTTCTTCAGCTCGCGCACGTTGCCCGGCCACGGATGCGCCAGCAGCGCCTCGCGCGCGCCGTCGCTCAGCGCCGCGCGCCCGGCCAGGAAATGCTCGGCCAGCGGCAGGATGTCCTGCGGCCGCTCGGCCAGGCCCGGCAGCGCGACCTCGATCACGTTGAGCCGGTAGTACAGGTCCTCGCGGAAGGCGCCGGCGCGCACCATCGCGCGCAGGTCCGAATTGGTCGCCGAGATCACCCGCACCGTCGTCTGCCGCGTGCGGCTCGAGCCCAGGCGCTCGAAGCGGCCGGTCTCCAGCACGCGCAGCAGCTTGACCTGGCCGGCCAGCGGCAGGTTGCCGATCTCGTCGAGGAACAGCGTGCCGCCGTCCGCCTTCTCGAAGCGGCCCTCGCGCGCGCTGGCCGCGCCGGTGAAGGCGCCGCTCTCCGCGCCGAAGAGCTCGGCCTCGATCAGCTCGCCCGGCAGCGCGCCGCAGTTGACCGCGACGAAGGGGCCGTCCGCGACCGCCGAGTTCGCGTGCACGATGGCCGCGATGCGCTCCTTGCCGCTGCCGTTGGGCCCCGTCACCAGCACCGACGCCGCCGAGCGCGCGACCTGGCAGGCCAGCTCCAGGCAGCGCGTCAGCGCCGGCGACTCGAACACCAGTCCGTCGAGCTGGTAGCGGCGGCGCAGCTCGTCACGCCGCTGGCGCTGCTCATGGCGGCTCTCGCGCAGCGCGCGGCCGTTCTCCGCCAGCTCCAGCAGGTTCTCGACCGTGGCCAGCAGCTTGGCGTCGTCCCAGGGCTTGGAGAGATAGTCCGCCGCGCCGGCCTTCACCAGCGCCACGGCCTGCTCCAGCTGCGTCCACGCGGTGAGCAGGATGATGGGCAGGTCCGGATGGCGCTCGCGCAGGCGCTGGAACAGCGCGCGGCCTTCCTCGCCCGAGGTCGTGTCGGCGCTGAAGTTCATGTCCTGGATCACCAGGTCCACGCGCCGCTGGCCCAGCAGCGCCATGCCCTCGGCCGGCGAGGCCGCGTACAGCGGCTCGATGTCGTGCAGCGAGAGCAGCAGCGACAGCGCCTCGCCGACACCGGCGTGGTCATCGATGATCAGGACGGTCCTCATGGGTGGCGCAGCATATCGGATGACACGGATCCCGCGCGCGGCTCAACCGCCGCGCAGCGCGGCCACCGGCGGCAGCGCCGCGGCCCGGCGCGCCGGCGCCAGCACCGCGATCTGGCCGAGGGCCCACAGCGCCAGCGCACCCGCCGGCAGGTAGACCCAGGGCAGCCGCGGCAGCTCGTAGGTCCGCATCAGCAGCAGGCTGATGCCGTAGGCGCCGATCATCCCGAGCACGATGCCCACCGTGGACAGCAGCAGGTTCTCGGTCTGGAAGTAGCGCAGGATCTGGCCGCGCGTGGCGCCCAGCGCGCGGCGCGTGCCGATCATCCGCGTGCGCTGCTGCACCCAGAAGCTGGCCAGGCCCACGATGCCGAAGGCCGTCACCACCAGCAGGCCCACGCACACGCCGGCCAGCAGCTGGATCATCGAGCGGTCCTGGCGGTAGTAGTTCGCGCGCAGCTTGAGCATGGTGTCCTGGTCGCGGATCACGCGGCGCAGGCCCGGGCTGTTGGCCAGCAGCTTGCCGGTGGCGGCTTTCAGCACCGCCTCGCGGTCGGCGCCGGGCGCGACGCGGATCACGAAGCTGCCGCCGCGGAAGCTCGGCTGCACCGGGAACATCATCGTGTGCAGCGTGTTCTCGTCCTGCGAGCCCGGACTGGGCGAGGCCAGCTCCCGCACGACGCCGACGACGCGCTGCGGCTGGTCGCCATAGACGTAGATCGCCTTGCCCAGCGCCGATTCGCCGGGCCACAGCCGCTCCGCCAGCCGCTTGTTGACGATGACCGCCGGCACGCGCGGATTGGGGTCGTTGTCCAGCGACGAGTTCGCGACGTACTCGGTGGGCTCGAAATCGCGGCCCTCGACCAGCTCCAGGTCCATGGTGCGGATGAAGTCGCGCCCCGTCTGATAGTGGCCGGCGACCACGCGGCTGGGCTGGGTGGTGTCCGGGCTGAGCCGCACGCCGGAGTTGTTGGAATTGCGGCCGTACGGGTACTGGTTGGTCAGCGTCACCGAGGCCACGCCCGGCAGCTGCCGCAGCGCGGCCAGGTCGGACTGCGTCTGCGGCTCGGGGTTCTCGACCCGCGCCATGCTGGACAGCGAGAACATCACCAGCTCCGGCTCGGCCATGCCGGTGTCGGCGGTGATGCGCTCGATGCGCTGGAAGATCAGGAACAGCGCGTTGCACACGATGGCGCAGGTCAGCGCGATCTGCAGCACGATGAGCCCGGCGGCGGTCTTGTGACGCTTGAGCGTCGAGAGGATGGGCAGGATGTCCATGGGGAAGGCTCCTCGGCGCGGCGGCGGCCGCGCCACTGGGTCATTCGGTCACTGGGTCTTGAGCTGGATGGCGGGCGTGATCTGGCAGGCGCGCCACGCCGGCAGCAGCCCGGCGAGCACGCTGGCCGCCAGCGACACGCCCAGCGTCGTGGCCAGCATCGGCCAGTCGAGCTGCGCCAGCTGGGCGTAATCGGACGGGTTCTGCCGCACCACCCACAGGCCGGCCCAGGTCAGCGCCAGGCCCAGCAGGCCACCGGCCAGCCCCAGCGTGCCCGCCTCGACCAGGAACTGCAGGAAGATCTGCCGCCGCGGCGCGCCGAGCGCGCGCCGCACGCCGATCTCGCCGCTGCGGCGCAGGCACTTGGCCAGCAGCAGGCCCACCGTGTTGGTCAGGCACACCGCCAGGAAGCCGAAGGCCAGCCACACCTGCAGCTTGATGTCGCTGGGCACCACCTTCTGAAGCGTCAACCACGCCATCACGCTGCTGAGCCGCGGATTGGACGGGCGCTCGAAGCGGCCGGCCTCGCGCTGCTGGTCCGAGTACTGCGTCAGGTAGGTCCTGTAGTCGGCGACCTGCTGCGGCGTGTCGAGCTGCACCCAGTACTGCAGCCAGGCGCAGGGCGCGTTGGGCGCGCGGGGGTCGACGCCATCGGTGCGGCCCCAGCAGTTCATGTTGCCGGAGGCGCCCAGGCGCAGCGACAGCGAGGTGCTCAAGGGCACATAGACGTCGGCCGGCTTCGCATAGGCGCCCAGCGTCAGGTCGAAGTAGTGCGGCGCCGGGCGCCACGGCTTGAGCACGCCCACCACGGTGAAGTCCTTGTCGCGCAGCCGCACGGTCTTGCCGCGGCTGTCCTGGCCGCCGAAGAGCCGGTCGTTCAGGGTGCTCGAGATCACCGCCACGCGGGCCTCCGCGCCGTCGTCGGCGGCGGACCAGCCGTTGCCGTAGCGGAAGGGCGCCTCGAACATCGCGAAGAAGTCCGCCGAGGTCCAGCGTCCGCCGGTGAAGAACGGCGGCTGCGCCGCGTCGCCGGAGCCGGCCGGATCGACCGCGATGAAGGCGCCGGTCATCATCACCTGGCGCACGCCGCGCTTCTCGCGCAGCAGCGCCTCGGCGTCGAAGCGCGTGAGCTGCAGCTCGGGCTCGTCGCCCGGCTTCCAGTCGCGCCTGGACTCGGCGTCCAGCTGCACGTTGAAGAGGCGGCCGCTCTTGTCCGGGATCGGATCGCCGGACATGACGTGGAACAGCGTCAGCGTCGTCATGCAGGCGGCCACGCCCATCGCGATCGACAGCAGCATCAGCGCGGTCAGGCCGCGATGGCTGCGGAAGGCGCGCAGGGCCAGTTCGAGGTAGTAGGTCAGCATCGGGGGTCCCCTCTCATCTCATCGGGCCGCCGTCACCGCGGCGGGCGCCGGGTCCAGCAGCGTGTTGACGGCGGCCAGCTGCGGCTCGCCGAGCGCGCCGGCCGCCTGCTGCAGCAGCAGCTTGGACAGCACGTAGCGGTGGCGCGCCTGCTCCCAGGCATTGCGGGCGTTGCTCTGCGTCTGGATCGCCAGCAGCAGGTCGGTCATCGAGCGCGCGCCCAGGTCCAGGCCGCTGCGCGTGGAGGCCAGCGCCTTGTCCGCCGCCTGCACCGCTGCGCCGGCGGTGCGCATCTGGCTCAGCGCCGACAGCACCGCCTGGTACTGCGCCTGCGTCTCGCGCGTCATCGCGCGGCGCGCGCCCTCCAGGTCGTCGCGCAGCTGCTCGCGCTGGAACACGGCCTGGCGTTTCTGCGATTCGGTCGCGCCGCCGGCCAGCAGCGGGATGGTCAGCTTCAGGCCGACCGTGGTGTTGTAGCGGCCGGCGACGTCGCTGCCCACGGCCGAGCCCGACAGCCGCTGGCCGTCCAGGCCGGCGCTCAGCGTCGGCAGGTGCGCGGCGCGGGCGGCGGCCACGCGTTGGTCGCCGGCGGTCACCGCCAGCGACGCCGCCTGCAGCGAGGGGTTGTCGCGCAGCGCCTGCGTCACCCAGGCCTGAGGATCGGCGGGATCGGGCATCAGCATCGCGAGCTCGGGCGCCAGCGGATGCAGCGCGCCGGGCATCTGGCCGGTGAGCTGCGCCAGCGCCTGGCGCGCGTCGAGCAGTGCCTCCTGCGCCTGCGCGGTGCCGCCGCGCGCCAGCTCGAAATAGGCGCGCGCCTGCTCGACATCGAGCGAGGCCGACAGCTTGGCCTCGAAGCGCGATTGCGCCTGCGCGACCTGCTGGCCGTAGGCGTCCTCGATGGCCTGCGCGGTGGTCAGCGCGGCCTGCGCCGTCAGCACGCCGAAGTAGGCGCGGGCGACACGGGCGCAGAGGTCGGCCTCGGCGGCGCGCACGCGCGCGCCTTCGGCGTCGGCCAGCGTCCGCGCCGCATCCCAGCTGCGCAGCTGGCTCAGGTCGACCAGCACCTGGGTCAGGCTGTGCGTGATACCGTGGGTGAGGCCATGCTGCCGGGCGCCGCCATCCTGGCGCTGCTCGCTCAGCTGCGCGGACCACTGCGGCAGCAGCGGCGCGCGGGCCTGGACGGCGAGCTCCCGCTGCTGCCCCAGCACCGAGCGCGCGCCCGCCAGCACCGGGTCGGCGGCGCGGGCCTGCGCATAGACCTCGAGCAGGTCCTCGGCGGCGGCCGGCAGGCAGCAGCCGGCGCACAGCGCGGCCACGGCCAGCGCCGCCAGTCTCGAAGGGAAGGACATGCGCATGGACTCAGGCCGACGCGGCGGAGGGGGCGGCGCGCAGCAGCGCGGGATCCATGTGCAGCTCGGCGGCGATGTCGACGACCTGGCCGTCGATCACATGCACGTTGCGCTGCGCGCGGGCGGCGAGCTGCGGATCGTGCGTGACCATCACGATGGTGGCGCCGTCGCGGTGCAGCTCCTCGAGCAGGTCCATCACGCTGCGCGCCATCGCGCTGTCCAGGTTGCCGGTGGGCTCGTCGGCGAGCAGCAGGCGCGGTTCGCCGGCCAGCGCGCGGGCGATGGCCACGCGCTGCTGCTGGCCGCCGGAGAGCTCGGCGGGGTAGTGGCGCTCGCGCGCGGACAGGCCGACGCGGGCCAGCGCCTCGCGGGCGCGGCGCTGGCGCTCGGCGGACTTCATGCCGCGGTAGCGCAGCGGCACCTCGATGTTGTCCAGCACATTCAGGTCGGGGATCAGGTTGAAGGCCTGGAAGATGAAGCCGATCTTCTCGTTGCGCATGCGCGAGCGCTGCGTGTCGTTCATGCCGCTGACGTCGACGCCGTCGAGCTCGTAGCGGCCGCCGCTGAAGGCCTCCAGCAGGCCGGCGATGGTCAGGAAGGTGGTCTTGCCCGAGCCCGACGGCCCGGTCACGGCGACGAACTCGCCTTCGCGCACCTGCAGGTTGAAGTCGCGCAGGGCGTAGGTCTCGATCATTTCGGTGCGGTAGACCTTGGAGAGCGATTGCATCTTCAGCATGGGAGTCCTCACGGGGCGGTGATGGCGGTGGTTCGCGGGTTGTCCGGGGATTTCGCGGAAATCGGAATGGGGGGCGGGGCGTGGGGCGGCGCGTCAGGGGCTCAGCGTGACGCGCTCGGCGCCGTCGAAGGCCTGGGCGCCGGAGACCACGATGCGGTCGCCGGGCTTGAGGCCCTCCAGGATCTCGACCTTGGACAGGCTCTGCGCGCCCAGCCGGATCGGACGCTTCACCGCCTGGCCGTCCTCCACGACGTAGGCGAAGCGGCCGCCGCCGTCCTCGACGAAGCTGCCGCGGGCGACGGTCAGCGCCTTCTCGCGGCGGTCCAGCAGCACGCGCACCGACAGGCGCTGGTTCTGGCGCAGCTGGTCGGGCGTGGCGCCGTCGAAGCGCAGGCGCGCGGCGACCTCGTTGTTGACGACCTCGGGCGACACCGAGCTGACCAGGCCGCGCCACTGGCGGCCGTTGCCGGCGATCTCGCCGGGCATGCCGATCGCGAGGTCGCGGGCGAAGCTCTCGGGCACCTGCATCTGCACTTCCAGCGCGCTCAGGTCGACCACCGTCAGCAGGCCGGTGCCGGCGTTGACGTTGGCGCGCTCGGCGACCAGCAACTGGCCGACCTGGCCGTCCACCGGCGAGCGCAGCTGCAGCTCGGTGACCTGGCGTTCCAGGTCCTTCACCAGCAGCTGCTGGCGCTGCAGCGCCTGCTGCTTGGACTGGAGCTCGAACTTCAGGCTGTCGTCCTTCAGGCCCAGGCCCGACTGCGCGTGGGCAGCGGTGATGCGGGCCTTCTCCAGCGCGTCGCGCGCCTTCTCGACCTGCATGCCGGCCACGGCGCCGGCCTCGTAGGCCTTGGTCTGGCGCTCCAGGTCGTTGCGCGCGGTCTGCAGGTCGATGGCGGCGTTCTCGTAGCTCGAGCGCAGCGCGGCGCGCTGCTCGCGGCCATCGACCTCGGCGCGCAGGGCCTCGGTGCGCAGCGCGTCGGCATTGCTCTGCTCCTGCGCGAGCTTGGCGCGCAGGTCGGGACTGTCGATCTCGCCGAGCAACTGCCCCTTGGCGACCTTGTCGCCGGCCTTGACCTTGAGCACCAGGTTGCCGCCGTGCAGCGCGTAGACGGTGGGGCTCATCGCCGCGACGACCTTGCCCTCGCCGGCCACGTCGCGCACCAGCGGGCCGATCTCGACCGCGGCGACCGAGAGCCGCTGCAGGCTCACCGAGTTGCCGCTGCCCATCATCCGCTGCACCGCCGGCGCGGCGGTGACGGCGGCGATCAGCAGCCCCGCGCCGCCCAGCGCCAGCCAGAGGCGGCGGCGGCCGTGGGGGCGGGCAACGGGGCGGTCCTGTGCGGAGGTGTCGCGAATCATGAAGGTGTCCGAGCGGTGGCGCGTGTGATCGATGCCGCACTTGTTCGCAAGCGCCATGCCAGGCGGTCCGCGGGGAGGAATACCTGGGAAATCAAGCACTTGCCGCTCGCGCGTCACGCGCTTGAGGTGTCCGCGGACAGTTCGCGGACGCCGGACGGACGCCGTCCGGGCGGGCGCCGGACAGCGCACCGGCGCGTCGCCCACGCGGACAAGTCGGTCCGACTACCGGAGTCCGTGGGGCGGACGGGTTCGCCTACTGGAGTAGGCAGATGCGCGGACCGCGGGTGAGGCGAACACTTGGGCCTCCTCCCACTCTTCTGGATCCGACATGTTCCGCACTCGACTGCCGATGACCGGGCTGGCGCCGCTGGCCGATGGTTCCGATGACCCCGTGGATGACGCCGCCGATGCCGCCGCGTCCGCGCAGGACGACGACGAGCGCACCCCGCTGATGGCGTTGATGCTCGGCGGGCTGGGCGCTGGCGCGATGGCGGCGGGTTCCGGCGGCGGCGCCGGAGGTGTCCCGGCGGGCATCACCGGCGGCCCCGGCGACGCGAAGCCGGGCGCCATCCCGCTGCCCATCGTGGCGGCGCGGCCGCACGAGCCGGCGCTGGAGGGCGGGACGCCGTCCACGGCGACCGCGGTGCTGGGGCTGCAGCGGATCGCCGCGACCGCCCCGGACGGCCGGCCGCTGACCAATGACGGCACCGTGGCGGTCAGCGGGCTCGAGCCGGACGGCCGCTGGTGGTACAGCTTCGATGGCGGCGCGACCTGGACGCAGGGCGAGTTCGCGACCATCCCGGGCCGGATCGCCGCGGCGACCGGCGACGGTCCGAAGACGGTGCGTGTCTACCAGAGCGACGCGGCCGGGCACGACAGCGCGCAGGCCTGGCTGGACTTCGAGCTCGACACCACGGCCCCGGCCGGGGCGCGGATCTCGCTGGTGAACGACACGGGCCTGTCGGCGACGGACGGCATCACGTCCGATCCGGCGATGCGGATCGACAAGCGCGATCCCACCACGACCGTGCAGATCTCCATCAACAACGGGGCGTTCTTTCCCTGGGCCAGCGACGAGCTTCCCGCCAGCCTGTTCGACCACCTGCAGGGCCGGTACACGGTGTCGGTGGTGCAGGTCGATGCCGCCGGCAATGCCAGCTTCCCGACGACGGTGCTGGTCGAGCTCGACCGGGACTGGCCGCAACCGCCCCATCTGGCGCTGGCGAACGCCGTGATCCCGAACGCCGTCATCCCGAACGCGGTGCTGACCGGCTGACCTTACTTGCCGAAGCTGTCCTTCAGGCCGGTGATCTTGTTGAAGACCGGCGCGTCGGCGCGATGGTCGACGCGATCGGCGACGAAGTAGCCATGACGTTCAAACTGCACCTTCGTATCCGGCGCCGCGTCCTTCAGCGACGGCTCCAGGTAGCCGCGCACGACGCGCTTGGCGCCGGGGTTCAGCAGCTCCAGGAAGTTGCGCTCGCCGGCATCGGGCTGGGCCTCGGTGAACAGGCGGTCATACAGGCGCAGCTCGGCCGCGACGCCCTCATGGGCGCCGACCCAGGTGATCACGCCCTTGACCTTGACCGCATCCGCGCCCGGCGTGCCGCTCTTGGTGTCGGGCACCAGCTTCGCGAGGACGGCGGTGACGGTGCCCTCGGCATCCTTCTCGCAGCCGGTGCATTCGATGACATAGCCGTACTTCAGGCGCGCCTTGTTGCCTGGGAACAGGCGGTGGTAGCCCTTGGGCGGCGTCTCCATGAAGTCCTCGCGCTCGATCCACAGCGTGGGGCCGAGGCTGAAATGGCGCTGGCCCAGTTCCGGCACATGCGGATGGGCGGGGGCGGCGCAAGGCTCGCGGTGCTCGAGCGAGCCGAAGATCTCGGCGTAGTTCTCGAGCTTCAGCGGCACCGGATCCAGCACCACCATCGCGCGGGCGGCCTTCCCTTCAAGGTCGGCGCGCAGGTAGCCGTCCAGCACCGAATAGTCGATCCAGGCGTTGGTCTTGGACGCGCCGGTGCTCTCGACCATCGCGCGGATCGATTCGGGCGTGTAGCCGCGGCGGCGCATGCCCACCAGCGTCGGCATGCGGGGGTCGTCCCAGCCGTCGACGTGCTTCTCCTCGACCAGCTGGCGCAGCTTGCGCTTGGAGGTCACGACGTAGCTCAGGTTGAGGCGGCCGAACTCGTACTGATGGGGCAGCGGGCGGGCCAGCAGGCCGCCCTCGGCCAGGCGCTCGAGCAGCCAGTCGTAGAACGGGCGCTGGTCCTCGAACTCCAGCGTGCAGACGCTGTGGGTGATGCACTCCAGCGCGTCCTCGATCGGATGCGCGTAGGTGTACATCGGGTAGATGCACCACTGGTCGCCGGTGTTGTGGTGCGTCGCGCGGCGGATGCGATACAGCGCCGGGTCGCGCAGGTTGATGTTGGGCGAGGCCATGTCGATCTTCGCGCGCAGCACCATCGCGCCGTCCGGGTGCTTGCCGTCGCGCATCTCGCGCAGGCGGGCGAGGTTCTCTTCGGGAGACCGGTCGCGGAAGGGGCTGTTCTTGCCCGGCGTGCCGAAGTCGCCGCGGTTGGCGCGCATCTCCTCGGGCGTCTGCTCGTCGACGTAGGCCAGGCCCTGCGACACCAGGTACTCGGCGGCGCGGTACATGAAGTCGAAGTAGTTGCTGGCGTAGAAGAGGTGGCTGGTCTCGTGGCCGCGGCCGTCCGGCGCGTCCCAGCTCCAGCCCAGCCACGCGACCATCTCCTTGATCGCGTCGACGTACTCCTGCTCCTCCTTCTCGGGGTTGGTGTCGTCGAAGCGCAGGTGGCACACGCCGTCGTAGTCGCGCGCCAGGCCGAAGTTCAGGCAGATCGACTTGGCATGGCCGATGTGCAGGTAGCCGTTGGGCTCGGGCGGGAAGCGGGTGCGGATCTTCGCGGGATCCAGCGGACCGGCGGCGTGATGGGCCGCGTCGCCCGGACTGCCGCCGAAGTGGCGCGCCGGCTGGAAGCCCTGCTCCAGGTCGCGCTCGATGATGGCGCGCAGGAAGTTGCTGGGCTTGACGGCGGTGGCGTCCGTCTTGTCGGGCGCCGGAGCGGCAGCGGTCTTGTCGTGGCTGGACATCGATGAATGGAGTCTCGAAAGAGGCCGCAGATTCTACGTGGCGCGCTCGAGGCGAGATCCGCGGATGGAGATGTTCGAGGTGGGGCGCGTGCTGAGGGTTGCAAGGGATGACGCTGCTGCGTTCCGGTAGGCGACGCCTCTCGACGGGGGAATGGGACTTCCGGAGGCGGGCGCGCGGGAGTCATGGACGAGGTCCCGCGGCCTTTTTGATACTGCCGGACCTCGAACCGGATGACCCCATGAACGCTCCCATGAACACCCTACGACGTGCCCTGATGGTCCCCGATGTGCCTCGCGATCCGTCCGCGGAGGCCGGCGCGAAACGGCGCCGCCGCCGCGACGACGAGGAGCCGGACGGCCGGCTGGAAGACGCGCCGCCCGGCCCCGCGGCCGATGAGGGGCCGCCGGCGGACCTTGGGATGGACGAGCACTCGACCGGGAAGTCCGGCGCCGCGGCAACGGCCTGGCTGGTGGGGGCGGCATTGATGGCGGGCTCCGCGGTCAGCCTGCTGGGCGTCGCGGGCGGCAGGAAGCCGGAGCCGGAGCCGGACATGGGCAGGCCGCCGCATCTCGCGCCAGAGGCGGGACCTGCCCCCGAGCCGGATCCTCATGCCGCCACCGGCAACGAGAACAGCAACGACAGCGGCGATCCACCCGCGTCCGGCGAGGCCGGTGTCGGGGATGCCGCCGGAGAGGCCCAGGCGCCCATGCCCATGCCTGTGCCTGTGCCTGTGCCTGTGCCTGTGCCCGGATACACGTTGAGGAACGCGGCGCGCGACCACTACCCCGAGGCTAACGCCGGACCCGGCACGACGCTTTTCCACACGGGGAACGACGTGAACCGGGAGGGCTGGATCGAGGTCAAGCCGATGGCCGGGGCGATGGCCTGGCGGTACAGCCTCGACGGCGGCATGACGTACCAGACCGGCACGGGCGACCGTATTTCCCTCTCGAACGCGGATGCTGGCGACCTGGAAGTCCGGATCCAGCAACAGGACGCCGCCGGCCACTGGAGCCCGGACAACGCCGTCACGCTGAACGTCGACCTCACGGCGCCGGCGGTCTCGGCGCAGCATTTCCTGGCGGACTCGAGCGGGCCTCAGGGCACTCAGCGGGCGCAGCGAACGGAGTTCAGCGCCGACGAGGATGTCCAGGTCCTGTTCATCCCGGTCGACTCCACCGACGTTGGGACCGCTGCCGGTCAGCTCCGTGGCTGGCTGCAACCCGGACTCATGATCAAGGCGGGTGAGCCGGGCGGGCCCGGGAAGCGGGACGGGTTCCCCGGTCCCGAGGGGCTGTATGCGGCGGTGGCGGTGGACCGGGCCGGCAATGCGGCCTTTGTATCCATGCGCGGACAGGATTCCGATCCCGGGCACGAGGACATCCACCACGTCATGGTCCAGGATCGGCAGTTCAGCGGTACCCGGGCCGTCGATGCGAAGGTCGAGGGCGACCAGTCCATCGCCCGGGAGGAAAGAGGCTTCTCGGACCACCTGTATGGCAGCGCCGCGGCCGATGTGTTCCATTGGATGCTCGAGGCCCGCTCCAGCGACAAGGAAGTCGATTGGATTCACGGCTACCGCCGCGCTCAGGGCGACGTCATCCAGCTGGGCGGCCTCCGGTTTGACACGACTTCGCCCGGCGATGTTGGCAAGTACCTTCGCAAGGACTTGAAGACGGACGGCACGATCTCGCTGTGGATCGATGTCGATGGCAAGGGGGAGACGTCGGCGTCGAGCTACGACCAGCGCATCCTGGTGACGCCGGGCGACACCAGCACGGATCTCCAGATCCGGTTGACGAGAAGCGGCAGCGAGTTCTTCATCTGAGGGGCATCGCGCGTCACATCGCCTTGAACAGATGGGCGTACATCCGGCTCACCGCCAGCTTCTCCGGCCGCTGGCGCAGCCGCAGCGTGAGCTTGCCGGTGTCGTCGCGCAGGACGCGCTCGATCGCGTCGACATGCACGATGTGTCCGCGATGGACCTGCCAGAAGCGCTGCGCATCGAGCTGCGGCAGCAGTTCGCGCAGCGAGATCCGCACCAGGTACTCCTGGTCGGCGGTCAGCACGCGGACGTACTTGTCCGCCGCTTCCAGGTACACGACCTCGTCGACCGGCACCATCACGATCGCGTCGCCGACGCCCACCTGCAGATGGCGCAGCAGGGCCGAAGCACCCGAAGCGCCCGAAGCGCCTGGAGCGGTCGGCGCGCCCCCGCCCAGCAGGCCGCGCAACTGCTCGATGGCCGATTCGAGCGCCGCCGGCGGCGCCTGCCGCTGCGACAGCGCCGCCTGCAGCCGGGCCACCGTCTGCGCGAGCCGCTCGCGCTGCACCGGCTTGAGCACGTAGTCGACCGCCGCGCGCTCGAAGGCCTGCAGCGCGAACTGGTCGTAGGCGGTGACGAAGACCAGCAGCGGGAACGGCGTCCCGTCGGGCCACTCGTCCGCCAACTGCGCGGCCGCCTCCAGGCCGGTCATGCCGGGCATGCGGATGTCGAGGAAGCACACCTGCGGCCGGTGCCGCAAGGCCAGCGTCACGGCCTCCTCGCCATGCGCGGCCATCGCCACCACGTCCAGCTCGGGCCACAGCGCCCGCAGTTCCTGGCGCAGGTGAGCGGCCAGCAGTTCTTCGTCTTCGGCGATCAGGGCGGTGGGCATGGGAGTCTCAGATCGAGGGGAAAGGAGTGGCCGTGGCGGCGGCGGCGGAGGGCGCGGCGGCCAGCGGCATGCGGATGCGGGCGAGCGTGCCGCCGTGCTCGCGGCGCCGCAGTTCCAGGCTGGCGTCCGCGCCGCAGGCGACGGCCAGGCGCTCGCGCACCTGCGTCGTGCCGAAGCCGCCGCCCGGCGCCGGCGCCGCGGCCGGATCGAAGCCGGCGCCGTCGTCCTCCACGTCCAGCTGCAGCCGGTCGCCGTCGTGGGCCGCGCGCACCGTCAGCGTTCCGCCGCCGACATGCGGCTCCAGCCCGTGCTTGATCGCGTTCTCCACCAGCGGCTGCAGCAGCAGCGGCGGCACCAGCACGCCGGCCAGCGGCTCCGGGAGCTCGAACGAGAAGCGCAGCCGCGCGCCCATCCGCACCTGCATCAGCGCCAGGTAGTCGTCCAGCCGCGCGAACTCGTCCTTCAGCGTGTGGCGCTCGGCCCGCGACGCGGACAGCGTCGCGCGCAGGAAGGCGATCAGGTGATCGAGCATCGCCTGCGCGCGTGCCGCGTCCAGGCCGATCAGCACCCGCAGGTTGGCCAGCGTGTTGAACAGCATGTGCGGCTCGAGCTGCGATTCCAGCAGCCGCAGCTGCGTCTCGGCGGCCTGGCGGCGCAGCGTCTCGGCCTGGGCAGCGGCGGCGGCCATCCGGTGCCGGTGCAGGAAGAAGCCGGTCGCGGCGAAGCCCGGGATCAGCGACACCACCATCACGCCCAGCGCGCGGCGCAGCGGGATCGACAGCAAGGTGTGCGCCTGCTGCCCGGTCAAGGCGTTGGCGATCGCCACGCCCGCGGAGTAGCCCACCGCCGTGCCCAGCACCAGGCTGACCACCATCAGTGGCCATCCGGGCCAGCCGGCGGAGTCCGCCGTTTCGGCCACTGCCGCCGCCGCTGCCGCCGGCCCGGCGGCGATGCCCGCGCGGCGCAGCACGGCCCGCCGCAGCCAGGCCAGGCCGTAGCGCAGCGCGGAGATCGCGCTCGCGCAGCACAGCGAGACGAAGAAGCAGTAGATCAAGGTCATCCCCGGCGGCTGGAGGAAGGCCGAGACCAGCACCGCCCACACGCCCACCGCGAGGACGGTCACGATCAGCAGCTGCTTGATCCACCAGCGGAGGGACAGCGCGGGGGCGGCGGGGGTCATCGAGGCGCGTGGATGAGTGGCGGCGGGCGGCGTGCGGAGGCGGGCGGCGTCAGGCGGCGATCGCGGCGTCGACGCGCGGGCGGGCGGCCAGGATGCCGAGCGAGCGTCCCAGGAAGCAGCCGCTGAGGAAACCGAACGCGGCGCTCGTGCCGGCGGCGAAGCCGAACTGCGCGGCGACGCCGGGGTGCATGGCCTGCGTCATGCCGGCATAGGACTTCAGCACGAAGATGGCCAGCATCAGCGCCAGCGGGATCCAGCTGCCAGGGACGATGAAGCGCTGGGTGGCGGTGTCGAAGCGCACCTGACCGGGCCAGCGCAGCGCGCGCACCAGGCCGGCGCCGGCCAGCAGGGCCAGCGCCCAGGCGCCGCCGGCGCCGCTCAGCAGGCCAGGGCCGCTGTCCACGCCCCAGGCGCCGAAGACCAGCCAGATCAGCGGCAGCAGCACCACGCGGCGGGTCGCGACGCGGGTCGTGCGGCTGAGCTTCATGCCGATGGCCAGGATGACGGCCAGGATCGCCCAGACGAACAGCGGGATGTGGGCAAGGATCTCGAAAAGGGACGGGGTGGCGTGCATGGCGGGCTCCAGGTCGTGTCGTGATGGACGCGACTGTCCCGCGGCGGGGCCACGGGGACCATGGGCTTGCGACGGAACGCCGGCGGACGGCGCGAAACGCAGCGGCACGGCGCCAGCGGATCGCGCGTCAGAGCGGCGCGGCGATGCCGCCGCCCATCCGCTGCTGGCGCTGGCGCAGGAAGGCCTCGGCCATGCTGGACGCGGGCTGCAGGCGCTGGCCGATGTAGAGCTCCTGGCGGCGCTCGGTGATCTGGGCGCGCAGCCGGCTGGCCATGATCGCGAGCGGATCCAGGCCTTTCTTCTCGGCGCGTTCGATCGATTCGCCGAGTTCGTGCATCGTGTGGTTCTTCAGCAGCGCCAGGTGGGCCTGGACCACGCGCAGCCGGCCTTGCACGGCGCGCTCGGCGCCGCGCAGCCATTCCATCACCGCGTCGGCGTCGCCGCCGCGCACCTTCACCGGGCTTTCGCCGGCGGCCAGCAGCAGCGCCTCGAGCCGGCCGCGGTCGCAGGCCGCGTAGGCCTCGTTGACCTCGGCCATCTTGCGTTCGCGGTGCGCGCGCTCGGTGTCGTCGGGCGCCAGGTCCGGATGCAGCCGCTTCGCGGCGCGCCGGTAGAGGGTCTTCAACGGGGGCGGCCCGACCTGGATCAGCCCGCCTTCCGGTTCCGCGGGGAGCGGGGCGCCGGCCGGCAGCACGGGGAGATGGGGCAGGGCGGTGGCGCGCGGAGGCTCGGGGGCGCGATGTTCCAGCCCGTTGCGCGCGAGCGCTTCGTGCAGGTAGCGCATCGCGCAGTAGAGCTGCGATTCGAGGGCGTCCAGCTCCATGTACAGCGGGCCCAGCGCGCTGACGTAGCGGTCCACGAAGCGCTGCATCCACTGGCGGCAGTCCGCGTACGCCGCCTCCTGGGACGCGAGGTAGCGCTGAAGCTCGGCCAACTGCTCGCGGCGGCGTTCGAATTCGCGCGGCGTGATGGCCTGGCTGAGCATGGTGAGCGGAGTCCCGGATCGATGGTGGTGCTGACCGGGGATTCTGCCGCGCGCGCAGAACCCTTCAAAGCGCAAACAGCCCCCAGGGGGGCTGTTTTTCTCAGCGTTTTCACCAAGCTCAGGGGGCTGACGCCGCGCTGGCCTCCATGGCCGGGGCGCTGGCGCCCTCGGTCGGTCCGCTGGCGACCACTTCCGGCATGCCGGCCGGCATCGACGCGTCCGCCGCCGGCGCGGTGACCGCGGGCGGCGTGCGCCCGCCCGCGGCCGGTCCGGTGATCCCGGCCGCCGGCAGCAGCGGCACGATCAGCAGCGCCACGATGTTGATGATCTTGATCAGCGGATTGACCGCCGGCCCCGCCGTGTCCTTGTAGGGATCGCCGACGGTGTCCCCGGTCACCGCGGCCTTGTGGGCGTCGCTGCCCTTGCCGCCGTGGTGGCCGTCCTCGATGTACTTCTTGGCGTTGTCCCAGGCGCCGCCGCCGGTGCACATGGAGATGGCGACGAACAGCCCGGTGACGATGGTCCCCATCAGCATGCCGCCGAGCGCGGCCGGACCGAGCGCCAGGCCGACGACGATGGGCGCCACCACCGGCAGCAGCGAGGGCACGATCATTTCCTTGATCGCGGCGGCGGTCAGCATGTCGACGGCGCGGCCGTACTCCGGCTTGGCGGTGCCTTCCATGATGCCCTTGATGTCGCGGAACTGGCGCCGGACCTCTTCCACCACCGAGCCGGCCGCGCGCCCCACCGCCTCCATCGCCATCGCGCCGAAGAGGTAGGGGATCAGGCCGCCGAGGAACAGCCCGACGATCACCATGTGGTTGCTCAGGTCGAAGCTGACCGTCATCCCCTGCGACTCGAGCGCGTGGGTGTAGTCGGCGAACAGCACCAGCGCGGCCAGGCCGGCCGAACCGATCGCGTAGCCCTTGGTGACGGCCTTGGTGGTGTTGCCGACGGCGTCCAGCGGGTCGGTGATGTCGCGCACGCTCTCGGGCAGCTCGGCCATCTCGGCGATGCCGCCGGCGTTGTCGGTGATGGGGCCGTAGGCGTCCAGCGCCACGACGATGCCGGCCATGCTCAGCATCGCCGTCGCCGCGATCGCGATGCCGTACAGCCCCGCGAGCTTGTACGCCACCACGATGGCGATGCACACGAACAGCACCGGCCAGGCCGTCGAGCGCATCGACACGCCCAGCCCCGCGATGATGTTGGTGCCGTGGCCGGTGGTGGAGGCCTGCGCCACGTGCTGCACCGGCTTGTAGTCGGTGCCGGTGTAGTACTCGGTGATCCAGACCATGCCGGCGGTCAGCGCCAGGCCGACCAGGCAGGACAGGAACAGCGCGGTCGCGCCGATGGTCTGGCCGCCGGGCAGCGTCAGGTCCTGCGGGAACAGCGCGCGGGTGATGAACCAGAACGCGATCGCCGACAGCACGCCGGCGACGATCAGTCCCTTGTAGAGCGCCGGCATCACGTTCTTCATGCCGGGGCTGGCCTTGACGAAGCCGCAGCCGACGATGGACGCGATGATGGACGCGCCGCCCAGCACCAGCGGGTAGACCAGCGCCGCGGCGGACATGCCGCCGAAGGTCAGCGCGCCCAGCGCCATCGTCGCGATCAGCGTGACGGCGTAGGTCTCGAACAGGTCGGCCGCCATGCCGGCGCAGTCGCCCACGTTGTCGCCGACGTTGTCCGCGATCACGGCCGGATTGCGCGGATCGTCCTCGGGGATGCCGGCCTCGACCTTGCCTACCAGGTCGGCGCCGACGTCCGCGCCCTTGGTGAAGATGCCGCCGCCCAGCCGCGCGAAGATCGAGATCAGCGACGAGCCGAAGGCCAGGCCGAGCAGCGGCTTGAGGGTCTCGCTGCCGGTGAGGGTGCCGTTCTGGCTGACCCACATGAAGAACAGGCCCACGCCGAGCAGTCCCAGGCCCACCACCAGCATGCCGGTGATGGCGCCGCCCTTGAAGGCGACGTTGAGCGCCGGGGCCATGCCCTTCGTGGCGGCCTGCGCGGTGCGCACGTTGGCCCGCACCGAGACGTTCATGCCGATGAAGCCGCAGGCGCCGGACAGCACCGCGCCGACGACGAAGCCCACGGCGGTCTGCCACTTCAGGAACAGGCCGATCAGCACGGCCAGCACGACGCCGGCGATCGCGATGGTGCGGTACTGCCGGGCCAGGTAGGCCGCGGCGCCCTGCTGGATCGCGCCGGCGATCTCCTGCATGCGCGGGTTGCCGGGGTCCTGGCTCAGGATCCAGCTGCGTTGGATAAAGCCGTAGAGCACCGCCGCCAGCCCGCAGGCCAGCGCGAAGTACAGCGCCAAACTCGTCGACATGTGTGTGTCTCCTCTCGCTGATCGCCATCCTGTGAAGACGTTCCATCCAGCGGGCGCCGGGCCTGCGCGCACGCAACAGCAACAGTCCGTCGGGTCATGCTAAGGCCGGGCCTCCCGCATGGCATGAGCGTTTACCAGCGGATCGCCGGCCCTTGCAAGTGTGGTGTCAGGCTTTGCGCGCCGCTGTCGCGGGAGTGAGGCAAGGACTGGCCCCCGGGCATGGCGCGTGCCGGGGCGGCAGGTTTTACGCGTCCTTGACGCAAGGCAGAGCAGGACGGCTCAGCGCGGCTTGCGCCGGGCCTTGCGCGGATCGGCCGGCCGCGCCGCGCTCGGGCCGGTGTAGCGGCCGCGCGGGCGGATCACCGAATCGACCGCGAGCTGCTCCATGCTGTGGGCGAGCAGCCCCACGCTGCGCGCGATCGCGAAGATGGCGAAGGCCGCGTCGTCCGGCAGGCGATGGCGCGCCGCGAGCGCCGCCAGCGCCACGTCCATCGACGGCGGCAGGCCCGTCAGCGCGACGACGCGCTCGATCAGCCGCGCGATCGCGGCGGGCGGCTTGAAGTCCGCCATCAGCGACGCGGCGCGCGGATCACCGTCCGGATAGAGCGGGTGGCCGAAGCCCGGGATGGGCGTCGCCGACGAGAGATGGCGATGGACCACGGCGTCCGCGCCGTCGCGCTCGACCTCGTCGAACAGCGTGCGCACGCGGCCGGAGGCGTCGCCATGCAGCGGGCCGGAGAAGGTCGTCAGTCCCGCCAGCAGACAGGCCGGCAGCGAGGCGCCGGTCGACGCGGTGATGCGCGCGGAGAACGCGGAGCTGGTGATCTCATGGTCCGCCGCGAGCACCAGGGTCTTGCGCAGCAGCGCGGCGACCGCGCGGGACTGGCCCCAGCCGCGCGCGAGGCGCTCGTGCAGCGGCCGCCCGTCCTCGTCCGACGCGCCGAAGGCGGACGCCAGACGGCCGACGAGCGCCGCGGACTCCTCGGCCAGCACGCGCGCGACGCGGCCGCGCGTCGAATGGCCGGTCGCCGTCAGCGCGGCCAGTTCAGTGAAGGCGCGGGCGCGGCCGGCCGGCAGCGCGGACACCGCCTGCAGCGCCGGCGTGGCCGCCAGGCCCTTCACGGCCACGGGACTCGGGAAGCGCGGCGGCTGCTCGACATTCCACAGCAGGCGCGCGGCGTCCTCGAGCGTGGCGGACGCCGCGAGTTCGACGGCATCGACGCCACGATAGAACGGCCGGCCGCCGGAGAAGGTCGAGATCGAGGTCGGCAGGCTGGGTTCGGCGCCGAACAGCGTGGTCGCGGCGAGGGTCTCGCGCGTGCGCCCCGTTTCCTTGCGGCGCAGCAGCGCCTTCACGTCGTCGGCGCGATAGAGGCTGCGGCGCGAGTCCTGCGGATCCGGCGACACGTCGATGCGGCCGCGGCTGACATAGGCGTAGATCGTCTGCGGCCGCACGCCCAGGGCGTCGCGCGCTTCGTCCAGGGTCATCCAGGTGGGCATCGGGCGGTGCGCGTTCGTCCGCGAGGTCGTTGATGAGGTCGTCAATGTAATCGTCAACATGATGGCCGTACAGACCGCGCGCGTGGTGAGTAACCCCTTGGAAATCCGTGTTCATCGGATGAGATTGATCTTGATGATCAATATTGACCCGCTCCGGTGCCGCTGCCAGCATGAGTCCACGCGACATCGACGAGCACCGGCCAGAAGTCCTCGCGATGCCGATCCTGGACCCATCGGAGACAACCGCATGCATCCCACCCGCCGCGCCGCCGCGCGCTCGCTCCTCGGCTCCGCCTGCCTCGCGTCCCTTGGCGCGTTCGCGCAGCCGGCCAGCCCGGGCGCCTTTCCGTCCAAGCCCATCCCCATCGTCGTCGGCTCCAGTCCGGGCAGTACCACCGACGGCCTGGCCCGCGCCATCGGCGCCGAGATCACCGCCGCGGCCAAGGTGCCGGTGATCGTCGAGAACAAGGCCGGTGCCAGCGGCGGCATTGCCGCGCAGTCCGTGGCGCGCGCCGCCGCCGACGGCTACACGCTGTTCATGACCACCAACACGACGCAGGCCGCCAATCCGCATCTGTTCCGCAAGCTCGCCTACGACCCGGTGAAGGACTTCGCGCCGGTGGGCGCGCTGGTCAAGGGCTATCTGCTGCTGGTCACGAATCCGCGCCTGCCCGCGCGCAACGTCACCGAGCTGTCCGCGATCGCCAGGAAGCAGCAGCTGACCTTCGGCGCCGGCAGCTCCTCGGCGCGCGTCGCGGCGGAGCTCTTCCAGCAGATGACGCGCACGCAGCTGACCTACGTGCCCTACAAGGCGAATCCGCAGGCGATGGTGGACCCGGTGGGCGGGCAGGTCGACCTGATGATCGTGGACCTCACGACCAGCCTGCCGCAGGTCAAGGCCGGCAAGCTCAAGGCGCTGGGCGTGAGCAGTCCCAGGCGCTCGCCGCTGGTGCCGGACCTGCCCACGATCGCCGAGGCCGGCCTGCCCGGCTACGAGATCAGCTACTGGAACGCCGTCTACGCGCCCGCGGGCACGCCCGCGCCGGTGATCGACCGCCTCAACGCGCTGATGAAGAAGGCCATGACGGCCGAGACGGTCAAGCGCTTCGTCGAGCAGAACGGCATGGAGCCGTTCATCTCCACGCCGGCCGAGCTCGCGAGCTTCCAGGCCGCCGAATACAAGCGCTGGGGCGAGGTCATCAAGACCGCCGGCATCCAGCCCGAATGAACGTTCCGCCACCGGGAGTCCCCATGAAACCTCACATCCTGCAACTCAATCCCATCCTCGTGCCGGCCATCAATGCGCGGCTCGAGGCGCTGTACACCATGCACCGGCTGTTCGAGCAGGCCGATCCGGACGCGTATCTGGCGGCGCATGGCGCGTCGATGCGCGGCGTGATCACCGGCGGGCACACCGGCATCTCGCGCGCGATGATGGAGCGGCTGCCGGCGCTCGAGGTGGTGGCGGTCAACGGCGTCGGCACCGACGCGGTCGACCTGGCCTACGCCCGATCGCGCGGGCTGCCGGTGACCGGCACCTTCGGCGCGCTGACCGAGGATGTCGCCGACATGGCGGTCGGCTTGCTGCTGATGACCTGCCGCCATCTCGGCGCGGTCGATCGCTTCGTCCGTGGCGGGCTGTGGCCGAAGTTTCCGCAGCCGGGGGCGCTGCCGTTGGCGCGCCGCGTCAGCGGGATGCGCGTGGGCATCGTGGGGCTGGGCCGCGTGGGCCGCGCGGTGGCGGAGCGCCTGGGCGCCTTCGGCTGCCCGGTGCGCTACACCGATCTGAAGGAGATCCCCGGCGTGTCCTGGGTCTTCGAGCCGGACCTCCTCCAGCTCGCCCGCGACAGCGACGCGCTGATCGTCTGCGCCGCGGCCGACCAGGCGCGGGACCTGATCGACGCGCCGGTGCTGGACGCGCTGGGGCCGCGCGGTTTCCTGGTCAATGTGGCGCGCGGCCGGCTGGTCAAGGAAGCCGACCTCGTCGCTGCCTTGCGGGACAAGCGGATCGCCGGCGCGGGGCTGGATGTCTTCGCCGACGAGCCCCATGTCCCGGCGGCGCTGCTGGACATGGACAACGTCGTGCTGCAGGCGCATCGCGCCAGCGCGACGCAGGAGACGCGGGCGGCGATGGGCGAGATGGTGCTGGCCAGCCTGGCGCAGGCGCTGGCGGGCGAGCGGCCGCCGCACAGCTTGACGACCTGATGACGGATCCCCGCCGGTGGCGGGGGTGTCAGGGGGCATTCGGGCGAGCCTCTAGAATCCCGGCTTTCCCGGAGCGCTCCGGGATTCCTCTGCATTCATCCGCTGTCCACCACCATGAGCCTGCACAAAGTCACCCCTGGCGCGAAGGCGCCCGAGCAGTTCAACGTCGTCATCGAGATCCCGATGAACGCCGACCCGATCAAGTACGAGGTCGACAAGGAAAGCGGCGCGCTGTTCGTCGACCGCTTCATGACGACGGCGATGCATTACCCGTGCAACTACGGCTACATCCCGCAGACGCTGGCCGATGACGGCGATCCGGTGGACGTGCTGGTGATCACGCCGTTCCCGCTGACCCCGGGCGTGGTGGTGACCTGCCGCGCGATCGGCGTGCTGCAGATGGACGACGAAGCCGGCGGCGACGCCAAGCTGCTGGCCGTGCCGACGACCAAGATCCTGCCGATCTACGAGCACTGGACCAAGCCCGAGGACATCAACCAGATGCGCCTGAAGGCGATCCAGCATTTCTTCGAGCACTACAAGGACCTGGAAGCCGGCAAGTGGGTGAAGGTCAAGGGCTGGGAAGGCCCGGAAGCCGCCAGGAAGGAAATCACCGACGGCCTGGCCAACTACGCGAAGGCGCAGCAGCCCTGAGGCGAGGTTGGATGCCGGACAGCAGGCTGTCTGGCGCCACTCAAGTGACAAAGCGCCCCGAGGGGCGCTTTGTTGTTTCTGGCTCGGTTGGCGGGCCGCATGGCGCACGCGCGCACAAGACTCGTGGCTGGCGCACTGCGTCAGCACTTGACCCAGCGGCGGCTCGTCGACCGCTCAATCAACGATGGTCACAGGCACCGTCGCGCCGGCGGGCAGGGTGACGATCAGCGCACGAGCGCTGTTGTCCTGGCCGGATGGCGCCCGGACGTCGAGGAACACGTCACCACCCCCGGCCCTGCGAATGTCGCCGAGCGTCATCTTCACCGCCACGCGACCATTGGTGGACGCATAGTTCATCGCGGCCTGGTAGGCATCGGGGCCGAACATGACGTTCAGCGCCGGATCCGGCAAATTGAGCGCCAACATCGTTGCCGGCATGAACTGCCCCGGCATGTACGGGTTGGGCGCGAGGGCCAGGTGGTTTCGGATGGTGGCGCCCGCCGCCGGGTGACCTTCCAGCGCGCCGTCCTGGATCCGGTCTCTTTCCGTCGCCCGGAAGAACACCGAGGCATTGGTCAGCCCCAGCTGATGGACCGGATCGTGCTTCTTCAAGAACGCCGCACGCGCTGCCTTGGTGGGCAGCGTGTTGATCGACGGCAGGACCTCCCCGTTGCGCTGCACGTAGGCATCCCCTTGCAGCCCGATGTTCGAGTCGCCAGCGCGGGAGGAGGACGCAAGCGCCCCTGGCAACGTCATGCGGCGCGCGGGGGAAGAACCTTCCGCCGACGGGCTTCCGCCTCGCGGCGATAGCGCATGGTGTCCCAGCGTGCCAGCGTCGGGCGAGGAACCCGTGGAAGAAGACGAACTGGATTCGAAAGATCCGGTGCGTCCTCGCACTGCGTCAGAAGCCCGCGGGCTCAGGGGCTTGGAGGCAAAACATCCCATCCGTCTTTCCTTGGTGCGTGCATCAAACATGCGGACGGCCGCATGGCAGGCCGGCAGTGTCGAGGTCGCAGCTGATATCCAAGGTCCGAATGCGAAGCGCGGGAGCCGCCTGCGAAGCGCCGTCCGCCATCAAGGATCTCAAGCGGGGCGTTCAAGCTCCGGGGCAGCCTTGAACGGCTGATGCCGTTCCAGTTCATCGATGTATTCCTCCATCGCCTCACCCTCGCGCTGCAGGAAATCGGCGACCGCCTCGCGGAACTGCGAGTGCGCGAGCCAGTGCGCCGAGTGCGTCGCCACCGGCATCAGCCCGCGCGCCATCTTGTGCTCGCCTTGCGCGCCGCCTTCGAAGCGGCGCCAGCCGTTCTCCAGGCACCAGGCCAGCGGCTGGTAATAGCAGGCGTCGAAGTGCAGGTTGGGGATGTAGCGCGTCGAGCCCCAGTAGCGCCCATACGCGGCACGCTGCGATTCATCGATCGCCACCAGCGACGCCGCGACGCGGTCCCCTTGCTCATCCCGCGCCACGAACATCAGCCAGTGCTCCGCCATGTCCGCGGCCATGCGCGCGAAGAAGTCTCGCGTCAGGTAGGGCTTGTTGCGGTGCGCGAGGTAGGTCCGCGTGTAGCACTCGTAGAAGAAGTCCCAGTCGCCGGGCGTGATCGCCCCGGCGCGCAGCGCCTCGAAGCGGACGCCCGCCTCGGCGACCTTGCGCTGCTCCTGCTGGATCTTCTTGCGCTTCTCGCGCTGCAGCGTCGCGAGGTAGTCGGCGAAGGATCTCGGCACCCCATCGCCGGTCCAGTGGAACTGCACCTGCTGGCGCGCCAGCCAGCCTTCGCCGGTCAGCGCGCGCTGGTCCCGCTCGTCGCCGAACAGCACATGCGCCGACGACAGCTCCGCCCGCGCCGCGAGCGCCTGCAGCGCCTTCACCAGCCATTGCCGCGCCGCCTCGTCACGCGCCAGCAGCCGGCTGCCCGGCACCGGCGTGAACGGCACCGCCACCAGCAGCTTGGGGTAGTACTCGAGCCCGTGGCGCTCGTAGGCGTCGGCCCACGCCCAGTCGAAGACGTACTCGCCGTAGGAGTGGCCCTTCAGATAGACCGGGCAGGCGGCGATCAGCGTGCCCTCGTCCCAGACGCTGATGAACTGCGCCTGCCAGCCCTTCTTCGCCACCGCCGAGCCCGAGGCCTGCATCGCCTCGAGATACTCGAGCTTCATGAACGGCGACGGCAGCGGCGAGGCCGCCAGCAGCGCGTTCCATTGATCGCGCGGCAGCGCGGCCGGATCGTCGTCGACGCGGATCAGCGGCTGTACGGCGTCCGCGGAGGACAGGGAGGGAGGCGAGGGCGGGGCGGTCATGCTCGGCAAATCTTAGGGGCAAGTTCAATGCCCTCGCTTTGGTGGCAGGATGCTCGCCATGCAAGCGTCAACGACCTCCTCGCCCGCCGCCGCGGGCCCGTCCTTCGACAACCTCTACACCCACGATTTCGCCCGCGTCGCCGTCGGCATCCCGCTGTGCCGGGTCGCCGATCCGGCCTTCAACGGCGAGCAGACCGCGCAGCTGCTGCGCGAGGCCGCCGCCGATGGCGCGGCGGTCGCCGCCTTCCCCGAGCTCGGCCTGGCGGCCTACACCAGCGACGACCTGTTCCATCAGCGCGCGCTGCTCGATGGCTGCGAAGCGGCGCTCGCGCATCTGCTGGGCGTGTCCAGGGACCTGCCGACCGTCGCGGTCGTCGGCCTGCCGCTGCGCATCGAGCACCGGCTCTTCAATTGCGCCGTGGTGTTCCAGCGCGGCCGGCTGCTCGCGGTCCTGCCCAAGAGCTATCTGCCCAACTACGGCGAGTTCTACGAAGTCCGCCAGTTCAACGCCGCCGACGAGGCGCTGAGCGACGAGATCGTCCTGCTCGGCCAGCGCGTGGCCTTCGGCACGCGCATCGTCGTCGCCGCCAGCGACCTGCCGCTGCTGCGCCTGCACGTCGAGATCTGCGAGGACGTGTGGACGCCGATCCCGCCGTCCTCCTACGCCGCGCTGGCCGGCGCGACGGTGCTGGTCAACCTGTCCGCCTCCAACATCACGGTCGGCAAGTCCGGCTACCGGCACCAGCTCGTCGGGCAGCAGTCGGCGCGCTGCCTCGCCGCCTATGTCTACACCTCGGCCGGCGCCGGCGAATCCAGCACCGACCTCGCCTGGGACGGCCAGGCCCTCGTCTACGAGAACGGCAGCTTCCTCGCCGAGAGCGAACGCTTCCAGCGCCGCTCGCAACTGGTCGCGGCCGATGTCGACCTGGAGCGGCTCTCGCGCGAACGCATGCGGCAGACCAGCTTCGGCGATTCGGTGCGGCATCACGCGCCACTGCTCAAGACCTTCCGAACGGTCGAGTTCGAATCGGGCCTGGATCGCGCCCAGCCGCTGCCGCTGCGCCGCCGCGTCGAGCGCTTCCCCTACGTGCCCTCCGACCGTCAGCGCCGCGACGAGCGCTGCAACGAGGTCTTCAACATCCAGGTCCAGGCGCTGGTGCAGCGGCTGGTGTCCAGCGGCATCCACAAGCTGGTGATCGGCATCTCGGGCGGACTGGATTCGACGCACGCGCTGCTGGTGGCCGCGCGCGCGATGGACCAGATGGGTTGGCCGCGGTCGAACATCCTGGGCGTCACGATGCCGGGCTTCGCCACCGGCACCCGCACGCGCGACCAGGCGCTGCGCCTGATGCGCGAGATCGGCTGCGAGGCCCGCGAGATCGACATCCGCCCGAGCTGCGAGCAGATGCTCAAGGACCTCGGCCATCCCTACGCCAATGGCGAGCCGGTCTACGACGTCACCTTCGAGAACGTCCAGGCCGGCGAGCGCACCAGCCACCTGTTCCGTCTGGCGAATCACACCGGCGCGCTGGTGCTGGGCACCGGTGACCTGAGCGAGCTCGCGCTGGGCTGGTGCACCTACGGCGTCGGCGACCACATGTCGCACTACAACGTGAACGCGTCCGTGCCCAAGACGCTGATCCAGTACCTGGTGCGCTGGGTCGCGGAGACCGAGCAGCTCGGCCATGCCGGCCGCGATGTGCTGCTCGACATCCTGGGCACCGAGATCAGCCCGGAGCTCGTGCCACAGGACGCGCGCGCCGACGGTTCGGGCCTGCAGAGCACCGAGGACAGGATCGGCCGCTACGAGCTGCAGGACTTCAATTTGTTCTACACGATCCGCCATGGCTACGCGCCGGCCAAGATCGCATTCCTCGCGCGCCATGCCTGGGGCGACAAGGCGCGCGGCGACTGGCCCGACGGCGAGCACGTGCGGCGCAACGACTACCCGCTGGCCGAGATCAAGCGGGTGCTGCGGATCTTCGTCAGCCGCTTCTTCCGCGGCAGCCAGTTCAAGCGCAGCTGCGTGCCCAATGGGCCCAAGGTCGGCAGCGGCGGGTCGCTGTCGCCGCGCGGCGACTGGCGCGCGCCCAGCGATTCGGAGCCGGCCGTGTGGCTCGCGGACCTGGACCGGATCCCGGATTGAACCCGCCGGCGCGGCCAGGCGCGCGATGACTCGCTTCTCCAATGGCGGGCGCCCCGGCCAGACGATCCGTGCTTAAATCACCGCCAGTCCCGCCTGTCATTTCCCTCTCCCGGAGCCCGCGATGAAACAGATCACCGCCATCATCAAACCGTTCAAGCTCGACGAAGTGCGCGAGTCGCTGGCCGAGGTCGGCGCCTCCGGTCTGACGGTCACCGAAGTGAAGGGCTTCGGCCGCCAGAAGGGCCACACCGAGCTGTACCGCGGCGCCGAGTACGTGGTCGACTTCCTGCCCAAGGTGAAGGTCGAGGTCGTGGTCAAGGACGACGAGGTCGACCGCTGCATCGACGCCATCCTCAAGGCCGCCAAGACCGGCAAGATCGGCGACGGCAAGATCTTCGTCACCGCCGTCGAGCAGGTCATCCGCATCCGCACCGGCGAACAGGACGAAGCCGCCGTCTGATCCTCGGACCGCCGCTTTCCAGCACTCGAGAAGCAGCAAGGGCGGGGCGCCGATCGGCGTCCCGCCCTTGTTCATTCAGCGCTGACCAGCGCTCGCGGCCGTCAGCGCAGGTGCTGCCAGATCGCCGCGGCCCAGACGCCGCCCGCCAGCAGCAGCGACAGCAGCACGGCGGCGCTGGCGATGTCCTTGGCGCGCTTGCTGAGGTCATGGATCTCGAAGGACACGCGGTCGACGACCGCCTCGACCGCGGAGTTCAGCAGCTCCACGATCAGCACCAGCAGCAGCGAGCCCAGCAGCAGCGCGACCTGCACCCAGTCCTTGCCGACCCAGAAGGCCAGCGGCGCACCGATGATGGTGAGCCAGGTCTCCTGGCGGAAGGCGCTCTCGCCGCGGTAGGCGGCGACCAGGCCGGCCCAGGAATAGCCGGCCGCGTGCAGGATGCGGTTCAGGCCGGTGCGGCCCTTGTGGGGGTTGCTCATCGTCGGGAAAAGGGGAGAGATCAGGAATCGCCGGCGGACAGGGCCGCCGCGGCGCGCGGCGGCGGACGCCGCGTCACCAGGCGCGTGCCGCAGAGCACGTCGTGCAGGAACTGGCGCCGCGGATGCAGCCGGGCCAGCAGCAGGTAGCCGGCGATGCCGGCGGCCATGGCGCCGAAGATCGCGCCGGTGCTGTGGTCCAGCCCCAGCAGGTGCACGCTGGCCAGCGCCGGCAGGAACCAGAGCCAGGACGCCAGGTAGCGCGCCGTGGCGCGCGCCTGGGTCAGCGGTCTGCCCTGGGTGTCGACGACGCGCAGATGCCAGGCGCGCATCGCCACGGTCTGGCCGCCGCGCGACCAGAACCAGATGAAATAGATGCCCAGCACCAGGAACAGGAAGGCCTGCAGGCCGTGCTGGCCGACCATCGCGTTGCGCTGCTGGGTGAGCGTCGAGTACAGCCAGCCGGCGATGAAGACGACGCCAAACAGCACGACGCCTTCATAAATGAAGGCGGCGAGGCGGCGCATCAGGCCCGGCGGGGCATCGTCGCCGGCGGCAGTGGCAGCAGTGGCACCAGGGGCGGAGGTCATCCGGCCAGTTTAGCGGCTGGCTCCGTCGCGGCGGGGGAGCAGCGTGTTCGGATCGAGCTTGGCGTCGCGCGGCGTGCGCAGCGGCCGGCCGGGGGCCGCGCTGGCGCCGGGCAGCGGCGGCTCGGCGCGCTGCGTCAGCAGCACGGTGGTCGCGCCGGGCAAGGCCTGGACGATCGTGGGGCTGGTCGCCGAGCTCAGCGGCGCGCGGCCGATCGGCGCATGGGCGCGGCCCGGGCGCGCCGGCGCCGAGCCTTCGAGGCCGGCGGCCGAGGCCTTCTCGGCTGCGCGTTCGGCCAGGCGCTGGCGCTTTTCGGCCGGCAGTGCCTGGTAGGCCTCCCACTTGGCGCGCAACTGGGATTCCTGTTCCGGCGTGCGCAGCTCGCTGGCGTGCTGGTAGCCGATGCGGGCGCGCTGGCGCTCGGCCGGCGACATCTGCGCCCATTCGGACATGCGTTCGCGCAGGCGCTGCTGGTGTTCGGCGGACAGGGAGGGGTAACGGGCGGCGATCTCCAGCCACTTGCCCTTGCGGGCGCCGTCGAGCTGATCCCATTCCTTCGCCAGTGGCGCCAGCGCCTCCTTCTGCGAGGCGCTCAACGACGCCCAGTTCTGGCCGACGACAAGCGCGCCGGGGCCGGTCGCCGGGCCGGCGTGGCGGATGGCCGAGGAGGCGCGCAGAGCGGGTGAGGCGGCGTCCGCGGACGCCGGCGGGTTGGCCGGGCCGGAGGCGGCCGTCTCCTGCGCGGACACGCTGGCCGCGCCGATGGCGAGCGCGCCGCAGGCAGCCGCCAGGCTCAGGCGGCGCGCCAGCAGGCGCCAGTCGCGAGGATCAGGGAAAACGCCAAGGCCGGGAAGAAGCGGAGAGAGGCGGAGGAGTCTGGCCACGCACCGCCTCACTGCGACGATTTCGCTTCGTCGGACTTCTCGCCCTCTTCGGCGCTGGCGGGGGTGTTGGCGTCGTTCCGGTCCTCGTTGAGGTACTCGCGGAAGCCCGGATCGCTGTAGGCCGCCGGCGGCAGCGGCTTGGAGAGCATCTCGGTGTCGAGCTCGGCCGCGCTGCGGATCTGTTCGTACCACTGGCTGTGCTGGATCAGCAGCAGGCCGCCCAGCAGCAGCGCCAGCGGCAGCAGCGCCGCGGCCTTGCGCCAGCGCGGCGTCTTCTCGCCGCCGCCCAGCGCCAGCGTGCCGCCGCCGACCTGGCGCGCGTCGGACGCCGTCTGCGCCGGCGCCGCGGCGCGCGCGGCCATCGCCTTGGCAAGCGCCTGCTCACGCGCGAAGCGCAGCCGTTCCTGGATGTCGCCGGACAGGGTCTCGCTCTGCTCGGTCAGGCCGGCAGCCACCCGCAGCCCGAAACGGGTCACGCGCGCTTCAGCCTCCAGCGGCAGCGGCGTTCCTGGCGTGTTCTTCTTCATAGCGAGATTCCCTTGGCTTTCAGCGTTTTGGCCAGCGCATGCACGGCGCGGGAGCAGTGTGTCTTCACGCTGCCCTCGGAGCAACCCATGACCGCGGCCGTCTCCGCGACGTCGAGTTCCTCCCAGTAACGCAGCAGGAAGGCTTCCCGTTGACGCGCCGGCAGGGCGGCCACTTCCTGTTCGATCGCGCCCAGCACCTGAACGCGCGACACCTCGTCCGCGGCCGACAGCGCCCCCATCGAGCCTTCCTGGGTCTCCAGCGATTCCAGCAGGTCGAAGTCGTCCCCGGGATCGCTCCCCTCGAAGTCCGACAGGTTGCTGAAGACCGCGTTGCGCACCTTCTGGCGGCGGAACCAGTCCATCGTCGCGTTCGACAGGATGCGCTGGAACAGCATCGGCAGCTCGGCCGCCGGGCGGTCGAAGTACTTCTCGGCCAGGCGGATCATGGCGTCCTGGACGATGTCCAGTGCGGCGTCCTCGTCTCGCACCATGTAGACCGTGCGCTTGAAGGCGCGGCGATCGACGGATTTGAGAAAGTCGTTGAGTTCTTTGTCTGTGGCCAAGGGCTGGCGCCGTCGGAGGGCGTGGAGGCAGGCAAAACGGCGCGGATTATGGCACCCGCACTACAAATAGCCATTGCCTCGCGGGCCGCTTGCGGGTTTGTGTGCATAATCAGCCCCCTCGCACACCGCAGTTTTTAAGTCTCAAGTAGGCCGCCCAACCGGGGCGCCCCTGTTTTTGACGCGACGTTTCAAGTCCGCCTCACAAGGGCGAGAGGAGAAGCACCGATGGTTTTTCGTCAGAGAAATTCTCAGAGGTTCGACATATGGACATGTCTGCCGCGGACATCAAACGTGCAGCGATCACGGAAGCTCGCTCACAACCGCACCCCCATTCCGTCAGTTCCGGACAGGAACTGAATGGCTCCGAAATCCTGGTTCAGAGTCTTCAGGCCGAAGGCGTGAAGTTCCTCTGGGGCTATCCAGGCGGTGCCGTCCTCTACATCTACGACGCGCTCTACAAGCAGGACGCCATCCAGCACGTGCTGGTGCGCCATGAGCAGGCCGCCGTGCACGCCGCCGACGGCTATGCCCGGGCGACCGGCGAAGTCGGCGTCGCGCTGGTGACCTCCGGTCCCGGCGTCACGAATGCCATCACCGGCATCGCGACGGCGTACATGGACTCGATCCCGATGGTGATCATCACCGGTCAGGTCCCGACGCCCGCCATCGGCCTGGACGCCTTCCAGGAGTGCGACACCGTCGGCATCACCCGCCCGATCGTCAAGCACAACTTCCTGGTCAAGGACGTGCGCGACCTGGCGACCACGCTGAAGAAGGCCTTCCACATCGCGCGCACGGGCCGTCCCGGCCCGGTGGTGGTGGACATCCCCAAGGACGTCTCGCTCAATCGCACGCCGTTCCACTACCCGGAGCGCGTCGAGATGCGCTCCTACAACCCGGTGAAGAAGGGCCACAGCGGCCAGATCCGCAAGGCGGTCCAGCTGCTGATGGGCGCCAAGCGTCCCTACATCTACACCGGCGGCGGCGTGATCCTGGGCGAGGCCACGGCCGAGCTGCGCCAGCTGGTCGAGCTGCTGGGCTATCCCTGCACCAACACGCTGATGGGCCTGGGCGCGATGCCCGGCACCGATCCGCGCTTCCTCGGCATGCTGGGCATGCACGGCACCTACGAGGCCAACATGACGATGCAGCACTGCGACGTGCTGCTCGCCGTGGGCGCGCGCTTCGACGACCGCGTGATCGGCAACCCGAAGCACTTCTCGTCGGTCGACCGCAAGATCATCCACATCGACATCGATCCCTCGTCGATCTCCAAGCGCGTGCGCGTGGACATCCCGATCGTGGGCGACGTCAAGGACGTGCTGCAGGAGCTGATCGCCCAGATCAAGGAGGCGCAGGCGCGCCCGGACAGCGAGTCCATCAACGCCTGGTGGAGCCAGATCAACGACTGGCGCAAGCGCGACTGCCTGGCCTACAAGCACTCGACCGAGGTCATCAAGCCGCAGTACGTCGTCGAGACGCTGTGGAACATGACCCGCGGCCGCGACACCTATGTCACCTCCGACGTCGGCCAGCACCAGATGTGGGCCGCGCAGTTCTACCGCTTCGACGAGCCGCGCCGCTGGATCAACTCCGGCGGTCTGGGCACGATGGGCGTGGGCCTGCCGTACGCGATGGGCATCAAGCTCGCCAAGCCGGAGTCGGACGTCTTCTGCATCACCGGCGAAGGCAGCATCCAGATGAACATCCAGGAGCTGTCCACCTGCCAGCAGTACAAGACGCCGGTCAAGATCGTGTCGCTGAACAACCGCTACCTGGGCATGGTGCGGCAGTGGCAGGAGCTGGACTACGGCAAGCGCTACTCGCACAGCTACATGGATGCGCTGCCCGACTTCGTCAAGCTGGCCGAGTCCTATGGACATGTCGGCCTGCTGGTGGAGAAGCCCTCGGACGTGGAGCCCGCGCTGCGCGAGGCGATGCGCCTGAAGGACCGCACGGTCTTCCTGGACGTGCGCACCGACCCGACCGAGAACGTCTGGCCCATGGTCCAGGCGGGCAAGGGCATTTCGGAAATGCTGCTGGGGTCCGAGGACCTCTGAGGCCGCTGACGGCTCGAAGCCGTCCGGCGCGGCGCGCGTTACCGCGCGCGTCGCGACCGGCGGCGCAGGGTCCGAGGCGCTCGGAGCGATCCGGCCCATTCCCTAGATCGAAGAGCGTGGCCAAGGGCCGTCCGGTTACCGCCGGCGGTCTGAAGAGCGCGAAGGACGAGATTCCATGAAACACATCATTGCTTTGCTCATCGAGAACGAGCCGGGCGCGCTGTCGCGCGTCGTCGCGCTGTTCTCCGCCCGGGGCTACAACATCGAGAGCCTGACCGTGGCACCGACCGAGGACCCCTCGCTGTCGCGCATGACCATCGTCACCAGCGGCAGCGACGACGTGATCGAGCAGATCACCAAGCACCTGAACCGGCTGATCGAGGTCGTCAAGGTCGTCGACCTGACCGAGGGCCGCTACATCGAGCGCGAGCTCATGCTGATCAAGGTGCGCGCCGTCGGCAAGGAGCGCGAGGAGCTCAAGCGCACCGCCGACATCTTCCGCGGCCATGTCATCGACGTCACCGAGAAGACCTACACCATCGAGCTGACCGGCGACGCCGGCAAGCTCGACGCCTTCATCGACGCGATCGACCGCGGCGCCATCCTCGAGACGGTGCGCACCGGCACCAGCGGCATCGGCCGCGGCGAACGCATCCTGCGCGTCTGACGACGCGCGCCACTGAACCACCCCCGTACTGATTTCCCCCGGAGAGACCACCATGAACGTGTACTACGACAAGGACGCCGACCTCAGCCTGATCAAGGGCAAGAACGTCACCATCATCGGCTACGGCTCGCAAGGCCATGCCCATGCCCAGAACCTGAACGACAGCGGCGTGAAGGTCACCGTGGGTCTGCGCCGCGGCGGCGCGTCCTGGGCCAAGGCCGAAGGCGCCGGCCTGAAGGTCGCGGAGATCGCCGAGGCGGTCAAGTCCGCCGACGTGGTCATGATCCTGCTGCCCGACGAGCAGATCGCCGACGTCTACAAGAAGGAAGTCGAGCCCAACATCAAGGCGGGCGCCTCGCTGGCCTTCGCGCACGGCTTCAACGTGCACTACGGCCAGGTGCAGCCGCGCGAGGACCTGGACGTGTGGATGGTCGCCCCGAAGGCCCCGGGCCACACGGTGCGCAACACCTACCGCCAGGGCGGCGGCGTGCCCCACCTGATCGCCGTCTACCAGGACAAGACCGGCAAGGCGCGCGACCTGGCGCTGAGCTACGCGTCGGCCAACGGCGGCGGCAAGGCCGGCATCATCCAGACCTCGTTCCGCGAGGAGACCGAGACCGACCTGTTCGGCGAACAGGCCGTGCTGTGCGGCGGCGCCGTCGAGCTGATCAAGGCCGGCTTCGAGACGCTGACCGAAGCCGGTTACGCGCCCGAGATGGCCTACTTCGAATGCCTGCACGAGCTCAAGCTGATCGTCGACCTGATCTATGAAGGCGGCATCGGCAACATGAACTACTCGATCTCCAACAACGCGGAGTACGGCGAGTACGTGACCGGCCCGCGCGTCGTCACCGAGGCGACCAAGGACGCGATGCGCCAGTGCCTGAAGGACATCCAGACCGGCGAGTACGCCAAGTCCTTCATCCTGGAGAACAAGGCCGGCGCCCCGACGCTGATCAGCCGCCGCCGCCTGACCGCCGAGCACCCGATCGAGCAGGTCGGCGAACAGCTGCGCGCGATGATGCCCTGGATCAAGGCCAACAAGCTGGTCGACAAGTCCAAGAACTGATCGCCTGATCGCCCCTTCGCAAGGCCGCGCGGATCGCCCGCGCGGCCTTTCTCGTTGGTGGCGCTGGTATCCTTCCGGCCCATGAATTCGACCCAGAACAAGAACGTGGACCTGCTCGACGAGGACGAGCCCGACGTCCTCGACGCCCCGCAGCGCCCGCGCCACAAGGGCATCTACCTGCTGCCCAACCTGTTCACCCTGGCCGCGCTGTTCAGCGGCTTCTATGCCGTGGTGATGGGCATCGGCGGGCGCTTCGAGCAGTCCGTCTACGGCATCTTCGCGGCCATGGTGCTCGACAGCCTGGACGGCCGCGTCGCGCGCATGACCAACACGCAGAGCACCTTCGGCGAGCAGATGGACTCGCTGTCCGACATGGTCTCCTTCGGCGCGGCGCCGGCGCTGATCATGTACTCCTGGGCGCTGCAGGGCCTGGGCAAGTGGGGCTGGTTCGCCGCCTTCGTCTACATCGCCGGCGCGGCGCTGCGGCTGGCGCGCTTCAACACCAACATCGCCGTCGTGGATCGCCGCTTCTTCCAGGGCGTGCCCAGTCCGGCCGCGGCCGCGCTGGTGATGAGCCTGATCTGGGCGCTGGACAGCGCCGGCTACAAGGACATCCACCGCGATCCGGCGCTGGCTTGGCTGGCCTTCGGCTTCACGCTCTACGCGGGCCTCACGATGGTGACCAACGCGCCGTTCTACAGCTTCAAGGACATCACCTTCAAGCGCTCGGTGCCCTTCATCGTGCTGGTGGTGATCATGCTGGCGATCGCCGCGATCAACATCGATCCGCCGCGTGTGCTGTTCGGCGTGTTCTGCGTCTATGGCATCTCGGGCTACATCGTCTATGCGGTCCGGCGCGCCAAGGGCAAGCCGGCGAGCGTGATCGCGATGTCGACCGACGAGCCCGATGAAGCGGGCCTTCACCGATAGCGAATGCTTGAAGCGCGGCGCGCGGCCCACTGTCGTTGACGATCGCGGCGCCGCGCCCCTATATTCGACCCCCATGACGTTTCTGACCGCCACCGCGCTGCTACTACCAGGCGACCTTCGGGTTCGCTGATTTGCGCACGTCCGTCAGTCTCACGACGTTCATCCAGATCCAACGGCCCGATTGCAACTCGCAGCGGGCCGTTTTTCCATTTGGAGTCTGCGAGTTGCGCCCCTGAACCCACCAGGAACGCTCTCATGCTCAAGCAACCGCAGACCAAGTACCGCGCCTTCGCTCCCATCGCCCTTCCGGACCGCCGCTGGCCCGACGCGCAGATCACGAAGGCGCCGCTGTGGCTGAGCACCGACCTGCGCGACGGCAACCAGGCCCTGATCGAGCCGATGGATGCCGAGCGCAAGCTGCGCATGTTCCAGATGCTGGTGAAGATCGGCTTCAAGGAGATCGAGGTCGGTTTCCCCTCGGCCTCGCAGACGGACTTCGATTTCGTCCGCCTGCTGATCGAGGACGGCCACATCCCCGATGACGTGACGATCCAGGTCCTGACGCAGGCGCGCCAGCCCCTGATCGAGCGCACCTTCGAATCGCTGGTGGGCGTGCCGCGCGCGGTCGTCCATCTCTACAACGCGGTCGCGCCGGTGATGCGCCGCGTCGTGCTGAACATGAGCGAGGACGAGATCGTCGACCTGGCCGTGACGCACACGGCGCTGATCCGCGAGCTGGCCGCGAAGCAGCCCGGGACGGACTTCCGCTTCGAGTACTCGCCGGAGATGTTCTCCGGCACCGAGCTGGCCTTCTCCAAGCGCGTCGTCGACGCGGTGACCGCGGCCTGGGGCCCGACGCCCGAGCGCAAGATCATCATCAACCTGCCGACCACGGTCGAGCATTCGACGCCCAACATCTACGCCGACATGATCGAGTGGATGGGCCGGAACATCGAGCGCCGCGACAGCGTGATCCTGTCGGTCCATCCGCACAACGACCGCGGCACCGGCACGGCCGCCGCCGAGCTGGCATTGATGGCCGGCGCCGACCGCGTCGAGGGCTGCCTGTTCGGCAATGGCGAGCGCACCGGCAACCTGGACCTGGTCAACGTCGCGCTCAACCTGTACACGCAGGGGGTGCATCCGGAGCTCGACTTCTCCGACATCGACGAGATCCGCCGCTGCGTCGAGCACTGCAACCAGATCCCCGTCCATCCGCGCCACCCGTACGTGGGCGAGCTGGTCTACACCTCGTTCTCGGGCTCGCACCAGGACGCGATCAAGAAGGCCTTCGCCGCCCGCAAGGACAGCGACATCTGGGAGATCCCCTATCTTCCGATCGACCCCAAGGACCTGGGCCGCAGCTACGAGGCGGTGATCCGCGTCAACAGCCAGTCGGGCAAGGGCGGCATCTCCTACCTGCTCGAGGCCGAGTACGGCGTGGAGCTGCCGCGCCGCCTGCAGATCGAGTTCAGCCAGATCGTCCAGGGCGTGATGGACACGAACGGCAAGGAGCTCGGCGCGGCCGACATCTGGCAGATCTTCGACCGCGAGTACGGCGTGAAGCAGGCGCCGACGCTGCATCCGCAGATCGACACCGCCGAGGACGGCCAGACCCGCGTCCAGGCGCAGGCCGACCTGTGCGTGCGGATGGTGAAGATCGACGGCCAGGGCAAGGGCCCGATCGATGCCTTCGTCGAGGGCCTGAACAAGCTGCTCAAGACCCAGGTCCGCGTGCTCGATTACCACGAGCACGCGCTGGGCAGCGGCGCCGACGCCCAGGCCGTGGCCTACCTGGAGCTGCGCGTGGGCGAGGCGACGCTGTTCGGCGTCGGCATGGACGGCAACATCGCCTCGGCCTCGCTGAAGGCGATCGTGTCCGGCCTGCGCCGCGCGGCGCAACGCGGCCTGCTCAAGCTCGCCGACCGCGTCGCCGCCTGATCCGCGGCCTAAGATCGCCCCTCATCCCCAAGGCCCGCCACCGCGAGGAAGCCCTTCATGTCCGACCAGCTGATCATCTTCGACACCACCCTGCGCGACGGTGAGCAATCGCCCGGCGCGTCCATGACCAAGGACGAGAAGCTGCGCATCGCGCGGCAGCTGGAGCGCTTGAAGGTGGACGTGATCGAGGCCGGCTTCGCGGCGGCGAGCCACGGCGACTTCGAGGCGGTGAGGGCGATCGCCGACACGATCCGCGACAGCACGGTGTGCTCGCTGGCGCGCGCCAACGACCGCGACATCGCGCGCGCCGCCGAGGCGCTGAAGGGCGCGGCGCGCTCGCGCATCCACACCTTCATCGCCACCAGCGAGCTCCACATGGAGAAGAAGCTGCGCATGACCCGCGAGCAGGTGCTGGAGCAGGCGATCCAGGCGGTGCGCTTCGCCCGCAACCTGACCGGCGACATCGAGTTCTCCCCGGAGGACGGCTACCGCTCCGATCCGGAGTTCCTGGCCCGCGTCGTCGAGGCGGTGATCCGCGAGGGCGCGCGCACGATCAACATCCCCGACACCGTCGGCTACGCGATCCCCGAGCTCTATGGCGAGTTCATCCGCACGCTGCGCGAGCGGGTGCCCAACTCCGACCAGGCGATCTGGAGCGTGCACTGCCACAACGACCTGGGCATGGCGGTGGCGAACTCGCTGGCGGGCGTCAAGATCGGCGGCGCGCGGCAGGTCGAGTGCACCATCAACGGCCTGGGCGAGCGCGCCGGGAACTGCTCGCTGGAAGAGGTCGTCATGGCGGTGAAGACGCGCCGCGACTATTTCGGACTCGAGGTCCGCGTCGATCCGTCGCAGATCGTGCCGGCGTCGAAGATGGTGTCGCAGACGACCGGCTTCGTCGTGCAGCCCAACAAGGCGGTGGTGGGCGCCAACGCGTTCGCGCATGCGTCCGGCATCCACCAGGACGGCGTGCTCAAGGCGCGCGACACCTACGAGATCATGCGCGCCGAGGACGTCGGCTGGAGCGCCAACAAGATCGTGCTGGGCAAGCTGTCGGGACGCAACGCCTTCAAGCAGCGGCTGCAGGAACTGGGCATCCCGCTGGAGTCGGAGGCCGAGATCAACGCCGCCTTCGTCCGCTTCAAGGACCTGGCGGACCGCAAGTCGGAGATCTTCGACGAGGACATCATCGCGCTGGTGATGGACGAGTCGGTGACGCAGGTCCATGAGCACTACCGGCTGGTCGCGCTGGCGCAGCGCTCCGAGACCGGCGAGCGCCCGCAGGCGCAGGTGGTGTTCGCCGAGGGCGAGGTCGAGCACCGCACCGAGAGCGACGGCAACGGTCCGGTGGACGCGGTGCTCAAGGCGATCGAGAGCAAGGTCCAAAGTGGGGCCGAAATGCTGCTGTATTCGGTCAGCGCGATCACCGGCGGCAGCACAGAATCGCAAGGCGAAGTGACGGTGCGCTTGCAGCATGCCGGTCGCGTGGTGAACGGCGTGGGGGCAGACCCGGATATCGTCGTCGCCTCGGCCAAAGCATATTTGAGCGCTCTGAACAAGTTGCAGAGCAAAACGGAGCGGGTCGCCGCCCAAGGTTGACAGGACAACACGCGCAGGCCCCCGGGCCGCGTCGGATGGCACGGATTCAGGCACTTTAAGAGCCTGCGTTAAGTCATTGATCTTGCCGGTCTTTCAGCGATCCCCTAAACTCGCGCCCACATCTGGGGACTGGATTGAAGACCATTGCGACATTGCTGTCTGGTGCCGCGCTCAGCGGCGTCATGTTGCTGACGGGTTTGACCGCCAGTCTCGCGCCGGTTCAAACGGCGCAGGCGGCCACCACCACGTCGTCCTCCAAAGCCAAGGCGAAGAGCGTGCGCAAGGCCAAGCCGGCCCCGCGTTCTCCGCGCAAGGTGGCCGCCCGCGCGGCGGCCCCGATCCGGGAAGTCGTGCCCGCCAAACCGTCCTTCGGGACGATGTACGGCCTGCACGACACGGAAGACCCCCTCGACCTCAAGTCCAGCGTCGCCTACGTGGTCGACCAGGACACCAACGAGGTGCTGTTCTCGAAGAACCCATCGGCCGTGCTGCCGATCGCGTCCATCACCAAGCTGATGACGGCGCTGCTGGTCGTCGAGGCCAACCAGTCGCTCGACGAGAAGCTCGAGATCACCGACGAGGACAAGGACACCGAGAAATTCACCGGCTCGCGCCTGACGGTCGGCACCACGCTGACCCGCGGCGAGCTGCTGCACCTGGCGCTGATGTCCTCGGAGAACCGTGCGGCGCATGCGCTCGGGCGCAACTATCCGGGCGGCCTGGAAGCCTTCGTCGGCGCGATGAACGCCAAGGCGCGGCTGCTGGGCATGATGGACACCCATTACGTCGAGCCCACCGGCCTGTCGAGCCGCAACCAGTCCAGCGCCGCCGACCTGGCCAAGCTGGTCAAGGTGGCCCATGCCTTCCCGCTGCTGCGCGAGTTGTCGACCTCGCCCGAATACACGGTGGCGCTGGGCCGCCGGCAGGTGCGCTTCGGCACCACCAACGGTCTGGTCCGCCAGGGCGACTGGGACATCGGGCTGCAGAAGACCGGTTTCATCAACGAGGCCGGCCAGTGCCTGGTGATGCAGGCGCAGCTCGCCGGACGCAAGCTGATCATGGTGTTCCTGGATTCGGCCGGGAAGTACTCGCGGATCGGTGACGCGGAACGCGTCCGCAAGTGGCTGACCGGCGCGGCATCGCCGCTGGCGGCGGCCACGGCCACGGCGGTCACGCCGGTGATCTCGGCGAAGTAAGCCGGCCAGCCGTCGAGGCTGAAAGCAGAAGCGGGCCCTGAGGCCCGCTTCGTCGTTTCAGCCGCGGAAACCGAGCGCGGCGGAGATCCGCGTCGCCGTTTCCTTCAGGCGCGGGAGCCAGCCTTCCTCGAGCCGGTCCGCCGGCGCCGAGATCGACAGCCCCGCCACCAGCTTGCCCTGGTCGTCGTAGATGCCGGCGGCCATGCAGCGCACGCCCAGTTCCAGCTCCTCGTCGTCGCGCGCGACGCCGCGCTGGCGCACCAGCGCCATCTCGCGCTCGAGCAGGCTGATCTCGGTCAGGCTGTTGCGGGTGTGGCCCGACAGGCCGGTGCGCGTCGCGTAGGCACGCACGCGCTGGGGATCGTCGCTGGCCAGGAACAGCTTGCCCACCGAGGTCAGGTGCAGCGGCGCCCGGCCGCCGACGGCACGCACGACCTGCATGCCGCTGCGCTCGGAGTAGGTCCGCTCGATGTAGACGATCTCGTCGCCTTGCCGCACGGACAGGTTGACCGGCTGGTGGGTCAGCTTGTGGAGCTCGCGCATCGGGCCGATTGCCGCCTCGCGCACGTCCAGCCGCGCCTTGACCAGGTTGCCCAGTTCCAGCAGCCGCATGCCGAGGCGGTAGCTGCCGGCCTCGGGCCGGTCGACGAAGCGGCCCAGCGCCAGATCGTTCAGGATGCGATGGGCGGTCGAGGGATGCAGGCCGGTGGTCTCGCTGATCACTTTCAGCGAGACGGGGTCCTGGTGCTGGGCCAGCACGTCCAGCAGGGCGAACGTGCGCTCGAGGACCTGGATGGCGGGGGTCTGGAGCTCCTTGGACTTCATGGCGGACGATTGTGAAGGATTTCTCCTGGTTTTTGCATGGCGAAACCGAGAGGCGCGTCTACCGGGCGATCTCCGTCGCGTTTGCCCATCAGGCGGCGAATCCGGCCGGGGCTTGCCGCATGGCGGAACGCGCCGCGGCCAGACCGCTCCGCACCGCCCCTTCGAGCGTCGCCGGATAAGGGCCGGCCAGATAGTCGCCGGCGGCCCAGAGTCCGGCGGCGATCGGCGCTTCGGGACGTCGCAGACCCGGCGTGCAGGCGAAGGTGGCGCGCTTTTCGCTGAGCACGCGGACGATCCTGGGTGGCGCCGCCCACTGGAAGTGCGCGAGCGCCTGCGCGAGCGCCGCCTCGCCGGTGGCCTCCAGGCCCTTGGCGATCCATGGCGCCGCGCCGCTGACGACGAGGCTGAACAGGCCGGGATGCAGGCCGAGTTGACCCAGGTCGAACGCGAACTGCGCGGGCTCGGCCGGCGATTCACGCAGCGCGACCATGGGCGCCGGCAAGGCGGAGCCGGGGCTTTCCAGATAGATCGTGACGATGGGCTGGAACTCGAAGGCGCCGGCGGTGGCGCTCCAGGACGGCGCCAGATCGCGCGTGAGCCGCGCCGCCTCGACCGAGCTGCAGGCGACGATGGCGGTGTCGAAGAGCTCGCCGTCGACAGACCATCCGCGCCCCGCCGCCTCCAGCCGCTGCACGCGCTGCGTGCGGATCGCCGCGCCCCGCGCCAGCAGCCAGCCGCGGGCGGGCGCGGGGAGCAGGGCGCTCAGCCCCTGGCGGGGTAGCAGCAGATCCGCGCTGCCCGGCCCGCTGAAGAGCGCGTCCTTCAGCACGCGCAGGAAGACCTGCGCGCTGGCCTGGTCGGCGGGCGTGTTCAGCGCGGCGACGCAGAGCGGGTCGATGAGATCGTCGCGCACCACGCGCGGCAGGGTCGCGCAGAGCCGCGCGACCGTCAGCGCGGGATCGCAGCGGAAGCCGCGCAGCGTCCAGGCGCTGCTCGCGGCGAGGAAGCGCAGCCGGTCGAGCAGCGGCCAGGCCGCGCAGCCCAGCACGCCGCGCAGGAAGGCGAGGGTGGGCGGGCCCGGCGGCAGGGTCAGCGTCTCGCGGTCGGGGTAGCGCAGCCGCAGCGGCATCCGCAGCAGGCCGGCCTCCGGATCGCCGCCGACGCGGCGCATCAGCGCCAGCGATTCGGTGTAGGCGCCGATCAGGATGTGCTGGCCGTTGTCGAGCGCCGGCGCCGTGCCTTCCAGGCTGCGCGCCCGGCCGCCGAGCGCCGGTGCCATCTCCAGCAGCGTGACCGCGGCGCCCAGCGACACCGCCTCGACGGCCGCGGCAAGCCCCGCCCAGCCGCCGCCGATGACGGCCACCCGCCTCACGTCAGCGCCCGCGCCAGTTCGTCTTCATCGCGATCCACAGCTTGCGCAGCGGCGTCAGCGCGATGCGCTGGTGCAGGACCTGGAAGTGCTCGGCCTCGATCTCGCGCAGCAGCGTGCGGTAGATGTTGGCCATCATGAGCCCCGGCTTCTGGGCCTTGCGGTCGGCCTCGGGCAGCAGCGCCATCGCCTCGTCGTAGAGGCGGTGCGCGCGCTCGGCCTGGAACGTCATCAGGGCGATGAAGCGGTCGCTGTAGCCCCAGGGGGCGTCGCGCTTGAGGATCTCGTGCGCCTTGACGTCGAACTGCTGCAGCTCGCTCACCGGCAGGTAGATGCGGCCGCGGCGCGCGTCGTCGCCGACGTCGCGGATGATGTTGGTGAGCTGCATCGCCAGCCCGAGCTTGTGGGCGTAGGCCACGGTCTGCGCGTCGGTGCGGCCGAAGATGCCCGAGGCCACCTCGCCCACGACGCCCGCCACCAGGTGGCAATAGCGCTGCAGGCCGGCGTAGTCCAGATAGCGCGTCTGCTCCAGGTCCATCTGGCAGCCGTCGATGACGGCGAGCAGGTGCTCGACGCGGATGTCGTAGTCCTTCACGTGCGGCAGCAGCGCCTTCATCGCCGGGTGCGAGGGCTGGCCGTTGAAGGCGCTCATCACCTCCTTGCGCCACCAGGCGAGCTTGGTCGCGGCGACGCCCGGATCGGACACCTCGTCGACCACGTCGTCCACCTCGCGGCAGAAGGCGTAGTAGGCGGTGATCGCGGCGCGGCGCGGCGGCGGCAGGAAGAGGAACGCGTAATAGAAGCTCGAGCCGCTCGCGGCGGCCTTCTGCTGGACGTACTGCTCCGGCGTGGAGGCGCCGGCGGCCGGCGCATCGGGGGTCTGGTCGGTCTTGGTGCTCATCGCGCCGTCCCTTCGCGGCGGGTGTTCATTCGGGTCGCGGTCATCGACAGCGCGCGCCACAGCAGCAGCGGCGCGTCGGACGCGCCTATCGTGGGCCGCCGGCGCAGCGCGTCGAAACGCCCCGCCCGCAGCTTGTCGAGGATGCGAAGGCCGCCTTGTACCACCAAGCGCAGCTCCCAGCCGGCGCGTCCCGGGATCCGGTGAGCCAGCGGGGCGCCCTCGAGCATCAGCGCGCGGGCCCAGCCGCACAGCGATTCGATCAGCGCGCGGGCCGCCGGGCCGTCGCGCAGCGCGAGCAGGTCCTGTCCCTCGACCCCGTGGCGGAGGCGGTCCTCCAGCGGCGCGTAGATCCGGCCGCGCGGGCCGTCGACGGTGAAGTCCTGCCAGAAGTTGATCAGCTGCAGCGCCGAGCAGATCGCGTCCGAGCGCCGCAGCGCCTCCTCGTCGCCGATGCCGTAGAGGTGCAGCAGCAGCCGCCCGACCGGGTTCGCCGAGCGGCGGCAGTAGTCCAGGAGTTCGGCCCGGGTCGCGTAGTCGGTCTTGACCAGGTCCTGCTCGAAGGCGTCCAGCAGGTCCTCCAGCAGCCGCACCGGCAGATGGAAGCGGGCGATCACCGGCCCCAGCGACGCGAAAACGGCCGCCGCCCAGCGCGGGGAGGGCGCCTGGCCGGCGGCGACGGCGCGCAGGTCGGCGCGGTAGCCGGCCAGGTCCTCCAGGCGCCGCGCCGGCGTGGCGTCGCCTTCGTCGGCCAGGTCGTCGGCGGTCCGCGCGAAGCGATAGATCGCCATGATCGCGGGACGCAGGGCCGGCGGACTCAGCCAGGAAGCAACAGGAAAGTTTTCGTAGTGCTCTATGCTCACGGCCGGCATTCTCCGCTGAGCGGGCCTGCCCTCTTGATGAACCCGGGGCGCTGGAATTCCGCGCCGTCGTCCGGGAACATCAAATCTCGCAGTCCCCCTGCAGTACCCCGCCGAACCGTACGCCGTCGGTTTGACACGTCCGGACCCGCTGAATACATTACTGACCGGTCAGTCAGTTACTCCGGTGCCCGGTGCTGGGCGCCGCGGCTTTGTCGAGGTGTTCATGCCCCCACGGTCTCCTGTGTCCCCCGTCGGCCCGTCCGATCATTTCGCCGGCTCTGTGTCCGGCCGCTCCTGGGGGCGTGCGTTGAAGGGCCTGGCAGCGACTGCTGCCCTGGCCGTGCTGGCGGCCTGCGGGAAGCAGACGCCGCCCCCGGAGCCGGAGCGCTACGTGCGCACCGTCGTGCTGACGCCGCAATCCGCCGGCCTGCAGCGCGAGTTCGCCGCCGAGGTGCGGGCCCGCGTCGAGTCGCGCCTGTCCTTCCGCGTCGCCGGCAAGATCCTGGAGCGCCGCGTGGACCTGGGCTCGGTGGTGAAGCCGGGCCAGGTGCTGGCGCGGCTGGACAGCTCGGACCTGGTGCTGGCGCAGGAGGCCGCCAAGGCCGGCGTGCTGGCCGCCAAGGTCAACCGCGATCAACTGGGCGCCGATTACCGGCGCTACATCGACCTCCACAACCAGGGCTTCATCAGCGCCGCTGAACTCGACCGCCGCGATGCCGCCTTCAAGGCCGCGCAGGCGCAGTTCGACCAGGCGCGCGCGCAGTCCGATGTGCAGCGCAACCAGGCGCAGTACTCGAGCCTGGTGGCCGACGTCGCCGGCGTGGTGACCGGCATCGACGCCGAGCCGGGCCAGGTCGTGGCCGCCGGCACGCCCGTGGTGCGCGTGGCCAACGACGGGCCGCGCGACATCGTGTTCTCGGTCTCCGAGGACCAGGTCGCGCTGGTGCGTGCCGCCGCGGCGCGCCCGGATGGCCTCAAGGTCCGCCTGTGGAGCGACACCAAGGCCGATGCCCAGCCGATCAAGCTGCGCGAGCTCGCCGCCGCCGCCGATCCGGTGACGCGCACCTTCCTCGTGAAGGCCGAACTGCGCGATCAGGACGTGCATCTGGGCCAGACCGCCACCGTGATCCTCACCGGCGCGCCGACGGACAACGCGATCAAGCTGCCGCTGAGCGCGGTGATGGAATCGCAGGGCAAGAGCGCCGTGCTGCTGCTCGATCCCAAGACGATGACGGTGAATCCAAAGCCGGTGACCGTCGTCGGCGCCGAGGGCAACGAGCTCGTCGTGCAAGGCCTGACCCCGGGCCAGGAAGTGGTGACGGCGGGCGGCCACGTGCTGACGCCGGGGCAGAAGGTCAAGCGCTTCCGTCCGCCGGGCACGCCGACCGAGGGCGCCGCGCCATCGCCCGCCGCACCGGCCTCGCGCTGATCCCGGGGAGCGCTGAATGAGCAACCCGAGCCGCGCCGGTTTCAACCTCTCGCGCTGGGCGCTGGAGCATGCCCCGCTGACGCGCTACCTGATGGTGGTGCTGATGGTGCTGGGCTTCGCCGCCTACTTCCAGCTGGGCCAGGACGAGGACCCCCCGTTCACCTTCCGCGCGATGGTCGTGCAGGCCTACTGGCCCGGCGCGACGCCGCAGCAGATGGCCGAGCAGGTCACCGACAAGATCGAGCGCACCCTCCAGGAGGTGCCGCACGCCGACAAGATCCGCAGCTACACCAAGCCGGGGGAGTCGCTCACCATCTTCCAGGTGAAGGACAACACCGCGCCGGGCGAGGTGCCCCAGCTCTGGTACACGGTCCGCAAGAAGATCGGCGACCTGCGGGCCACGCTGCCGCAGGGCGTGCTGGGCCCGTTCTTCAACGACGAGTTCGGCGATGTCTACGGCTCGATCTTCGCGCTGTCCTCGGACGGCGGCTTCTCGATGGAGGAACTGCGCCAGCAGGCCGAGGCGGTGCGCTCCGAGCTGCTGCGCGTGCCCGACGTCGCCAAGGTCGACCTGTTCGGCGTGCAGGCGGAGAAGCTGTTCATCGAGATCTCGCAGAAGCGGCTCGCCGAACTGGGCCTGGACTTCAACCAGGTCGTGTCGCAGCTCAACGCGCAGAACGCGGTCGAGAGCGCCGGCGTGATGGACGCCGGCAGCGCCAACCTGCAGATCCGCATCGAGGGCCAGCTGAACTCGGTCCAGGCGCTGAGCGATTTCCCGATCCGCGGCGTCAACGCGCAGACGGGCGCCGGCAGCAGCATCCGGCTGGGGGACATCGCCAAGGTCCGCCGCGGCTACGTCGATCCGGCCACGACGATGGTGCGCTTCAACGGCAAGCAGGTCGTCGCGCTGGGCGTGTCGATGGGCAAGGGCGGCGACATCATCGCGCTGGGCAAGTCGCTGCAGGGCTCCGTCGCGCGGCTGCAGCAGCAGCTGCCCGCGGGCATCACGCTGCAGCAGATCCAGGACCAGCCGTCGGCGGTGAAGACCTCGGTGGGCGAGTTCGTGCACGTGCTGATCGAGGCGGTGGTGGTTGTGCTCGGCGTCAGCTTCATCAGCCTGGGCCTGCACACCCGGCCGCTGCGCATCGACGTGTGGCCCGGCCTGGTGGTGGGCATCACGATCCCGCTGGTGCTGGCCATCACCTTCGTCGTGATGCTCTACGCGGGCGTGGGGCTGCACAAGATCTCGCTCGGCTCGCTGATCATCGCGCTCGGCCTGCTGGTCGACGACGCGATCATCGCGGTCGAGATGATGGTGCGCAAGCTCGAGGAGGGCTACGACAAGATGCATGCGGCGACGTACGCCTATGACGTCACCGCCAAGCCGATGCTGACCGGCACGCTGATCACCGCGGTCGGCTTCCTGCCGATCGGGCTGGCCAAGTCCACCGTGGGCGAATACACCTTCGCCATCTTCGCGGTGACCGCGGCGGCGCTGGTGATCTCGTGGATCGTGTCGGTCTACTTCGTGCCGTATCTCGGCGCGCTGCTGCTCAAGACCCGCGCCGGCCACGAGGGCGAGGCCCACGAGGTCTTCGACACGCCGTTCTACAACCGCTTCCGCCGCTGGGTCGCCTGGTGCGTCTACCACCGCTGGAAGACCATCGGCCTGACCATCCTGGTGTTCGTGCTGGGCCTGGCCGGCATGGGCAAGGTGCAGCAGCAGTTCTTCCCGGACTCGAGCCGGCCGGAGATCCTCGTCGACCTGTGGCTGCCCGAGGGCTCGACCATCGAGCAGAGCAACCAGGTCGCCCAGCGCTTCGAGGCCCGCATGGCCAAGGAGCCGCTGGTGGGCAGCATCGCGACCTGGATCGGCTCGGGCGTGCCGCGCTTCTACCTGCCGCTGGACCAGATCCTGCCCAACACCAACGTCAGCCAGGCCATCATCCTGCCCAAGACCCCGGCCGACCGCGAGACGCTGCGGCACAAGCTGCCGCAGATCCTGGCCGAGGAATTCTCCGAGGTGCGCGGCCGCGTCAAGCTGCTGCCCAACGGCCCGCCGGTGCCGTACCCGGTGCAGTTCCGCATCTCGGGCGACGATCCGGCGCTGCTGCGCCAGTACGCGGATCGCGCCAAGGAGACGATGCGCGCCAACCCCAACATGCTGGGCGTCAACGACGACTGGAACGAGGCCATCAAGGTCCTGCGCCTGCAGGTCGACCAGGACAAGGCGCGCGCGCTCGGCGTCACCAGCCAGAGCATCGCGCAGGCGGCGCGCATCCTGGTCTCCGGCACCACGGTGTCGCAGTACCGCGAGGCCGACCGCCTCATCGACATCGTCCTGCGCCAGCCGGTGCAGGAGCGCGACACGCTGTCGGAGCTCGCCAATGCCTACGTGACGACGTCCTCGGGACGCTCGGTCCCGTTGACGCAGGTGGCCAAGCCCCAGTTCACCTGGGAGCCGGGGCGCATGCACCGGGAGAGCCGCCAGTTCACGATCACGGTGCAGGGCGACGTCATCGAGGGCCTGCAGGGCGCGACCGTGACCAACCAGGTCTGGCCGGCGCTCGACGCGATGCGCAAGGAGATGCCGCCGGGCTACTCGATCACGATCGCCGGCGCGGTGGAGGAGAGCAGCAAGGGCACCGGCTCGATCGCGGCGGGCGTGCCGATCATGCTCTTCGTCACCTTCACGCTGCTGATGCTGCAGCTGCACAGCTTCTCGCGGGCGATGCTGGCCTTCCTGACCGGCTTCCTGGGCATCGCCGGCGTGTCGGCGGCGCTGCTGATCCTGAACCGGCCGTTCGGCTTCGTCGCGCTGCTGGGGGTGATCGCGCTGCTGGGCATGATCCAGCGGAACTCGGTCATCCTGATCGACCAGATCGAGCAGGACCGCAGCCGCGGCGTGCCGGCGGCGCAGGCGATCGTCGAGTCCGCGGTGCGGCGCCTGCGGCCGATCGCGCTGACCGCGGCGGCCGCCGTGCTGGCGATGGTGCCGCTGTCGCGCAGCGTGTTCTGGGGACCGATGGCCGTGGCCATCATGGGCGGCCTGATCGTCGCCACCGTGCTCACGCTGCTGGCGCTGCCGGCGATGTACGCGGCCTGGTTCCGCGTCGAGCGGGACCCGGACGCGGGCATCGCGCCCTCGTCCCACTGACCGGGGAGGGGTTTCTCCCGCCCGGGAGGGGCGGGAGTCCCCGTCGGAAACGCGCGATTCCTTGGCTACAATCGCCGGTTTTCCGGATCGCGGACGGCAGGGCCATGGGCTCTACTTTCTGCAACTCTGAATACCAAGGGGCCGTCGCGCGGACTGCGCGCAGCGATCGCGGCGTCCCCAGTTCACCCGGCGCGGGTGGCGAAATTGGTAGACGCACCAGGTTTAGGTCCTGACGCCTTCACGGGCGTGCCGGTTCGAGTCCGGCCCCGCGCACCACACTTCCAACTGATTCCGAGTCCACTATGGCTGTCACCGTCGAAACTCTCGAAAAGCTCGAACGCCGCATCACGCTCACGCTGGCGGCCGCCGACATCAACACCGAGGTCGAAGCCCGTCTGAAAAAGCTGGCCCGCACCGTCAAGGCCGACGGCTTCCGTCCCGGCAAGGTGCCGATGTCCTTCGTGGCGCAGCGCTACGGCGCGCAGGTGCAGTACGAAGTCGTCAACGACAAGCTGGGCGAGGCCTTCACGGTCGCCGCCAACGAAGCCAAGCTGCGCGTGGCCGGCATGCCCAGCATCGCCCAGAAGGACACCTCAGCCGACGGCGAACTGGCCTTCGACGCCACCTTCGAGATCTACCCCGAGGTCAAGATCGGCGACCTGGCCGAGGCTGAAGTGGAGCGCGTCACCGCCGACGTCACCGAGGAAGCCATCGACAAGACCGTCGAGATCCTGCGCAAGCAGCGCCGGTCGTTCGCGCAGCGCGGCGCGGCCGACGTGGCCGCCGACGGCGACCGCGTGACCATCGACTTCGAAGGCAAGATCGACGGCGAGCCCTTCGCCGGCGGCAAGGCCGACGGCTTCCAGTTCCTGCTGGGCGAGGGCCAGATGCTCGAGGCCTTCGAGAAGGCCGTGCGCGGCATGAAGGCGGGCGAGTCCAAGACCTTCCCGCTCGCCTTCCCCGAGGACTATCACGGCAAGGATGTCGCCGGCAAGGAAGCCGACTTCCTGGTCACCGTCAAGAAGATCGAGGCCCAGCACCTGCCCGAAGTGAACGAAGCCTTCGCCAAGGCGCTGGGCATCAAGGACGGCACGGTCGAGGCGCTGCGCGCCGACATCAAGAAGAACCTCGAGCGTGAAGTGAAGTTCCGCGTGCTGGCCCGCAACAAGGGCGCCGCGATGGATGCGCTGGTCGGCAAGGCCGAGCTGGAGGTGCCCAAGGCGCTGATCGCCGGCGAGGCCGAGCGCATGGTCGCCAATGCCCGCGAAGACCTGAAGAAGCGCGGCATCAAGGACGCCGACAAGGCCCCGATCCCCGCCGAGCTGTTCAACGAACAGGCCGAGCGGCGCGTGCGCCTGGGTCTGGTCGTGGCCGAGCTGGTGCGCGCCAACAACCTGCAGGCCAAGCCCGAGCAGCTGCAGGCGCACATCGAGGACATCTCGCAAAGCTACGAGAAGCCGGCGGAAGTCGTGCGCTGGTACCTGTCGGACCGCGAGCGCATGGCCGAGGTCGAAGCCGTCGTGATCGAGAACAACGTCACCGACTTCGTCCTGGGCAAGGTCAAGATCGCCGACAAGCAGCTGCCGTTCGACGAGCTGATGGCGACGGCCTGATCGGCCTGGTCTGCCGATCAGGCGAGGGACTATCCCGGTGCCCTCTTGATTCGCCGGGCAGTCACCGCCAAGTAAGGCGCCAGGCCGCGAGGCCGGCGCCTTTTTCTTTCCCTGGCGCAACCGGCGCGCGAAGGCCACTCTCCGGAGGGCCCCCCCGCATGGCGGAAAGGGGATGGAGCGCACGACATAATGGTTTGTCGTGATCTCGAACCAATACAGAGGATTTCATGAGCGCGCTTGAAACCAGCAACCTGGGCATGGTGCCCATCGTCATCGAACAGTCGGGCCGCGGCGAGCGCGCCTACGACATCTACAGCCGCCTGCTCCGCGAACGCATCGTGTTCCTGGTCGGCCCGGTGAACGATGCCGTCGCCAACCTGGTGGTCGCCCAGCTGCTGTTCCTGGAGAGCGAGAACCCGGACAAGGAGATCTCGCTGTACATCAACTCGCCGGGCGGCAGCGTTTCCGCCGGCATGTCGATCTACGACACGATGCAGTTCATCAAGCCGCAGGTGTCGACGTTGTGCATGGGCATGGCGGCCTCGATGGGCGCCTTCCTGCTGGCGGCCGGCGAGAAGGGCAAGCGCTTCGCGCTGCCGAACTCCAAGATCATGATCCACCAGCCGCTGGGCGGCGCGCAGGGTCAGGCCACCGACATCGAGATCCACGCCCGCGAGATCCTCAAGACCCGCGAGCAGCTCAATCGCATCCTGGCCGAGCGCACCGGCCAAAGCCTGGAGAAGATCCAGGCCGACACCGAGCGGGACTACTTCATGTCGGCCGACGAGGCCTCGACCTACGGCCTGATCGACCAGGTCATCGCGAAGCGTCCCTGATCGCGGCTGCGTCCGCCTCCATCCCGCGGTGCGGGATGGAACCGCCGGCCGTGCACGGCAACTGACCGCCGTTGACCGTACCAACTGACCACTCTTAGGGGCTTTTATCCCCCCAAGGGTGGTGCCGGCAATTGAACTATCATCAATGCAGGCACTTGCCTGTATTCCCCGCAGCCCTCCAGCAGCCCCAGCAGCACTCCCATGGCCGAGAAAAAAGGCAACTCCAGCGAAAAAGTCTTGTACTGCTCCTTCTGCGGCAAGAGCCAGCATGAGGTCAAGAAGCTGATCGCTGGCCCGTCGGTGTTCATTTGCGACGAGTGCATCGAGCTGTGCAACGACATCATCCGGGACGAAGTCCCGGCCGAGACCGCGACCGGCGGCCGCGCCAGCAAGTCGGACCTGCCCGTCCCCAGCGAGATCAAGACGACGCTGGACCAGTACGTGATCGGCCAGGACGTGGCCAAGCGCACGCTGGCCGTCGCGGTCTACAACCATTACAAGCGGCTGCGCCACGCGGCCGACACCAAGGACGGCGTCGAGCTGTCCAAGAGCAACATCCTGCTGATCGGACCGACCGGCTCGGGCAAGACGCTGCTGGCGCAGACGCTGGCGCGCGTGCTGAACGTCCCGTTCGTGATCGCCGATGCGACGACGCTGACCGAGGCCGGCTATGTCGGCGAGGACGTCGAGAACATCATTCAGAAGCTGCTGCAGAACTGCAATTACGACGTCGAGCGCGCCCAGCGCGGCATCGTCTACATCGACGAGATCGACAAGATCAGCCGCAAGGCGGACAACCCCTCCATCACCCGCGACGTGTCGGGCGAGGGCGTCCAGCAGGCGCTGCTCAAGCTGGTCGAAGGCACGATGGCCTCGGTCCCCCCGCAGGGCGGCCGCAAGCATCCCAACCAGGACTTCCTGCAGATCGACACGACCAACATCCTGTTCATCTGCGGCGGCGCGTTCGACGGCCTCGAGAAGGTCATCCAGAACCGTTCCGAGAAGTCGGGCATCGGCTTCGGCGCCTCGGTCAAGAGCAAGAGCGAGAAGAAGGTCGGCGAGCTGTTCCGCGAGGTCGAGCCGGGCGACCTGATCAAGTTCGGCCTGATTCCGGAACTGGTCGGCCGTCTGCCGGTGATCGCCACGCTGGGCGAGCTGACCGAGGACGCGCTGGTGCAGATCCTGACCGAGCCGCGCAACGCGCTGGTCAAGCAGTACCAGCAGCTGTTCGCGATGGATGGCGTCGAGCTGGAAGTGCGCCCGTCGGCGCTGAGCGCCGTCGCGCGCAAGGCGCTGGCGCGCAAGACCGGCGCCCGCGGCCTGCGCTCGATCGTCGAGCACGCGCTGATCGACACGATGTTCGAGCTGCCGTCGCTGGAGAGCGTCGCCAAGGTCGTGCTGGACGAACACAACATCGATGAGGACACCAAGCCGTTGCTGGTCTACCGCGAGGCCAAGGCGAGCGCCTGAGCCCGCCCACCCAGCCGAGACACCGGGCGATCTGCTTGCCACTCCTTGCCGTGGAATGCAATTGCTCAAAGGCTATTGAACGGCACCTTGTAATTGGCCCCTCGGGCCCTAGATGGGCCTGAGAAAGAGAGGTTTTCATGTCCGGTCATCCGATCCTCCCCGCGGAACCCATCACGCTGCCGCTGCTCCCGCTGCGCGACGTCGTCGTGTTCCCGCACATGGTGATCCCGCTCTTCGTGGGCCGTCCCAAGTCCATCAAGGCCTTGGAAGCGGCGATGGAAGCGGGCCGCCAGATCATGCTGGTCGCGCAGAAGGCGGCCGGCAAGGACGAACCCAAGCCCGACGACATGTTCGAGATGGGTTGCGTCTCCAGCATCCTGCAGATGCTGAAGCTGCCCGACGGCACCGTGAAGGTGCTGGTCGAAGGCCTGCAGCGCGCCACGACCAACAAGATCGAGGACGGCGAGGAGCACTTCACCGCCGAGGTGCTGCCGATCCCGCCGGAAGCCGACGACCAGCCCGAGGTCGAGGCGCTGCGCCGTGCCGTGACGCAGCAGTTCGACCAGTACGTCAAGCTGAACAAGAAGATCCCGCCCGAGATCCTGACGTCCATCGCCGGCATCGATGACGCCGGCCGGCTGGCCGACACGATCGCGGCGCACCTGCCGCTGAAGCTCGATGCCAAGCAGTCGGTGCTGGACCTCTCCGAAGTGGGCAAGCGGCTGGAGAAGCTGCTGGACCTGCTCGAGCACGAGGTCGACATCCTCCAGGTCGAGAAGCGCATCCGTGGCCGCGTCAAGCGCCAGATGGAGAAGTCGCAGCGCGAGTACTACCTGAACGAACAGGTCAAGGCCATCCAGAAGGAACTGGGCGACGGCGAGGAAGGCGCCGACATGGAGGAGCTGGAGAAGAAGATCCAGGCTGCTCGCATGCCGAAGGAAGCGCGCAAGAAGGCCGAGGCCGAGCTCAAGAAGCTCAAGCTGATGTCGCCGATGTCCGCGGAAGCGACCGTCGTGCGCAACTACATCGACACGCTGGTCAACCTGCCGTGGGCGAAGAAGACCAAGATCAAGCACGACCTGGCCAATGCCGAAGCCGTGCTGAACGAGGACCACTACGGTCTGGACAAGGTCAAGGAACGCATCCTCGAATACCTCGCGGTGCAGCAGCGCGTCGACAAGGTGAAGGCGCCGATCCTGTGCCTGGTCGGCCCTCCGGGCGTGGGCAAGACCTCGCTGGGGCAGTCGGTGGCGCGCGCCACGGGCCGCAAGTTCGTGCGCATGGCGCTGGGCGGCGTGCGCGACGAGGCCGAGATCCGCGGCCACCGCCGCACCTACATCGGCTCGATGCCGGGCAAGGTGCTGCAGAGCCTGTCCAAGGTCGGCACGCGCAATCCGCTGTTCCTGCTCGACGAGATCGACAAGCTGGGCATGGACTTCCGCGGCGACCCGTCGTCGGCGCTGCTGGAGGTGCTGGACCCCGAGCAGAACCACACCTTCGCCGACCATTACATCGAGGTCGACTACGACCTGAGCGATGTGATGTTCGTGGCGACGTCGAACTCGCTGAACATTCCGCCGGCGCTGCTGGACCGGATGGAGGTCATCCGCCTGTCGGGCTACACCGAGGACGAGAAGGTCAACATCGCCCAGCGCTACCTGCTGCCCAAGCAGCGTGGCAACAACGGCGTGAAGGATGACGAGCTCGAGGTTACCGAAGACGCGATCCGCGGCGTGATCCGCTACTACACCCGCGAGGCCGGCGTGCGTTCGCTGGAGCGCGAGATCTCGAAGATCTGCCGCAAGGTCGTGAAGGGCCTGCAGCTGAAGACCTTCGAGGGCAAGGTGGTGGTCAACGAGGACAACCTGAACGAGTTCCTGGGCGTGCGCAAGTACGACTTCGGCCGCGCCGAGAAGAAGAACCAGGTGGGCCAGGTGGTCGGTCTGGCGTGGACGGAAGTGGGCGGCGATCTGCTGACCATCGAGGCCACGTCGATGCCGGGCAAGGGCAACATCATCCGCACCGGCTCGCTGGGCGACGTGATGAAGGAATCCGTCGAGGCGGCGCGCACGGTGGTGCGTTCGCGAGCCCGCCGGCTGGGCATCAAGGACGAGGCGTTCGAGAAGCGCGACATCCACGTGCACTTGCCCGATGGCGCGACGCCCAAGGATGGTCCGAGCGCCGGTGCCGCGATGACGACGGCCTTCGTGTCGACGCTGACCGGCATCCCGGTGCGGGCCGACGTCGCGATGACGGGCGAGATCACGCTGCGTGGCGAGGTCACGGCGATTGGCGGCCTGAAGGAGAAACTCCTGGCCGCGCATCGCGGTGGCATCAAGACGGTGATGATTCCGGAAGAGAACGTGAAGGACCTTCAGGACATTCCGGAGAACGTGAAGAACCAGCTGGAGATCGTTCCGGTCCGCTGGATCGACCGCGTGCTCGAAGTGGCGCTGGAGGCCTACCCGTCGGCGCTGCCGGAGGAAGAGTCCGCCGCGACGCCTCCGGCCGAGAAGGTCGCCGAGCCCAAGCCCGAAGCGGGTGGAGACTCGCTGAAGCACTGACTGCTTCAATGACCCGCGAATGGCGCCTCAGGGCGCCATTCTTCATTGCGGCGCGGCCGGCCAGGGGAGGGCGGTTGGGCGATCTTCATAAAGAACGCGCCGAACTCTTGTGTGAGTGTCAAAAACCGTTCTATACTCTCGGCTTCAGCGCAAACGGTGCTGCGACAGCAAGGCGAATCGAAAGAGACGCAGAGAAGTTGAAGCAGGCAGTGCGTTGAAGACCCTGCGGGAATAGCTCAGTTGGTAGAGCGCAACCTTGCCAAGGTTGAGGTCGCGAGTTCGAGCCTCGTTTCCCGCTCCAGGTTTGAAAAGGATGGAAGCTCCGGCTTCCATTTTTTATCGGAATCGGACAACCAAATCCGGTTCCCACAGAATCCCGTCCAGGGTTCTGGGGCGCGATAGCAAAGCGGTTATGCCCCGGATTGCAAATCCGGTCAGTCCGGTTCGACTCCGGATCGCGCCTCCAAAGAATGGACATTGCGGGAATAGCTCAGTTGGTAGAGCGCAACCTTGCCAAGGTTGAGGTCGCGAGTTCGAGCCTCGTTTCCCGCTCCAACGACACCAAAGGGTGGTTGGATGCTGAGTCATCCGGCTGTCCTGCGATGCGGGAATAGCTCAGTTGGTAGAGCGCAACCTTGCCAAGGTTGAGGTCGCGAGTTCGAGCCTCGTTTCCCGCTCCAAACTCCTCGAAAGGGAAGCCGATCCGGCTTCCCTTTTTTCTTTCCCGGCCGCCCCGATAATGTCCGGTCACCTCGACTTGGAACTCCTCGCGGAGCCGTCGCGGCCTGGATGGTGAAATCGGTAGACACAGCGGACTTAAAATCCGCCGCCTTCACCGGCGTACGGGTTCGAGTCCCGTTCCAGGCACCACGCGCATGGTTTCCGGGGCATTGCATCGCATGGCCTTGTTCGCGCAGGAACTGTTGAATCCGGGCGTCCGCAAACGCGAAGTCCTTGGCTGGTCGATGTATGACTTCGCCAATTCCGGCTACACGACCGTCGTCCTGACCGCCGTCTACAACGCGTATTTCGTCGGCGTCCTTGCCAAGGGACAGCCGTCCGCGACGCTGCTGTGGACCGTGCTGGTGGCCTTCTCCAGCTTCGTCGTGATGGTCACGATGCCGGGACTCGGCGCCTGGGCCGATGCGCACGCGGCCAAGAAGCGGCTGCTGGGCTATTGCACGGTCGGCTGCGTGCTGTCGACGGCGGCGCTGGCCTTTTTCGGCCCTGAACAGTTGTGGTGGGCCGCGGCCGCCGTGGTCGTCTCCAACGTGTTCTTCTCCTATGGCGAGTCGCTGATCGCCGCCTTCCTGCCTGAACTCGCACGGCGCGACGCGCTCGGCCGCGTGTCGGGCTGGGGCTGGGCCTTCGGCTATCTCGGCGGCATGCTCGCGCTGGGGCTGTGCCTGGGTTACGTGCTGAGCGCTCCCGCGCGCGGCGAGTCCGCCAGCCATGTGGTCCCCGTGACGATGTTGATCACCGCGGCCTTCTATCTGCTGGCCGCCGTGCCGACCTTCCTCCTGATGCGCGAGCGCGCCGATCCCTGCGCGACGCGCCGTGCCGCGCGCATGGGATCCGGGCTGTCGCAGCTCTGGGCCTCGTGGCAGCGGGCCCGCGCCTATCCCGACTTCCTCCGTCTGCTCGCCTGCGGCACGAGCTACCAGGCCGGCATCGCCGTCGTCATCGCGCTCGCGGCCGTCTATGCCGAGCAGGCGCTCGGTTTCACGCAGGCGCAGACGATGACGCTGGTGTTCCTGGTCAACATCGCCTCGGCCGTCGGCGCCTTCGCCTTCGGCTACTACGAGGACCGCATCGGTCATCAGCCCGCGCTCGCCGTCACGCTGGTGGGCTGGATGATGATGGTGCTGCTGGCCTTCCTCGCGACGAGCGCCTGGCTGTTCTGGATCGCCGCGTTGATCGCGGGCCTGTGCATGGGCTCGAGCCAGTCCTGCGGCCGCGCGCTGGCGGGCGCGCTCGCGCCGCATGACCGCCTGGCCGAATTCTTCGGGCTCTGGACCTTCGCGACGCGGCTGGCCGCGATCATCGGCCCGCTGACCTATGGCGCCGTCACCGCGATGACATCGGGCAATCACCGGCTCGCGATCCTCGCGACGGGCGTGTTCTTCGCGCTCGGCTATGGGCTGCTCAGACGCGTGGACATGACGCGCGGTCTGGCGCGGGCGCTCGTCTGAGCGGACGCGGCGCCGGGCTCAGGCCAGGGCGCGAGTGGCCGTCACGCCGCGCCAGCCCAGCGCTTCGCTTGCCAGATGCTGCAGCGGCGCCGGATCACCGGTGCTCTCGAGCACGATCCGGCCGTCGCCGCGGGGCGTGAGGCCGAAGCCTTCCCACACGCGCCGGGCCTGGCGCGCGACCGCGTCCTCGATGTTGAGCAGCCGCACGCCGTCGCCCAGTGCCGCCTGGATGCGGGCCTGGATCAAGGGGTAATGCGTGCAGCCGAGCAGCACGGTGTCGACCCCGGCCGCGCGCAGCGTCGCGCAATAGCGGTCGACCAGCTCGCCCAGTTCCGGGCTGCGAAGGTCGCCGCGCTCGATCAAGGTCACCAGGCCGGGGCAGGGCTGGCTGATGAGTTCGACGTCGCTGGCGTGTGCCGCGACCAGCTGCTCGTAGCGGCGGCTCGCGATCGTCGCCGTGGTCGCCATCACGCCGATGCGGCCGTTGCGCGTCGCCGCGACGGCCGGCTTCACGCCGGGCTCGATGCCGACCACCGGCCAATGCGGCCAGCGCTCGCGCATCGCCTGGACCGCATGCGCCGTCGCCGTGTTGCAGGCCACGACCGCCATCACGGCGCCGACACGGTGCAGATGCTCCGCCACCTTCACGCTCCGATCGACGATGTACTCGCTGCTGCGGTCGCCATAAGGCGCGTGCGCGGTGTCGGCCAGGTAGTGCAGCGGCACGTCCGGCAGTTGTTCGCGCAGGGCCTTCAGCACGGTCAGCCCCCCGACCCCGGAGTCGAAGACCCCAATGGAGGGGACGCGTGTCGCCGGCGAGGGGGAGATCGACGGCGAGGCGAGGGGAGATGCGGAACTGGAAGTCGTCATCGTGGGGGCGGCGTGTCGGGAGCGGAGTCTAGAGGGATTCCCTCATTCGTGTCCCCAAGCCTCTTGGCATCCCCCGTTCGATGGCTAGAATAGAACGATCGTTCGTTTTATTTTCGAGCCGGCGCCGACCAGACGCGCCCCGTACGCCGGGGATCCCCGGGACGGGAGCAGGGCGCATGACGGCTGGGAGACATGGGAGCGCCCCGGGGCTCCCCTAGAATCTGATTAACGTTAACGTCAATCCGCTTGGAGTGCTTCGATGAAGGTATTGGTCCCCGTCAAACGAGTCGTCGATTACAACGTCAAGGTGCGCGTCAAGAGTGACGGGACCGGCGTGGACATCGCCAACGTGAAGATGTCGATGAACCCCTTCGACGAGATCGCCGTCGAAGAGGCCGTGCGCCTGAAGGAGAAGGGTGTGGTGACCGAGGTGATCGCCGTGTCCTGCGGCGTCACGCAATGCCAGGAAACGCTGCGCACCGCGATGGCCATCGGCGCCGACCGCGCCATCCTGGTCGAGACCCCGGCCGACCTCGAACTGCAGCCGCTGGCTGTGGCCAAGCTGCTCAAGGCGCTGGTCGACAAGGAGCAGCCGCAGCTGGTGATCCTGGGCAAGCAGGCCATCGACGATGACTGCAACCAGACCGGCCAGATGCTGGCCGCGCTGACGGGCCTGCCGCAAGGCACCTTCGCGTCGAAGGTGGAAGTGGCCGACGGCAAGGTCAACGTGACGCGCGAGGTCGACGGCGGCCTGGAGACCGTGTCACTGACGCTGCCGGCGGTCGTGACGACCGACCTGCGCCTGAACGAGCCGCGCTACGTGACGCTGCCCAACATCATGAAGGCCAAGAAGAAGCCGCTCGACGTGGTCAAGCCCGCCGACCTGGGCGTGGACGTGGCGCCGCGCATCAAGACGCTGTCGGTCGCCGAGCCGCCCAAGCGCAGCGCCGGCATCAAGGTGCCGGACGTGGCCACGCTGGTCGCGAAGCTGAAGACCGAGGCCAAGGTCATCTGAGCCCCAGAACAAGATCCGGAGATACGACATGACCATCCTCGTCATCGCTGAACACGACAACGCCTCGCTCAAGGGCGCCACCCACCACGTCGTCACCGCCGCCGCCGCCATCGGCGGCGACGTGCACGTGCTGGTCGCCGGCTCGAACGCCGGTGCCGCTGCGCAGGCCGCCGCCAAGATCTCGGGCGTGGCCAAGGTGCTGCACGCCGACGGCGCGCAATTCGCCGACGGCCTGGCCGAGAACATCGCCGCGCAGGTGATCGCCATCGCCAAGGACTACTCGCACGTCCTGTTCCCGGCCACCGCCGCGGGCAAGAACGTCGCGCCGCGCGTGGCCGCGCTGCTGGACGTGGGCCAGGTGAGCGACATCACCAAGGTCGTCTCGGCCGACACCTTCGAGCGCCCGATCTACGCCGGCAACGCGATCGCGACCGTGCAGTCGACCGACGCCGTCAAGGTGATCACCGTCCGCACGACCGGTTTCGACTCCGCCGCCGAAGGCGGCAGCGCCGCGGTCGAATCGCTGACGGCCGTGGCCGACAGCGGCAAGAGCAGCTTCGTCGGCCGTGAGGTCACCAAGAGCGACCGCCCCGAGCTGACCGCCGCCAAGATCATCGTCTCCGGCGGCCGCGCGCTGGGCAGCAGCGACAAGTTCAATGAAGTCCTGACCCCGCTGGCCGACAAGCTGAACGCCGCGCTGGGCGCCTCGCGCGCCGCGGTCGACGCGGGCTACGCGCCCAACGACTGGCAGGTCGGCCAGACCGGCAAGATCGTCGCGCCGCAGCTGTACATCGCCGCCGGCATCTCGGGCGCGATCCAGCATCTGGCCGGCATGAAGGACTCCAAGGTGATCGTGGCGATCAACAAGGATCCGGAAGCGCCGATCTTCTCGGTCGCCGACTACGGCCTCGAAGCCGACCTGTTCACGGCGGTGCCGGAACTGGTGAAGGCGCTCTGATCCGACGCTGACGACCCCGCGGCCCCGGTGAGGCCGCGCACAAGACCAAGGGCGCCCGCCGACGACGCGCGGCGCCCTTTTTTCATCCGGAGACACCCCATGACCTACCGCGCCCCGATCAAGGACATGCTGTTCGACATGCAGGCCCTGGCCGGCCTGCAGACGCTGTCCGAGCAGATTCCCGCGTTCGCCGATCACGGCCTGGACACCGCGCAGGCGGTGCTCGAGGAATCGGCCAAGCTCAACGAGGACGTCATCGCCCCGCTGAACGTCGAAGGCGACAGGAACCCCTCGTACTGGAAGAACGGCGAAGTCTTCGCGACGCCCGGCTTCAAGGAGGCGTTCAAGCAGTACGTCGAGGGCGGCTGGCAGGGGCTGCAGCATCCGCAGGCCTATGGCGGCCAGGGCCTGCCCAAGACGATCGGCGCGGCCTGCGGCGAGATCGTGCAGGCGGCCAACGTCAGCTTCGCGCTGTGCCCGCTGCTGACCGACGGCGCGATCGAGGCGCTGCTGGTGGCGGGCTCCGAGCAGCAGAAGCAGACCTTCATCCCCAAGCTGATCTCCGGCGAGTGGACCGGCACGATGAACCTGACCGAGCCGCAGGCGGGCTCGGACCTGGCGATGGTGCGCACGCGCGCCGAGCCGCAGGGCGACGGCACCTACAAGGTCTTCGGCACCAAGATCTTCATCACCTGGGGCGAGCACGACATGGCGGACAACATCGTCCACCTGGTGCTGGCCCGCGTGCCGGGCGCGCCCGAAGGCGTGAAGGGCATCAGCCTGTTCCTGGTGCCGAAGTTCCTGGTCAACGCGGACGGCTCGCTGGGCGCGCGCAATGACGCGCACTGCGTGTCCATCGAGCACAAGCTGGGCATCAAGGCCAGCCCCACCGCGGTGCTGCAATTTGGCGATCATGGAGGCGCCATCGGCACGCTGATCGGCGAGGAGAACCGCGGCCTCGAGTACATGTTCATCATGATGAACGCGGCCCGTTTCGGCGTCGGCGTGCAGGGCATCGCGGTGGCCGACCGCGCCTACCAGAAGGCGGTCGAATACGCGAAGGACCGCGTGCAGTCGCGGCCGGTGGACGGCTCGTCCAAGGACGCCGCGGCCATCATCCACCACCCCGACGTGCGCCGCATGCTGATGACGCAGCGCGCGCTGGTCGAGGGTTGCCGCGCGATGGCGATCGACGCCGCCGCGGCCTACGACATGGCCCATCACCACGAGGACGCCGAGACCCGTCGGCAGGCGCAGGCCTTCTACGAGTTCATGGTGCCGCTGGTGAAGGGCTACAGCACCGAGATGAGCCTGGAGGTCACCTCGCTGGGCGTGCAGGTGCACGGCGGCATGGGCTTCATCGAGGAGACTGGCGCGGCGCAGTACTACCGCGACGCGCGCATCCTGCCGATCTACGAAGGCACGACCGCGATCCAAGCCAACGACCTGGTGGGACGCAAGACGGTGCGCGATGGCGGCGCGTTCGCGCGCTCGGTCGCGGCGCAGGTCGAGGAGACCGAAGGCGCGCTGGCCGCCAGCGGCAGCGCCGACGCGCTGGCCGTGCGGACGCAGCTGGCGGTGGCGCGCGCGGCCTTCGTCGAGGTGGTCGACTTCATCGCGGCGAACGGCAAGGCCAATCCGAACGCGGCCTTCGCGGGTTCGGTGCCCTACCTGATGGCGGGCGGCAACCTGATGGCCGGCTGGCAGCTGGCGCGCTCGCTGCTGGCGGCGCAGGAGCTCAAGGCGGCCGGCCAGGACGTCGCGTTCATGGACGCCAAGATCGCCACCGCGCGCTTCTATGCCGAGCACATCCTGCCGCGCTGCGCCGCGCAGCGCGACGCGATCGTGAATGGCGCGGGCAGCGTGATGGCGCTGCCGGTCGACGCGTTCTGATCCAGCCCGCACCGTCCCCGGCGTGACGCGCTGCGGCGCGCGCCGGGGGCAACATCCGACGACATTGACCCGAGGAGATTCCGAGGTGGCACTTCCCCCGCTGTTCAACAAGCTGCGCCTGCCGGTGATCGGCTCGCCGCTGTTCATCATCAGCAACCCGAAGCTGGTGATCGCGCAATGCAAGGCCGGCATCGTGGGCTCGATGCCGGCGCTCAACGCGCGTCCGGCCGAGCTGCTCGACGAGTGGCTGGCCGAGATCACCGAGACGCTGGCCGCGCATGACCGCGCGCATCCGGAGTCGCCGGCGGCGCCGTTCGCGATCAACCAGATCGTGCACAAGAGCAACGACCGGCTCGAGCACGACATGGCCCTGTGCGCCAAGTACAAGGTGCCGATCGTGATCACCTCGCTGGGCGCGCGCGAGGACGTCAATGCCGCGGTGCATGGCTGGGGCGGCATCGTGTTGCACGACATCATCAACAACAGGTTCGCGAGGAAGGCGATCGAGAAGGGCGCCGACGGCCTGATCGCCGTCGCGGCGGGCGCGGGCGGCCATGCGGGGGTCAAGAGCCCGTTCGCGCTGGTCCAGGAGATCCGCGAGTGGTTCGACGGCCCGCTGGCGCTGTCGGGCTCGATGGCCAGCGGCGACGCGATCCTGGCGGCGCAGGCGATGGGCGCGGACCTGGCCTACATCGGCTCGGCCTTCATCGCGACCGACGAGGCGCGCGCCGCCGACGAGTACAAGCGCATGATCGTCGAGAGCAACAGCGACGACATCGTCTACAGCAACCTGTTCACCGGCGTGCACGGCAACTACCTGAAGGGCTCGATCGTCGCGGCCGGCCTGGATCCGGAGAACCTGCCCGAGAGCGACCCGACGAAGATGAACTTCGGCGGCACTGGCGCGAAGGCCTGGAAGGACGTGTGGGGCAGCGGCCAGGGCATCGGCGCGATCCGCGAGGTGATGCCCGCGGGCGAACTGGTCGCGCGCTTCGGCCGCGAATACGCGGCGGCGCGCCAGCGTCTCTCGCTGGCCTGAAGGCGCAACGGCCGGACGGCTGCGGGGATCCCCCGCCCAGCAACGCCCCGCTCGACGGGGCGTTGTCCTTTCTGAAGCGGGCGCCGCGCGGCGCGGCGGAGCGGGGCAGTCGAATGAGCGGTTGCAATCCGCCAGCCGATGGGCAACCATCCGCAGACAGTCGATCGGGCATGCCTTCAGGGAGGCAGCGTGGGCGAAGTCGATGCACGGCGCGGCGCTTCATGCGGCGCGCAACGCGACGCTCGTGACGTCGCAGCGAGTGGGGAGCCGCAGGAGGAGCCGGCCCCCTCCTTTCTCGCGATCCAGCTTGCGGATCGCCGCGCGCGATCCCGCGCGCTGGCGACCATCGTGCTGTCCATTGCCCTCTGCCTCGCGCTGCTGCCTTTCGCCAAGGTGCAGCTGCCGGCGGTGGCCGCCTTCATTCCGGCGTATGAGGCCGCGCTCGTCCTCAACGACCTGATCACCGCGGCGCTGCTCTATGGCCAGTGGCGGATCACGCGCCTGCCGGCACTGTCGGTGCTCGCCAGCGGCTATCTCTTCACCGCGACGATCACGATCGGCCACGCGCTGTCCTTTCCTGGCGTCTTCGCGCCCGGCGGCGCGCTCGGCGCAGGCCCGCAGACCACGGCCTGGCTCTACATGTCCTGGCATGGCGGCTTTCCGCTGTTCGTGATCGCCTATGCGTGGATGCGGCGCCGCGAGCCCGCCCCGACCGCGGGTGACATCGACGGGCAGAGACCGGAACGGCAGGAACGCAAGGAACGGCGGGAGCCGCGCACCGCGCTGATCGCGACGGCCATCGCGCTCGGGCTCGGTGTTGGTCTGACGGTGCTCGCGACGGCGGGGCACGACTGGCTTCCCGCGATCATGGACGGCAACCGCTACACGCCCGCGATGATCGTCGCGGTCGGTGCCGTGTGGGCCGTGTGCATCGCGGGGCTGGCGGTACTGCTCTCGCGCCGCCGCGAGGCGAGCGTGCTCGACCTCGGGCTGCGCGTGGTGCTGGTGGCCTGGCTCTGCGACATCGCGCTGTCGGCGATGCTCAATGGCGGCCGCTACGACCTGGGCTTCTATGCGGGCCGCCTCTATGGCCTGATCGCGTGCAGCGCCGTGCTGGTCGAGCTGCTGCTGGAGAACGCTGTCCTCTATGCGCGGCTCGCGCAGACGCATGACCGGGAACGGGAGCGTTCATCGGAGCTGGCGCTGGCGCGCGACGAGGCCCAGCGCGCGAACGCGGCCAAGAGCCTGTTCCTGGCGAGCATGAGCCACGAGATCCGCACGCCGATGAACGCCGTCATCGGCCTGACCCACCTGGCGCTGCAGGGGCCGCTGGAAGGGCGTCAGCACGAGTACGTGGCCAAGGCGCATGCGTCGTCGAAGGCGCTGCTCGCGCTGCTCAACGACATCCTGGACTACTCCAAGGTCGAGGCCGGCAAGATCAGCCTGGAGGCGGAGGAGTTCGGCATCGAGGAGGTGGTCGAGAACGTCGGCGAACTGTTCTCGGCGCGGCTCGAGGAGACGGGGCTGGACCTGGTCTTCGAGATCGACCGTGACGTGCCGCCACGCACGGTGGGCGACGCGTTCCGGCTGACGCAGGTGCTGAACAACCTGGTGGGCAACGCCATCAAGTTCACGCCGCGCGGCGAGATCGTGATCCGCGTCGAGGTGCTGGAGCGCGCGGCGGGCCGGGTGCGCCTGGCGCTGTCGGTGCGCGACACCGGCATCGGCATGAGCCGCGAGACGCGCGAGCAGCTCTTCGAGGCCTTCGCGCAAGGGGAGATGGGCACGGCCAGGCGCTTTGGCGGCACCGGGCTGGGACTGGCGATCTGCCGGCGGCTGGTCACGCTGATGGAGGGCGACATCGTGGTGGAGAGCGAGCCGGGGCAGGGCTCGACCTTCCGCTTCAGCGCGTGGTTCGGGCTGCCGGCGGCGGGCGCGGCGCGGCGCGACCTCTATCGGATCCATGGCATGCGCGCGCTGGTGATGGATGGCCAGCTCACCGAGCGCGAGGCCTGGAGCCAGATGCTGTCGAGCTGGCGCTTCCAGGTGAGCGCGGCGGCCTTTGTCGACGACGCGGTGTTCAAGAGCCAGCGCGCCGTGGGGCACGACGCGCCCTACGAGCTGCTCGTGCTGGACTGGAAGACCGGCGCGGCGGAGGTGCTGGAGAAGGTCAGGGCGCTCTGCCTGGAGCGCGCCCAGCCGCTGCCGCGCGTCGTCGTGCTGGCGGGGGCGCACCAGCGCGACGCGGTCGAGCGGGAGCTGGGCCGGCGGCCGGGGCTGGAGGTGCTCGTGAAGCCGGTGACGCCGTCGCGCCTGTTCGAGGCGATCGTGCGCCTGCAGCATGGCACCGCCGCGCCGCGTGTGGCGCGGCCGCTCGAGAAGACGCTCGACGAGGCGCTGCGGCCCTTGCGGGGCGCCGAGGTGCTGCTGGTGGAGGATGACCCGGTCAATCAGCAGGTGGCGCAGGCCTTCCTCGAGCTGGGCGGGCTGACGGTGACGATCGCGGGCAATGGCCTGCAGGCGGTGGATCTGGTGCGCGAGCGCGCCTTCGACCTGGTGCTGATGGACATGCAGATGCCGGAGATGGGCGGCATCGAGGCGGCGCGCTGCATCCGGCTGCTGCCGCAGGGGCATGGGCTGCCGATCGTCGCGATGACGGCGGCGGCGATGGACGAGGACCGTCAGGCCTGCCTCGCGGCGGGGATGAACGCGCACATCGGCAAGCCGATCGTGCCAGCCGAGCTGGTCGAGGTGCTGCTGAAATGGACCCGGCCACCGAGCCGCGTCGCTGACGGCGTGGCGTGACGACGGCTCCGCGTCTTGGCGCGGGGAGCCCCGAAGGGCTCCCTGCGGCGCTCACTTGATCGTCGTGAACCGCGCCTCCGGCCGGTCGTCCGAGCGGTGCGGCGTGCTGACCGTCTTCTTCATCGCCCACGGGCGCACCTGGTGGTGCAGCGGAATGAAGAACACCTCATCCCGGATGCGCACCAGCCCCTCCTTCAGCAGCGCGTTGCGCCTGCCCACGTCGCCCTCGACCTTCGCGGCGTCGATGATCTGGTCCAGCTTCGCGTCGCTCAGGCGGAAGTAGTTGCCGCTGCCGTCCGCGCCGCCAGTGCGCGTGCGCGCCAGCGACTGCATCGTGTACAGCGCGTCATAGGTCGGCACGCCCCAGCCGTACAGGAACAGCGGGTACTCGAAGGCCTGCAGCTTCGGGCTGAAGGTGCTGAAGGACTCCGTCTGCAGCCGCGCCTTGATCCCGACCCTGCTCCACATCGACACCACCGCCAGGCAGATCTCCTCGTCGTTGACGTAGCGGTTGTTGGGACAGTTCATCGGCACTTCGAAGCCGTTCGGATAGCCGGCCTCGGCGAGCAGCTTGCGCGCGCGCTCGGCATCCGCCTTGGTCGCGACGTCGATGTCCGGCGCGTTGCCGTTCACGCCCGGCGCGACCATGATCCCCGCCGGCACCGACAAGCCGCGCATCGTCGCGCGCTTGATCGCCTCGCGGTCGATCGCCAGCGACATCGCCTCGCGCACCCGCTTGTCCTTGAACGGGTTCTTGCCCGTCACGCTGGCGCCCTTGAGCTGCTCGCTGCCCTGGTCCATGCCGATGAAGATGGTGCGCGTCTCGCTGCCCTCGGCGACGCTGAGCTTGGCGTCGGCCTTGAGCCGGCCCACGTCCTGCGTCGGAATGTCGGACAGCAGGTCCACGTCGCCCGACAGCAGCGCCGCGACCCGCGTCGGGTCGGACTTGATCGGCGTGTAGATCACCTCGTCGACGTTGGTCGCATTCTTCGCGTCCCACCAGTCCTTGTTCTGGACCATCGTGATGCGCTGGTCCGGCTGCCACCCGGTGATGCGGTACGGCCCGGTGCCATTGGCGTTGCGCGTCGCGAAGGTCTCCTCCTTGGCCTTGAAGTCCGGCAGGTTGACCGCCTTGTTCTTCTCCGCCCAGGTCCTGCTCATGATCCGGAAGTCGACGAACTGGCGCAGCAGGATGGGATTCGGCGCCGCGAGGATCACGTCGATCGTGTTGGCGTCGACCTTGCGGATGTCGGTCACGCCGGCCACGAACGGATGCATCGTGCCCACCGGCTGCTTGATGCGGTGGAAGGAGAACACCACGTCGTCCGCGGTGAACGGCGAGCCGTCATGGAACCTGACGCCCTTGCGCAGCTCGAAGCGCCAGGTGGTCGGCCCGGTCTGGGTCCATTTCGTCGCGAGCGACGGCTCGACCTGGTACTGGCGGTCGTAGCGCGTGAGGCCCTCGTAGGCGTGCTGCGCGATCGCGTTCGTCGTGCTGTGGTTCTGCGAGTGCGGATCCAGCGTCAGCACGTCGTTCTGCGCGGCCCAGCGCAGCGGCGCGGCATGCGCGGACAGCACGGGCAGGGTGGACAGCAGCGCCGCGGCGGCGGCGGCGGCGCACAGCGCGGTGCGGGCGGATCGGATCGATCCGGAAGAGATCCTCGGCATGAGCGGCGGCTCCTTGGCGATGTCGTTAAGAACTCGTGAAGTCGCTGGATGCTAGCCGGGGACGCGCCCATGGACGAGCGGCCCGGCCTCGGGGATTGCCCCAAGGACGGGCCGCCAGATCCGGTGGCCGAGGAAGGAAATGCGAGGCGCTACTTGATCGTCGTGAAGCGCGCCTGCGGCCGGTCGTCGGCGCGGTGCAGCGTCTGCAGGTTGGCGCGCATCGCCCACGGACGCACCTGGTGGTGCAGCGGGATGAAGAGGTATTGATCGCGGATCCGCACCAGCCCGTCGCGCAGCAGCGCATCGCGCTTGGCGACGTCGATCTCGCTCTTGGCCGCATCGATCAGCTTGTCGAGCTCGGGATCGCTGACCTTGGAGAAGTTGAAGCTGCCGTCCGCGCCGCCGCTGCGGGTGCGCGCCAGCGCCTGCATCGCGTAGAGCGCGTCGCGCGTGGACACGCCCCAGCCCAGCATGTACAGCGGCGCCTCGAAGCGCTGGAACAGCTGGCTGTGCTGCGACATCGGCTGCGCGGTCAGCCGCGCGGTGATGCCGATCTTGCTCCACATCGACACCACGGCCAGGCAGACCTTCTCGTCGTTGACGTAGCGGTTGTTGGGGCAGTTCAGCGGAACCTCGAAGCCGCTGGGATAGCCGGCATCGGCGAGCAGCTTCTTGGCCTTGGCGATGTCGGGCGCGCGCGGCTTGTCCAGCGCCGCGTCGTAGCCGTGCACGCCGGGCGCGACCATCAGCGCCGCCGGCACCGACAGCCCGCGCATGATGCTGCGCTTGATGGCCTCGCGGTCGATGGCCAGCGACAGCGCCTCGCGCACGCGGACGTCCTTGAACGGGTTCTTGCCCTTCACCGACGCACCGCGCAGCTCGTCGCTGCCCAGGTCCATCGCGAAGAAGATGGTGCGGGTCTCGGGGCCGTCGATGGTCTTGAGCTTGCTGTCCGCCTTCAGCGAGCCGACGTCCTGCGTCGGCACGTCGGTCAGCAGGTCCACGTCGCCCGAGGTCAGCGCCGCGACCCGCGTCGGGTCCGACTTGATCGGGATGTAGCTGACCTCGGTGATGTTGCCCTTGTTCTTGTCCCACCAGGCCTTGTTGATGGTCATCGAGACCTTCTGGTCCGGCTGCCAGGAGGTGATCTCGTAGGGGCCGGTGCCGGCGGCATGGCGGCTGGCGTAGTTCTCGTCCTTGGCCTTGTAATCGGCCATCTGCGTCGCCTTGTTCTTCTCGGACCAGGCCTTGCTCATGATCCGGAAGTCGATCAGGTTGCGCAGCAGGATCGGCTGCGGCGAGTCCAGCATCAGGTCGATGGTGAAGTCGTCGATCTTCTTGATCTCCTTGATGCCGGTGACGTAGATCTGCATCGTGCCCTGCGGCTGGCGGATGCGGTTGAAGCTGAAGATGACGTCGTCCGCGGTGAACGGCGACCCATCATGGAACTTCACGCCCTTGCGCAGCTCGAAACGCACCTGCGTGGGGCTGATGGCCGTCCACTTCGTGGCCAGGCAGGGCTCGATCTCCCAGTCCTCGCTGTAGCGGGTCAGGCCCTCGTAGGCATGCTGCAGGATGGCGGTGGTGGTCGTGTGGTCCTGCGAGTGCGGATCGAGCGTCAGCACGTCGTTCTGCGCGGCCCAGCGCAGCGGCACGGCCTGCGCGGTGGAGACGGCGGCCGATGCGCCGAGCGCGATCGCCAGGGACAGCGCCATGCGGGCGCGGACGAAGCGGGAACCTCTCGGGGTGCGAGACATGGGGGGACTCCGTGAAGCCTGGGTCAGGCGATGCACGGGCGATGCTAGACCCGCGAGGGCCAGGCGTTGCTTAGCGCTTCTCCGGGGGCGGGGCGGTCTGGGGCTCGAGTTCGGCATCGCAGCCCATGCCCGCGGCGATCAGGCGCCGCGCGTAGCGGCGGATCAGCCGGTTGACGAGGCCTTCGGGCCGCCATGTGGGCAAGCCCACATAGCGCGTCGGATGGACCAGCATGCCGCAGCGGTACTGGCGCTGGGCCTCGGACCACACCAGCGCGCGGCAGGCGCCGTGACGCTTGAGGCTGACCACCGCGCCGAGCGGACAGGGCTCGGCCAGGCAGCAGACGCCGCAGCCGTTGCAGGGCTGGCCGACGGCGGGCTTGGGAGGCGCCTCGGGCTGGACCCAGATGACGCGGCCGGAGGAAGCGCGGGACATGCGCCACTGTAGACGTGGTCGAGCGACACGCCATTTCTTCGTAGACTCGCGGTCTCCCTTACCGAGGAAGACAACCATGAACAAGACCACCCTGAAAGCGCTGGCGCTCGCCGCCGGCTTCGTCGCGCTGGGATGCCAGGCCCAGGAGCGCGTGCGCATCGGCTTCATGAGCCCCGTGACCGGCCCACAGGCCGGCTATGGCATCGACAACCGCGACGGCGCGGCGCTGGCCATCAAGGAACTGAACGCCAAGGGCGTCAAGGTGGGCGGCAAGCCCGTGATCCTCGAACTGGACGTCAACGACGACGGCGCCGATCCGCGCCAGGGCGTGCAGGTGGCGCAGGCCCTGGTGGACAAGAAGATCAAGTTCGTCCTCGGGCCGTACAACTCGGGCGTGACCATGCCCGCGTCGCGCGTGTTCTCGGATGGCGGCGTCATCGTGCTGACGGTGGCGTCCAACCCGCGCATCACCCAGCAGGCCAACCAGACCAACCTGTTCCGCATCGGCGCGACGGACAACCAGCTCGGCGCCAAGATGGCCGTGTATGCGGCACAGGACCTGAAGGTCAAGACCGTGGCCGTCATCGACGACCGCACCGCCTACGGCCAGGGCGTGTCGCAGGAGTTCACCGCGCAGGCCGCGAAGCTCGGCATCAAGGTCGTGGCCAAGGAATTCACCAGCGACAAGGCCACGGACTTCAGTTCCATCCTGACCGCCGTGAAGGCCGCCAAGCCGGATGCCGTGTTCTACGGCGGCTACTCCGCGCAAGGCGGCCCGATGCTGCGCCAGATGCGCGGCCTGGGCATCACCGCGCCACTGCTGGGCGGCGACGGGATCTGCTCGACCGAAACCGCGACGCTGTCGCAGGTGTCCGGGGACATGAACGTCTATTGCACCCAGGGCGGCGCGCTGATCGACCGCAGCGCCAAGGGCAAACAGTTCATGGAAAAGTACAAGGCCGAATTCAAGCGCGATCCGCTGACCTACGCGGCATCGTTCTATGACGGCGCCTATCTGCTGGCCGGCGCGATCGAGGCGACGCAGTCCACCGATCCGAAGAAGATCGGCGAGCACCTGGCCAAGTCCTCGTTCACCGGGGTCGCCGGCGAGTACGCCTATGACGAGCGCCACGACCTGAAGTCGTCGGCGGTGACGGTGTTCAGCTTCAAGGGCAAGGACGTGGTGGCGATCAAGAGCCTTTGATCCACCGAGCCCAGAGCCGGCGGGCGTGAGGCCTCTGGCCCTCACCCCTCCCTCTCCCGCAAGCGGGCGAGGGGGCAATACCGGCGGCGCTCTTCTTACACCCTCTCCCGCGAAGTGGGAGAGGGAGGGGTGAGGGCCAGTGGCGACGGCAGTACAGCAGTCTCCTACTCCCTCGCCCGCTTGCGGGAGAGGGTGGGGGAGAGGGCCAGCAGGGCGTCAGGTCTTGACGCCCAGCTCCCGCAGCCGCTCCTCGAGGTACTCATGCGCGGTGTAGCGATCCGACAGCACCACGTCCTCGCGCGGATGCAGGAACAGCGGCAGCGACACGCGGCTCTTCTTCGCGCCTTCGCCCGTCGGATTGACCACGCGGTGCTGCGTCGACGGGTAGTAGCCCTGCGACGCCTCCTGCAGCATGTCGCCGATGTTGATGATCAGCATGCCGAAATCCCCCGGCACGTCGACCCAGCTCCCATCCTTGCCCTGCACCTGCAGCCCCGGCTCGTTGGCCGCCGGCAGGATCGTCAGCAGGTTGATGTCGCCGTGCGCCGCCGCCCGCAGCGAACCCTCCGGCTCATTCCCCGTCAGCGGCGGATACCGCAGCACCCGCAGCAGCGTCAGCCGGCTGTCCTTGATCATGTTGGACAGCGGCTCGCGATAGTTCTTCGCGATCTCCGCCGGCGTGTGCGCCTCCACCCACGACAGCAACTCCGCCGCCAGATCGTTGGCGATGCGGTAGTAGCGCATCGCGTCGTCCTTCAACGACGCCGGAATACGTCCCCACGGATAAATGTGGAAGTACTCCTTGATGTCCTTCTGCGTGTGCCCCTTGGCCGTCTCCGAGATCTCGGTCGAGAAATACCCGTCCTGGGTCTCCTTGGAGAACGCCAGCTCGTGTTTCTCGGTGCCGTTGAAGTAGCCGAGCCAGTCGGCGTAGATCTTCTCGACCAGCTCTTGCGGGAGGGGGTGATTCACCAGGACGCCGAAACCTGTCTCGTGCAGGGAGCGGGTGAATTGCTCGGCCGCATCCGCGGCGCGGTAGTCGACGACTCGAACTTGCATGTGGGATCTCCTGTGTCCCGGGCAGTCCGCCATTCAATCTCGGGGCGGTACGCCATCATGCAGTCTACTTCTTTGAGCTATCTCATCGCAAACGTTTGTCACCCATGAGTGTCCGTGTGCTTGATTCAAGTCATGGACAGCCTGCACAACAAGTGGGCGAACCCGCAACAGCACCCGAACCGGCGTGGTGCTACAGTCCTGCGCTTGTGACTTCAGGTCCTTCCCGTCCCCTTTTCTGGCAACAGCAAAGGCGGGTCGCAATCCGCCAACCGGTCAAGCCGTGTCGCGGAAGGTTTGTTAACCAGCCGATAGCTCCGGAAGCCGGGGCAGAGGTGAGCGAAAGATGATGCAGCAATACAGCTCGAACTCCTATCTGTTCGGGGGCAATGCCCCCTACGTCGAGGAGATGTACGAGCAGTACCTCGACAACCCGGGCGCCGTGCCCGACAACTGGCGCGCCTACTTCGACGCGCTGCAGCACGTCCCCGCGGTGGACGGCAGCGACAAGCGCGACGTGGCGCATGCGCCGGTGATCGAGTCCTTCGCGCAGCGCGCCAAGGCCAACGCCTTCAACAACCAGGTGTCCTCCGCCGAGCTCGAAGTGGCCGGCAAGCAGGTGCACGTCCAGTCGCTGATCGCCGCGTACCGCACGCTGGGCTCGCGCTGGGCCGACCTGGACCCGCTCAAGCGCACCGAGCGCCCCAAGATCCCCGAGCTGGATCCCGCGTCCTACGGCCTGACCGAAGCCGACATGGACCGCACCTTCAGTGCGACCAACACCTATTTCACCAAGGCCGAGCGCATGACCCTGCGCGAGATCGTGCAGGCCCTGCGTGACACCTACTGCGGCTCCGTCGGCGCCGAGTTCATGCACGTCACCGAGCCGACCGAGAAGCGCTGGTGGCAGGAACGCCTGGAGGCGATCCGCAGCAAGCCGACCTACACGGCCGAGAAGAAGCAGCAGATCCTGGAGCGCCTCACCGCCGCCGAAGGCCTGGAGCGCTACCTGCACACCAAGTACGTCGGCCAGAAGCGCTTCTCGCTGGAAGGCGGCGAGAGCTTCATCGCCTCGATGGACGAGCTGGTCAAGTGCGCCGGCGTCAAGGGCGTGCAGGAGATCGTGATCGGCATGGCCCACCGCGGCCGCCTCAACGTGCTGGTCAACACCCTGGGCAAGATGCCCAAGGACCTGTTCGCCGAGTTCGACCACACCGCCCCCGAGGACCTCCCGTCCGGCGACGTGAAGTACCACCAGGGCTTCTCCAGCGACGTGACCACCCCTGGCGGCCCGGTCCACCTGAGCCTGGCCTTCAACCCGTCGCACCTGGAGATCGTGAACCCGGTCGTCGAGGGCTCGGTCAAGGCGCGCATGGACCGCCGCGGCGACAAGACCGGCGAGCAGGTGCTGCCCGTGCTGGTGCACGGCGACGCGGCCTTCGCCGGCCAGGGCGTCGTGATGGAGACGCTGGCGCTGGCCCAGACCCGCGGCTACTACACCGGCGGCACCGTCCACATCGTCATCAACAACCAGATCGGCTTCACCACCAGCGACCCGCGCGACACGCGCTCGACGCTGTACTGCTCCGACGTCGTCAAGATGATCGAGGCCCCGGTGCTGCACGTGAACGGGGACGATCCGGAAGCGGTCGTGCTGTGCACGCAGCTGGCGCTGGAATACCGTCAGCAGTTCAAGAAGGACGTGGTCGTCGACATCGTCTGCTTCCGCAAGCTGGGCCACAACGAGCAGGACACGCCCGCGCTGACGCAGCCGCTGATGTACAAGAAGATCGCCCAGCATCCCGGCACGCGCAAGCTGTACGGCGAGAAGCTGGTGGCCCAGGGCGTGATGGATGCCGAAGGCCCGGACGGCATGGTCAAGGCCTTCCGCGCCGCGATGGACGAGGGCCGTCACACCGTCGACCCGGTGCTGACCAACTTCAAGAGCAAGTACGCCACCGACTGGACCCCTTACCTCGGCAAGAAGTGGACCGACAGCTGCGACACCGCGCTGCCGGTGGCCGAGTGGAAGCGCCTGTCCGAGAAGATCACCACGCTGCCGGCCGGCTTCAAGGCCCACACGCTGGTGGAGAAGGTCATCGCCGACCGCGCGGCCATGGGCCGCGGCGACATCAACGTCGACTGGGGCATGGGCGAGCACATGGCCTTCGCGTCGCTGGTGGCCTCGGGCTACCCGGTGCGCCTGTCCGGCGAGGACTGCGGCCGCGGCACGTTCACGCACCGCCACGCCGTGCTGCACGACCAGAACCGCGAGCGCTTCGACGAAGGCACCTACATCCCGCTGCAGAACGTCGCGGAAGGCCAGGCCCCGTTCGTCGTGATCGACTCGATCCTGTCGGAAGAGGCCGTGCTGGGCTTCGAGTACGGCTACGCCGCCGCCGATCCGCAGACGCTGACGATCTGGGAAGCCCAGTTCGGCGACTTCGTCAACGGCGCGCAGGTCGTCATCGACCAGTTCATCGCCTCCGGCGAAGTGAAGTGGGGCCGCGCCAACGGCCTGACGCTGATGCTGCCGCACGGCTATGAAGGCCAGGGCCCCGAGCACAGCTCGGCGCGCCTGGAGCGTTTCATGCAGCTGGCGGCCGACAACAACATGCAGGTCGTCCAGCCGACGAGCGCCTCGCAGATCTTCCATCTGCTGCGCCGCCAGATGCTGCGCATGTTCCGCAAGCCGCTGGTCATCCTGACGCCGAAGTCGCTGCTGCGCGCCAAGGACGCCACCTCGCCGGTGAGCGAGTTCACCAAGGGCGAGTTCCGCACCGTGATCGGCGAGGTCAACGCCGAGATCGACGCCAGCAAGGTCAAGCGCGTGATCGCCTGCTCGGGCAAGGTCGCCTACGACCTGATGAAGGCCCGCGGCGACAAGAAGGACGTCGCGATCGTCCGCGTGGAACAGCTGTACCCGTTCCCGCACAAGGCCTTCGCGGCCGAGCTCAAGAAGTACCCGAACCTCGCCGAGATCGTGTGGTGCCAGGACGAGCCGCAGAACCAGGGCGCCTGGTTCTTCGTGCAGCACTACATCCACGAGAACATGGCCGACGGCCAGAAGCTCGGCTACGCCGGACGCCCGGCTTCGGCCTCGCCGGCGGTGGGCTACGCCCACCTGCACCAGGAACAGCAGAAGGCGCTGCTGGAGCAGGCCTTCGGCAAGCTCAAGGGCTTCGTGCTGACCAAGTAAGAAAGAACAAACATCATGGCAATCGTTGAAGTCAAAGTCCCCCAGCTGTCCGAGTCGGTCGCCGAAGCGACGCTGCTGCAATGGAAGAAGAAGCCCGGCGAAGCCGTGGCCATCGATGAAATCCTGATCGAGATCGAGACCGACAAGGTCGTGCTGGAAGTGCCGGCCCCGTCCGCCGGCGTGCTGGCCGAGCTGGTCGTCGCCGACGGCGGCACCGTGACCTCGGACCAGGTCATCGCCCGGATCGACTCCGAAGGCAAGGCCGGCGCCGCCGCTCCGGCCGCCGCCGCCCCGGCGCCCGCCGCCGCTGCTCCCGCGCCGGCCGCCGCCGCTGCCTCGTCGGACAGCAAGGCCGGCGTCGCGATGCCCGCCGCCGCCAAGATCATGGCCGACAACGGCCTGGCCGCCGGCTCCGTGGCCGGCACCGGCAAGGATGGCCGCGTGACCAAGGGCGACGTGCTGGGCGCGATCGAAGGCGGCGCCAAGCCGGCCGCGATCCCCGCCCCGGTGGCCGCTCCGGCGGCTCCCGCCAAGGCGCCGCTGCAGGCCGTCGCCGCGCCGGTGTCCGCCAACCTGGGCGACCGCCCGGAACAGCGCGTGCCGATGAGCCGCCTGCGCGCCCGCATCGCCGAGCGCCTGCTGCAGTCGCAATCGACCAACGCCATCCTGACCACGTTCAACGAAGTGAACATGGCCCCGGTGATGGAGCTGCGCAAGAAGTTCCAGGACAGCTTCACCAAGGAACACGGCACGAAGCTGGGCTTCATGAGCTTCTTCGTGAAGGCCGCGGTCCACGCGCTGAAGAAGTACCCGGTGCTGAACGCCTCGGTCGACGGCAACGACATCGTCTACCACGGCTACTTCGACATCGGCATCGCCGTCGGTTCGCCGCGCGGCCTGGTCGTGCCCATCCTGCGCAATGCGGACCAGATGAGCTTCGCCGACATCGAGAAGAAGATCGCCGAGTTCGGCAAGAAGGCGCAGGAAGGCAAGCTCGGCATCGAGGAGATGACCGGCGGCACCTTCTCCATCTCCAACGGCGGCACCTTCGGCTCGATGCTGTCGACGCCGATCATCAACCCGCCGCAGTCGGCCATCCTGGGCGTGCACGCGACCAAGGACCGCGCCGTCGTCGAGAACGGCCAGATCGTGATCCGTCCGATCAACTACCTGGCGATGTCCTATGACCACCGCATCATCGACGGCCGCGAAGCCGTGTTGGGCCTGGTCGCCATGAAGGACGCGCTGGAAGATCCGGCCCGCCTGCTGTTCGACCTGTAATCCGAGGACGACCACGACATGAGCAAGCAATTCGACGTCGTCGTCATCGGCGGCGGCCCCGGCGGCTACATCGCGGCGATCCGCGCGGCGCAGCTGGGCTTCAACGCGGCCTGCATCGACGAGTGGAAGAACGACAAGGGCGCTCCCGCCCCTGGCGGCACCTGCACCAACGTCGGCTGCATCCCGTCCAAGGCGCTGCTGCAGTCCAGCGAGCACTTCGAGCACGCCGGCCACGGCTTCGCCGACCACGGCATCTCGATGAACGACCTGAAGATCGACATCGCCAAGATGATCGGCCGCAAGGACGCCGTCGTGAAGCAGAACAACGACGGCATCCTCTACCTGTTCAAGAAGAACAAGGTCACGTTCTTCCACGGCCGCGGCTCGTTCGTGGCGGCCAAGGACGGCGCGTACGAGATCAAGGTCGCCGGCGCCGCCGAAGAGACGATCACGGCCAAGCACGTGATCGTCGCCACCGGCTCCAACGCCCGCCAGCTGCCGGGTGCCCCGTTCGACGAGACCAACATCCTGTCCAACGACGGCGCGCTGCGCATCCCGGCCGTGCCCAGGAAGCTGGGTGTGATCGGCTCCGGCGTCATCGGCCTGGAAATGGGGTCGGTGTGGCGCCGCCTGGGCGCGGACGTGACGATCCTGGAAGCGCTGCCCGCCTTCCTGGGCGCCGCCGACGAGTCCGTCGCCAAGGAGGCCGCCAAGGTCTTCAAGAAGCAGGGCCTGAACATCGAGCTGGGCGTGAAGATCACGTCCGTCGACAACGGCAAGGATGGCGTCAGCGTGAAGTACACGGACGCGAAGGGCGCCGAGCAGACCCTGGCGGTGGACAAGCTGATCGTCTCGATCGGCCGCGTCGCCAACACCATCGGCCTGAACCCGGAAGCCGTCGGCCTGAAGCTCGACGAGCGCGGCGCGGTCGTCGTCGATGACGAGTGCAAGACCAACCTGCCCAATGTCTGGGCGATCGGTGACGTCGTGCGCGGCCCGATGCTGGCGCACAAGGCGGAGGAAGAGGGCGTCGCGGTCGCCGAGCGCATCGCCGGCCAGCACGGCCACGTCAACTTCAACACCATCCCGTGGGTCATCTACACCAGCCCCGAGATCGCGTGGGTCGGCAAGACCGAGCAGCAGCTCAAGGCGGACGGCGTGGCCTACAAGGCGGGCCAGTTCCCGTTCCTGGCCAACGGCCGCGCGCGCGCGCTGGGCGACACGACCGGCTTCGTCAAGTTCCTGGCCGACGCCAAGACCGACGAGATCCTGGGCGTGCACATCATCGGCCCGATGGCCTCGGAGCTGATCTCCGAAGCCGTGGTGGCGATGGAGTTCAAGGCCTCGGCCGAGGACATCGCCCGCATCTGCCACGCGCACCCGTCGCTGAGCGAGGCGACCAAGGAAGCGGCCCTGGCCGTGGACAAGCGCACGCTGAACTTCTGAGCCCAGGCTCGAAGCGCATCGGACGCGTGAACAAGGGGCGGCGGCGAGTCGCCCCTTTTTTTCTTGTCTGTTCCCGTTCCCGTGTTGAGTTGTTGAGTTGATCGCCGCCGCATGACCACCGTTACCGAGCTCTATCACCACACCCTGCAGGAGCGCGGCTACACCGCCGATCCCGCGCAACTGCGCGCCGTCGCCGCGCTGCAGCGCTGCCAGGATGAATGGGCCGACTACAAGGCGCGGCGCTCCAACGCGGTGACCAAGCTGCTGGTGCGCCCGCCGCTGCCGCGCGGCGTGTACATGTTCGGCGGCGTCGGCCGCGGCAAGAGCTTCCTGATGGACTGCTTCTTCCAGGCGGTCCCGCTGACGCGCAAGACGCGGCTGCACTTCCACGAGTTCATGCGCGAGGTCCATCGCGAGCTGCAGGAGCTCAAGGGCATCCAGGATCCGCTGGAGGAACTGGGCAAGCGCATCGCGCGCCGCTTCCGGCTGATCTGCTTCGACGAGTTCCACGTCGCCGACGTCACCGACGCGATGATCCTCTACCGGCTGCTGGACGCGCTGTTCCGCAATCGCGTGTCCATCGTGACGACCTCCAACTTCCATCCGGACGGGCTCTATCCGAATGGACTGCATCGCGACCGCATCCTGCCGGCGATCGAGCTGCTCAAGCAGCACCTGGAAGTCATCAACGTCGACAACGGCACCGACTACCGGCAGCGCTCGCTGGAGCATGTCGAGCTCTATCACACGCCGCTGAATGCCGACGCCGAGCAGGCGCTGACCGCCGCCTTCGAGTCGCTCGCCGAGGCCCGCGACGAGGACCCCGTGCTGCACATCGAGCATCGCGAGATCCGCTCGCGCCGCCGCGCCGGCGGCGTGGTGTGGTTCGATTTCTCGGAACTGTGCGGCGGCCCGCGCTCGCAGAACGACTACCTGGAGCTGGCGACGCAGTTCCACACGCTGATCCTGTCCAAGGTGCCGGCGATGCCGCCGCGGCTGGCCAGCGAGGCGCGCCGCTTCACGCTGCTGGTCGACGTGCTGTACGACCGGCGCGTGAAGCTGATCATCTCGGCGGCGGTGCCGGCCGAGCAGCTCTACACCGAAGGCCCGCTGGCGCACGAGTTCCCGCGCACCGTGTCGCGGCTGCAGGAGATGCAGTCCAAGGAGTACCTGGAGCTGGAGCGCCGCGAGGTCGACACGCGGCTGACCTGAACGGTTGGAAGTCACCAGGGAAGTCACGGGCGGGCGGTTCTCCAAAACGGCCGCCGGTGGATGCGATGATCGCGGCCATGACTTTCCGCTCCGTCCTTGCCGCCGCGGCGATCACGCCGGCCGCGATCTGCGCCCTGTGCGCCGCGCCGTCGGCCGCCCGCGCCGCCGAGATGAGCCGCGCCGAGATCGACGCGGCCCGCGCCCGCATCGAACAGACCTACCAGGCCAAGGTGCGCGACTGCAACGCGCGCTTCGTCGTGACCGGCTGCCTGGAGGATGCCCGCAACGAACGCATCCGCGCGCTGCGTCCGCTGGACCGGGCCGAGCACCAGGTCAACGCCGAGGACCGTCAGCGCCGCGCCGCCGCCGCCAAGGAGCGCGTGCAGCAGAAGGAGCGCGACGCCGCCGCGGACGAGGCCCAGCGCAAGACCCAGTCGGTGCGTGAGGCCGCGCAGCCCGCGTCCGCCGTGCCGGCGGCGCCGATGGCCCGCACGCCGCGCGCGAATCCGGAACTCCATCAGCGCCGCCAGGCGCAGCAGGAGGCCGAGGCGAAGGCGGAAGCCGCCAGGCGCCGGGAAGCTGCCGCGCAGCGCCGCGAGAAGGCCCAGGAGCGCCAGCACAAGGCCAGCCAGATGCAGGCCCGGTACGCGGAGAAGGCCGCCTCCGCGGCGTCGGCCGCGACGGCCGGCGGCAAGAACACGAAGCCGCCCGCCGCGCACCTGCCCACGCCCTCGGCCTCGGACATCCGCGCGCTGCCCAAGCACTGAGCGGCGCCGCGGGCGCGCCATGTAAAACGCCGGTCCTGGGACCGGCGTTCGTCATTGAGGGAGGTGGCTGCCGGCGTGCGCCTACTCGAGCGGATCCAGCCGGACGATGGCGATCGACAGGTTGTCGCCGGTGCCCTTGGCGCGCTGGCGCGCCTTGTTGACGAGCAGCTCCGCGCCATCGCGCGGCGGCAGGCTGTGCAGCACGGTGCCGAGCTCCGCCGGGGTGAAGTAGTGCCACAGGCCGTCGCTGCAGACCATCAGGCTGTCGCCATGCTCCAGGCGCTCGAAGAAGGACTCGACCGGCGTGGGCTCCTGCACCGTGCCCAGGCAGGCGGTCAGCAGGTTCGACTGCGGATGGACGAGCGCCTCGTCCTCCGAAATCTGGCCTTCGTCGACCAGGCGCTGCACATAGGACTGGTCCAGCGAGCGCGTCACCATGTTGGGGCCGCGGAAGAGATAGATCCGCGAGTCGCCGGTGTGGATCCAGAAACAGCGCCGGTCGCTGGTGAGCAGGAAGGCGGCCAGCGTGCTGTGCGGCTCCTCCTCGGCGGAGATCGCCGTCAGGCGGATCATCAGGTGGGCTTCGGAGACGATCTGGCGCAGCAGCTCGGCCTCGTCCTCCTCGCCGGGGACGAAGCGCTCGAACAGCTGCTGCGCGGTGAGGATGACCTGATCGGCGGCCTTGCGGCCACCGCTCTTGCCGCCCATGCCGTCGGCGACGATGCCCAGCATGCAGCCGCTTTGACGCGGATGGGCGATGACCTGGACCTGATCCTGCTGGTACAGACGATCGCCGCGATGGATGCCGGTGGCGGCGCTGAGGCGAAAGCCTGGGGTAGTGCGACTCATCCCAAAACTATAATCGCGCGGCTCGGCCTCCCGGTCGAGTGGTTCCCCGTTTATGGATGAACAACTTCACTCTCCCGCCCGGCGCCTGATCGAGCTGCGCATCGCGCATGCCGAGCTGGATGGGCGCATCGACACGCTGATGGGCGCGCTGGGCGTCGACGCCGGCCCGGGCCTGCGGGCCCTGGAGGCCAGCGCCATCGCCGCGGCGTCCTGCGACGAACTCACGCTGCGCAGGCTCAAGAAGCAGCGCCTGGCGATGCGCGATGAGATCGCGCGGCTCGAGCGGGCCAGTGATCCCGATGAGCCGGCCTGACCGTCACGACCCCGACACCGACGACTCGACCGACGACCTGATGGCCGATGCCCCGTGGGGCGGGGCCGAGGCGTCGCCGGCGCTGGCGGCGTCTCGCGCGCGCTCGGCGATCGAGGCGATGCGGCCGGGCGAGCTCGAGCAGTCCGTGGTGGCCGCGTTCGACACCGGCGGACCGCTGTCGCGGCATGGCCCCGGCTACGCGCCGCGCGAGCCGCAGCGCCTCATGGCGAGCGCCGTCGCGCAGGCGATCGCCAGCCGTGGCACGCTCGTCGTCGAGGCCGGCACCGGCGTCGGCAAGACCTTCGCCTATCTGGTGCCGGCGCTGCTCAGCGGCGGCCGCACGCTGATCAGCACCGCCACGAAGAGCCTGCAGGACCAGCTCTTCATGCGTGACCTGCCCCGCCTGCTCGAGACCTTCGCGCTGCCGCTGCGCGCCGCGTTGCTGAAAGGTCGAGGGAGTTACCTCTGCTTGCACCGATTGGAGCAGGCGCGCCACAGTGCCGAACTGCCGGACCGCCGCGCGGTCGCGCAACTCGCGCGCATCGAGCGCTGGGCCATGACCACGCACACCGGCGACTTCTCGGAGATCGACGGACTCGACGACCGTTCGCCGGTGATCCCGATCGTCAGCTCCACGCGCGACAACTGCCTGGGCACCGACTGTCCGTCGTACCGCGAGTGCCATGTCGTGAAGGCGCGGCGCGAGGCGATGGAGGCGGACCTGGTCGTCGTGAACCATCACCTGTTCTTCGCCGACCTGGTGCTGCGCGACAGCGGCGTCGCGGAACTGCTCCCCAGCGTCGAGGTCGCGATCTTCGACGAGGCCCACCAACTGCCCGAGGCCGGACTGAACTTCCTCGGCCGGCTGCTGGGCAGCGCGCAGCTGTTCGACTTCGCGCGCGACATGCTCGCGCAGGGGCTGGCGCACGCGCGCGGCCTGCAGGAGTGGCAGGAGATCGCCGCCGGCGTCGAGCGCGGCGCCCGCGCCTTGCGTCTGGCCTGTGCCGGAGGCCGCGATCTGCGCGGCGTGCTCAAGCTGCGCTGGAACGAATGCGCCGGCCGGGCCGAGTTCGACGCGGCGCTGGGACAGGTCGCGCAGGCGATCGAGTTGAGCGTGGATGCGCTCGCGACGGTGATGGAGGTCGGCCCCGATCTCGCGCGTTTGCACGAGCGCGCGGTCGAGCTCTACAAGGCGGCGCAGCTGTTCGCGCGCGAGCCCGATCCGGGCGCGGTGCGCTGGGTCGATGTCGGCACGCACCAGGTGCGGCTGATCGAGTCGCCGCTCGACATCCGGGAGGCGATGCAGGAGGCGCTGGCGAGCACGCCCAAAGCCTGGATCTTCACCTCGGCGACGCTGGGCGAGGACGATCAGCTCAGTTGGTTCACCGAGCCGGCCGGCCTTGCCGAGGCGCGGACGCTGCGCGTCGGCAGCCCCTTCGACTACGCGGCGCACGCGCGGCTCTACGTCCCGAGGCATTTCCCCAAGCCCTCCGAGCCCGATCACGGTGAATCGGTGGGCTGGCTCGGCGCGCGATTGGCGGCCAAGCTCGGCGGCCGCACCTTCATCCTGACGACGACGCTGCGCCAGCTGCAGACCGTCGCCGAGGTGCTGCGCCAGCGCTTCGAGGAAGGCGGTCACCGCATCGAGGTGCTGGTGCAGGGCACGATGCCCAAGCGGCAACTGCTGCAGCAGTTCATCGACCAGCCGGCCTCGGTGCTGGTCGGCTCGGCGAGCTTCTGGGAGGGCATCGACGTCCCGGGCGACGCGCTCCAATGCGTGCTGATCGACAAGCTGCCCTTCCCGCCGCCGAACGATCCGCTGGTCGAGGCGCGGGTCGCGCGGCTCGAGTCCGAGGGGCGCAATCCGTTCATGGAGTACTTTGTCGCCGAGGCCGCGATCGCGCTGAAGCAGGGCGCCGGCCGGCTGATCCGCACCGAGAGCGACCGCGGCCTGCTGGTCGTCTGCGATCCGCGGCTGGCGGGATCGCACTACGGCAAGCGCCTGCGCGAGGCGCTGCCGCCGATGACGCAGGTGCCCGACGAGGCGTCCGCCCAGGCCTGGCTCGCCGAGTTGAAGGCCTCGCACGAGACCTGAACTCCGGCGCGCCCATGAAAAAGCCCGCTCGACAGCGGGCTTCGTTCATTCGGCGCTCCTTCAAGGAGGCCGGTGGAGGATCACCAGATCTTCCACCAAGGCTTGCTTTTCTCGCGCGCTTTCCCGGTGGTCAGGTAGCTGCTGTCCGGGAAGCTGGCCACGAGCACGCGGCGGGTGTCGTCGCGCAGCTGCTCCATGCCGAGCTTGTCGTAGCTCTGCATCATCAGGAACAGCGCCTCTTCCAGCGCCGGCGCGTACTGGAACTCCAGCAGCGCGGCCTGGCCACGGTTCGCCGCCGCCAGGTAGGCGCCGCGGTTGTAGTAGTAGCGCGCCACATGCACCTCGTAGGCCGCGAGGCTGTTGGTGATGTAGTCGATGCGGATGCGGGCGTCCTCGGAGTACTTCGACTCGGGGAACTGCTCGACCAGTTGCTTGAAGGCCTGCATCGAGTCACGCGAGGCCTGCTGGTCGCGCTCGCTGATGTCCTGGCGCGCGATGCGGCCGAACAGGCCCAGGTCGTCGTTGAAGTTGACCAGGCCCTTCATGTACAGCGCGTAGTCCAGCGCCGGGCTCGACGGGTTGAGCTTGATGAAGCGGTCCAGCACCGTCACGGCCTGCACGCGCTCGCCGCTCTTGTAGTTGGCCCAGGCCAGGTCCAGCTGCGCCTGCTGGCCCAGCGTCGTGCCGGCGGCGCGGCCCTCGATGCGCTCCAGCGTCTTGATCGCGCGGTCGTACGAGCCGGAGAGCATGTCCTCCTTGGCCTCTGCGTACAATTTCTCCAGGTTGGCCTGGGAGTTCGGGTCCTCCTTGGGGGCCGAGGAACAGGCCGCCAGCCCCAGCACGGCAGCCGTCGCGGCGGTCATCGCCACGCAGCGCCACGCGGCGCGCCAGGAACCGGACGCTTCGACAGATTCCGCGGTCCGGCGGCGCAACACCCAAGTCTCGATCATGGTCCACAGGGCCCGCGCAGCGGCGGCCCTCATCTGAAATTGGAGCGGCGATTATATGGTTCAGGTCGGACACGGCCCGGCGGCGGAAGACGGGCTTTACCCGAGCGGATCACCGGGCGGATCGCCGGACGTTCCCCCTGGCGCCGAAGCCCCTGGCGCCCCGGCTTCCGAGGGGCCGGAGGATGCTCCGGATCTCGGCGTCGACGTCCCCGAGCGCCGCCGCGCCGAGGCCGGCCCGGGTGAGCTCGCGCTGCGCGTGGACAAGTGGCTGGTGCAACTGGCGCCGGAGTTCTCGCGCAGCCACCTGCAGGGCCTGATCGAGCGCGGCTGCGTCACGCTCGACGGTCAGGTCGTCACGCAGGCCTCGCGCAAGCCGCGCCTGGGCCAGCGGCTCGAGATCGAGCTGGTGCCCACCGAGGAGGCGCTCGCCTTCCGCGCCGAGCCGCTGGACCTGCGCATCGTGTTCGAGGACGAACACCTGCTGGCGATCGACAAGCCGGCCGGACTGGTCGTCCATCCGGCGGCGGGGAACTGGTCCGGCACGCTGATGAACGGGCTGCTGGCGCACCACGCGAAGGCGGCGACGCTGCCGCGCGCCGGCATCGTGCACCGGCTGGACAAGGACACCTCCGGCCTGATGGTCGTGGGCAAGACGCTGCCGGCGGTGACCGCGCTGGTGCGGATGATCGCGGCGCGCGAGGTGCATCGCGAGTACCTCGCGCTGGTGCACGGCCGCACGCCGGATGAATGGATCGTCGAGGCGCCGATCGGCCGCGACCCGCAGTCGCGCGTCCGGATGGCGGTGGTCGGCGGCGGCAAGCCGGCGCGCACCGACTTCTTCAAGCTGGCGGACGGCGAGTGGCGCGATGCCCGCGGGCTCGACCGCACGGTGTCGGCGCTGCACTGCGTGCTGCATTCGGGACGCACCCACCAGATCCGCGTGCACGCCGCGCACAAGGGCCATCCACTGGTGTCCGACGCGCTGTACGGCGGGGCGGAGGCGCTCGGCGTGCCGCGCCAGGCGCTGCACGCGGCGCGGCTGGGTTTCGAGCATCCGATCACCGGTCAGGCGCTGCGTTTCGAGGCGCCGCTGCCGGACGAACTGGCGGCGGGATGGCGCCTCGCGGGTTTGCCCGATCCGGTGTTCTGAGAGGAGTCCGCGCGCTGGGGCTACAATGCGCTCTTGTTCCTGCGCGAGATCCTGCGCAGGACGGCGGCGGGCAGGCAGTCGACCCCGTCCGCCGCACAGGCCGCGCACCGATGCGGCGTCCGTCCCACCGGCCGGGTCCGTCCACTGAGCGGCGGCCGTTGGAGCGAAGAGCTCCCAAGCAAGCAGATCGAAACCGTCCGGCGCGGCCCGTTGCCGCCCCTGGCGCCCAAGATGGCGAAACACACCGATTCGACCGGCCCCGAGGCCGGCGTCATGAGCTGAGCGCATGGACACGCAGGAGGCCAAGCGGGTCCTGGAAACCGCGTTGCTGTGCGCGCAGGCGCCGCTGACGCTGCGCGAGATGCGTTCGCTGTTCGCGGACGAGCTCAACGCGGACAGCGTGCGGACGCTGCTCGACGCGCTGCTGCGCGAGTGGGAAGGGCGCGGCGTCGAGCTGGTGGCGCTGTCGTCGGGCTGGCGCTTCCAGAGCCGGCCCGAGATGCGCGAGCACCTGGACCGGCTGAATCCGGAGAAGCCGCCGAAGTATTCGCGGGCGGTGCTGGAGACGCTGGCGATCATCGCCTACCGTCAACCGGTGACCCGCGGCGACATCGAGGACATCCGCGGCGTGGTGGTGGCGACGCCCATCATCAAGCAGCTCGAGGACCGCAACTGGATCGAGGTCATCGGGCATCGCGAGGCGCCGGGCCGGCCGGCGCTGTATGCGACGACGAAGCAGTTCCTGGACGACCTGGGGCTGCATTCGCTGGAGCAGTTGCCGGCGCTGATCCAGGGCGGCGATCCGACGCCGATCGCCGGCGCGCTGCAGGCCTCGCTGCTGGAGGAGCCGCCTGGCGACGCGATCGTCGAGGTCGAGCCCGAGGGCGCGGTGCCGGTCGCGATCGGCGCGCCGGAAGGCGAACCCGCGGCGCCCCCGGAGGAGGGGGCGGCGACAGGCGGTCCGGCCGCCCAGGCATCCGGCCTGCCGGAGGCGGCCGGCGAGGCTGCCGACATGAACGAACCGGCGGCGCCCGAATCTTCGGACGCCGCCACTGAAGACGAATCCAAGCCGGCCGCCACGCGCGAGCCGGGTGAAGAACCACCGGCCGGGGCTGTCAACCCCGAGCCCACATGACGCCCCGGGAAGGGGCCGTGTCCACCGCTGACAAGGTGCAAGCCGACACATGAATTCCAACGACATCGACGATTCCAAGCCCGAGACGCTGACGGTCGCCCCGGCCGACACCCCGGTTGACACGCCCGCGAAGCCCAAGCGCACCCGCAAGGCGGCCGCGCCGGCGGCTGCCGAGACGGACGCGGCGCCCGCGAGCGAGGACGCTCCGAAGCCCAAGCGCACGCGCAAGGCCGCTGTCGCGGCGGAGGCGGCAGCCGAGGCTGACGCGCCCGCCGTGGCCGCCACCGAGGCGCCAGCCGCCGAGGAGGCGCCCAAGCCGAAGCGCCGCATCACGAAGAAGACGGCCGAAGCCGCCGCCGACCCGGTGGCCGCCGAGGCGCTGGTCCATCTGCCGGTCGCGACCGTCGAGGTGGCGCCCGCGCCGGTGTCGCCGGTTGCCGAGGCGGTCAGCGAACTGGTCTCCCCGGACGCTCAGGACGCCGGTCCGGTCGAGGGCGACGCCGGCGGCGAGCGAGAAGGCCGCGGCCGCAACCGCCGCCGCCGGGGACGCGACCGTGATCGTGAACCGCGTGAAGCCCGCGAAGGTCAACCGCAGGGCGAGGCCGCCGAAGGCGCCGATGCGTCACCGGCCCAGCCTGACAACGCACAAGTCCAGGCTGAGACCCAGGAGCGTTTCGCCGCGCTGGTGTCGGGCGAGTTCGACGTCGATGTCGAAGGCGATGGCGCCGCGGTGCCGGCGCAGGAACTCGAGGCCGACGACGACGGCGACGCCGACGGCGCCGGCCAGCCCGCCAAGCGCGTGCTGGCCCCGGAACCCGATGCGCCCAAGCTGCAGAAGGTGCTGGCCCAGGCCGGCGTCGGCTCCCGCCGCGACATCGAGGACATGATCGCCAAGGGCCAGATCACGGTGAATGGCGAGGTCGCGCATGTCGGCCAGCGCATTTCCTACGGCGACCGCGTCGCGGTGGCCGGCAAGCCGATCAAGGTCCGCATCGCGCCGGTCGCGCCGCGCATCCTGGCGTACCACAAGCCGGTCGGCGAGGTCGTCACCTTCAACGATCCCGAGGGCCGTCCCACCGTCTTCCGCAACCTGCCGCGCCTGCCGCAGGGCAAGTGGCAGTCGGTCGGCCGCCTGGACCTGAACACCGAAGGCCTGCTGCTGTTCACCAATTCCGGCGAACTGGCCAACCAACTGATGCACCCGCGCTTTGGCGTCGAGCGCGAGTACGCCGTCCGCGTGCTGGGCTCGCTGAGCAAGGAGCAGAAGGACCGGTTGCTGAGCGGCGTCGACGTCGACGGTCAGCAGGCCAGCTTCAAGAGCATCGACGACGGCGGTGGCGAAGGCGTGAACCGCTGGTATCGCGTCGTCATCACCGAAGGCCGCAACCGCGAGGTCCGCAAGCTGTTCGAGACGGTCGGCCTGGCGGTCAGCCGCCTGATCCGCATCCGTTACGGCACCGTGGTGCTGCCGCGCGGGCTGCGCCGCGGCGTGTACATCGAGCTCGGCGACGCGGATGTCCGCGTCATCCGCCAGTTGGCCGGCAACGAGCCGCGCGAGCAGCGCGTGCACCAGGACCGCAACGAGCGCGACAAGAAGCGCCGCCGCGGCAACAGCGGCGGTCCGCGTCCGAGCCGCCCCGAGCCGTCGCGCCAGGAACAGCAGCGCGCCGCCCCGCCGCAGCACCAGCCGCAGCGTCCGCAGCAACAGCAGCAGGAACGTGAGCGCGACCGCCGACGCGGCGACGAGGACGAAGACGACTTCATCCCGAAGCACATCAACCCGCTGGAGCAGACCTTCGACCGCCGTTTCGCCACCGGCAGCAAGCGCATCCCCCAAGGCTTCGGCCGCGGCGGCAGCGATGCCGGCAATCACCAGAACCAGGGCGGCGGCAACAAGCGCGGCCCGGGCGGCGAGCGCCAGCCGGATCCGATGAAGACCTCGATGGGGTACATCGGCGCCGACGCCTTCGTCAACCGCAACAACCGGGGTGGCGGCGGCCGCCGCGGCGGTGGCGGCGGTGGTGGCGGCGGTGGTGGGGGTGGCCGCGGCCGCCGCTGATCGACTTCCGGCGCCCGGCTTCCGTCAATGACGGGGCAGGGCGCTCCAAGGCCGGGTCAATCCCGGCTTTCTGCCTTCCGGCGACAGGCGCTGATCACGCGTTGTCACTTAGGGGCTTGACTTCACGCATTACAATGCCGGGTTTTGCCAAGCCCAAGATTTTCAAGGAAAAGACATGGCCATCGAACGCACCCTCTCCATCATCAAGCCCGATGCCGTGGCCAAGAACGTCATCGGCCAGATCTACTCCCGCTTTGAAGGCGCCGGCCTGAAGATCATCGCGTCCAAGCAGAAGCAGCTGTCGCGCGCCGAAGCCGAAGCGTTCTACGCCGTGCACAAGGCCCGCCCGTTCTTCAACGACCTGGTGACCTTCATGATCTCCGGCCCGGTCCAGATCCAGGTCCTGGAAGGCGAAGGCGCCATCCTGAAGAACCGCGACCTGATGGGCGCCACCGATCCGAAGAAGGCCGAGAAGGGCACCATCCGCGCCGACTTCGCCGACAGCATCGACGCCAACGCCGTGCACGGCTCGGACGCTCCCGAGACCGCCGCCGTGGAAGTCGCCTTCTTCTTCTCCGGCCTGGAAATCAACGCCCGCTGAACTGGGCAAGGCCTCTGACCTCCGGGCCACGAGGCCCTTGAGAAAGAGGAACGCATGATGGACGCGGTCAACCTGCTCGGATTCGATCTGCAAGGCCTTGCCGCGTACTGCGAGCAGCTGGGCGAGAAGCGCTTCCGCGCCACCCAGCTGTTCCGCTGGATCCATCAGAAGGGCGCGTCGGACTTCTCCCAGATGTCCGACCTGGCCAAGTCGCTGCGCGACAAGCTGGCCGGGCGCGCCCACATCACCGCGCTGCCGGTGATCTCCGAACATGTCTCCGCCGACGGCACCATCAAGTGGTTGTTCGACGTCGGCCAGGGCAACGCCGTCGAGGCGGTCTACATCCCCGAGGACGACCGGGCCACGCTGTGCATTTCCAGCCAGGCCGGCTGCGCCGTGGGCTGCCGCTTCTGCTCGACCGGCCACCAGGGCTTCAGCCGCAACCTGGAGACCTGGGAAATCATCGCCCAGCTCTGGCATGCCGAGCACTCGCTGCGCCAGCGCCTGGGCAAGGACGAACGCATCATCTCCAACGTCGTGATGATGGGCATGGGCGAGCCGCTGCAGAACTACGGCGCGCTGATCCCGGCGCTGCGGATGATGCTCGACGACCACGGCTACGGGCTGTCGCGCCGCCGGGTGACGGTGTCGACCTCGGGCGTGGTCCCGATGATCGACCGCCTGCGCGATGACGCGCCGGTCGCGCTGGCCGTGTCGCTGCACGCCCCGAGCGACCCGCTGCGCGACCAGCTGGTGCCGCTCAACCGCAAGTACCCGATCGAGGAACTGCTGGCCAGCTGCAACCGCTACCTGGACAAGGCGCCGCGCGACTTCATCACCTTCGAGTACTGCATGCTGCACGAGGTGAACGACGCGCCGGAGCAGGCCCGCGAGCTGATCGCGCTGCTCAAGGGCAAGGTCCCCTGCAAGCTGAACCTGATCCCCTTCAACCCCTTCCCGGCGTCGGGCCTGAAGCGCAGCTCGAACGAGCGCGTGAAGGCCTTTGCCGACCTGCTGATCCAGGCGGGCATCGTCACCACCGTGCGCAAGACCCGCGGCGACGACATCGATGCCGCCTGCGGTCAGCTCGCCGGCGAGGTGCAGGATCGCACCCGGGTTCATCTGCGCATGGTGCGCGCGCCCGTGGTGGTCCAGCGCGGCGCGGCCTCGCCGGGCACCCCGGCCGATGCGCCGGCGCCCTCGACTTCCGTCACTCCCGTCACTCCCACAGGCCCACGCCCATGACCGTTCCGTCGCCCGGCCCCGTCTTTCCGCGTCGTTCCGCCCGGACCCTGTCCGCCGTGTTGCTGATCGCCGCGGCGCTGGCCGGATGCGGGACGCAGCCGCAACAGCAGCAGCCCAAGACGGCCAGCGACCAGACGGACAACGACCGCCGGGCCCAGGTGCGGCTCGAGCTGGCCAGCGGCTACTTCGCGCGCGGCCAGTACGAGACCGCGCTGGACGAGGTCAAGCTGGCGATGGCCGCCAAGCCGGACCTGCCCGAGGCGATCAGCCTGCGCAGCCTGATCTACGCCGCGATGGGCGAATACGGCCTGGCCGAGGACGGTTTCAAGCAGCTGCTGGCCCGCGAGCGCGCGCAGGGCGACACGCTGCACAACTACGGCTGGTTCCTGTGCCAGCGCCAGCGCTACGCCGAGGCCTACCAGCAGTTCGAGGCCGCCGTCGCGCTGCCGACCTACCGCACGCCGGCGCGCACGCTGCTGGCCTGGGGCGCCTGCGAGGCGCGCGAGGGCCGGCTGGTGCCGGCGCAGGCGCACCTGTCGCGCGCCTTCGAGGCCGATCCCGGCAATCCGACGATCGCGATGAACCTGGGCGAGGTGCTGTACCGCCAGGGGGAGTACGAGCGCGCGCGCTTCTATGCCCGCCGCGTCAACAGCAACGTGGAGCAGGCGAACGCCGCCAGCCTGTGGCTGGAGCTGCGCATCGAGCGCCGCCTGGGGAACGCGTCGAACATGGATGATCTCGGCCAGCAACTGCGGCGCAAGTACCCGCAGGCGCCCGAGACGCAAGCATTGAACAACGGTCGATTCGATGAATGAGGGACATCGCATGACTCCGACGGCCGCCGACGAGGCGACGCCCGCAGCCGCATCCGCTGCGCCATCCACCTTCGGGCCGAGCTCGGCCGGCGCCGCGCTGCGGCGCGCGCGCGAGGCCCGCGGCCTGCACATCGCCGCGCTGGCCGCGACGCTGAAGGTGCCGCAATCCAAGCTCGAAGCGCTGGAGGCCGACCGCTACCAGGACCTGCCCGACGCGACCTTCGCGCGGGCGCTGGCGCGCTCGATGTGCCGCGTGCTGAAGATCGAGGCGGCGCCGGTGCTGGCGATGCTGCCGAGCAGCGGCGCCGAGGCCTCGCTGGACCGCGTCACGCCGGGCCTGAACCAGCCCTTCCGCGAGCGCTCGGTGGGCCAGGAGCCGATGCTCTCGGCCGAGCTGCTGAAGCGGCCGGCGGTGCTGGGCGTCGCGGTGCTGCTGGTGGCCGCCGTCGCCGTCTATGCGATCCCGTCGAGCTGGATCGAGCAGGTGACGCAGCGGCTGCGCGCGCCGGAACCGGTCACCACGACGGCGCCCGGACCGGGCACCGCCATCGTGACCGCGCCCGCCGCGACGGACACGCCGCCGGCCAACGTCGAGGCGCCCGTCGTGAGCGCGTCCGAGCCCGCGCCCGCGCCGCAGGCCGCCGCGAGCGTCCCCGCGCCGCCGCCGCAGACCCCGGGCGCCACCACGGCCGCCGCCGCGCCGGCCACGGCTGCCACCACGCCGGCCACGGCCACCCCCATCCTGGCGCAGGCGGCGCCGCCGGCCTCCTCGCCGGCCGCCCAGCCGATCCAGGCGGGTGCCGCGGCGCCCGGCACGTCGCCGCTGAAGATCCGCGCCAGCGCCGAGACCTGGGTCGAGGTGGTCGACGCCAAGGGCCAGGTGCTGCTGTCCAAGCTGCTGCGTCCGGGCGACCAGGCCGATGTCAACGGTGTCGCGCCGCTGAAGCTGCGCGTGGGCAACGTCTCCGGCACGCAGCTCGTGTTCCGCGGTCAGGCCGTGGACCTCGCCGCGAGATCGCGCGACAACGTCGCGCGGCTCGAACTGAACTGATCCCGGCCGGCCCCGCCGTCCCCCGCCGCAGCCCCGAGCCGCCCCTCCAGCAGTACCCGTTCAGCAAGAGCGCCGCATGATGGACCAGCCAGTCATTCCCGATTCCGCCGAAGGCTCCGACCTGTCGGACCTGATCGCCGCCGCGGCGCCGTCCGCGCGCCGCTCGCGCCAGGCGCAGGTCCGCTGGGGCGGCCGCGTGGTCACCATCGGCGGCGACGCCCCGGTGCGCGTCCAGTCGATGACCAATACCGACACCGTCGATGTCATCGAGACCGCGATCCAGATCAAGGAGCTCGCGGTCGCGGGCTCCGAGCTGGTCCGCATCACGGTCAACACGCCCGAGGCCGCCGACGCCGTCCCTCACATCCGCGAGCAGCTCGACCGCATGGGCATCGACGTGCCGCTGGTGGGCGACTTCCACTACAACGGCCACCGCCTGCTGACCGAGCATCCGGCGATGGCGCAGGCACTGTCCAAGTACCGGATCAATCCCGGCAACGTCGGCAAGGGCGACAAGAAGGACCGCCAGTTCGCGCAGATGATCGAGGCCGCGATCCAGTACGACAAGGTCGTGCGGATCGGCGTCAACTGGGGCAGTCTGGACCAGGAACTGCTCGCCCAGATGATGGACGACAACGCCAAGCGCGCGCAGCCCTGGGACGGCAAGCAGGTCATGTACCAGGCGCTGATCCAGTCGGCGCTGTCGTCGGCGTCCTATGCCCGCGAACTGGGCATGAACCCGGACAACATCATCATCAGCTGCAAGGTCAGCGGCGTGCAGGACCTGATCTCGGTCTACCGCGCGCTGAGCCGGCGCTGTGACTACGCGCTGCACCTGGGCCTGACCGAGGCCGGCATGGGCACCAAGGGCACGGTGGCCTCGGCCGCGGCGCTGTCGGTGCTGCTGCAGGAGGGGATCGGCGACACGATCCGCGTCTCGCTGACGCCGCAGCCCGGCGAGTCCCGCACGCAGGAGGTCGTGGTCGCGCTGGAGATCCTGCAGTCGCTGGGCCTGCGCGCGTTCAACCCGAGCGTCACCGCCTGCCCCGGCTGCGGCCGCACGACCAGCACGACCTTCCAGGAACTGGCCAAGCAGATCGACGACTTCCTGCGCGCGCAGATGCCGGTCTGGCGCGAGAAGTACCCTGGCGTGGAGAACATGAAGGTCGCCGTGATGGGCTGCATCGTCAACGGCCCCGGCGAGAGCAAGCACGCCGACATCGGCATCAGCCTGCCCGGCACGGGGGAGGCCCCGGCCGCTCCCGTCTTCATCGACGGCCAGAAGGCGCTGACGCTGCGCGGCGAGAACATCGCCGGCGAGTTCCACGCCCTGGTCGAGAACTACATCGAAAAGCGCTTCGGCGCGAGCATCACCACCGCATGAGCAAGAACATCCAGGCCGTGAAGGGGATGAACGACATCCTCCCGGCCAGCGTCGACCGCAAGGACAAGCTGCCGAGCAGCCAGCTGTGGAGCTGGTTCGAGACCACGCTGCGCGGCGTGCTGCAGCGCTACGGCTACCAGTACATGCTGACCCCGATCGTCGAGCCGACCGCGCTGTTCGTGCGCGGCCTGGGCGAGGTGACCGACATCGTCGAGAAGGAGATGTACTCCTTCACCGACAGCATGAACGGCGACCAGCTGACGCTGCGTCCCGAGGCCACCGCCGGCATCGTGCGCGCGATGGTCGAGCACAACGCGCTGTACAACGGCCCGCTGCGCCTGTGGACGCTGGGCCCGATGTTCCGCCACGAGCGCCCGCAGAAGGGCCGCTACCGCCAGTTCAACCAGCTGGACGTCGAGGCCCTGGGCTTCGCCGGTCCGGACGTGGACGCCGAGATCATCCTGATGGCCCGCCGCCTGTGGCAGGAGCTGGGCCTGGTGGTCGGCGAGCACGTGCGGCTGGAGCTGAACTCGCTCGGCCAGCCGCAGGAACGCGCCGCGCACCGCGCCGCGCTGATCGCCTACCTGGAAGGGCATGCCGACAAGCTCGACGAGGACGGCAAGCGCCGCCTGCACAGCAATCCGCTGCGCATCCTCGACACCAAGAACCCGGCGATGCAGGACGTGGTCGAGGCCGCGCCCCGGCTGATGGACTTCCTGGGCGAGGAGAGCCTGGCGCACTTCAACGCGGTGCGCGCGATCCTCGATGCCGCCGGCGTGGAGTACCGCATCAACACGCGCCTGGTGCGCGGCATGGACTACTACAACCTGACCGTGTTCGAGTGGGTCACCGACCAGCTCGGCTCGCAGGGCACGGTCTGCGGCGGCGGCCGCTACGACGGGCTGTTCGAGCAGCTCGGCGGCAAGCCGACGCCGGCGGTCGGCTTTGGCCTGGGCGTCGAGCGCCTGCTGCTGCTGATCGACGAACTGGGCCTGCCCATTCCGTCGTCGGCGCCGCACGCCTACGCGATCCTGCCCGACGCCTCGGCGCTGGCCCAGGCCATGCCGGTGCTGGAAGCGCTGCGCGCCGAGGGCGTCGCGGTGCAGATGCATGCGGGCGGCGGCTCGTTCAAGTCGCAGTTCAAGAAGGCGGACGCCTCGGGCGCCCGCTACGCGCTGGTGTTCGGCGCCGATGAGCTCGCCCGCGGCGAGGTCGCGGTCAAGCCGCTGCGCGGCGACGGCGAGCAGGTCGCCCACCCGCTTCACACGGTCGCCACATGGGCGGCTGGTCTGCGCACCGCATAATCGCGGCCTCGATTTCAACCCACGGACCCTCTCTCGCACATGGCGGCTCATCTCGATCTCGAAGAACAGGAACAGCTGGAGCAGCTCAAGGCGTTCTGGAAACGCTGGGGCAATGCGATCACCTGGCTGCTGACGCTGGTGCTGGTGGCCTACGCCGGCTGGACCGGCTGGACCTATTGGCAGCGCCAGCAGGCCGCGAAGGCCGGCAAGGCCTTCAGCGAGATGGACGTGGCGCTGCGCGCCGGCGATCTCGGCAAGGGCGCCGGCATGTTCGGCACGCTGCGGCAGGACTTCGCCGGCACCGGCTACGCGGCGCAGGGCGCCTTGCTGCTGGCCAAGGCGCAGCTGGACAAGGACAAGGCCGACGATGCCCGCGCGACGCTGACCTGGGCCGTCGCCAACGCCAAGGACGAGGGCTACCGCGACCTGGCGCGCCTGAGACTGGCCGCGCTGCAGATGGACGCCAAGCAGTACGACGAGGCCGGCAAGACGCTGGACGGCGTCAAGAGCGCCGACTTCGCGCCGCTGGTGGCCGACCGCCGCGGTGACCTGGCGCTGCTGCAGAACAAGCCCGACGTCGCCAAGGCCGAGTTCAAGAAGGCCTTCGACGGCATGGACAAGCAGCTGGACTACCGCCGCCTGCTGGAAGTGAAGCTGGCCAGCCTGGGCGTGGCCGTCGCGGCCGACGAACCGGCCTCGGGAGCCGCGCAATGAGCGCCCGCCTGATCCGCCGTCCGGGCGTGCGCGCGGCCGCCCGCGCGGTGCTGCTGGGTTCGGTCGCGCTGACGATGGGCGCCTGCTCGCTGTTCAGCAGCTCCAACGCGCCCAAGCCGGCCCCGCTCGAGAACCTGACCCCGACGCTGCAGGCCCGTGTGGCCTGGGAAGCGCGCGTGGACAGCGTCAAGTTCCCGCTGACGATCACCGCCGTCAACGACCGCTTCGTGGTCGGGGGCTCGGATGGTGTCATCAGCGCGATCTCGGCCGCCGACGGCACGACGCTCTGGCGTGCCGACATCGGCAAGGGCCTGACGGCCGGCGTCGGCAGCGATGGCCGCTTCGCCGCCGCCGTGACGCGCGAGAACGAGCTGGTCGTCACCGAGGGCGACCGCATCCTGTGGCGCAAGACGCTGACGACGCCGGTCGTCACCGCGCCATTCGTGGCCGGCGAGCGCGTGTTCGTGCTGACGCTGGACCGCGCGGTGCTGGCCTTCGACGCCGCCGACGGCCGCCGGCTGTGGGAACTGCGCCGTCCGGGCGAGCCGCTGACGCTGCAGCAGGCCGGCGTGCTCGCCGCCTACCAGAACACGCTGCTGGTGGGGCAGGGCTCGCGCCTGGCCGGCGTCGATCCGCTGCGCGGCCTGCTGATGTGGGAGGCGACCATCTCCAACCCGCGCGGCACCAACGAGGTCGAGCGCCTGGCCGACCTGGTCAGCCCGATGGCCCGCGACAACGACGTGTTCTGCGCGCGCGCCTTCCAGTCCGCCGTCGCCTGCGTCAACGCCGAGCGCGGCAACACCGTCTGGACCCGCAACAACGCCGGCCTGCGCGGCCTGGGCGGCGACGCGTCGATCGTCGTCGGCGCCGACGCCTCGGACCGCCTGACGGCCTGGGGCACCCGCTCGGGCGACGTCGTGTGGACCGCGGACCAGTTCCAGAACCGCAAGCTCAGCGCGCCGCTGGTGACCGACAAGTCGGTCATCGTCGGCGACAGCGAGGGCTACGTGCACTTCCTGTCCAAGGACAAGGGCCTGACCGTGCAGCGCCTGCAGACCGACAGCTCCGGCATCGCCGCGGCGCCGGTGCAGCTCGGCGGCACGGTGCTGGTCGCCACCCGCAGCGGACGCCTGTTCGCGCTGCGCCAAGACTGATATGAAACCTGTGATCGCCCTGGTGGGCCGCCCCAACGTGGGCAAGTCCACGCTGTTCAACCGGATGACGAAGAGCCGCGACGCCATCGTCGCGGACTTCGCCGGCCTCACGCGCGACCGCCATTACGGCGACGGACGCCTGGGGGATCGCGAGTTCATCGTCATCGACACCGGCGGCTTCGAGCCCGACAGCACCACCGGCATCGTCAAGGAGATGGCCAAGCAGACCCGCCAGGCCGTGGCCGAGGCGGATGCGGTGATCTTCGTGCTGGACGTGCGCACCGGCCTGGCCGGCCAGGACCTGGACATCGGGCGCTATCTGCGCCAGTGCAACAAGCGCGTCTTCGTCGCCGTCAACAAGGCCGAGGGCATGAGCGACAGCCCGCTGCTGGCCGAGTTCCACGAGCTCGGCATGGGCGAGCCGCATCCGGTCTCGGCCGCGCACGGGCAGGGCATCCGCTCGCTGCTCGAGGCGGTGCTGGACAGCTTCGAGGCGCCCGCCGGGGACGACGAGGACGGCGAGCCCGCCGAGGGCGCGGGCCCGGACGACGAGCGGGCGATCCGCCTGGCCGTCGCCGGCCGCCCGAACGTCGGCAAGAGCACGCTGATCAACACGTGGCTGGGCGAGGAACGCCTGGTCGCCTTCGACATGCCGGGCACCACGCGCGACGCCATCAGCGTCGACTTCGAGCGCAACGGCCAGAAGTTCAAGCTGATCGACACCGCCGGCCTGCGCCGCAAGGGCAAGGTCTTCGAGGCGATCGAGAAGTTCTCGGTGGTCAAGACGCTGCAGGCGATCGCCGACGCCAATGTGGTGCTGCTGCTGATCGACGCGACGCAGGGCGTCACCGACCAGGATGCGCACATCGCCGGCTACGTGCTGGACAGCGGCCGCGCGGTGGTCGTCGCCATCAACAAGTGGGACGCGATCGACAGCTACCAGCGCGAGACCATCGAGCGTCAGATCCTGACGCGGCTTGGATTCCTGCGTTTCGCCCCGATCCTGAAGATCTCGGCGCTGAAGCGGCAGGGCCTGGGCCCGCTGTGGAAGGCGCTGGCGGATGCCTATTCGTCGGCCTATCGCAAGATGACGACGCCGGTGCTGACGCGCCTGATCCAGGAAGCGGTCCAGCACCAGCAGCCGCAGCGGGCCGGGATCTCGCGTCCGAAGCTGCGCTATGCGCACCAGGGCGGGATGAATCCCCCGATCGTGGTCATCCACGGCAATGCGCTCGATGGCGTCAGCGACGTCTACAAGCGCTACCTGGAAGGGCGTATCCGCGACCACTACAAGCTGGTCGGCACGCCGATGAAGATCGAGCTGCGGTCCTCGAAGAATCCGTTCGCCGAATCCTGAGGTCCCGGCCGTCCGGGGAAACCCGGTGCTGTGATAAGGTCCGGGCTTCCAACACCACTCCCACAACACGGAGCATATCGTGAGCAACAAAGGACAACTCTTGCAAGACCCCTTCCTGAACCTGCTGCGCAAGGAGCATGTTCCTGTGAGCATCTACCTCGTGAACGGCATCAAGCTGCAAGGCCACATCGAGTCCTTTGACCAGTACGTGGTGCTGCTGCGCAATACGGTGACGCAGATGGTCTACAAGCACGCCATCTCCACGGTGGTCCCCGGCCGCGCCGTGAATTTCCACGCCGGCGAGAGCAACGACGCCAGCTGAAGCTGATTGACCACGCAAGACCCCACCCATTCGACGCCGCCCCCCGAGGCGGCGCGCGCCATTCTGGTGGGGGTCGATCTGGGCCGCGGCGAGGCCTTCGACCCCACCCTTGACGAACTCGCGCTGCTGGCGGAATCCGCCGGTGACACGCCGGTCGCCCGGATCGTGGCCAAGCGCAAGGCGCCCGACGCGGCGCTGTTCGTCGGCTCCGGCAAGGCCGACGAGATCAAGCTGATGGTGCAGGCGCACGGCGCCCACACCGTGCTGTTCGACCAGGCCATCTCCCCCGCCCAGCAACGCAACCTGGAACGCCACCTCGGCGTGCCCGTGGCCGACCGCACCGCGCTGATCCTGGAGATCTTCGCGGCCCGCGCGCAGAGCTTCGAGGGCAAGCTGCAGGTCGAGCTCGCGCGGCTGCAGTACCTGGCCACGCGCCTGGTGCGCCGCTGGAGCCACCTGGAGCGCCAGAGCGGCGGCATCGGCATGCGCGGCGGCCCCGGCGAGCGCCAGATCGAGCTGGACCGCCGGATGATCGACGACCGCATCAAGTCGATCAAGGAGCGCCTGAAGAAGGTCCAGAAGCAGCGCGCCACGCAGCGCCGCGCGCGGGCCCGCAACGGCGTGTTCCGCGTCTCGCTGGTCGGCTACACGAACGCGGGCAAGAGCACGCTCTTCAATGCGCTGACCAAGGCGCGGGCCTACGCGGCCAACCAGCTGTTCGCGACGCTGGACACGACGACCCGCTCCCTCTACCTCGAGGAGGCCGGGACCAGCGTGTCGCTGTCGGACACCGTCGGCTTCATCCGCGACCTGCCGCACAAGCTGGTCGAGGCCTTCAAGGCGACGCTGCAGGAGGCGGCCGACGCCGACCTGCTGCTGCACGTCGTCGATGCCGCCAGCCCGGTGCTGACCGAGCAGATGGAGGAGGTCGAACGGGTGCTCGCCGAGATCGGCGCGCAGCACATCCCGCAGGTCCTCGTCTACAACAAGCTCGACCTGCTCGAGGAGACCCAGCGCCCGCGCCAGCTGCAGGACTGGCTCACGCGCATCGGCGGCGAGCATGGCGGCCAGCGGCTGCCGCGCCTGTTCGTCAGCGCGGTGCAGGGCGAGGGGCTCGACGAGCTGCGCGCGATGATCGCGTCGCTGATGCAGGCCGAGCCGGTGCCCGAGTACGCGGGCCTGGAGACCGATCTGACGCAGGCAGGGGAGGGCGGCGGCGACGCTGACTTGAACCCGCAAGACCCGCCCCAAGATCGATCAGACCCGCAGGATCATCCGCAGGGACGCACAGGCTGAGATCGCTCATCAATGCCCGATACTTGCAACAAGACTTCCTCATCAGGATGCGTATGAATCAAGACGATCGCCTGTCCGCCGCAGCCGGCGGACGTGGCCCGCAGGGTGGAACCGGTGGCCTGCGCCGCCGGCTGGGACTCTGGATGAGCAATGGCCGCAACGAAGGCCCGCCCGACCTGGACGAGCTCTGGCGCGACTTCAACCGCAAGCTGTCGCGTCTGTTCGGCGGCCGCGGCGGCAATGACGGCGGCGGCCCGTCGGGCAACGGCGGCGGCAATCTGCAGCCCGACATGAAGGGCGCGGGCATCGGCGTGGGTCTGGTGATCGGCGTCGTCGCGCTGGGCTGGCTGGCCAGCGGCGTGTTCATCGTGCAGGAAGGCCAGCAGGGCGTGATCACCTCGTTCGGCAAGTACAGCCGCACGGTGGACGCCGGCATCCAGTACCGGCTCCCGTACCCGTTCCAGGCGCACGAGGTCGTGTCGTTCACGCAGCTGCAGACGGTTGATGTCGGCCGCAATTCGGTCGGCCAGGCCTCGGGCCTGCGCGACTCGTCGATGCTGACGCAGGACGAGAACATCATCGACATCCGCTTCACCGTGCAGTACCGGCTGAAGGACTCGCGCGACTACCTGTTCGAGAACGTCAACACCGATGACGCCGTCACGCAGGCGTCCGAGTCGGCGGTGCGCGAGATCGTCGGCCGCAGCAACATGGACTCGGTGCTGTACGAGCAGCGCGACGCGATCGCGACGGACCTGGCGAAGTCGATCCAGGTGCAGCTCGACCGACTGAAGACCGGCATCCAGATCGTCAACGTGAACGTCAGCAGCGTGCAGCCGCCCGAGCAGGTGCAGGCCGCGTTCGACGACGCCGTCCGCGCCACCGCCGACCGCGAGCGCCTGAAGAACGAGGGCGAGGCCTACGCCAACAACGTGATCCCGCGCGCGCAAGGCCAGGCGGCCCGCCTGCGCGAGGACGCCGAAGCCTATCGCGCCCGTGTCGTCTCGTTCGCCGACGGTGACGCCCAGCGCTTCAAGTCCGTGCTGGCCGAGTACCAGAAGGCGCCGGCCGTGACGCGTGACCGCCTGTACATCGACACGATGCAGCAGGTCTATTCGCGTGTGACCAAGGTGATGGTGGATTCGCGCAGCGGGTCCAACCTGCTTTACCTGCCGCTGGACAAGCTCGTGCAGCAGTCACAGTCGGGCCAGGGCACGGTCACCACGACGGCTCCGACGCCGGTGATCCCGACCGATCCGGCCACCCCCGGCGCCAGCCCGCTGAGCACCGATCCGCGCTCGCGCGACAGCATGCGCAGCCGCGACCGCGACGGCCGCTGATCGACAGGAGCCCACAACAATGAATCGCATCGTCTCCGTCGTCGTCGGCCTGCTGATCCTGTTCATGATCGCCAGCTCGACGTTGTTCGTCGTCGACCAGCGCCAGTTCGCGGTCGTCTATTCGCTGGGCGAGATCAAGGAAGTGATCACCGAGCCCGGCCTCAAGTTCAAGCTCCCGCCGCCGTTGCAGAACGTGGTCTTCCTGGACCGCCGCGTGCAGACGCTGGACAGTGCCGATCCGCGCGCGATCTTCACCGCCGAGAAGAAGAGCATCGTCATCGACTGGCTGGTGAAATGGCGCATCGTCGACTCGCGCCAGTTCATCCGCAACAGCGGTCCGAGCATGCGCAACCTGGAGTCGCGGTTGAGCCCGATCGTGCAGGCCGCGCTGAACGAGGAAGTCACCAAGCGCACCGTGCGCGCGGTGCTCGCCACCGAACGCGAGAAGGTCATGCTCGACGTGCGCAAGCGCCTCGAGGAGGAGGCCAAGCAGTTCGGCATCGAGATCGTCGACGTGCGGGTCAAGCGCGTGGACTTCTCGGCCAGCATCACCGAGTCGGTCTACAACCGGATGAAGTCGGAGCGCGCGCGCGTCGCCAACGAGCTGCGCTCGACCGGTGCCGCCGAGGGCGAGAAGATCAAGGCCGATGCCGACAAGCAGCTGGTGATCATCACCGCCGAGGCCTATCGCGACGCGCAGAAGATCATGGGCGAGGGCGATGCCAAGGCCTCGGCGCTGTATGCGGATGCGTTTGGCCGCGACCCGCAGTTCGCGCAGTTCTTCCGCTCGCTGGACGCGTACCAGCGCTCGTTCCAGAACAAGAGCGACGTGATGGTGCTCGACCCGTCGAGCCAGTTCTTCAACACGATGCGCAACGGGGGCCCCGGCGCCCCGGCCGCCGCGCCGAAGAAGTGACCGCGGACGCGGCGCGCGGGTCCCTGGATCGCGCGCCGCGCCGCTCTTCCGCCGTCCGGCGGCAACTGGTGGGGGCATGCTCGACATGAGCGGCGACAAGTGGCTGGCGGCGCTGGCGCTGCTGCTGATCATGGAAGGGCTGATGCCCTTCCTGAACCCCGGCGCATGGCGGCAGCTGTTCGCCCGACTGTTGGCGATGAGCGACGGTCAACTGCGTTTCCTCGGGCTCGCCAGCGTGCTCTGCGGCGGGTTGCTGCTGTTGCTGCTCTGAGCGATGGTCCCGAGGGCGCGAGCACTCGCGGAACGGGATGAACCGGCTGGCGCGAAGCCTCGGTGAACCGTTGACGAATCCGCGCCGGGCCCGCGCGTCGGGGGCTGGGCTGCCGAGGTTCGCCGTGACCCCGGTACAATGCCGTTTTTAACCCCTCCCTGAACGTCCATGGCCTCTGCTTGGCTGCTGCCCGAGCACATTGCTGACGTCCTGCCCTCCCAGGCCCGCCGCATCGAAGAACTGCGGCGCGAATTGCTGGACATGGCGCGGACCTACGGTTGCGAGCTGGTGATGCCTCCGATGCTGGAGCATCTCGACTCGCTACTTTCCGGCACCGGCCAGGCGCTGGATCTCAAGACCTTCAAGCTTGTCGACCAGCTCTCCGGTCGCAGCCTGGGTCTGCGCGCCGACACGACGCCCCAGGTCGCCCGCATCGACGCCCACCTGCTGAACCGCGCCGGCGTGACCCGCCTGTGCTACTGCGGCCCGGTGCTGCACACCCGCGCCGAAGGCCTGACCGCGACGCGCGAGCCGCTGCAATTCGGCGTCGAGATCTACGGCCATGCCGGCCTCGAGGCCGATCTCGAAGCGCAGGAACTCGCGATCGACGCGATGCAGCGCGCCGGCCTGAGACATCTGGTGCTGGACCTCGGCGACGCGCGCCTGGTGCGCGGCGTGCTGGGCGATCACGCGCCGGGCGAGGACCGCCTGAACGCGCTGGTGGCCGCGATGGCCGCCAAGGACGCGGCGGGCGTGGCCGCTTTCTCCGACGAACTGCCGGACGACGTCGTCGCCGCGCTGCAGACGCTGCTGCGCCTGTACGGCGGCACCGAGGTGCTGGCCGACGCGCGCCGCGCGTTGCCGGCCAATGCGCTGGTCACGGCCGCGCTGGATGACCTGGAGTGGCTGATCCACCACCTGCGCGCGGCCTATCCCGACGTGCGCATCGGCGTGGACCTCGCGGACCTGCCGGGCTTCGGCTATTACAGCGGTGTCCGCTTCGCCTTGTACGCGGAGGGCGGCAGCGATGCGGTCCTGCGCGGTGGCCGCTACGACGAGGTCGGCGCGGTCTTTGGCCGCCGGCGTCCGGCGGTCGGCTTCAGCCTGGATCTGAAGACGCTGGTGGGGCTGATCCCCGCCACCTCGCTGCGGGCCGCGGTGCGCGCCCCCTGGGGCGAGGCGCCCGACCTGCGCGCGGCGGTCCGCCGCCTGCGCGAACAGGGCGAAACCGTGGTCTGCGTGCTGCCGGGCCACGAACAAGAGAACGACGAGTTCGAATGCGACCGCGAGCTGGTTCAGGCCGACGGTCAATGGGTGCTGCGATCGCTCTGAGCGACGCGATCCGCCCCTCCACCCCCTCAACCTCAAATCATCGGAAGAACGTCATGCAAAGCAGTGAGATCGCGCGCGGCCGCAACGTGGTGGTCGTCGGCACCCAGTGGGGCGACGAAGGCAAGGGCAAGGTCGTCGACTGGCTGACGGATCACGCGCAGGGCGTGGTGCGCTTCCAGGGCGGTCACAACGCCGGCCACACGCTGGTCATCAAGGGCGTGAAGACGGCGCTGCAGCTGATCCCCTCGGGCATCATGCGCGACGGCGTCGCCTGCTACATCGGCAATGGCGTGGTGCTGGACCCGACCCACCTGCTGTCGGAGATCGAGCGCCTGGAGAAGGCCGGCGTCGAAGTGCGTTCGCGCCTGTACATCAGCGAGTCCTGCCCGCTGATCCTGCCCTTCCACGTCGAGGTCGACCGCGCCCGCGAGGCGCTGCGCGAAAGCAGCGGCAGCGGCAAGATCGGCACGACCGGCAAGGGCATCGGCCCGGCCTATGAGGACAAGGTCGCCCGCCGCGCGCTGCGCGTGCAGGACCTGAAGCATCCGGATCGCTTCGCCAAGAAGCTCAAGGAACTGATCGAGCTGCACAACGTGGCGCTGTCGGGCTACCTGAATTCGAAGCCGCTGGAGTTCCAGCCGGTCTTCGATCACGCGATGGCGCTGGCCGACCAGATCAGGCCGATGATGGCCGACGTCGGCTACATGCTGCACAAGGCGCATCTGCGCGGTGACAACATCCTGTTCGAAGGCGCGCAGGGCACGCTGCTGGACATCGACCACGGCACCTATCCGTATGTCACCTCGAGCAACTGCGTCGCCGGCAACGCGGCCGCGGGCGCGGGCGTCGGTCCGCAGATGCTGCATTACATGCTGGGCATCACGAAGGCCTACGCGACCCGCGTCGGCTCGGGTCCGTTCCCGACCGAACTGGATTGGGAAACCCCGGGCACGGTGGGCCACCACCTGTCGACGGTCGGCCAGGAGCGCGGCACCGTCACCGGCCGCGCGCGCCGCTGCGGCTGGATCGATGCCGCCGCGCTGAAGCGCTCGATCATCATCAACGGCATCACCGGCCTGTGCCTGACCAAGCTGGATGTGCTGGACGGCCTGCCCGAGATCAACATGTGCGTGGGCTACGAGCTCGATGGCCGGCAACTCGACATCCTGCCGCTCGACGCAGACGAGATCGTCGCGTGCAAGCCCATCTACGAAGTCTTCCCGGGCTGGACCGAATCGACCTTCGGCATCACCCTCTGGGAGCAGCTGCCGGCCAACGCGCGCGCCTACCTGAAGCGCGTCGAGGAGGTGATCGGCGCCCCGATCGCGATGGTGTCGACCGGTCCCGACCGTGAGCACACCATCCTGCTGCAGCACCCGTTCCAGGCCTGAGCGACCGCTCGGACCCTGTCGTTTTTGTCTTATCCAGACCTGACCCCATTCTTCGCTGAGGAGCCTCCCCCATGCTGACCGACGACGGCAAACATCTGTACGTGTCCTGGGACGAATACCACCTGTTGATCGAACGCCTGGCGCTGAAGGTGCATGCCTCCGGCTGGGAGTTCGATCAGATCCTGTGCCTGGCGCGTGGCGGCATGCGGCCGGGCGACGTGCTGTCGCGGGTGTTCGACAAGCCGCTGGGCATCATGTCGACCAGTTCGTATCGTGCCGAGGCCGGCACGATCCAGGGCCGTCTGGATATTGCCAAGTACATCACCATGCCCAAGGGCGAACTGGCGGGCCGCGTGCTGCTGGTGGATGACCTGGCGGACTCGGGCGTGACCCTGAAGGCTGTGGTGGAGCGCCTGCGCGGGATGCCGGCGATCAGCGAGCTGCGCTCGGCGGTGATCTGGACGAAGAGTGTCTCGGAATACACCCCGGACTATTACGTCGAGATGCTGGAAACCAGTCCCTGGATTCACCAGCCGTTCGAAGACTACGATTCGCTGCGTCCCGACGCGCTGGCGAAGAAATTCGCGATCTGATGACCGAAGGGCTGACGATCTCAGCCCTTTTTTATGCTCCGCAGCAGTACCCGCAGCCCGAAGAAGCAGGAGACGCCGGTGCCCCTTGAAGCGAATGCCGAGCGGGCGCAGGCGTTTGAGCGGAAAGGGGCACTGGCGTCTCCTGCTTCGAGCGCAGTCCCCAGTGTCCCGGCAGGCCGTGAAATGAGAAAAGCCGGCGCGAGGCCGGCTTTTCGGATTTGGTGCCCAGGAGAGGACTCGAACCTCCACGGAGTTACCCGCTAGTACCTGAAACTAGTGCGTCTACCAATTCCGCCACCTGGGCAAGGTCAGAAGCTGGCTTCTCGAAAAACTGGCTCAAGCTACTTTGAAGTATTCTTGAGCCTTCAGTTTCTTCGAAACGCCAAATTGCTTCTGCGTTTCAGGAAAGACAAGGATTCTACTATCAAAAACTTCAAGAACGCAAGCCCCCCCAGCCATCAGCTGATGGGGGAGGTCGAAGGCACGGTGCAGGGTCACCGCGACGGGCATGGATTCCTGATGCCCGATGACGGCCAGCCGGATATCTATCTGTCCTCGCAGGAGATGCACGCCGTGATGCACGGCGATCGCCTGCGCGTGCGTGTCGTGCGCTACGACAAGCGCAACCGTCCCGAAGGCCGCGTGCTGGAGATCCTCGACCGGCGCAAGAAGCCGATCATCGGCCGCCTGTTGCTGGAGTCCGGCATCTGGCTGGTCGCGCCGGAGGACAAGCGCTACGGCCAGGACATCCTGGTGCCGAAGAACGCGATCGCCAATGCGGCCGCCGGTCAGATCGTCGCGGTCGAGCTCACCGAGCCGCCGTCGCTGTATTCGCAGCCGGTCGGCCGCGTGACCGAGGTGCTGGGCGAGATCGACGACCCCGGCATGGAGATCGAGATCGCCGTGCGCAAGTACGAGGTCCCGCACGCGTTCTCCGCCGACACGCTGGCCCAGGCCGCGAAGCTGCCGGACAAGGTGCGCGCCGTCGACATGAAGCACCGCGTCGACCTGCGCGACGTGGCGCTGGTGACCATCGACGGCGAGGATGCGCGCGACTTCGATGACGCCGTCTACTGCGAGCCTCACAAGCAGGGCCGGGGCAAGACCGCCTTCGCGGGCTGGCGCCTGCTGGTCGCGATCGCGGACGTCAGCCATTACGTGAAGCCGGGTGAGCCGCTCGATCGCGATGCCTACGAACGCGCGACCTCGGTCTACTTCCCGCGCCGCGTGATCCCGATGCTGCCGGAGAAGCTGTCGAACGGCCTGTGCTCGCTCAATCCCGAGCAGGACCGGCTCTCGATGGTCTGCGACATGCTGATCACCGAGGCCGGCGAGTTGCACGCCTACCAGTTCTATCCGGCGGTGATCAACTCGCATGCGCGCTTCACCTATACCGAGGTGGCCGCGATCCTGGGCAACACGCATGGCCCGGAGGCGCACAAGCGCAAGGCGCTGGTGCCGCATCTGCTGCATCTGCACGAGGTCTACCGCGCGTTGCTGTCGCAGCGCGCCAAGCGTGGCGCGGTCGACTTCGAGACCACCGAGACCCAGATCGTGTGCGACGACAACGGCCGCATCGAGAAGATCGTCCCGCGCACCCGCAACGAGGCGCACCGCCTGATCGAGGAGGCGATGCTCGCCGCCAACGTCTGCGCGGCCGACTTCATCGCCGGCGGCAAGCATGCGTCGCTGTATCGCGTCCACGAGGGACCGACGCCCGAGAAGCGCGGCACGTTGCAGGCCTACCTGCGCGCGCTGGGCATCGGCATGGGCATCAGCGACGACCCGACGCCCGGCGAGTACCAGGCCATCGCGCAAGCGACCAAGGACCGTCCGGACGCGCAGCAGATCCACACGATGCTGCTGCGCTCGATGCAGCAGGCGATCTACACGCCGTTCAACTCGGGCCACTTCGGCCTCGCGTACCAGGCCTATACGCACTTCACCAGCCCGATCCGGCGCTATCCGGACCTGCTGGTGCACCGCGTGATCAAGGCGCTGCTGGGATCGAAGAAGTACGCGCTCGACGCGCACAAGATGGACGCGGCGAATCCGCTGCCCAAGCGTCCCGGCAAGCCGCAGGCGAAGACGCCGAGTCCGGCCACCGCCACGACCGAGGCCGAGCGCTGGGAGATCGTCGGCGCCCATTGCAGCGCCAACGAGCGCCGCGCCGATGAAGCCTCGCGCGATGTCGAGGCCTGGCTGAAGTGCCGCTTCATGCGCGACCACCTTGGCGAGGAATTCGCCGGCACGGTCAGCGCGGTGACGACCTTCGGGCTGTTCGTGCAGTTGGACGCGCTGTATGTCGAGGGCCTGGTGCACATCACCGAGCTGGGCGGCGAGTACTTCCGCTTCGACGAAGTCCGTCAGGAGCTGCGCGGCGAGCGCACCGGCATCCGCTATGCCACCGGCGCGCGCGTGCAGGTGCAGGTGAGCCGCGTCGACCTGGATGGGCGCAAGATCGATTTCCGCCTGGTCCGCGAGCAGGACGAACACCGCCTGCTGCGTGGCGCGATGCGCGACAAGCACGGTGAGCGCCAGGGCGACGGCAAGCGTCCGGGGAAGAAGCAGGACAAGCGTGCCGACCAGCGCGGCGATCAGCGCGCGCGCCGCGAGGCGGCCGCCGCTCCAGCCGCCACGGTGGAGCCGATGCCGCTGCCGCCGCCCGATCCGCCCACCGCCGTCGACGCGCTCGAGCGCATCGAGCAGGCGGATCGCGTGCTGAAGTCCGAGCGCCGCAAATCGGCGCGCGCGACCAAGACCGCGACCACCCATCCGGTGCAGGCGGTCAAGCGCACCGCGCGCAGTTCGGCCAAGTCCGTCGCCGCGAAGGGCAGCGGCGCGCCCGCGGCGAAGACGACGCGGCGCAAGCGCGGCGCCTGATCGCGTCAGGCGGCCGGCGCGTGCCGGCTGGCCATGGCCTCGATGAGGTCGGCGGCGAGCAGGGGGCCGCGATGGTCCTCGGCCGCCGCCCCGTGCCAGGCGACTGCCGCGCATGCCAGATCGTGCGGCGCGATGCCGGGCGATTGCGCCCAGAGGCCGCCGATCCAGCCCGCGAGCACGTCGCCGCTCCCCGCGGTGGCCAGCGCGGACGAGCCGGTGCTGTTGATCGACAGCCGCCGGCCGCGCGTCACGACGATGCTCCCTGAACCCTTGAGCACCACGGTGGCCTCGAAGCGCAGCGCCAGCTGCGTCGCGGCGTTCAGGCGATCGGCCTGGACGTCGGCCGCGGAGCTCAGGCCCAGCAGTCGCGCTGCTTCGAGTGGGTGCGGCGTCAGCACCGTTTGCCAGGCGTGCGCGGCGCGCTGCCTGACGGCGGCTTGCAGCGACTCGTCGCTGGCGATGAGGTTGAGCGCGTCGGCATCGAGCACGACCCGCGTCGCGCCATGCAGCACGGTCGACAACGCAGGCCCGATCGCGGTGCCGCCACCGCAGCCGCACACGGCGACCACGTCGCGCCATTGCGCGGCCGGCGCGTGCCAGCGCGCGAAGTCCCAATGCATCAGCTCGGGCCGGGCCGGCCAGGGCTGGCCGTCGTCCCCCGGGAGCGCCGCGTAGACACGGCCCGCGCCCGCGGCGAGCGCCGATGCCGCCGCGAGCCAGGCGGCGCCGCGCATCGACGGCGCGCCGCCGAGCACGACGACATCGCCGTTGCGCCCCTTGTGGCTCGTGGCCGCGCGCGCGTGCCTGCGCTGCCACTTGGTGATGCGCGACCTGCCGAAGAGCAGGCCCACGCCGTCCTCGCCGACCGGCACGCCGAGGTCATCGAACCAGAGACGGCCGGCGAGCGCGCGGCCCTCGCCAGTGACGAGGCCGGCCTTCAGCGTCAGGAAGGTCAGGGTGTGATCGGCGCGCACGACATCGGCGCCGAGTGGCCGCCCGGTGCGGACGTCGATGCCGCTGGGGACGTCGATGGAGAGGATGGTCGCGGAGGTCTGCCGCAGGCGATCGATGGCTTGGATCGCGCTGGCGATCTCGCCTTCGGGGGCTCGGCTCACGCCCAGGCCGAGCAAGGCGTCGATGACGACATCGGCCCATCGTGGCGCCTGACTGATCACCCGATGCGGCGCCAGGCCCGCCGCGCGGGCGGCCGCCAGCGCGTGCGCGGCGTCCGACCCCGTCCTGGGTTCGGGTCCGGTGAGGATGACCTCGACGGTCCATCCCAGCGCCGCGAGATGCCGTGCCGCGATGAGCCCGTCGCCGCCGTTGTTGCCGGGCCCCGCGAAGACGACCGCGTGGCTGCCGAAAGGCTTGATCGCCAATGCCAGGCGGGCCACCGCGAGCCCCGCGCGCTCGATCAGCGTGCGCGGTGGATGCAGCGACAGCGCAGCGGCCTCGATGCGCCGGCTCGAGGGCGCGTCATGCAGGGACCAATCGTGGGAAGTGGGGAGCACCGGCAGCATGGCGCCGACTCTATCCCGGCCTTCCCGCGGCGTCCCTTCGTCCCTTCACTTGAGCCGGCCAGGCTCCAGCAACGCGGCGTCGATGCCGGGATCCTTCTTCGCCAGCCGCGCGGAGAGCAGCTGCGCGGCGGCGCCGGCCATGGTCCAGCCATGCTCCCCATGGCCGATGTTGAGCCACACGCCGGGCAGGCCGGACTCGCCGATCAGCGGCAGCTCATCGGGCAGCATCAGCCGCGAGGCCTTCCAGCGCTGCTGGCCGGCCGCGAGCAGCGCGCCGGGGAACCAGTCGTGCGCGGCCTGATGGAGCGCTCCCATCGATTGGCCGTCGGGCTGGGCCGAGGAGCCGCCGAGCTCGTTGGCGCCGCCGACGCGCACGCGCTGGCCGAGCCGGGTGAGGCTGACGCCCAGGCTCATGTCCAGGACGCTCGCGCGCGGACCGAGATCCGGATGCGCCTCGAGCTGCCGCAGCGGCGCCGTGAGCGTGTGCGTGTGCACCCTGCCCCAGGGCAGCTTCAAACCCTGCGCCGCGAGCAGCGGCGCCGCGCCCTTGCCGGCGCAGACCAGCACGGCGTCGACGCGCAGCGGCTCCCGGGCCGCGACGTGGACGGCGGGCTGGCTGCCGGGCTCGATGCGCAGCACGTCGGTGTTGAAGTTCCAGCGCACGCCCAGGCGCTGCGCCTCCAGCTTCAGCGCCTGGCTGAACTGGCGCGCGTTGGCCACCTCGTCCTGCGACAGCAGGATGCCGCCATGCAGCGCCGTTTCCGGGTTGAGGCCGGGCTCGTGGGCACGGCAGCCGTCGGCGTCGAGCTCGCGATGCGGCACCTGGCGGGCCTGGAGCCGCGCCAGCAGCGGCGCGGCGGACTTGTAGTCCTTGGCGGTGCGCCACAGCAGCAGCACGCCGGCCTCGCGTTCGACCTCCATCTTCAGTTCGCGCCGCCATACGGCCATCACCGCCTGGCCGCGCAAGGCCAGGGCATGCAGCGCCTCGGGCATCGCCGCCGCGCCGCGCGCGCGGCCGGCGCGCCAGTGCGCGAACTTCCAGCCCATCTGGCCCGGCTTGCCGCGCCAGGCCAGCGGCAGTTCCGGCCGCGCAGCCATCAGGCCCGGCGCGATCAGCCCTGGCGGCGCGAAGCTCGCGCCGGTGGCGACGCTGGTGTCGCGCTCGAAGACGTGGACCTCGTGACCCTGCAGCGCCAGTTCATACGCGCTGGTGACGCCGGCCAGGCCGGCTCCGATGATCGCGATCCGCATGTCAGCGCGCTCCCGCCGGGTGCGCCGCGGCCAGCGCGGCTTCCACGCGGGAGGCGGCGCCCAGCACCGCGCCGTCGCGCAGCGCCGGCGCCCACAGCATCAGGCCGACCGGCAGCTCGCCGGGATGCTCGCAGGGGAGGGAGATCGCGCAGCCGTCGAGCAGGTTCACGACGGCGGTGTTGCGCAGCAGGCGCGCGTTGGTGGCAAAGAACAGGTCGTCGCTGTGCAGCAAGGGGGCGATCTCCGGGGCTTGCAGGGGAACGGTGGGGCTCAGGAAGGCGTCGATGTCCCGCATCGAGGCGCTCATGTCGTGGATCCAGCGCTGGCGGGCGTCCAGCAGCGCCTGGTAGGCGGGCGGCGTGATCGCCGCGCCGCGGCGGATGCGCTGCGCGACGCGCGGGTCATAGCGGTCGCCGCGTTCGGCGAGGCGCGCATGGTGCCATGCCCAGGCCTCGGCCGCGGTGATGCCGCCCTGCGTTTGCAGTTCCGCCACACGGGGCAGGGCGGGCAGCGCGCGCTCCTCGATGCGGGCGCCGGCGGCGCGCAGCGCCGCGATGGCGCGCTCGAAGGCCGCGGCGACCGCGGGCTCGAGCTCGTCCTGCATGAAGGTGGGCGTGATCGCGAGCCGCCAGGCCGGCAGCGGCCGATCATCGAGATCGACGCGAGCGCCGCTGAGCACGCCATGCAGCAATGCGGCGTCGCGCACCGAGCGCGTGATCGCGCCGGCGGTGTCCAGCGAGGGGGACAGCGGCACGCAGCCTTCGAGCGGCACGAGCCTCGCCGTGCTCTTGAATCCGACCAGGCCCTGGAGCGCGGCCGGGATGCGCAGCGATCCGCCGGTGTCGGACCCGAGCGCGGCCCACGCGGCACCCGTCGAGACACTGACGGCGCCCCCTGACGTGGATCCGCCGGGGATGCGGTCGAGCCCATCGACGGCGTGTGTCACCGGATTCCGGGGCGTTCCGTGGTGGGGATTGATGCCGACGCCGGAGAACGCGAACTCGCTCAGGTGGGTGTGACCGATCAACGCGGCGCCCGCGGCCCGCAGCCGCGCGACGGCGGGGGCGTCCCGCGCGGCGGCGGGCGCGTCGCTCATCGCGGCGGAGGCGGCGGTCGTCGGATGGCCGGCGACATCGAACAGATCCTTCACCGAGACCGCCAGTCCGCCCAGCGCCGGGCGTGGCTCGCCGCGAGCCGCGGCGGCGTCGCAGGCCTGGGCGGCGGCGCCCGCCTCGACATCGAAGCGGCGCAGGAAAACCTGGCCGCAAGCCGGCGACGCGGCTCGCGCGAGGCTCTCGTCCAGCAGGGTGCGCGCATCGGTGCGGCCATCGCGCAGAGCGGCCAGTGCCTCGGTCAGGTCGATCGACATGCAGAAACGGGTTATACTCGTCGGGTTTTTCCCGGATACGCCAGCCAAGGGGGTTGGAGTCCGGTGGGAACGCGGAGTGCAGACAGTGGTTTCAAGCCCGTCGCACGTCGCAAATTCGCGGATCCGGCGAATCAAGGTGTTGCAACGTTCAATCAGACGTCGCAATTCGTGCCGGATTCTAGAACCAACCTTCGGAGTACTTATGTCCGTCACGATGCGTGAGATGCTGGAAGCCGGCGTCCATTTCGGCCACCAAACCCGCTTCTGGAATCCCAAGATGGCCCCGTATATCTACGGCCATCGCAACAAGATCCACATCATCAACCTCGAGAAGACGCTGCCGGCGTTCGAGGAAGCCCTGAAGTTCGTGCGCCAGCTGGCCTCCAAGCGCGGCACGATCCTGATGGTCGGCACCAAGCGCCAGGCCCGCGACATCGTCGCCGCCGAAGCCGAGCGCGCCGGCGTCCCGAGCGTCAACCAGCGCTGGCTGGGCGGCACGCTGACCAACTTCAAGACGGTCAAGACCTCGCTGAAGAAGCTCAAGGACATGCAGACCCAGGTCGACGCCGGCACCCAGCCGTCGATCAAGAAGGAAGCCCTGATGTTCCAGCGCGATATCACCAAGCTGGAAAAGAACATCGGCGGCATCCAGGACATGGCCGCGCTGCCTGACGCGCTGTTCGTCATCGACGTGGGCTACCACAAGATCGCCGTCGCCGAAGCCAAGAAGCTGGGCATTCCGGTCATCGGCGTGGTCGACACCAACCACAGCCCCGAAGGCATCGACTACGTGATCCCGGGCAACGACGACTCGGCCAAGGCCGTGGCGCTGTATGCCAAGGCGGTCGCCGACGCCGTCCTGGAAGGCCGCGCCAACGCGTCCAATGACGTCGTGGCCGCCGTCGCCGCCGAAGGCGACGAGTTCGTGGAAGTGAACGAAGGCGCCTGATCCAGGCCCTGGCCCGCCACGGGCGACGACAAGGGGGCTGATTCAGCCCCCTTCGTCCAACCAGATTCAGATTTCAGCGGTGCCGGGTCGTTCCGGCGCCGCGACACACGGAGATTGAAATGGCAGCAATTACCGCAAGCATGGTCGCCGAGCTGCGCGCCCGCACCGATGCTCCCATGATGGAGTGCAAGAAGGCGCTGACCGAAGCCGAGGGCGACCTGGTCCGCGCTGAAGAGATCCTGCGCGTCAAGCTGGGCAACAAGGCCGGCAAGGCCGCCTCGCGCATCACCGCCGAAGGCATCGTCGCCGCGGCCGTGAAGGGCAACGCCGGCGCGCTGGTCGAAGTCAACTGCGAAACCGACTTCGTCTCCAAGAACGACGCCTTCCTGGCCTTCGTCAACGCGCTGGCCGGCATGATCGCCGAGTCCAACCCCGCCGACATCGCCGCCCTGTCCGCCCTGCCGCTGTCGCAGGAAGGCTTCGGCCCGACGGTCGAGGACGTGCGCAAGGGCCTGATCGGCAAGATCGGCGAGAACATGACGATCCGCCGCTTCAAGCGCTACGAAGGCGCCAAGCTGGCCTCCTACCTGCACGGCACCCGCATCGGCGTGATGGTCGAGTTCGACGGTGACGAAGTCGCCGCCAAGGACGTCGCGATGCACGTCGCCGCGATGAAGCCGGCCGCGCTGTCCTCCGCCGAAGTCCCGGCCGAGCTGGTCGAGAAGGAACGCAAGATCGCCACCGAGAAGGCCGCCGAGTCCGGCAAGCCGGCCGAGATCGTCGCCAAGATGGTCGAGGGCTCGGTGCAGAAGTTCCTGAAGGAAGTCTCGCTGCTGGACCAGGTCTTCGTGAAGGCCGCCGACGGCAAGCAGACCGTCGCCGGCATGCTCAAGGACAAGGCCACGACGGTGAAGTCGTTCACCCTGTACGTGGTGGGCGAAGGCATCGAGAAGAAGGTCGACGACTTCGCTGCCGAAGTGGCTGCCCAGGTGGCCGCCGCGAGCAAGCAGCAGTAAGGCTCGCGACTCAAAAAGGGCGCCTCTGGCGCCCTTTACACTTGTGCGCTTGCGCTTGCCGGCGCAGGTCAGACACTCTCTCCATCGGCTGTATCGACGAGGTAACAATGCCCGCCCACAAACGCATCCTGCTCAAGCTTTCCGGCGAAGCCCTGATGGGCGACGACTCCTACGGCATCAACCGCGCGACGATCGTTCGCATGGTCCAGGAGATCCAGGAAGTGACGCAGCTCGGCGTCGAGGTCGCGGTCGTCATCGGCGGCGGCAACATCTTCCGCGGCGTGGCGGGCGGCTCCGTCGGCATGGACCGGGCGACCGCCGACTACATGGGCATGCTGGCGACGGTGATGAACTCGCTGGCCCTGGCCGACACGATGCGCCAGGAAGGCATGACCGCCCGCGTCATGTCGGCGATCGCGATCGAACAGGTCGTCGAACCCTACGTGCGCCCCAAGGCGCTGCAGTATCTGGAGGAAGGCAAGGTCGTCGTCTTCGCCGCCGGCACCGGCAACCCCTTCTTCACGACCGACACGGCCGCCGCGCTGCGCGGCGCGGAAGTGGGCGCCGAGATCATGCTCAAGGCGACCAAGGTCGACGGCGTCTACACGGCCGACCCGAAGAAGGACCCGACGGCGACGCGCTACGCGCGCATCAGCTTCGACGAGGCCATCAGCAAGAACCTGCAAGTCCTGGACGCGACCGCCTTCGCGCTGTGCCGCGACCAGAAGCTCCCCATCAAGGTGTTCTCGATTTTCAAGCCGGGCGCGCTCAAGCGCGTCGTCATGGGCGAGGACGAAGGCACCCTGGTGCACGTCTGAGCGGGCTCGCGCGTTGAAGACGGCGCCGACCCATTGATCGAGGAAAAGAACATGAGCACTGCCGACATCAAGAAGAACGTGGAAGCCAAGATGGCCAAGTCCATCGAGGCGTTCAAGAACGAACTGCAGAAGATCCGCACCGGCCGCGCCCACCCGGGCCTGCTGGACCAGGTGCACGTGGACTACTACGGCTCGATGGTGCCGATCTCGCAGGTGGCCAACGTCACGCTGCTGGACGCCCGCACGGTCAGCGTGCAGCCCTGGGAAAAGGGCATGGGCCAGAAGATCGAGAAGGCCATCCGCGAGTCGGACCTGGGCCTGAACCCGTCGTCGCAGGGGGACCTGATCCGCGTGCCGATGCCGCCGCTGTCGGAAGAGCGCCGCCGTGACCTGGTCAAGGTCGCCAAGGGGGCCGCCGAGGACGCGAAGGTGGCGGTGCGCAACCTGCGCCGCGATGCCAACGAACAGGCGAAGAAGATGGCCAAGGACAAGGCCATCACCGAGGACGACGAGCGCCGCAGCCAGGACGAGGTCCAGAAGCTGACCGACAAGGTCGTCACCGAGATCGACAAGCTGCTCTCGGCCAAGGAAGCCGAGATCATGGCCGTTTGAGCGTCGCGTCCCTGTGAGCGCCGACAGCAAGGCGGGAGTGCCCCGCCATGTGGCCATCGTCATGGATGGCAACGGTCGATGGGCGAAGAAGCGCTTCCTCCCGCGCTTCTTCGGTCAC